>NZ_ATAO01000206.1 GCF_000455825.1 Microbacterium maritypicum MF109
GACTCTGAATCAGTGGGTTCTGGGTTCAAGTCCCAGGGGGTGCACGGAACAGCCTCAGTAGATCTCGCCATCTACCGAGGCTTTTCTGTTTTCCCGGTTGCTCCCCGATGGGGCGAACCTTTCCGCCCGCTTCTCCTCGACGTGTCGGCCGTGCTCGCCCCGCGTGACGACGGCGATGTCATCGTGTGTCCGAGCGACGAGCGCGACGGATTCTGCGGTATCGCGTAATGGATCGAGCCCGCCGCCGTCTCTCATATGGGGACACATGCCTCGCGCCCTCGGACGCCTCACTGCTTCGCAGCAGCGCCGACGGGATGGGCTACATCAAGAACTGGGGAAGATCTTGTACGAGAGAAACGGTGGCGCCGTCGTGCGCCGGAAGACAACCGCGATCATCGCCGCTGCGGCCGCAGCGCTGGGCGCCGTGATCACACTGGCCGGTGCGGGAGCCGCCTCAGCTGCGGAGTACGACTATCCCGCGGCCATCGATCCTTCGTCGATCACCGTGACCACGGTCGGGGGCGGCGGAGCGGTCTCGCAGTGGGACCAGGTGCGGGTCGACGCCGAGTGGTCGGTGCCGGACGGCGCGGTCGGTGGACAGACCTTCGGGTTCACCCTGCCGAAGGAGTTCGCCCGGGCGGGGACATCCTTCTCGGTACCCTCTGCGGAGGATCCGAGCAAGACGATCGCCGAGTGCACCGTGAGCACCGACGCCGCACCGGTCGTCACCTGCACGCTCACCGACTACGTGAACGGGCGCACCGGGGTCAGCGGCTCCCTGTGGTTCGTCGCCTCCGCCGATGAGCAGACGACCGAGAGCACGGTGGAGTTCACCGTCGATGGCACCATCACGCCCGTCGAGATTCCCGGCGGCGGCATCGGACCGTCGTCGCCGCTGCCCACAGAACCGCAGAAGTGGTCGTGGCAGACGGATGACGGCAGGATCGCGTGGCAGCTGGCGCTGCCGGGTGCGAGCTTCGCGGGCGCGGAGTCGATCGTCGTCGACGACACCCTGACCGGGGCGGGCGACGGATTCGCCGAACATCACAACGAGGATGAGCAGCTCGAGGTATGGAGCACGACGATGCAGGATCGGGATCCGCAGTCGATCACGAACTGGACCGGATCATGGAACGACGGCGGCACGGCCTTCCACCTCGTGATCCCCGGCCCGATCGACCCGACGCGGATGTACTTCGTCAAGTACTTCACGGTGCCGAGCTCGCAGGTCGACGGTGCCACCTACGCCAACACCGCCGACGTCAACGGGATCAAGCTCCAGGACAGGGAGGTGTGGTCTGTCACCGGTGGGGGAAGCGGAGACGGCGACGCCACCGGCGCATTCACCCTCACTAAGGTCGTCGGCGGCTCCGGTTCGTCTGAGGTACCGGCCGATGCCGTCTACACCGTGCGCTACAGCTATGGCGACCCGGTCGTCGAGCGCACCGTCACGGTCACGGCGGGGGCGACCGCACCGCTCATCCAGCTGCCCACGGGGACCGTCGTCACACTCGTGGAACTCACGCCACCGGCGGTCGAGGGGGTCGACTGGGGTGTTCCCGTGTTCTCGGGACCCGATGTGCACTCCGTGGCCGACGGCGGAGCGCAGTTCACCGTCGGCTCCGGTACGACACTCGCGGTCACGCTCACCAACACCGCGACGACGACGCCGCCCGTGATTCCGCCGACGACACCGCCGACACCGCCCACCGCGGTCACTCCGCCCACCGAGCTGCCACTCACGGGTGGGTCGTCGCTGGCCACCACCGGTGGCTATGTGCCCGCCGCGATGCTCTGGGGCGGCGCCGCTGCGCTGCTGCTCGGCATCGCTCTGACCGTTCTCGGAGCGGTCCGGGCGCGCTCGCGCGCGGCCCAGGACTGATCCATCGGACGACTGATCCATCGGACGACTGGTCCATCGGACGACTGATCCACCGGACGAGGCCGGTGCCGAGGAGTCTCCTGCTCCGCGGTACCGGTTTCGTCGTACCGGCTTCGTCGCGCGCGGGAGAGCAAAGGCTCTCCGGTCTTCCGCGAGATCCTTCTCCGTGAGGTCGTTCCCGGGAGTCAGACGACGGCGATCACCGTCGCGTCCGTGATACGGCGGAGCTCGTCGAACGTCAGTGGCATGACGGTGTGCGGATGGCCCGCGGCCGCCCACAGCTCTCGATGGTCCCGCAGTGCTTCGTCGATGAACGTGCGGAGCGGCGCGGGGTGCCCGACAGGCGCGACGCCGCCGATCGCCTGGCCGGTCGCCGAGCGGACCACGGATGCGGGCGCCATGGACACGTCGTCCGCGCCGATGCTCGCCCGCAGGGTGGAGAGCTCCACGCGGTGACCGCCGCTGGTCAGAACCAGGACGGGGACGCCATCGGCGAGGAACACCAGACTGTTGGCGATCGCCGCGACGTCGCACCCGATCGCCGCAGCGGCCTCCACGGCTGTGCGTGCGGAGTCCGGAAGCACACGGATCGCTGTCTCGACGCCGGCGTCCACGAGATGCTCATGCACGAGACGGCTGCGTTCGGGGAGGGAAGGCGTTTCGCTCATCGCCCCACGATATCCAAGGCGCAGGCTGCCGGATCCAGAGGGTGCAGGCTGCGACGCCGGAGCGGGCTCCGCTGGCCGTTCCGACGTCGCAGGTCCGGTTCAGGCGGCGTCGCCCACGAGGATAGCCGCGGCGTCCTCCGTCGTCGCGTCCGCAGGCTCGTCGTCGATGTGCGCGAGCACTCGGCGTCCCAGGAACACCGTGAGTGCGGCCAGCAGCACCGAGGCAGCGGCGAACAGGTAGGGAACCGTCGCGTTGAACGCGTGCCACAGCAGCGCCGCGATCGGAGGAGCCATCGCACCGCCGAGGAATCGCACGGCGGAGTACGCCGAGGAGGCGACGGAGCGCGGAAGATCCGTGGCCTCCATCACGGCCTCCGTGAGCACGGTGTTCATGACGCCGAGCAGGAGCCCGCCGATGACGATGCAGGCGACGAGAGCAGCGGCGTTCGCGACCAGGAGGCCGGCGGCGACGAGGTCGATCGCCAGGAGGGGGAGCACGACGAGGATGACGCGCGTGCGGGGCATCCGGCGCATCAGGATCGGCGCGACCCACACGCTGGTGACGGCGAGTGCGACGCCCCATCCGAAGAACGTGAAGCCGATTCCCATCGCGCCGAAGCCGAGGGGGAACGGCGAGAACGCCAGCAGCACGAAGAAGCCGATGTTGTAGAACAGCGCTGTGATCGCGAGGACCGCCAGTGCGGGACGCCGCAGCGCGGCGAACGGCGCGGAGAACTTCACGGGAACCCGCTTCTCCCCGGGCCCCCGCAGCAGCACGAGCACGGCAACGAATGCGACGGCCATCAGCACGACGACGCCGAAGAACGGGCCGCGCCAGCTCTGCTCCCCGAGGAGTCCGCCGAGGAGAGGGCCCACGGCGATCCCGAGGCCGAGCGCCGCTTCGTAGAGCACGATGGCGGCGCTGCTGCCACCTGACGCGGCGCCGACGATCGTAGCGAGCGCGGTCGAGATGAACAGGGCGTTGCCGAGGCCCCAGCCTGCCCGGAAACCGATGACGGCGTCGACACTGCCGCTCAGGGCGCACAGCAGGGCGAAGACCACGATCAGCGCCAATCCGATGAGCAGGGTGGCCTTCGCGCCGATGCGGCTCGAGATCCAGCTGGTCACGAGCATCGCGAGCCCGGTCACGAGGAGGTAGCTGGTGAACAGCAACTCGGTCTCGACCGGCGAGGCCTGGAGCGATTCCGCGATCGCGGGCAGGATCGGGTCCACGAGGCCGATGCCCATGAAGGCGACGACGCACGCGAATGCGACGGCCCACACCTGGGCCGGTTGCTTCCACACCGAGGGGGTGGCGGGGGTGTTCACCGAGATTCTCCTGTTCGATCAGTGGCGGTGTGCGCGGCGAGAATCTCCGCCGCACGCGTGAGGGCAGCCCATTCCTCGTCGCTCAGCGCGGCGAAGCGCGGGGCGAGCGTGTCACGGAACTCGGCGCGCCAGGCGGCGAGGGCGGCGGTTCCCCGTGGAGTGATGTCGACGACCGTCGCTCGTGAATCGTCGGGATCGGGGGAGCGGAGCACGAGTCCTTCCCGTTCCAAGCCGCCGAGGAGACGGGTCATGCCGGGTTGGGTTGTGCGGGCGGCCGCGGCGAGTTCACCCACCCTTCTCGCGCCTGCCTGTTCGAGGAGGCTCAACACTCGCCACTGCGCCGCAGGTGCGTCGTTTCCGGCGTCCTGAGCGGCGATGCGGCCGAGCGCGTACCCCGACAGCACCAGAGAGGGGATGACATCGACGCGATTCATACCAACGAGTATATACCGGTTGGTATGAATGGTCGTCACCGCCTGGTGCTGGCGATCCTCGCGGAGAGTTGGTGCGCGTGCGCGAGGAGCGTGCGACCGAGTTCGGCCATCCGGTCCGGGCCGAAGCGGAACTCGACGCCGGTCAGACTCAATGCCCACTCCGGACGTCCGGCGCGATCGAAGACCGCAGCGCCCAGCCCCCAGCTGCCCTCGACGATCAGGCCGGGGTTGACGGCATAGCCCCGTTCCTTGGTCTCGGCGAGGCGTGCTCGGAGGGGGAGCTGACCGTGCGCGCGCCCCCACGCTCCCTCCAGCTCGGGGTGGCGGTCGAGATAGGCATCCACATCGTGGTCGGGGAGGAACGCCAGGATGGCGAGTCCGGCGCTGGCGACGCCGAGAGGGAAGCGGACCCCTTCGCTGAGCACGAAGGAGCGGATCGGGAACGACCCTTCCTCGCGAAGCAGGCACACCGTCTCGTCCGCCCGTCGCACGGAGAGGAACGCGCTCTCCTCGGTCTTGACCGCGAGGGAGCGAACGATGTCGCGGGCGAGCGTGGTCACGTCGTAGCGCGCCGCCGCCACGGATCCCATGAGGAACAGCTCCGGCCCGGGCATCCATCGCGTGCTCGCGCCGTCGCGATCGACGAGACCTTCCGACTTGAGGGCGCTCAGAAGACGGTGGGCAGTGGAGCGCGAGAGCTCAGCGGCGACGGCGAGCTCCTGCAAAGAGGCTCCGTCCGAGCCGGCCGCGGTCACCAGGCGCAGCAGGCGCGCGGCCCTCGCGATCGCCTGCGTGCCGGGTACTGAAGAGGCGGGTTCCATAATGTGGACGCTACCTCCGTGTTCGGCCACATCGCAAGATCTGGCTTCCCCGCAGACGGCTCTTCGGCGGATGCTGGGGTGAGCACGGAATCGAAGGAGCCGACGTGATCGACAAGCAATGGGAGTCTGCGGAGGCTGCCGTCTCCGACATCGAGGACGGAGCGTCGCTGGCCGTCGGCGGTTTCGGCCTGTCCGGGAACCCGATCGCCCTGATCGAGGCTCTCCTCGCGCAGGGCACCAAGGGCCTCAGCGTGGTGAGCAACAACTGCGGAGTGGATGACTGGGGACTCGGCGTGCTGCTCGCCGCCCAACGCATCCGCAAGATGACCTCGTCGTACGTGGGGGAGAACAAGGAGTTCGAACGTCAGTTCCTGAGTGGCGAACTCGAACTCGAACTCACCCCGCAGGGCACCCTGGCAGAGAAGCTCAGGGCCGGCGGCTCGGGGATTGCCGCGTTCTACACCCAGACGGGCGTCGGCACGCAGGTCGCCGAAGGCGGGCTGCCGCGTCGGTACAACCCCGACGGAACCATCGCCACCGCCTCGCCGGTGAAGGACGTGCGCGTCTTCGCGGTGAACGGGCAGCCGAAGGAGTTCGTCCTGGAAGAGGCGATCACCACCGACTTCTCGCTCGTGCACGCGGCACGCGGCGACCGACACGGCAACCTCGTGTTCAACAAGGCCGCGCGCAACTTCAATCCGCTCGCCGCGATGGCCGGTCGCATCTGCATCGCGCAGGTCGAGCAGCTGGTGGAGCCGGGCGAGCTCGACCCCGACGACATCCACCTCCCCGGCGTTTTCGTGCACCGGATCGTCGAGGTGGGCACTGACATCCCCAAGCGCATCGAGCGGCGGACCGTCGCCGTGGAAGGAGCCTGAGATGTCACTCACCCGTGAGCAGATGGCGGCCCGCGCGGCGATCGAGCTGGAGGACGGCGCCTACGTCAACCTCGGCATCGGCCTGCCCACCCTCGTACCCAACCATGTCCCGCCCGGGGTCACGGTCGTCCTGCAGTCGGAGAACGGCATCCTGGGCGTCGGTCCCTACCCGCGGGAGGACGCTGTCGACCCAGACCTCATCAACGCCGGCAAGGAGACGGTCACCACCCTCCCCGGAGCGGCGTTCTTCGACTCCGCGACCAGCTTCGGCATGATCCGCGGCGGCAAGATCGACGCGGCCATCCTGGGAGCGATGCAGGTCTCCGTGAGAGGCGACCTCGCGAACTGGATGATCCCGGGCAAGATGGTCAAGGGTCCCGGCGGCGCCATGGATCTGGTTCACGGAGCCGGCCGCGTCATCGTGCTCATGGAGCACGTGGCCAAGGACGGCTCCGCGAAGATCGTCGACGAATGCTCGCTGCCGTTGACCGGTCGCGGTGTCGTCGATCGGATCATCACCGACCTCGCCGTGGTCGATGTGACGGCCGAAGGCCTGGTGCTCGTCGAGACGGCGCCGGGCGTCACGGTCGACGAGGTCATCGCCGCCACGGAACCACCGCTCACCATCTCCCGCACTCTCCTCACCGGAAGGACCACAGACCATGACTGAGAACGATGTCGTCATCGTCGCCGCCGCCCGCACGCCTCAGGGTCGCCTCAAGGGGCAGCTCGCCGCGTTCACCGCACCTCAGCTCGGCTCCTTCGCCATCCGAGGTGCGCTGGAGCAGGGCTCGATCGATCCGGCTGACGTCGACGCGGTCATCGTCGGCCAGGTGCTCGCCGCGGGGTCGGGGCAGAACGCGGCGCGTCAGGCGGCCATCGGCGCAGGGATCGGGTGGGACGTTCCCGCGCACTCCGTGAACAAGGTGTGCCTGTCCGGTTTGACCGCCGTCATCGACGCGGCGCGGATGATCCGCACCGGCGACGCCGATGTGGTCGTCGCCGCCGGGATGGAATCGATGACGCGCGCGCCCCATCTGCTCATGGGATCGCGCGACGGCTGGGCGTACGGCAGCGTCGAGGTTCTCGACCACATGGCATACGACGGCCTCACGGATGCGTATGACCGGGAGAGCATGGGCGCGTCCACCGAGCGGCACAACGCGCGCTTCGGACTGACCCGTGAAGCGCAGGACCGGGTGGCCGCGCTGTCGCATCAGCGGGCGACGGCAGCGCAGGAGGCAGGTCTCTTCGACGAGGAGATCGTCGCCGTCGACGTGCCGCAGCGTCGGGGAGAGCCCGTGCGCGTGACGAGGGACGAGGGCGTGCGTCCGGACACCACCGTCGAGACCCTCGCGGGACTGCGTGCCGCGTTCGCAGAGGGAGGTTCGATCACGGCGGGGAACTCGTCACCGATCTCCGACGGTGCCTCGGCTGTGGTGGTGACGACACGACGGACTGCGGACGCCAAGGGATGGCCCGTGCTCGTGACCGTCGGAGCGAGCGGTCAGACCGCCGGTCCCGACAACTCGCTGCAGGCGCAGCCGGCGCGTGCCATCGAACGTGCGTGCGAGAAGCAGGGCATCGCGCCCGCCGATCTCGACCTGGTGGAGATCAACGAGGCCTTCGGCGCTGTCGTCTCCCGTTCGCAGGAGGAGCTCGGCCTGGACGAGGGCATCGTGAACATCCATGGCGGCGGCATCGCCATCGGCCACCCGATCGGCGCATCGGGGAACCGGCTCGTGGTGCATGTCGCACATGAGCTCGCTCGTCGAGGTGGCGGTACGGCCGCCGTCGGCCTCTGTGGCGGTGGCGGTCAGGGAGAAGCCCTCATCCTCACCCGGTGACAAGAGTCTCGGGCGGGGAGGACGTCAGGGGCGAGCGTCCTTCGCGTGGTCCTGCGTGTCGGCGAGAGCCTTCTGCGACCGGAACTGCAGTCGCTGGGCCTTCTTCGCCTTCTTGACCGACTGGGGCGAGTCGGCGTCGACCAGGACGCCGCGGCGCTCACGGTTCATGTCGACGACGGCGCCGACCGCGAGTGCCATCGTGATTCCCCAGCTCACCCACGACAGGACGGCGCGCCAGGTGATCGGCTGCTCGCGCGTGCCGCGCAGCAGGGAGACCCCGGCAGAGATCGCAGCGACAAGTCCAGTGCTGAAGAGGTAGCGCATGCCCCCACGCTACCTTCCCGTACCCCAGGTCGCACCGAGCCTTGACAAGCCCTCCCTGATCCTGGCAGGGGAGTATGTGGTGAAGGACAGGCGGAGGGTGCGTTCGTCGGGGATACCGGAGAAGAACGACGTGCCCGGCACGAAAGCGACGTCGTGAGCGAGCGCTGCGGGAAGCGCCGATGCGGCGTCCCGTCCCTCGGGGAGTCGAACCCAGACGAACATGCCACCGTCGGGTCGGTTCCAGCTGCTTCCGTCCGGGAGCGCGGAGGGAAGCAGCTCCAGCATCGCGTCGCGACGAGCGGCATACGCTTCGCGGATGCGCGAGAGCGCGAGCTCGCCGCGACCCGAAGCGAGGTAGTGGGCGGCCGCTGCCTGGTCGATCGTGGAGGTGTGCAGGTCGGCCGCCTGTTTGGCGATCGTGATCGACGAGCGGATGTCGGCCGTGGTGCGGATCCAGCCGATGCGCAGGCCGGGTGCGATCACCTTGGAGAAGCTGCCGAGGCTGATGACATGTTCGGGGGCGAACGCGGCGAGCGAGGGGAGGGCATCCCCCGAGTACCGCAACTGGCGGTACGGCTCGTCCTCGACGATCCGGAAGCCTCGGCGCTGCGCGATCGCGGCGATCGTGCGTCGTGCTTCGACATCGTGCGTGCGTCCGGTCGGATTCTGAAACGTGGGCACGGTGTAGAAGAACTTCGGTCCATGGTGCGCGGCGAGGCGGTCCAGTGCGTCGAGGTCGAGGTCATCGCCGACGTAGGGGACACCGACGACGCGGGCACCGGCCAGCGCGAACGTCTGGAGCGCTGCGAGGTAGCAGGGCTCCTCAACCAGGATCGTGTCGCCGGGATCGACGAGCGTCGTCGAGATGAGCCCCAGCCCCTGCTGCGACCCCGTCGTGACGATGAGGTCGGATGCCGCGGTGGGTAGCCCGTCGGACGAATAGCGTCTGGCGACCGCGTCCCGCAGTCCCGGGTCTCCCTCGGACGTGGAGTACTGGAGCACCCCCGGGGAGTCGAGCACGGCATCGAACGCGGCGCGGATGCCCTCGACGTCGAAGAGCTCGGGCGCGGGGAGCCCGCCGGCGAACGAGATGACCTCGGGGCGCGCGGTGAGGGCCAGCAGGTCGCGGACCGGCGAGGTCTTGGCACTGCCGGCACGCTGTGAACGCGACGGGAGGGAGAGGATCGGCGCGGCGGGCTGCGGGGCAGTGGGCAACGGGGACTCCTCTTGCGCTTGTCGTTCGGCGGGTGTCGCCCAGACTAGACCCGTCCCGAGGCGCCGGCTTCCCTGCTGTTCCCCGGGCCGACCCGCTATCATGGCCTGGTCGCGGCTCGCCCGCGGCCGCACCCCGTGTATCTACCGGCCGTCGGCATTCCGACGGACAGCGGCGGCACCCGACATCGCGTCCTCGACGCGCGAGAGCCATGACACGCGCCACAGCAATCCCACCACTCACCGAGCCGAGCCTTCTGCGTCTCGCCGGTCTGCCCTACTTCCTGATCGCCTTCATCGCGCGGCTGCCGTTCGCCATGATGGTGGTCGGCGTCCTGACCGTGGTCGTGTCCGCCCGCGGTTCCCTGTCCCTGGGCGGGCTCACCTCCGCAGCCGTCGGCCTCGGCACGGCCTGCTTCGGGCCTCTTCTCGGCGCCGCCGCAGACCGCTTCGGTCAGCGCGTCGTCCTGATGGTGCTCGCCCTCGCCAACGGCGCCATGCTCCTGCTCTTCACGTTCGTGGTCTATGGCACCGCGGCAGACGGCTTCGTGCTGCTGGCCGCAGTGGGCATCGGAGCCACCGCCCCGCAGGTCGCACCGCTCTCGCGCTCGCGGCTGGTGACGATCATCAACGAACGGATGGCCGTGGCTCGCCGCGCCAAGACGGTGTCGGGCACGATGGCCTACGAGTCCGCGGCCGACGAGACCGTGTTCGTCTTCGGTCCCTTCCTGGTCGGTATCCTCGCGTCGGCCATCGCGCCGTGGGCGCCTCTGGTCGGCGCGGCCGTGCTCACGGTGGTCTTCGTCGGTGCCTTCGCTTTGCACCCCAGCGGTCGACACGTGTCGCAGGACCGCGACGCCGACGGCAGGGCGCCGTCCGCCGTCTCCGAGCTGTTCCGCCCGCAATTGCTGATCGTCGTCCTCGGCATCCTCGGAGTCGGGATCTTCTTCGGCACGATGCTCACCTCGCTGACGTCGTTCATGGCCGATCGCGGCGCGCCGGAGCAGGCCGGGCTCCTCTACGGGGTCATGGGCGTCGGTTCCGCCATCCTCGCGCTCGGCGTCGCCTGGCTTCCCGCCGCCTTCTCGATGCGGGCGCGATGGCTCGTCTTCTCCGGCATCCTGCTGGCGGGCACCCTTCTGCTCGGATTCGTCGACACACCGGGCACGATGATGCTGGCGCTCGCGATCATGGGAATCGGCATCGGACCCACCCTCGTCACGCAGTACAGCTTCGGCGCCGCCCGCAGTCCGCGCGGACGCTCGGCCACCGTCATGACCATGTTGGGATCCGGTGTGGTCGTCGGTCAGTCGATCGGAGCCGCGTTCGCCGGTGAGATCGCAGAGAACGTCGGCACTCCTGCGGCGCTTCTCTTGCCGATGATCGCGGCGTTCATCGCCTTCGCGGCGGGCCTGGCCAACTGGTTCCTGACTGGTGTGGGGCGCCGGGAGGCTCTCGTCAAGGCCTGAGCGACGATCCGCGGAAATCCGCGTTCCTCGATAGCCTGGAGGAAACCCCCGGGAGGAGCCCTCGTGGCCGCAGCAGATTTCGTCGTCGTCGCCAACCGCCTGCCCGTGGATCGCGTGGTGGGGCCTGATGGTGAGGAGACCTGGCGCACCTCTCCGGGCGGACTCGTCGCCGCCCTCGAACCCATGATGCGCAGTGTCCACGGAGCCTGGGTGGGCTGGCCCGGTCAGGCCGACGTCGAGCTGGAGCCTTTCGAGGCCGACGGCATCGATCTGATTCCGGTCGCGCTGAGTGCCCAGGAGGTGGCGGAGTACTACGAGGGCTTCGCGAACGACACGATCTGGCCGCTCTATCACGACGTGATCGCTCCTCCGCAGTACCACCGCGAGTGGTGGGATGCCTACGTCACCGTGAATCGACGGTTCGCCGAGGCGGCCGCTGATGCCGCGGCGCCGGAGGGCACGGTCTGGGTTCACGACTACCAGCTGCAGCTCGTGCCGCAGATGGTGCGCGAACTGCGCCCGGATGTCACGATCGGGTATTTCCATCACATCCCGTTCCCCGCACACGGGCTCTACGCGCAGCTGCCCTGGCGTGACCAGGTGCTGCGCGGGCTGCTCGGCGCCGACGTCATCGGTTTCCAGCGCGCGCAGGACGCCACCTACTTCCTGACCGCCGTACGCCGGCGGCTGCGCTACGAGGTCAAGGGCCCCCATGTCTCCGTCCCCGAGGGAGAGGGCACCCGAACGGCGATGGCGCGGGCATTCCCGATCTCGATCGACACCACCCCGTATCTCGAGCTCGCTGCCCGCGAGGATGTGCGCGCGAGGGCGGCGGAGATCCGCGCGAGCCTCGGAAACCCCAAGCGCATCCTGCTCGGTGTCGACCGGCTCGACTACACCAAGGGCATCCGTCACCGCATCAAGGCATACGGCGAGTTGCTGGCCGAGGGACGCCTCAAAGTCGAAGACGTGACGCTCGTGCAGGTCGCCAGTCCCAGCCGGGAGCGTGTGGATGCGTACGTGCACCTGCGCGACGAGATCGAGCTCGCGGTCAGCCGCATCAACGGCGATACCGACACGATGGGCCATTCCGCGATCCGATATCTTCACCAGGGCTATCCGCGCGAAGAGATGGTCGCGCTGTACCTCGCCGCAGATGTGATGCTGGTGACGGCCCTGCGGGACGGCATGAACCTCGTCGCCAAGGAGTATGTCGCGACCCGCGTCGACGACCGCGGAGTGCTGGTGCTCAGCGAGTTCACCGGCGCCGCGGATGAGCTGCGGCAGGCGGTCCGGGTGAACCCGCACGACATCGAGGGTCTCAAGGATGCGATCATGACGGCCGTGGAGATGCCTCCGGCGGAGCAGGGGCGGCGTATGCGGTCGCTTCGACGTCGGGTGCTGGACAACGACGTCGACGCGTGGTCGTCGTCGTTCCTGGCGGCGCTCTCCGAGGTCCGTGGTCGCTGACGTTCCTCCACGACCGAGATACTGAGCGTGCGGCTCACGCCGGAGCCGCCGAGAACCACCGCTGTGATTGGAGAATCCGTGACGCGTCCCTGGACCCCCGGAACCGCTGACGACGACCTGCAGGCTCTGGCTGCCACACCGCGGTTGGTGGTCGCCCTCGACTTCGACGGCACGGCTTCTCCTCTGGTCGCAGACCCGATGGCGGCACGGGCGCTTCCCGAGGTGGCGGTTCAGGTCGAACGCCTCGCCGCTCTGCCGGACACGCTCGTCGCCTACGTCTCCGGTCGCAGCATGCACGACCTTCGCGTGATCACCGAGCACACGGACGACTCCGCGATCGCGCTGGCCGGCTCACACGGCGCCCAGTACTGGTTCCCCGGCGAGGGCGACGTGGACGCACCAGGCGAGGAGACGGAAGAAGGGGCTCGGGAAGAGCTCTGGGCTGCGGCGAAGCCGATCATCGAACGGTACGAGGGTGCGGAGTTCGAGCCCAAGACCTTCGGCATGGGCGTGCACACCCGCCGTGCGGACCGGGAGACCGAGCAACGCGTCTTCGCCGAGATCGACGCGCTCGTCGCCGAGCGATTCCCGCACTGGCGGCGGCGCTCCGGGCACCGGGTTCTCGAATTCTCCTCGCGCACCGAGGGCAAGGACGCCGCGATGGCCGCGCTCCGCGATCGCTTCGATGCCACGGGGATCCTGTTCGCCGGCGACGATGTGACCGACGAGGACGCGATGCGTGTGCTCGGAGAAGGCGACCTCGGCGTGCGCGTGGGCCCGGGGGAGAGCGTCGCGACCTTGCGTGTGGACACTCCACAACAGATCGCCGAGCTTCTGGAGGCGTTGGCGGACGAACGCGCCTCTCGTCGGCAATAGACTTCCGTCATGTCCTCGCATGATCCCTCTCACAGCGCGCCCATTGACATCAAGCCCCGCAGCCGCGTCGTCACCGACGGCATCGAGGCCACGACCTCCCGAGGCATGCTCCGTGCCGTCGGCATGGGAGACGCCGACTGGGACAAGCCGCAGATCGGCATCGCGTCGAGCTGGAATGAGATCACTCCCTGCAACCTGAGTCTCGACCGTCTCGCTCAGGGGGCCAAGGAAGGCGTGCACTCCGGCGGCGGCTACCCGCTGCAGTTCGGCACGATCTCCGTCTCGGACGGCATCTCGATGGGCCACGAGGGGATGCACTTCTCGCTCGTGTCGCGCGAGGTCATCGCCGACTCCGTCGAGACCGTCATGATGGCCGAGCGCCTCGACGGTTCCGTGCTCCTCGCCGGCTGCGACAAGTCGATCCCCGGAATGCTCATGGCCAGCGCGCGCCTCGACCTGTCGAGCGTGTTCCTGTACGCCGGGTCCATCGCTCCCGGCTGGGTCAAGCTCTCTGACGGCACCGAGAAGGACGTCACGATCATCGACTCGTTCGAGGCGGTCGGTGCCTGCCGTGCCGGTCTCATGAGCGAGGAGGACCTCAAGCGCATCGAGTGCGCCATCGCTCCCGGCGAGGGTGCCTGCGGTGGCATGTACACCGCCAACACCATGGCGTCGGTCGCGGAGGCCCTCGGCCTCAGCCTTCCGGGCTCGGCGGCTCCGCCCGCAGCGGATCGTCGTCGCGACTACTACGCCCACCGCTCGGGCGAGGCCGTGGTGAACCTGCTCCGTCAGGGCATCACGACGCGCGACATCCTCACCAAGGAGGCGTTCGAGAACGCGATCGCCCTCGCGATGGCCCTCGGTGGTTCCACGAACGTCGTCCTGCACCTGCTCGCGATCGCCCGTGAGGCCGACGTCGAGCTGAGCCTGCACGACTTCAACCGCATCGGCGACAAGGTCCCGCACGTCGCCGACATGAAGCCCTTCGGCAAGTACGTGATGAACGACGTCGATCGTCACGGCGGCATCCCCGTGATCATGAAGGCGATGCTCGACGAGGGCCTGTTGCACGGCGACGCGCTCACCGTCACGGGCAAGACGCTCGCCGAGAACCTCGCCGACCTCGACCCGCAGCCGATCGACGGCGAGGTCATCCACACCTTCGACAACCCGATCCACGCGACCGGCGGCCTCACGATCCTGCACGGCTCCCTCGCCCCCGAGGGCGCTGTCGTCAAGACCGCCGGCTTCGACGCCGCCGTGTTCGAGGGCCCTGCACGCGTGTTCGAGCGCGAGCGCGCCGCCATGGACGCGGTCGCCGAGGGGGAGATCGAGCCCGGCACCGTCATCGTGATCCGCTACGAGGGCCCCAAGGGCGGACCGGGCATGCGCGAGATGCTCGCCATCACTGCGGCCATCAAGGGCGCGGGGCTCGGAAAAGATGTACTACTCTTGACTGACGGACGATTCTCAGGCGGCACAACCGGCCTGTGCATCGGCCACATAGCACCCGAAGCGGTGGACGCAGGTCCTATCGCCTTCGTGCGCGATGGTGATCTGATACGGGTCGATATCGCAGCTCGCTCTCTCGATCTACTCGTCGACGAGGCAGAGCTCGCCTCCCGCCGTTCTGGCTGGGAGCCGCTTCCCCCGCGCTACACCCGAGGCGTTCTTGCCAAGTACTCGCGCCTCGTGCGGTCCGCCGCCGAGGGAGCGACCACCGGCTGACCCGGACGCTCCGACGTCCGGCGTCCTCCACAGATCATCAGAAGGAAACTCATGACTGCTGATACCGCCCCGGCCGTGCCGAGGCCGCCCGCCCGTCAATCCTCTGCGCCGGAGATCACCGGCGCGGAGGCCGTGGTCCGCTCGCTCGAGCTGCTTGGCGTCACCGACGTGTTCGGTCTTCCCGGAGGTGCGATCCTCCCGGTCTACGACCCGCTCATGGATGCATCCGAGCTGCGCCACATCCTGGTGCGGCACGAGCAGGGCGCCGGTCACGCCGCCGAGGGCTACGCATCGGCCTCCGGCAAGGTCGGCGTGTGCATCGCGACCTCCGGGCCCGGTGCGACCAACCTCGTGACCGCGATCGCCGATGCCTACATGGACTCGGTTCCGATGCTCGCCATCACCGGCCAGGTGTTCTCGACGCTGATGGGAACGGACGCGTTCCAGGAAGCCGACATCGTGGGCATCACGATGCCGATCACCAAGCACTCGTTCCTGGTGAAGGATGCCGCGGACATCCCTGGCGCGATCGCCGCGGCCTACGAGATCGCGGGCACCGGACGCCCCGGCCCCGTGCTGGTCGACATCACGAAGGATGCGCAGCAGGCGACCGCCCCGTTCGTGTGGCCGCCCAAGATCGACCTCCCCGGCTATCGTCCCGTCACGAAGGCGCACGGCAAGCAGATCCAGGCTGCGGCGACGCTGCTCGCCGAGGCCAAGAAGCCGGTGCTGTACGTCGGCGGTGGTGTGATCCGCGGCAAGGCGTCGGCGGAGCTCCTCGAGCTCGCGGAGTCCACCGGCGCGCCGGTCGTCACCACGCTGATGGCGCGCGGCGCGTTCCCCGACTCGCACCCCCAGCACCTCGGAATGCCCGGCATGCACGGCACGGTTCCCGCCGTGCTGGCGCTCCAGGAGGCCGACCTCCTGGTGTCGCTCGGTGCCCGGTTCGACGACCGCGTCACGGGTAAGGCGGCTCTGTTCGCGCCGAACGCGAAGGTCGTCCATGTCGACATCGACCCGGCCGAGATCTCCAAGATCCGCACGGCCGATGTGCCGATCGTCGGCGACGTGCGCGATGTGCTCACCGATCTCGATGCGGCCTTCCGCGGGGCGACCTCCGGCGCGAAGCCCGACATCGAGGAATGGTGGTCGTACCTCGACGGACTGCGCACCGAGTTCCCCCTCGGATACGCGCCGACGACGGACGGCCTCCTGGCTCCGCAGTATGTGATCCAGCGGATCGGCGAGCTCACCGGTCCGGAGGGCATCTTTGCCTCCGGCGTCGGTCAGCACCAGATGTGGGCGGCACAGTTCATCAAGTACGAGCGTCCGAACGCCTGGTTGAACTCCGGCGGTGCCGGCACGATGGGTTACTCGGTGCCGGCCGCGATGGGGGCCAAGGTGGCGCAGCCCGAGCGTCCGGTCTGGGCGATCGACGGCGACGGCTGCTTCCAGATGACGAATCAGGAGCTCGCGACCTGCACGATCAACAACATCCCGATCAAGGTCGCGATCATCAACAACTCGTCGCTCGGCATGGTCCGACAGTGGCAGACGCTGTTCTATGACGGCCGTCACTCCAACACCGACCTGAACACGGGTCACGGCACGATCCGCATCCCCGACTTCGTGAAGCTCGCCGAGGCCTACGGCTGCCTCGCGATCCGCGTGGAGAAGGAAGAGGAGGTGGACGCCGCCATCCAGCTCGCGCTCGAGACGAACGACCGCCCCGTGGTGATCGATTTCGTCGTGAGTGCCGACTCCATGGTGTGGCCGATGGTCCCGCAGGGAGTCAGCAACAGCTATGTCCAGTACGCCCGCGAGCACGCGCCCGCATTCGACGAGGAGGACTGATCCATGTCGACCCACGTGCTGAGCCTGCTGGTGGAGAACACCCCCGGCCTGCTGACCCGTGTCGCGGGGCTCTTCGCCCGCCGCGGCTTCAACATCGACTCCCTCGCCGTCGGCGTGACGGAGGTGCCGGGCATCTCCCGCATCACCGTCGTCGTCGACGTCGACGAGCTTCCGCTCGAGCAGGTCACCAAGCAGCTCAACAAGCTGATCAATGTGATCAAGATCGTCGAGCTCGACTTCGCCACCTCCGTGCAGCGCGAGCACATGCTCGTGAAGGTGCGCACCGACAACGCCACGCGCTCGAACGTGATCGAGGTGGTGAACCTCTTCCGCGCCTCCGTGGTCGACTACGCCTCCGACGCACTCGTGATCGAGGTGACCGGTGACAAGGGCAAGGTCGATGCGATGCTGCGCGCGCTCGAGCCCTTCGGCATCAAGGAGATCGCGCAGTCCGGCCTTCTCGCGATCGGCCGCGGCGGCAAGAGCATCACCGAACGCGTCCTGCGCGGCTGACCAACCCGAGTACCGAGTTTTCGCCGCTCATCGAGCGCGCGAAGCAAGACGAAACGCAAAGAACAAGGAGAAACACATAGTGAGCACCGAGATCTTCTACGACGCCGATGCAGACCTGTCCCTGATCCAGGGCAAGAAGGTCGCGATCGTCGGCTACGGATCGCAGGGTCACGCCCACGCGCAGAACCTGCGCGACTCGGGTGTCGAGGTCGCGATCGCCCTCAAGGAGGGCTCCAAGTCGGCAGCCAAGGCCGAGGAGGCCGGCTTCCCGGTGAAGACCGTCGCCGAGGCCACCGAGTGGGCCGACGTCATCATGATCCTCGCGCCGGACCAGCACCAGCGCACGATCTACAGCGAGTCGATCGCGCCGAACCTGACGGCCGGCAAGACGCTCGCCTTCGCGCACGGCTTCAACATCCGCTTCGGTTACATCGACGCTCCCGAGGGTGTCGACGTGATCCTGGTCGCCCCGAAGGCTCCCGGTCACACGGTCCGTCGCGAGTTCGTCGCCGGCCGTGGCATCCCCGACATCATCGCCGTCGAGCGCGACGCATCGGGCAAGGCATGGGACCTCGGGCTCTCGTACGCCAAGGCCATCGGCGGCACCCGCGCCGGCGTCATCAAGACGACCTTCACCGAGGAGACCGAGACCGACCTGTTCGGTGAGCAGGCCGTGCTCTGCGGTGGCGTGAGCCACCTGGTGCAGGCCGGCTTCGAGACGCTGACCGAGGCGGGCTACCAGCCGCAGATCGCGTACTTCGAGGTTCTGCACGAGCTCAAGCTGATCGTCGACCTGATGTGGGAGGGCGGCATCGCCAAGCAGCGCTGGTCGATCTCCGACACCGCCGAGTTCGGCGACTACGTCTCCGGCCCGCGCGTCATCGACGAGCGCGTCAAGGAGAGCATGAAGGGCGTGCTGGCCGACATCCAGTCCGGCGCCTTCGCGAAGCGCTTCATCGACGACCAGGACAACGGGGCCGAGGAGTTCCTGGCACTGCGTGCGAAGGAGGAGCAGCACCCGATCGAGGTCACCGGCAAGGAACTGCGTTCGCTCTTCGCGTGGAAGCAGCAGGATGAGGACTACGTCGACGGCAGCGCCGCGCGCTGATTCGATTCTCGAAAGAACGGGCGTCCCTTCGGGGGCGCCCGTTCTTCGTGACCGAGGTCATTCTGCCTCTAAACATCCGATGTCTATGCCAGGATGGAGGACATGCGACAGGAATGGTTTGACCGGGCCCGGTTCGGCATGTTCGTCCACTTCGGCCTCTACAGCGGCGCTGCCCGGCACGAGTGGGTCCAGAACTACGAACGCCTCACCGATGAGGACTACCGGCAGTATTTCGAGCACTTCGACCCGGATCTCTTCGATGCGACCGCCCTGGCGCGCACGGCGAAGGAGACCGGCATGGGATACGTGGTGCTCACCACGAAGCACCACGACGGATTCTGCCTCTGGGACTCGAAGCTGACGGACTTCACGTCGGTGACGAACACCGGACGCGACCTCGTGCGCGAGTATGTGGAGGCGCTGCGGGCCGAGGGCCTCAAGGTCGGCCTCTACCACTCGGTGATCGATTGGCATCACCCCGACTTCACCGTGGACTGGAATCACCCGCGCCGTGACGACGAGGGCGCGCACGCGCTGAACGTCGGGCGCGACATGGCCGCGTACCGCGACTACCTCCACGGGCAGGTGCGCGAGCTCCTCACGGAGTACGGCGACATCGACTACCTCTTCTTCGACTTCACCTACCCCGAGGAGAAGGACGGATGGGTGGGCAAGGGGCCCGGCGACTGGGACGCGACAGCCCTGCTCGCCCTGTGCCGGGAACTGCAGCCGAACATGCTCGTGAATGATCGTCTGGGCATTCCGGCCGACTTCGTCACCCCCGAGCAGTACCAGCCGACCTCGCCGATCGTGCGTGACGGTGTGCCGCTGATCTGGGAGGCGTGCCAGACGCTGAACGGCTCCTGGGGCTACCACCGTGACAACACCGATCAGAAGTCGCCCACCATGCTCGTGCAGATGCTGGTGGACTCTGTGTCGATGGGCGGCAACATGCTGTTGAACATCGGCCCGGACGGACGTGGGGCGATCGCGCCCCGCGATGCGCAGACGCTGGGAGAGATCGGCGAGTGGATGCGCCTGCATCGGGGCGCCGTGATCGGCGCCGGGCACGCGTCGTTCACCCCGCCGCGCGAGGGGGTGTACACGCGTAGGGGGAACCGCCTGTACCTGAACCTGTTCAGTTGGCCGATGGGCTTCGTGCACCTGCCGGAGCTCGCCGGGAAGGTGTCGTACGCGCGGCTGCTGAACGACGGATCGTGGCTCCGGACCAGCGTGTCCGATCCGGATCGCGAGGCGGATCTGATGACGCCTGCGGGGGAGGCCGAGGGGACGCTGACGGTGCACCTCCCGGTGCGGCGCCCCGACGTGCTCGTGCCCGTGATCGAACTGACTCTGATCGCCGACTGAGTCCCTCGTGGCGGCGGCTCAGGCCGTCGCCACGGGGATGTCCATGCCCTCGAGCGCGAGGCGCGCGGCTCCATGCAGGATGGCATCAGCGCCCGTGGTCGCGGACTCGATGCGCAGGCGCTGCGTGGCGAGCGGGTGGCACGCCTCGTAGACCCGGCTGCGGACGGCGGCGATGAACGGTTCGGATGCGCTCATGCTGCCGGTGAGGAACACGGCGTGCGGGTTGAAGAAGTTCACGACGCCGGAGAGCGCCTGTCCGAGATGGGTGCCTGCGGTCCGCACCAGTGTCGTGGCCAGGGGATCCGCATCGCGCGCCAGGCTGAGCACATCGGTCGTCGTGTGCACGGAGTCGTTGCCGCGGTCTCGCATCTGCCGCACGAGGCTCGCCCCGCTCGCCACGGTCTCGAGGCAGCCGGTGTTGCCGCAGGAGCAGGGGATGTCGCCGCTGCCGTCGATGCGGGTGTGCGTGATGTCGCCGGCGGCGGAGGTCGCACCGCGGTGCACGCGGCCGTCGACGATGATGCCGCTGCCGATCGCGGTTCCCGCCTTCACCGTGATGCTGTGGCCGGTGTGGCCGAAGCGCTCACGGTGCTCTCCCAGGGCGGCGAGATTGGCGTCGTTGTCGACCGCCACCGGAACGTCGTAGCGCGTGGAGAGGTGCTCGCCGACGCGGAACCCCGGCCATCCGGGCATCCGCGATGGCTGATCGACCGAGCCTGTCGCGATGTCGACGGGGCCCGGAAGGCTGATGCCGATCGCGTGGACGCGGCCGGCGGACGCCAGGCGGTCGAACACGACACCGAGGCGGTCGAGCGTCGCCTCGGGGCCCTCGGTCACATCGACGGCGATCGACTCGCTGTCCAAGAGGGCGCCACTGAGGGAGTGCCTGCCGATGCGCGCGTGGCCGCCGCCGAGGTCTGCCGAGAGTACGAAGCCGTCCGCGGCGATCTGGAGGACCCGGGGACGTCGTCCGCCGCGCGAGGTGCCGTCGCCCGCTTCGCGGAGGACTCCGGCGTCGAGGAGGGACTGTACGCGGAGTCCGACCGTCGATGCGGCGACGCCGAGCGATGTGGCGAGCTCCGATCGCGAGCGGGCCTCGCCGCGCGCGACGAGGTCGAGGATCCGCCGCGTGTGCGGGTCGTCGACGGTGGTGTCAGCGGTGTTCGTCATGGGAGCACTTTCCTGTCGGAGCATCGTCAGCGTAGCGGGGGATGGTCGTGTTTCCCGGGAGTTACGAATTATCAAGGTCCGATAAACATCGGATGTTCAGCTTGCGGCCTCTTGCGAAGTATGAAACGGTAACTTCATACGAAATCCTACTAGGTTAATTCGAGCCTCGAAATAACCAGTTCCCTTCCAGGAGGCATTCAATGAAGAAGTTGCGTGTAGGGGCTGTTGTCGCCGTCGCCGGCGTGGCAGTCGCGATGACCGGCTGCGCGAGCGGCAGCGGCACCGGCGGTTCCGCCGACGGCGACACGATCGTCGTCGACATGTGGGCGGGGAGCGAGTCCGACGTCGATGCCCTCGAGGCCCAGGTCGCATTCGCGCAGGAGCAGAACCCCGACATCAAGATCAAGCTGCAGACGTCGCCGTGGAGCGACTTCTTCACGAAGCTGACCACCAACATGGCCAGCGGCAACATGGCGTGCGTGACCGGTATGAGCGGAGCGCAGCTGGGCGGCTACACCGGCGGCTTCCGTGAGCTGAGCGATGCCGACCTCAAGACGGCCGGCATCGACTGGTCCGAGTTCAACCCGAGCGCCGACGGCATCCTCAGCTTCGAGGGCAAGACCTATGGCGTGCCCTTCGACGTCGCCACCATGCTCGTGTACTACAACCAGGACATGCTGACCGCAGCGGGCGCCCCCACCCCGGAGATCGGGTGGACGTTCGACGACTTCGACACCATCGCCGCGGCTGCCACCAAGGACGGCAAGTACGGCTTCGGCATGGGCATGGGCGGCTACCAGTGGATGTCGATGCCGATCGCGTACTCCGCGACGCAGCCGGCCTCCGAGGACGGCACCCTGCACATCGACGAGAAGGCGTTCGTCGACGCCTCGACCTGGTACGCCGAGCTGGTGACCGAGAAGAAGGTCGCGGCCCCCGTGGCGTCCGCCTCCGACACCGGATGGGGCGAGAACCAGTACACCGGCGCCAATGCCGCGATGGCCGTCGACGGCACGTGGAACGCCGTGAGCTACCTCGACAACGAGTCCGGCTTCGCCGCCGGCATGGTGCCGCTGCCCGCAGGCGCGGACGGCAACCCCGGCCCGATCCTCGGCTCCGGTTACGGCATCTCGGCCAACTGCAAGAACCCGGAGGCCGCCCTCAAGGTGATGGGCTCGCTGCTGGGCGAGGACGCGCAGGACTACATCGCATCCTCGGGACGCTCGTATCCCGCGCGCACGTCGTCGCAGCCGCTGTACTTCGAGTCCATCGACGAGAAGTACCGCGACCAGGTGCAGTCGGTGTTCGAGGCCGCGTTCGGCGACACCGTTCCGCTGTACATGACGAAGAACTGGCAGAAGCTCGACAGCTACATCCAGCCCAACCTGGTCAGCGTCTACAACGGTCAGATGACGATGGAAGAGCTGCTCTCCAACGCGCAGGCGCAGTTCGGCGAGTGACCCGGCTCCGGCCACCGCAGTAACGCAGCAACAGAGAAAGAACTGAGATGACGATCACGACGAGACGTCGACGATCGCTCGCCAAGGTGGAGGCCGGTCAGGCGCTGGGGTTCGCAAGCCCCGCCCTGATCGGGCTCGCCCTGTTCACGATCGTGCCCGTCGGGCTCTCGATCGTGATGAGCGTCTTCGACTGGCCGACCTTCGGCGAGCGGACCTTCAACGGCGTGGACAACTACGTCAAGCTGTTCACCAGCAGCCCCGACTTCTGGCCGGCGCTGCGCAACTCGGCGGTATACACCCTGCTCTACGTGCCGCTGAGCGTCGCTCTCTCGCTCGTGCTCGCTCTCGGCCTCGGATCGCGAATCCGCGGACGAGGAGCCCTGCGCGTGCTCTTCTTCATCCCCGTGGTGACTCCGATGGTCGCCAACGTGCTGGTGTGGAAGATGATGCTGCAGCCGCAGGGGCTGTTCAACGGGCTCTCGCAGACCTGGTTCGGCATCGAGCTGCCGAACTTCCTCGCCGATCCGTCATGGGCCATGATCATGGTCGTCGTGATGAGCGTCTGGCAGGGGCTCGGCTACAACATGCTGATCTTCTCGGCCGCTCTCGAGCAGCTCCCCGAGAGCGTGCTGGAGGCGGCGAGCATCGACGGCGCCCGAGGGTTCCGCCGGGTATGGAGCATCATCATCCCGATGATCTCGCCGTCGATCTTCTTCGCGACGATCATGACGATGATCACCTCCCTGCAGGTGTTCGTCCAGCCGCAGATGCTCACCGGCGGCGGCCCCGGCAACGCCACCAAGCCGCTCGTCATGTACATCTGGGAGCAGGGGTTCACCTTCGGCGACCTCGGCCTCGCCGCCGCAGCCGCGTGGATCCTCTTCGCGATCATCATCGCGATCACCGGGCTCCAGTTCGCCGCGCAGAAGAAGTGGGTGCACTATGAGCACTGAGACCCTCGTCCGCCCCACGGGCCGTGCCGGCCGCTCCGATCGGGAGCGTGCGCGCGGCGCGGCGACCACACCGGGTGCCCGCGCGCGACTGATCCTCGCCCATGTCGCGATCTACATCGCGGCGCTGATCTTCATCTCCCCGCTGATCTACGCGTTCTTCTCGGCGCTCAAGCCGAACGCCGAGATGTTCTCGATGCCGCCGACCCTGGTGGGTTCCGAGCTGCGGTGGAGCAACTTCGTCGACGTGTTCGCCTACGGGCCGTTCCTGACCTACATCGTGAACTCCTTCATCGTCGCGATCGGCGGCACCCTCGTCGTTCTGGTCGTCTCGACCACGGCAGGGTACGCCTTCGGGCGTCTGCGCTGGAAGGGCCGCGACGCGGTGTTCGTGCTGTTCCTCGCGACGCTCATGGTGCCGGCCGAAGTCCTCGTCATCCCGATGTTCCAGGTGATGCAGTGGTTCAACTGGGTCGACACCTACCAGGCGCTGATCCTGCCCTTCGCCTTCGGGGCCTTCGGCACGTTCCTGATGCGGCAGTTCTTCCGCGGCATCCCGTACGAGCTGGAGGAGGCGGCACGCGTCGACGGCGCCGGCCCCGTGCGCTCGTTCCTGCAGATCATCCTTCCCCTGTCGAAGTCGGCCGTGGCGGTGCTCGCGGTGTTCACGTTCCTCTCGTTCTGGAACAGCTACCTGTGGCCGCTGATCGTGACGGTCGACTACAACGCGCACGGAACGCTCCCCGTCGGACTCGCGAGCTTCGCGGGACTCACCGGCACGCGGTGGGACCTGCAGATGGCCGCGGCCATCATCTCGATGGTGCCGACGACGATTCTCGTGATCGTGTTGCAGAAGCACCTCGTCAAGGGCATCGCGATGGCAGGACTGGGCGGGCGCTGAGCATGATCGGTCAGGAACAGCGCACCACCATGCCCGTCGACGGCGTCGTCCTCCCCAACGGCACCGGTCTGGTCGGGATCGACATCGGCGGCACCAAGATCGCGGCCCTCCTCGTCAGTGCCGAAGGAACCGTCCTCGCCAGGGGAAGCGTCCCGGCACCCGCTGCCCTCGGCGGAGGCGCGATGGCCGATGCGGCGGCAGAACTCACCCGCGCGCTGGTCGCCGAGGCCGACGTGACACTCGTCGCGGCAGGGGTCGGCGCAGCGGGGGTCATCGACCATGAGACCGGGACGATCCGCGCGGCATCGGCCACCTTCGTCGGGTGGGCGGGGTTCCCCCTGGCGGACGAACTCGAAGCACGTCTCGGCGTCCCCGTACGTGTCGAGAACGACGTCAACGCCTTCCTGCTCGGCGAGGCCGCCGCCGACGGGCGCACGGACCGCGATGTGCTCGGCGTGATGCTCGGCACGGGCGTCGGCGGTGCGCTCATGATCGACGGTGAGCTCCATCACGGTCCGCACGGTGCGGCGGGGGAGATCGGACACACCCCCGGCTACAGCGAGCTCGTGTGCACCTGTGGCCAGACCGGCCATCTGGAGACATTGGCGTCGGGCACCTCGATCGCACTGCGCTTTCAGGAGCGCACGGCGGGACCTATCCTCGACGCCAGAGACGTCGCCGACCGTGCCCGACAGGGCGACGTGGACGCGATCGCGGTGTTCGACGCCGCCGGGCACGCGCTCGCGCTCGCGTGTGCCAGTGCGGCGACGATCATGGATCTGCCCTGTGCGATCGTGGGCGGCGGCGTCGCCACCGCCTGGGACCTCCTCGAGCCGGCGATCGCGCGCACGCTGCGCACGGACTCTCCGGTATCGGGCATCCCTCTGCGCATCATCCCCGCCGTCCTCGGTTCCGATGCCGTCGCCCTCGGCGCCATCGAGACCGCCCGCCGTGCCCTCGTGCCGGCACGAGCACACTGATCCCGGTTCGCACCGACCACTCGATGAGCCCCGACCACCCGATGAGTCCACCCGACGAGCCCCGACAAGGAGCACACCACGTGACTGCACGTCCCGAAGCCCACGAGATCTGGATGGGTTCCCTTCCTTCCGTCGCAGACGGCGGGCTCCCGAGACCCCGCATCGGCATCGCCGGGATCTCGATCGAGTCGAGCACGTTCTCCCCTCATATCTCCGGTGACGAGGCCTTCACGGTCCGCACCGGAGAGGCCCTGCGCTCGTACTATCCCTTCCTCGAGGACGGGCGCGAGCTCGAAGCCGCCGCGGAGTGGGTACCGCTCACACACGGACGCTCCCTGCCGGGCGGAGCCGTGGCTCCGGAGACCTACCACCGGATGAAGGATGCGATCGTGGAGGGCATCCGCACGCAGGGGCCCTTCGACGGCTTCTTCTTCGACATCCACGGCGCCATGAGCGTCGTCGGCATGGAGGACGCCGAGGGGGATCTCGCTCTCGCGGTGCGCGCGGCCCTCGGCCCCGACACGCTGGTGTCGACCTCGATGGATCTGCACGGCAACGTCTCGGAGGTGCTGCGCGACGCGGTCGATCTGCTGACCTGCTACCGGATGGCGCCGCACGAGGACTGGATGAACACCAAGGAGCGGGCGGTGTGGAACCTGCTCTCGCGACTGCGGGGGCCGCACGGCACCGACCCGCTGCGTCGGCGCCCGTTCACGGCGTGGGTGCCGGTCCCGGTGCTGCTGCCCGGGGAGAAGACCAGCACCCGCCTGGAGCCGGCGCGCAGCATCTACGCGCAGCTGCCCGAGATCGAAGCGCTTCCCGGCGTCGTCGACGCCTCGGTGTGGATCGGCTATGCCTGGGCGGACGAGCCGCGGTGCCAGGCGTACGTCGTGGTCACCGGCGACGACGAGGAGCTGATCGCGCGCGAGGCCGAGCGCGTGGCACGGATGTTCTGGGACGCCCGCGAGGACTTCGTCTTCGTGGCCGAGACCGGATCCCTCGATGAGGCGCTCGAGAAGGCGCTCGCCCCGGGAGCGCCGCATCCGTACCTGATCTCGGACTCGGGCGACAACCCGACCGCCGGTGGTGCGGGCGACGTGACCTGGACGCTCGCGCACCTGCTGCAGCGTGCGGAGCTCACCGACGGCAGGCGCACCACTCTGGTCGCCTCAATCTTCGATCCCGTGGCCGTCGCCCAGGCAGCGGCCGCCGGTGTCGGCGCCACCGTCACCCTCGACGCCGGCGCAGGGGTCGACCCAGGCCCGCACGGCCCCGTGCCGATCACCGGGACCGTGTTCTCCATCACCGACGGGGATCCCGATGCGGGCACGCAGGTCGTGATCGCAGTGGGCGGGCTGCACGCCATCATCACCGAGCGCCGCAAGCCGTTCCACCACCTCTCGGATTTCCGGATGCTGGGGCTCGAGCCCACGAGCGCCGACATCGTCGTGGTGAAGATCGGCTACCTCGAACCGGAGCTGTACGAGCTCGCCGTGGGCTGGACGCTCGCGTTGACGCCCGGAGGTGTCGATCAGGACCTGCTGCGTCTGGGCCACCACCGCCTGCGGCCCGGCGTCTACCCCTTCGACCCGAACGGGAATCCCGATCTCACCGCGGTCGTCGTCCGTCGCGGAACCCCTGAGGAGCAGAGCGCATGATGAACTTCGAGAAGCGCACCGGACCGGACCTCGGCGCGGACGCTCCGACGTACCCGACGCAGGGTGTGCCCGACTGGTACCGCGACGCGAAGCTCGGCTTCTTCGTGCACTGGGGCCTCTACTCGGTGCCGGCGTGGGCCGTGCAGCACGGCGAGGGCGTGAACATTCCGACCGAGGACGCGTACGCCTGGCACCAGTACGCAGAGTGGTACGGCAACACCGTGCGCATCGCCGGCAGCCCCACGTGGGAGCGGCATCAGCAGCTGTTCGGGCCGGGCACCTCGTACGAGGACCTCGCCGATCGATGGGATGCCTCGGCGTTCGACGCGGATGCCTTCGTGGGCGAGCTCGTCGGCGCGGGAGCCCGGTACATCATCCCCACGACGAAGCACCACGAGGGGTTCTGCCTGTGGGACACCGCGACGACCGGCTTCAACGCGGTGGCTCGTGGTCCGCGCCGTGACCTCATCTCCGAGTTCCACGATGCCACCCGCCGGGCGGGTGCGAAGTTCGGCGTCTACTACTCGGGCGCGCTCGACTGGCATGTGAGCGACTTCCCGGCGATCGAATCGGACACCGATCTGTTCCGGTTCCGTCGCAACGACGCGCACTTCGCCCGCTACTCCGCCGCACAGCTCGACGAGCTCGTGGCGCGCTTCTCGCCCGACGTGCTCTGGAACGACATCGAGTGGCCGGACGGTGGCAAGGGGCGTGACGATTACGCGGTCGCCGCGCTCCTGGAGCGGTACTTCGATGCCGTACCGGATGGTGTCGTCAACGACCGCTGGGGTGTGCCGTACCACGGCTTCCTCACCCGCGAATACACGGACATCCCCGAGATCATCCCGGAGCCATGGGAGTCGACCCGCGGCCTCGGCTACTCGTTCGGTTTCAACCAGGCGGAGGACGAGCGGCACTCGCTGTCCGGTGCGGCGCTCATCCGCCTGCTCGTCGACGTCGTGGCCAAGAACGGCAATCTGCTGATCAACGTGGGCCCTGCGGCCGACGGCTCGATCCCGGAACTGCAGCGGAGCGCGATGCGCGAGCTGGGTGCGTGGCTGCAGGCGAACGGGCACGCGATCTACGGCACACGACCGTGGATCCGGATGGGGGAGCGGAGCGGCGCTCCGCGTCGCTACACGACCACAGGGGCGACGGTGCACGTGCACGCGCTCGACCCGAGCGTCGGCACGATCGGGTTGCCCGATGAACTGCGCACGCGCGATCTGCGCTGGTCGGACGGGTCCGTCGCCGAGCGGTCGGCGCAGGACAGCGCGGTCGTTGTGATCCCGGCCGGTCTGCGCGAAGAGGCTGTCGCGGTCCTGTCCGCAGGCTGAGACGGATCAGATCGCGACGAGGCGAGGGCCCTCCCGACCACGAGTCGGGAGGGCCCTCGCTGTGTGCGCCCGCGCTCAGGGGCGGGTGAGCTCCTCGAGCACCTCGATCACATGCCGATACGGTCGCCCTGTGGCACGTGTCATCCCGATCTCGCAGGTGCGGTTGGCCGACACGAACGCATCGAAGTCGCCGCGCGTGCTCTCGGCCTCCGCGATCTCCGCCGACTCCTGAGCGGTCGCGCTGGCCGTGAGCTCGGGGTGCAGCATGCCGCGGTCCCCGGCGAAGGCGCAGCAGCCCCACCCCTCGGGGACGAACACGTCGTCGGCGACGGCTTCGGCGATCGTGGTCAGCGCCCCGGTCGCCCCGAGCGCCGTCGTGGAACAGGTCGGATGCACCGCGATGGTGGGCAGCTTCGCCGTGACGGTCAGCTTCGGCAGCACCTCGCGGGACACGAAGGTCGTGGCGTCCTCGATACGCAGCCCGGCGTACCGGGGGTTCTTCGCGACCGACTGTGCGAGCATCACGTCCAGGCCCTCGGTGCAGGACGCCGCATCGCACACCACGGGAAGCTCGCCGTGCCGGCTCGCGACCCACAACGACTCCAGGACCCGGTTCGACATGCGTGCGTATCCGTCGAGATGGCCCTTCGACTTCCACGGTGTGCCGCAGCAGAGTCCGCCGTTCTCCTCGGGGATCACGACGGGGATCCCCGCCCGGTCGAGCAGTGCACGCAGGGCATCCCGAGATCCCTCGCCCTCGCCCTCCGCACCGAACATCGTCCCGATGCAGGCGCCGAAGAAGACGGCCTGCGCATCGGTCGGCGACTCCGGGCGCGGGGGCTTCGAGCCGCCGTGGGGGAGCCCGCCGTCGTAGAGGGGCACGGTGTCGGTGCCGAGGACCGCGCGGCCGAGATGGGTGACGCCGCGCACGAGCGGAGCGGGGAGGGCATCGGCGACGGTGAGCGCGACCCCTCCGGCCCGGGTGACCGTGCCCCAGTGCTTCGCGGCCACGCCCCACACCGCGCCTTCGATCGCGTTCGACTGCTCCGCACGAAGCCGACGCACGAGGTCGCCGGTGTTGATGTCGACCGGACAGGCCACGCCGCACATGCCGTCGACCGCACACGTCTGGACGCCGTCGTAGTCGTAGTCCTTCTGCAGGTCGCGCAGCAGCTCGGTGTCGCCCTGCTCCTCGGCCCACGCCATGTCGCGGCGGATCACGATGCGCTGTCGAGGCGTGAGGGTGATGCTCTTGCTCGGACAGGTCGGTTCGCAGTACCCGCATTCGACGCAGCGGTCGACCTCGCGCTCGACCGTCGGCACCCGCTTGAGGTCATGCAGGTAGGAGTCCGGGTCGTCGGAGAGGACCACCCCCGGATTCAGGATGCCGTCGGGGTCGAGGAGGCCCTTGATCTCCCACATCATGTCGGTGAGCTCGTCACCGTACTGGCGGCGTACGAACGGCGCCATGATGCGCCCGGTCCCGTGCTCGGCCTTCAGCGATCCCTGCTGGGACAGCACGAGGTCCACCAGATCATCGGTGAAGCGCCGATAGCGCGCGACGCTGTCGGCATCGTCGAAACGCTCGTTGAGGAGGAAGTGGACGTTGCCGTCCTTGGCGTGCCCGAAGATCACCGAGCCCTCGTACCCGTGCGCGGCGAACAGCTCGATGAGTCGCTCGCACGTGTGGAGAAGACGCGGCACCGGCACCACGATGTCCTCGAGGAGAGCCGTCGTTCCCGAGGGGCGGGCGCCGGCGACCGCGGTGTAGAGACCTTTGCGCACGTGCCACAGTGAAGCGCGTTCTCCGGAGTCCGTGGTGAGGCGCGGTGCCACGGCGAGCGGCAGTACCTCGAAATGCGCCTGTGCCGTCGCACTCGCCTCCCTGAGCGCATCGTCGTCGGAGGCGTGCACCTCCACCAGGAGAGCGGCGTGCCCCTGCACCTCGATCTCCGCGATCGATGCCGGGACGTCGCTCAACCCCTGCGCGACACGGAGGGAGGCGGCATCCATGAGCTCGATGGTGGCGAGTCCGAGTCGGGTGAGGTCGGGAAGTGCCGTCATCGCGGCGGACAGCGTCTCGAACACGAGCAGCCCTGTCGCGATCGACGGGCGCACCTCGATCGTGCGGAAGCGGGCCTCGGCAACGAAGGCGAGTGTGCCCTCGGAGCCGATGATGAGGTGCTCCAGGATGCGCACGGGGTCATCGAAGTCGAGGAGCGCGTTCAGCCCGTAACCCATGGTGTTCTTCATGGAGAACTGCTGGCGCAGGAAGGCGACGCGCTCGGGGGTTGCGAGCAGACGTGCCCGCAGATCGAGCAGGCCCTCGGCGATCGCGGGTTCCGCGGCGTGCAGCAGCTCATTCGCATCCGGACGGCCGGTGTCGAGGATCGTTCCGCTCGGGAGCACGATCGTCATCGACTCGATCGTCCGGTACGAGTTCTCGGTGATGCCGCAGGCCATTCCGCTGGAGTTGTTCGCGACGACTCCGCCGATCGTGCAGGCGATCTCGCTGGCGGGGTCGGGGCCGAGCTTGCGGCGATAGCGCGTGAGTCTGGTGTTGACCTGGCGCACGGTGGCGCCGGGGCCGACGCGCACGGTCGCGCCGTCGTCTTCCACGCGGATCTCGCGGAAGCTGCTGCGGGTGTCGACGAGGATGTCCCCGCTCACGCTCTGCCCGGAGAGGCTGGTGCCCCCGGAGCGGAACGTCATCGTGCGGCCGGCGGCGCGAACGGCTCCGAAGGCGCGTGCCACCCCTTCGGCATCCGCGGGGGAGAGCACCGCATCCGGGATCAGCAGGTAGTGGGAGGCGTCGTGGGCGCGGGCGAAGCGGTCGATGGAGCGCGAATGGACCTGAGTCGCGGAGCCCAGCAGGTCGGGGTCCAGCGGTTCGGCGAGGGTGGTCGGCACGGTGCTCCTCTGCTCCGTCGGAAGGTGATCAACGAGATTGTCAGACAAGTGTACCGAGCGTGCGGCTCTTCGATAGGCTGACCCGCATGACCACCACTTCGGACGCACCGCTGGGGATCGTCGGCGTCGTGGATGCCGTCACCGCACAGCTGCGCGGTCGTATCCTCGGCGGCGAGATCCGCTCGGGGGATCCGATCACGGAAGCGGCCGTGTCGCAGACCTTCGGAGTTGCGCGTCCCAGCGCGAAAGCGGCGATCGAACAGCTCGTCGCCAGTGGCCTGCTCGTGCGCACCGCGCATCGGAGCGCGCGTGTGGTCGGGATCGACCCCGCGACAGTGCGTGACGTCTACCGCACCAGGGTCCGACTCGAGAGCGCGGCGCTTCGCGAGCTCGCGAAGACCAGCACCGTGCCGCGCGCGGCGCGCGATGCGAATGCGGAGATCCTCGCGATGCCCCCGGGTCCCGACCCGGCGACCGTGAACCCCGATCTGCGGTTCCACACCGCCATCATCGATGCACTCGACAGCGAACGCACCGGGCGCATGTACCGCAGCGTGCTCGACGAAGTGCGGCTGTGCATGGCGCAGGTGCAGGGGCGCCGGCTTCTCGACGCCTCGGTGATCGCGTCGCAGCATGCCGAGATCCTCGACGCGGTCGCTTCAGGCGACGGAGAACGGGCAGCGGCTCTTCTCGACGCGCACCTGTCGTCGGCCGAGCAGCGGCTGGTGGAGGCGCTCGACGCGGAGTAGCGTCGAGCGGGCCGTCACTCCGCCGGAGCTTCCTCGACCACGATCGGGGCTTCGGCCGGATCAGCCCACACCGGCGCCGGGAGCACGGTGTCGGTCTGGCCTGCCTGGATCGATCGCAGCGCCTCGGTGATCTGCTCATCGTTCTCGGGGACGGGAAGGTCGCAGGCGCGCAGTTCCGAAGCGAACTGCAGGGTCAGCCGGATCTTGCCCGCCTCGACGGCCTGTGCGGTCGTACCGGTGCGGATCTCGCTCCCGGTCTGGATCGCCGGGACGTCATCGCAGACGTGGTAGACCTTGCCGCCGTCGACCCAGACCACCTCGTCCTTGCCCAGGAGCTGGATCACGGCCGACTGGTCGGCCGTGTACTGCTCGACGGACGCCGGAGCGAAGTCGACGCCGATGAAGACGGCCAGGGCCGCGAGGACGACGCCGACGATTCCAGCCGTGGTCTTCTGGCCCTTGTCCATGTCCTTGTTGAGGAAGATCAGGATGACCAGTGGGAGGAACGCCACGACTGCGACGATCGCACCGAGCTGGTTCTGCACGAAGAACCGCGTCTTGTCCGCCCTGCGCGCGGGGTCGAGGCGGTTGGCCTTCTTCCACAGCACCGAGCCGGTGATGGACAGGGCCGCGATCACGACGAGCAGCACGAGGAGCGTGATGAACGCCCACTGCGGGAACGTCGCGGTGACACCCTGCTCCTCGAGCAGGCCGGTGTCGGGGTTGCGGACGAGGGTGCCGTCTTCGCCGACGAACACACGCTGGCGCAGGAGCCAGAAAATGCCGACGCCTTCGCCGATGATCGCGACAGCCCAGAGGATGGCGGCGATCCAGCGGAAGCGCGTCGCCTTGGCCTTGGCTTCGGGGGTGGGGACCCAACCGGCAGGCGGTTCGGTCGCCGCGCTCTTCGCGGACTGGGCGACGCGGGCGTCGCTGTTCCCGGTCTCGGCGTTCTCGCTCGCAGCCACGGTGTTCCCTTCCCCTCCGGTGCCCGCCGATCCGGCTCAGGGCAACCCCGATCCTAGTGGACCGGGTGTCCTACGCTGGGGACATGACTTCCGATTCCGACGACGCGCTCAGCTGGGACGGCGACGAGGCCTCGACACCGAAGGATCGCGCGCTTCCGCACGGCTGGAACGCCGTCGGCAAGGGCAGCGACGACGTCGGGACGATCGAGGACGACGGCACCGTCACACCGGCGACCGATGACGAGCCCTCGGGTCTGAGCACCCCGATGCTGCTGCTCGTCGGTGTCGTCGGCGGCGTCTACCTTCTCTACACAATCGGCTGGATCGTCGGAGGGCTCCGGTTGCAGCCGCTGGCATCCTTCCTCGTCTCCGACGTGATGTTCCTGCCGTGGTTCTTCCTCGCGATCGCTGCGCCCGCGCTGTGGTTCCTGGCGACCTGGGTGCTCACACGGGGGAGTGCGGCCTGGATCCGCGTCGCGGTGCTGTTCGCGGGGGTCGTGCTCCTCGTCCCCTGGCCCTTCGTCACCGTGGGGGTGATCGGATCATGACCACGTCGTCGAACGAAGCGCAGGTATCCGCGGATTCTCCGCGTTGGCTCGTCGGGCTCGTCATCGGCCTGGCAGGACTCTTCTACGCCTACGCGGTCTGGAATGCCGTCGCGCACCTCATCACGATGGCCCAGACCGGACTGAGTGGCGGCGGGTGGGCGACGCTGCTGTTCGGCGTCGCCTTCCCCGCGATCGTGTTCGTCTTCGCCTATGTGATCGGCCGGCGGCGCCGTGTCGGCGAACTGGCGCTCGTGTTCCTCGCCGGACTCGGCGTCGTCGCGGTGTTCTGGATGAGTCTGATCGCGCTGAGCCTCACGATGCCCAGCGCGTGAGCGGCCTGCCGTACCGCGTCACACGGCACGGAGCGCTGCGCCTGCTCCGGTAGAGTTGACGCGATCGCGCCCCCATGGTGTGCGGCGCATCGGCCCCTGCCGCGCTGCCCCGAAGGATCCACTGTGCCGAAGCCTGTCGTGCTTATCGCCGAAGTACTCTCTCCCGCCACGATCGACGCTCTCGGTCCCGACTTCGACGTCCGTGACGTCGACGGCACCGACCGCGAAGCGCTGTTCGCGGCGCTCGCGGATGCCGATGCCGTGCTGGTCCGCTCGGCGACGCGCATCGACGAGGAGGCGCTGGGGCACGCCCCGAAGCTGAAGGTGGTCGCCCGCGCCGGAGTGGGCCTCGACAACGTCGACATCAAGGCGGCCACGGCTGCCGGCGTCATGGTCGTCAACGCGCCGACCTCGAACATCGTCTCCGCCGCCGAGCTCACGGTGGGCCACATCCTGAGCCTCGCCCGCCGCATCCCGGCGGCGCATGCCTCACTGTCTGCCGGTGCCTGGAAGCGCAGCTCCTTCACCGGCGCCGAGCTGTTCGAGAAGACGGTCGGCATCGTCGGTCTCGGCCGCATCGGCGCGCTCGTCGCCGCGCGCCTCGCGGCTTTCGACATGCGGGTCGTCGCCTACGACCCCTATGTCACGTCTGCCCGCGCACAGCAGCTCGGCGTGCAGCTGCTCTCGCTCGACGAGCTCGTGGCGGAGTCGGACTTCCTGACGATCCACATGCCGAAGACGCCGGAGACGACCGGCATGATCGGTGCCGAGCAGTTCGCAGCCATGAAGCCGACCGCCTTCGTGGTCAACGTCGCACGCGGTGGGCTGATCGACGAGGAGGCGCTGCACGCGGCCCTCGTCGCGGGTGAGATCGCCGGTGCCGGACTCGACGTGTTCACCTCCGAGCCCCCGGCAGAGGGAGGCACCGCGCGGCCGCTCCTCGACCTGCCCAACGTCGTGGTCACCCCTCACCTCGGTGCCAGCACCGAAGAGGCGCAGGAGAAGGCCGGCGTCTCGGTCGCCCGTTCCGTGCGCCTCGCTCTCGGCGGCGACCTCGTCCCCGACGCGGTGAACGTCGCGGGTGGCGTCATCGATCCCTACGTGCGTCCCGGCATCTCGCTCGTCGAGAAGCTCGGCCAGATCTTCGCGGCACTCGCGACGTCGCCGCTCACCAGCCTCGATGTCGAGGTGCACGGAGAGCTGAACGACTACGACGTCAGCGTGCTCAAGCTCGCTGCGCTGAAGGGCGTGTTCACCAACATCGTCAGCGAGACGGTCTCTTACGTCAACGCGCCGCTCCTCGCCGACCAGCGGGGGATCGCAGTGCGTCTGCTCAAGGATGACGTCAGCGACGAATACCGCAACGTCATCACCCTCGCGGGCGCGTTGTCCGACGGCTCGCAGCTCTCGGTGTCCGGCACGCTCACCGGCCCGAAGCAGACCGAGAAGCTCGTCGGCATCAACGACCACCGGCTCGAGCTGCCGATCGAGAAGCACCATGTCGTGATGCTCTACACCGACCGCCCCGGCATCGTCGCCGTGTACGGCCAGAAGTTCGGGGAGGCCGGCATCAACATCGCCGGCATGCAGATCGCCCGTCAGGCCGCCGGGGCCCAGGCCCTCAGCGTGCTGACCCTGGACTCGCCGGTCTCGGACGAACTGCTCGACGACGTGCGCGACGCGATCGACGCCGACCTCTTCCGTCAGATCGAGATCACCGAGGTCTGATCGCACAGGTCTGGCTGCACCGGTCTCAGTGCGCCGATGTAGAAGAGGGCGGGAGCGTGATGCTCCCGCCCTCTTCTCATGTCTCGGCGGGTCAGGCCGTGGCTCTGAGGACCAGGGCGATCAGCTCGGCGAGTTCGTCGCTGCGGGGGACGAGCCGCTCGGGGCCGTGCACGTCTAGCGAGTTGTTGAAGTAGAGCCCGTCGCTCACGAGCATCACGAGGTCGAGGCTCGCATTGTCGCGCACATGCGGGCGGATCGTCTCCGCCCAGCGTCGTCGCGTGTCGCGGAGCATGTCGGCGGCAGGGATTGATCCGCCCTGGGCCAGCCGCGTCGTGGCGATCAGCACGCGATCGAGGGCGTCGTCCTCCATGACCGAGGTGCGCACGTAGTAGGCGACCGGCCCCTCGTCGGCTGCGGTCATGCGTTCGAGGTCGAGCGTCGTGAGCCGGTCGAGCCGCTCGACGAGCCCTGCCTCCAGTTCATCCTTCGACCCGAAGTGGTAGAGGAGGCCACCCTTGGAGACGCCGGCCGCCTTCGCGGTCGCATCGAGCGTCGCTGCACGTTCGCCGTCTTCGATGAGGATCGCTTCGAAGGCGTCGAGCACCTTCTCGCGGGCGAGGGGAGGTCGGGGCATCGTGGATCCTCTGCACAGGGGAGGGGCGGGAATTCTGTTACTATACCATCTGGACGGTTCACTAACCGTGCCGTCATGATTCTGAGAGGTGTTCCATGAACCGTACTGCGTCGATCCCGACGACAGAGACGGACGCTCCCCGCGTCGGAGCCCGCGGCTGGGCGGCACTCGTCGTCCTCATGCTGCCGGTGCTGCTGGTGTCGGTGGACAACACGGTGCTGAGCTTCGCGCTCCCCGAGATCTCGATCGCGCTCGCTCCCACGGGGGCGGAGCAGCTGTGGATCATCGACGTGTACCCCCTGGTGCTCGCCGGCCTCCTGGTCACGATGGGGACGCTGGGCGACCGCTTCGGGCGCCGGAAGATGCTGCTGATCGGTGCGACCGGCTTCGCCGCCGTCTCCGCACTGGCCGCCTTCGCGCCCACTGCCGGGCTGCTGATCGCCGCCCGGGCGCTCCTCGGCTTCTTCGGCGCCATGCTGATGCCGTCGACCCTTTCCCTCCTGCGCTCGATCTTCCAGAATCGCGACCAGCGCCGCATGGCGATCGCCGTGTGGGCGTCGGCGTTCTCCGCGGGCTCCGCGCTCGGACCGATCGTCGGCGGCTTTCTCCTCGAGCACTTCGCATGGGGTTCGGTCTTCCTCATCGCCGTGCCCGTGTTGATCCCGCTGCTCGTCGCCGCGCCGCTGCTGGTGCCCGAGAGCCGCGACCCGAACCCCGGGCGCATCGATCTGATCAGCATCGCGCTGTCGATGGCGACGATGATCCCGGTCGTCTACGCGATCAAGTCGCTGGCCGTCGACGGGCCGAGTCTCAAGGCCGGAGCCTGGGCGCTGCTCGGCTTCGTGATGGGCTACCTGTTCGTCCGTCGCCAGCTGCGTGCCAAGACGCCGATGCTCGACATGGCGCTCTTCCGTCGGGGATCCTTCTCCGGTGCGATCCTGGTCAACCTGCTGAGCGTCGTGGCTCTGGTCGGTTTCCTCTACTTCGTCTCGCAGCACCTGCAGCTCGTCCTCGGGCTGTCCCCGATGATGGCCGGGCTCGCGCTCGTGCCCGGAATGCTCGCGATGATCGTGGCCGGACTCTCGGTCGTCCCGATCTCCCGTCGTATCCCGCCGCACATCGTGATCCCCGTCGGGCTCGCGTTCTCTGTGGCCGGCTACCTGATCGTGGCGTTCACGACGCACGAGCACGGCGTCCTGCCGCTGGTCGTCGCATTCGTGGTGCTCGGCATCGGCATCGGTGCCGCCGAGACGATCTCCAACGAACTGATCCTCTCCAGCGCCCCCGCCGCGAAGGCGGGAGCAGCGAGTGCGGTCTCCGAGACCGCCTATGAACTCGGCGCGGTGCTCGGCACCGCGGTGCTCGGTGGCATCATCACGGCCTTCTACCGCGGGGCTCTCGTGCTTCCGGAGGGCTTGCCGGCAGACGTGGCGCACGCGGCGGGGGAGACTCTCGCCGGGGCCTACACGGCGGCGCAGGCGCTGCCGGGCCAGCTCGGCACCGCGTTGTGGGAGGCGGCGGCGGCCGCATTCGGCTCCGGGGTGATGGTGACCTCGCTGATCGGCGCTGGTCTCGTCGTCGTCGCGGGCGTGATCGCCGCCGTCACACTGCGCAAAGCCCCCACGCACTGACCAGTACGCTGGGAGGACCGGCTCGCTCGCCCTGCGGTGAGCCCGAGCCGGTCCATCCCCGTGCAGTGCGCAAGGAGTCTCATGTCGCGTGTCGTGAAGCTGGCCGTCATCCCCGGAGACGGCATCGGTCCCGAGGTCATCGCCGAAGCGGAGAAGGTGCTCGACGCCGTCACCGCCGACAGTGGTGTGGTCTTCGACAAGACCCGTTTCTCTCTCGGCGCCGGACGCTTCCTCGAGACCGGCGACACCCTCACGGACGATGACCTCGCCGCGATCTCCGCGAACGATGCGATCCTGCTCGGCGCGGTCGGCGGCACCCCGGGCGACCCGCGCCTCAAGGACGCCAACATCGAGCGGGGCCTGCTGCTGAAGCTGCGTTTCACCCTCGACCACTACGTGAACCTGCGGCCGTCGAAGCTGTTCGTCGGTGCCTCGGGCCCGTTGGCCGAGCCCGGCGACATCGACTTCGTCGTGGTGCGTGAAGGCACCGAGGGGCCGTACGTCGGCAACGGCGGGGCCATCCGCAAGGGCACCCCGCAGGAGGTCGCGAACGAGACCTCGGTGAACACCGCCTTCGGCGTCGAGCGCGTCGTGCGCTACGCGTTCGACCTCGCCGAGCGTCGTCATAAGAAGGTCACGCTGGTGCACAAGACCAACGTGCTCGTGCACGCCGGTGCCATCTGGCAGCGCGTCGTGAACGAGGTGGCGGCCGAGCACCCCGACGTCGAGGTCGACTACCTGCACGTCGACGCCGCCACGATCTTCCTGGTCACCGACCCCTCGCGCTTCGACGTGATCGTCACCGACAACCTGTTCGGCGACATCCTCACCGACCTCGCGGGCGCGGTCACGGGTGGCATCGGCCTCGCCGCCTCGGGGAACATCAACCCCGACGGCGCGTTCCCGTCGATGTTCGAGCCGGTCCACGGCTCAGCGCCCGACATCGCCGGACAGCAGAAAGCCGACCCGACGGCGGCGATCCTCTCGATCGCGCTGCTGCTCGACCACCTCGGACTCACCGAGGAATCCGCACGGGTCGGTGCCGCGGTCGAGGCGGACATCGCGGCACGGACGGTGGCTCGCACCACGGCGGAGATCGGCTCCGCGATCACTGCACGCCTCTGACTGCAGGCGTAGGCTGAACGGGCGCGAGGATGCGCCCACCCACGAGGAATGGATGATGAGATGACGACCATCGATGCCGAGGCGACCGTGGCTCCCCTGGAGTTCGCCGTCACGAAGAACCTGACCGCTGCGTCTCCCGCACGGCTCGCCGAGGTGCTGGAGAATCCGGGCTTCGGCGTGGTCTTCACCGATCACATGGTCGACATCTGCTGGTCCGCCAAGGGCGGCTGGCACCGTCCTCGCGTGCAGCCGTACGGTCCGATCCCGCTCGACCCCGCGGCATCGGTGCTGCACTACGCGCAGGAGATCTTCGAGGGTATCAAGGCCTACCGTCACGCGGACGGTTCGATCCACACGTTCCGCCCCGACCGCAATGCTGCGCGTCTGCAGGCCAGCGCTCGTCGTCTCGCTCTGCCGGAGCTGCCGACCGAGTACTTCATCCAGTCGCTGCGCGAGCTCATCGCCGTGGATGGCCGCTGGGTTCCGGACGGCGCTGACCAGAGCCTGTACCTGCGCCCGTTCATGTTCGCGAAGGAGGCGTTCCTCGGCGTGCGCGCCGCGCAGAAGGTCGCCTATTACGTGATCGCGAGCCCCGCAGGCGCCTACTTCTCCGGCGGGGTGAAGCCGGTGCGCATCTGGCTCTCCGAGGAGTACGCCCGCGCCGGCAAGGGCGGAACCGGCAAGGCCAAGACCGGAGGCAACTATGCCTCGAGCCTGCTCGCCCAGAGCGAGGCGAGCGCGAAGGGGTGCGACCAGGTCGTGTTCCTCAACGAGAAGCGCGATGTCGAGGAGCTCGGCGGCATGAACGTCGTCTTCGTCTTCAAGGACGGACGTGTGGTCACCCCCGAGTCGGACAGCATCCTCGAGGGCATCACGCGTGACTCGCTCCTGCAGCTGGCGGAAGACCGCGGCTACACGGTCGAGAAGCGCCCGATCTCGATCGATGAGTGGCGCGAAGGCGTGGCCTCCGGCGACATCGTCGAGGTGTTCGCGTGCGGCACCGCCGCGGTCGTCACCCCGATCGGCGCACTCGTCGGAGACGGGTTCGACGAACCGCAGCCGCTGGGCGAGCTCGCACTCTCGCTGCGTGAGGAGCTCACGGACATCCAGTACGGCCGCCGCGAGGACAAGCACGGCTGGCTTCTGCGCCTCGACGCCTGACCGCTCGGACGGTACCAGCGCCCATCACCGAGACCCACGCCTGCCGCCTGCGCACGTGTGGGTCTCGGTGTCTGCGGTGCGTCTCGGCGGGGTGGGACGCCCTCGCTAGGCTGGATCCCATGAAGATCGCCCGGTTCAGCCACGACGAAGCCATCATGTACGGGATCATCGACGAGCGTGAGCTCGTCGTGCTCGCCGGAGACCCGATGTTCACCGGGTACGAGACCACCGGCGCCCGTGTGCCGCTCGCGGATGCCGCGCTGCTCGCTCCGGTGATCCCGCGGTCGAAGGTGGTCTGCGTGGGCAAGAACTATCACGACCACGCGGCCGAGATGGGGGGAGAGGCTCCCGAGGAACCGCTGCTGTTCCTCAAACCGAACACCGCGGTGATCGGACCTGGTGACGCGATCGTGCGTCCGCCCCTCTCCGATCGCACCGAGTACGAGGGGGAGCTCGTCGTGGTCATCGGCAAGATCGCCAAGAACGTGAAGGCCGAGAACGCGCTCGACTACGTGCTGGGCTACACGATCGGCAACGACGTGACCGCGCGCGATCTGCAGCGCAAGGACGGACAATGGGCGCGCGCGAAGGGCTTCGACACGTTCTGCCCGCTCGGACCCGTGATCGAGACCGACTTCGATCCCGCGACCGCCACGATCGAGACGCGGGTGAACGGCGAGGTGCGCCAGCACGCTCCGCTCACCGACATGATCCACTCGGTGCCGGCGATCATCGAGTACGCCTCGGCCGTGTTCACGCTGCTCCCGGGTGATGTCATCATGACGGGCACGCCGGCGGGCGTCGGAACCTTCGGCGCAGGAGACGTCGTCGAGGTCGAGATCACGGGGCTGGGCATCCTGCGCAATACCACGCGGGACGCCGCACCCGCGTCATGACCGATGTGGCCCTGACGGCGGCGCAGCAGACGGCGGTCCAGCGACGCACCGTGCTGGTGCTGTCGCTCGGGCAGGTGCTCGGCGGTATCGCCTTCGGTGCCACGGTGTCGCTCGGAGCGCTCCTGGCCGCGGACATCTCGGGGAACGACGCGCTCTCCGGTCTGGCGACCGCCTCGGTCACGCTCGGAGCGGCGGCGTGCGCGATCCCGCTGGCCCGCCTCGCCGCTCGTGTCGGCCGGCGTCGTGCGCTCACGCTCGGCAACCTGTTCGCACTGGTCGGCATCGCGGTCGTCATCCTCGCCGCCTCCCTGCGCATCTTCCCGCTGCTGCTCGCCGGCATCCTCATGATCGGCGCGGGCAACGCGGGAAACCTGCAGTCTCGCTTTGCCGCGACGGATCTCGCCGCCCCGCAGCACCGTGGCCGGGATCTGTCGATCGTCGTCTGGTCGACGACGATCGGAGGGGTTGCCGGGCCCCTCCTGCTGGGACCGGGAGAGATCGTCGGGCAGGCGGTCGGGATGCCTCCGCAGACGGGTTCCTATCTGTTCTCGTTCGTTGCGCAGTGCGCGGCACTCCTGCTCTACATCGTCGCGCTGCGCCCTGATCCGCTTCTCGCGGCGCAGCGGCTCGCCACGGCGTCGGCGGCTGCCGCCGGAGCGGTGGCAGTGGACCGGCCACGGGTGGCGCGCTATGCGATCTTCGCGATCGCGGGTTCTCACGTGGTGATGGCGTCGGTCATGGCCATGACCCCGGTGCACCTGTCGCACATGGCGCACGGCGCCGGAGGCATGGCGGCGACCCCGGCGGATGTCTCGGCTCTGGTGGGGATCACGATCGCCCTGCACGTGGGCGGGATGTACGCCCTGTCGCCGGTCTTCGGTGTGCTCGCCGACAGGTGGGGCCGACTCAAGGTCGTGCTGCTCGGCCAGGTGCTGCTCGCCGGTGCTCTGGCGTTCGCCGTGTTCACGGGTACCGAGGCCTGGGGTGTCATGGTCGCGCTCATCCTGCTGGGGCTGGGGTGGAGCGCGGCGACGGTCGCCGGGGCGGCGCTGCTCACCGAGGCCTCCGCACCCGAGCTCCGCACGCGCAGACAGGGTCGCAGCGATTCGCTCATGAGCCTCTCGGCTGCGGCCGGCTCGGTGTTGGCCGGAGTAGTGCTGTCGAACTTCCAGTACTCCGGACTCGGGATCGCAGCCTTCATCCTGGTCGTCGCGATCGTGGCGCTGTCTCCGCTGGCTCGCGCGGGAGCACGGTGAAGGACTGGTCCGGGGTCGGCGAAGCGTACTCCGCCTCCTACTCGGCGCTGTGCGCCGGGACCTTCGTCGCGATGCGGGAGGCTCTGGGCGAGCCGCACGGCCGCAGCCTGGTCGACGTGGGCGCCGGAGACGGCACCCTGGCTGCGATGTGGACCGCCGAGGGATGGACGGTGACCGCGTGCGAGCCGGAGTCGACCATGCGCGCGGTCTCGCGTCGCCGGCATCCTCGGATCGACCCCATCGACGGCACCTTGCCGGCGCTTCCGTTCGCAGACGGCGCGTTCGACGTCGCCATCGCGAACTTCGTGTTGAGTCACGTCCCGTCACCGCGTTCGGCCGCCGCAGAGCTGCGACGGGTCAGCCGGGGTGCGGTCGTGGCGACGACCTGGACGCTCTCTCCCTCGTGGTTCTGGGCCGAGATCACCGAGCGTGCCGGTATCGCGCCCTTCGGGGGGCCGAGGCTCCCGGATGACGAGGACTTCGAGCGCACGGCCGACGGGTTCGGGCGGATGCTGCAGGAGGCCGGGCTGCAGCGCGTAGAGGTCACCGAGCTCGACTGGACCTGGAGCGCGGATCCGCGAGCCCTCTGGCGGTCTGTCGAAGGGGGAGTGGCCGGTGCCGGTGCGCTCTACGCCGGTCTCGACCAGGTCGACCGGCAGCGGTTTCGGACCGCTTTCGACCAGGTGGTCGACGAGCGGAGTGCGAACAGTTTCCTACCGCTGGCGCATCGTGCCGCGGTCGCCGTGAGCGCCGCTCGCTGAGCGCTTCGATCCTCCAGCGGTGCGGTCACCCGTCCCCGTAGAATCGAAGGGCTATGGCTACCCCTCACCCCCTCACCACGACTGTCAGTGGTGCCGACGTCCGCGTCCGCTTCTGCCCCTCACCGACCGGTCTGCCGCACGTCGGCATGGTCCGCACGGCTCTCTACAACTGGGCCTACGCCCGACACAACGGCGGGAAGATGGTGTTCCGCATCGAGGACACCGACGCCGCCCGTGACAGCGAGGAGAGCTTCCGCCAACTGGTCGACGCGCTCACCTGGCTCAAGATCGACTGGGACGAGGGCGTCGAGGTCGGCGGACCGCATGCGCCCTACCGGCAGTCGGAGCGTCACGACATCTATCGCGAGGTGATCGACAAGCTCATCGCGACGGGCGCCCTCTACGAGAGCTACTCGACGGCCGAGGAGATCGACGCGCGCAACGAGGCCGCAGGCCGCGCCAAGCAGCTCGGCTACGACAACTTCGACCGCGACCTCACCGACGAGCAGAAGGCGGCCTTCCGCGCCGAGGGTCGACAGCCCGCTCTGCGCCTGCGCGTGCCGGACGAGGACGTCACGTACGTCGACCTGATCCGTGGCGAGGTCACCTTCCCCGCCGGTTCATTCCCCGACTTCGTGGTCGTGCGTCCGAACGGCGTGCCCTTGTACACGTTCGTGAACCCGGTCGACGACGCACTGATGGGCATCACGCACGTCCTGCGCGGTGAGGATCTGATGCCGTCGACCGCGCGCCAGCTCTCGCTGTACGCGGCTCTCATCGATGCGGGCGTCACGACGTTCGTGCCGCGATTCGCCCACATGCCGCTGGTGCTGGGGGAGACGGGCAACAAGAAGCTCTCCAAGCGCGACCCGCAGGCCGACCTGTTCCTGCACCGCGACCGCGGCTTCATCCCCGAGGGCCTGCTGAACTATCTCGCGCTCCTCGGCTGGTCGATCGGACCCGACCGCGACGTGTTCTCGCTCGACGAGTTCACCGCGGCATTCGACATCGTTAACGTGAACCCGAACCCGGCGCGCTTCGACCAGAAGAAGGCCGAGTCGATCAACGGCGACCACATCCGGATGCTGGGGGAGAAGGACTTCGCCGAGCGGACGATCCCGTATCTCGCCGCCGCCGGGCTCTTCGACGAGCCCACACACGAGCAGCTGGTGACGGCGTTCCGTGTCGCCCCTCTCGTGCAGGAGCGCGTCCAGCTGTTGGGCGAGGTCCCCGGGATGGTGGGCTTCCTCTTCACCGACGAGGTCTCATACGCCGAGGACGCGCTCAAGGGACTGCCGGCGAATGCTGCCGAGGTGCTCGATGCCTGCGTCGTCGCTCTCGAGCCGCTGGAGGAGTTCACGCCCGAGAAGATCCAGGAGGCTCTGGCTGCAGAGCTGGTGGAGAGACTCGAGCTCAAGCCGCGTATCGCCTACGGCCCGCCGCGCGTGGCCATCACCGGCCGCCGGATCTCGCCGCCGCTGTTCGAGTCGATGGAGCTGCTGGGCAAGGACGAGTCGCTGCGTCGTCTGCGTTCCCTGTCGGCGTTCCTCGCGAGCTGAGTCGCGACGCGCCCGGGCGGCGGCACACGGCGCCGGTTTTGGTGTTCCGCCGCCGCTCGGGTAGGCTTGATTCTCGGTGCGAGGCTCCGGTTTCGCCCTTGGGGTATGGTGTAATTGGCAACACGACGGTTTCTGGTTCCGTTATTCTTGGTTCGAGTCCAGGTACCCCAGCAAGATGAAAACCCCCGCTCAGGCGGGGGTTTCTTCGTTAGGTGATGCGTCGGAGTCGTCCGCCGCGAGAATGACGCGTTCGGCGGCGGCCCCCGGCCATCCGTGTCAGCACGGAAAGCAGGGGGCCTTCGCCATCGGTCGTCAGGCCGCGCGGCGGAGCAGGCGGGCCAGCCACGCGCCAGCCCCCAGCAGGGTGGCAGCCAATCCCGCCCACACCCAGACGATCGCCCCGTCTGCTCCGGTCGTCGCGAGCGGAGCAGCGGAGCCGTCGGTTCCAGGTTTCGCCACGGTGCCGTCTCCGCGTCCCGTGCCGCCGTTCCCGTTGCCGCCCTCGCCGGGGGTGCCGCCCTCGCCGGGCGTGCCGCCCTCGCCGGGGGTGCCGGTGTCGGCCGTGGCGAAGTCGATCGAGGCGAGCACGCGGCTCTCGACGCCTGTCAGCACCAGTTCCGCACCTTCGATGGCGAAGCTGTCGACGCCGCTGACCGTGACCGTTGAACCCGCGATCCCGAAACCGGCAGCCGGCGTGAGCGTCAGGCGCACCTGGCCGCCGCGATCCGCAACGCCCTCTGCGGGCGAAACGGTGCCGCCGCGCACCTCGGTGCGATAGCTGAAGCGCACGGCCTGGGCCTCCACGGCGTCGACGGCGGCCTTCAGCGACTCGAAGCTCGTCCGCAGCTGTGCCTTCGTCGGTGCGACGGCGGCGACTGTCGCGACCGTACCATCGGTCGAGCCATCCCGCGCTCCCGGAGATCCCGCGAGCAGAGCCGCACTGTGGGCTGTCGCCGCGGCGAGAGCATCGCCGAGCGTCTCATCGAAGACACGTCCGTTCGCCGCCTCGACCTCGTTGACGTTCATCAGCTCGGTCGCGTATTCGACGGCCTGGGTGAGTGCGGCAGTCTCTGTGGTCGAATCATCGGCGGCGAAGAGGGCGGCGACCTCGGTCGTGGACAGAGCCGTGTCCCACATCCGCAGGTCGTCCATGTCGAGACCGATGCCGTAGCTCTTGCTCCCGTCGACGCCCACGAGCATGTTCAGGCCGCTGGTCATGCTCCCGATCCCCGCGATGCTCGTCTCCTTGGCCAGCATGCCGTCCATGTAGGTGCTCGCGGTGTTGCGCGTGCGGTCGACGGTCACGGTCATGTGGTGCCAGGAGCCGCGGTACTCGCCGACGTCGCCGGTCGCGTAGACGCCGTCGGTGCCGTCGCCGAGCGTGAACTCGAGCTTGCCGGTGTTCGTGCCCTCCGGGGCGAGGTTGATGCCCGAGCGGTACCAGTTCGCCCAGTTCTTGTTGCTGATGATCGCACCGTAGCCGTTGACGCCGGTGACCTTCGTCCAGAAGCTGATCGTGAGGTCCTTGTCGGCGCCGAGGTCGAACTCGGGTCGGGATCCGAGATCGACGTAGCTGCCCGCGCCTCCGCCGATGCGCACGGCTGTTCCGGAGGCCCCAGGGCGATCGGTCGCGACGTAGGAGACCGAGCCGACCGGCTTCGCCGTGGGCCCGGATGCCGCATGCGTTCCGGTGTCACCGAGGTCGCCCTCGAAGGCGAGATGCAGGAACTCGCCGTCCGGTGCAGGTGCCGGGGTCTCGGGGAAATCGGGGAAGACGAGCTCGCCGGCCGTGCGCACGAGGCCGGTGAGCGGCTCCGACGCGTTCTGGAAGTCGTCGTACGCGGTGACCGTGACGGTGTAGTTCTTCGCCGGTTTCAGACCGCGGACGTCGAAGCCCATCGTGTTCGGGGTCATGTAGAACCGCGAGTACGCCTTGAAAGATCCGGTGACGGACTTCGCCGCGTTCTTGCCGAAGTCCGGCACCTGGTTCGCCGTGTACGCGACCGGGTTGCCGGCCTGGTCACGGATCTCGACCTCGTAGTAGTTCACGAGCTCGTCGTCCTTGGCCTGGTCGAAGCGCAGCGTGAGGGACTCCTCGGCGACGTCCGTCGCGGTGATTGCCGCGGCATCCCACCAGGGTGCGATCTTGCTGCGCTGATCGGCCGTGTAGCTGAACCCGCTCTTGCCTTTGGTCGTGTCGACCACCCAGGGCATGCCGACCCAGCGCTGATGGGTGACGTCGAATCGACGGATGACAGTGGAGCCGTCGGTGAGCACGGAGATGAAGTTCGCGTACTTCTGCGACACCCCGGCAGCAGGGTCTCCCTGATTGCCCCCGAAGTAGCCGCCGCCGAGGAAGTCGCTCGGCACGTCCTGGTAGATGTAGTTCATCGAGGCGTTCTCGTAGACCGTGAAGTCTTTCTGGAAGATGCTCGTCTCCGGGTTCGAGGAGAAGTGCGTGTGCGCCGAGCCGAGCATCACCTGCGGATAGGACGCGAGGATCCGCTGCAGGTCGGGACCTGCCATGTCGTAGTCGGCGTGGAAGGGCCCCCCGAGCGACGTGCCCGCGTAGCCGCTGTGGATCGAGACGAAGATCGGCTTGGCGGGGTCGTAGTCGGGCTTCGCAGCGATGTCCTGCAGCGTGCTGGTGAGGAAGGCCTGGTAACCGGTGCGCTGCCCGCCGTACCCGAATGTGCTGGTGCCGTTGTAGTCGAGACCGATGAAGTCGATGCCCTCGATGGTCGTGTGGAAGTTGCTCACGTATGCGCTGTCGGCGTTCGGGTAGTGCCACGCGGGCGCGTCGGCCGGTGCATTCTTCCGCGCGGAGTCGAAGGTCGTGCCCATCAGATCGGCGATGTCGTGGTTGCCCTGGGTGAGCAGGACCTGCGACTCGGGGAAACTCTCGCGCATGACCCGTTCGACCGCGCGATACCAGCCGGCGACCTTCTCGCTGTCGCCGGCGAGGTGGGCGGAGTACTCCGGGTCGTTCGCACCGACGACATCGCCGTTGTCGACCACGACGCGCGGGTCGAAGCCCTTGGCGTCCGCCCAGGAGCGGAGGGCCTGGAAGTGCGGCTTCGCGCCCTCGTAGGCCACCTGCTCGGATGTCTTGTCCGCCGTGGCGGCGCCCCCGAGCTCGGTATCGGACATCGTGATGAACTCGAGTGTGGCGTCGGCGCCGTTGTAGGCGTCGTTCGCGGCGTCGATGCGCTGTTGCGTCATCGGTTCCACGGCGGACGACGAGGTCGGGACGGCCGTCGGCGCGACCGCCGCCGCCGGGAGAACGGGGACCAGGAGCGTGAGGGCCGTCGTGGCCGCGATCATCCCTCCACCGAGTGCGCGGCGTAGGGCCGCCTCCGGACGGGGGCGTGTCGTCTTCGGTCGATCAGGGGTCAGCATGGGGTTCCTCGCAGGTGTCGTCGGGGTTCGGAAGGCGGTCGAGAAGTGTGGGGAAATCAGGGAAGCGCGGGCACGGAGGACATCAGTGAAGCGGCCCAGGGTGCCGTCACGGCGCGGAAGTCGGGGATGCAGGCCGTCGTGCCGCTCGCCTCCCTCCGGTCGGCCCGGACCTGCACGACGCGGCATCCGGCAGCGACGGCAGCACGCACGCCGACCTCGGAGTCCTCGAACACCAGACACGCGGCCGGATCGACGTCGAGCAGGCGGGTCGCCCGCAGATAGGGTTCTGGGCTCGGCTTCGTGCGTCGCACATCGTCCGCGGTCACGACGACGTCGAATACGCCGAGGCTCACGTTCTCGGCGACCGCATCGACCCATGCCCTGGTCGAGCTGGTCACGAGACCGATTCGGATTCCCTCGCGCCGAAGGTGCGCGAGTGCTTCCTCGGCACCGGCGACCCATTCCAGACGCCCCGCGAAGGAATCGATCGTGACGAGCTCCAGCTCCGCCGCGAGCGCGCTCGCACTCGCACGCGTACTCCCGAGCCCGATCAGAGCGTGGGCGGCATCGATGCCGGACAGCCCTTCGAACCCGGCGAGCTGCGCCGACGACACCGTTGTGCCGAGGTGGGTGAGGTGGGCGCTGATCACGTCGAGCCAGGCCCGTTCACTGTCGACGAGTGTGCCGTCGAGGTCGAAGAGCACGGCGGCGGGTCGAGCCGCGGCGGGCCGCGCGGGGGTGGAACGAGGGGAGGCGGAGCGATCAGAGGCGGAGCGATCAGAAGCGGAGCGATCGGAAGCGGGCGTCGACGAGGTCACGGGACGATTACCCCGCTCCGTGGTGTGCACGGGGCGGCGTGCAGATGAACGACGTCTGAACGATAGCCGCCGGCGGGCGTGCAGCGGGGGACAACTGTGAACTGCTGTCCTGATCGCGCGATCGACGGTATCGCGGCTCACCTAGTCTGAGACGGTGTTACCGGCGACCCCGCGCTCCCATCGCGAGATCATGAGCGATCTGATGACCAGGATCATCGATGGGGAGTTCTCTCCGGGCTCCCGTCTTCCGTCGGAGACGAAATTGAGTCTGCATTACGGCTCAACCCGTGGCACGATCCGACGGGCTCTCGCGGGTCTCGAGGACCGAGGCCTGGTATCCCCGGTTCAAGGCGCGGGCTGGACCGTTCGTTCGGGCCGACAGAGTCAGTCGTTCGAAGAACTGCGTTCGTTCGCGCAGTGGGCGCGGTCCAAGGGTCTGGCGCCGGGCGGGCAGGTGCGTCGCAAGGAGTTCGGGGAGGCGACCGCGGCGGAGGCGCGTCGCCTGTGGGTGAGCCCGCGGACGCGTGTGCTGCGCGTGACCAGGACGCGTAGCATCGACGGCCGCGACGTGATGCTGGAGCGCACCAGCTACCCGGACTGGATCGCCGATCGGCTGGCCTCGATCGCCGATGACGAGGCCTCCGTCGTCGAGGCGCTCTCGCGTGACTTCGGGATCGTGACCGCGTTCGCCGAGCACGCCATCGATGCCGTCCCCGTGTCCAGCGCCGACGCCGAGCTGCTCGGCGTGCGTCGGGCGAGCGCGCTGCTGCGGGTGCGCCGCGTGAGCTACACCGCGGCAGGCGAGCCGATCGAGTACGGCGAGGACCGCTACCTGCCCGACACCGTCACGTTCCTCGTCACGGCATCGCGGGAGAGCACACCCCTCACGCGCACCGAGTTCTCGCGGTAGCGGATCAGCTCGCGTCGTCACCCCGCGTCGCGTCCGGCGATGTCGAGGGCGCCGAGTAATGTGAATACGTGACAGGAACACGAGCAGAAGCGGCATTCTCGCGCGCTGTCACCGCATTCAGCACGCCGACTCTCGACCTCCTTCACGGACGTTTCGCGCCCTTCGTCGTCGCGTCCCTCTCGCTGCTGTTCACGGCAGACCGGGCGTCCATCCCGATCGCCGACGCCCAGGCCGAGCTCGCCGAGATCCTCGATGAGCTGAGGGGAGCGGGCGACGACGATGACGACCGCCGGGTTCCCGCAGGGACCGGCCGCGACGTCGCGCGGAACTGGGTGCGACTGGGCTGGCTGGTGCAGCAGATCGACGAGGACATCGAGGTGTACCGACTCTCCGCGCACGCCGTCGAGGCGCTGGAGATCGCCGGACGCACGGGCGGGGGGCGCACACGTGTATCCAACTCCCGTGTGCGAACGCTCCTCGACGCCGTGGAGCACCTCTCCGACAGCGCCGAGGCCGATCCCGAGCGTCGCCTGGCTCGTCTTCGGAAGGAGCGGGCGGCACTCGACGCCGAGATCGATCGGATCGAGGAATCGGGCAGGGCGGATCCGCTCGACGATGAAGAGCTGTTCGAAGAAGCGGAGAACGTGCTGCACCTGGCACGGGAGCTCCCCGCCGACTTCACCCGCGTCGCCGAGTCGCTCAAGCTCATGCAGCGCGACGTCGTCGCCCATCTGCGGCGTGACGAACGCCCGACCGGCGAGGTGCTCCGCGAGTATCTGCGACGCGCGCAGGACGTGATGAACTCGACCCCGGAGGGGCGCGCGTTCTCCGGCGCCCTGCGGCTGATCGGCGATCCGGATCGCATCGACGCGCTCACCGAACAGCTGCACGGTCTGCTCCGGCAGCCGTTCGCCCGCATGCTCGACAGCACGCAGCGTGCCGAACTCGACGCCATCGGACGTCGGGTCGAGCTCGGCGTCGAAGAGGTCCTCGCCGCACAGCGTCGAGCGTCGCACGTCATCACCGGCCAGGTGAAGACCCACGATCCGCTGCGGGACCGTCAGATCGACGATCTGCTGCGCGACGTCATCGCCGCTCTCCACATCTGGGACGGTGCGGGGGCGAGCGACTCGCCGGTGCGCAGTCTCCCGCTCGCAGATCTGGGGCACCTCAGGCAGACGGTGAGCAGCATCCGCCCGCCGGCCGTCCCCGCACCTCTCGCGGACGCCGACGACGTCGAGTTCGCCGACGTCGACTCCCGCGCGTGGGGTGGTCCGCGGTATGCGGAGCTCGAGGAGTACGTGTCGGGTCTCGGCCCCGAGTTCGACCTCGCGGCGGCGTTCACCCAGGGAGCCGACGATACCCGTCGTCCTGTCGACCTCGTCGGACTGCTCGAGATCGCGCACCGCAACGGCATGACCGAGGGCGAGGAGGTCTCGGTGGTCGAAGCGCGGCGTCCGGACGGATCGACGCGACGTTTCGCTTTCGGCGCCGTCACGGCGCGCAACCCGAAGGAAGAATCACATGCCTGAAGAGAGCCTCGTGACGGAGACGCCGGTCGAGGATCCGTTCATCGCCCCGGTCCCGATGGAAGACGACATCGAGGAGCACTTCGCGGGTGACCGCGGCACGCTGGACCCCGAGATCCGGCGCCTGCTCGCGCACATCCTCCAGCGCCGTTTCATCGCCGCGGAGCGCAACCGCCGGGAATGGGCCCTGCTGCTCGACCATCAGCACGTGATCGAGTCGCGCCTGAACGACCTCTACCTCCGCCTGGTCGTCGACCACGGCCGCGGGTTCGCATACAAGCAGCAGCTGCGCTCCGACGAGATCGACATGCCGGTGTTGCTGAAGGACGCGCCGTACACACGCGCCGAGACCCTGGTTCTCGTGCATCTGCGCACGGTCTATCAGCGCGAGTCCGCCGCAGGCGAGGCATCCGTGCGCATCGACATCGAGGATCTCGAGCAGACCGTGCTGAGCTACTTCAGTGACGTCGACGGCGGCACAGCCCGGCAGCAGAAGGCGATCCGGAACGCGATGGATCGCCTGGATCGAGAGGGCATCGTGCAGGAGGAGACCAGCGGGCGCTATCGCATCAGCGCGCTCGTCGAGGTCGTCCTGAGCGCCGAGACCCTGAAAGAACTCCGCGACTGGCTGCGGTCGCAGGAAGCGGTGGAACGATGACCATGGTCGACACGCTCTTCGGCCTCATCCCGGCGGGTTCGCGCGGGCAGCAGTGGGTGGCGGAGGAGCTGCAGCTGATCAACTGGGGCGGGTACGACGGCGGACCCCATCGGGTGCGCTTCTCGCCGCACGCGACCCTGCTCTGCGGAGGCTCGGGCTCCGGCAAGTCGACGTTGATGGATGCGTACATCGCCTTGATGATGCCGCACACGACGCCGTTCAACGGAGCGTCGAACGGCGGCGTTACGGGTCGCCCGCGCGGCGAGGAGCAGCGGAACATCCTCTCCTACGGGCGAGGGAAGATCGACGAATCCCGCACCGAGGAGGGCACGAAGCTGCGTGTGCTCCGCGGAGACGGGGAGGACACGTGGAGTGCGATCGCGACGACGTGGATCGACCACGACGGGTCGCGGTTCACAGCCGTGCGTGCGTGGTACATCCCCGCGGATGCACGCGTCCTCGAGGACACGACGCGGGTCAGGGCCACCGTGAACGGGGCGTTCGATCTGGGACTGCTGGAGCGCGCGGCGACGCAGCGGCTCTCGGATGCGTCGGTGCGGGCGACGGGGCTGGAGACCCTCGCGACGGACCGTGAGTTCGCGGCGCGCCTGCAGGCGGTGCTCGGGATCGGTGCGGCCGGCTCCGGTGCCAAGGCCATCAGTCTTCTGGCGAGGATCCAGGCCGGGCAGCAGATCACGACGGTCGACGATCTGTACAAGAAGCTCGTCCTCGAAGAGCCCGAGACCATGGCCACCGCAGATGCCGTCGTGGCGCATTTCGACGAGCTCGAGAGCACGCGCATGAGGATGCTCACGGCGAAGCAGCAGGTGAACGCGCTCGAGCCGATCCGGGGCATCAAAGACCGCATCGTCTCGGCGTCCGAGCGTGTGCGCGTGATCGACGAGGTCGGCGTGTTCACGGATCCGACCTCTCTGGCCGCCCTCTGGAACGCGCAGCGACGCCTCGATCTCCTGCGCGACGTGGAGGTCGAGCTGGGGGATCGTTCCCGCGCGCTGAGTCTTGCCGTGCGCGAGAAACGTGCTCTCGTCGATGCCGCGGATGTCGAGCGCGAAGGGCTTCTCGACGTGCTGCGCCAGTCCGGCGGCGACCGTCTCGAGACAGCTCAGCGCGAACTCCGCGTCGCCGAGCGCCGAGTGGACGACGTCCGGCGGGAGCGGGCGAAGTTCGACATCATCGTCCGGGAGCTGGGAGCGGAGGTGGAGACCGCCGCGCAGTTCGACGCCTTCGCCGCCGACGTTCGGGGGTCGGCTCCGAAGTCCGAGATCCGTGCTGCCCGTGCCGCTTTCGCCGATGCCGAGAGCACACGCCGGACGACGGAGGCCGAGATCCGCCGCCTGCGCGAGGAGCGTGAGAAGACGAGTCGCGTACGCGGGAGCATCCCCGCGCATCTCGACGAGTCGCGCAGCCTGCTCGCAGAAGCGGTCGGGCTCGACCCGGCCGATCTTCCGTTCGTCGGCGAGCTCATCGAGCTGCGGACCGAGTTCGAGCCGTGGCGGGAGGCATTCAACCTCGCGCTCGGAGGCTTCGCCAGGACGCTTCTGATCGACGTCGAGCACCTCGCTTCGTTCCGCACGGCCATCAACTCCGTGCGCACCCCGGAACGTCTGAACTACGAAGGCGTCCATACCGGCATCCCCGAGGTGCGGAACGCCGACCCGAAGACGCTTCCCGGGCGGCTCGAGTACCTCCCGACGCCCTTCACCGGTTGGCTTCAGCAGCGACTTCAGGATCGCTTCGGATACGTCTGTGTCGACTCGTCGTCGCAGTTGGGCGCACACCAGAAGACCCTCACGATCAGCGGCCAGGTGTCCCAGGGGAGTCGAGGTGCCCACGGAGGGCAGGGGCGCAGCAACGTCCTGGGCTTCACCAACGACCGTCGCCTGCGCGAGATCGACGAACAGCTGCGGCGGCTGACGGCGCAGCACGAGGAGTGCGCGTCCGCTGCGCACGAGGCCGAGGCCGCCCTCGACCGCATCGAGGCGCGGTCGACATCCTTCGCGAAGATCGAGGACCTCACGTGGGAGCAGATCGATGTGGTCACGGTGGAGGCCGAGCGGGAGCGCTGGCTCGCGGTCGAGGCGGAGGTCACCACGGCCAGCCCCGAGATCGCGCAACTCAAGCGCCAGGCCGAAGAACTGCGGGCGCGGGCGGCGCGGCTCCGCGATGAAGAGGCGCGTCTCGGCAACGAGCTCGCTCAGACCCAGGAGCAGTGGGGTCGGGTCACCGACGACGTCGACAGCTGTCAGTCGGTCATCGACTCTGCCGCGGCATCCGGACTCGTGCTCGCGGACGGGCACGCCTCGTTCCTCGACAGCCGATTCCTGCACGCCGAGACCGGAGGATCCGCGACGGCGGCGCAGCGCCTGACCCATTTGGACACCGCCCTCAGGACGGCAGCTCAGCGCCTTCTCGATGACCGCCGCGAGGCGGCCGAGGCGCACGAGCAGCAGCGCGAGAGCATGCGCCGACTCATGACGGGGTTCCTCGAGCGCTGGGACACCCTCACGATCCTTCCGGATCCCGACGCTTCGGTCGGGGAGTTCGAGAGCATCCTGGAGGCTCTCCAGACCAACGGGCTCCACGAGCTGGAGACCGAGTGGCGCGACAGCCTGCTCAAACTGTCGGGAAACGACCTGACGAGTCTCGACTCGACGCTCAGCCGGTCGCTCCGTGAGATCAAGGACCGGATCGATCCGATCAACCGGATCATGGAGGAGCTGCCGTTCTTCGACGACGATCATCGTCTGCAGATCACCCCCCGGGAGAACCAGACGGAGGCTCGCAAGCGCTTCCGCCGTGAGCTCCGTGAGGTGCGGGGACTCATCGATGCGGCGGCGACGGATGCGGAGCGGGAGACCGTGTACCGCAAGATGAGTCGCCTCATCGCGCGCATGCGCCGCACCGCCCCCGACTTCGCGGAGCTCATCGATGTGCGAAACCATGTGCGGGTGAGCGCGGAGCGCGTCACAGCCGCCACGCGAGAGCACGTCGCGCTCTACGATCACATCGGTGAGAAGTCCGGAGGCGAGTCGCAGGAACTCGTCGCGTTCATCGTCGGGGCCGCCCTCCGGTACCAGCTCGGAGACGCGGGCGCCGCTCGACCTCGCTATGCGCCGGTGTTCATGGACGAGGCGCTGATCAAGGCCGACGCCCACTTCACCAAGCGTGCGATCGGTGCGTGGCGCGGGCTCGGCTTCCAGCTCGTCATCGGTGCGCCGAACGACAAGTACAGCGCGATCGAGCCGCATGTGGACGTCGAGTACGACATCCTCAAGGACACGCGCGGTCGGTCCTGGGCCAAGGCGAAGGTGGGTCTGCCGGAAGCGGGGGTCTGACCGTCGGTCGTCGACGCGCGAGCACCCGTATCGTCAGTCGCACTCCCCGAGGAACCCGAGGTAGCAGACGGCCTCGTGAGTGACTGCTGCTTCGTAGTCGTTGTTCGAGACCTGTCGCGTCGCGACCTCCGGTGTGCGGGTGAGGTGGCCGAAGTCTCCGAGCGAGGCGACGACCGCTCCTTCGGAGTCCTCCGCGCGCATGCGATCGATCTCGGCGCGATGCTGTTCGCAGAGCATCGCCGCGGCGGGAACGAGCTCGACGCCGGCGCAGGCTCCCGCATACTGGGCCTCCATCGCGTCGATGCAGTCGGTCCAGTCCTGATCGACGGCGCACGGGCTCACGCCGTCGTCCGCCACCAGGTACAGACCGGTCTCGTACTCCTCGCTGTGGAAGGTCTCGGGCTTCTCGGGCGCATCGACCTTCGTCCAGTGCCGGGCGGTGGTGAACGCCACCACCACGACGATGATCGCGAGCAGCAGCAGGGCACCGACGATGGACAGCGCGACCCAGAGACCGACCCGGCTCTTCTTCTCCGGTCCGCCGGGGACCGGGGCACCGGGAGAAGGGATCGCTGTGGTCGGCGTACCGGCGTACGCCGGCGGAGCGGATGCGAACGCCGCTGTCTGGGCGAAGTCGTGTCCGCCGAGCGGCACCGTCTCGGCGGCCGGGGTCGTCTCGGGTGCGGGGAACGCGGGAGCGGCAGGCTCCGTCTGCGGGTTCATGGATTGCCAGTACGCGTACCAGCTCTGGGCGGCGTGCGGGTCGGCCGCGACCTGCTGGGCTTCGGTGTCCGAGAGCCGGATGCCCAGCCCCTGCCGGGAACCGGCGTCCACCAGTGCGGAACGGAACTCCTCGAGTGACAGCGCCATGTTCGTGATGATGGCAGAAAGCCGCCTCGTCCGACAATCCGCTCGCGAACGCGATGTCTCCGGCATCCGCAAGAATATCGAGGTGATCGGTATGAGGAGCTTCTGGAACGCCCTACCCACGGAGGGGCGGTGGTTGCTGTCGACGGTCGCGATCCAGACGCTCGGTCGCGGTATGACCCTGCCGTTCACGATCATCTATTTCCATGAGGTGCGCGGCTTCGACCTCGGCATCTCCGGAGCGCTGATGAGTCTCATCGCGATCACCGGGCTGATCGTCACAGGCCCCGGAGGGACTCTCATCGATCGCTTCGGCGCACGGCGGGTGCTGATCGTCGGGCTGCTGTCGATGATCGCGGGATGCGCGCTGCTGGCCTACGCCACCCATCCGGTTGTCGCCGCCGTCGCGGTCATGCTGATCGGGGTGAACTTCGGCGTCTCCTGGCCCGGCTTCAACGCCCTCATCGCCACGGTGGTCGAGGGAGAGGTACGTCAGCAGTACTTCGGTGTGAACTTCGCGCTCGTCAACCTGGGGATCGGCGTCGGAGGCGTGATCGGCGGCTTCTTCGTGGACGTGACCGATCCCGCCACCTTCACGACGATCTTCCTCGTCGACGCCGCGAGCAGCCTCATCCCGCTCGCGCTCCTCCTCGGACCGCTCCGCCGTGTGCGCACGCAGCACGACGCCGAGGCCGACGCCCCTCCGGTGGGCGGGTATCGAGAGATCCTGCGGCGGCCGGCCGTGCTCTGGCTGACTCTTCTGACCTTCCTTTCGGTCTTCATCGGATACGGCCAGATGGAGGCGGGCTTCCCGGCGTTCGCCCGCCAGGTGTCACAGGTGTCGACGCAGGTCGTCGGCATCGCGTTCGCCGTGAACACCGCGGTGATCGTGCTTCTGCAGTTCGCCGTGCTCCGGGTCATCTCCGGCAAGAGGCGCACGCGGGTGATGCAGGTGATGGCCCTCATCTGGGCCGTGTCGTGGGTGGTGCTCGGGGCGACGGGCTTCCTGCCGGACACAGTCGCCGCCGCCATCGGCGTCATCGCCTACATGGGAGTCTTCGCGTTCGGAGAGACGATGCTGCAGCCCACCGTTCCCGCGATCTACAACGATCTCGCGTCCGACCGCACGCGCGGCCGGTACAACGCGATCAATTCCGCGGCGTTCCAGGGCGGTGCGATCACGGGCCCGCTCGTGGCGGGTGTGATGCTCGGTGCGGGACTGGACATCGGGTTCATCGGCGTCATGATCGCGGGAAGCCTGGCGGTCGGTGTGCTGGCGCTCGTGCTGGAGCGGGCGGTACCACCGGCTGCGAACGGCGCACCCGACATCCATCGAACGGTCGACGTCGACGACGCGCGGACGCAATAGGCTCCCCTCATGGCTCTGGAGTCTCTCTTCCTCCGTTTGGACCGGATCGCCGGTGGACGAAAGGCCGGCGTCGCGATCAGCGAGGCGGACCGCACGCATCCCAAGACCGTCCGGGCATTCACCTGGATTCTCTGGCTCCTGGTGGTCGAACTCGTCATCGGCGTCGGTGCGGTCATCGTCGCATTGGTGCTGGCGGTCGATGGCGAGTCGGTGTCGTTCGCGGTCTGGATGCGCACCCTCGTCGTGCTCGCGATGACCGCGACGTTGTTCTACTTCGCGTGGCGAGCGCAGCGCGGGTGGCGGTGGGCGTACCAGCGCCTGCGCCTGTTCGCCCAGATCTTCCCCGTGATCACGCTGGTCATGGCGGCGATCCCCGGCCTCTATCCGCTCTGGATGGTGTCGGAGCAGATCGTCTTCAGCCTGATCATGATCGGTATCGCCGACTTCCTGACGAGCGATCACATGCGCAGCACGTTCGCGGCACCGGACGTCGAGCCGACCGCGGAATAGCACGGTAGTCGCCGCGACGCCACTCCCTTCCGCGTATCCCACGGCGCCGCCATCCTCGATCGAAGGCATTCGAGGGAGGCAGCAGCATGGCGAGACTGATCCGTGTGGTTCCGGGGGAGGACCCGGGCTTCCGACGTGTGCGATCCGGATCCGGATTCCGCTACGTCGACCCGGCCGGTGAGACGGCGCCCGAGGCCGATCGGGAGCGGATCCACGACCTCGTGATCCCACCCGCGTGGCATGACGTGTGGATCGCGGCCGACCCGCTCGCGCACATCCAGGCGGTCGGCGTCGATGGCGCGGGACGCAAGCAGTACCTCTATCACCCCCTATGGCGAGTCACCCGGGATCGCCGGAAGTTCGTGCGGGCGCTGGATCTCGCGGCCGCGCTTCCTCGAGCGAGGGCCCAGGTCACCCGTGCGCTCGCGCAGGAGGGGCAGACGAAGGAGCGCGCCCTCGCCGTCGCCTTCCGGCTTCTCGACGATGCGGCCCTCCGCATCGGGTCGGAACGGTATCTCGTCCGCCACGGGAGCCGCGGTCTCACCACACTGCGGAGGCGGGATGTGCGGGTGGAGGGGAGTGAACTGGCGCTCTCGTTCCCTGCCAAGAGCGGCCGTACGGCGTCGATCGAGATCACCGACGAGACGCTCGCCGAGGCGTTGACCGACTTCGCCGCGGGGAAGTCTGCGGCCTTCCTGCTTGCGTACCGCCGAGGGCGTCGGCGGGTACGCATCACACCCGCCGAGGTCAATGCGTACCTCCGAGATGTCACGGGTGCCGCTTTCACGGCGAAGGACTTCCGCACTCTTCACGGCACGATCATCGCGGCCGACGCCCTCGCTCGGATCGGTGAGCTCGACAGCCGCAACCACCGGAGCCAGGCGGAGCGCCTCGCTGTGCAGGCGGCGGCGACGGCGCTGGGCAACACGACCGCCGTCGCACGCGGAAGCTACATCGATCCACGGGTGTTCAGTCAGTACGCGCGCGGACGGACACTCGATCTCTCGGTGACCCCTGAGACGGCCATCCGGCGTCTTCTCGGCGGACCGCAGATCTCGCGTAAGGTCACCCGACGAAGTGCAGCCAGACGACGGCGATGAGCATCGGCACCAGGGGCGTGGCCACTGCCAGGAGAACGGGCCACCATCGCACGCGCGTGTCGACCCCGCGCGCCCGATCGGCGAGAGTGTCGCCGTCGCGGCGGTAGGACGCCGGGTCCAGCGGTTCGGCGGCCTCGTCGCGATAGAGCATGGTGCGGCGTCCGAAGCGGTCGTACAAGGCAGCGATCACGGCGAGGAAGTCGCGCAGCTCTTCATCGTCGGTCAGGTCGACGGCGGGGAAGTACACGTGGAGCGTGCTGTCAATGATCTCCAGATCGAGGTCGGCGCTCTGGTCGAGGAGCACGACCATCAGGTCGGGTGTGAGCAGGTAGAGCGCATCCGTCTCGTAGCCCGCCGGCACCGAAACCTCGAAGACGTCGCTGAAGTCGCCCTCGAGTCGAATCCGGGACGCGCCCGTCGGACGTCGGGGGAGCACGCTGAGTGCGCCGCCGCCGCGCCGTGATCGGAGCGTGATACGCGGCGCTTCGGAAGGAAGGGGGATCCGCACCGCCCGCACCGTGTGCATCGTCGCCCCCTCGCGGTCGCCGACGACGAACGTGCGCTCGATGCTGTCGAAGGGGAGGGCCGCGTGTCGCGCGTCCAGATGATCCCGTGCGGTTCGGGCGCCGCGATCGATCTGCTCATCGATGGAGCCACCCCACACGCGGTCGCCGATATCCGTGCGGAACTCCCAGCCGAGTGTCTCTGCGACGGCGGCGAGAGCGGCCCGATGTCGATGATGCCGGCGAACGGCGATCGTCGACGAGGCGACGATCGCCGCGCAGAGAAGCATCGCGGCGACCTGCGCGAGCACGAGCGTCGCGCCGGTCAGGCCGAAGCCCACGGGCAGCAGGTAGAACGCGATCACGGCGGCGATGCCGACCGTGGCCAGCGACGACCCGATGAGGGCGAGGCCGCCCGGCACGCGCTCGTCGGCGTGCGGGGCGGACTCGCCTTCCAGGAGCGTCGGCACCGTCAGGGCTTGTACACGATGGCGATGTTCAGCTGATCGCCCTCACGTGCCCACGCGAGCCAACGCGGCTCGACCGTGCCGGTGAGTCGCTGGATGGGGATCACGTAGATCCCCTGGTCCAGCCGGCTCAGAGCGCGGAACTCGGGCTTCTTCGAGATCCAGATGGTGCCGCCCCCGTCCCAGGGCTCGAGGCAGGTGTACACATAGCCGTGTGCGCGCAGGTTGACCTGGTCGGCGAGGGCATCCGCTTGTTGCCGGAGTTCGGAGACGACCTCCGCGGGCACGATTCCGTCGAGGGCGAAGGCCGCGACGTCGTACACGTTCCCCTCACCGTAGTCCCGTGTGGTGAGCAGCGTCAGCTCCGTGACGCCCTTGTCGGAGGTGCGGGTCCACAGTGCGTGCGAGCTCTTGGCCCGCTTGTTCATCAGGAACCCGCCGAAGTTCATCTTCTGAAAGGAGAAGTCGTCGAGTTTCGCTGCGATCGCTGCACGTGTCGTCATGGGGTTTGTCTCCTCGTCCGGGAGGTCGCGGTCGGCCTCTCCGTCGAGCGAGCATAGGGGTGATGAGCACAGGGCCGTCCGACTCCGAACGAGCCCGAACGGCCGCCGTCCGTCGCCGCAACGGCGTGCCATAGGCTCGACCCATGCCCGCGCCGCGCACCCTCGACGAGCTCTGTCTGGGGCTCGGACGGATGCGCGCGAACGCGGGATCACCGTCGTATGCCGAGATCGCCCGTCGCATCGGCGGCCTGCGCGACGGCGCAGAGCCGCCCAAGGTGACCGTGTACGACTGCTTCCGCCCGGGGCGGAGGCGACTCGATGAACGCCTGGTCGGCGACATCGTGCTCGCCCTCGGCGGTGACGATGCCGAAGCCGGCATCTGGCGGGAGAACGCGCGTCTCCTCAACGGTGAGAGAGCGGGTGTGCACGTCGAGGTGACGCTCGATGTTCGGGACGCGGCGGGAGCGGACGTCGGACGGGAAGAGCTGCTGGCCTCGGTCCCCGAGGCCGAAATCCTCCTCCTCACCGGTCTGCCGGGAGCGGGGAAGACCACTCTCGCGACGGCGTTGGCCGGTCCGTCACCCGTGCTCACCGTGCATCTGCGCGAATCGGACGTGGATCGTCCCCGAGCCGACCCGATCGACGTCCTCCGGCGGATGCTGGGAGCCCTCGGCGTCCGCTCTCTTCCTTACGAGCTGTCGCGGCTGCGCGAAGGGCTGCAGTCCGCGGCGCGAGGCATGACCGTGATCATCGAGGACGCGGGCGATGCCAGGCGTCTCGCCGCGCTGCTCGTCCCCGGTGTGCGATTCATCGTGACGACGCGCGTCGACCTTGCCGACCTGGAGGAGCGGATCTCGGCGATGGGTGCACGCGTGGCGCGGGTCCTCGTCCCACCGATGACGAGCGCCGAAGCCCTCCGACTCCTCACCCATCTCCTCCGGGGGGATGACGCGTCGTCAGGGGCCGATGCCGACGCCGACGTGAACGTGCACGCGGATGCGCTGCGCCGCATCGTCGCCGTCGGCGGGGGTCTCCCTCTCGATCTCGCGATGCTGGCGGGGATCGTGCGGGAGCACGAGGGCTGGTCGTTCCAGGATCTCGCATCGCGGTTCGAGCACGAGCCTCGTGATCTGCGCATCCGCTCCGTCCTGGAGGCGGCGACCCGGTCGCTGTCCCCCTCCGAGGAAGCCCTGCTCGCGGACGCCGCCCTGTTGGACAGGGACATCGACGAAGGAGTGCTCCTGGCCGCGGGCGGGGCATCGTCCGCCCTCGATCTGCACCGGCTGCACGCCCGCCATCTGGTCGAACTGCGCGACGGCCGAGTGCGCATGCACGACACGGTCTTCGCCTTCGCTGCGTCTCGGTCACGATCACTGCGCCCGTCGTCCACCCGCAGAGGGTTCGTGGAGAGGTCCGCGTCTGCGGTGCTCGCGCGGATCCACGAAGATCCCGACTTCGCCGCACGTGCGGTCACGACGGTGCTCGCGGTCGCGGCGGCGGCCCGCGAGCACGGCCTCGACTCCTCGGTGGAGCGGCTGGCGATCGAGGCGCATCCCGCGCTCTCACGCTGGTCGTTCTGGAACGAGTCGCTGCGGCTGCACGACCTCGCGTCGCGAGGAGAGGGGCTCGACCTGGTCCCGGACATCGCCCTCGGCATCGCGCACTGCGCCGAGAAGCTCGGGCGCCTCGACGAAGCGTTGGTGACCCTGAATCGCGTGCGCCGCATCGCCTCGGGTGCGGCGCTGGCGCGCACGTGGAATCAGATCGGCAACGTGCAGCGCTGGATGAGTCACCTCGATGAGGCTGTGGAATCGTACGAACGAGCGATCGCGCACGCACGGGACGCGGGGGACCGGATCGTCGAGGGCCGTGCCACCGGGAATCACGCCGACACCCTTCGTATCCTCGCCCGCTATCCGGAGGCGCTGGAGCGCTACGCGAGTGCCCTGTCCATGGCGCAGGCCGAAGGCGATGAGCTCAACATCGCCGTCGTCCGTGGCAACCGCCCGCTCCTGCTCCTCGCCATCGGTCGACTCGATGACGCGGAGGTGGAGCTGCACGGGCTGTTGGACGAGTCGAACGGCGAGCCGCTGCCCTTCGTCCGGCGCACTCTGGCCCTCGTCGCAGAGGCACGAGGCGATGATGTGCGCGCCCGCGAGCTCTGTGCGACTGCGATGCAGACGCTGGCGACCGCGGGCGAGTATGGGACCTCTGCCGACCTCGTGCTCCTGCACGCGCGTATCGACGGACGAGCGGGAGATGTCCGGAAGGCGACGGCTGCCGCGGAACAGATCCTCCGTGAGGCGGAGCGCGCGGGCTCGCCGTTGATCGCGACAGAGGCTGCGAACTCCCTCGCCGAGATCCTGCTGTCTGCGAACACGGAAGACGCGGCGGATGCGGGCGCGGTCCTGCACGAGGCTGAACGACACGCGCAGGAGGCCCGGAGCATCGCAGAGGCGACCGGTGATCGTGCCGAAGTGGCACGAAGCGATGCGATCCTCTCGTCCATCGCGCGGGTGCGAGAAGACGAGGAGTCCGCCGAGGCACGCGCTCACGCTTCGGCACAGGTCTACGCCGAGATCGGGCATCGTCTCCAGAACGCCTGATCCGTCGCACGAGGGTCTGTCCGCCTCGCCTCCGGATGCCAGGATGGAAGCATGGACACAGCCAACCTCACCCGCGAGGAGACCGCAGCGCGATCCGCTGCCGTCACCGTGCACCGCATCCGCGTCGAGCTCGATCTGACCGGAGCGCCGGAGCGTGCTCGGACCGGGTTCCCCAGCGTGACGACGCTCGAGTTCGACGCGACCACCGACACGACGTGGCTCGACTTCATCGGCGAGGGCGTTCAGCGGGTCTCCGTGAACGGGGTCGACCAGGAGATCGTCTATGACGGGGCACGCATCTCGCTCTCCGGGCTCGCCGCGTCCAACCTCGTGCGGGTCGAAGCGGTCGGAACGTACAGCCGTTCCGGTGAGGGACTGCATCGCTTCCACGACCCCGTCGACGATGAGACCTATCTGTACACGCAGTACGAGCCGGCGGATTCGCGACGCGTCATGGCATGCTTCGAGCAGCCCGACATGAAGGCCGAGTACACGTTCGTGGTGGACGCGCCGACCGGATGGGAGGTGCTCTCCAACCAGTCTCCGACGCATACCGACCTCGGCGTCGGTGTGCAACGTGTGGAGTTCGCCCCCACGCTGCCGATCTCGAGCTACATCACCGCCGTCGCTGCGGGACCGTACTCCCGCGTGGATGGGGAGTGGCAGCGCGGCGAGCAGAGCGTCACGCTCGGGGTGTTCGTCCGGAGGTCGCTCGCTCCGCACCTCGAGGCCGAGGAGATCCTCGAGGTCACACGCCAGGGTCTCGACTTCTTCACCGACGCCTTCGCCTCCCCGTATCCGTGGGGCAAGTACGACCAGATCTTCGTTCCGGAGTACAACCTCGGTGCCATGGAGAACCCCGGTCTGGTCACGTTCACGGAGTCGTACCTCTCCCGCGGCGCGGCGACCGATGCGCAGCGCGCGGCTCGCGCCAACACGATCCTGCACGAGATGGCCCACATGTGGTTCGGCGATCTCGTCACGATGACGTGGTGGGACGATCTGTGGCTCAAGGAGTCTTTCGCCGACTACATGGGAGCGCACGCCTCAGCGGTCGCGACGCGCTATCACGATGCGTGGGTCAAGTTCGCCGCGAGTCGCAAGGCATGGGCGTACCAGCAGGACCAACTGCCGACGACGCACCCCATCGTGGCGGACATCACCGATCTCGAGGCCGCCAAGCTGAACTTCGACGGGATCACCTACGCCAAGGGCGCCGCCGTGCTCAAGCAGCTCGTCGCCTTCGTCGGGGACGAGGCCTTCTTCGAGGGGGCGCGGCGCTACTTCGCCGTCAACGCGTTCGGCAACACCACCCTCGACGACTTCCTGGTGCAGCTGAGCGCCGTGTCGGGGCGCGATATGAGCGACTGGTCCACGGCATGGCTGCAGACGTCCGGCGTGTCGACGCTCTGGACGGAGACCGCCCCAGAGGGACGACAGATCCTCGTGCAGACCGACCCACGGCCGCATCGACTCCGGATCGGACTGTACGAGCGCGCGGACGGTCGTATCGTCCGCCGTGAGCAGCGCGAGCTCGACGTGGTCGGAGAACGCACGGAGCTGGACCTGCCCGAGGCCGATCTCGTCCTGCTCAATGACGATGACCTCACATACGTCAAGGCGCGTCTCGACGAGGGCTCTCTCGTCACCGTCGAGGAATCCCTCTCGGCGATCGACGATCCGCTGGCCCGTGCACTCGTCTGGTCGTCGTTGTGGAATGCGACGCGGGACGGCGAACTCGCCGCGCAGCGCTATCTCGCGATCGTCCGCTCCCATGCGCCTCATGAGTCCAATATCGGGCTGCTGACGGGAGTCCTCGCGAACGCGATCTACACGATCCGCCATTATGTCTCCGCGACCAGCCGCGAAGAGGAGCAGCGGACGTGGACCGACGGCGTGTGGAGCGCGCTGGTATCCGCCGAGGCCGGCAGTGACGCGCAGCTCTCCTGGGCACGGGCGTTCGCGACCGCATCCGCTTTCGACGACGAGCATCATGCACAGGTGCGAGCACTGCTCGAGGGTGATGCGCCGGAGGGACTCGTCATCGATCCCGACCTGCGCTGGCAGCTGCTCAGCGCACTCGTCACCACCGGACATGCCGACCTGGCCGATGTGGATGTGGCGGTCGAAGAGCAGCGGGATGACACGGGCGACGGTCGAACAGCCGCACGCCGGGCTCGGGCATCGCGCCCGGATGCGGCGGTACGTCGCGACGCGTGGCAGTCCGCCTGGGAGGATCTCGCGCTCAGCAACGATCACCTCGATGCCGAGATCAGCGGCTTCCGGGCCGGCGGGCGGCGCGACCTGATCGCCGGGTTCGACGCGGAGTACTTCGCCAGGATCGTCCAAGCCTGGGACGAGCGCAGCATCGAGATCGCACGACGGCTGGTCATCGGTCTGTTCCCTGCCGGGGACTCCCTGGATGCCGTCGACGCGTGGTTGGCTGCCAACACAGCGGCGCCGGCGGCATTGCGGCGTCTCGTGGTCGAGCAGCGCGACCACCTCGCGCGGGACCTCCGGGTCAGGGCCGCACAGGACTGAGCCTGCGCGGCCCCGGCTGCTCAGCGTCCGAGGGCCTCCTTCAGGGCCTTGCCTTCGCTGCTCTCCGCCATCGTGTCCCACAGGTCGGCAGAGCTCAACGAGACGTACACCCCGGGCGCTCCTTGTCCGCCGCATCCGTCCCCGTAGGAGACGACACCGATCTGATAGGCGGTCTCGCGAGCCGGCGGCTGGCGGAAGAGGGGGCCGCCGCTGTCGCCCTGACAGGAGTCCTTGCCGATGACCCCGGCGCACAGGTTGACGTCGGGCCGGAAAGCACCGTAGCTGAGCTCGCACTCGGCAGTAGCGAGCATCGGCACCTGTACCTGACGAAGACGGTCGGGAAAGTTGGCGAGAGCGGTGTCCGTGTTCCCCCAGCCGATGACGGTCGCACTCTGACCGGGGCGCAGCAGGGCGTCCGTCCCCTTGGTCGGCAGCTTCACCGGGACGATGCCCTGGACGGGCGCGTCCAGCACGAGGAAGGCGACGTCATAGGCACCGTCGCCGGCGAGGTAGCGAGGATGGACGATGGGCTCGGCGCCGGGGGACTCGGACAGCCCGCGTTCCTGTCCCTGCGTACCGTCGGACAACACCGTACGCCCCACGACCACCGAGACGCCGTCGACGTCGATCGTCGGCAGGCCGGTGAGGGAGTCCGTGCCGGTGACGCAGTGCGCTGCGGTCATCACCAGCGTCGGGCCCAGGAGCGAGCCCCCGCAGAAGGATTCGCCGCCGGCCTGGAGCGAAGCCATGAACGGGTAGGCGTCGTTCGGGACCGCCTGGCCCCCGATGATGCGCGACAGCGCGCGCTCGTCCTGGTCCGGTGGGGTCGTGCCGTCATTCGTCGTGGCGCCTGCTGCGGGCCCGATCAGCAGGCTGGCGCAGATGACGGCGGCGCCGGTAATCCCGGCGCCGAGAATCTTCTTCGTTCTGGATCGTACGGTCGTCATGGTGATCTCCGTTCAGATGAGTGATGGGTAACACGCTACTGCGCAGTCAGTACACCATGTCCGAAAACCTGTGGCAAGGATGAGCCCCGAACATCGGGCGCCCGCCCGCGCGGCATCAGTAGGAGGAGGAAACTCCGGACAGCTCCAGAGCGGTGTCGTGGCCGAGCGCGCGCAGGTCCTCGCGATCGTCGCTCGAATGGCAGAGGATGGCCGCGACGGCTGCTGCCCAGGCGCGAGCGCGCATCCAGGTGGCGTCGTCGTATCTCGATGCCGTCGCGCGCCGGAACACGTGTCGGCCTTCGGTGTCGAAGGCGAGCCACCCCGCGGCGAGATCGTAGGCGGGATCGCCCGAGGTCACATCACCGAAATCGATCAGTGCGGAGAGGCGGTCGCCGTCGACGAGGATGTTGCCGGGGTGAAGATCACCGTGGATCCAGGTGCTCTCGGCCGCGGGTGCGGCGTCCAGGCCCGTCTGCCAGAGGGCGTCGAGAGGCTCCGCGAGCGCTGGGGCGAGGTCGGCGAGGCGCGAGCGGATGCTCTCATCGCGAGCACTCAACGGGACGCCGCGCACGGGGTTCCGGGGCGCATCGACGGGCGCGTCATGGTGCAGGGCGACGAGCACCGCGGCGAGGTCTGCCGCCCAGGAGGTGTTGTCGCGACGGGCGCGACCGAGCGCGTGGCTTCCCGGAAGCCACGGCACGATCGACCACGGCCAGGGGAACATCGGCGTGGGTGCGCCGGCGAACACCGGAAGAGGGGTGCGGACGTTCGTGGGGGCGAGGCGGAGGGCGATCGCAGGAAGGGCGCGCTGTTCGTGCCTGATCAGAGGCGCCGCGCGTTCGCGGCGGGGGATGCGCACCGCGAGGTCGGGCCCGAGGCGCCACGTGACGTTGTCCCATCCCTCAGCGACGCGCGTCAGGGGAAGCGCTGCCCATTGTGGCGCGACACCGTGGAGGAGCTCTCGCACCTCACGCTCGGCGAGGGTGAGCTCGGCGGCGGGGGAGTCCGCCATGTTCAGAGATCGAGGGATTCGCCGGGCTCGAGGACGAAGAACTCGCCGCCGCCCTGCTCCGTGGCCCATTGCAGTCGCTGTCGGTGCATGTTCCTGCCGATCACGGACAGCGTCATGTCGTGGGTGCCGAACGCGCGGCGCGGGGCGACAGCGAGCACGTAGTCCATCGCGTCACCGATCTTCAGCCAGGGGGCGCCGAGCGGCGCGGCCAAAGTGCTGACGGCGACGCCCTCGGGAACCGCGTAGGAGTCGCCGGGGTAGTAGAGCTCGTCGTTCACGAGGACCCCGACGTTCTCGACCGTCGGGAGAGAGGCGTGGATGACCTCGTGCGTTCCGCCGAAGAATCGCAGAGTGAATCCGCCGATCTCCACGGTGTCGCCGGGGGAGACCACCGTGATGTCGTATCCCTCGGCCGCGCGGGCGACACCCGCGGGCGCGAAGATCGGCGTTCCGGGCGCTGCGCGGAGGAGGCGGTCGAAGTGATCGGTCGTCCAGTGGTCCGGATGCTCATGGGTGATCACGATTCCCACCAGATCGGTGAGGTCGTTCAGGGGTGCCGTGAACGATCCGGGATCGATCAGAAGGGTCTTCTCGTTCGCATCGAGACGGAGGGCGGCATGTTCGAACTTGGTGACGCGCATGGCATGAGTCAACTCCTTCAGGTCGCCCACGGCAAACGGAATCGGTGCGCCACGCCCGGGATTCGTCTCAGGGCGGCGCCGATTTGGCGCAGTGAGAATCGCCGTGGCATACTTGAACGGTTGTCGCGCGACGGAAACGTTTCGCCAGACGGCCCCATCGTATAGCGGCCTAGTACGCTGCCCTCTCACGGCGGTAACGCGGGTTCGAATCCCGCTGGGGTCACACAACAGAGAAAGCCTCCGGTTCGCCGGGGGCTTTCTTGTTTCCGCCGTCCACGTGCCCGTGCGCTCAGACTGCGGGTTTCAGCGACATCGCCCGGAAAGTCCGATTGCTCAAGGGCAGGATCATCAGCGCCATCATCGCGCCGCCGAAAATGGTGAACGGCACCCAGAGTGCGGTCGCGGAGGCGAGTGCGCCGAATCCGGCCATCGCGAGCGGCATGAGGCAATCGTCGCCGAGACGGGTGAGGGACCCCATGCGACCGAGATATGCGGTGTCGACGGTCGCCGAGAACGTCGCACTCAGCAGCACCGATGCGTACCCCGCGGTGGCGCCGATGACGAAGGCGGCGGTACCGACGGTCCATGCCGGCCCGAAGCCGAGCGCCACGATTCCGGCGCCCTGCACGACCAGCGCCCAGAAACCTGCCCGTGCCTCGTGCCGCGGGCGCCACTTCGCCACCGACACAGCCCCGAGTGCGGCGCCGAGGCCGAGCAGCGCCTCGAACAGGCCGACAGCCTGGGCGCCCCACCCCTCGTCATGCGCCCTCAGGGCGAGCCCGATCCCGACGGCGGGTCCGACGGCCAGGTTCAGTCCCGAGAGGGCGATCACGAGCGTGCGGGTCGTGGGGTTCGCGGAGAGATGGGCGAACCCGCGCGCAATGCCGCGCAGAGCGGTCTCCTTCTCCGCACGGGCGAGACGGAAGCGGGGGCGCAGCCAGATCGCGATGAAAGCGACCACCAGTGTGAAGGTCAGGGCGTTCACGGATGCGCTTCCGGCGAGACCGGCGTGCGCGACGACGAATCCACCGATCGCCGCGCCGCCCATGGTGCCGAGCCGAGACGCCGTCTGCGCTGCAGCGCCGTAGCTGGGGAGGTCGACGGCTCTGACCAGCTGGCGGGCGATCGTGCCCGCCGACGGCTCGTAGAACGCATCGCAGACGCCGAACGCGATCGCGGCGAAGAGCAGCACGGCGACAGAGGGAGGAGTCGTGAGCACCCAGACCGCGACGGCGACCAGCACGCCGACCCGGAGCACGTTGAACACGAGCATGATGCGACGGGCGTCTGCGCGGTCGGCGATCACGCCTCCGAACAGCAGGATCACCGCCCGGGGCACGGTTCCCGCGGCGACGATCAGTCCTGCGACGGCGGGAGAGGCGACCTGCACGGCCGTCCAGGCGAGGGCGATGGTCCAGAGAGCGTCGCCGGCATCCGAGAGCGCCTTCACGCCGATCCACGCGTGCACCAGGCGATCGCGACGGAAGGCGGGGGGTGCGACGATCTCGACAGGGTCGCTGACGGTCGACATCACGGCGCCGTCGGAAAGGCGTGCGCGAACACGAAGACGGGAGCGCGGTCCTGGCCATCGTCGAGGTCGATGTCGTCCTGCCACGCGCGGATCGTCGTGAGGATCCGCGCGGAGAGGTCCCGCAGCTCCTCGGGTGACGCCCAGGCTGTGGTCTCGGTGTTCGAGCCGTCGTACCCGGCGAAGGCCGGATCGTGGCGACTGCGATGCCAGCGCTGGAGCCGATCGATCTGCATCCGGATGCCCTGTCGCTGGGCCTCTCTGGCGAGCAGGGCATCGGCGGGCGAATCGGCGTAGTCGTCGGTCGACCAGGTGAGGCCCCGACGCGCGACCTTCCACCAGCTGGTGCGTCTGTCGCCCGCAGGATCCGGGGCGCGTTCCACGACACCGGCGCGCTCGAGCATGCGCAGGTGATGGCTGATGCTGCCGACCTGGCTGTCGAGTGCGCGGGCGATCGCGGTGACCTGCGCCGTGCCGTACAGGAGCAGGTAGTCGTAGATGCGGCGGCGCAGCGGGTGATGCACGGCGGTGATCACGGAGATGTCTTCCACGGCAGACGACGCTAATCGCGGTGCACCGGATGCACAAGTGTTCTTGTATAAGCCGGAAAATCAGGAAAAGGCCGGCTCCCGTCACAGGGAGACGGCCTCTTCCTGACACCGGCCGCGTCAGGCTTCGACGATCGTCTCGTCTGATGTCGTCGCGCCGGCGAGGCGTCGGTTCCGTCGTGCGCGGCGGAGGAACCAGACGACGAGCACGACGGCGCCCGCGATCACGAGCCAGGGGAGGAGGAAGCCCAGGGCGATGACCAGCGCGTTCAGCGACACGACGAGCCCGTTCCATCCCGCCGTCAGCCCGTCGACGAAGCCGGCAGGGTCGGCGGTGGTCGGCGTGCTCGCCTTGGTCAGCTGCACCTGCAGCGATGACGTGGCGACCTGATCGTCGAGGGCGGCGAGCTGCTGCTCATACGATTCGAGCTGTGCCTGGCGGTCTGTCAGCGCCACCTCGGCTTCGATCAGCTCGGCGACGGTTCCCGACTGCGCCATCAGCTGCGTGAGCCGCTCGACCGACGCTCGGGTGGAGTCGACGCGCGCCTGGAGGTCGATCGCGACCGATGTCACGTCCTGCTTCGACGTCGACGACGAGAGCACGTCGCCGGTGTCATCGAGAGCGGCGATCACGTCGGGCAGATCAGCCGACGGCACCCGGATGCTGATCCAGCCGTACGCCGAATCGGCGGGAACGGGGGCCGGCTCGGAGGAGCCGTCGGCGGCGATCGACTTCCCGATCTCCGTGCTCTCGACGTAACCGCCGTGCTCCTCCGCCAGGGCGGCGATCGCCGTCGCGGCATCGGGAATGCTCTTCACCTGGACCGTCGCCTGCGCCGTGGCGATGATCTCGCGTCCGGTGTCGGCCTCCGCGGTGCCGGACTCCACCGTGCCGGGGAGAGTTCCGTCCGTGCCGGAGCTGAGTGCGCCGTCGGGCAGCGATTCGGGTGTGATCCCTGTGATCCGCTCGGGGGAGGAGGGAGCGGAATCGGCGACGGAGCCGCCGGAAGTGCTCATACCGTCGGCCGTGACGGAGGTGCCCCCGCCGACGGCACCGAGGATCGGCGGAGTCACGAGCACACCCACGACGAAAGCCGCAGCGATGCCTGCGCCGGTGAGCCAACGCCGCTGGCGCGTCCGCGATCGCGCTTCCCCGACGTGCGCGGGGGCCCGCTCGGTGGCGATCTCGGCGAAGACCGCGTCTTCGATGCGGGCGATCGTCTCGTCCGAGAGCTCGGGCAGGTCGCCGCTGGTGGTCTTTTCGTTCATGCGTCTCTCGCTTCCGTGACGGCGCCCCGCAACTGCGTGCGCACTCGGGAGAGACGATTCCGAACGACCGCGTGGGTCACCCCGAGCTCCTCGGCAGCCGTCTGATAGGCGTAGCCCTCAGACGCGCACAGGCGGAAGATCTCGCGGTCCAGCTCGCTCAACGTGCCCACCTCCTGCGCGATCCGCGCAGCCAGATCCGCCGTGATGACCTGTTCCTCGACGCTCACCGTGTCCGGCAACAGGGTCTCATCGACCGCCTCCGCGGTGTGCGCCTGATCCCTCCGACGTTGGCGAACTCGATTCGCTGCCTGGAAGCGACAGATCGTGGCCAACCAGGGCAGGATCGACTCACCTTGGAGCTCCAGACGGGGGAGTTTGCGCCAGGCGACGACGAACGTCTCCTGCGTCACATCCTCCGCGTCGGCCGGCGAGGCGAGGATGCCGTGCGCGATCCAGTACACAGGTCGCACGTGTGTGCGGTACAGCTCGCGGAAGGCGCTCTCATCACCCGCCGCGGCCTGCGCCGCCCATCTCTGGTCATCTGTCTGCAGGGGCATCCCGGTTCCGTTCGGTGTCTCTCACAGGGAGAGTGTCGATCGACGCCCCATCGTCTCAGATTCGATGCGGGAGCCGGGGGTCGGGTGGGGCGCGAAGATTCGGGCGTCATCCGCTCCCGCTGATGCCGAGGCTCCGGTAACATTGCCCGGGCGAGAGGGAGTATCCCGAATCCGCGCGTAACGTCATCACGAGCACCGTCATCGCTGCTCCGGGCGCGCGCCGCACGTCAGTGCGGGGGAGAGACTTTCGACTCATTCCCGACCCCTCCGCGAAAGGTGCAGTGCGCCCTTGGACATTCCCGTCTGGTTCGAGATCACCTCGATGATCGTCCTCACGATCATCCTGATCGGCGACCTGCTCCTCATCCGGCTCCGGCCGCACATCCCGTCGACGAAGGAATCCACACTCTGGGTGGTCTTCTACGTGGGCCTCGCGCTGTTGTTCGCCGTGCTCCTCGGAAACGTCGGGGGCTGGCAGAACGCCGGCGACTTCATCACCGGATGGGCGTTGGAGTACAGCCTCTCCATCGACAATCTGTTCGTCTTCGTGTTGATCATGGCCCAATTCGCCGTTCCGCGACGGCTGCAGCAGCAGGTCTTGATGATCGGCATCATCATCGCGCTCGTCCTGCGAGGGCTCTTCATCCTCGCCGGCGTCGCGATCGTCGAGAACTTCTCGCCGATCTTCTACATCTTCGGCGCCTTCCTCATCTGGACCGCGATCCGCCAGGCCATGCCGGACGGCGACCACGAGGGCGAGGTGCAGCGTGAGAACTTCATCGTGCGGCTGCTGCGTCGCCGGGTGGATATCAGCGAGACCTACGACGGCTCGAAGATCCGCACCACGGTGGACGGCAAGCGCATGTGGACGCCGATGGTCATCGTCTTCATCACCATCGGCGTGACCGATCTGATCTTCGCGATCGACTCCATCCCCGCGATCTTCGAGATCACCACGAACGGCTTCCTCGTCTTCGCCGCCAACATCTTCGCGCTGATGGGGCTCCGCCAGCTCTACTTCCTGCTCGGCGACCTGCTCGACCGGTTGCGCTACCTGCACTATGGCATCGCCGTCATCCTCGGTTTCATCGGCATCAAGCTGATCCTGCACGCCCTGCACGTCAACGAACTGCCGTTCATCAACGGCGGCGAGCACGTCGAGTGGGTGCCCGACATCAGCAACATGGTCTCGCTCGGCGTGATCCTGGCCTCGATGACCATCGCGACGGTCGCAAGCCTGATCGCGTCGTCCCGTGAGAAGCGCGTGGCGAGGCGATCCACCACCGTGGAGTGACGCCGGCGGCGGCACGCTCGCCAGCGGACGCCTCTCCCTCATCCGCGTGACCACAGAAGCTCGGCGTCCAGGGTGAGGTCGATGATCTGACGAAGCAGCCCACCCATCGTGGTGGAGTTCAGCAGTGCATATCTGTCGTACTCGCCCAGGGGAGCGATCGCCGCGAGCTGCCAGGCCGCGGCGACCGGCTCGTCCGAGATCTCGGTGTCGGCGTCCCACTGCGCTCCGGGGGCGCGTGCGAGAGTGCGGCGCACGATCGCCTCGGCTTCGGTGCGGAGCGGAGTGAGCTCGTCGTTCCAGTCGAGCGCGGACAGCGACGTCACCTCGGCGCGGGGGAAGGGGTCGTCATCGAGCCACTCCTCGACCGTGAAGCGGTCGGTGCCGACGGCGACGGCGAGCAGCGCATCCGCACCGGCGGATACGTTCACCAGCCGGGCCATCGTCCCGATGCGACTGCGCCGATCACCCCCGCCGACCTCGTGACCGCGTTCGATGAGAACGACCCCGAATCGAGGGTCCTCCTCATCCAGGAGCCGGCCGATCATCGTGAGGTAGCGCGGCTCGAACACGCGGAGGGGGAGCGGCGTATGCGGGAAATGCACGGAGCCGAGGGGGAACATCGGGATGACGGTCACGGCACCAGTCAACACCGAGAGACGTAAAGTGAACAGATGCGTCGACCTCGCCCCATCGCCCCCGCCGCCGGACAGGAATCCGTCTGGGACTACCCGAGGCCCCCGCGCGTCGAGCCGGTCACGGAGCGCGTCACGATCCGCCTCGGCGGAGACCTGATCGCCGATTCCCGTCGTGCGGTGCGCGTGCTGGAGACGAGCCACCCTCCCGTGTATTACCTTCCGATCGCCGACTTCGTCCCCGGTGCACTGGTCGAGGCCGATGGCGCATCGTTCTGCGAGTTCAAGGGCGCGGCCCGCTACTTCGACGTGCGCAACGGCGGCACCGTGCGCCGGGGCGCCGCCTGGAACTATCCGAATCCGACACCGGGATTCGAGGCGCTGACCGATCGGATCGCCGTGTACGCGGCCCCGATGGACGAGTGCACGGTGGGCGACGAGATCGCGACGCCACAGCCGGGTGGGTTCTACGGCGGCTGGGTCACCTCGTCCGTCGTCGGCCCTTTCAAGGGCGATCCCGGTTCCCTGGGCTGGTGACCGTCGGTCCTACCGCCGATCAGAACGCGCGCAGGTTCGCCTGCAGGCCACCCTCTGCGTACTCGCGTCGGAGGATCCCGCGGCGACGCAGAACGGGTACGAGCTCATCGAGCGTCCGGTGCAGCGTCACGGGGTGGAAGTCGCCCCACAGCAGCACGCCGTCGTTGCCCCAGTCGCCGAGCTCCTCGATCAGGTCTGCGAACTCCTCGGCGGTGCCGACGAATCCGGTGCGATCCTTGAGGCGACCGGCGCGGGCGAGCGCGCTCAGATGCGCACGCAGCGGGGCGTCCTCCCCGCGGTCGCCGATCAGGCGCTGGATGCTGCCCCGCGAGACATGGGCGCCGAAGATCGAGAGGTCGAGCGGCCGGTCGAGGTCGAGTGACGTCAGGTCGGTCTCGAGATCACTCGACTGCTTGCGGGCGATCTGCACGAGCGCGGCGTCGTCGGGGTGCGTAGAGGCCGCGACGATGCGATCGGCTTCGTCGCTCGACGACGTGATCACGGGCTGGATGGCGAAGAGGATCTTGATGTCGTCCGGACGTCGGCCTCTCGCGACCGCCGCCTCGTGCACCTTGGCGCGGTAGTCGCGCACGGACTTCTCGTGCAGGGGGGCGAGCGCCAGCTGTACGTCGGAGTTCGCACCGGCGAAGCCGAGTCCTCGGCCCGAGCCGCCGGGCGAGACGATCGCGGGTTCCCCCTCGGTGAACGGCACGGCGTTCAGCGGTCCGTCGAACGCGAAGTATTCGCCCCGGTGCGTGACGGCCCGCAACCGCGTGCCATCGGCGAAGACATCGGTCTCGCGGTCGGCGACGAGGGCCCCGTCATCCCAGCTGCGCCAGAGCGAGCGGATGCCGGTGAGCCATTCCTCGGCGCGGTCGTACGCTTCGTCGTGTCCCAGCTGCGTCGCGTCGGAGAAGTGGCGGGCGCTGCCGGTGTCGGTGACGACGTTGAGTCCGAGCCGGTGACCGCTGAGGTGCTGCAAGGTCGCGAACTGCCGCGCCGCCGTGTAGGGGAGGGAGGCGGCGGGATTCACCGTCGGGACCACGCCGAGATGCCTGGTCGCCTGGAAGAGGTACGGCGCGAGGAGGAGCGGATCATGCTTCGGCCCGCCGAAAGCGTGCCGCACCCGCAGGTCGATCGTCGAAGGCGATCCCAGAGATGGTGCGTCCTCGATGATGACCAGATCGAACCCGGCCTGTTCGAGCGTCCGCGCGGCTTCCTGATAGATCTCGGGACGCGTCCAGTCGTAGTCCCAGTCGAGCGACGGATATCCCCAACCCTGCGGGCCGAAGCCACGGGCGAGGAACCAGCCGAAGTGCTGAGGGCGGGTCATGCCACCGTCTCCCGCACACCCTGGAGCACGCGAGACAGGTCGGAGAGAAGATCGTCGACGTCCTCGATGCCGATCGACAGGCGGAGGGTGCCCGGTCCGACGCCGAGGATCTCGCGTTCTTCGTCGGTGCGCTGCGCATGACTTGTCGTCCCCGGATGCAGCACCAGGGAACGGACGTCTCCGATGTGGGTCATGTGGGTGAAGACCTGGACATCCTCGACGAAGCGGCGCGCCGCCGGGAGTCCGCCCCGAAGGGTGAAGGTGAAGATCGAGCCGGAACCGCCGTCGAGGTAGCGCTTCCCGAGCGCGTGGTCGGGGTGGGAGGGGAGTCCGACGTAGTCCACGCTCTCGACGGCCTCGTGCTGCTCCAGCCACCGGGCGATCTGCAGAGCATTGCGGGACTGACGCTCGACCCGGAGTCCGAGCGTCTCCACGCCCTGTCCGATCAGGAAGGCGTTGAGCGGCGAGGGAGAGGCGCCGAAGCGCGGAGCCACCGACTCCCTGGCGTACGCGATGCGGGCACGACCGCCGTGTCGCGCGAAGACACTGGGCGTCTCGCCTCGACCGGGAAGTACGAGGTGGGGGGCGTTGTGGCCCGCCAGCTCGGCGTCGAAGCGTCCGTCGTCGACGAGCACGCCACCGAGCACGGAACCGTGACCGGCGAGGAACTTCGACGCGGAGTGGACCACGATCGCCGCTCCGTGCTCGAGAGGCCGCAGCAACGCAGGCGTGGCCAGCGTGTTGTCCACGATGAGCGGGATGGCGTGCTCGTCGCCGATGCCGCTGACGGTGCCGATGTCGAGCACGTCGTTGCGCGCGTTGGCGAGCGATTCGGCGAACAGCGCACGGGTGTTCGGGCGTATCGCCGAGCGCCAGGCCTCCGGATCGGCGATGTCGTCGATGAACGTCGTCTCGATGTCGAGCCGTGCCAGGTTGTCGAGGAACAGGCCCCTGGTGCCTTCGTAGATGTGCGTGGACGACACGATGTGATCGCCGGCGCCCGCGACGGTCAGCAGGGCTGTGGCGACCGCCGCCTGGCCGCTGGCGACGAGTACGGCGTCCGCTCCCGATTCGAGGGCGGCCAGTTGCCGTTCCACCGCGCGCACCGTGGGGTTGCCGGTGCGCGTGTATCCGAAGCCTGTCCCTGTGCGGAAATGATCGGCTGCGTGATCGAAGTCGTCGAACTCGAAGCCCGCCGTCAGGTAGATCGGCGTCGCGCGCGACGCCGCAGTCTCGCGGGTTCTCGCCGCATGGACCGCTCGTGTGGCGAAGCGGGCGGAGTCGACGGTCATGCGGTGCCTCTCGGTCGGTCGGGGTGCTCAACAGAGTGTCATGACGGGGAGGAGCATGTCCGAGCGGTGGTAATCTGACGTCATGCGGGCCGTCCTCCTTCTTCTTAGGCGCCGCGACGAGACCTCGTTCTGAGCCCCTCCTCGTCGCGGAGTCCATCGTGGGCCGAACCGCCAGCCACAGGAGACACGCAATGACCACCCCCGCAAACGGTGCCGATTCCGCACGCCGCAGAACTCTCGCAGAGAAGGTCTGGGACGACCATCTCGTCGTGAAGGGTGAGAACGGCGAGCCGGATCTCATCTACATCGACCTACATCTGGTGCACGAGGTCACCAGCCCGCAAGCCTTCGACGGACTGCGCAGCGAAGACCGCCCGCTGCGCCGTCTGGATCTCACGATCGCCACCGAGGATCACAACACCCCGACGTGGGAGATCGACAAGCCGATCGCCGATCTCACCAGCCGTACGCAGATCGAGACGCTGCGCCGCAACGCCGCCGAGTTCGGGGTGCGTCTGCACTCGCTGGGCGACGCCGAACAGGGCATCGTGCACGTGGTGGGTCCTCAGCTCGGGCTGACGATGCCCGGCATCACGGTGGTGTGCGGCGATTCGCACACGTCGACCCACGGCGCATTCGGCGCGATGGCGTTCGGCATCGGCACGAGCGAGGTCGAGCATGTCATGGCGACCCAGACGCTCCCGCTCAAGCCGTTCAAGACGATGGCGATCAACGTCGAGGGGACGCTCCGCCCCGGTGTCACGGCCAAGGACATCATCCTCGCGGTCATCGCGAAGATCGGCACCGGCGGCGGTCAGGGATACGTGCTTGAATACCGCGGCAGCGCCATCCGCGCCCTGTCGATGGAGGGCCGGATGACCATCTGCAACATGTCCATCGAGGCCGGGGCCCGCGCCGGCATGGTCGCTCCCGACGAGACGACGTTCGCATACCTCGAAGGCCGCCCGCATGCGCCGAAGGGACAGGACTGGGAAGAGGCCGTCGCGTACTGGCGCACGCTGCCGACCGACGACGGCGCGACGTTCGACGCCGAGGTGTTCATCGATGCCGACCAGCTCGAGCCCTTCGTGACGTGGGGCACGAACCCCGGTCAGGGCAGCTCGCTCTCGGCCTCGGTGCCCGACCCGGCCGAGATCGACGATCCGAACGAGCGCGCCGCCGCCGAGCGTGCGCTGGAGTACATGGATCTGACTCCGGGGACACCGCTCAAGGAGGTGCCGGTCGACGCGGTCTTCATGGGGTCGTGCACCAACAGCCGTATCGAGGACCTGCGTGCGTTCGCCTCGATCATCGAGGGCAAGAAGAAGGCCGACGGGGTGCGGGTCATGGTCGTCCCCGGATCCGCCAGGGTGCGGCTGGAGGCCGAGGCGGAGGGCCTCGACAAGGTCATCAAGGACTTCGGGGCGGAGTGGCGCTTCGCCGGATGCTCGATGTGCCTCGGGATGAACCCCGATCAGCTGGCTCCGGGGGAGCGCTGTGCGTCCACCTCCAACCGGAACTTCGAGGGCCGGCAGGGCAAGGGAGGGCGCACGCACCTCGTCTCGCCGCTCGTCGCCGCAGCCACCGCGATCCGTGGCACCCTGTCCAGCCCGAGCGACCTCACGGAAGGGTTCTGAATCATGGAGAAGTTCACCACTCACACGGGTATCGCGGCGCCCCTGAAGCGCTCGAACGTCGACACCGATCAGATCATCCCCGCCGTCTTCCTCAAGCGGGTCACGAAGACCGGTTTCGAGGACGCTCTGTTCCACGGATGGCGTCAGGATCCCGATTTCGTTCTCAACCAGGCGCCTTTCCAGGGGGCATCGGTGCTTCTCGCCGGACCCGACTTCGGCACCGGATCCAGCCGCGAGCACGCGGTCTGGGCGCTCCGGGACTTCGGCTTCAAAGTCGTGCTCAGCCCGCGCTTCGCCGACATCTTCCGGGGCAATTCGGGCAAGCAGGGTCTGCTCGCCGCGACGATCTCGGAAGAGGATCTCGAGCGGTTCTGGGCTGAGATCGACCGGAATCCCGGGGTCCAGATGACCGTCGACCTCGAGGCGCGCACCGCGTCCATCGGCGACGTCCAGGCCGACATCGGTATCGACGATTACACTAGATGGCGGCTCCTCGAAGGGCTCGATGACATCGGGCTCACGCTGCGCAACGAAGACAAGATCGCGCAGTTCGAGGCCCGTCGCGAGTCGTGGCGGCCCCGAACCCTTCCCGTTCAGTAAGACGGTGGGGGCGGGGGAGCCAGGGGCAACCCGCCCCCGAAATCCGTGAATGAAGTGAGGCTCCGAATGACGACACCTGTGCGCGACGCTCTTCCGGACGGAGTCCCTGCCCTCACCGGAGACGTCCTCGCCATCCGAGGCGGACGTCCGCTTCGCGGCCGTGTCGATGTCAAGGGCGCGAAGAACCTGGCGACGAAGGCCATGGTCGCCTCGCTCCTGGGCGAGACCGTGAGCACTCTGCGCGACGTGCCGGCGATCAGTGACGTCGCCGTCGTGCGGTCGCTGCTCGAGGTGCACGGCGTTCGCGTATCCGAGGGCGATGAGCCCGGTTCGCTCGTGTTCGACCCGAGCGATGTGGAGTCGGCGCACTTCGAGGAGATCGACGCCCACGCGGGAGCCTCGCGTATCCCGATCCTGTTCTGCGGACCGCTGCTGCACCGTCTCGGTCAGGCGTTCATCCCCGACCTCGGTGGATGTCGCATCGGGGATCGTCCCATCGACTTCCATCTGGACGCTCTGCGCAAGTTCGGCGCGATCGTCGAGAAGCTGCCCAGCGGCATCCGCCTCTCGACGGGGGGAAGCCGTCTGCACGGCGCCAACATCCACCTTCCGTACCCGAGCGTCGGTGCCACGGAGCAGGTGCTGCTCACCGCCGTCCGCGCCGAAGGCGTGACGGAGCTGCGCAACGCGGCCATCGAGCCCGAGATCATGGACCTGATCGCCGTGCTGCAGAAGATGGGCGCCATCATCTCGTACGAGCCGAACCGCGTCATCGTGATCGAGGGCGTCGAGAAGCTCCGCGGATACGACCACAGGTCGATCTTCGACCGCAACGAGGCGGCATCGTGGGCATCCGCGGCGCTGGCTACCGACGGCGAGATCTTCGTCGGCGGCGCCAAGCAGCAGGAGATGCTCACGTTCCTCAACGTCTTCCGCAAGGCGGGCGGCTGGTTCGACATCCAGGAAGACGGCATCCTCTTCCGTCGCGACGGCGACATCAAGCCCGTCGTGATCGAGACCGACGTGCACCCCGGCTTCATGACCGACTGGCAGCAGCCGCTCGTCGTCGCTCTCACGCAGGCACACGGCCGCTCCGTCGTGCACGAGACCGTGTACGAGAATCGGATGGGGTTCACCGATGCCCTGGTCAAGATGGGGGCCGACATCGTCGTGCACCCCCGTGGTCTCCAGGACGGCCCGCGCCGCGTTCCGCGGCGGGACCTGGAGCAGGCGGCAGTCATCACCGGCCCGACGCCTCTGCATGGCGCGGACATCGTGGTTCCCGATCTCCGCGGCGGCTACAGCCATGTGATCGCGGCACTGACGGCCACCGGCGAATCGAAGGTGTCGGGTGTCGACATCCTCAGCCGCGGCTACGAGAAGTTCCTCGCCAAGCTCGACGCGCTCGGCGCCGACTTCGACGTCATCCGGTGACCGCGGTGACGTCCCGATCACCGGAGACGAAGCGTCCGAGCATCTTCTGGCCGCTCGCGGCGCTGATCATCCCGCCGGTCTCTCTGATCGCGAAGATCCGTGTCCGCGGGGCCGACAAGCTGCCCCAGGAGGGGTCGTACGTCCTGGCGCCGAACCACTACTCCGAGTTCGATCCGCTCATCGTCGCCGTCGCCGTGTGGCGCTCCGGTCGCGCGCCGCGGTTCATGGCGAAGGAGAGCCTCTTCTCGATCCCGGTGCTGGGCTGGTTCCTGCACCGCACCGGGATGATCCCGGTCGCGCGCACCTCGTCCGCTGCCTCCGCACGGCAGACGATGAAGCAGTCGGAGGAGCTCGTCGAGCACGGCCGCGGCGTGATCGTCTACCCTGAGGGCACGCTCACGCGTGATCCCGACCTGTGGCCGATGCGCGGCAAGTCGGGTGCGGTACGCCTGGCCCTCGCCGATGGCATCCCGCTGATCCCGATGGCCCAGTGGGGCACCCAGGCGATCATGGGGCGCTACCAGAAGGGTCTGAGCCTCTGGCCGCTGCGCAAGCCGGTCCAGGTGCTCATCGGCGATCCGGTCGACGTCTCCGATCTGCGCGAGCGTGCCGGAGAGCCGGCGGCCCTCACCGAGGCCACCAATCGACTCATGAACGCGATCACCGCGCTCCTCGAGGAGCTGCGGGACGAGAAGGCACCGGCGGAGCGGTGGAACCCCGCGAGCCATGGGCAGAAGGAGACCGGGCGCCTTGACTCCTAAGAGAACCGTTGCACCAGGCCCACGGGCCGCCGTCATCGGCTCGGGCAGCTGGGGGACCACCTTCGGCAAGATCCTCGCCGACGGGGGCGCCCAGGTGACGATGTGGGCGCGTCGTGCCGAACTCGCCCAGGAGATCAACGAGGCCAAGCGCAATTCGCGCTACCTGCCAGGGATCAACCTTCCCCGCACGATGGCGGCGACCCACGAGCTCGCGACCGCGCTGGAGGGGGTGGACCAGGTCTATCTCTCCGTGCCGAGTCAGTCGCTGCGCGAGAACCTGAAAGCTCTGCGGCCGCTGATCGCGGACAGTGACGCGAAGATCATCAGCCTCATGAAGGGTGTCGAACGCGGCACCGGATTGCGCATGAGCCAGGTGATCCAGCAGGAGCTGCGGTGCGACCCCGATCGCATCGCGGTGGCTTCGGGGCCGAACCTCGCCCTCGAGATCGCCCGGGAGCAGCCGACCGCCGCCGTCATCTCCTCACGCAGCCAGGAGACGGCGGAGATCGTCGCACGCGCGGCCCGCAACAGCTACTTCCGTACCTTCGTGAACACCGATGTGATCGGTACCGAGTTCGGTGGCGTCCTCAAGAACCTGATCGCCGTGGCCATCGGCATCGTGGACGGTGTCGGCTACGGCGAGAACACCAAGGCGTCGATCATCACCCGTGGACTGGTCGAGATGACCGACTTCGCGGTCGCGAACGGCGCGCACCCGGAGACGCTTCAGGGCCTCGCCGGTCTGGGCGACCTCATCGCCACGTGCCAGTCGCCACTGAGCCGCAACAATACCGCCGGGCGACTGCTCGGTCAGGGATACAGCTTCCAGGACGTCGTGAAGCAGATGCAGCAGACAGCCGAGGGACTCGCCTCCGTCGCGCCCATCCTGCAGCTCGCTCGCGAAGCCGAGGTCGACATGCCCATCGTCGAGCAGGTGAAGATGGTGCTCGACGGCAAGATGGATCCGCGAGACATCGCACCCCATCTGACGACGGACGACGACACCCCGCAGGGTGAGAGGACCAACCATGGACAAGCAGACGGTGGTGGTGCTCTTCGGCGGGCGCTCCAGCGAGCATTCGATCAGCTCCGCAACGGCGGGGGGCGTGCTGGGCGCGATTGACCGCGACCGCTACGCCGTGATCCCCGTCGGGATCACCCGTGAAGGAGCGTTCGTCCTCGAGGACGACGATCCGGCGAAGTTCCCGCTCGATGCCGCGCACCTCCCCGAAGTCGTCGACAACGGCACTCGGGTGCTGTGGCCGGAACCCGGTGGCGACCGCACGTTGCGGGTCGTGCACGCCGATGGCACCGTCGAGGGGCTGGGGGAGATCGACGTCGTCCTGCCCATCCTGCACGGACCCCACGGGGAGGATGGCACGATCCAGGGCTACTTCGACACCCTCGAGGTCCCCTACGCCGGAGGCGGTGTCCTCGATTCCGCTCTGTGCATGGACAAGCACTTCATGAAGATCGCGCTCGAGGCATCCGGCATCGCGGTCGCGCCGTGGGCGACGGTGCGCCGAAAGGACTGGGACCGCAGTGCCGCAGACGTGCGTGCGCGTGCTGCGGGACTCGGCCTCCCGGTGTTCGTGAAGCCCGCCCGTGCGGGCTCGAGCGTCGGAGTGTCCAAGGTCGAGACCGCCGACGAGCTCGACGCGGCTCTGGCGGTGGCTTTCGCCGAAGACGACAAGGTCCTGATCGAAACCGGGGTGAGCGGGCGCGAGATCGAGGTGGCGGTGCTCGAGACCGCTGACGGAGTCAAGGCTTCGCTGCCCGGCGAGATCGTCTTGACGTCGCGGGGCTTCTACGATTTCGAGGGCAAGTACCTGGGCGGTGACGGCGTGGACGTCGTGTGTCCGGCCGAGGTGACGGATGCGGAGTGCGCAGCGATCCAGGAGATCGGCGTCCGCGCGTTCGAGGCTGTCGACGGACGAGGCCTCGCTCGTGTCGACATGTTCCTGACGCCGTCGGGTGAACTCGTGGTCAACGAGCTCAACACGATGCCGGGATTCACCCCGATCTCGATGTTCCCCAAGTGCTGGGTCGCATCGGGCCTGAGCTACGGCGATCTCATCACCGAGCTCATCGAAGCGGGCCTGCGCCGCTGAGATCGGAGTTCCCCGGGGGCGGTCAGCCCGCGGGGAACTCGACGCGGTCCGTGCACTGTCCGGTCGCCGGCTGGAGCCCGGACTGGATGCTCGCCGAGATCTTGTCGACGATCGCCTGGAAGTCGATCTGTTCGCCACGGCGGATCGTCACTTCCACCGCGGGGTCGCGACCGAAGGTGACGAGGCGCTGACGGTCCTCTTCCTGGTCGAGCACGAGCCAGTCGACGCCGCCGAGCGTCGTGCACACCAGAGCCGACGGCGCAGGGGGTTCGACGCCGCAGCGCAGCACGACTGTGGGGTCTCCCCAGGCGCCGGTCGCCTGCGCGTCGGTGAAGACACGATCGAGTCCGCCGACGGACTCCGGCAGCAGCACCGAGACGTTCGCACACGCCGGATTGTTCGCATCGGCTGCAGGCTCGAGGTGCACGGTGGTCGAGCAGCCGGCGAGCACCGCGGTGAGGGTCACTGCCCCGGCGAGGACAGCGAGGCGACGGGAACGGGGCATGCTTCCAGGCTACCTTTGACAGCATGCCCTCCCGACACGAAGCCGACGATCCGCGCCTGGGAGATCTCTCCGAAGGGCGCATCCTGCAGGCGATCCTGACACGGACGCCGACGGGGGCCCACACGCTCATCGGGCCGGGAGACGATGCGGCGGTGATCGCCACGCCGTCGGGTTCCGTGGTCGCGACGACGGACACGCTCGTGCACGGTCCGGACTTCCGGCTCGCATGGTCGAGCGGGTACGACCTCGGCTGGAAGGCCGCAGCGGTGAACCTCGCGGATGTCGCGGCGATGGGGGCGCGCCCGACCGCGCTGCTGGTCGCTCTCGCGGTGCCGCGCGACCTGCGGCTCTCTTTCGTGGAGCGGCTCGCCGACGGCTTCCGCGATGCGTGTGCCGCGCTCGCCCCCGGCTGCGCCGTGGTCGGCGGCGACCTGACGGTGTCGGATGTGCTGACCGTGGCGGTGACGGCGCTGGGCGACCTCGAGGGACGCACTGCCGTGACCAGGAGCGGTGCGCGCCCCGGAGATGTCGTCGCGGTCGCCGGTGAACTCGGTCATGCCGCACGTGGACTCGCGGTGCTGTTCGGTCGATTCCGGGACGGCGACGTGCCGGTGGCTGTCGATGCCGCGAAGCTCGCCGCCGGAGAGCGCGCGGCGGTGACGGCGCAGCTGCGGCCCGCGCCCCCGATCGGCCTCGGCGCAGTCGCCGCGACGGCGGGGGCGACGGCGATGATGGACGTGTCCGACGGACTCGCCCTCGATGCGCGACGGATGGCCGCGGCTTCCGGCGTCACGATCGCACTGGAACGAGATCTTCTCGGGGACGATCCTGAGCGCGCGATCGCCGGAGGGGAGGATCACGCCCTGCTCGCCGCATTCCCCGAGGGCGTGCTCCCGCCCGGGTTCCGCGTCATCGGCGCCGTTCGTGCTGCCGGACCGGAAGATCTGCTCTGCGATGACCTTCCCGTCGACCTCAGTGGGTGGGACCCCTATCGGGACTGGGACTCGGTCGCAGGCTGATCGACCGGCTCATCGTCCTCGCCGGCAGCGGGCTCGGCCCACCAGATGGTGGTGTCGCCGTAGGTCTTCTCCCGGAACTGCGCCAGGTTCGCCGCGCCGAAGTCCGGGGGCGTCGAGCGGCGCGCCCGTTCCACGACGACAACGGCATCCGACGACAGGAGTGGAGCGAGGGCGACGAGATCGGCGGTCATGGCGACGTCATCGAGGTCGTACGGCGGATCGGTGAAGACGAGGTCGAAGGGTCCCGTCGCGCGCTGCAGGAACGCATGCACCGTGCTCTCGTGCACACGACCGAGCGGGAGGCTGCCGGCCTTCGCGACCACGCCGGCGTTTCGTCGGACGATGGCGGCGGCCGGGCGTCCGCGCTCCACGAACTCGGCACTCGCGGCTCCGCGGCTGAGCGACTCCAAGCCCAGGGCTCCCGATCCGGCGTAGAGATCGAGGACCCGCGCCCCGGCGATCGCGCTCAGTGATTCCAGCGCGCCGAACAACGACTCGCGCACCCGATCGCTCGTGGGCCGTGTGCCCGAGCCCGGCACCTCGAGTCGGGCTCCTCTGGCGCTGCCTGCGATGATCCTCGTCACCCGTTCACGATACGACAGGCGGGATGTCTGCCGTGTCCGTCGCGTTCCCTAGACTCGGAACATGTCGCTCACGCTCGATTCCTCGTTGGAGGATGCGCTCGGTGCGGCGTCTGCCAAGACGCTCGGTCGCGCCTTCGGCATGAAGAGCGTCGGTGACCTTCTCGCGCACTATCCTCGGCGCTACGCCGATCCGGGCGAGCTGACTCCGATCCGCGACCTCCCCCTCGGCGAGACGGTGACCATCGTCGCGGAGGTGCTGTCGTCCAGCTTCCGTCGCATGCGCAATCGTCCGGGAGCCATGGTCGATGTCGTGATCGGTGACGGCATCGGACGCATGTCGTTGACGTTCTTCGCGAAGAACGTCGGTGCTGCCGAGTGGCGATCGAAGGATCTGGCGGTGGGTCGAAGGGGCGTGTTCTCGGGAAAGGTCGGCGAGTTCAACGGTGTGACGCAGTTCGCGCACCCCGAATACGAGCTGTTCGACGACGAGGACTCGGCCCGACGCAGTGCGGATGCGCGGGCCGCCGTCCCGATCCCGATCTACCCGGCTACCTCGGCGATCCAGACCTGGCAGATCGCTCGACTCATCGGACGCGTGCTGGATGATCTCTCCGACGCGCCGGACCCGTTGACGGCGGAGATCCGGGAACGAGAAGAGCTGCTCACCGCCCGCGAGGCCCTGGAGCTTGTGCACCGTCCCCGTACTCGAAACGACATCGATCCCGCCGTGCGAACCCTGCGCATGCACGAGGCGCTCACCTTGCAGACCGCGCTGCTCCAGCAGCGCGATGCGATCCGTGCCCTCTCCGCCACCTCACGGCCTGCGCGTGCCGGCGGACTGCTCGAACGCTTCGACGCGAGCCTCCCGTACACGCTCACGCCCGATCAGGAGACGGTGGGACACCAGATCGCCGAGGATCTCGTGGGTGCCTGGCCGATGAACCGGCTCGTCCAGGGAGAGGTCGGTTCGGGTAAGACCCTCGTGGCTCTCCGCGCGATGCTGCAGGTCGCCGAGAGCGGCGGGCAGGCGGCGCTGATCGCTCCGACAGAGGTGCTGGCGGGTCAGCACCTGCGTTCCATCGCGAAGATGCTGGGTCCCGATCTCGCGCCCCAGCTGATGCCGACGCTGTTGACCGGTCAGATGCCGGCGGCCGAGCGTCGCAAGGCTGCTCTGCGGGTCGCTTCCGGTCAGGCGCTGATCGTCGTGGGAACGCACGCGCTGCTGGGGGAGAAGACCACGTTCGCCGACCTCGGCCTGGTCGTGGTCGACGAGCAGCACCGGTTCGGTGTCGAGCAGCGCGAGGCTCTACGGGCGAAGGGGTCGAGCCCGCATGCCCTCGTGCTGACCGCGACGCCGATCCCGCGGACGGTCGCGATGACGGTCTTCGGCGACCTCGACACCTCGGTCATCCGCACCATGCCGGCCGGCCGCGCGGGTATCGAGTCGTTCGTGGCGCCGCTCGCTGAGCACCCGGGGTGGTTCAACCGTGTCTGGGAGCGCGCTGCGGAGGAGATCGCTCAGGGACGACAGGTCTTCGCCGTCTGCGCAGCGATCGACACCACCAAGAAGACGACGGAGGCAGGGGAGCAGTCGTCGCTCGCTCCGGAAGGGGCCTCCGGGCCGCGGTGGGGCGTCGTACAGCTCGACGAAGCCCTCGCCAGCCATCCCACTCTGGGCGGATTGCGCCGCGCCGTTCTGCACGGTCGTATGCCGTCGGACGAGAAGGACGCGGTGATGCAGTCGTTCGCCCGGGGAGACATCGATCTGCTGCTCGCCACCACGGTGATCGAGGTCGGCGTCGACGTGCCCAACGCCTCCACGATGATCGTTCTCGATGCCGATCGTTTCGGCGTCTCGCAGCTGCACCAGCTTCGAGGGCGCGTCGGTCGAGGGGGTGTGCCGGGGCTCTGCCTGCTCGTGACCGAGGCTGAGGCCGGGTCGCTCGCCCGTGACCGCGTCGACGCGGTCGCCGCCACGCTCGACGGGTTCGCCCTGGCGGAGGTCGATCTGGAGCTGCGCGGCGAGGGCGATGTGCTCGGCGCCGCACAGGCGGGTGTGCGCTCTTCTCTGAAACTCCTCCGCGTCGTCAAGGATGCCGGCCTCATCACGCGTGCGCGCGAGGTGGCGGAGAGCATCCTCTCCGTCGATCCGGATCTGGCCGACCACCCGGGCCTGCGCGAGGCGATCGGACGACGTGTGAGCGACGAGGATCGAGCGGCGCTGGCGAAGAACTGAACCGGAACCGGCGTGCCCTAGGCTGGAAACATGAGCAGCCGGATCGCCGTCGTCCCGGGTTCCTTCGATCCGCCGACCCTGGGTCACCTCGATGTGATTCGGCGCGCGGCCGCCCTTTACGACGAACTGCATGTGCTCGTCGTGCACAACCCGGGCAAAGAGGCGATGCTGCCGATCGCGCAGCGGCTCTCCCTGCTGGAGAAGTCGATCGCGGATGACGGCATGCAGGGCAACATCGTGATCGGTTCGTGGAGCATGGGCCTCCTGGTCGACTACGCCCGCGATGTCGATGCCGGCGTGCTGGTGAAGGGTATCCGCTCGCAGATCGATGTCGCGTACGAGTCTCCGATGGCGATCGTCAACAGGCACCTCGCCGGTATCGAGACGGTGTTCCTTCTGCCCGACCCGTCGCACGCGATGGTGTCGAGTTCGCTCGTGCGCCAGGTGGCTTCCCTCGGCGGCGACGTGACCCCGTTCGTTCCCGCAGCGGTGGCAGATTTCCTCGACACCGGTTCCCGCGGTATCTGAGTCCCTTCCCTGAGCGCGCGGTCAGGGCGACCGCTCGCGTCGGCCGGTAGCATGGAACGGTGCGCTCTCGAATGAACGGCCCTTTTGTCCTCCCCGTCCGCGATATCGTCCGGCGCCCGGGAGAGATGCGCGAGCACGAGTTCACCGTCGCTCTCTCCGAAGCCTGGGGTGAGGGGATCGTGTCCTACGAGGCGGGATCCGAACTCGATCTCGACGTCCGGCTGGAGTCCGTCCACGAGGGCATCCTCGTATCGGGAACCGCTGACGCCGAGTACGTCGGTGTGTGCGGAAGATGCCTCATCGACATCACTCGGCCCGTCGAAGTCGAGTTCCAGGAGCTTTTCGCGTATCCTGGTGAGGAAGAAACTGACTTCGAGGTTCAAGACGACCACGTGGATCTTGAAACTCTCGTCAGGGATGCGGCCGTACTGGCACTTCCTTTTCAGCCGGTGTGTCAGCCGGATTGCCCGGGTCTTGACCCGAAAACGGGTGAACGACTGACCGTGAGCACCGGAACGGAGCAGGCCGCTCCCATCGATCCTCGGTGGAGTGCGCTCCAGAACATCACAGACCAAGACGGCACGGAAGAATCTCGTGCCGCCGAGAAAGAAGAGAGCTAGTCATGGCTGGTAACCCCCCGAAGCGCAAGGTATCCCGTTCGAACACCCGCTCGCGCCGCGCGCAGTGGAAGGCGGCGCCCGTCGCGCTCGTCAAGACGATCGAGAACGGCCAGGTCGTCTACAGCCGTCCCCACCAGGCGAAGGTCGTCACCGACTCGCAGGGCACGGAGCTCTTCCTGGAGTACAAGGGCCGCAAGGTCGCTGACGTCTGAGTCGCGTACCGTGACGGAGGTCCCCGGGGGGACGAGGCCTCTCCCAGATAAGCTCCGCGTCGATATCGACGCGGAGCTTCTGGAGTTGGCCCTGACCCACCGCTCCTACGCGTACGAGCACGGCGGCATCCCGCACAACGAGCGACTGGAGTTCCTCGGAGACTCCGTCCTCGGGCAGGCGGTGACCGTCATGCTCTTCACCACGCACCCCGACCTCGATGAGGGCGAACTGGCGAAGCGGCGTGCGAGCGTCGTGTCGACGGTCGCTCTCGCCGAGGTCGCTCGAGGGATCGACCTCGGCAGTCATCTGCTGCTCGGTCGCGGCGAAGAGCAGACGGGTGGCCGAGACAAGGACTCGATCCTCGCCGACACGATGGAAGCCGTCATCGGAGCCACCTACCTTTCCGCAGGTCCCGAGGCCGCCACGGAACTCGTGTTGCGTCTGACGAAACCGCTGCTGGCCGACCCGGAACGCTACGGCGCGGCGATGGACCCGAAGACCAGCCTGCAGGAACTCGCGGCCCGCGTCGGTGCGACGCCTCCGCAGTACTCGGTGGAGGCGAGCGGTCCGGATCACGACCGTCGTTTCGTGGCGACCGTCATCGTCGGCGACGTGAGCATGACCGGTGCCGGCAGCAGCAAGAAGACAGCCGAGATGGCCGCGGCTCTCAGCGCCTGGCGCACCCTCAGCGAGCGTGCCTGAGCTTCCCGAGGTCGAGGTGGTCCGGGCGGGCCTCGCCCCGGCCGCGGTCGGATCTCTGATCACCGCGGTGAGCGTGTTCGACGAGCGAGCGCTCACGCGGCACGTCGCCGGCGCCGCCGATTTCGTCGCTCGTCTCGAGGGACGGACCTTCACCGCAGCCTCTCGCCGGGGGAAGTTCCTCTGGCTTCCGCTCGACGATGAGGATTCCGCGCTCATCGCGCACCTCGGGATGAGCGGACAGATGCTGTTGCGCGCACCGGACGCCGGTGCCGAGCGGCATGAGCGGGTGCGCATCGGCATCGAGCATCCCGTCCACGGCGAACTCGCGATCGTTTTCGCCGACCAGCGCACCTTCGGGTCGCTCGCGGTCGATGCCCTGGTGGATGACGACGGTTCTTCGATTCCGACGCAGGTCGCGCACATCGCCCGCGATCCGCTGGATCCGGCTTTCGACGACCGGGCGTTCCGTGCCGCTCTGGCACGGCGGGGGAGCGCGATCAAGCGCGTGCTCCTCGACCAGGGCGTCGTGAGCGGGATCGGCAACATCTATGCCGATGAGTCGCTGTGGGCGGCGCGCATCCACCCGGAGACCCCATCCGACCGACTCTCCACACAGGCGGTGCGCCGACTGCTGAACGAGGTGCGGCTCGTGCTGGCGAAGGCGCTCGCGGAGGGCGGCACCAGCTTCGATGCGCAGTACGTGAATGTGAACGGCCAGGCCGGGTACTTCGCGCACTCGCTCAATGCCTACGGGCAGCAGGGAAAGCCCTGCCCGCGATGTGGCACGCCGATCATCCGGGAGAGCTTCATGAATCGCGGTTCGCACTTCTGCCCGCGGTGCCAGCGGCTGCCGAAGTAGGTCGCGTGCTCGGGCCGGGAGCCTGAACGCTGTGTGCGTCAGGCTCCCGGCCCGTCAGTCACCGCAGGTGCGGAGTGGCGGTCACGCCGTCTGGAAGGAGCGCTGGAGCAGCGGGCGGGTGGCCCATGTGGTTGCCCCCACCACACCGATCCCGACGGTGACCACGAGCGCGATGGTCATCAGAGAGACCGGAGCGGTGATCAGCGCGATACCGACCAGCGGGAACACCAGGAGCGCAGCCACCAGCGCCGACCCGATCGCCGTCACGAGCAGAGGCGACATGATCGCGCGTCGGCGTGCCCGGTCCACGGTGTCGAGCGGCATTCCGAGGTGGTGCAGGCTGCGGTGCAGTTCGCTCTGGTCGAGAACGTCCGAGGCCTGATTGACGCCGACGGACGCCGCGACCATCAGGAAGGAGCCGATGAGCGTGATGATGAGTCCCGTGCGGATGTCGTCGGCGAGCGCGATGTCGGCAGCGGCGGCGTCGGAATCGCTCATCATGCTCATCAGCGCCACTCCGGTGCCGGCGAAGACGGCCATGAAGCTCGCCATGGCGATTCCACCCACCTGGCGCCAGGCTGCCTTGGGCGAGTCCAGCACGATGCGTGCGGCCAGCAGCCGCTCGGGTCGCTCGGCGCGACGCAGCTGACGCGATGCCGCGACCTTGAGCACCCACGGTCCCACGAGATTCAACACACCGAGTGCGGCACCGAACAGTCCCGCGAGGACGACGATCGTCATCACGACTCCACCCACCGAGGGGAACACCTTGATGAGTGCGAACGCGATGGCGATCGCGCCGGCTGCCAGTACTGCTCGAATCCAGTGCACCTTCGGCACATCAGTGCGCGTACGGACGCCCAGCGGCGAGATGACGACGCGACGAAGTCCGATGACGGCGCTGGTGGCTGCGAGCGCGAGCACGGCGACCACGACGATGACGGTCTGCAGCGGAGGGAGGACCACGGCCGCGAACCCGAGCGGCTCCCCGCGGAACGGGATGAGCCCGATGAGCGGACTGATAGCGACATGCCCGATGACGCCGGCGAGGGCGCCGACCGCCGCGACGAGGACGGACTCCGTGACCGTCGCGATCGTCACCCCGCCAGGTGACACACCGAGCAGGCGGAGGGTGGAGAGCCGTTCATCGCGTCGACGCGCGGAGAGACGAGCCGCTGCCCCGCCGAGGGACATCAGCGGCACGACCAGGAGAACGAGAGCGATCGCTGCAAGCCCCTGGTACAAGGGTGCGAACTCATCGGTCCATCCCCAGAAGGACTGTGCGCCCCCGATGACCGTGAGCACCAATGTGGTCACGACCCCGAACGCGACGACGGGCAACGCGAGGACGCTGCCCTGTCCGGGCGCCGGACGCAGGAGGAGCGCCAGCACGTTGCGATTCATGCGGCCACCGCCGAGGAGATGATGCGTCCGTCGCGCACGGCGATCGTACGGGAGCAGCGGGCGGCCACCTCCGGGTCGTGTGTGACCACGACGAGTGTCCGCCCCTGCCCGGTCGTCGACCACAGCAGGGCGTCCATCACCTCGGAGGAGGTGGTCGAATCGAGCGCACCGGTCGGTTCGTCGGCGAAGACGAGCTCTGCGCCGGTGGCCTGTGCTCGGGCGATCGCGACGCGTTGTGCCTGACCGCCGGAGAGCTCGCCGATGCGGCGTTCCTCCATACCGGCGAGTCCGAGGGCCGCGAGCCAGGATCCTGCGTGCTGTACGGCATCCTGACGACGGACGCCGTTGATCATGGATGCGAGAGCCACGTTCTCGACGGCGGTCAGCTCGGGAATGAGAAGCCCCTGCTGGAAGACGAAGCCGAACCTCTCGCGACGCAGACGCGACCGCGTGGACTCGCCGAGTGCGGTGACCTCGATCGGGGCGCCCTCGGCGGGGCGGAACAGTACGCTGCCGGAATCGGGGGCGGTGATCCCGGCCAGCACGTGGAGGAGCGTGGTCTTCCCCGATCCGGAGGCGCCCATGATCGCGACGGCCTCGCCACGATGGATCGCGAGGTCGACGCCGGCGAGAGCGCGGGTCGTCCCGAAGTTCTTGATGAGGGCGTGGGCTTCGATCACGGGGATGTTCATGGTTCCAGCCTCGCCGAGCGATCCTGCGCCGTCGTCGCCCCGGCGGATGACCGCGCGGGCCCGACGTCATCCCGAAGAATGAGATCGGGTCCGCGCGCACCTCAGATCTTCTTCTGCCACGCGCCCGCGTACGACACGGGCACGAAGCCGATCGCCTCGTTGATGCTCAGCATCGGTCGGTTCTCCTCGGCGTTGAAGGTGGAGACGACGGTCGAGAGAGGCATGAGCTCGCGCCATCGGAGCAGGTTCGCGCACTTCACGATCGTGCCGAGGCGGTGCCCTCGGTGCTCCTTGCTGACCAACGTTCCGAACTGATGGGTGACACCGGTGCGATCCGCGGCGATGAGCAACTCGTTGTAGGCGACGAGCTGGCCGCTCGGCACATGTAGCACGGCGGCCACGGACACCGTCTGACCCGCACCGAGAAGTCGCGCTTCGCGGCGGACGACGCGGTCCGCGTCCCAGTGTTCCTCGGCGAAGTCCATGTCGCCGCTCGGGGCATCCGTGGAAAGACGTGCGAGCACGGCGGCGAAGCCGTCCCGCCACTCCGGAGGCGTCGGCATGTTCCACTCGACGATGCGGTAGTCCGGCCCGGCGAACGCGCTCGCGTCCGCCAGAGCATCGCGGAGCGGGCGGACGTCGCTGTGCAGGTCATACTCACTGTTGCGCTCGACCTGTTCCAGCGAGTAACCATGGTCCTCGGCGAGCTCGGAGAGCGGGGTGGCGGGGATGCGTCCCCATCCCGTTCGAGGCACGAGCATCCGGTCGGCTTCCACGGGACGGTGGAGACTCCAGATCTGCAGGACGGTTCGCCCGTGAGCGCGTGCTTCTTCTTCGGCGCGGTCGAGCAGAGCGGCCTCGACGCCGAGCCCCCAGTGCGCTTGCGGAACCAAGAGGTCGATCTCGGCCGCATGGGCTTCGGCCTCCTGGGCGAGTGTGACCGTCACCATGCCGACGATCTCGTCATCGATCCGTGCCACGAACCCACGGTCGAGCGCGTCGCTGTCGTCCTGCCAGTTCGGCAGCATCTGCGCGGCGTCCGGGGCGAGATCGGGGAGTCCCACCTGCTCGTCGCACACGAGTCGGTTGAGGTCTCCGTACGCGCGGAACTCCGCGGCGTCGTCGGCATCCAGGGAGACCGGCACGATCAGCGGTGTGATGGTCGGTTCGGTGGTCTTCATGTCAGTTTCTTTCGTGCAGGTGCTCAGGGTGATGATCGAGGCCGGGCGTCTACGGGATTCGACGTTCGCGCCACGAGGAGACGGAACCTCTGTGCGCGCCCGCCCGCGGACTACACGGGCGGGCGCACTCAGAGGGGGACGGTGCTGCGGAGGGCGACCGCTGAATCGCGGCGTCAACGCATTCCGCGCTGCATGTCATACGTCAGCAGTGCGTACGATTCCGCTGCCGAACGATGACGCTGCTCACCGAGCAGGAACATGTCTGCCGGATCGATGCGCAGGCCGCGACGCGGACGTCGGGGGCGCTGCGCCCTCTGGAAGAGCCAGAGGCCGATCCGGAGGGAGAGACGATCGGCGAGCGACAAGCGGCGCAGTTCGTCGGGGCGGGGGATCTGGAGGACCTCGCGGTCCTCGGTATCGGGCGGGTGGATGTCGCTGCGATGCAACGTGGTGTTCACGATGGTTCCTTCGAAAGGGATGGTGGTGATGGATGCGGAAGCACCGCGCGCCGACAGCGGAGCGGTCGGGAACGATGCGGAGGAAGCGTGGGTCGGCGGATGCCACGGAGCGTGGACGCCATACGCGGAGAGGAAGTCGTGATCTGCGGTGCAGATCAGCAGACGGGGCGCGGAAGAGCCGGCCGGAGAGGGCCCACTACGGGCCCGAGATCTCGGGGTGCGGTTCTACGAGAGAGCGCTGATGCGGACGCCGGCGGTTACCGAGAACGCAAAGCGCGGCGCAAAATGCGCGGGCGCGGCGAGGCCAGTGGCCTGTGCGTTGAGCTGAGTCGTAATCATCGGTAACCTCCTTTCGTGTGGCGATCCGGAGGACACGGTAGCGAATCCGCGCGGCGGACGTCAAGCACCTGCGGTTCTCCTCGGCGTGTCGCGCGGTTCCCGAGTTCTCCCACCGTCCGCGCGGGATGAGGCTCCAGGCCCGGAATTCCGGTAGCGTAGCCGCGTGATTCTCCCCGGACGAGCGGCGCCCCCATGCATCTGAAGAGCCTGACGCTCAAAGGGTTCAAGTCGTTCGCGCAGCCGACCAGCTTCGTGTTCGAACCCGGCGTCACCTGCATCGTCGGACCGAACGGCTCGGGCAAGTCGAACGTCGTGGACGCGCTGGCCTGGGTGATGGGTGAGCAGGGTGCGAAGACACTGCGCGGCGGCAAGATGGAAGACGTCATCTTCGCGGGTACCTCGACGCGCGGCCCGCTCGGTCGTGCTGAGGTGCAGCTCACGATCGACAATGCCGACGGTGCCCTGCCGATCGAGTACGCGGAAGTGACGATCAGCCGCACGCTGTTCCGCAACGGCTCCAGCGAGTACGCGATCAACGGCGAGGGATGCCGACTCCTCGACGTGCAGGAGCTGCTGAGCGATTCCGGACTGGGCCGGGAGATGCACGTCATCGTCGGTCAGGGTCGCCTCGACACGGTTCTGCAGGCGTCACCCGAGGATCGTCGAGGGTTCATCGAGGAAGCCGCGGGAATCCTCAAGCACCGCCGCCGCAAGGAGAAGACTCTCCGCAAACTCGACGCGATGGAGACCAACCTCACTCGGTTGAGCGATCTCGCCGGAGAGATCCGCCGGCAGCTCAAGCCGTTGGGGCGTCAGGCAGAGATCGCCCGCGAGGCGCAGACGATCGCCGCCGTCGTGCGCGACGCGAAAGCCCGTATCTTCGCCGACGACGTGGTCGCACTGCGCGCCGCGCTCGCGGACCACACACGCACCGAGCAGGAGCGTCACACCGAGCGTCTGGTGCTCTCGGATCAAGCCGAGACGGTGCGCGCGAACATCGCGCGGCTCGAACAGGATCAGAACTCGGTCGCGGTCGATCAGGCGCGCAGCGTGGCGTTCGGGCTTGAGCAGGTTCAGGAGCGGATGCGCGGGCTCTACACCCTGGCGAATCAGCGTCTCGCTCTCCTCGGCACCGACGATGACGACGCCGCGGTCACTGCCGTCACCGTGACACAGGCCACGATCGACGAGGCGAAGGACGAGATCGACGCGATCTCCGCCGGGCTCGGGGATGCTCAGGACGCCGCGGCGGCTGCCAGCCGTGAAGTGGTGCACGCCAGAGCGGAACTCGACGCGCTCGACGTCGACATCGCCGAGCAGAGCGCCCTGGTCTCCGAGTACGACATGCGCCTCTCCGCCTTGCGCGGGACCGCAGATGCCGCAGCCTCAGCCCTCGCCGCAGTGCGTGGCGCCGTGCTCCGCCAGGAGAACGCGCTCGAGGCCGCGAACGCACGCAGGCGCGAAGCCGCCGACGCACTCGACGCGATCGACGACGCGGAAGCTCCTGAGGGCACGGCCGTCGAACATGCCGCCGCGTACGACAGTGCGCAACGGGCAGCGACCGCCGCGGAAGCGGAGCGTGAGACCCTGCGCGAACGTCTGCACGCTGCCGAGCGCGAGGTCGATGCGCTCACGGCCAAGGCTTCGGCGCTGAGCAGTGCTCTGGCGTTGTCCGGTGGGGCGGCGGAGATCGTCGAAGCGGGCGGAAAGGGTGTGCGGGGACTCGTCGGAGACGCTGTGCAGGTCCGAACGGGTTTCGAGGCGGCCATCGCCGCGGTCCTCGGTCCGCTCGCGGAGGGCGTGTTGATCGACTCCGTGGACGACGCCTTCGCGTCGGCGAAGGAAGCGGCGGAGCAACGCAGGGGAGTGGTGGACTTCGTCATCGCGAATGCGGTCCGTGGCGACGTCGCGACTCCGACGATCGCCGGAGTCACGCCCGCCGTCGATACCGTGACAGCGCCCGACGGCATCCTCGGCGTGCTCTCGCATGTCCTGATCGCGGACGACCTGGATTCGGCGCGATCGGCGCGGACAGCGCTCGATGTCGCGGGTGACACGGCGACGACGATCGTCACGGTGGCCGGTGACGTCCTCACCGCGCAGACCCTGCGCACCGGTTCCGGCGGAGAGCGATCCCGTCTGGAACTCGCCGCCGAGCGGGATGCCGCTGCCGAACGTCTCGCGGAGATCCAGATCGTGGTCGACTCGCTTCGTGAGGCCCGCCGCGACGCCGAGGAGGCTGTCGAGACGACCAGGCGTCACGCGAAGGACGCCCTGCGCGCACTCCGTGAACACGATGCTGCTCTCGCCACGCACGCCGAGCAGCTCAACCGGGTCACGGTGCGCCATGAGTCCGCCGTCGCCGAGTGCGAACGCCTCGAGACCGGTTTGGCACAGGCGCAATCCGCCGTCGCCGAGGCCGAGGCGAAGGCCGAAGCAGCGAAGACGGCGCTGGACGATGCCATCGCGACGCCGAGGCCGGTGCTCGACGCTTCCGCGCGCGACAGCCTGCTCGAGGCGCTCGAGGTCGCTCGCGAGGGTGAAGTGCGGGCGCGGCTCGAGATCGAGACGCTGCGTGAGCGTGTGCGTGCAGCGCAGTCCAGGGTGGTGTCTCTGGAGCGCCAGCGTGAGCATGAACGCGATGCGGCGGCGGAGGCGGCACGGCGAGCAGTCATCCGTCGCGCGCAGCGCGAGGCGGCCTCGGGGGTGGTCGAGGAGCTGCCGCGCATCCTCGACTCGCTGGATCGATCGGTGACGGAGGCGCGTCTCGCCCTGGCCGAGGCCGAGACCGCGCGCTCGGCGCAGAATCAGGAACTGGTCGGCTTGCGCGCGCAGGAGAGTTCCCTGCGAGAGCGCCTCGCCGGGCTCACCGAGAGCGTGCACGGACTCGAGCTGCAGATCCACGAGAAGAAGCTGCATCTGAACAGCCTGCTCGAGCGCGTCTCCTCCGAGCTCGCTCTGGAAGAAGATATTCTCATTGCAGAATATGGTCCTGAACAGCTTGTTCCGCGGGATCCCGGTGCAGAACCCGCCGAAGCAGGGCACGACGACGACACGGCGATTCCGTTCGACCGCCGGATTCAGCAACGCCGAGTCGCGGAGGCGGAGCGCAAGCTCGCACAGCTCGGCCGTGTCAACCCGCTGGCGCTCGAGGAGTTCGCCGCGCTGGAGCAGCGGCACGCCTTCCTCACCGAGCAGCTGGCAGACCTGACCCAGACGCGCCAGGACCTCCTGACGATCATCACCGATCTCGATGAGCGGATGCAGACGATCTTCGCGAGTGCTTTCGAAGACACCAAGGAGGCATTTGGTCAGGTGTTCCCGCTGTTGTTCCCCGGTGGAACCGGCAGCATCTCCCTGACGGATCCCGACAACATGCTGACGACAGGCATCGAAGTGTCCGTCCGCCCTGTGGGGAAGAAGATCGAGCGACTGTCGTTGCTCTCGGGAGGCGAACGATCCCTGGCGGCCGTGGCGCTGCTCGTCGCGATCTTCAAGGCGCGCCCGAGTCCTTTCTACATCCTGGACGAGGTCGAGGCGGCGCTCGACGATGCGAACCTGGGGCGATTGCTGACGGTGTTCGAACAGCTGCGGGAGAGTTCTCAGCTGCTGGTGATCACGCACCAGAAGCGCACGATGGAGATCGCCGATGCCCTCTACGGCGTCTCGATGCGGCAGGACGGCGTCTCCGCTGTCGTGGGTCAGCGTGTCGGCGACCGGGCGGCGGCGGTTTAGGGGCGCGTACGGGCTTGCGGGCGGAGCATCCACTCGCACAACCCGTAGGCTGGAGTGATGGCGGAGAAGTCCTGGTCTCTTGGTCGCGCACTGCGCGGCATGTTCGTCAAGCCCACCATCGATGAGACGACCTGGGAGGACCTGGAGACCGCTCTCCTGACGGCCGACTTCGGCCCGGGCATCAGCGAACGCGTCGTGGATGAGCTGCGTGCGAAGGTCGAGCGGTACCGCACCACCGACCCCAAGGATCTCCAGCGGATGCTGCGGGAGACGTTGGAGGAGCACTTCGCGAAGTTCGACACGACGCTGAAGCTCACCGAGCGTCCAGCTGTCGTCCTCGTCGTGGGCGTCAACGGCGTCGGGAAGACGACGACCATCGGCAAGTTCACGAAGTTCCTCCGTGGCTATCAGCGCAGTGTCGTGGTCGGCGCGGCCGACACCTTCCGCGCGGCCGCGGTCGACCAGCTCGCCACCTGGGCGCAGCGCGGTGGAGCCGCGATCGTGCGGCCTCAGCAGGAAGGTCAGGATCCGGCATCCGTCGCGTTCCAGACGGTCGAGTATGCCAAGCGCGAGGGCATCGAGATCGCCATCATCGACACGGCCGGGCGTCTGCACACCAAGGACGGCCTCATGGACGAGCTCTCGAAGGTCCGGCGCGTGATCGAGAAGCAGGCGCCGATCAGCGAGGTGCTGCTCGTGCTGGACGCCACCACGGGCCAGAACGGTGTCATGCAGGCCGAGGCCTTCCTCGAGCACGCCGGCGTCACCGGACTCGTCCTCACCAAGCTCGACGGGTCGGCCAAGGGCGGGTTCGTGCTGGCGGTGCAGGAGCGCACCGGTATCCCGGTGAAGCTGCTCGGACAGGGCGAGGGGATCGACGATCTGACCGGTTTCACCCCCCATGTGTTCGTCCAGTCGTTGGTCGGTTGATGACGGGACTACCGCAGTGAGCACGAGGCTGGTTTCATAGCGTTATGGCGATCGAACACGACTACTTCGGACTCCTGTCCTCAGGCCCGGACGGCTCGATCTTCTGGTCGGAGACCGTGGAGCTCGGCGACCAGAGTGTCACCGTCGATCTGACCGCTCCGGATCAGGACGACGTTTCCGCGGATGCGCTCGACATCGCCGCCTCGCTCATCGCAGGCCTCGAGAGCGTCGACGACACCGCCCGGCGTGGCATGCTCGCCGAAGTCGATGACCGCACGAGCGAGGTGACCGAGTACATCCTCCAGCAGCAGGAGACGTACGGCGACGATCTGCCGGATGTCCTCGTCGATGTCTCGGGCGACGCCGCCGTCGACATCATCCGATCGCTCCGGTTGATGAGCATGACGATCCTCGCCGATGAGCACGGAGGCTCTGAACCGTTCGCGGTGCTCGAGTATGCGCTCGACGACAGCTCGACGGACGACGTGCTGCTCGTGAATCTCGGCTCGGACGGCAGCGTTCAGTCCGTCATGAGCGCGGACTGATCCGCTGCCCGGACGGGGTCCGGGCAGCGTTCAGGTCAGACGGCCTGCGCGAATCCGAGGTCTGCGCTTTCGGCGATATGCGCGAGGTGTGCGGGGATCTCGCGTCCCTTCGACGTCATGGACTGCGCCCAGAGTCGACCGGCGCGATACGACGACCGCACGAGGGGACCCGCCAGAACACCGAGGAAGCCGATGCGCTCGGCCTCCTCCTTGAACTCGACGAACTCGGCCGGCTTCACCCAGCGTGAGACCGGGTGGTGGCGTGGTGTCGGCCGCAGGTACTGCGTGATCGTGATGATGTCGCATCCGGCGTCGTGCAGATCGTTGAGCGCCTGCACCACCTCTTCGGGTTCCTCACCCATCCCGAGGATGAGGTTGGACTTCGTGATCAGTCCGGCGTCCCGAGCCTGGGTCAGGACGTCGAGCGAGCGCTCATAGCGGAACGCCGGCCGGATGCGCTTGAAGATGCGGGGCACCGTCTCGACATTGTGCGCGAACACCTCAGGGCGCGCGTCGAAGATCTGCCCCAGGAACGCCGGATCGGCGTTGTGCTCGTTGGCGAGCAGCTCCACACCGGTGTGCGGGTTCAGCTCATGGATCTTGCGCACCGTCTCGGCGTTGAGCCAGGCGCCGGTGTCCGGGAGGTCGTCGCGGGCCACGCTCGTGACGGTGGCATACCGGAGGTTCATCCGGACGACGCTCTCCGCAACCCGGCGTGGCTCGTCGGTGTCATAGTCGGCGGGCTTGCCCGTGTCGATCTGGCAGAAGTCGCAGCGGCGGGTGCACTGGGAGCCACCGATGAGGAAGGTCGCCTCTCGGTCTTCCCAGCACTCGTAGATGTTCGGGCAGCCCGCCTCCTGGCAGACCGTGTGCAGGTCCTCGCTCTTCACGAGCGAATGCAGCGCCGTGTACTCCGGGCCCATCTTCGCCTTCGTCTTGATCCACTCCGGCTTGCGCTCGATCGGTGTCTCGGCGTTGCGGATCTCGAGGCGGAGGAGCTTGCGACCCTCGGGGGCGGCGGTCATGCGAAGGCTCCTGTCAGTTCGGTGGTCGTGTACTCGGCGAGGAAGGCGCGGGTGACGGCGTCGACGAGGTCGAGGGGCGGGACGGCGGACCCCACCACCTCGCTCACCGTAGTGACGCCGGCATCGGTGATGCCGCACGGGATGATGCCGCGGAAGCCGGCCAGCGAGTTGTCGCAGTTGATGGCGAAGCCGTGCATCGTGACCCCCTGCTGCACGCGCACTCCGATCGCCGCCACCTTGTCCTCCGAGAGTGGCCGGCGTACCCAGACCCCGCTGCGGCCCTCGACCTGATAGCCGTCGACGCCGAAGGGGCGCAGCACGTCGATCAGGAGGCGCTCGAGACGGCGCACGTGCGCGACGACATCGATCGGCTCGGGGAGTCGCACGATCGGATAGCCCACGAGCTGCCCCGGCCCGTGCCAGGTGATCTTCCCGCCCCTATCGACGTCGATCACGGGGGTGCCGTCCTGTGGCCGCTCCTGGGGTTCCGTGCGCTTGCCCGCGGTGTAGACGGCCTCGTGCTCGAGGAGGATCAGCGTGTCGGGACGGGTGCCGTCGACGACATCGGCGTGGACGCGACGCTGAAGCTCCCACCCGTCGATGTACGGCACGAACGTCGGAGCGAACCCGGGCGTGAGGATCTCGAGCATCACAGAACCGCCTTCATTGCGTAAATGGACTGAGGACAACAATACCCCTCGGCGAGAGGGGCGGCGCTCTCGACCCGACCCCGCGATAACGTGAGGACATGAGTTCCACTGGCAGAGCCGGGCGACCCAAGGCGTCGTCGCGGGAGACCCTCGCAGAAGCAGCATGCGAGCTCTTCCTGGAGCGCGGATACGACGCGACATCTGTGGCGGACATCACGCAGCGCGCTGGCGTCAGCCGGTCCAGCTTCTTCAACTACTTCGCGTCCAAGAGCGACGTGCTGTGGTCGGGCGTCGACGAACGGATCGGACAGGCCATCGCCTCGCTGGAACAGCTCGGCAGGGCGGCGACGGGTGACGCGGTTCACGACATACTGCTGTCGATCGTGCACGATTTCGCACCGGACCCCCTTGCCTTGGCGCTGCGCAATGCCGCAGCGATGGGGGTGGAAGGCGAGCTCATCCGTGACACCGGGCTCCGCCTCGCCCGTCTGTCCGCGGCGGTGTCACGCGCGGCGTCCGCCTCGGGAGTCGACGTCATCCGTGCCGACATCCTCGGGGCGGCACACGCGGCCGCCGTGCTCTCCTCACTGCGCGTGTGGGCGGAACAGGGAGCCGGACGGGGGACGCCGGAGACGGTCCTGAGGGAAGCCCTGGGAACGATCCACGACCTTCCCTGGTCCTGACTCCCGCGCGGGGCTGAGCGACCGGCCTCGGCTCGCGTAGAATCGGAGCACCATGGCTACATTTGGCACGCTCTCCGATCGGCTCACCGAGACCTTCCGCAATCTGCGCACGAAGGGAAAGCTGACCGCGGCCGACGTCGACGGCACCGTCCGCGAGATCCGACGCGCCCTGCTCGATGCCGACGTCGCGCTCGTCGTCGTCAAGGAGTTCACCGCGAAGGTCCGCGAACGCGCACTCGGCGATGAGGTCAACAAGGCGCTGAACCCCGCGCAGCAGGTCGTCCAGATCGTCAATGAAGAGCTCGTGCAGATCCTCGGCGGAGAGCAGCGCCGTCTGCAGTTCGCGAAGACGGCACCGACGGTGATCATGCTCGCCGGCCTGCAGGGCTCCGGTAAGACCACCTTCGCCGGCAAGCTCGCGAAGCAGCTCGAGGGCGAAGGGCACACGCCTCTGCTCGTCGCCGCCGACCTCCAGCGTCCGAACGCGGTCAACCAGCTTCAGGTCGTCGCGGAGCAGGCCGGTGCGTCGATCTACGCCCCCGAGCCTGGCAACGGCGTCGGAGATCCCGTGAAGGTCTCTCGAGACGGTGTCGACTACGCACGTCGTCAGCAGCACGATGTCGTGATCATCGACACCGCCGGCCGCCTCGGCGTGGACGCCGAGCTCATGAAGCAGGCGGCGGACATCCGCAAGGCTGTCAACCCCGACGAGGTCCTGTTCGTCATCGACGCGATGATCGGTCAGGACGCCGTGAACACCGCCAAGGCGTTCCAGGACGGCGTCGACTTCACCGGAGTCGTGCTCTCCAAGCTCGACGGCGACGCCCGCGGTGGCGCCGCGCTCTCGGTGGCCTCCGTGACCGGCCGTCCGATCATCTTCGCCTCGACCGGTGAGCGACTCGAGGACCTCGAGCCCTTCCACCCCGACCGCATGGCGAGCCGCATCCTCGACCTCGGCGACATCCTCACCCTCATCGAGCAGGCCCAGCAGGCCTTCGATGAGGAAGAGGCCATGAAGATGGCCGAGAAGCTCGCGACCGAGGCCTTCACCCTCGAGGACTTCCTCGACCAGCTTCAGCAGATGAAGAAGATGGGCTCGATGAAGAAGATGCTCGGGATGCTCCCGGGCATGGGCCAGATGAAGCAGCAGCTCGACGACTTCGATGAGCGGGAGATCGACCGCACGGAGGCCATCATCCGCTCGATGACGCCGGGGGAGCGCCGCAACCCCAAGGTACTGAACGGATCGCGCCGTCTGCGCATCGCCAAGGGTTCCGGTATGACCGTCACCGACGTGAACCAGCTCGTGCAGCGCTTCGAGCAGGCCGCGAAGATGATGAAGACGGTGGCGCGCGGCGGCACCCCGAACATCCCCGGTATGGGGCCGGTGCCCGGGATGGGGCGTCCCGGCGCTTCTTCCAAGCGCGGCAAAAAGGGCAAGTCCTCCGGTGGATCGCGTTCAGGCAACCCGGCCAAGCGCGCGGCCGAGAACGCGGGGATCGCATCGTCCGCGACGCCGACCGGCTCCGGATTCGGTTTGGGCGGCGGGGCGGCTCAAGCTCCGAGCGAAGCCGACCTCGCCGAGATCCAGAAGCTCTTCGGCAAGGGCTGACTCCGCTCAGCGCGGCGCCGTGAGAGCATCCGCGGCCGTTGCATGCGGGGCGGGCGCGGCAGTGCGCCGATTGGGCCGCGAGGCCAGCTGCCCCAGCACGAGTGCGCCCAGAGTCAGGACGAGGCCGATGGCCTGGAGGGGGCTGAATCGCTCCCCGGCGACCACGACGCCGAGCGTCGTCGCGACGATGGGGGAGAGCAGCGCGAGGAGCCCCGGCGCGATGACCGGGAGCTGCTGGACGCCGCGGAACCAGAGCGTGTAGGCGACGATCCCGCCCGCCGTCCCGAGCCACAGATATCCGAGCACGGCGCTACCGTCGATGGTCTGGGGCACGCCTTCGACGATCAGTGTCAACGGCAGCAGCAGAAGCCCTCCCGCGCTGAGCTGCCACCCGGCGTAGGCGACGGGTCCGACGCCAACCGGCCGGCCCCATCGCTTCGTCAGGATCATCCCCGCTCCCGTCGCGGTGACGCCTCCGACAGCGGCGAGGATCCCCCAGAGATCCAGCTCGGCGGCGGGACCCAGGACCACCAGGGCCACTCCGCCAGCGCCGACGACGGCAGCGGCGGCGGCGAGCGGCCGGATCCGTTCCTGCAGCACGAGCGCTCCGAGGACGAGGACGATAAGCGGCTGCGCACCCGCGACCGCGGCCGCGACGCCGCCAGGGAGCCGCTCCGCGGCCAGGAACAGCAGCGGGAAGAAGGCGCCGATGTTGAGCGCTCCCAGGATGAACGACTTTCCCCACCACCCGCCGCGGGGGAGACACCTGCTGATGAGGACTGCCAGGAGCCCCGCGGGGAGGGAGCGGAGGAGCCCGGCGAACAGCGGGTGCCCGGGCGGGAGCAGTTCTGTCGTGACGAGGTAGGTCGTGCCCCATGCGATGGGGGCGAGGGCGGTCAGTAGCACCAGGGGCAGGCGGTTCATGCTTCCAGCCTGCGAGGAACAAAGTGATGAGTCCAACGCATGGTTGTCACCGCATACATGAACCGAGATCATGGAAGCATGGAACTTCAACAGCTCCGCTATGTCGTCGAAGTCGCCGAGACGCTGAGCTTCACCCGGGCCGCCGAACGGTGCTTCGTCACCCAATCGGCGTTGAGCCACCAGATCGCGTCACTCGAGCGTGAACTCGGCCGCCGACTGTTCGCACGGTCGAGTCGCCATGTGCGCCTGACAGAGTCAGGTGAGGCGTTCGTCGCACACGCGCGGCGCGCGCTTCGGTCAGCAGACCAGGCGAAAGAGGACGCCGCCGCCGTCGACGGCGTCGTGGAAGGCACGCTGCGAATCGGCGTCATCCCGACGGTGACCGCCATCGACCTCCCCGCGGTGCTCGTCGCCTACCGTGGGGCCTACCCGCTCGTCAGGGTGGAACTGCAGGTCGGGAACAGCGATGTCCTCGCCCGCAGGCTCCGAAACGACGAGCTCGACATCGCGCTGCTCGGACTGCGAGAGGGTGTCGATCCAGAGGGGGTGGAGTCGCGTGTCCTCTCTCGGGATCCCCTCGTCGCCGTCTTCCCTCGCGGGCACGAACTCGCGGATGCGGAGAGCATCGCGCTCGACGATGTCGCGGGGATGACGTTCGCGGACTTCCCGACGGCGACCTCCGGTCGTGCGCAGAGCGACGGGGCGTTCGCCGCTGCGGGCCTGACGCGTGACGTCGCCTTCGAGGCCGACTCCGCGACCCTCATCCTGGGACTCGTGGAGGCAGGGCTGGCAGTGACCCTGCTGGCGCCGGGCACCGTCGATCGCTCCGGTTTCGATGTCGTCACGGTGGAGGTGCGCGGTGGCCCTGTGCGTCTCGAATACCTCGCCTGGGACGCTGCCGCGCCACGGAACGTCGCACGCGCGTTCATCGCCGTGACCGAAGTCGCGCACTCGGCGTGACCACCTCCCGGCGGAATCGACCGTCGACCAGCCTGCGTTAGTCTGAGTCCGTTTGAGTCCGCGCCGAAGAAGTCCTTCGGCCGGTGATCGCCGGGGGGAGAGTACCGCATGGGGTTCCTGAATTTCGGTAAGAAGTCGAACGCAGCACAGCCTGATGCGGATCTCGAAGACCTCACGGTCCCGCAGGCCACCCTGCTGCGCACTCTGTTCGCGGAGAAGTGGCCTACGACAGCAGGGGCGATCACCGTGCACGGCGACTACGCCGAGGGGGACTCCGGCGCGCAGTACGGGCTGTACAACCTCGCGCGCGCCGTGAAGCTCGAACCGGAGTCGAACTGGCCGGAGGCTGTCGAGCGTCACATCTCCGGTCTGCTGAGCCGTCAGGCCGCCCCTCGCGACGAAGATCTCTCCGATGATCAGGTCCTGTCCCTCGTGAAAGCACGTCTCATCCCGTCGTCGTATCTCCCGGAGAGCCACCGTGCGGCGTACACGTACCGGCGCACGATCGTGAGCGGCCTCGAAGCGATCCTCATGCTCGATCACCCCGAGACCACGACCGCCGTCCCTGACGCGATCGTCGGCCGGTTCGATGCCGGACAGCTGTGGGCCACGGCCCTCGCGGCAGTTTCGGCGGAGCCGATCGAAGAGGTGCACACCGTCGACGTCGGCAACGGCGCGTTCCAGGCGATCGTGTCGGACTCCATGTTCACCGCGAGCCGGGTGCTCGACTTCCCGGCCCTCCTGGCCGCAGCCGGTATCTCATCGGCTCCGCACGGCGTCCTGTTCGCCGTGCCCTCACGTCATCATGTCGCGTTCCATGTGATCACCGGACCGGAGGCGATCTATGTCGTGCAGGACATGCACGGATTCGCTCAGCAGATGTTCGGACAGGGCGTCGGCGAGATCGCGACGGATGTCTTCTACTGGAGCGACTCCGGCTACGAGCAGGTGACGTCGAGCGACGAGAGCGGACGCGTCTCGGTCGACGGTACCGGCGCCTTCTTCGCGTCGATCAACGGGTTCTGACGGTTCAGCGGGCCGCTGCCGCGGAGACGACGAAGCGGGTCCGGAGTTGGACTCCGGACCCGCTTTGCTGTCACGTCAGATCACTTCACGTCGTCGTCGACCCAGTCCATCGACTTGGTGATCGCCTTGCGCCACAGGCGGAGCTGGCGGTCGCGCTCGGCCTCCTCCATGGACGGCTCCCAGCGCTTGTCCTCCTGCCAGTTGGCAGAGAGGTCGTCGAGACCGTTCCAGAATCCGACCGCGAGTCCGGCCGCGTAGGCCGCACCGAGCGCCGTGGTCTCCGCGACCACCGGGCGAACGACCGGCACGCCGAGGACGTCTGCCTGGAACTGCATGAGCGCATCATTCGCCACCATGCCGCCGTCGACCTTGAGCTCGGTGAGATCCACGCCGGCGTCCGCGTTCACGGCATCCAGCACGTCACGCGTCTGGAAGGCGACCGCTTCTAGAGCTGCGCGAGCGATGTGGTTCTTGTTCGCGTACCGGGTGAGTCCGACGATCGCGCCTCGGGCGTCGGGACGCCAGTACGGAGCGAACAGACCGGAGAACGCCGGCACGATGTAGACCCCGCCGTTGTCCTCGACCTTGTCGGCCAACTCCTCGACCTCGGGTGCCGAGGAGATGATGCCGAGCTGGTCGCGCAGCCACTGGATCAGCGATCCGGTGACGGCGATCGAGCCTTCGAGGGCGTAATGCGTGGGCTGGTCGCCCAGCTTGTAGCCGACGGTGGTGAGCAGCCCGTTCTTCGAGTGGACGATCTCCTCGCCCGTGTTGAAGATCAGGAAGCAGCCCGTTCCGTAGGTGTTCTTGCTCTCGCCCTTCTGGAACGCCGCCTGACCGAACGTCGCCGCCTGCTGGTCGCCCAGGATGCCGGCGATCGGGGTCTCGCGAAGCAGCGAGGAGTCCTCCGCCGCGCCGTAGACCTCCGAGGACGAGCGGATCTCCGGCATCATCGACCGCGGCACACCGAAGGCCTCGAGGATGTCGTCGCGCCATTCGAGCGTCTCGAGGTCCATGAACATCGTGCGCGAGGCGTTGGTCACGTCGGTGACGTGCACTCCACCGTCGACGCCACCGGTGAGGTTCCAGAGAACCCAGCTGTCGGTCGTGCCGAAGATCAGGTCGCCGGCTTCCGCCTTCTCACGGGCACCATCGACGTTCTCCAGGATCCAGGCGATCTTGGTACCCGAGAAGTACGTGGCCAGGGGCAGACCGACGATCGGCTTGAACCGCTCGACGCCGCCGTCAGCAGCCAGTCGGTCCACGATCGCCTGGGTACGCGTGTCCTGCCACACGATCGCGTTGTAGGCGGGCTTTCCCGTGGTCTTGTCCCAGACCACCGCGGTTTCGCGCTGGTTGGTGATGCCCACTGCGGCGATGTCGTGGCGGGTGAGGTCGGCGCGGCTCAGAGCCAGGCCGATGACCTCCTGGACGTTGCGCCAGATCTCGGAGGCGTCGTGCTCGACCCAGCCGGCCTTCGGCAGGATCTGCTCGTGCTCTTTCTGGCCCGTCGCGATGATGCTGCCCTTCTTGTCGAAGATGATCGCGCGGCTCGAAGTGGTTCCCTGGTCGATGGCGAGGATGTAGTCAGCCATTGTGTTCTCCTTTGAATTCAGGTCGTTCAGGCGAGGTGCAGCAGGACGGGCGCTGCAGCGGCGGCGATCGCACCACCGATGAGCGGACCGACCACCGGGACCCACGAGTAGGACCAGTCGCTGGAGCCCTTGCCCTTGATCGGGAGGATCGCGTGAGCGATACGCGGGCCGAGGTCACGCGCCGGGTTGATCGCGTAGCCGGTCGGGCCACCGAGGGAGGCGCCGATCGCGACCACGAGGAGTGCCACGGGGAGCGCGGTGAGCGGTCCGAGGCCGCCGGGGGTGCCGACCTCGATGTCGCCGTAGTCGGCGAACGCGAAGATCACGAACACGAGCACGAAGGTACCGATGATCTCGGTGACGAGGTTCCAGCCGTACGAGCGGATCGCGGGGCCGGTCGAGAACACGCCGAGCTTGTTGGCCGGGTCGGGCTCCTCATCGAAGTGCTGCTTGTATGCGAGCCACGTGACGATGGCACCGAGGATCGCTCCGACGAGTTCAGCGGCCGTGGCCGTCAGGAACATCACGAAGCTGATCTTGCCCGCGAGCAGCAGGCCGATGCCGACGGCCGGGTTGAGGATCGCACCGGAGTAGGCGGAGACGAGCACACCGGCGAAGACCGCGAGGCCCCATCCCCAGTTGACCATCAGGAAGCCGCCGCCGAAGCCCTTGTTCTTCGCGAGGGCCACGTTGGCGACGACACCACATCCGAGCAGCACGAGCATCGCTGTGCCGACCAGCTCGGAGAGGAAGTAGAGACCGAGATTCACATCAGCCATGTCTTCTTTGACCTTTCTTGTGTGTCGGGGCCCCTCTGCCCCGACACGTTATGGGAGTTGCGCCGCGAGGAGGGCGGCAGTCCGAGACCCCGTCAGCCGCGGGTGCGGGACGGGATATCGAGTCCGTGTCGTTCGTTCAGCAGCTGGCGCGTCTGCTCGAGCTCGGCGTCGTGACGCGAGCGATCCCAGCCGAGCATCGGCGCGAGCGCGTCGGCGATCTCGTCGAGGACCTCGGCATCGGCGCCACCGGTGAACGCGATGCTGGTGCGACGCAGGACGACATCCTCGAGGCGCGCCACCATCTCGTTCTGCACCATCCACTCGAGTTCGCGCGTGGAGAGGGCGCCGCCGGCAAGCGGAGCGTCCGTTCCCTGCTCGACGTACTCCCAGACCTGGGCGGCCCGGGTGCCGTAGCGGGCGAGCAGCTGATCGGCGCGGGCACCGGCGCCGGGAAGGTTCTCCTGGATCCAGATGCGCTTGGCCTTCTCGGTGCGCGGGAACTCCCGGCCGCCGCCGATCGCGCGTCCCGCGGTGGAGACGGTCCTGGTGCGGTCGATGAGGCCGAGCACGACGTCGGAGAGCGATTCGCCGAGCGCGCGGAACGTCGTCCACTTTCCGCCGACGAGGCTCACGAGGGGGACTGCGCCCTTCTCGTCGACTTCGATGCGATAGTCGCGGGAGACGAATCCGGGAGCGGTGTCCTCATGGCGCGGCAGCGGACGGATACCAGAGAACTTGTACACGATCTGGTCGCGTGCCACGGGGATCGTCGGGAAGACGTGGTGGATCAGGTCGAAGAAGTAGTCGACCTCCTCCTCGGTGCACACCGGCACCTCGCGCGGGTCGGCGTCGATGTCGGTGGTGCCGACCAGGACGCGTCCCTTGAGCGGGTAGATGAGCACGATGCGGCCGTCGGAGTGCTCGAAGAAGATCTCCCGCCCCCGCGTCGCCTCGAGCAGCTCTGGGTGATCCAGCACGATGTGCGAGCCCTTGGTGCCGCCCATGAAGCGGGTGTCCGTGCCCAGCGCGTCATTGGTGAGGTCGGTCCAGGGGCCGGAGGCATTGACGACCACGTCAGCCTGCACCGTGAACTCCGTGCCGCTCTCGCGGTCGCGGAGGACGACCTTGTCGCCGTCGCGGGCGATGGCCTCGACGTAGTTGAGAGCGTGCGCTCCCGGGTGCGCCGTGCGTCCGTCCTGCAGCACGTCGAGCGCGAGGCGCTCCGGGTCGTGCATCGAGGCGTCGTAGTACGTGGCGGTGTACTTGATCTTCGGGTCGAGCGAGGGAAGCTCGGCGAGAGACTTCTTGCGGCCGAGGAACCGATGGCGAGGCACCATCCCTCCGTCACGGGAGAAGGTGTCGTAGATGGTGAGGCCGACCTTGATCAGGAACGCGCCCCGTTCCTGGGGCTTTCCGCTCTTGTGCGTGAGGAAGCGCAGGGGAGCGGAGAGGATGCCCGAGAATGTCGAGTAGATCGGGATGGTCGTCTGCAGCGGCTTGACGTAGTGCGGGGCGATCTTGAGCAGGCCGTTGCGCTCCTCGACGGACTCGCGCACGAGCCGGAACTCACCGTTCTCGAGGTAGCGGATCCCGCCGTGGATCATGTGGCTCGATGCGGAGGATGCGCCGGAGGCGAAGTCCCCTCGCTCGACGAGCACGACATCGACGCCCTGCAGAGCCAGGTCGCGGAACGTGGAGATGCCGTTGATCCCCCCGCCGATGACGAGGACGCTGGTGCGTCCGGATTCACGGACGGCGCGAATCTCCGCGCGCTCCGCTGACGAGTGTGTCGAATCGATCATCGTCGACCCTCTCTTCCTTACTTGCCAACCAGCATCGACCTGTGTGACATCCCGCGCAAGCCCACTGCACATATGTGCAAGGATCGAGGGCGAGGAGGTCATCATGGCCGGTGCAAGCGCGGAATCCCGCGACAGCAAGCTGATCGCGGCGCTCACCGCCGCGCAGCTCTACTACATGCAGGACAAGACGATGGAAGTCATCGCGAAAGAGCTCGGCACCTCCCGGTCCTCGGTCTCGCGGCTGCTGAGCTTCGCGCGGGAGAGCGGCCTGGTCGACATCCGGATCAACTCCCCGCTCGAACGCCTCGGCATGCTCGAGCATCGGATTCGCGACAGGCATCGGGTGGCGGCGCACGTCGTGCCGATGCCGGAGATCCTCAGCGAGGTCGAACGTCTCGAGCGCGTTGCGCTCACCGCCGGACGGCTGCTGTCGCAGTTCGTCGACTCGAACATGGTGATCGGCGTCGCATGGGGCTCGACCATCAGTGCGGTGAGTCGCGGGCTCACGCAGAAGGAGACGCACAACACGACCTTCGTGCAGCTCAACGGGGCCGGGAACACGCAGACGACCGGCGTGGAGTACTCCAGTGACATCCTGCAACGGTTCGGCAGCGCCTTCGGTGCACAGGTCCAGCAGTTCCCCGTTCCCGCGTTCTTCGATGACCCTGCCACCCGCGAGGCCATGTGGCGTGAGCGCAGCACTCGTCGTGTGCTCGATCTGCAGGCGAAGATGGACGTCGCCGTGTTCAGCCTCGGCTCGCCGGCCGCCGAGGTTCCGAGTCGGGTCTACGTCGGGGGCTATCTCGGACGCGATGACTATCGCAGCCTTCGGGAGGACCATGCCATCGGCGACGTCGCGACGGTTTTCTTCCGGTCCGACGGGTCCTGGCGCGACATCCGTGTGAATGCCAGAGCCACGGGTCCCGGCCTCGACCGTCTGCGTCGCGTCCCGCGTCGCGTGTGTGTCGTCTCGGGAATCCCGAAGCTGGTGAGTCTCCGCGCGGCCCTGGCCGCTGGCCTGATCACGGATGTCGTCCTGGACGAAGGGCTCGCGAGGCGCCTCGTCGAGGACTGAGTTCGCTGCCCTCGACCGCTAGGGCTCGTCGGTGGAGGACTCCGGCCCGGAGCGGAACTCGCGGATCAGGTGGTGCACCACCGCTGAGAGGTCGCCCCGCGCGGCATCCGCCACCGCGAGTTGTCGCGCGTAGCTTGCGCCTCCCTCCAGGATCGTGGCGATGCCGCCGAACTCGCGACCGCAGCCGAGCTCGACGGCTGTCGGGGTGAGGGCTTCGAGCGTCTCCGTCAGATGCTCGCGCACCGGGCGCTGCGTGCCGTCGGCGTCGACGATCACGCGGGCCTCCAGCCCGTAGCGCGCGGCGCGCCACTTGTTCTCGCGGTGGAACCAGGCGGGAAGCTCCGGAAGTGCCTTCCCCTCGTCGAGCTGTCGTGAGAAGTCCTCGACGAGCACCTGGACGAGCGCCGCGACCGATGCAAGTTCCGGCAGGGTGGAGAGCCCGTCGCACGCGCGGACCTCGATGGTGCCCCAGCGCGGAGCGGGACGGATATCCCAGCGCACCTCGGTCGCGTCGGCCATGACACCCGTGCGCACCATGTCATCGAGGTAGGACTCGTACTGCGACCAGTCGTGCAGCGGCCACGGCAGGCCGGCGGTGGGAAGCTGCTGGAACACGAGTGCGCGGTTGGAGGCATATCCGGTGCGTTCTCCCGCCCAGAACGGGCTCGACGCCGCCAGCGACTGCAGGTGCGGGAGGAACCCGGCGAGAGCGTTGATGATGGGGAAGACCTTGCGCTGGTCCTCGACGCCGATGTGCACGTGGATTCCCCAGATCATCATGTTGCGTCCCCACCACTGGGTGCGCTCGATCAGGGTGTGGTAGCGCGACTTGTCCGTCACCTGTTGGTCGTACCACTGCGCGAAGGGGTGGCTTCCGGCCGAGAGCAGCTCGACACCCGCCGGATCGGTCGCGGCCCGCACCGCGGTGATGGCGTTCGCGATGTCGTCGACCGCATGAGCCACGGAATCGCCGATACCGCTCGTGACCTCGATCGTGTTGGTGAGCAGTTCGCCGGTGACCGTATGACGCTCGTCGGCGCTCTCGGCCTCGAGCGCGGCGAGAAGTTCGGGGGCGCGACCGACGAGGTCACCGCTCGCGGGGTCCGCGAGCATGATCTCCCATTCGAGGCCGACGGTGGACCGGGCGGATGAGGCGAACTCGAGCTTCACCCGCACAGTCTGGCACGCGAGGCATGCGACACGGCAACGGCGGTTTCCCCACGTTTCGCGCCTGGCGCGCGCATCTGGCAGAATAGATGGCTGGACCACCTGCTCGACCCTCTATCCAGCAGGTGTCCACACTCATTTGAGCTTCCGCCGGGTGTGCACCCCACTCTCCAGGCGACCGGTTCGTTTCCTTCCACACAATTCAGGAGAATCGTGGCTGTCAAGATTCGTCTCAAGCGCCTGGGCAAGATCCGTGCGCCGTACTACCGCATCGTCGTCGCCGACTCGAAGACCAAGCGCGATGGTCGCGTGATCGAGGAGATCGGCAAGTACCACCCCACCGAGGAGCCCTCGTTCATCGAGGTCGACTCCGAGCGGGCGCAGTACTGGCTCTCCGTCGGCGCGCAGCCGACCGAGCAGGTCGCCGCCATCCTCAAGATCACGGGCGACTGGGGCAAGTTCAAGGGCGACAAGGACGCGAAGTCCACGCTCAAGGTCGCCGAGCCGAAGGTCCCCTTCGAGATCGACGCGTCCAAGAAGTCCGTCGTCAAGCCCAAGGTCGAGAAGAAGGCCGAGGCTCCCGCTGAGGAGGCTCCCGCCGCGGCCGACGCGGAGGCCGCTGAGGCTCCCGCAGCAGACGCAGAGTAATCCGTCGTGCTCGCCGCCGCGCTCGAACACATCGTCAAGGGGATCGTCGATCACCCGGAGGATGTTCGCATCAACGAATCCACGTCGCCGCGAGGCGACCTCCTCGAGGTGCGCGTGCACCCCGATGACCGTGGACGCGTGATCGGGCGCGGCGGCCGCACTGCGAAGGCCCTTCGCACCCTCGTCAGCGCACTCGCTGACGGGCGTCGGGTCCGCGTCGATGTCGCGGACGACTGACGTGGTGCCGAAGGACCGCAATCAGGGCAAGAACCAGTTGCGTGTCGGACGCCTCGTCAAGGCGCACGGACTCAAGGGTGGGCTCAAGCTCGAGCTGTACACGGACAACCCCGAGGGTCGTTTCACCCCCGGTGCCGGATTCACCTTGCAGGTGCCCGAGGCATCTCCGTGGCACGGCAAGCAGATCACGGTGCGCGAGTACCGCGTGATGAACGGCAATCCCGTCGTCTTCTTCGAAGACGTCGACGACCGTGACGCCGCCGACAGCCTCGTCAGGGCGATCCTCTGGATCGACCAGGACGCTGACGAGGTCGAGGACGACGCATGGTTCGACCATCAGCTCGTCGGACTCGATGTCGTCCGAGACGACACGGTCATCGGGCGGGTCATACGGGTTGAGCACTTCCCGGCACAGGATCTCCTCATCGTCAAGGCCGGCGAAGACGAGGTCATGGTTCCGTTCGTCGCCGCCATCGTCCCGACCGTCGATGTGCAGGAGGGCCGCGTCATCGTGACGCCGCCGCCGGGACTCTTCGAAGAGATCGCAGAGATCGCGGACGCCGAGCCACAGGTCGCCCCGGACGCCGACGCGTCCGCGTGACCGCTGATACGGTTCCTCCGTGCGCATCGACGTCCTCTCCATCTTCCCGTCCTACTTCGACGGCCTGACGCTGTCCCTGCTCGGGAAGGCGCAGAGCACGGGTCTCATCGACCTGCGTGTGCGAGACCTGCGCGACTGGACCTCGGACCGTCACCGGACGGTGGACGACACGCCGTACGGCGGCGGCGCCGGCATGGTCATGAAGCCGGAGCCCTGGGGGCTCGCGCTCGACGAGATCGCCGGTTCCTCCGACACCGAGGACGGGCAGCGACCGACCATCATCTTCCCGTCGCCGGCGGGGGAGGTCTTCACCCAGAAGACCGCACGTGAGTTGGCGACCCGTGAGCATCTCGTCTTCGGCTGTGGTCGTTACGAGGGCATCGACGAGCGCGTGTTCGAGTTCGCCGCCGATCTCGGCGAGGTCCGGTTGATCAGCCTCGGCGACTACGTCCTCAATGGGGGCGAGGTCGCGACCATGGCGATGATCGAGGCGATCGGCCGACTCATCCCCGGTGTCGTCGGCAACCCCGAGAGCCTCGTCGAGGAGTCGCACGAGGACGGACTGCTGGAGTATCCGTCCTACACGAAGCCCGCGTCATGGCGTGAGCGTGCCGTGCCGGACGTTCTGCTCAGCGGCAATCATGCCGCGATCGCCGCCTGGCGTCGCGAGCAGCAGTTCGTGCGGACCCGAACCCGTCGACCCGACCTGCTTGCGGAGGGCGAAGCCGCGTCATCGTGATCGACGGGCAGATCTGAATCCCGTCGGGCCCGGCGTCAACGTCCGCCTCAGAGAATCCGCTCGGACCGGCGTTCGATATCGAAGACCACACCGTGCGGATGCCGTAGACCGAGCGCACTCGATGCGTCCAGCCCTCGCAACTCCGCGCGCAGCATGCGTCCGATCATCTCGTGGCTCACGAGCAGGGGGACGCCCTCGGCCGCCCACCCGCAGTTGCTGAGCGCCTTCCGCGCCCGAGACCTGGCCTGCGCGTAGCTCTCCCCGCCCGGGAATGCCCAGCCGTAGCGGTTGGCGGCGCGTTCCTCTCTGGCGGTCGGGTAGACCTCGTCGATCTCTTCCCATGTCATCCCGGCGAGCTCACCGTGGTCGAGCTCTGCGAGCTCCGGCACCTCGATCAGTTCCGCTCCGATCCGATCGGCGATGATGATCGCCGTCCGCATCGCTCTGCCGAGAGGGCTGGTGCACACGGTGAGCACGTGAGCGCCCACGAGTCTGTCCGCGATCGCGTGGGCGTGGGCGACACCGGCCTCTGTCAGTGGAGAGTCGAGCTGGCCTTGGAGTCGGTGCTCGACGTTCCACACGGTCTGCCCGTGCCGAGCGAGGAGCACACGCTCCGGCACATGACGGTCCTGCGGAATCATGGATTCAGAATGGCATACGCCGCAGTTCCCGGACCCGTGGGTTGTGAGATGAGCCTTGATAACGTCGATTCATGCCTGAACATGCGCTCGCAAGGTCGTTCGAGATCATCGGTGACGATTACGACAGATACCGCCCCGGATTCCCGGAGGCAGCGGCGGCCATGATCGTTCCGACAACCGTCGACGTCGGGCTGGACCTGGGTGCCGGGACCGGCAAGTTCACCGAACTGCTCGTCGATCGTGCGCGGCGCACGGTGGCCGTGGAGCCGTCGGAGCGCATGCTGCAGGTGCTGCGAGTCAAACTCCCCGACGTGGAAGCTCAGATCGGAGCAGCGGAGCGGATTCCGCTCGGGGACGCGTCAGTGGACGTCGTCACGGTTGCCCAGGCCTTCCACTGGTTCGATCGTGACGCGGCCTGCGACGAGATCGCTCGCGTGCTGGTCCCCCGAGGGGCGCTCGGGCTGCTCTGGAATCGCTCCGATCCGACGTGCACCTGGGACCGGGCTTGTCACCGCATCGCTCATCCGGCGGTGTCCGAGGCCGACGCGACGACCGACGGTGCGGCTGAAGAGCTTCCCCATTTCGAACTCGTCCGTCGGGAGGAGATCCAGTGGGCCGAGCGCATCTCGCGCGAACACTATCTTCGTCGATGGGCGACGGTGAGCAGCCTGCTCGTCGCCGAGGAGTCGACGCGTGCGCGGATGCTGGGGGAGATCGGGGCGGTGCTCGACAGTTCAGCGGACACGCGTGGAAGAGAGATGCTCGACCTTCCGCAGGTCACGGACGTGTACGTCTATCGCCGCGCCTGAGAGAACGGCCGCACTCGATCAGTCGACGCCGAGGAACGACCGGTCCGTGAGGATGAGGGGTCCGTCCTCGGTGATGGCGATCGTGTGCTCCGAGTGTGCGCCGCGGGAGCCGTCGACGCTGCGCAGAGTCCATCCATCCGGGTCCGTGACCAGTTCGTCGGTCGTCGCAAGGAACCAGGGCTCCAGCGCGAGTACCAGGCCCGCACGCAGGGGGAAGCCCCGTCCGGCGCGGCCGTCGTTCGGGACATGCGGATCCCCGTGCATCGTGCGCCCCACGCCGTGTCCGCCGAAGTCGGTGTTGATCGAGTAGCCGTCTCCGTGGGCGACGGCAGCGACAGCTGAGGAGATGTCGCCGATGCGGTTACCGACCGTCGCGGCGTCGATCGCTGCCACCAAGGCGCGCTCGGTGGTGTCGATGAGTCGGAGATCTTCTTCGCGCGCGGTTCCGACGACGAACGAGACTGCGGAGTCCGCGACCCATCCGTCGACGGAGACGGCGAAGTCGAGGGTGACGAGGTCGCCGTCGCGCAGCGTGTAGTCGTGGGGGAGCCCGTGCAGGACGGCGTCGTTGACCGAGGTGCAGATGACCTTGCCGAACGGGCTCGCACCGAACGAGGGGTGGTAGTCGATGTAGCAGGACTCGGCTCCGGCTTTGCGGATCATGTCGTGTGCGCGTCTATCGATCGAGAGGAGATTGGTCCCGACCTTCGTCTCGTCGCGCAGCGTCGCTAGGGTCTCAGCCACGAAACGCCCTGCGGCGCGCATCTCATCGATCTCGGCGGGGGTGCGCAGTTCGATCATCGGGTGTGTCCTCTCGTCGTCTCCATTCTCCCTGATCCCGCACCGGTGGATCCCCGACCGCTCTCAGCGAACACCGGGACGCGCGGGGACGCAGCGACGTACGATCTGAGCATGTGGTTGCGACAGGCCTTCTTCCGCTGGCTCCTTCCGGCGGCGTTCCTGCTGCCGCTCTGGCTGCTGATCGGGTGGGGAGTCTTCCAGGGCGGCTGGTCGATCCTCTGGGTGCTGCTCATCGCGATGCCGTCCGTCTTCCTGGGCCAGCTCCTGCTCACGCTGCTCACGCGTTCACGGCCGTCCGTCCGCATCGAGCGCGCCGTCTCCTGGTGGGACGTGGCGGGATTCACCGTGTGGAACGGGCTCACGATCGCCGTCGGATTCTTCATCGACGGGGCGTTCCCCTGGTTGCTCACCGGTGCGATCGTGGCGGGGATCGCCCTGATCTGGTTGCAGCTCTGGCAGCTGTGGAACGAGGCGAAGGGGAGCGGTACCCGACTGCGCGAGACCATCACGTGGTCCACGATCCCGACGGTCGATGAGCCGGCGCCCCCGACGCGCGCGCACGAGATCATCGTGGTGCGGGAGACCGATTCCCGCGACTGACGTCGTCGTTTTGGCCGGGCGCCGTATCCGTGGCAGAATGAATGTTTGTGCTGTGACCGGCTCTGCCACAGGGGAGCCCGCGGACGCGTCTGCTCCGTACAGCTCACTCCTTTTCTTGTTCCTTTGAATACATGCATGCGACCTGTGGCGGGTGCAGAGAGAGACGATCATGCAGATCCTCGACGCCGTCGACGCGGCTTCCCTCCGTTCGGACATCCCGGACTTCTTCCCCGGTGACACCGTCAAGGTGCACGTGAACATCACCGAGGGCAGCCGCTCTCGTATCCAGGTCTTCCAGGGCGTCGTCATCGGGCGCCAGGGCGACAGCGTGCGCGAGACCTTCACGGTCCGCAAGATCAGCTTCCAGGTCGGCGTCGAGCGTACCTTCCCGGTGCACTCCCCGGTGATCGACCACATCGAGGTCGTCACCCGCGGTGACGTGCGTCGCGCGAAGCTCTACTACCTCCGCCAGCTGCGCGGCAAGAAGGCGAAGATCAAGGAGAAGCGCGACCGCTGAGCAAAAGGGGCTCTATTTCTAGAAAATGGAGTCCCGTCCTGATGGACTCAGGGTAGCTCAGTTGGCACGCACTTGGCACGCCATACGCAAGAAGGCCCACCTTCCAAATCCGGAAGGTGGGCCTTCTGCTGTCCTCAGTCTTGGCCCTGCTTATTCCTACGTCGGCGGATGAAGTAGTTCTTGACTCCTACCCTGGCCCAGTGGATCGGATGGCGTCGGCTCTCCTGCCGTCGTTCCCGTGCCATGAGTTCGGTGTACTCCTGTGCGGACCGATGGCGGCCACGGTTGACTAGCTCGGCGTGGAGCTTCTTGGCGCGTTCCAGCGCCTGCGCACGGTCTGCCACTGTGCTCGTAGCTGGAGGGTGCTCGATTTCTACAAGCACGTTCTGGAAGTTCTCCAATAGTCGGAAGTCTGAGGGGCCAAGTACCCGCCTGTAATGATCCAACGGGAACGCACTAGTAGCTGTGTAGAGCTTGGAGTAGGTGAGCGCCGGAGCGAACAAGAGCGGTTCGAGACTTCGAAGGTCTTTGGTCCAGTTGATGCCAACCTCTCGCCTCCGCTCGTTCCTCTGATGAAAATAGAAGGGAAGCGAGAGGCCGAAGCCCAGCACAGCACCGATGATCAGTTCAGGCCAGTTGATTTCCATATGGCCCCGAGCGTACCCGGCTCGTCGCTTTGTCTTCGAGCGGACGAGGTCAGGCGTCGGGAGTTGGGTCTCCGGCTCGAATCGCCGTGACGTATGGAGCAAGGATCGCATTGATTCGCTCGCGGTCTTCTGCTGAGAGTTCGGGCGTCATCGGCCCTTCCCCCGTAATGACTCCGTTACCAATCGCGAACACCGGGTACCCGTGTTCGGTATCGCCCTCGCGGTAACTCTCCTCCCAGTCGCAAGGGAGCGATTCTGGGTTGAACCGCGCGATTTGAATCCGATCGACTATTGCGTTGAGCTGGACCGCCAGGAGCGTGAGCACTTCGTCCTCGTCAGGGGCGACGAACGTCCAGGCATCTTCCTCATGCCACTCTTCCCCGTCTTTTAGGTGTTCCGCCCCCTCCGGAATGTTGCCGGTGGCGCCCGCTGGACCGTGAAGTGCGGCTCGCAGCGCACCGCTCACGTCGTCGACCGTTCCCCAGTTGTAGGGCTGTTTGGCGGCTGGATGATCTATGAGCGTGCGAAAATCGCGCGCCGCATGTAGCTTCGGCCAGTGCTCGCTAAAGAGGGCAATGTCCTTCATCCACTCAAGGAACTTCTCGTTGCTTGTGTGGGGCGGGTTGTCGAAGACTGAGGGGAAGCGCTTCACGAGACTCGCCATGGCTGAGACGACGGAGTAGTAACTCAGGAAGAAGTCCTTCGTGGCTTCGATGAGAGCTGCCTGAACCTCCGGGCTGGGCCGAGTGCTCTTGTCGAGCTTGCTCACCGGAATTCCTCTGCGGCGGGCAGATTCCACCGAGTTGCGGTGACGCAGGAGATCGCCCAACGCGCTACCGAGGGCAAGGACGACGGTTCTTTCGCGGGCGTCCAGGGTGCTGTGATGCGTAGCGATATGCATCCATCGAGCGATGTAGCTGGGCCCTACCCTGAACAACTCTGCTCGCTGCTGCCCCGTGCCGTCATGGTCGATTGGTTCGCGCTCCATACGAACAAGCTAGCGACTCCGGCATGCGGAGACTACGCCTTTTCTCATGCGTTAATTGTTTGATGTTGCGGCAGAGTGTCACTGCCCTCGGCGAGTCTCGGTCGGGATGAAATCTGATTCATGCCCGCCCCCGACCAGGTGGCGACGCAACTCCATAGGCGGAGACGACGGAATTGCATCATCTCCATCCGACCCCCGCTTAGCTGACCGGCAGGCGGGGGTCTTCTCATTCATACGTGTCACCGGGGCGATTGTGCAGAACGCTTTCGAGCCAGGTACTCACGGTTCTGCTTCAGTTTCGCCGCGCGGCACTGATCGCACCGGCACTTTCCGCGCTGGTATCGCGTTGTCGTCCCATGTGGTGCAAGCTCGCCGGGGGGTCTACGGGTGCGCGCACCGGACGGCGTCCTGCTGTTTCTCTTCGCCAGTCGGCAGATGTCGCATCGGCACCCCTTGTCGGCGTACGCCGTGAGGCCGTGCTTGATCGGCTTGACCTCGGGCACGGGTACCGGCTCGGCGGGCACACTGGGATAATTCCGGTTCGTACCCATGAGCGGTCGGCGCTCTTGCTTCTGCTTCGCCGTTGCCGTCCTGGTGATCGGACCATAGGTAACAACTACCGGTCGAGGTCCGGCGTGGGTGGTCCCTTCCTCTGCCCCGACTAGCTGACCACGCCTAGACGGCATCTGCGACACGTCTGCGGGCCTCTCAGGGTTGCGCTCAGCCCATCGAGCACGTTCGGCCAGTTCGGCCTTCAGCGCCTGTTCCGTCGCCCATCTCGTATCGATGTTTTCGCGCTGAGCCATGGCGACGATTCGAGAGCGCTCAGCATCCGTAAGGGCGGTTGCCGTGAGCGCGCAGAGGTGCCGACGGCGGGCCTCAGCTAGTGCGTCGAGACTGCGGATCGCGGATAGGGCATCTGTAATGTTCATCTCTTCTCTTACAGTCGCGCGAACCGGCAATGCCTAAATGGGTGCACGGTGCGACACCGACCCCGAGCACCAGGTATCCCCGTCAGCTACGCTGTCGCTCACACGACGAAGGAGACCAACGATGGCATTCGATTTCAAAGACTTGGACGCGACCACAAGGGACTACATGGTCACGGAACTCGACAGGGATGAGAGTGCCGGGGTGATCTATGAGAGTCCGCGCCTGAGTGCCCACGGACGATCTGTGTACGCGCGGTTGCTTCGCGATGCTCTGGTGTCGGGAACGCCGGAGTCATTCGCAGACGCGCTATCGTCAGCAGGCGTTTTCAATGCGATGGAGCAGACGGTGAAGGGACCCAAGAAGATGGCTTCCAACGCGCCGAGTCTGCTGGCGGGGGGAGAGTTCAACAGGTACTACGCACGCGGCGTTGCCGCACGCGCAGTCGACTCTGGGCAGGAGCACGTGAGTGTGTATCGTGCACGAACGTCCGGATACAGTCGCCCTGAATCCGAGGCTCAGATCGGAGCCGCCGTCTCAGCGTCAGACCTCCTGGAGCACTTGCGAGCCAACACGCTGACGCCTGAGAACGTAGAACTCCCTGATGTGAACTCGGGTCTGTCGGTCCGCCTCTGACGCGAAAGTCGGATGTGGTCAGGATGAGCACGAGCGGACAGGATCGTTTAGGGCTTCGGCTCTCGCGTTCGAGATCGCGGGTGTCGAGCCGACACAGACATATGCCCTGGGATTCCCGCACACGTGCGTCTATATATGCCGCTCGGGGCGTGCGTCGAGGTTGAGGTAGCGGACACTCAGTCCCAGGATCGGCCCACGATACTTATCGGGTCGGTCTGAATGATGAGCCAAGTTCCGCGCGGATCGCCTTCCACTCGCGTGTGCTTTTCCGCATCGACGTACAACCAGCGCAACTCCGACTCTCGAACCTCGCCGCCGACGGTGAGTCCAACCGTCACGTGGGCAAGGGCAGGACCGCGGACATCGACGCGTCGCACGTCATAGCCCTCTAGAGGTTGTCTCTCGAAACGTGAGCGGACCTCCCCGATGAACGCGTTCCGAGATTTCGGTTTTGTGAACTCGTGGAGGAACGGGGCGAGCCGCCCGTAGTTTTTCGCTACCCACGAATCAAGCATGGCAACAGTGGCCTCAACGACCGGTTCTGACATCACCGCTTCCGATCCGTCAATGCGGACATCCTTCGCACGCGGCTTCCACGCATCCATCTTCTTACGGTCGGCGGCGGTGTCCGCCATCTTCGCCAGAGACTCACGAAGGGTCGGCTTGGGGTCTTCGGGCTTCTTCGCCTGTTCGAGCGCTTGCGCCCAGTCGATGAGAGCGAACAATCGGTTCCAAGCCTTCGACGCGACGACGACGTTGTCGAAGTTCGTCAGGTTGCCGTGCATGATTCCGTTCCGGTACAACTCGTACACCGGTTCAGTGCTGGTCTTGTTGAAGCTCTTGGTGAATGACTTCTGAGTCGCCGCTAGGCCTTGGTGATGAGCGGTCATGGAGTTCCAGGCGACAAGCTCTTCACTGTCCCGTGTGTGCAGTCCTCGCCGCTGGTTACCAACGTCGTTCACGAAGCCATCCATGACCGCGAGAAGCACGAGCACCGCGGCGTAATAGCGTTCGTCGAGGTAGTCGCGGAATGCCGCGTCGATTAGATCAGACCTCGCGCGCATCTCGGGGACGTTCTTGGCTCGCATCAGAGCAAACTTCATACGCTCTGGGTCCTGGTACTGAGCGATCACCGCAGTCTCAACCGCGTCGGGGTCATCGGTGCGGACAGCCTCGACCAATGGATCGAGCTTGAGCGAACCGTGAAAGACCCAGTGCCGCTCGCCCACGAGTTGGTAGAACCGTTCGACCGTGCCGACGATGCGCTCAAACTCCGCCTTCAGCTTTTTGAAGTCGGCCCTCATGGATGGCTTGAGTACCAAGATCAGGCTCATCGCCGTCATCTGCTCGCGCATCTGCTTGTACTCAGGGATGTCATACGCGCTCGGGTAACCGGCACTCGGCGGCGGATCGATGTCGCCCCTGCCTGGCTTCGTTGGTCGTGGCATGTCGCTCCTCCTCAGACACCACTCTGCCGCTCACTGCTGACATTCATCGGCTGGCGCTCCGACTGAATCTGCCCAGGTTCGGTTGACGGCGAGCCAATGGGAAGTCCTCTGGACAGAATCTGACGTGTCGCTGTTACGAACGGTTTGATCGTCAGAGCTTCAGCTTCTCGACAATCTGGCGTTCACGCTCTTCGTCGCCATGCTGATAGCGAAGGGCAGAAGAGACATCGGTGTGACCGCCGCGCTCCATTACCTCCTTGAGGGAGGAGTGCCGCCCGTACTCGCTCAGGTGCACATGGCGGATGTCGTGCGGTCTCAGGTCATCCAGGCCACACGATGCGCGGAGCGTCTTGAAGGGACGGCTGAACGCGCGGTACGTCATCCGGTTGCCCCAGACGTTGACGAACACCGGATGGCTTGGCATCGGTACCGTAGTCGCAGAGAGTGCCCTGAGTGCTTGGACAACCTCACCGGCCATCAGGAGCACGCGCCTACCGTCTGCATGGTGCTTGGTGCCGTCCTCCAAACCAAAGGGTGTCAGGTGACGATGCACATTGAGCTTGCCGGTGATGAGGTCTACGTCTGCCCAGTCGAGTGCCAGAAGCTCCCCGATCCTCACACCGGTGCCCAGCATGGTGAGGAGTGCCGCCTTCATCTGCACGTCGCTGGTCATCTCGATCATCATGCGAACATCGGCCGCATGGAAGGTAGGCCTCTTCTTGCTGTGATCCTTCGTGGCACCTTCGATGAGGCAGGGCGTCGTAGAGATCAGACCGTGGCGGAGGGCACGCTTCATCAGCATCCGAAGCGTGCTGTAGCTCTGCTTCCTGGCCACCGGCTCCTTCTCCATGCTCTTCCACCACTTGACCACCTGGCTGTACGTGATGTCCGCTACCGCTGTGTTGTGGAACGGCTTCAGGTGCTTGTCCAGGTTGCGAAGGTGCGCGTGGTAGGTGCTGGGTGCCCACGTCTGCTTCTTGGCCTCGATGATTTCAAGGGCGAACTTCGAGAACCGCTCACGGCCACGCGGGATGGCCTTGGGCTGACTCGCCTTCTTCTCCTGCTCCAGTCCAGCTTCAGCGCGAAGCTCAGCCAGCGCGGCTTCTTTCTCACTGTCGAACGTGCCGAGTGACACGTACCTCTTGTTCTCGTTGTCCCAGACCCTTGCCTGGTGTTTGCCTGACTTCAACTGACGTACGGGCATCTCCCGCTCCTCTTCGTCTGCGAGGAGTGGTTGGTACGGGCGTACGGCACGGTGCTCCTCCTTCCATCTGTACGTGTCAGGAAGGGCAGATTCCAGAATCCGTTGGCACATGCTTGGCACGGCGGAGTCTTAGTGCTTGTTCAGCCGCGTAACCACGTGAAGCGAAGCGTCTCAAGGAGAAGCGCGACCGCTGAGTCGCAGCATCTCCACAGCACCCCGGGACACGATGTCCCGGGGTGCTTTGTTCTCCCACCGGTGTGCGAACCTAGATACCGTCGCCGCACGACGGTGCATGATCGTGAAGGAACCTGATGACCGAATCCCCGTCCGCGCCCACGTCCAGACGTCGTCGCGGGTTCCTCGTATTCCTTCGCGACGTCCTCGTGATCGTCGTGATCGCCGCGCTGGTCTCGTTCGTGGTGAAGACCTTCGTCGTGCGTTCGTTCTACATCCCCTCCGCATCGATGGAACGTACCCTGTTGATCAACGACCGCATCCTGGTCGATGAGCTCACGCCGCGATGGACCGACTACGAGCGAGGTGACGTGGTCGTCTTCAAGGATCCGGGCGGGTGGCTCGACGGTCAGCCGCAGACCCCCGCACAGCCGCCGCTGGTCGAGGCCGTCGACTGGGTGCTGAACTTCGTGGGCATCTCCGCGACGGACTCGCAGGACCACCTCGTCAAGCGTGTGATCGGTCTGCCCGGCGATCATGTGGTGTGCTGCAACGCGCTCGGCCAGATCACGATCAACGGCGCGCCCATCGACGAGCTCAGCTACCTCAATCTGCCTCCCGGGGACACGGCCGCGTCCAACGAGCCCTTCGATGTCGTGGTCCCGGAGGATTCCGTCTGGCTGCTCGGAGACAACCGCGATCGCTCGCGTGACGCCCGTGCGCACCAGGATCTCCCCAGTGGCGGATTCGTGCCGATGGAGAACATCGTGGGAAAGGCGTTCCTCACGACGTGGCCGTTGAACAGGCTGGGACCGATCGACGGGCACCACGAGATCTTCAACGGCGTCCCGGATCCGGAATGACCGTCGTCGCACCGAAACTCACTCTCGAGAGGCGCCTCCTCGGTGAGTGCGAGGTGATCATCTCGCTCGATGAGGTCGGCCGAGGGGCACTCGCGGGTCCTGTCGCCGTGGGCGCGGCCGCGATGAATGCCGCAGGCGCGCGTCGGCGCGTGCCGGAAGGCCTCCGCGACTCCAAGCTCGTGACGGAGAAGCGCAGACCTGAAGTCGCAGCACGCGCCGCCGCATGGGTGCAGGCGTCGGCCGTCGGATGGGCGAGTGCGGAGGAGGTCGACGAGGTCGGCATCATGCGGGCGCTCGGTCTTGCCGCGTCGCGTGCGGTGCAGGCCGTCGCGGATCAGGGGGTCGCGCTCGACGACGCTCTCGTCCTGCTCGACGGCAACCATGACTATGTGTCGAGGGCGCACCCGGTGCCGCTCCACGTGCGCCCGGTGATCAAAGCCGACCGAGACTGCGCCTCCGTCTCCGCGGCGTCCGTGATCGCGAAGGTCGCGCGGGACCAGCACATGGCGGAGCTCCACGAGACGTATCCCGCGTATCAGTGGAACCGCAACAAGGGCTATGCCAGCCTCGAGCATCGCGACGCGATCCGCGCCATCGGGCTCTCCCGCTACCACCGCGCGTCGTGGGCGATCGCCGACGTTCCCACCCTTTTCTGAGCCGACCGCGGCGCGCACGGCCGACCGCTGGATGACGCGCCCCGGTGTCCGCGACTCTAGGATGGACACATCATGGATGAGGAAGCCTTCGACGACTACGACCGCGAGCTCGAGCTGGCACTGTTCCGGGAGTACCGGGATGTGGTGTCGCAGTTCCAGTACGTCGTCGAGACCGAGCGGCGGTTCTACCTGGCGAACGAGGTCAACGTCGTCCGTCGTGACACCGAGCATGATTTCTATTTCGAGATCTCGATGACCGACGTCTGGGTGTGGGACATCTACCGAGCCGACCGCTTCGTGAAGGCCGTGCGCGTGCTGACGTTCAAGGACGTCAACGTCGAGGAACTGCAGCGTCGGGAGTTCGAGCTCCCCCAGGAGCTCTCGCTCGACGGCGAGTGACGGCGCCTCTCGACGAAGCATCTCGGGGAGCTCTCTCGGCGCGTTGCGGATCTCGGTGTTCCTGCACCCCGCGCTGCGAGTTCGAGTTCTCCCCGACCACCGGGGTTGTGCGCCGGCGCCGGCCACGTGCGATCCGCATGCGCGTGAAGCTGGCCGTATGGCAGCGAAGGACGAGCTCGGAAGAGCAGGGGAAGAGCGGGCCGCTCAGCATCTGAGGCGTCGCGGGTACACCGTGCTCGCCAGGAACTGGCGGTGCGCGCAGGGAGAGATCGATATCGTCGCCGTGCGCGACCACCACCTCGCGGTGGTTGAGGTCAAGACGAGACGGACCGCCGTTTACGGGCACCCGTTCGAGGCCATCGACGCTCGCAAGCGACGTCGGCTCTGGCAGCTCGCTCAGGCATGGGCGACGGAGAATCCGGAGGAGGCGCGAGGGCGCGTCCTCCGGCTCGAAGCGATCGGCATCATCGGGTCCGATCCGGCCTCCGGCTCGCTCGAGCACCTCGTGGACATCGCGTGACGACCTCGCGCACCTGGGCGGTCGCGCTCACCGGCGTCGATGGGCATCTCGTCGAGGTCGAAGCCGACATGTCGAACCAGACACCGGAGTTCCGGATCATCGGGCTCCCCGACAAGTCCCTCGGCGAAGCCGTCCAGCGCGTGCACAACGCCTGCAAGAACGCCGGGCTGGATCTTCCACGGCGACGGCTCACGGTGAATCTGTCGCCGGCGAGCCTCCCCAAGCACGGCGCCGGGTTCGACCTGGGGATTGCCATGGCCTGCCTCGCTGCAGGCGGTGTCATCTCACCGCGGTCGATCTCGGCGACGGTCCACATCGGCGAGCTGGGTCTGGACGGCAGGATCCGGCCGGTGCTCGGGGTTCTGCCGGCGGTGTTCGCAGCGGCACGCGCCGGATTCGAATCGGTGATCGTGCCACGGGGAAACGAAGCCGAGGCACGTCTGGTACCGGGTGTCGATGTGCGCGCAGCCGCTTCACTCGCAGAGGTCGCAGTCTGGCACGGTGCCGATGTCGAAGTGCCCGATGTGGAGGCGGTCGTGCTGGCATCGACTCAGAGCGGACCACGTGACACGCTCGACCTCGCCGATGTCGTCGGTCAGGAGGATGCCGTGGAAGCGTTGGTCGTCGCCGCTGCCGGCGGTCATCATCTGCTGTTGAGCGGACCTCCAGGCGCGGGTAAGACGATGCTCGCGCGCAGGCTTCCGGGCATCATGCCGTCCCTCACGGAGCAGGAGGCACTAGAGGTCGCGTCGGTGCGATCACTCAGCGGAGAGCCCGTCGCAGCGCTCGATGTGCTCCCGCCGATCGAGGCGCCGCATCACAGCGCGTCTGTCGCATCGCTGGTCGGAGGGGGCTCGCGCACGGCGCGACCGGGAGCGATCGCACGTGCCCACCGCGGTGTGCTGTTCCTGGACGAGGCTGCCGAGTTCTCCCGGGTCGCACTCGATGCGCTCCGACAGCCACTCGAATCCGGGGCGATCGAGGTGCATCGGGCGGGATTCACCGCCACGTTTCCCGCGAGATTCCAGCTGCTGCTCGCGATGAATCCCTGTCCGTGCGGGAACCACGGTGTCCGCGGCGCGGAGTGCGTCTGCCCACCCATGTCGATCAGGCGATACTCCACGCGCTTGTCCGGACCGCTTCGCGACCGTCTCGACATCGATCTGCAGGTGAGTCGTGTCGCGGCATCGCGAGCGATGGGCGATCATTCTCCATCGATGACGACGGCGCAGGCTCGAGAACGCGTCGCTGCGGCCCGAGAGCGAGCTGCCCATCGGTGGATGAGTATGCGGTGGCGACGCAATGCAGAAGCGCCGGGGACCAGTCTGCGTCAGGGGGCACTCCGACTGGCTCCTGCGGTGCGCGCTCCACTCGATCGAGCCCTCGAGCGCGGCGCCCTCACGCTCCGTGGGTACGATCGCGTTCTGCGTGTGGCTTGGACGATGGCAGATCTGGCGGAGCTCGATCGTCCCGGGATCGATGAGGTCGGACGGGCGCTGCATCTCCGAAGGGGGCTCCCGCGATGATGGATGTCCTCCTCGCTGATTCCGAGATCCTCGCCCTCGCCCGCACCCTCCATCCCGGTGATGAGCTGGCCGATTGCGTCGCGCGTGTCGCCTGGTCTGTGATCGCCGAGCCCGGCGATGCGGTGGCCGGATCGTTGATCGAATCGCTCGGTGCAGCGGATGCGCTTTCTCTCGCTGTGGGAGATTCGTCGTCGCTTCTCCCTCCGGGCGGTGCCAGCGCTACGGCAACGCGCGCACTGGTCGACGGTCGAGCCCGCTGGCGCCCACGCGCCGATCCTCGGGCGGTCATGGCCGCGCTGCGCGGAGGTGTCGCCGTGCGAGCGCAGCTCGTGATCCCGGGAGACGCCGCATGGCCCCGCAGTCTCACGGATCTCGGCCCACACGCCCCGAGCGCGCTGTGGGTGCGCGGCCGCGTGGAGTTGCTCGGCCGCGAGCCCCGAGTCTCGATCGTCGGGGCTCGAGCCTGCAGCGGGTACGGCGAGCACATAGCGACCGAACTGGCGGGTGATCTCGCGGCCACCGGCGCCGTGATCATCTCCGGTGGTGCGTACGGGATCGATGGGGCCGCGCATCGTGCCGCACTCGGCGTTCAGGGCGCCACGATCGCGATCCTCGCCGGCGGCGTGGACCGCGCATATCCTGCCGGCCATCAGAGTCTCCTGCGTCAGATCGCGGAACGAGGGGCTCTCGTGAGTGAGCCGCCGTGTGGGACGGCGCCCACCAAGTGGCGATTCCTCGCTCGAAACCGTTTGATCGCGGCGCTCGGCCATGCGACGGTCGTCGTCGAGGCGGGGTGGAGAAGTGGATCGCTGAACACCGCGGGCCACGCGGCCTCGCTCGGTCGGCCACTCGGCGCCGTGCCCGGTGCAGTGACGTCTGCGTCGTCGGCGGGGTGTCATCGCCTGCTCCGCGAGTACGACGCACACTGTGTGACCTCCGCGCAGGAGGTGAGGGAGTTGTACGGCGCGATCGACGAAAGAGTCGAGGAAGACGGGTCAGAGCGGGACTCGAGCCACAGCCGCGTGCTCGATGCGTTGGGTACCCGGACGCGTCTGTCCATAGAAGAGGTGGCGCGTCGCTCCGGCCTGTCTCCTGATCGGGTTCGGGCCGTACTCGGGCTCCTTCATCTCGAGGGCGACGTCGCGCATGACGACGGAGGGTGGCATCGTCAGCGCCCCGCGAGAGCATCGGCTTCCCGTGCACGATGAACGGCGAGGCTGCCGCGGACAGGGCATGCGCGGGGCAAGCTGGACTCATGGATCTCGCTGCCGCGACGGAGGCGTTCGCCGAACACCTGGAGAAGGTGCGCCGGCTGTCCGCCGCGACCGTCAAGGCCTATCGCTCAGACCTGCGAGACCTCGACGCCGCGGCGGGTGGTGTTCCCCTCGAGTCCGTCGACCTCGAGGTGCTTCGGGACTGGCTGTGGCGCGCCACTCAGCGTGGCGACGCCAGATCGACCCTCGCGCGCCGCGCCGCCACGGCCCGCTCATTCTTCAATTGGGCTCAGGAGCAGGCGCTCATCACGCATGATCCGAGCCTGCGCCTGGTCGCCCCGAAGAGGGGAAGGACGTTGCCGACGGTCGCCTCGCGGGACGCGATGTCGGCACTTCTGGATTCTCACCGCGACGCCGCCGAAGAGGGCGACCCGATCGCGTTGAGAGACCACGCCATCCTCGAACTGCTGTACGGCTCCGGTATCCGTGTCTCCGAGCTCTGCGGACTGGACATCGACGATCTCGATCTCGACCGCGGTACGGCGCGAGTGCTCGGCAAAGGCGCGAAGGAACGCATCGTGCCCTACGGCACTCCGGCGCGCGACGCATTGTCGGCGTACCTGAGGCGCGGTAGGCCGGTGCTCGTCGCGCGCGCCCGAACCTTCACCCCTGCCGTGATCCTGGGCAGCCGCGGTGGCAGGGTAGGGCCGCGGGCCGTATACGAACTCGTCGCACGGGTTCTCGCGCCGATCGTGGGCGCCGAGACGATCGGTCCTCACGCTCTGCGGCACACCGCGGCCACTCATCTGCTCGACGGGGGAGCCGATCTGAGGGCGGTCCAGGAAATCCTCGGACACGCCAGCCTCGGTACGACGCAGATATACACCCACGTCTCCACCGAGCGTCTGACGGCGACCTATCGACTGGCCCATCCGCGCGCATGATCTCTCGCTAAGCCCCCGTCGCTCAGCGTGCTTCGCAGCAGGGGAGCAGGACGGCTCTCGGAACGTCGTCGAAGAGCAGCAGGGGATTGATGTAGTCGCCGTCCAGCCGCACGCCGAGGTGGAGGGAACCCGCGGCGGTGTGCCCGCCGATATCCAAGACTCCGAGCGCCTGCCCGGCCGTGACGACATCACCCGCGACGAGCGTCGACCGAACGGGTTCGAGAGTCGTCACGAGGCCGCCGGTGTGCTCGATGGTGAGGAGCGGCCGATCCACCACGGTGCCGCGGAAGGCGACCACACCGTCCGCGGGGGCGGACACCTCTGCTCCCACCACTGCGGCCAGATCGACGCCGCGATGGCCGGCACCGTACTCGTGCGCGGGCGCGCGAAACGGAGCCGCGACAGCGCGAGGCCCGGCCACCGGCCAGCTCCAGCGAGGCCATTCGGTTGTCGAGGGAGCTTCCGCCGCCGCCACGGGAGCCGGCGCGGTGAGAGCGAGCAGCAGAGCGACGACGAGAAGGGAAAGGGCTCGGGGGACTGTGCGCATGGTGCGAGTCTGGTCGGGTGCACTCCGTCGCGGGCACCGGAATCGTCGGCCGCCGCGGGACACCGGCACAAGACCGGCGTGCGGCGTGAGGTGCAGGGTGAGTGCCCGCGCGATCCTGTATGCTGGGGGAGCACCTCGAAATCGAGGTGACTACGCGTGCCCAAAGCGATTCACTTCGCGGCATCCACTCCCACAGGTCCTTCTCATCGATAAGGCGGGCGTGAGCCGGGCACCAGGAAGTCCGATCATCCGATCGGCTTGCAACCTCAACGGCGCAGAACCGCGCCAGAACCAGGAGACGACCATGGCTGTGGTCACCATCCGCCAGCTGCTCGACAGCGGCGTGCACTTCGGACACCAGACCCGTCGGTGGAACCCGAAGGTCAAGCGCTTCATCCTCACCGAGCGCAGCGGTATCCACATCATCGACCTGCAGCAGTCGCTGGGTTACATCGACAAGGCCTACGACTTCGTCAAGGAGACCGTCGCCCACGGTGGCACGATCCTCTTCGTCGGCACCAAGAAGCAGGCGCAGGAGATCCTCGCCGAGCAGGCGACCCGTGTGGGTCAGCCCTTCGTCAACCAGCGCTGGCTCGGTGGACTCCTCACCAACTTCCAGACGATCTCCAAGCGTCTCGCTCGTATGAAGGAGCTCGAGGAGCTCGACTACGAGGTCCCCGCGAACAGCGGCTTCACCAAGAAGGAGCTCCTGCTCAAGAAGCGCGAGCTCGACAAGCTGCACAAGTCGCTGGGCGGTATCCGCAACCTCACCAAGACGCCCTCGGCCATCTGGGTCGTCGACGCCAAGCGTGAGCACCTCGCGATCGATGAGGCCAAGAAGCTCGGCATCCCCGTGATCGGCATCCTCGACACGAACGCCGACCCGGATGACTTCCAGTACCCGATCCCCGGCAACGACGACGCGATCCGCTCCGTCTCCCTGCTGACGCGTATCATCGCCGACGCCGCGGCCGAGGGCCTGCAGCAGAAGCACAACCCGGAGACCGGCGACGCCGAGCCGCTGGCCGACTGGGAGAAGGAGCTCCTCGAGACTCCCGCACAGGAGGTTCAGGAGTCCGCTGACGCCGCCGAGGTCGCCACGGCAGATGACGCCGCTGCCGTCGTCGAGACGCCCGCCGCCGACGAGACCGCTGCCGACGAGGCCGGTGCTGAGGCGCACGACGAGGCGATCGCCGCCGCTTCCGGTGAGGAGACCGCTGAGGTCGCCGCCGCCGAGGCTGCTGACGCCAAGTAATCCCTCGTACACACACCTAACGAAGCAAGGAGCCACCACACATGGCCAACTTCACCATCGCTGACCTCAAGGCGCTGCGTGAGCAGCTCGGCACCGGAATGGTCGACACCAAGAAGGCGCTCGAGGAGGCTGACGGAGACGTCGCGAAGGCCACCGAGATCCTGCGTCTCAAGGGTGCGAAGGGCAACGCGAAGCGCGCTGACCGTTCCACGAGCGAGGGACTGATCGTCGCTCGCGAGCAGGACGGCGCCGTGACGCTCATCGAGCTCGCCTGCGAGACCGACTTCGTCGCGAAGAACGAGCGCTTCATCGCGCTGGCCGACAAGGTCGCCGACGCTGCAGCAGCGGTCAAGGCCGACTCGGTCGACGCCGCCCTCGCCGCCTCTGCCGGCGACAAGAGCGTCGAGCAGGTCATCTCCGAAGAGGCCGCGATCATCGGCGAGAAGGTCGAGCTGCGCCGCGTGCGCACGATCGCCGGCGACAAGGTCGAGGTCTACCTGCACCGCACGAGCAAGGACCTGCCGCCGCAGATCGGCGTCGTCGTCGCCTACTCGGGTGACGATGCCGAGACCGCGCGCAGCATCGCTCAGCACATCTCGTTCGCCAACCCGTCCTACCTGTCGCGTGAAGACGTGCCGGCTGACGCGGTCGAGAAGGAGCGCGAGATCGTCACTGAGATCTCCCGCAACGAGGGCAAGCCGGAAGCGGCTCTCCCGAAGATCGTCGAAGGCCGCGTCTCTGCGTTCATCAAGCAGGTCGCTCTGCTCGAGCAGGACTATGCCAAGGACAACAAGCTGTCGGTCGCCCAGGTGGCGAAGGACGCCGGTATCACCGTGACGGACTTCGCGCGCTTCAAGGTCGGCGCGTAGCACCGTCGAAGGGGTTCGGATCGCCAAGATCCGAACCCCTTCTTCATGCCCACGAGGCACTATCTTGAATCGGGACGAGAGGACACCCACCCATGACTGAACGCACCGGACGCCGACGCGTCCTTCTCAAGCTCTCCGGAGAGGCATTCGGAGCGGGACAGCTGGGTGTCAGCCCCGACGTGGTCTCGCAGATCGCCCGTGACATCGCCGCGGCGGTGGACCGTGTCGAGGTCGCGATCGTCGTCGGCGGGGGCAACTTCTTCCGCGGCGCAGAACTGAGCCAGCGAGGCATGGACCGCGGTCGCGCCGACTACATGGGCATGCTCGGCACGGTCATGAACGCGCTCGCCCTGCAGGATTTCCTCGAGCAGGCCGGGGCCGCCACCCGTGTGCAGTCCGCCATCTCGATGACCCAGGTCGCCGAGCCGTACATTCCGCGCCGGGCTGAGCGTCATCTCGAGAAGGGGCGGGTCGTCATCTTCGGTGCCGGGGCCGGCCTCCCGTACTTCTCCACTGACACCGTCGCGGCACAGCGTGCGCTCGAGATCGGCGCGGACGAGGTCCTCGTCGCCAAGAACGGCGTCGACGCCATCTACACCGCCGACCCCAACAAGCATGCCGACGCGGAGCGCATCGAGCGCGTCACCTATCGCGATGCGCTCCAGCGTGGTCTCAAGGTCGTCGACTCGACCGCCTTCAGCCTGTGCATGGACAACAGCATGGACATGCGCGTGTTCGGCATGGAGCCCGCCGGGAACGTGACCCGTGCGCTCCTCGGCGAGCCGATCGGAACCCTCGTCACCGCCTGAGTGTGTGACACGGCGGAGACGACTTCGCCCGATAGAATTTGCAGAACACCCCGACGATAGGAGTCACCGTGATCGCGGACGTCCTCGCTGAAACCACCACTCGCATGAACCGGGCGGTCGAAGCTGCCAAGGAGGACTTCTCCACGGTGCGCACCGGTCGTGCGAACCCGCAGATGTTCCAGAAGGTCCTCGTGGACTACTACGGCACTCCCACGCCGATCGCCCAGCTCGCCTCCCTGGCGAACCAGGAAGCTCGCACGCTCATCATCACGCCGTACGACAAGTCGGCGCTGAAGGCGATCGAACAGGCGATCCGTGACATGCCCAACCTCGGAGCCAACCCGACGAACGACGGCAACCTCGTTCGCGTGACGATGCCGGAGCTCACGGCCGAGCGCCGCAAGGAGTATGTCAAGCTCGTCAAGACCAAGGCTGAGGACGCGAAGGTCCACGTCCGTGGTATCCGTCGCAAGGCGAAGGACGAGCTCGATGCCCTCAAGAGCGAGCTCGGTGAGGACGAGATCGCGCGCGGAGAGAAGGAGCTCGACGTCCTGACACGTCAGCACGTCGAGCTCATCGATGACGCGCTGAAGCGCAAAGAGGCAGAACTCCTCGAGGTGTAGTCGGGATGTCTGACGAAACGCGAGATGCCGACGACGATGGGCCGTTCACGCGTCACGGCGGGAACGGGAAGACCCCATCCGACGGCGTCCCGCTCGTTGACGCCGCGTTCCCGTCTTTCGACGCGGCTGCCGTCCCTCCGCGCCCACCGCTTCCCGCAGCTTCGGAGGGCGCGCCCTCGGGCGGCGTCGGTCCGCTGGACACGGCGGATCACAACGCTATCCGGGAACAGTGGCGCGCGGCACGGGATGAACTCGGCAGCCATGTCTCCCATGCACGCGACCAGCTCGACCAGGCGAACGAACGTATCAAAGAGCGCACGGGTCGCGATCTCGTCCTCGCCATCCTGATCGGTCTCGCCTTCGGCGCCGCGCTCCTGGGATCGCTGCTCTTCCTCAAGGTGCTCTTCGTCCCGTTCGCTCTCGCGGCCGCCTTGCTCGGGGTCTACGAGCTCTCCCGAGCTCTGCGGAGCTCGGGTCGCCGCGTCGACGTGGTCCCTCAGCTGATCGCCGCCGCGTTCCTCGTGCTCTCGGCGTACTTCGCCGAGCCGTGGTTGTGCTGGGTGATGCTCTTCGTGTCCGTCGCGTTCGTCATCGTGTGGCGGCTCATCGCGCAGATGGTGGAGAAGGACGGCCGCACCTACGGGGACGTCCTCGCCGACGCCGTCACGAGCGGGTTCGTGCAGGTCTACGTCCCCTTCCTCGCGGGAATCGCGCTCATCCTCCTCAAGCAGGAGGGCGGTCAATGGTGGGTCCTCAGCTTCATCGCGATCGCCGTAGCGGCCGACACGGGCGCGTACGCCGCCGGTCTCGCCTTCGGCCGTCACCCGATGGCTCCGAAGATCAGCCCGAAGAAGACCTGGGAGGGCTTCGGCGGCGCCGTCATCGCCTCGCTCGCTGCGGGGGTGCTGCTCGCGATCTTCCTCCTGGAGCTGCCGTGGTGGTGCGGCGTGATCTTCGGCGCGTCGATCCTGCTCTCCGCGACGCTGGGGGACCTCGGTGAATCGATGCTCAAGCGCGACCTCGGCATCAAGGACATGAGTTCCTGGCTCCCCGGTCACGGAGGGCTGCTCGATCGACTCGACAGCATTCTGCCCTCGACGATCCCTGCGCTCTGTCTCTACTTCCTCTTCTCTCCTTGGGTGGTTCTGTGATGAACGAAGATCAGCTCGACGAACAGGCGGAATCGACGCCGCCGGCATTCGCACTCACCTCCGGTCGGGTGCGTGGCTATCACCGGGCAGCCGTCGACACGTTCCTCGCATCTGCCCGCCGCGCGTTCGAGGCGGGCGGCGATGAACTCAGCGCGGACGATGTGCGGACGGCCTCCTTCCCGCTGGTGAAGAACGGATACGTCGTCGCGGATGTCGACGCGGCGCTCGGCCGCGTCGAAGACGCCTTCGCCGCTCGAGAACGCGAACGCGCGGTGCGATCCGCGGGAGCAGGTGCCTGGGTGGAGCAGGCCAGAGCAGACGCGCAGGTCATCCTGGATCATCTGGCGCGACCACGGCGCCACCGCTTCGCCCGTACCGGAGTGCTCACCTTCGGGTACCGTCTCGATGAGGTCGATCATGTGTCGACGCGTATCGTGCGGTATCTCCGTGACGGCGAAGCGCTGACTGCCGAGCAGTTGCGCTCGGCGGCGTTTCGGATGCAGCGTGGGGGATACCGCGAGGAGCAGGTGGATGCCCTTCTGGATGCCACGATCGACGTGATTCTCGCCGTTCGCTGAGGTTCCTGATGGTCGATCCAGGCACTCTTGCGTAGACTGTCCCTCATCGTGAACTCCCGAAACGACATGAATCTCGAAAGAAACGACCTCTCGCCGGTGCCCGCGGTGAAGGCTCGTTCGGCGCGCACGGGCACACGGCGCTGGTCTCGCAGCCGTGGTGTCGTCGGGGTCTTCAGTTCCCTCGCCGTCGTGGGTTTCGCCGGTGCATTGGTCGCACCGACCGGGGTGGCATTGGCCGCACCCGCCCCTGAGGAGTCGCCGGACTCCGCCTATTCGCTTGCGCTCGCGGACACTCAGAACCTCACCGTCACCGTCGAAGGTGCCGAGATTGCACCCGTCGTGCGCGGAGGGTTCGAGGTCTATGTGAAGCCGAAGCCGGCTCCGGTCCCGACCGTGGCTGCGGCACCCCGTGGGGGATCCTCCGGAAAGCCTTCCGGAGGTAGCCTTCCTCCGTACACGGGAGGCGGTGCTCCTGCAGAGTGGATGGCGGCAGCCGGCATCGCGCAGAGCGACTGGCAGTACGTCGACTACGTCGTGTCCCGCGAGAGCGGTTGGAACCCGAACGCCACGAACAAGTCCTCCGGTGCCTGCGGTCTGGTGCAGGCGCTGCCATGCAGCAAGGTGCCCGGCAACGGCTACAACCCGGTCGACAACCTTCGCTGGGCGACCGGATACGCCACCGGCCGCTACGGCAGCTGGGCCGGTGCGTACAACTTCTGGGTCAACAACCACTGGTGGTGAGCAGGCAGTATGCCCCGCTCTCGCAGACGTCCTTCGGAGCGCCCTGACCCCGAGGACTCCTTCGATCGCCTCCTCGCGGGCTGGAAGCGTACCGAGACCCGCCGCGGCGGTGAGTGGACCGTGCAACCGGTTTCCGGGGCGCAGGCGCAGAAGGACTATCTCTGCCCGGGCTGCGGTCGATCGATCGTCGCCGGAACCGCGCATCTCGTCGCCTGGCGCGCGGACGGCGTGCTCGGCGACGCGGCTGACCTCGCCGCACGGCGACACTGGCACACACACTGTTGGAGGCTTGCATGAGCATCGAGATCCGAGGACCACTGGAGCTTCCGGCGCGACGCGAAGACATCGAGCTGAAGACCGCCGACGGTCTCACGTTGGTCGGAGAGCTCGCCGTGCCGGAGACCACGACTCCTGTCGCGACTCTCGTGACGCTTCATCCCCTGCCTACGGCCGGCGGGTTCATGGATTCGCACATCATCCGCAAAGCGGCTGCACGTCTGCCCGCTCTGGCGGATCTGGCCGTGCTGCGATTCAACACGAGGGGGACCGCATCACCTCGTGGGACCAGTGACGGATCCTTCGATGGCGGGGCGTCCGAACAGTTCGACGTCGCCGCGGCGATGGACTTCGTGCGTGAACGCGCTCTGCCTCGCCCCTGGCTGCTGGGATGGTCCTTCGGCACGGAACTCGCGTTGAAGTACGGTCGGCAGCACGACATCGAGGGGATCATCCTCCTTTCGCCGCCTTTGCACCGCGCGACACCGGAAGAGGTCGCCGCGTGGGCGACGGTCGACCGCCCCGTGGTCGTCCTGGTACCGGAGCTGGATGACTACCTGCGCCCCGCCGAGGCCCGCGAGAGGTTCGCTGCGATCCCGCACGCACAACTGATCGCGGTGGACGGGGGGAAGCACCTCTGGGTGGGCGAGACCCAGACGCGACGCGTGCTCACGGAGATCGTGGCCGCGGTCAATCCTGCGGCGCTGCCTCTCGCCACGCACTGGCCGACCGACGACTGACGCGCAGCGGGTTCAGAGCTCGTTCATCCGCGGGATGAGCACCTGCCGGTAGATGATCAGGATGCTCGCGGCGACCGGGATGGCGATCAGCGCGCCCAGCAGACCGAGAAGGCTTCCTCCGGCGAGTGCCGCGACCACGACGACCGCCCCCGGTACCGAGACCGCACGACTCATGATGCGCGGCGAGATGATGTAGGCCTCGATCTGCATGTAGATCAGGTAGTAGATCGCAGCGGCGATCGCGGTCGCCGGAGAGCCCAGTCCGGGGATGAGACACACCAGCACGATGATCGTGGAGCCGGTCAGGGTGCCGACGAGCGGGATCAGGGAGAAGAAGAACGCGATCACCGCGAGGACGGCGGGGAACGGTGCTTGGATGATCGACAGGAAGATCGCGCTGAGCACGCCGTTGATGACACCCTGCGTCACCTGCCCCATGACGTAATAGCCGACCGAATCCGTGATCTGTTCGGACAGGTCGATGAACCTGTCTCGTTTCGACGCCGGAGCCAACTGGTAGACCGCCCGTTTGAGGGACGGCGTGGAAGCCGTGAGATAGATCGTCAGGATGAGGACGATGAACGCACCGAACAGGCCGCTGAGCACGGCGCCACTCGCCACGAGGAACCCTTGGCCGATGGAACCGCCGATCTCGGTCAGGTTCGTGGTGAGCCAGTCCTCGACGTAGGTGAAGACATCATCGACCCTCAGGTTGGGGAACGCGTCCGTCATCCACTGCTTGAGGTCGTCGATCGCGGTACCGCGTTGCACGATCGCCGTGATCTGGGCGATCAGCTGGGAGATCTGGTCGACCAGCACGGGAAGGACGATGAGCACGATGCCGACGAAGATGCCGAGCACCGCGAGGATCGTGACGATGACAGCGAGCCATCGGGGGAGACGCCGGCGCTCCAGGAACGAGACGAGCGGATCGAGTCCGAGACTGAGGAAGAGAGCCGTGCCGAGATAGAGCAGAACCGTGGAGAGGTTCTGCACGCTGTTGATCAGCAGGATGCCCAATCCCACGCCGAGCGTCGCCACCAGGGCGGTGCGGAAGGGATTGTGGATCTTCATTCGGAGGCTCCTCGAGGACGGATGCAGCAAGGCTATCCAGAGCGTCCGGCTGGGCACCGACGACGTGCCGGTCCGGCCCGCACTGAACCTGCTCGTGGGCAACACACAGCTGATTTCGCTAGTCTGAAATGTCGAGTGTTGCGTCGCTGGCAAGTGCCGGCGATGCGTGAGGAGACTATTCGTGCGTTTCGTATGGGCCGTGGTGGCCTTCGTGCTGGCTGCCGTGCTGATCGGCGCGGGGATTGCTCAGCGCACCATCTTCATGGGGCCGGACACTCAGCAGACCCAGGTCGAGATCGATGAACCGGCACCCTTCGTCCTCATCGACGGCGACGTGCTTCGGGCGAATCCAGGCGCGCAGACGCTGATCGTCCGGGGAGAGGGCGAGATCTTCGGCAGCTATGGTCGCACCGCCGACATGGAGGCCTGGCTCGCCGACTCCGACTACAACCAGGTCACGCAGAAGAAGAACGGCGATCTGGCGGTCGAGCACGTCACGGCGCCCTCCGCTGACGGCGAGACCGATGCTCCGAGCGACGGCGCTGAGGGCGACTCCGCCGACGCGGAGTCCGCGGGGCGTGATCCGCGGGGATCCGATCTCTGGCTCGACTCGTTCGTCAAGGACAACCGTCTCACGGCCGAGAACATGCAGTTGCCCGAGGGCACGAGCATGCTCGTCGCCTACGACGGCACAGCCGATGCGCCGGATGACATCGTGGTCTCCTGGCCGCTGGACAACTCGACGCCGTGGGCGGGACCTCTCATGGTCGCCGGGGGAATCGTGCTGCTGCTCGGCCTCATCCTCTACGTGCTCGCGATCCGCCATCAGCGCCGCGGCCGCGGCCCCCGGCGCAAGGGCCCGGGTCCGCTCCCGGCGACCGAACCGATCGACGTCGCGGTTCTTCCGTCGTCTGAGCGCGCGGCGATCGAGGAGTCCGGCGCTCCGCGCAGCGAACCCTCCGCAGGAACGGCGGCGCCGGCCGACGGAGACGTCGAGGAGGCGGAGATCGTGGACGAGAGCAAGGACCCCGACGCGAAGACCTCCATGCGCTCAGCGACGCGGCCTCGCCGGCGTCGCATGCTCGCGCTTCCGGCTCTCGGGCTCACGGCGCTTCTTGCCGCCGGGTGCTCGTCGGACTCGTGGCCGCAGCTGGGCGACGCCTCGCCGACCCCGTCTCCGAGTCCGACGGTGATCGCGCCGGAGAACCAGAAGCCCCCTGCGGTGACCGAAGCGCAGGCCAAGCGCATATTGAAGACGCTCGCCGGCACGGTGAGCGAAGCCGACGCAGCACTCGACCTCGACCTGCTCGCTACCCGCTTCGAGGGGCCCGCTCTCGCAGCGCGGACCACTGAGTATGCTCTGCGCTCGAAGCTCCCGGACACCGTTCCGCCCGCGGCGATCCCGACCGATCAGGTCGAGGTCGTGCTGCCGGAAGCGACAGATCAGTGGCCGCGCACAGTACTGATGCTGTCGAAGACAGGGGATGACACGGTGCCGCCGGTGGTCCTCACGATGACGCAGGCCGACCCCTGGTCGAACTACAAGGTCTCGAACATCGCCGAGATGTCTGCTGACGCGGTCTTTCCCGAGGTCGCTGCATCCTGGCTCGGGACCTCGCTCGTTCCGTCCGATTCCGCGTTCCTGACGATCCCACCGGCGAACCTCGCCTCGACCTTCGCCGATGTGGTGGACCAGGGGGAGCAGAGCGAGTTCTACGACATGTTCGACGATCTGGCGCTGACCTACGCCAAGTCGATCACCGACAGCCGTCAGGCCGTGATCCAGGCTCTCGCCGACAAGGGCGCCGCCGACACGTCGAAGGCCGCCTTCGACATGGCTCCGACGACGGATGCCCCCATCTCGATGACGACTCTGGACAGCGGCGCGATCGTCGCCGTCACCCTCACCGACACCGAGACGGTGACGCCGACGGGAGACGACGTCTCCATCCGTTTCGGCGACAATGCACAAGCAAAGGCCCTCACCGACGCGACCGAGTCCGCGAAGGGCGTCGAGACGACCTACGAGTTCCAGCTGTTCTTCTCGGTCCCGGCAAAGGGCTCGACGGAGCAGATCCGGCTCCTGGCAGCCCACCAGGACCTCCTGTCCGTGAAGGTGATCAAATGAGTGAGATCTCTCCTGCCGCCCTGCGCGGTGCCGTCGACCTGTCGAGTCTCCGCAACCGGCCCGCATCTCCCGCAGAGGGCGCCCCCGCCCCGGGACTGCCCGATGTCGTCGTGGATGCGACCGACGAGACGTTCGGGCAGATCCTCGAGCTCTCGCGCACCGTTCCCGTCGTCGTCGACCTCTGGGCGGAGTGGTGCGGGCCCTGCAAGCAACTGAGCCCGATCATCGAGAAGGTGACGCGCGAGCTCGGCGGACGCGTGCTGCTCGCCAAGGTCGATGTGGATGCGAATCCGCAGCTCGCGCAGAGCTTCCGTGCCCAGTCCATCCCGATGGTGGTGGCCCTGATCGCCGGTCAGCCGGTGCCGATGTTCACCGGGGCCGTGCCGGAGCAGCAGGTTCGCGACGTCTTCGCGCAGCTGCTGCAGGTGGCGGCGCAGAACGGTGTCACCGGATCGCTCTCGGTCGGCGAGGAGGGCGCGGACCCGGAACCTCCCGTGGAGCCGGAGCTCCCCCCGCTGCACGCTGAGGCGTTCGCGGCGATCGAGGTCGGCGACTACGCGGCAGCGATCACGGCGTACGAGAAGGCGCTCGCGGAGAACCCGCGGGACGCGGACGCGCTCGCGGGTCTCGGCCAGGTGCGGCTGCTCGACCGCGTTCAGGGCCTCGATCTGCAGGCGGCACGGGCCGCAGCGGCCGACGGCCCGCTCGACGTCCAGGCGCAGTTCGATGTGGCCGACCTCGACCTCGCCGGCGGGCATGTCGATGACGCCTTCGGTCGCCTGCTCGATCTGTTCGCGCAGCTCCCGTCCGACCAGCGCACGCCCGTTCGAGAGCGTCTGGTCGAGCTCTTCGGGCTCATCGGTGCGGAGGATCCGCGGGTCGTGTCGGCGCGCAATCGGCTTTCGTCGCTGCTGTTCTAGGGAGGCACGCGCCGAGTCCCCGGCGCGCTCAGCCGTGGTTGACCGTCGGCACGTGAGGGTCGGACTGGTAGCGCAGCCACAGCGTCGAGAGCGCGGGCAACGTCAGGGTCGCGAGCGGTGCTCCTCCTTCAGAGGGCTTCGCATAGACCAACCCGAGGTTGCCCGATCCTCGACCCCCGTAGTCCGCCGCGTCCGTGTTGAGCACCTCCTGCCACACTCCTTCTCGAGGAAGGGTGAGCTGATACCCGGTGCGTTCCACCCCGGCGAAGTTGCTCACGACGACCAGGCGTCCGCCGTGCGCGTCACGCCGCTCGAACGCGATCACCGTAGATTCCCAGCTCGGCGCACCGAGGCGGCTGAACGACGAACCGTCGTTGTCGCGTTCCCAGAGAGGGGCCTGCGCCCGGTAGGTACGGTTCATCTCGCCGATGAAGTCCTGCAGCTGGGCATGCGAGGGCTGCTCGAGGAGCCACCAATCCAGCTCGCGCCCTTCCGACCACTCCGCCAGCTGGCCGAACTCCTGCCCCATGAACAGCAGCTTCTTGCCGGGGTGCCCCCACATGTAGGCGAGGTACGCACGCACGTTCGCCAGCTTGTGCCAATGGTCTCCCGGCATCTTTGCGACCAGGCTGCCCTTGCCGTGGACGACTTCGTCGTGGCTGATGGGAAGCAGATAGTTCTCACCGAAGGCGTAGACGAAGGAGAAGGTCATCTCGCCCTCGTGATGCCCGCGGTACATCGGGTCGCGTGAGATGTACTGCAGGGAGTCGTTCATCCAGCCCATGTTCCACTTGAACCCGAAACCCAGGCCTGCGTGGTCGGTGGGAGCGGTGACGCCGGGGAAGCTGGTGGACTCCTCCGCGATCATCAGGATCCCCGGGTGCAGCCGGTAGGCGGTGGCATTCACCTCCTGCAGGAAACGGATCGCCTCGAGGTTCTCGCGCCCGCCATGGATGTTCGGCTCCCATTCGCCCGGTTGACGGGAGTAGTCGAGGTAGAGCATCGAGGCGACGGCGTCGACACGAAGCCCATCGACATGGAACTCTCGGAGCCAGTACAGGGCGTTGGCGACCAGGAATCCGCGGACCTCCGGGCGGCCGTAATCGAAGATGAGTGTGCCCCAGTCCTGATGCTCTCCGCGTCGTGGGTCCGGGTGCTCGTAGAGAGGCTGACCGTCGAAGCGCGCGAGTGCGAAGGCATCCTTGGGGAAGTGGCCCGGAACCCAGTCCATGATCACGCCGATGCCGGCCTGGTGGAGACGGTCGATGAGATAGCGCAAGTCGTCGGGCGTGCCGAACCTGCTCGTGGGGGCGTAGTATCCGCTGACCTGATAGCCCCACGATCCACCGAACGGATGCTCCGCCAGCGGCATGAACTCGACGTGGGAGAAGCCCGATTCCGTCACATGCCGGATCAGCGGGTCGGCGATCTCGCGGTATCCGAGGCCCGCCCGCCATGAGCCGACGTGGACCTCGTAGATCGACAACGGCTGCGCCACGGCGTGGGTGGCCGCCCGGCGCGTCATCCACGCGCCATCCGACCAGCTGTGCGTCGATGCCGTCACGATCGATGCGGTGTCGGGCGGAACCTCGGCAGCGAGCGCCATCGGGTCGGCCTTGAGGATCCACGCCCCCTCGCGGGTGCGGATCTGGTACTTGTATCTGGTGCCGATCGGCAGCCCTGGAACGAAGAGCTCCCAGACGCCGCTGACGCCCATCGAGCGCATGGCGTGGGCCTCGCCGTTCCAGTCGTTGTGGTCGCCGACCACCCGCACGGCAGTGGCGTTGGGCGCCCAGACCGCGAACGAGACGCCGATCTCTCCGTCGAACGTGCGCACATGAGCGCCCAACGCCTCCCAGAGGCGTTCGTGACGCCCCTCGGCGATCAGGTGCAGGTCGAGGTCGCCGAGCGTCGGCGGATGCCGATACGGGTCGCCCGACACTGTCTCATCGTGATCTGCGTACCTCGTGGCGATGCGGTAAGGGACCGGGGGACCGCTGTGCTCGCCCTCCCAGATGCCGTGGGCGACGTGGGCGAGCTCCTGCCTGCTGCCGTCGTCGAAGACGGCTGCGACTGCTTCTGCGAGCGGGCGTCTGGCACGGATCACGGTGACGGTGCGATCGGCCGCATCCTTGTGGGCATGCGCTCCGAGAACGGAGTGAGGATCGTGGTACGTGGCTGATGAGACCGCCTCCCATTCGGTGGATGCGGCGACGTCTTCCGTGTAGCTCATGATCGCTCCCTCACCTTCAGGATGTGCACCGGCTCGGCGAAGGCGTCGAGCCGCACGTAGTTGTGATCGGTCCAGGTCCAGACGGCTCCCGTGAGGAGGTCCTCCACCTCGAAGGCCTCGCCCGGGAGGATGCCCCACTGGGTCGTGTCGAGGTGCACGGTGGTCTCCCGCACCGAGTGCGGGTCGACGTTGGCGACGACGATGACGGTGTCTCCGCGACCGGTGCCGGTGAACGGCGCCGCCAGATGCTTGCTGTAGACGAGCACCGCGTCGTCGTCGCTCCAGTGCGCGCGGAAGTTGCGGAGCTGCTGCAACGCGGGATGAGCGCCCCGGATCTCGTTGAGTCGGCGCAGCAGGGGGGCGAGCGATTCGCCGCGAGCCTCGGCGCCGACCCAGTCTCGGAACTTGTACTCGTACTTCTCGTTGTCGATGTTCTCTTCGGACCCGGGACGGGCGACGTTCTCGAAGAGTTCGTAGCCCGCGTAAACGCCCCATACGGGACCTGCCGTCGCGGCGATGCAGGCGCGGATCCTGTAGGCCGCCCTGCCACCGAACTGCAGGTACTCGGTGAGGATGTCGTGGGTGTTCACGAAGAGGTTGGGCCTCATGTAGTCGGAGGTCTCGTGGGATACCGAGCCGAGGAACTCCTCGAGCTCGGCCTTCGTGTTGCGCCAGGTGAAGTAGCTGTAGCTCTGCTGGAAACCGACCGCGGCGAGCGCGCGCATGACGGCCGGTCGGGTGAACGCCTCTGCGAGGAAGATCACGTCGGGGTCGACGGCGTTCACCTCTGCGATGAGCCATTCCCAGAACTGGAGCGGTTTCGTGTGCGGGTTGTCGACGCGGAAGATCTTCACGCCCTGCGCCACCCAGTGCTGCACGACCCGCAGCATCTCCGCGTAGATGCCGTCCGGATCGTTGTCGAAGTTCAGAGGGTAGATGTCCTGGTACTTCTTCGGCGGGTTCTCGGCGTAGGCGATCGTGCCGTCCGGGAGGGTCGTGAACCACTCCGGATGCTCGCGCACCCATGGATGGTCGGGCGAGGCCTGGAGTGCGAGGTCGAGCGCGACCTCGAGCCCTTCCCTCCGTGCCGCGCGCACGAACGCCCGGAAATCCTGCGAGGTGCCCAGTTCGGGATGGATCGCATCGTGCCCGCCTTCCGTGGCGCCGATCGCGTACGGCGAACCCGGGTCTCCGGCCTCGGCGGTGAGGGTGTTGTTGCGTCCCTTGCGATTGGTGGAACCGATCGGATGGATCGGCACCAGATACACCACGTCGAAACCCATCGCCGCGACGTCGGGCAGACGACGCGTCGCGGTGCGGAACGTGCCGCTCTTGACAGTTCCGTCCTTCAGACGCCGCGCGCCTTCGGAGCGGGGGAAGAACTCGTACCAGGCGCCGACACCTGCCGCGCGCCGGTCGGCATGCAGCGTGTGTGTCGGCGTCGCGGAGCGCAGAGTCGTCACGGGACGGTCGCGGAAGATCTGAACCAATCCCGCATCCGTCGCCAGCGCCATAGTTGTCGCGGCATCGCCGTCCTGCAGGGATACCGCGTCTGCGCCGAGCCGTTTCCGCTGCGGTGCCGGGCGGTCCTTCTCCGCGGCGGCCCGCGCCAGCAGATCTGCCCCCAGCGCTGCCATCACCGGGACGTCGACCCCGGCGGCGACCTTCAGCTCCGCGGCGTGCGCCCAGGTCGCGAAGTCATCGGAGAAGGCCTCGAACCGGAAGAGCCATTCGCCCTGTTCGTCGAGCGCGATCGGCGTCGACCAGGTGTCGGTGCCGTCGTCGCGGGGAGAGAGGCGATGCAGGGTCTCTTCTCCGGAAGGGGACGTGAGCCGGACGTGCACGCCGATGACGTCGTGGCCCTCGCGGAACGCGACCACGCTGAAGGGCACCACTTCGCCGACGAAGGCCTTCGGCCTGAAGCCACCGGGTACCGATGGCGACGGGTCGAGCAGCGGGATGCGGGTCGTCCGCAGTGCACCGGGAGAATCCGCAACGCCCAGGGCGCGCGTCGGGATCTGAGCGGGGCTCCGAAGAGCCGAGGACCGAGTACCAGCACGTGCAGCCACCTCCCGAATGTACCGCGCGGACGTGGCCACGGGTAGCGCGCCGGAGGGTGCGTCGTCGGCCGGCTTCATTCGATGCGGAACAGCCTCATCGACGTGCCCGAGACCGGCAGCACATCGCCAGGCGCGAAGACCTCTTCGTCATCGGAAGGGCGCTCCTGAGCACTCGACCACAGCGAGACGAAGCGGGTCGCGTCTTCGATCTCGACGGGCAGGCGTACATCGATGGGCGACTCGGTACCGTGCACGATCAGCAGGATGCGGTTGTAGGCCTCGGTGTCGGGAGTGGAGGCGGCGACGTACTGCAGCGTCCGGTTCCCTGGGTCGGCCCATTGGTCCTGCTCCATCGTCTCCCCGTTCTGGTCGTACCAGTCCATCACCGAGGCGTTGGGGATGTGCTCGCCGAGTCGCGCGTAGCGGCTCGGTCGCAAGGCGGGGTTCTCCTGGCGCAGCCGGATGAGCCGGGAGACGTGGGCGCGCAGATCGTCCTGCCAGGGCTCGAACTCCCAACCGAGCCAGGTCAGGACGGAGTCCTGGGCATAGGCGTTGTTGTTGCCTCGCTGGGTGCGACCGACCTCGTCGCCGGCGGTGAGCATGGGAATGCCCGCGGACAGCAGGAGCGTTCCGAGCAGGTTGCGCATGGCTTTGCGCCGCGAGGCGAGGATGGTCGGGTCGTCTGTCGGACCCTCGACTCCGTGGTTGAACGCGCGGTTCATGTCCGCACCGTCGCGATTCTGTTCGCCGTTGGCCTCATTGTGCTTGACGTCGTAGGAGACGAGGTCGTGCAGGGTGAAGCCGTCGTGCGCCGTGACGAAGTTCACGCTGGCGAGCGGACCGCGGTCCTCGCTGAAGGTGTTCGACGATCCGGCGAGACGGGTCGCGAATCCACCGATGCCCACCGGGGCAGATGCTCGCCGGGCGTAGTCGATGTCGCTCAGCCAGAAGTTGCGCACCCGATCGCGATAGCGGTCGTTCCACTCATGCCAGCCGGCCGGGAAGTTGCCCGTCTGCCAGCCGCCGAGACCGACGTCCCATGGCTCGGCGATGAGCTTGGTGTCGGCGAGGATCGGATCGTCCGCGATGGCGGTGAGAAGCGGATGCTCCGGGGTGTAGGTGTGGGCGGCGTCGCGGGCGATGGCCGTGGCGAGGTCGAAGCGGAAGCCGTCGATCTGCATCTCCTGCGCCCAGTAGCGCAGGGAGTCCAGAACGAGTCGAGCACCGGCATCGGTCGCCGTGTTCAGGGTGTTGCCGCACCCGGTGGTGTCGACGTAGACGCCGGACTCATCCTGCCGGTAGTAGTTCGCGTTGTCGATGCCGCGCAGGCTCGAGCGCGGACCGCCGATGCCCTCTTCGGACGTGTGGTTGTACACGACGTCGAGGATGACCTCGAGTCCTGCCTCGTGCAGCAGCCGAACCATGCCCTTGAACTCGGCCAGCACTGCCTCCGGCCCCTCCTTGCGGGCCTCCTCGGTGGCGTAGGCGGTGTGCGGGGTGAAGAAGTTCAGCGTGTTGTAGCCCCAGTAGTTGGTGAGACCGCGCTCGAGGAGGCGAGGTTCCGGCACGAAGGCATGAACCGGGAGCAGCTCGATCGAGGTGATCCCCAGGGAGTGGAAGTACGCGATCATCGCGGGGTGGGCGAGCCCGGCGTAGGTGCCGTGCAGTGCGGGAGGAACATCGGGATGACGCTTGGTGAGGCCCTTGAGATGCCCCTCGTAGATGACCGTGCGGTCCAACGGCACCCGAGGCTTCTGCGACTCGCCCCAATCGAAGCCGTCGACGATCACCACGGAGCGCCATTCCTCGTACCCGTCTCCCTGCGCGAGGCCGCGGGCGTAGGGGTCGAGGAGCAGCGTCTCCGGGTTGAACGTGTTCCCGGGGCCGTGCGGACCGCCGACACGGATGGCATACCGCACACCGGGTTGGAGCAGTTCGGTGGTGACCTCCCAGACGCCCCCGGCGAGTCGCTCGAGCGGCACTTCGTCCGTCGCCCAGTCGAGGTCGGTGGCGTCGAAGACGACCAACTCGATGGAGGAGGCGTTCTGCGACCAGACGCGCAGGGTACCGACGCCGTCGTGCAGACGAACGCCGAGGTTGTCGAGGGCAGGTCCGCCGGGCACGGTGAGGTCTCGGGACTCGGGCATGAGTACACACTAGGCGCGATGTGTTGCCGTCTCATGTCAGCGCGCACCCGGTACCTGGAGGCAGCACCCTTCCGCCCTCGTTTCGGGAGAGAATCGAAGGATGCGGCACTATCTGGACCACGCGGCGACCACGCCACTGCGCCCCGAAGCACGGGAGGTCTGGCTCGCCGCTTCCCAGATGGTCGGCAATGCGTCGTCGACGCACGGGGCGGGTCAGGATGCGCGTCGGCTGCTCGAGGAGTCGCGCGAACGGGTCGCCGCGGTGCTGGAGGCCGACCCGATCGAGATCGTGTTCACCTCCGGGGGTACGGAGTCCATCAACCTCGCTCTTCAGGGGTTGTGGCACGGCCGCGCGGGCGGAACGTCGGCGATCGTGATGCCCGACGCCGAGCATCACGCGACGATGGACACGGTCGCCGCGCTCGTGGATGAAGGGGCAGCACTGCGACGAGTGCCCGTCGCGCCCGACGCGCGGATCGATCCCGAGCAGTTCGCCGCCGAGCTTCCCGGTGCCGCTCTGGCGACGGCCCTCGCGGCGAACAACGAGGTCGGAACCATCAACGACACCCGCTCCCTTGCAGCCGCGGCGGCGGGAGCGGGAGTTCCCCTGCACATCGACGCCGTCGCGGCTCTCGGGCACGTGCCCCTGTCGTTCCGCACCCTGCGAGGTGATGCCGACGGTGGGGTCGGCCTGGTCGCCATGAGCTTCGCCGGCCACAAGATCGGCGCGCCGGTCGGCGTGGGAGTCCTCGTCACGGCGCGTACGGCCCGCCTCACTGCGCTGCTGCGTGGCGGAGCGCAGCAGCGCGGGTTGCGCGCGGGCACGCAAGATGTCGCCGGAGCTGCCGCTTTCGCGACGGCGCTGGAGCTCGCAGAGCGCGAACGATCGGACGAGACCGCACGACTCAGCGCGCTGCGTGACCGCCTCGTGTCCGGCATCAGGGCGGCCGTGCCGAGAGCAGAACTGCTGGGGGATCCGACCGTGCGCCTCCCGGGGAACGCGCACGTGCTGTTCCCCGGCGCGGTGGGGGAGAGCCTGCTTTTCCTCCTCGATGTCGCCGGCGTCGCCGCCTCGACGGGATCCGCCTGCCAGGCGGGCGTCGCCGAGCCGTCGCACGTCGTGATGGCGATGGGGCGCAGCGAACGGGATGCGCGCAGCGTGCTGCGGTTCTCGCTCGGTCGGACCTCGACCGATACCGACGTCGATGCGGTGCTCGCCACGATCGCTGATGCGTATGCCCGCGCATCCGGCGCCGGCACAGCCGCGCGCTCGTAGACTGGTCTCATGCGGATCCTTGCGGCTATGAGCGGTGGAGTCGACTCCGCCGTCGCGGCCGCCAGGGCCGTGGAGGCGGGGCACGACGTGGTCGGCGTGCATCTGGCACTGTCCCGTGCCGGCGGCACCCTGCGCACCGGCAGCCGCGGCTGCTGCACGATCGAGGATGCCCTCGACGCCCGTCGCGCCGCCGACGTGCTCGGCATCCCGTTCTACGTCTGGGACTTCTCGGAGCGGTTCCGCGACGACGTGATCGCAGATTTCATCTCCGAGTACCAGGCCGGTCGCACCCCCAATCCCTGCATGCGATGCAACGAGAAGATCAAGTTCGCCGCACTGCTGGAGCGAGCGATCGAGCTCGGGTTCGACGCCGTGTGCACGGGGCACTACGCGACGTTGATCCACGGCGACGGGGGTCTCGAGCTGCACCGCGCCTCCGACAACGCCAAAGACCAGTCGTACGTCCTGGGCGTCCTCAACGCCGAGCAGCTCGCGCACACCTACTTCCCGCTCGGCACCACGCCCTCGAAGGCGATCGTGCGTGCAGAAGCCGAGGCACGCGGTCTGAGCGTCGCGCAGAAACCGGACAGCCACGACATCTGCTTCATCCCCGATGGTGACACCCGCGGTTGGCTCGCCGAGAAGGTCGGCACGGCGACCGGCGAGATCGTCGACCGCAGCGGAGAGGTCGTCGGATCCCACGAGGGTGCTCACGCCTTCACCGTCGGGCAGCGCCGCGGTCTCAAGCTCGGTGTGCCCGCCGCCGACGGCAAGCCGAGGTTCGTCCTCGAAGTGCGCCCGGTCTCCAACACCGTCGTCGTCGGCCCGAAGGAGGCCCTCGCCATCGCCGAGATCGCGGGGGAGCGGTTCAGCTGGGCGGGCGCTGCACCGACCGAATCGTCCTTCTCCTGCCATGTGCAGATCCGTGCGCATTCCGAGCCCGTGGCCGCACACGCCGAGGTCTCCGACGGGGGTGTACGCATCACACCGGAGGTTCCCCTCGACGGCGTCGCACCGGGGCAGACCGCTGTGCTCTACGTCGGAACGCGCGTGCTCGGACAGTTCACGATCGATACGACGGTCTCGGCGGTTCCCGTCGGCGCGTAGACGTTTCCGGTGTCGGTACCCGCTCGTAGACTGGCGGAGTGCCGGAGAACATCTCGCTGGAAGACGCCCGAACCGAAGCTGAAGAGCTGACCACTCGCATCCTCGACGCCAAAGAGGCCTACTACGGCCGCGACACCTCGGTCGTCGATGACTTCACCTATGACGGATGGATGCACCGGCTCGAAGAGCTCGAGCGTCTGCACCCCGAGCTCCAGGGACAGGACTCGCCCACCCAGATGGTCGGCGCGGCCGAGGCGACGGGTCTTGCGACCATCGAGCACGCCGAGCGGATGCTCAGCCTCGACAACGTCTTCTCGGTCGACGAGCTGAAGGAGTGGGCAGCGAAGACGAAGGCCGCAGCGGGCCGCGAGGTCGCCTGGCTCACCGAGCTCAAGATCGACGGGCTGGCGATCAACCTCCGCTACGAGAACGGTGTGCTGACCTCCGCAGCCACCAGAGGCGACGGACGCGTCGGAGAGATCGTCACCGAGAACGCTCTGCGCCTCCCCGAGATCCCGTATCGGCTCAGCGGCGACGGGCATCCCCCGATCGTTGAGGTGCGCGGCGAGGTCTTCATCCCCGTGGCGGCGTTCGAACGACTCAATGCGGCGCAGGCGGCCTTCCGCGACCGGGCCTACGCCGACGCGCTCGAGCGGTGGGAATCGCGCGGCGGGGTGAAGAAGCCCTTCGACGAGGAGAAGGCGCGCACCGCGGCCGCCCGGCGATTCCCGGCCTTCGCGAACCCCCGCAATGCGGCGAGCGGTGGACTCCGCCAGCAGATCGACAAGAAGAGCGGCCTCGAGCTCGAAGCAGGACTGTTGCGGATCGAGTCGCTCGCGCTGTACGTGCACGGGGTCGGCGCATGGTCGAACCCTCCGGTCGCCGCGCAGAGCGAGGTGTACGACCTGCTCGCGGAGTGGGGGCTGCCCACGAGCCCGCACACGAAGGTCTGCCGCACGATCGACGAGGTCGTCACGTTCGTCGAGTACTTCGGCGAGCATCGGCATGATGTCGAGCATGAGCTCGACGGCATCGTGGTCAAGGTCGACGAGCTCGAGCTGCACGACGAGCTCGGCGCGACGAGCCGGGCCCCGCGCTGGGCGATCGCCTACAAGTACCCGCCGGAAGAGGTGCAGACGAAGCTGCTCGACATCGTCGTGTCGGTCGGTCGCACCGGTCGCGCGACTCCGTTCGCCGTCATGGCCCCCGCACATGTCGCCGGATCGGTGGTCCGCCAGGCGACGCTGCACAACAAGGACGTCGTGAAGGCGAAAGGCGTGCTGATCGGTGACACGGTCGTGCTGCGCAAAGCCGGCGACGTGATCCCCGAGGTCCTCGGGCCGGTCGTCGAGAAGCGCGACGGCACCGAGCGCGAGTTCGTGATGCCCGTCGAGTGCCCGGAGTGCGGCACGCCCCTGCGAGCCATGAAGGAAGGCGATATCGATCTGCGCTGTCCGAACGCACGCTCGTGCCCGGCGCAGGTGCGCGGACGCGTGGAGCACATCGGTTCGCGAGGCGCCCTCGACGTCGAGGCACTGGGCGAGGTCACCGCTGCGGCCCTGACGCAGCCGACGTCTCCTGCAGTGCCACCGCTCGAGACCGAGGCGGGCCTGTTCGCGCTCAGCCTCGAACAGCTGGTCCCCATCGAGCTGTTCGTTCGCGACGCCGAGACGGGTCTCCCCAAGGAAGACGAGGACGGGGTCGTCAAAACTCGCGCTCCTTTCCGACGCAACCCCACTGCGGCTGAGAAGAAGTCCGGTCTCGACGGACCCCAGCCCTCCGCACAGGCGCTCACCCTGCTCGTAGAACTGGAGAAGGCCAAGACGAAGGACCTGTGGCGGCTGCTCGTCTCACTGAACATCCGCCATGTCGGCCCTGTCGCCGCGAGGGCGCTCGCTCAGTGGTTCGGGTCGCTCGACGCGATCCGCGCGGCGTCACGCGACGAGCTCGCCGCGGTCGAGGGCGTCGGTGGCATCATCGCCGATTCGCTTCTCGCCTGGTTCGAGGTGGACTGGCACCAGGAGATCGTTCAGCAGTGGAAGGACGCGGGAGTGCAGTGGGCGACGCCTGGGCATCCCGGTCCCGGCGCGGCTGTGGCCGCGGGCGGAGTCCTGGAGGGGCTGACCGTCGTCGCCACCGGATCCCTCGACGGTTACACACGAGACGGCGCACAGGAGGCCATCATCAACGCGGGCGGCAAGGCCGCGTCGAGCGTATCGAAGAAGACCGACTTCGTCGCCGCCGGCCCCGGCGCGGGTTCCAAGCTAGCGAAGGCGGAGGACCTCGGCCTGCGAATCCTCGACGCGGCGCAGTTCCATATCCTGGTGACCCAGGGGCCGGATGCCCTCCCTCCCACGGGCGAAGGGGCGTGAAGCGCTTCGGGCCCCTGATCGTCGTCCCGGAGGCTCTCGCCGTCGGAGATCCCGGTCGCCATCATCTGCGGTTGACCCGTGATGCCGTGATCATTCGCGAGGGCGTCGATAATCGCGGGATCGTGAGCTGGAGCGAGCTCGACACGATCGTCATGGACGTCCCCACGACGAGGTTCCGTCTTCCCGGGCTCGTCAGCACGATTCTGCTCGGCGCTTTGACCGCCGCCATGCTGACCGATCCCGGAGTCGATCCCGACGACGGTTCCGTGACTCTGACGGTCGACGGAGAATCTCGAGTCCTGCCCCTGAGCAGACACCACGTCGGCGGATACTGGGAGCCTGCGGTCATGGGCGCGCATCGGCTGATCGCCCATCTCATCGCGCACCCCGAGCAGCGTGCGCTGCTCACACATCCGGAGCCGCTGATCGATGTCGCCGCGCGACTCGCGCGCGGGACGGGATAATCCGTTCCGCGCGCGAGTGGTGGTCAGCTTTTGTGACGCGGCTTGCGGTACGGCTTCTCGTCACGCGTGTCGCGCGCCGGCCGATCATCGCGGTCCCGACGCTCGAAACGGTCACCCCGACCGCCGGCCTCCCGAGGGCCACCGGTGCGGCGTGCGCCCCCGGGACCGCGGTCGGGCTTGATCTCGATCAGGCGTCCCGAGATGCGCGTGTCGCGCAGCTTCTCGAGGACAGACGGATCCAGGTTCGATGGCAGCTCGACCGTCGAGAAGTCCGGACGGATGTTGATCGCACCGAAGTCGTCGCGTCCCAGACCGCCCTCGTTGGCGAGGGCCCCGACGATCTGGCGGGGTTCGACACGGTGACGTCGTCCGACCTCGATGCGGTAGGCGGTGTAGTCGCCACGCCCGCGTCGTTCCGTACGCGGCTCACGAGCATCGCGCCCCGTGCGCTCGCGCGGGGGACGGTTGTCTGCTTCGACCGCCTTGGTGAGCGGATCGTTGGCGGGGTCGAGCAGCAGCGGCTTGTCACCCTGCGCCACGACAGCCAGAGCGGCGGCCACATCACCCTCAGGGACATCATGGTGACGCACGTAGTGCGCCACGATGTCGCGGAACGCCTCGATGCGCCCGGTCTCCGACAGCGCCGTGGTGATCGCGTCGTCGAAGCGGTTCAGACGTGTGGTGTTCACGTCTTCCGTGCTCGGGAGCTGCATCTGGGCCGGCTGCTGACGCGTCGCCTTCTCGATGTGCTTCAGGAGGTAGCGCTCGCGCGGGGTGATGAAGCTGATCGCGTCGCCCGATCGTCCGGCGCGGCCCGTGCGACCGATTCGGTGCACATAGGACTCGGTGTCGGTGGGGATGTCGAAGTTGACGACGTGGCTGATGCGCTCGACGTCGAGTCCTCGCGCGGCCACATCGGTCGCGACCAGGATGTCGAGCTTGCCGTCCTTGAGTTGGTTCACGCTGCGTTCACGCTGCACCTGAGGCACGTCGCCGTTGATGGCTGCGGCCGAGTAGCCACGGGCGCGCAGCTTCTCCGCCAGGGTCTCGGTCTCGTTCTTCGTACGGACGAAGACGATCATTCCGTCGAAGTTCTCGACCTCGAGGATCCGGGTGAGCGCATCGACCTTCTGCGCGTACGACACGACGAGGTAGCGCTGCGTGATGTTGGTGCCGGTCGCGGTCTTCGACTTGATGCTGATCTCTTCGGGGTCTCGCAGGTACTTCTGGGCGAGACGGCGGATCTGCGGCGGCATCGTCGCGGAGAACAGCGCGACCTGCTTCTCCTCGGGGGTCTGCGCGAGGATCTGCTCCACGTCTTCGGCGAAGCCCATCTTCAGCATCTCGTCGGCCTCGTCGAGCACGAGGTACTGCAGCTGAGACAGGTCGAGCGTGCCCTTGGCGAGGTGGTCCATGATGCGGCCTGGCGTGCCGACGATCACGTGGACGCCGCGGCGCAGAGCCGACAGCTGCACGCCGTAGCCCTGCCCGCCGTAGACGGGGAGCACGTGCACGCCCTTCATCTTGGAGGCGTACGACTCGAACGCCTCGCAGACCTGGAGCGCGAGCTCACGGGTGGGTGCGAGCACGAGGGCCTGCGGGGTCTTCTGGGAGACATCGAGGCGTTCGAGAACGGGGAGGGCGAAGGCCGCGGTCTTCCCGGTACCGGTCTGCGCCATGCCGACGACATCGCGCCCAGCCAGGAGCGTCGGGATGGTGGCCGCCTGGATGGGCGACGGCGTCTCATAGCCGAGGTCTTTGATGGCTTTGAGGACGGGCCCGGTGATGCCGAGCTCCTCGAATCCAGGGGTCGCGGGAGATTCGTCGGGGGCGTCGGTCAGCACTGCATCTTCAGGGGTCACTTCCCAAGGGTAGCGCGCTGCGGCGTCCGCCGCCTGTGAGGGCGTCCTCAGGCGCCGGTGTTCAGCGCCACGAGCTTCTCCTTGACCTGGCGCCGGAGCACCTTACCGATCAGCGACTTCGGGAGTTCGTCCACCACGAAGATGCGGCGGGGGACCTTGTAGGGGGTGAGGATGCTGCGCGCGAACTCGCGAACGGCCTCGACGTCCACGTCGGTTCCCTGATCGATGACGATCGCGGCGACGACCTCTTCACCGGAGTGCTCGCTCGGCAGACCGATGACCGCGGCATCCGCGACCTGCGGGTGCTGGCGCAGGGCGTTCTCCACTTCGGTGGGTGCGACGTTGAAGCCGCCCGTGATGATGAGCTCCTTGATGCGATCGACGATGCGAACGAAGCCGGCCTCGTCGATCGTGACGATGTCGCCGGTACGGTACCAGCCGTCGACGAAGACCGCCTCCGTCTCCTCCGGCTTGCCGTAGTACCCCGAGAACACCTGCGGCCCGCGCACGACGAGCTCCCCGGCAGAGCCCGACGGCATATCCTCACCAGGGTTCTCCGGATCCACCACGCGGCATTCGGTTCCGGGCAGGGGAAGCCCGACGGTTCCGGGAACGCGGTTGTCCGCCACCGGGTTCGCCATCAGGACAGGGGAGCACTCGCTCAGCCCGTAGCCTTCGACGAGATATCCGTGGGTGGCCTCCTCGAAGGGGACGACCAGTTCATGTGGCAGCGCCATCGCGCCGGAGATCGCGACCTCGATGCCCTCGAGCGACACGCCCTTCGCCTCGGCCGCGGCGAGAAGGCGGTCGGCTATGGGCGGTACCAGCGGCAGGAACGTGGCGGGGTGCTTCTTGACGACATCGAGCACGAGGTCCGGATCGAACTTGGGGAAGAGCACGAGTCGAGCCCCCATCGACATCGCGAACGTCAGACAGAGCGTGAGTCCGTAAGCGTGGAACATAGGAAGGACCGCGTACACGACGCAACCGTTGCCGCGTCGGATCGACGGCACCCAGGCCTGCGACTGGGCGGCGTTCGCCAGCAGGTTGCGGTGTGTGAGCGCCGCCCCCTTCGGCGTTCCGGTCGTTCCGGAGGTGTATTGGATGATCGCCAGATCGTCGGTTCCCGGCTTCGGGTGCGTCTCCGGCAGAGGGTCGGAAGCGACCAGCGAGTCCCAGACGACCGTGCCGCGCACCTTGGCCGTGAGGGCCGCGCGGGAGTCGCGAGCCTTCGCGACGGGGAGACGTAGGGCGAAGCGCGTGAGGAACGGCATGGCGCGCGTCACGTCGACGGAGATGAGGTTCGTCACGGCGAGGTCCACCGGGAACTCCTGCACCGTGGAGACGACCTTGTTCCACACGATCGCGTGTTTCGCTCCATGGTCCTCGAACTGCTTGCGCAGCTCACGAGGCGTGTAGAGCGGGTTGTGCTCGACGACGACGGCGCCGAGTCGCAGCACCGCGTAGAAGGCCACGATGTGCTGCGGGCAGTTCGGCAGCACGATGGCCACAGGGTCGCCGGCGCGGACGCCGAGATCCCGCAGCCCCGTCGCCGCGCGGTCGATCGCTGATTGCAGCTGTGCGTATGTCGTCTCACGCCCGAAGAACTGCAGCGCGGGGGCATCGGGGTAGTCCCGCGCCGACGCGGCGACGATGTCGACGAGTGATCCGTCGACCGGGGCGAGGTCTTCCGGGACGCCTGCGGCGTAGCTGGCGACCCACGGGCGAGGGGGCTGGAACGTGCTCACCCGCCCAGCATATGTCGAGCTGCTCGTGGGGCATGGGAGTTCGGAGCGCGCCAACTAGACTGGGGGAGTGTCTGAAATCACCCCTGAACTCGTGCGCCATCTCGGTGTGCTCGCACGCATCCAGCTGAACGACGACGAGGTGTCGCGGCTCACGGGCCAGCTCGACGCCATCGTCGACAACATCGCGAAGGTGTCGGAGGTCGCGACCGCCGACATCGTGGCGACGAGCCACCCGATCCCACTGAGCAATGTGTTCCGTCCCGATGTGGTCGGCCAGACGCTCACGCACGAGCAGGTGCTCCAGAACGCCCCGGATGCCGCCGACGGCCGCTTCCGCGTGACCGCGATCCTGGGAGAAGAGCAGTGAGCGACATCATCCGACTCGATGCGGCGGATCTGGCAGCGAAGCTGGCCTCTCGCGAGGTCTCCAGCGTCGAGGCGACCCAGGCGCACCTCGATCGCATCGCCGCCGTGGACGGCGACGTCCACGCCTTCCTCCACATCAACGATGGAGCGCTCGAGGCCGCAGCGGCCATCGACGCCCGTCGCGCTGCCGGCGAGGCCCTCGGACCGCTCGCCGGCGTTCCTCTCGCGATCAAGGACGTCCTCGTCACGACCGACCAGCCGACCACCAGCGGCTCGCGCATCCTCGAGGGCTATCGCTCTCCCTACGACGCCACGGTCGTCGCGCGTTCACGCGCCGCGGGACTCGTCCCGCTCGGCAAGACCAACATGGACGAGTTCGCCATGGGGTCCTCCACCGAGCACTCCGCATACGGCCCCACGCACAACCCCTGGGACCTCGACCGCATCCCCGGCGGTTCCGGTGGCGGTTCGGCTGCCGCTGTCGCCGCATTCGAGGCACCGCTCGCTCTCGGCTCCGACACGGGCGGCTCGATCCGTCAGCCCGCGCACGTGACCGGCACGGTCGGCGTCAAGCCGACGTATGGCGGTGTGAGCCGCTACGGCGCGATCGCCCTGGCCTCCAGCCTCGACCAGGTCGGCCCCGTCTCGCGGACGGTCCTCGACTCGGGGCTGCTGCATGACGCGATCGGCGGCCACGACCCGAAGGACTCGACGTCGTTGCGCGACGCGTGGCCCTCGTTCGCCGAGGCGGCTCGCGAGGGTGCGCGCGGAGACGTGCTCAAGGGTCTCAAGGTCGGCGTGATCCGCGAACTGCCGGACAGCGGCTTCCAGCCCGGCGTCGCCGCATCCTTCCGCAATGCTCTCGCGCTCATGGAGGCTCAGGGCGCGGAGATCGTCGAGATCGGTGCTCCCCATTTCGAGTACGGCGTGGCTGCGTACTACCTGATCCTCCCCGCGGAGGCATCGAGCAACCTCGCGAAGTTCGACTCGGTGCGCTTCGGTCTGCGGGTGACGCCCGACGGAAACCCGACGGTCGAGGACGTCATGTCCGCAACCCGTGACGCCGGCTTCGGTGACGAGGTCAAGCGACGCATCATCCTCGGCACGTACGCACTGTCGGCCGGTTACTACGACGCCTACTATGGCAGCGCGCAGAAGGTCCGCACACTCATCCAGCAGGACTTCGCCAACGCCTTCGCCGAGGTCGACGTCATCGCGACGCCGTCGGCGCCCACCACCGCCTTCAAGCTCGGCGAGAAGATCGACGACCCGCTGCAGATGTATCTCAACGACATCACCACGATTCCGGTGAACCTCGCCGGCGTTCCCGGCATCTCCGTCCCCAGCGGTCTGGCCGATGACGACGGACTCCCCGTCGGCATCCAGTTCATCGCCCCGGCACGGGAGGATGCACGTCTCTACAAGGTCGGCGCCGCGCTCGAGACGCTGCTCGTCGACTCCTGGGGTGCGCCGCTGCTCACCCGCGCACCGCAGCTCGCAGGAGGGAAGCGCTGATGGCCGCCGCCAAGCTCATGGACTTCGACAAGGCGCTCGAGCTGTTCGAGCCGGTCCTCGGATTCGAGGTGCACGTCGAGCTCAACACCAACACGAAGATGTTCTCCGATGCGCCGAACCCGGCCAACGAGGCCTTCCACGCCGCTGAGCCGAACACGCTGATCGCGCCCGTCGACCTCGGTCTGCCGGGGTCGCTTCCGGTCGTGAACGAGACGGCGATCCGTTCGTCGATCAGCCTGGGTCTCGCTCTCGGATGCTCGATCGCGGAATCGAGCCGGTTCGCGCGGAAGAACTATTTCTACCCGGATCTCGGCAAGAACTACCAGATCTCGCAGTACGACGAGCCGATCGCCTATGACGGTTCGGTCGAGGTCGAGCTCGAGGACGGGACACTCATCACGATCCCGATCGAGCGCGCTCACATGGAGGAAGACGCGGGAAAGCTCACCCACATGGGTGGCGCCACCGGCCGCATCCAGGGCGCTGAGTACTCGCTCGTCGACTACAACCGCGCGGGTGTTCCGCTGGTCGAGATCGTGACGAACATCATCTACGGCACCGAGCACCGCGCACCCGAGGTCGCCAAGGCCTACGTGCAGGCGATCCGCGACATCGTCCGTGGTCTCGGAATCTCCGAGGCCCGGTTGGAACGCGGAAACCTGCGCTGCGACGCCAACGTCTCTCTGCGTCGGCGGGGCACCGACAAGCTCGGCACCCGCACCGAGACGAAGAACGTCAACTCCATGCGTTCGGTCGAGCGGGCCGTGAAGTACGAGATCCAGCGCCAGGCGCAGATCCTCGCCGATGGCGGCACGATCACGCAGGAGACGCGGCACTGGCACGAGGACACCGGTACGACATCGCCGGGTCGTCCGAAGTCGGACGCCGACGACTACCGCTACTTCCCGGAGCCCGACCTGCTGCCCGTGGAGCCGGCCGCCGAGCTGATCGAGGAGCTGCGCGCGGCTCTTCCCGAGCAGCCTGTCGCCCGCCGTCGTCGCCTGATGACGGAGTGGGGCTTCACCGACCTGGAGTTCCAGGACGTGCGCAACGGAGGCCTGCTCGAAGTGGTCGAGGCGACCATCGCCGCCGGTGCGGCACCTGCGTCCGCCCGCAAGTGGTGGACGGGGGAGATCTCCCGTCTCGCGAACGCGCAGGAGAAGGAAGCCACCGAGCTGATCAGCCCGGAGAACGTCGCCGCACTGCAGCAGCTGGTCGACGCGGGCACGCTCACCGACAAGCTCGCCCGCCAGGTGCTCGAAGGCGTCATCGCGGGGGAAGGCACTCCGCAGGAGGTCGTCAACGCCCGTGGCCTCGCCGTGGTGTCGGACGACGGCGCGCTGATCGCTGCGATCGACGAGGCTCTCGCGGCCCAGCCGGATGTGATGGCGAAGATCAAGGACGGCAAGGTCCAGGCCGCCGGTGCTGTCATCGGCGCCGTCATGAAGGCCATGAAGGGCCAGGCGGACGCGGCACGCGTGCGTGAACTCATCCTCGAGCGCGCTGCCCAGTAGCGCGTGGCCCCGGGCCTCCTGTCGGAGGCCCGGGGGAGAATGGTCGTATGGGACACGGTGACGGCACGGGACGGATGGTCTCCGCCTCCGACGCCGACGACACCGGGACGCGCATCCTCCACGTCGACATGGACGCGTTCTACGCGGCTGTCGAGGTCCTCGACGATCCCGCGCTCCGGGGGCTTCCGCTGATCATCGGCGCACCGGACGGCCGCTCGGTCGTCTCGAGTGCCTCTTACGAGGCCCGCCGATACGGCGTACGCGCAGCGATGCCGGTATCGCAGGCGCTGCGCCTGTGTCCCTCCGCGCGCATCGTGCCGCCGCACTTCCATCGCTATCAGGAGGTCTCCCGGCAGGTGATGGCGATCTTCGAATCGTTCACCCCGCTCGTCGAGCCGTTGTCGGTCGACGAGGCGTTCCTCGATGTGCAGGGCGTGCGACGGCTCTGGGGCAGCCCTGCACACATCGCAGAGCTCATCCGCGGACGTGTGCACGATGAGGTCGGCATCACCTGCAGTGTCGGAGTCGCGGCCACCAAACACGTCGCCAAGATGGCATCGACGATCTCCAAGCCCAACGGCATGCTCGTCGTCGCCGCAAAGGACACGCTCGAGTTCCTCGCGCCACGTCCGGTCCGCGCGATGTGGGGCGTCGGGCCGAAGGCTGCCGAGGCGCTGGAGGCACGCGGTATCCGTACCGTGAGAGATGTGCGCGAGGCTCCGCGCGAGATGATCGAGCGTGCGGTCGGCCCCGCCCTGGGCGCGCGCCTCGCTCAGCTCGCGATGGGTGAGGATGCGCGCGCCGTCGATACGGTGCGCGTGGAGAAGAGCATCGGTCATGAGGAGACCTTCGATACGGACATCCTCGATCGTCCGTTCCTCCGCGCGGAGCTCCTGCGGCTCGCTGACCGTGTCGCCGCACGTCTCCGCCGCGCCGAGTGGGAGACGTCGACCGTCGCCATCAAGATCCGTTTCGACGACTTCCGCACCCTGAGTCGCTCTCAGACGCTGAGCGAGCCCACCGCGGTCGGGCAGCGCATCGGCGAGGCTGCGCAGGCTCTGTTCGAGCAGATCGACCGACGCGATCCCGTGCGTCTGGTCGGCGTCAGAGCCGAGAACCTGCGTCCGGCCGGCGGCGGCGGTCTCGGGCTGTGGGACGACGACGAGGACTGGCGCAGAGTCGAGGGGGCAGTCGACGAGGCCATGGCCAGGTTCGGCACAGCGACGATCAGCCGCGCGCGACACATCGGCCGCGGGGACGGTCGCGGTGCCGCCCAACATCCGAAGGCCCACGGCCTGGATTGATCGCACGCGCGCGCGGTTCCTCGACTAGCGTGGGGGTATGCCGAACATTGCACTGGAACTCGGAAAGCAAGCTGCGTCCTTCGGCGTGAAGAGCGCGTACGGGGAGCCGCAGGATGTCGACGGTGTGAGCATCACTCCGGTGGCATTCACCTACTCGGGCTTCGGCGGAGGCAGCGGAGACGGTGGCGAGGGTGGTGGCGGTGGCGGTGTCTCCGTCCCGGTCGGGGTCTACGTGCGTCGCGAGGAAGGTCTGCGCTTCGAGCCGAACATCGTCACGTTGCTCGTCGTCGCCGTGCCGTTCGTCTGGGTCGCCGGACGGGCGCTCACTCGCATCATCCGTGCCCTCAAGAAGTGACGATCCGGTCGCTGCCGCGCTGGAGCAGGCCGCGACGCTGATCGAGCGGGATGTCCGTGCCGTCGCCGCCGCGAACCCCGTCGTGCTCATCGATGGCGGCAGCGGTGCGGGAAAGTCGTCCCTCGCCTCCCTGTTGGTGCGTCGCTGGCCCGTGGTCGGTCACGTACAGCTCATCGCGTTGGATTCCATCTACCCGGGCTGGGACGGCCTCGATGAAGGCGCTGAGCGCGCCCTCGACTGGATCCTCCGTCCGCACGGCCGCGGGTATCTCGGCACCTGGCGGCGATGGGACTGGGAGGACCGCACCGAGGCGGAGAGCCACGCCGTCGACCCGGCCCTCGGAGTCATCGTCGAGGGCAGCGGGATCCTCCGCCCCTCGTCCGCCGCCCTCGCCGATGTCAGGGTATGGGTGGAGTCGGCGGAGGCATCGAGGAAGGCGCGTGCCCTGGCACGCGATGGGGACGCCTATCGGCCGCACTGGGACCGTTGGGCGGCACAGGAACGCCGACACATCGAGCGGGACGACCCTCGATCCCTCGCTACGAGAATCGTCGAGGTTCCTTAGACCTTCCGGCCCTCATCCGCTTCGTCTGCAGCCTGGATGAGAAGTTCCAAACGGTATCCGAGCCAGTCGTACACATCGTGACGCCCATCCGTGGCGGTCTGTTCGTCGGTCGTGATCCCGAGCCGCGTGGCTATGACGAGGCGAATGGCCGTGAGCGTTCGGAGCCAGGCGTCGACGTCCTCCACGGGCACGGTCGTCTCCCGCGTCCGCAGCGCTTCTGCCTCGGCGAGGTCGTCACCGGTGACGTCTCCGAGAGACCCACGTGTCCGGCGCGCATCGGCGAGCCGTCGATCGAGGAGATCATCCCTCGTGCTTTCGGCGAAATCGGCGGCGGAGTCCGCATCGTCGGGGTAGGGAGTCGGCGTCAATCGGTCGATGGCGGGGTCCCCGACCTCCCGCGAAGTCGCGAGGAGCTCGATGAAATCGTCCACGAGCTTCGCGAGGTGGAGCTCCTCGATCCCGGTGATCGTGACGATGACGGCGTCCCTGGTCACTGTGAGGCCTTCCTGACCGTGGCCCACAGGCCGTAGTCGTGCATGGCCTGCGCGTGGACCTCCATGGTCTCGCGCGGCCCCGTCGCCACGATGGCGTGTCCGTCGTGGTGCACGGCGAGCATCAGCGTCGTCGCGTGGTCGAGCGAGTATCCGAAATACGTGCGGAAGACACGGACCACGTAGCTCATCAGATTGACGGGGTCGTTCCAGACGACCACCTGCCACGGCTCCAGGGGAGCGGCGCTCAGATCGGTCGCCTCATCGAGATCGGGAACCGCGGCGGGGATCGTCATGCCCAACCCATCTCATGCAGCTGCTCGTCGTCGATGCCGTAGAAATGCGCGATCTCATGCACCAACGTGGTGTGGATCTCGTCGCGGAGCTCTTCCTCGTTCTCGCATTGGGCCAGGTGCGGCTCGCGATAGACCACGATGCGATCGGGCAACTCGCCCATCCCGTACTGGGTCCGATCGGTCAGCGCCAGCCCGTCGTAGAGGCCGAGCAGATCGAGGCTGCCGTCCTCCGGCCGATCCTCCACCACGAACACGACGTTCTCCAACCCTTCGACCATGTCGTCGGGCAACTGGTCGAGCTCATCGATCACGAGCTCTTCGAAGGCGGCGGCATCCATGTCCATCCCCCTCAGCCTAGGGCCCGAGGGAGGTCAGTGCAGGAGAACGAGGATCGCGGCCACCACGATGAACAGGACGCCGAACACGGTGTTGAGGATGCGCTGTCCACGTGCGGTTCGCGTGAGTCGACGGAACGGACGTGCGGCTGCAGCGAAGAATCCCCACATCACGATCACGTCGACGACGATCACGGTGACGATGAGCGTGAGGTATTGGGGGAGCGGAGGCTCGTCCAACCTGACGAACTGCGGAATGAACGCGAGGAAGAACACGATCGCCTTCGGGTTCAGGAGATTGACCCAGAAACCGCGGCGGATCATCGACCAGTGGCTCTCGCGGCTGTCTACCGGCAGGGGATCGTCGTCGACCACGACCGCGGGCTTCGCGAGGATGAGGCGGATCCCGAGGAACACCAGGTAGGCGGCCCCGGCATAGCGGATGCCGTTGAACAGCACCTCCGAACGTGACACCAGGAGTCCGACACCGGCAGCCACGATCGCGACGTGGACGATCAACGCGATCTGCTGGCCGATGATGCCCCAGATCGAGCGCCGCCAGCCCTGGTTCATCGCATTCGACATCGTGTTGATCGCCCCGGCCCCAGGCGTGAAGCTGATCACGACGGACGCGGTCAGCAACGAGAACCAGACCGCGAGTGACACGTCGTCAGTCTAGGGCGTCGGGGGAGGGGTACCAGCCGCGCGTAGACGCGAAGAAGGCCCGAATCTCGCGATTCGGGCCTTCTTCAGTGGGGTGAGTAACGGGACTCGAACCCGCGACATCCGGCACCACAAGCCAGCGCTCTACCAGCTGAGCTATACCCACCATGTGCCTGCCGGAGCAGGCAACCATACGAGTCTATTACATGTTCGGAGTGAACTCGGACACCGTGCGTGCAGCGATCTCGCGAGCTTCGTCGCTGGACGGTCCCGGCTCATCGACGAACACCGCCTCGCGGTAGTACCGGAGCTCTCGGATCGACTCCAGGATGTCGGCGAGGGCGCGGTGCCCTCCGTCCTTGGGCGGAGCCTGGAAGAAGACCCGCGGGTACCAGCGTCGCGACAGTTCCTTGATGCTGGAGACGTCGACATTGCGGTAATGCAGCCACTGATCCACCTGCGGCATGTATTTGGCCAGGAACATGCGGTCCGTTCCGATCGTGTTGCCGGCCAATGGAGCCTTGCGCTCGAGGGGCACGAAGCGCTTGATGTACGCCAGCGTCTGGGACTCCGCCTCCTCCAGCGACACGCCACCGGGGATCTCCTCGATCAGGCCCGATGTCTCATGCATCTTCGTGACGAAATCGTTCATGTGCGCGAGCGCGGCTTCGGTGGGGCGTATCACCACCTGGAATCCGGGGTCGATCGGGTTGAGCTCGAAGTCGGTGATGACGACGGCGATCTCGACGAGTTCGTCGACCGCGAGATCGAGTCCCGTCATCTCGCAGTCGATCCATACGAGACGATCATTCTCGGACGCAGATACCATCTCGCCATACTATCGACGCCCCCGACATCACCGGCCGGAGTGTGACTCGTCAATCGTCTGCGCGACCGCGATACTCTAGAGTCGTGCGCCTCCGTAGCTCAGGGGATAGAGCAGGAGCCTTCTAATCTCTTGGTCGCAGGTTCGAATCCTGCCGGGGGCACTTCACGGGATCGGCATTCGAGAATGTTCGATCCAATGGGTGGTCGATCCGACGGATGATCAATCCGACGAGAGACGATCTCATGGGCAGAGAGCGACCTCTCCCGGATCGACGCCATGCGTCGCGGGCGGCGACCACCGTCAGGAATAGCGAAGCACCGCGACGGCGTCATCGACACGCCAGAACTCGCCGACCACTCGGAACACGCCGGTTGCGAGGTGTAGCCTCTCCGCCCTGTACCGGAGACCGAGCGGGTCCGCGACGATGCGCAGATGTCCGAGAACATGGTCTCTCTGGTCCTGGACCCTCCAGAGATGATCGGCCGCCCGGACGAGATGCTCTCGCGGGGACGAGAGTCGAGGCGTGGCGAAGGGGACTTCGGGAAGAGAGGTGATCATGCTGTCGGACATCGGTGCTCCTTTCGTGATTCGAAGATATGACCGACCACCGACATTCCCTCGAGCGCAGTCCTCTCGTCCTCATCGGGGGTTTCTCTCCACAGAGGGCAATTGCCTCGGTCTCTCCACCGACTTCGCGTTTCGGGCTCCCCGCCTCCGTCGTGGCCGCGCACGCTGGAAAGACCGGAAGGGATCCGGAGACGAGAGGACGAGCAACATGATCGACACGCTGACCATCGTGGGAAGAGTCGCCACCGACCCGACACAGGTGCAGACCGCAGGAGGTGTGGCGGTCACCAACTTCCGTCTCGCCAGCACCCACCGACGTTTCGACCCCGCCGCCCAGGCTTGGACGGACTCGGGGACCAACTGGTACTCGGTGGCGGCGTTCCGGCAGCTCGGCGAGAACGCCAAGGCGTCCCTGCGGACGGGTGACGCGGTGATCGTGACAGGTCGGCTGAAGATCCGGAATTGGGAGAGCAACGGCAAACATGGCACAAGTGTCGATGTCGAAGCGGAGGCGATCGGACACGATCTGCGGTGGGGGACCACGGCGTATCGACCGCAGCCGCGGCCGCAGACCGGGATCGCGGAGGCAAGCTCCGACGCGCCGGGCGCTCACTCTGCAGAGGAAGGAGACCTCTCACCCGCCGCAGAGTCCGAGTCTGCGGCATTCGATCTCCCATGGGCGGATCCGGCGTCGAGGATAGCGGCGAGCGACTGACGCGCACCGGATTCCGAGAGCGTCGGGTGCCGACTGTCGGCCGGTTCACGCGGAGGCGGGAGGAAGGCGACGTAGACTCGGCACGTGCTTCGTCGATCGGTCTCCTCACCGGCGCGTGCAGCCGGCGTCCTGGCGGTCACGGCCGTCTCTGCTCTTCTGCTGTCGGGCTGCGCTCCGGAACCTGCACCGACGGCGTCTCCGTCGAGTTCGGCAACTCCCGATGTGGACTCGACGGCGCCGTCTGCTCCCGTGCTCGTTCCCGACGGCAGCGCAGAGGACAACCTGCCGGTGTTCACCGCGACCGCGGAGGGCATCTGGGCGACAGATCAGCGCGGTTCCGGCCGTGCCTACATCGACGCGCTGATCGGCGCAGGGTTCGATCGCGGGTCGATGCAGGTGACCCAGGATCAGACCACCGTCGGCAACCCGGCGGAGAGCCTGCAGTTCTCGGTGCGGTGGGGTCAAGACGAGTGCTTGGTCGGCCAGGTCGGCCCGTCCACCGGGCAGGTCGTCACCGCGGTCCTCCCGCAACTCGCCGAAGGGCGATGCCTGGTCGGCACCACACGTCCGATCGACTGGTGACACGCCAGGGGGCCGGTAGGCTGGAGTGTCGATCTTCGACGCCAACAGAAGGAGCGGTTTTCGGTGGCTGAGTACATCTACTCGATGGTTCGTGCGCGCAAGGCAGTGGGCGAGAAGCTCATCCTCGACGACGTGACCATGGCGTTCCTCCCCGGGGCCAAGATCGGCATGGTCGGTCCCAACGGCGCGGGCAAGTCGACGATCCTCAAGATCATGGCAGGTCTCGACACTCCGTCGAACGGTGAGGCGAAGCTCTCCCCGGGGTTCACTGTCGGCATCCTGATGCAGGAGCCGGAACTCGACGAGACGAAGACCGTGCTCGAGAACATCCAGGACGGCATCGCGATCAAGGCGAAGCTCGACCGCTTCAACGAGATCTCGGCGCTGATGGCCGATCCCGATGCCGACTTCGACGCGCTCCTCGCCGAGATGGGTTCGCTCCAGGAAGAGATCGACGCGGCCGACGGCTGGGACCTCGACTCGCAGCTCGACCAGGCCATGGATGCGCTCCGCACACCGCCGGGAGACGCCGCGATCGCGCCTCTCTCCGGTGGCGAGAAGCGTCGAGTGGCGCTGGCGAAGCTGCTCCTGCAGAAGCCCGATCTCCTGCTTCTCGACGAGCCGACCAACCACCTCGACGCCGAGAGCGTGCTGTGGCTCGAGCAGCACCTGCAGGCGTACAAGGGTGCCGTCATCGCGATCACCCACGACCGGTACTTCCTCGACCACGTGGCCGAGTGGATCGCCGAGGTCGATCGCGGTCGCCTGATCGGCTACGAGGGCAACTACTCGACGTACCTGGAGAAGAAGGGCGAGCGCCTCGAGATCCAGGGCAAGAAGGACGCCAAACTCGCCAAGCGCCTCAAGGAGGAGCTGGAGTGGGTGCGCTCCAGCGCGAAGGGTCGCCAGACGAAGTCGAAGGCACGTCTCGCCCGCTACGAGGAGATGGCATCCGAGGCCGAGCGCACCAGGAAGCTGGATTTCGAGGAGATCCAGATTCCCGCCGGTCCTCGACTCGGAAGCGTCGTCATCGAGGCCAAGAACCTGAAGAAGGGCTTCGACGGGCGCTCGCTCATCGACGGCCTGAGCTTCAGCCTGCCGCCGAACGGCATCGTCGGCGTCATCGGTCCGAACGGCGTGGGAAAGACGACGTTGTTCAAGACCATCGTGGGCCTCGAGCCGCTGGACGGCGGAGATCTGAAGATCGGTGAGACGGTCAAGATCAGCTACGTCGACCAATCGCGCTCCAACATCGACCCGAACAAGACGCTGTGGGAAGTCGTCTCCGACGGCCTCGACTACATCACCGTCGGCAAGACCGAGATCCCGTCCAGGGCGTACGTCTCGAAGTTCGGCTTCAAGGGGCCGGACCAGCAGAAGAAGGCCGGGGTGCTCTCCGGTGGAGAACGCAACCGCCTGAACCTCGCACTGACGCTCAAGGAGGGCGGTAACCTGCTGCTCCTCGACGAGCCGACGAACGACCTGGATGTCGAAACCCTCAGCTCGCTCGAGAACGCTCTGCTCGAATTCCCCGGATGCGCCGTGGTCATCACCCACGACCGGTGGTTCCTCGACCGCATCGCCACGCACATCCTCGCCTACGAGGGCACCGACGAGAAGCCGGACCAGTGGTACTGGTTCGAGGGCAACTTCGAGGCGTATGAGGAGAACAAGATCGAACGCCTCGGAGCCGATGCGGCCAAGCCGCACCGTTCGACGCACCGCAAGCTGACGCGCGACTGAGCACCTCGTGACTGCGACGCCGGGGCCCCGCCTGCACATCCCGATCCAGCTCCGCTGGGGCGATCTGGATGCGTTCAACCACGTCAACAACACCTCGATGCTGAAGCTGCTCGAGGAAGCTCGTGTGCGAGCATTCTGGCGTGCAGGCCCCGGCGAAGAGGCACCATCCACCGCGGTGCTCGACTCGGGTATCGATGAGGGGATCCTCACCCTCATCGCGCGACAGGAGATCGAGTACCTCGCGCCGGTGCCCTACCAGCGGCGACCGCTCGAAGTGCAGATGTGGTTCGGCAAGCTCGGCGGATCCAGCGTCGAGGTCTGCTACGAGGTGCACAACGATCCCACGGCGGCGCCGCGTCAGATCTACGCCCGCTCCACGGCGATCATCGTGCTCGTCGATGCGAAGACCGGACGCCCCACCCGTCTCACCCAGGAGATGCGCGACGCGTGGGATCCGTACGTCGGCGAATCGATCGAGTACAGCCACCGCTGACCGCCACACGTACCGCCGGCGTGCACCAGAGCACGGCCCCCGGGCAGACCCGCAGCACGACGAGCGTCTGAGCGGATAAATCAGTCCTGGCCGTCGGGAACCCTGATCATGATCTCCTGGGCGACACTCGCCACCAGGGTGCCGTCGCGTGTGAAGATCCGTCCGGTGGCGAGTCCGCGGCCTCCGCGGGCGTTGGGGGACTCCTGTACGTAGAGCAGCCACTCATCCACGCGAGCAGGGCGGTGCCACCACATCGCGTGATCGAGACTCGCGACCTTGAGGCCGGGGAGCGCCCAATAGACCCCGTGGGCGCGAAGAATCGACTCCTGGATCGTCATGTCGCTGAGGTAGGCGAGCGCTGCGCGGTGCAGACGCTGGTCGTCCGGAAGCGGCGCGCGAAGGCGCATCCACACGGCCTGCTGCGGTGTGCGGGCATCGTCGCTCGGCAGATACATCGGCGAGTCGACATGGCGGACATCAGCCGCTCGGTCGCTCAGCATCCGCGCCGTGCCGCCGGGGAGTCCCTGTACACGGTCCTCGTCCGGCTGGAGGGCCTCAGGCTCGGGGATGCCCTCGGGCATCGACGACGCATGCTCGACGCCGGGATCCGCATCCTGGAACGAGGCGATCATCGAGAAGATGGGTACGCCGTTCTGGTATGCCTGGGCACGGCGTGTCGAGAATGAGCGCCCGTCATGAATACGGTCGACCGAGATCGTGATGCCCTGACTCGCATCGCCGGGGCGCAGGAAGTATCCATGCATCGAGTGCACCGCCCGATCTTCGGGAAGAGTGCGTTCCGCAGCGAGGAGCGCCTGGGCGAGAACCTGTCCACCGTAGATCCGCCCGCTGGGCATCGGGTGCGACGAACCGGTAAAGATGTCCTCGGTGGTCCGTGCCTGGGTCGAATCGAGATCGAGGACCTCGAGCAGTCGCTCGACGGTCTGGATGGCGTGTTCTTCCGCGCTCATGGATTCCTCTCCGCGCCCCGGGACGCCGCTCCGTTGGTAGTTTAGAACGCGTGCCGCATCACCTTCTCCTCGCCGACGCCGACACGGCGAAAGACGTTCTGACATTCGTGGGGCGAGCCGCCAGAATCAGCGACGAGGGCGTACGACTGCAGGCGACGGGGGGAGTCCTCGCGCTCACGACGGCGGCCCTGGCACCACACGGTCTGTTCGATCAGACGCCGACGATCCTCGCGATGCGCATCGTCCATGCCGACCCCGAACTCGAGTGCGATGTCGTCGTCGATCAACTCACGCAGACCGACGGACTCGATCGCCTGACCCTCCCGGATACGGGCCTCTCTCCGGCCTGGGCCGGCATCGCTCCGCCTCGCGGTGCATGGGAACGGTCAGCCGTCCTCGACGCCTCGACGCTGGCCCGACGAGCACAGTGGGGCATTTCCGCCGTCGCCCGAGGCGCGACGCCGGGCGCCGGAGAAGAAGCCGTGCGGGCGCTGCGTGCCGCGATCTGGGGTGAGCCGGACGAGGAGCTCGAGGGTCTGCCGAGAGGGGTCGCCTTCGCCGCGGACGCGATGGGTTTCATCTCCGGCGAGGAGCAGGTATCGGTGACTCGATCCGGGCGATGGACGCGACTCGCCTTCCGGCGCGGGCATGTGCTCTCTCGGGGACCGGTCGCCTCTGGCCTCACGAGCGTGCGTCAGACCGGCGTGCTCGACTGACGCGAAGCGCGCAGGCGCCCCCGTAACGCGACCGGCACGACGCGGAGTGCGACGATCCTGCTCACCAGAGCACTGATTCCCCCCAGCACGAGCACGATCCCGAGAACGTCGAGGAGCGGGAACAGCCAGAGGTCGAATACCCAGTACTGCCATTCGACCGATCCTCCGAGCAATGCCGGTGCGAGCGGGACGAACAGGCCCGCCACGATGACGAGCGTCAGCGAGATCAGACGAAGCCAGCTGCGTGGTCTTCGCGCTGCCCACCGCGGAGCACGAAGTGCGGTCACCAGGAGAAGGATCAGAGCGAGCACGGCGAGAGCCGACAGGATCCCGTTGACGATGTTCAGCGGATTCTCATACGGCTTCGCCGCCACCCCGTCGGCACCGACGATCAGGTTCTGCACCAGCTCGCCGGGAGAGCCGACGCCGTTCGTCAGCACCACTGCCGCTCGGCCCGTCTCGGGAACGAATGCCATCGAACCGGTGAACGTGGCCAATGTGCCGCCGTGGGAGACGAAGCCGGGGGCGTCGCCTCCGCCCGGAGCGGCGCGTTGCCAGCCGAGGGCGTAGGACTCCGCGCCCGGCTGAGAGACATGGAGCTCTTCGAGCAGTATGCGATCCAGGACGCCCGCTCCGACCTCGCCCTGCTGGAACCGAAGCCACCGCACCATGTCGGCGAGCGTCGACACCACACCTCCGTTCCCCCCGCAGCGTCCGGGCATCTCCGGCATGACGTAGGCGAGTCCGAGCACGACGGAGAAGCCGGGGGCAAGTCGTTCGACCGCCTGATCGCAGGCATCGACGCTCTGTGTGTCGAGCATGCCGAGCGGGACGAAGAGGCGCTGCCGGAGGAAGTCGTCCAGCGACTCGCCGGAGACGACTTCGACGACGCGCGCCGCGATCGAGTAATTGGTGTTGTGATACTCGAATCGGGCGCCGGGCTCGGCCACCAGCCGCCGATCGCGGAGCTCGGCCACGACCGCCTCGGTCGTCCGTGGTGCGGGGAGCGCGAACTCGGGGTTGGTTCGCAGCGAGAGTCCGGAGGTGTGCGACAGCAGCTGCCGTATCGTGACCTCCTCATAGCGCTCGTCGGCCATGGTGAACTCCGGAAGTGTGTCGATCACCCGGTCGTCGAGCGCGATCTTCCTGTCCTGAACGAGCAGCATGACCGCCGTGGCCGTCATCGACTTGCTCATCGAAGCGATCCGAAACAGCGTGTGCGGGGTGATCGTGCGTCCGTCCCCATCCCGACCGCGCACGATCAGCTCGACGCCTCCGTCGGAGACCACCGCCGCAGCTATGCCCGGTGTGGCGAACGCATCCACGTAGGCCTGCACGGTGGCGTCGGAGGAGAGTGGGGCGGAAGTCGCGGCGGCGGGAACCGCGGTGCCCGGGATCAGAACGGACAGGAGACCGAGAACGGGGAGGAGGCGCACGAGGCCACAGTAGGAACGAACGCCGAGCGATTCGAGTGACGAACACACTTCTTCGGGATAGCCCGAACAGGCAGGAGGGATCCCCGGAACGGCATCATCCGGAAAGCTGGAACCGGCGCTCTCGGAACGTGCCTCAGCCCGCGAGTGCCGCTGCCCGCCCCGCCGTCCGTCCCGAGAACAGGCAACCGCCGAGGAACGTGCCTTCGAGGGCCCGGTAGCCGTGCACGCCCCCGCCACCGAAGCCGCTCGCCTCGCCTGCCGCATAGAGCCCCGGGATCGGCTCTCCGGCTGCGTTCAGAGCGCGGCCCTCGAGGTCGGTGTTGATTCCGCCCAGAGACTTCCGCGTGAGCACGTGAAGCTTCACGGCGACGAGCGGTCCGGCCGCAGGATCCTGGAGACGATGCGGTGCAGCGGTACGGATCAGCTTGTCGCCCCGGTAGCTGCGCATCGATCGGAGCATCCCGATCTGCGCGTCCTTCGTGAAGTCGTTCTCCATCCCACGATCACGGGCGATCACCTCGCGCCGGACGTTGTCGATGTCGAGGAGCTCTCCTCCGGCATGACGCTGCATCTGCTCGAGGAGCGATTCGAGGTCGTTCTCCACGATGAAGTCCTCGCCCTCGTCGAGAAACGACTGCACAGGCCCGGTCGGCCCTTTGGCCAGGCGGGATCTCACCAGGAGACCGACGTCCTTGCCGGTGAGATCAGGATTCTGCTCGCTACCGGAAAGCGCGAATTCCTTCTCGACGATCTGGCGCGACGTGACGAACCAGGAATGATCGTGACCGGTGGTGCGCAGGTGCTCCAGCGTTCCGAGGGTGTCGAATCCGGGAAACAGGGGGACGGGGAGTCGTTTACCGGTCGCGTCAAGCCAGAGCGAGGAGGGGCCGGGGAGGATGCGGATACCGTGTGACGGCCATACCGGGTCCCAGTTCGTGATGCCCTCGACGTAGTGCCACATCCGGTCGCCATTGATCAGCCGGGCGCCCGCAGCTTCGCTCACACCGTGCATCGATCCGTCGACGTATGCCGGTACCCCGGTGAGCATGTGCTCCGGCGCGGTACCGAGGCGCGCCGGCCAGGCTGCGCGGACGAGGTCGTGGTTGCCTCCGATGCCACCCGACGAGACGATGGTCGCCGTCGCAGTGATCTCGAACTCGCCGATGACGTCGCGGGAGGACGGCACACCGCGGCTGGATCCGCTCGTCGCGAGGACGTCTCCTCGCGCTCCGGTGACGGTCCCGTCTGCGGCGAGCAGTTCCGTCACGCGGTGTCGGGGGAGGACCGTGAGCCGTCCCTCCCGCTCGCCCTGTTCGACAGCCGCCGCGAAAGGGGCCACGATCCCCGGACCGGTACCCCAGGTGATGTGGAACCGCGGGACGGAGTTGCCGGGACCGATGGCGCCGTAGCCTCCTCGCTCAGCCCAGCCCACCACCGGGAAGAAACCGACGCCGCGCTCTCGCAACCAGGCGCGCTTCTCGCCGGCAGCGAACTGCAGGTAGGCCTCGGCCCAACGGCGAGGCCACTCGTCCTCCGGCCGGTCGAAGCCGGCGCTGCCGAACCAGTCCTGAGTCGCCAGCTCGAGAGAATCCTTGATGCCGAGACGCCGCTGCTCGGGGGAGTCGATGAAGAACAGCCCGCCGAACGACCACCAGGCCTGACCGCCGAGATTGGTGCGCGGCTCCTGGTCGACCAGGATGACGCGCCGACCGGCGTCGAGCGCCTCTGCGGCGGCCACCAGACCGGCCAACCCCCATCCGATCACCAGGACGTCTGTGGACAGGGGCGTTGTCGTCATGAGTTCTCCGTTGATTCCTGACGTGAGCGGGTCTCGAGCGTGGGACGGCCGCCGGGACCGGCGCCGATGCCGGAAGGCTCGAGTGTGTTCACCATGGCATAGGCGGCGCGCTCCAGGTAGTCCCACAGCGTCGTTTCGTGCAGAGGAGACAACTGCGCTTCGTCGACGGCCGTTCTCATATGACGAAGCCAACGATCGCGGGCATCGGCATCGATGTGGAAGGGCATGTGTCGCATGCGCAGCCGGGGGTGCCCTCGCGTCTCGCCATAGGTCGTCGGCCCTCCCCAGTACTGCTCGAGGAACATCCGGAGCCGATCCTCCGCCGGTCCGAGATCCTCCTCGGGGTACATCGGCTTCATCACGGGGTCGAGCGCGACCTCGCGGTAGAACACCGAGACGATCTTCCGAAAGGTCTCATGCCCGCCGATCTCGTCGTAGAACGTCACTTCTGAGGGCTCCCGTCATCATTCGGCTTCTTGCGGCGCCAGATCCCACGATCGGGGATGATCGGCACGCCCGTGACCGCGTTCGGACGGGTCCTGGGTGGGTTCGCTCCTCGTACCCGACGGGCGCCGTCGAGCCCCGTCGGCACCACATCGACCATCCGGGGCACGCCGATCTCCTTCTCGAGGAGCGCGGCACGCAAGCGACGACGCAGCTCCTGGGCCACGTCGTCCTTCGCGTTCGCACGGGCCTTGATAACGATGCGGACGACGAGCGCATCGCCGTCGATGGATTCGAGCCCCCACAGCTCCGGCTTCTCGATGATGCGGGTGCGCCACTTCGGGTCCTTCGACAAGCCCTGCGCGGTCTCGAGCATGATGTGCTCGACCTGTTCGAGGTCCGAGTCCGCCGGCACCCCGATGTCGATGATGGAGCGTGCCCATCCCTGTGACATGTTGCCGATGCGGGTGACCTCGCCGTTGCGCACGTACCAGAGGGTTCCGTTGACGTCGCGCACCTGCGTGATGCGCACGCTGACGTACTCGACCACACCGCTCGCGAGACCGAGGTCGACCACATCGCCGATACCGATCTGGTCCTCCGCGACGATGAAGATCCCGTTGAGCACATCCTTGACGATGTTCTGGGCGCCGAAACCGAGGCCGGCACCGACGGCGGCGGTGAGGAGGGTGAGCGAACCGAGCAGGCTGTTGTCGATGGCGTTCACGATGAGCACGATCGCGATCACGACCAGCATCACATTGACGATGTTCTGCAGGATCGTACCGAGGGTGCGGGTGCGCTGCACCAGTCGCATGTCGGCAAGTGGCGAGCGCTCGAGCGCCTGTGTGTCGTCGACGGACGCCTTGTTCTTGGCGCTGTCGACGATGCGGTGCACCACGCGCCGGATGACGACGCGAAGCACGAGGCCGATCACCACGCACGACACGATGATGATCGCGACGGCGAGCACCTTCATGCCGGCAGCTCCGAGCCAGCCGAGCAGCGCCATCACCCAGTCGGGAAGCGGCACGGGGTCGGGAGGAGTGTCTGTCGTGGAGGGGATCATCATCACCACCGATCCTAGCGATCGGGCCTCTGCACTGGCTGGGTGGTGGATGCCGCACGCGAAAACGGAGACCACCTGCCCCGGGGACGGTGCGTCCTCGTCGGACGCGCCGTTCGCGGGGCAGATGGCCTCCGATTCGGTTGCTACTCCGGGATCAACTACGCCGGTATCAGTCCTCGGCGTCGCGCGCCTGCGCAGCGAGCGCCCGTTCGACATCGGCCAGATTCTCGAGCACGAGTCGGCGCAGTGCCGGTGCAGCGTCCTGGTGGGCGGCCAGCCAGCCGCGGGTCGCGTCGCGGAGGGCGATGTCGGCCAGGGCCGTCGGGAAGAGCCCGACGATCAGGTACTGCGCGATCTGATAGGTGCGCGACTCCCAGACGGGGAGCAGCATGTCGAAGTACGCGGGGACGAACTCGCTCAGCGCCGCTGCTCCGGACGGGTGCGTGAAGCCGAGTGCCGCCGAGCGGACGATCGTGTTCGGGGCGTCATCGCGCTCGATGAGCGACGCCCATGCGGCCTTCTTCGACGCCGAGTCCGGGAGAGAGGCGCGGGCCTGTGCCGCGAACTCCCCGCCCTTGGCGGTGTTGTCCGCGGCGAGAGCGGCATCGATGGTCGCGGCATCCGTCGCGCCGATCGTGGCGAGGCCCACGAGGAGCTGCCAGTTCAGGTCGGCATCGATCTCGAGCCCGGGCAGGGTGTCCTCGCCGGAGCGCAGACGCCCGATGATGCCGGCATGCTCCGGGGTGACCAGCGCGTTGGCGAAGGCGGTGACGAACTGCAGCTGGCTGTCGCTGCCCGGCTCGGCGGACTCCGCGAGACTCCACAGGCCGTCGGCGATCTTCAGCCGCGCCGCCTCGCGGTCGGCCGGCGTGACGTACAGCGTCGCCGCAGTGCGCAGCTGGGCGAGCGTGGTGCGCACCGTCGTCGACTCGGTCTCGCGACCGATGTTCCCCAGCACGAGGTCGAGGTACTCCGAGGCCCCGGTCTCGGCGTCGCGGGTCTGATCCCACGCGGCACCCCAGACGAGCGAGCGGGCGAGCGGGTCGTGGATGTCGGCGAGGTGCGCGATCGCGGTGGCGAGCGACTTCTCGTCGAGGCGGATCTTCGCGTAGGCGAGATCGTTGTCGTTGAGCAGCACGAGGTCGGGCCGGGCGAGACCCTGCAGCTCGGGCACCTCGGTGCGGTCGCCGTCGACGTCGACCTCGAGGTAGTGCGTGCGCGTGAGCGAACCGTCGGTCAGCGTGTAGAAGCCGATTCCGAGCCGGTGCGGACGAATCGTCGGGTAGTCCGCCGGCGCGGTCTGCGTGATCGCGAAGCGCGAGATCTTTCCATCGTGGTCCTCTGCGATGACCGGCTCGAGCGTGTTCACGCCGGCGGTCTCCAGCCACTTCTTCGACCAGGAACCGAGGTCACGGCCGCTGGTGGCTTCCAGCTCGGAGAGCAGGTCGCTCAGCTCGGTGTTGCCCCAGGAGTGCTTCTGGAAGTACTGCGACACGCCCGCGAAGAACGCCTCGATGCCGACCCAGGCGGCGAGCTGCTTCAGGACGGAACCGCCCTTGGCGTATGTGATGCCGTCGAAGTTCACCTGCACGTCTTCGAGGTCGTTGATCTCGGCGACGATCGGGTGAGTGGATGGGAGCTGGTCCTGGCGGTAGGCCCAGGTCTTCTCCATGGCATTGAACGTGGTCCACGCCTCGGTCCACTCGGTGGCCTCGGCGGTGGCGATGGTCGACGCCCACTCAGCGAACGACTCGTTCAGCCAGAGGTCGTTCCACCACTTCATGGTGACGAGGTCACCGAACCACATGTGGGCGAGCTCGTGCAGGATCGTGACGACGCGGCGCTCCTTGACAGCATCCGTCACCTTGCTGCGGAAGACGTAGGTCTCGGTGAAGGTGACCGCTCCCGCGTTCTCCATGGCGCCGGCGTTGAACTCCGGCACGAAGAGCTGGTCGTACTTGGCGAACGGGTACGGCACGCCGAACTTCGACTCGAAGTAGGCGAAGCCCTCGCGCGTCTTGTCGAAGATGTAGTCGGCGTCGAGGTGCTGCCACAGGCTCTTGCGGCCGTACACGCCCAGCGGGATGACACGGCCGGAGGCGCTCGTCAGCTCCGAGAAGGTCGATTCATACGGTCCGGCGACGAGTGCGGTGATGTACGACGAGATGCGCGGGGTCGGCTCGAAGCCCCAGGTGGCGGTGACGTCGTCGTCGTGCACGATGGGCTCGGGCGTGGGGGAGTTGGAGACGACCTTCCACGCTGCCGGTGCCGTCACGGTGAACTGGAACGTCGCCTTGAGGTCGGGCTGCTCGAAGACCGCGAACACGCGGCGCGAGTCGGGCACCTCGAACTGGGAGTAGAGGTAGACCTCCCCGTCGACGGGGTCGACGAAGCGGTGCAGTCCTTCTCCCGTGTTGGTGTATTCGCAGTCGGCGTCCACGACGAGGACGTTCTCGGCCTGCAGCCCGGTGAGCGCGATGCGCGAGTCGGCGAAGACCTCGTTCGGGTCCAACTGCTCGCCGTTGAGCGAGATCTCGCGCACCTCGCGGGCGATGAGGTCGATGAAGGTGAAGCCCTCCGGTGTCGCGGTGAAGCGCACCACGCTGCGGGAGCCGAACACTTCGGCGCCCTTGGTCAGATCGAGGGCGACTTCATAGGACTGAGTGTCGACGACGTCGCGGCGCTCCTGCGCTTCGATGCGGGTGAGGTTCTCTCCAGGCACAGCTGTACTCCCAGGGGTGAGGGGATGTCACCGGGGCTGGGCGCAGTTGGCGCCGACGGCAACCCTGACAGCCTACGCCAGTGCGACGGATGCCCTCTCGCAGCGGCGCAGGAACGGAAACGGATAGAAACGGTGAATGCGCGCACTCCCGCACTCCGCCGAGGTGGGAGGATGGAGGGGTGACTGCGATCGAGCCGAATGTCGTTCCCTTTGCTTCGCCTGCTGCCTCCGGCGGTGCGCCCTTCGTGACCACGCCGGTCGCCTACGACGCGATCCTTCTCGCCGGATTCGGCGGGCCGGAGGGTCAGGAAGACGTGATCCCGTTCCTCCGGAATGTGACGCGCGGGCGCGGCATCCCCGACGAACGACTCGAAGAGGTTGCACACCACTATCGTCACTTCGGCGGAGTGAGCCCGATCAACGGGCAGAACCGTGTGCTCAAGCAGGCGCTCGAGAACGCCCTGGTCGAGCGAGGCATCACGCTCCCTGTCTACTGGGGGAACCGCAACTGGGCCCCGTACCTGGAAGAGGTCGTCACCGAGGCGTCGGGCAACGGTCACAACACCCTCCTGGCTTTCGCCACCAGTGCATACAGCTCGTTCTCCAGTTGCCGTCAGTATCGCGAGGACTTCGCCCGCATCCTCGAGGAGACGGGCCTGGGCGAGACCGTGACGATCGACAAGATCCGTCCCTTCTACGATCACCCGGGGTTCGTCGAAGCGTTCGAGACCGGCGTGCGGGAGGCTGTCGAAGGCTTCCTCGCCGAGGGTGTCGCCGCAGCCGACATCCAGATCCTCTTCTCGACGCACAGCATCCCGACGGCCGATGCCGAGCGCTCCGGTGCACGGGACATCGACTGGGGCGAAGGCGGTGCGTACGCCGCACAGCATCTCGCCGTCGCCGCCTGGGTGATGGACCGCGTGCGGCAGACCGTTCCGGCATCCGCCGATGTGTCCTGGGAACTCGTCTACCAGTCCCGTTCCGGCCCCGCCTCGCAGCCGTGGCTCGAGCCCGATGTGTGCGACGTGATCGGCGAGCTGCCCGAGCGCGGTCGCAAGGCCGTCGCCGTCGTACCAGTGGGCTTCATGAGCGATCACATGGAGGTCCTGTGGGATCTCGACACCGAGGCGGCGGAGGCGGCGGAGGAAGCAGGTCTCTCCTTCACGCGCACTCCCACCCCGGGCGTGTCGCCCGCGTTCGTGACGGGCATCGTCGACCTGATCGAGGAACGTCTCCAGGGCCGTCCCAACGAGGAGCGCGCGCATGTCACCTCTCTTCCTGGCGGTTTCGACGTGTGCCGTCCCGGGTGCTGCGAGAACATCCGCGCGGGCTTCAAGCCGGCCGCGGCTGGTGTCGCCCCGTGACCTCTCGGTGATGCACGCGCACTTCTAGGATGGGAGTCATGCGCATCCACATCGCCACCGACCACGCGGGCCTCGACTTCTCCACCCAGCTGCAGGGACATCTGCGCGCAGCCGGACACGAGGTCGTCGATCACGGTCCGATCGAGTACGACGCGGTCGACGACTACCCCGCGTTCTGCATCCGCGCGGCTCAGGCGGTCATCGCCGATCAGCGGGCGGGCGTCGAAGCTCTGGGTGTGGTCTTCGGAGGTTCCGGAAACGGCGAGCAGATCGCTGCGAACAAGGTGGAAGGCGTCCGTGCCGCACTCGTGTGGAACCTCTCGACAGCAGAACTGGCCCGCGAGCACAACGACGCCAACGTGATCTCCATCGGCGCACGACAGCACACCTACGACGAGGTCACCTCGTTCATCGACCGTTTCATCGAGACGCCGTTCTCCGGAGACGAGCGCCACGTGCGGCGCATCGGCCAGATCGCGGACTTCGAACGCGACGGCTCCCTGCTCCCGGACCCGCGGGCCTGAGATGCCCGAGGGTCATTCCGTCCACCGGATCGCTCGTCAGTTCGACCGCAACTTCGTCGGCAAGACGCTGAGCGCCTCCAGCCCGCAGGGCCGGTTCGCCGAAGGTGCCGCTGTCCTCGACGGGCGCGCGGCGGTGAGCGTGCAGGCCGTCGGCAAGCAGATGTTCCTCGAGACGGAAGGCGATCTGTGGCTCCGCGTGCACCTCGGTCTGTACGGGGCGTGGGATTTCGCGGGCGAGATCCTCGTCGACCCGACCATCGCCTCGGCGAACGGGCGGATGGGCCAGACCAACCAGCGGGGTACCGTCCTCGACGAGCCGATCCTCGATGATGCGGGGGAGAACTCGCTGGCGTCGATCGGAGCCCCTCGACGCACCCGGGTGCATGTGCGCATGTCGGAGCAGACGAAGGGCCTCGCCGACGAGGGGATGGAGTGGCCTCCTCCTGTCGTCGGGCAGGTGCGCCTTCGCCTGATGACCGACATCACCGCAGCCGACCTCCGAGGACCGACCGCCTGTGTGCTGCAGACGCCCGAAGAGATGCTCGCCACCGTCGCCAAGCTGGGGCCCGATCCGCTCGTCGGCGATCCGGTCGAGAACGAAGAACGGTTCGTCCGGGCGGTCCGGAAGAAGCCGACGGTCATCGCACTCCTGCTCATGGACCAGTCGGTCGTGAGCGGCATCGGGAACGTGTACCGGGCCGAGATGCTGTTCCGGCAGCGGCTGAATCCGCACACACCTGGTCGGGATGTGCCCGAAGACGTCGTGCGTGCGCTCTGGAACGATTGGGTGCGGCTGCTCGCCGTCGGTGTGGAGACCGGGCAGATGATGACGATGGACGGCCTCACAGGTGCGGACTATCGAGCGGCGATGGCAAACCGCGACGACCGCCACTGGGTGTATCACCGCGCGGGGCTTCCGTGCCGCATCTGCGGGACGGAGATCGCCCTCGAGGAGATCGGCGCGCGCAAGCTCTACTGGTGCCCCCGTTGTCAGGCCTGACCACGCACCTGCCACCGCCATCCGTTCTAGGCTGATCGAATGCGACAGAATCCCAGCTTCACGCTGGCCGACGTGACCGAGATCCGCCGAGTGATCGAGGCGAATCCGTGGGCGACGATCATGAGCGCGGGCGATGACGGACTCGTCGCCTCCCACTACGCCGTTCTCCTCGACGAATCGCGCGACGACCTGACCGTCGTCGGGCACGTCGGCCGTCCGGACGATCTCATCCACGGCATGGGCCGGCGAGAGATGCTCGCGGTGTTCCAGGGTCCACACGGTTACGTGTCTCCGGGCTGGTACGGCGATGTCGCCGCCGTGCCGACGTGGAACTACACCGCCGTGCATCTGGCCGGCGTGCCTGAGATCCTCACGGACGAAGAGAACCTCGTCGTCCTCGACCGGCTGGTGGAGCGATTCGAATCGCGGATGCCGGAACCGAGGCGTATGTGGGAGCGTCCGAACGACCCGGGATACATCGAGCGGCTCGCTTCGGGGACTGTCGGCTTCCGGTTGACGCCGACCCGCGTCGTCGCCAAGAGGAAACTCAGTCAGAACAAGCCGCCGGAGACGATCGAGACGGTGATCGCCGCGCTGTCGACCGACGGACCGTATTCCAACCCGGCTCTCGCCGCGGAGATGCGGCGCGCACAGGACGCGCGCCGAGGAGGACCACAGCAGTGACAGAACGCGGAGCGGCGATCGACACCATCACGGCCGTGCGGATCGCGGGCCCCGGGCGCGAATTCCTGATGGATGACGAGCCCGTGGACATCTTCATCGCCGACGGGCGCATCGTCGACATCGCGCCGACCGGTGCATTGCCGGCGCGGGGCGAGGTCATCCGCGGTGATGGCGCCTGGGCCGTTCCGGGGCTCTGGGACAACCACGTGCACACGGTGCAATGGGCTCTGGCATCGGAACGAGCGCCGCTCGGTCACGTGGAATCCGCCGCCGCTGCCGCCGCGGCGATGAGCGGCGTGGCCCCGTTGCCGGATGGACGTCGTGTCGGCACCGGTTTCCGCGACGCCCTGTGGTCGGATCGGCCCTCACTCGACCTCCTGGACGCGGCGACCGGGGACATCCCGACCTACCTCATCAATGCCGACGTCCACAGCGTCTGGCTCAACACCGCGGCGCTCGCTCGTGAGGGGTTCCGGAGCGACGATGGTGTGCTCCGCGAGACCGACGCCTTCGAGATCTCGCGGCGCCTCAACGCGGTCGACGCCGCCCATGGCGACCGCGCCATGATGCGCGCTGGAGAGCAGGCCGCCGCGCGCGGCATCACCGGCCTGGTCGACTTCGACATGGCGTGGAGTGCGGAAGCCTGGCCGCGACGGGTCCAGGCCGGCTTCGTCTGGCACCGTGTCGAGTTCGCGGTCTACCCCTTCGACCTCGACCGTGCGATCGGCGCCGGGTTGCGCACGGGAGAACTCCGCGAGGAGCACGACGTTCCGACACCGGGTAGAGGCCTGGTCCACGTCGGGCCGCTGAAGATCATCACCGACGGTTCGCTGGGCACGCGAACCGCCGCCTGCTCGCACTCCTATCCCGGTGACCCCGACAACTTCGGGATGCTCACCGTGCCTTCCGATGAACTCGTCGCGCTCCTGACCCGGGCGACAGGCGCTGGTCTGGGCGTGGCCGTGCATGCGATCGGCGACCGGGCGATCACCTCGGCGCTCGACGCCTTCACCACCACGGGCGCCGTCGGGTCGATCGAACATGTGCAACTCGTCCGACACAGCGATCTCGCGCGGTTCGCGCGCCTCGGGGTGGTCGCCAGCGTCCAGCCGCAGCACGCCGTGGATGACCGTGATCTGGTGGATCGCCACTGGGCGGAGCAGACCGCGATCGGCTATCCGCTGGCATCGCTGCGCGATGCCGGCGTGCACCTGCGTTTCGGATCCGATGCACCCGTCGCCGAGCTCGACCCCTGGCACGCCATCGCGGCTGCGGTATCGCGCACCGACGACGCGCGGGAACCCTGGCATCCGGAAGAACGGATCACAATCGACCAGGCGCTCGAGGCGAGCGTGCGTTCGTCGGTGCGTCCGGGCGAGCCCGCCGACATCGCCCTCTGCGCTGCAGATCCTCGCACGGCGACAGGGGCGGACCTGCGATCCATGCCCGTTCGCTCCACGATTCTGGCCGGATACGTCACCCACATCGGCTGATCTTCCGCACGCACGAAGCGCGCACGAAGAAGGGGCGATCCTCGGAGAACCGAGGATCGCCCCTTGCCGATCAGATCAGGCGGCGATGTGCGAGACCAGGAACCAGCGGTCCTTCTCGAGGCCGCGCTGGATCTCGATCGCGACGTCCTGGCTGGTGAGGTCGACCTCGTCGAGGCCGTCGACGGCGGCCTTGACGTCGACGAGGATCGCGTCGATGTCAGAGATGACGGCGCGGATCAGTTCGTCCGACTGGGCGAAGCCGGCGGCGACGGAGGTGGTTCCCGCCTTGTCGGCGACTGCGTTGACGCGAGCGTCGATCGGCAGACCGAGCGCGACGATCCGCTCTGCGGCGGTGTCTGCGAAGTCACCGGCGTGGGCGACGATCGTGTCGAGCAACTCGTGGACGCCGATGAAGTTGGCGCCGCGGACATGCCAGTGTGCCTGCTTGCCGTTGATCGTCAGCGCCTGGAGGCCGAGCACGACAGGGGAGAGGAACTGGGCCGCCCCTGCAGCCACGGTCGGGTCGATGGCGGTGGTGGAAACGGTCTGTGCCTTGCTCATCTTGTGCTCCTCTGGAACGGGTTCTCGTATCTGATGAAGACAACGCTACTCAGCCTCATACATTCCGCAAGCAAGCTGAGGCTCGGCTCACTTCCGCGTGATTCCGGGGAAGTGAGGGTAGTCTCGCCTCATGAGCATCGCGTCCGGAGCCTCTGTCCTCGCCCTGCCGAACAGCACACCGTCGATCGACGCGACGGCATTCGTCGCAGACGGGGCGCGCATCATCGGTGAAGTCTCCCTCGCCGCCGGTTCCAGCGTCTGGTACAACGCCGTGCTTCGTGGCGACTCGGCCGGGATCGTCATCGGTCCCGGCTCGAACGTGCAGGACAACGTCTCGGTGCATGTGGATGCCGGACACCCGGTCGTGATCGGTGCCAAGGTATCGGTCGGACACAATGCGGTCGTCCATGGCTGCACGATCGGCGACGGCACGCTGGTCGGCATGGGATCGGTGATCCTCAGCGGTGCGGTGATCGGTGAAGGCTGCCTCGTCGCCGGAGGCGCCGTCGTACTCGGCGGGACGGAGATCCCCGCCGGTTCCCTCGTCGCCGGTGTTCCCGCGAAGGTGCGTCGGGCACTCAGTGACGAGGAGCGTGCGGGACTCATCGCCAACGCCGACATCTATCTGGGGCACTCGCAGACGCACTCATCGGCTACCTCGGCCTGACGGCCCCGGCCGCTAGGCTGGGAGGAGTACGGGGCGGTGGCCAAGCTGGTTAAGGCAGTGGGCTCATAACCCAACGATCGCGGGTTCAAGTCCCGCCCGCCCTACTCCTCAGCCACGACCGCTCCCGGGTTCCCTCCGCCCGAGCAACAGCCGGCATTGCCGCGGCGAGACGAACGGATCCAACCGCTGCATCTCGAGCGGCCCGTCGCTGAGCTGGAGCACGTCGCGGACGAGCTGGGCGTGAACGTCGCAGACGAGCGCCTGATCTTCCGCCAACAGCCCTTGATAGCGGCACGGAGCCAAGTCGAAGCGCAGCGCCGCTTCATCGACGACGGGGTCCAGACCGGCGTCGTCGAGGTGTTCGTAGAGGACGTCGACCTGACGCAGGGCGTCCTCCTCGAGCGCAGTCGGGGCATCGTCCGTCACGGCTCGGAGCATCCGCCCCCGCTCGCTCGCCCCGTCGACGCGCGAGCGCGTGACGGTGTTCGATGTCACGTCGCGCACAGGATGGAAGACGACGGACGGACGCCCTCGACCGCCGGACCTTCGTGTCTCACTGCGGATCAGCCCCTCGTCCTCCAACACCCGCAGATGATCCCGGACGGTGTTCAGCGGGATGCCGCTCTCCTCGGCGAGCGCGCCGGCGCGCCGGCCGGGCGCCTGTTGTATGGCGTGCAGCAGCTGGAGTCGACGCGGCTGAGTGAGTCCTCGGAAGTCATGGGCGCGACGGGGCATGTGGCGAGGATAGGCGGGCGCGAACAGTCCTGGACTCCTTTCCACCGGAAATAACCCGGTGAAAGACCCGGCGCGTACCCTCGCCGCGGGAAAGGGTGGGAGAACCATGACGATGAAGAGAAGGGAAGTCATGAAACTCTCAACGGAGTCCGAGGCGGTCGTGCGTGCGACCGCGGGAGTCGTCGCGCAGCATGCGGACGAGATCACGACGCTGTTCTACCGCGAGATGTTCGCCGCACATCCGGAACTGCTCCGTGTGTTCAATCGTGCAAACCAGGCGATAGGCGAGCAGCCCAAGGCGCTGGCCGCATCGGTGGTTGCGTTCGCCGTCCACCTCATCGACCCCGAGGCCCCCGATTTCACGCCCGTCATGCGCCGGATCGCTCACAAGCACGTCTCCCTGGGCATACAGGCACGCCAGTACACGATCGTCGGGCACCACCTCCTCGACGCTGTCCAGACGGTCCTGGGCGATGCCGTCACCCCCGAGGTCAGAGCCGCCTGGGACGAGGTCTACTGGCTCTTCGGCTGCTCGCTCATCGCGGAGGAGGCGAAGCTCTATGCGCAGGGCGGAACCGATCCCGAGCAGCCGTGGCGCACACACCGCGTCGTGGAGCGCGTGGTGGAGTCCGACGACGTCATCTCCCTGCTCCTCGCTCCCGTGGAGGGGGCAGTGGCCTCGCACCGTACCGGCCAGTACGTCACCATCGCCGTCGACCTGCCGGATGGCTCCCGACAGCCGCGCCAATACACGATCTCCTCCGGGCCGCGAGGCGATTCGCTGCGGGTGACGGTGAAGCGGGTACGCGGTGAGGGCGGCCTGCCCGACGGCCTGGTGTCGACCTGGCTGCATGAGCACGCGCATCCCGGAACAGTGCTCGACGTATCGCAGCCGGCAGGCGATGTCGTGCTCGACGACGACGAGCACCCGCTGATCCTGGTGTCGGCGGGTATCGGCATCACTCCGATCGCTGCGATCGTCGAGGACCTGTCGCGACGTTCTCCCGGCCGCACTGTGCGGCTCTTCCATGCGGACCGCGCCCACGACACGCACGCGCTGTATCCCTCACTTCGTCGTCAGGTGCTCGCGATGGACGACGCCAGGGCACAGAACTGGTACGCGAAGGACGCAGACGGGGCCCCGACCCTGCATCCCGCTCTTCCGGGCAGGATGGACCTCACCGATGTGGAGCTGCCGGAAGACGCGGTCGTGTTCATGTGCGGACCCCTCGAGTTCATGCGGAACGCGAGAGCGACCCTTCTGCGCCGAGGAGTGCCCGCTGAGCGGATCGCCTACGAGGTCTTCGGCCCCGATCTCTGGCTGCAGCAGCCCGCGACCGACGCCGCCTGAGGTCTCCGCACACAGGGGAGGAGGGGAACGGGCGCGCGGATGTCAAGCCCCTCCTCGGCGGTGCCGCACCACGCCATGCTTTCGATGTGCGGCACCGCGCCGCAGAACGGGAGGCACCATGAGCATCGGCAGCGGAATCGCGCTCTTCGTGATCGGGGCGATCCTCGTCTTCGCAATCAACGTCGACGTTCCCTGGGTCGACCTCGACATGGTCGGCTACATCCTGATGGGGGCCGGCGTCGTCGTCTTCCTCATCGGCATCGTGCTGCTCGCACGTCGGCGTCGCACCGAGACGGTGTCGCGCACCTTCGTCGATCCCGCCACCGGAGAGCCGACGACGCGTCGCTCCGTGAGCACCAGCGGCGACGAAGCGGTGTGAGCCCAGCCGCTGACGGCGTCCAGCTCGGAGGGTGTCGGGCGCCGTCAGTCGGCGGTGACGCTCTCGAGATGTTCCTCGACGAGCGTGATGCCACCGCTCGAACTCGCGGAATGAGCCAGCTCTTCGATCCACCTTCTGCTCAGCTCCGGCGTCTGTGCGTCCTGGAAGACGAAGCGGAGCGGGATCGAGGGATGCAGCCACAGGGTGGAACGTCCGGGCGCATCGCCGTCCGGGTGCCGCCACGAGAGGGTGAAGCTCTCGTTACGACGGAGCTTGGTGGCGATGACCACTTTGAGATGCGCGAGCGCGCGGTCATCGATGTGGATGGGAGTCTTCGCGTCGCCGTAGTAGAGGCTTCCCATCAGCGTGGGGACGATTCGTGGGGGTGGCGCGCGTGGACCATGGTTCTCCTCGGGGGCGTGCTCGCAGGACCGAGGTCCGGGACACTCGAACTCTAACCGCAGATCGCTCCGACGCCCCGCGCTCGCCCCCGACCCGCCGAGCGACGCGAAGAGAATATTCGTTCCCTGTCAGGTCGATGGCAGTGCGGGCGCCATCCCGTACGCCTCGCGGTAGGCCGAAGCGAACCGCGAGGAGTTGCTGAAGCCCCAGCGTCGAGCGACCTCGCCGACCGAGCGACCCCGACCGTTGCGGAGATCACGATGGGCGCCGTCGAGGCGCGCCCGACGCAGAGCATCCGCAGGCGTGATATCGAGCGCGCGCCGGAACGCGTATTGCAGACCGCGAGTGGAGATGTAGGACGCGGCCGCGACGTCGTCGATGGTGATCGCCAGATGCGCGTTCGCATCGATGTAGGCGAGCGCTCGGCGAACGGCCGCCGGTGCACCGGCGCGCTGCGCCGGGCGCCGCAGCGATTCGGAGAATGTGGTCGGGAACGCCGAAAGCGTGATCATCAGGGCATGGCGTTCGAGCTCGGCGACGAGCAGATCGTCTGCGATCCCGTCCCGCAGGGACTGGTCGAGGTAGGCGAACATCCGCTCCCACCGTTGGGAATCCATGACGGAGTGCGGCGCGAGTCCGGTCGTGCGAAGCTCTCGCCGATCGTCGCCCGTGATCTGCCGCGCTCTGCTCTGCGCGGCCTGATGGTCGAAAACGATGGCGCGAACGCGAGCCGACCGGTCCCATCTGGCCTCGACCTCAGTGCCGTCCGACATCCAGACGGCCTCGGCGTCCAAGGAAGCGCGCCCCGACCAGACGCGCGCGTCCGGGGCGTCCACACGGCACACGAGCAACTGATCCTGCGGCTCGGCCCGCGAATGCACCTGAGCGGAAAGGCGATAGTCGACGAACGACGCGGTCTCGAGTTCCTCGGATCGCCAGTCGAATCGAAAGCTCCGCGGATCAGCATTCTGCAGAGAGGCCGAGGGAACGAACTGCTGCCACGTGGACTCGACCCGTTCGAGATCGACGGACGTGAACTGCATGGGCTGCTCCTCGTGCTTCGCGCCCTGATCCCACTCGAGGGCGCACCATCTGGAGCGTATCCCACGACACCTGATTCCGAGCCGAGGAGCAGCGACGCACGTCACTCCACGATGGGGCCGGCGTGCCGCACCGGCCAGCGTCCATCGAGCATGTCATCGGGTTCCAGACGTCCGATGCTCACGAAGTACTCGGTGAGGTTGGCTGCCTGCGAGCGGGCCCAGCCGATCTGGTGCGTGTGGAGCTGTACCGGATTCTCGGGGAGACGGAACTGACGGGCGAGCGCCTGCGCCACGCGCCCGGCGGCGATCGCATCCGCAGACGCTTCGTGGGCGCCCTCCAACGGGACGGCGTAGTGCGCCGCGACCACCTCGAGCGTGCGTCGACCGCGCCGGTAGCGGTCATACGCCTTGTCGATGACGAGCGGATCGATCACCGGTGCGGGGTCGGTGAGCGGGTCGACCCCGTGCCGAGCGGCTTCGCAGGCGAGCAGCGAGAAGTCGAACGACGCGTTGTATGCGACGACCGGCACACCCTGCCGGAACAGGGACCGCAGGGCAGCAGTCACTTCGGCGACCACCTCAGGGACGGGCCGCCCGTGGGCTCGCGCGTGCGCTGTCGTGATCCCGTGCACCGCGGTTGCGCCGTCGGGGATCGGCACACCGGGGTCCGCAAGCCACGAACGGGCCGCGACCTGTCTGCCATCGGCGTCGAGGATGCCGACGTAGGCGGTCACCACGCGGTCCGACTCGACGTCGACTCCGGTCGTTTCCAGATCGAACACCCCGACACGGGTGAGCCAGGCAGGAAGCGGGGGACCGACTGGCATGGCTTCACGCTATGGTCGGCCGCGGACATTCAGGAGAAGGCGCACGGCGACTCGTAGACTCTGAGGATGACCGTGCCTTCCCCGTATGCGGACCGTCTTCGTCGTCTGCCCGTGCAACGCCACGAGGTCGAGGTGCGCGGGGCGACCACGGCGTACTGGGCGTATGGACCCGAAGACGCCGGGACGACCGTCGTCGCGGTGCACGGCTTCCGGGGCGAGCACCATGGCCTCGAACCGGTGCTCGCATACCTCCCCGAGGTGCGGGTGATCGCGCCCGACCTTCCGGGCTTCGGCGAGTCGGCCCCGCTGCCGGGACGCCGTCACGATCTCGACGAGTACGCCGGATGGCTCACCGACTTCGCCACCGAGGTCGCACCCGGCGCGGTCATCCTCGGCCACTCCTTCGGGTCGATCGTGACGGCCGCGGCGGTGGCCCGCGGATTGCAGACTCCGCGCCTGATCCTCGTGAACCCCATCGGTGCCCCCGCGCTCGAGGGACCCAAGGGGCTCATGACGCGCCTGGCCGTGTTCTACTACGCCCTCGGCGCCCGGCTCCCGGAGAATCTCGGAACCGCGCTGCTGCGCAATCGGATCATCGTGCGGGTCATGAGCATCACGATGGCCAAGACGAAGGACCCCGAGCTCCGGCGGTTCATCCACGACCAGCATGACACCTACTTCTCCCGGTTCTCCGATCGTGATGTGCTCCGCGATGCCTTCGTCGCGAGCGTCTCGCACGACGTCCGCGAGTTCGCGCCCGACATCGACGTTCCGACGCTCTTGGTGGCAGCTGAACGCGACGACATCACGCCGATCGAAGCGGAGCGGAAGCTGGCGACGCTCTTCCCGGACGCCGGGTTGGTCGAGATCGCCCACGTCGGGCATCTGATCCACTACGAGACGCCGGCGGAGGCCGCAGGGGCGATCCGGCGCTTCCTCAGGATTCCCGTCGTGCGAGGCCGATGAGGCCGGCCACACGGAACGGGATCACCTCGCCCATGGCGAGTGAGGTCTCGGTGCGTTCCACTCCCTCGATCGACAGGATGCGCGCGTCGGTGTCGAAGAGGTGACGCGCGTCGCGACAGGCCACGCGTGCGAGCAGATCGATCGATCCGCTGAGCCCATGCGCCTGCACGACTTCGGGAATCCGGGCGAGTTCGTTGATGATGCGAGGAAGCTCCGTCTGGCGGACGCCGATGCTCACGAACGCCTGCAACGGGAATCCGAGCACGTCCGGCGAGAACGACCTCTCGTAGGACAGGAAGATCCCGCTCTGCTCGAGACGTGCCATCCGCGCCTGGATCGTGTTGCGGGACAGGCCCAGGCTCTCCGCGAGCGCGACGATCGTGGTCCTCGGGTCGTCAGCGAGTGCGGCGAGAAGCTCGAGATCGATGCGGTCCAGTCCTGGCATAGTGCCAAACCTTAGCAGGAGCCTTCCGTGCCAAATTGAGCAACATGCTCAAGCCCTTTCAGAATGCTTGAGCGAGGTGTTGAGCAGACGTACTCTCAGACCATGCCGGTGATGACGCTGGCATCAGTGCGCGGAGCCTCACGAGGGCCGCCGAGGACGAGGAGGACGACGATGTCACCGCAGATCACCCCCATCGCAGACACCGCCCAGGATCTGGAGCTCTCGGAGCGCATCCTGAATCCGGACGGCAGTCGCATCGCGAACCCTCGGCTGGATCCTTTCGTCGCCGACATCGACAGTGCGCAACTGCGTTCACTGCTGCGGGACATGGTCATCCTCCGGCGGATCGACGCCGAAGGCGTCGCCCTGCAGCGCCAGGGACAGCTCGGCCTCTGGGCACCCTGCCAGGGGCAGGAGGCGACCCAGATCGGCACGGCACGCGCCATCGCGCCGGAGGACTACGTGTTCCCGAGCTACCGGGAGACCGGGGTCATCTACGCGCGCGGCGCCCAGCCGGGCGACTATGTGCGCATGTGGCGCGGCGAGGAGGGCGCCGCGTACGATCCGGCCGCACTCGGAGTCGCGCCCTTGCAGATCATCATCGGTGCCCAGACACTGCACGCCGTCGGCTATGCCTTGGGCATCCAGCACGATGGCGCCAAGGAAGTCGCGGTCACGTACTTCGGCGACGGTGCCACCAGTCAGGGCGATGTCAACGAGGCGATGATCTTCGCCGCCTCGTACCAGGCCCCCGTGGTCTTCGTCTGCCAGAACAACCACTGGGCGATCTCGGAGCCCGTCTCCGTGCAGTCGCAGTATCCGATCGCCGGGCGGGCTCCGGGGTTCGGTATCCCCAGCGTCCGCGTCGACGGCAACGATGTGCTCGCCTGCATGGCTGCCATGCGCTGGGCCCTCGATCATGCACGTGCCGGCAAGGGGCCCGCCTATATCGAGGCGGTCACGTATCGAATGGGGCCGCACACCACGGCCGATGACCCGACGCGCTACCGTGACCAGGACGAACTCGAATCCTGGCGCCGACGCGATCCGATCGCACGGCTGGAAGCCCATCTGCGCGCCACGGGAGATCTGACCGACGAGCACCTCGCCGAGACCCAGGCGGCAGCAGACGCGGTGGCGAAGGAGATGCGCGCCGCATGCCTCGGCATGGTCACGCGCCCGCCCCTCGCGGTCTTCGACGGCGTCTACGCCGAACCGCACACCGGGCTCGAGCGTCAGCGTGGTGAGTACGCCGCGTACCTCGCCTCCTTCGAGGGCGAGGCCGGCGCATGACCGAACTGACCCTCGGAAAGGCGCTCGGCGCGGGACTGCGTCAGGCGATGCGCGACGACGACAAGGTGGTGCTGCTCGGAGAGGACATCGGGAAACTCGGTGGCGTCTTCCGCATCACCGACGGGCTGCTCGACGAGTTCGGCGCAGCGCGGGTGATCGACACTCCGCTCGCGGAGTCGGGCATCGTCGGAACAGCCGTGGGCCTGGCGTTCCGCGGTTATCGGCCGGTGGTCGAGATCCAGTTCGACGGCTTCGTGTACCCCGCGTTCGACCAGATCGTCGCTCAGGTCGCGAAGCTGCACTACCGCACCCAGGGCCGGGTGAAGATGCCGATCACCATCCGCATCCCGTGGGCAGGAGGCATCGGCGCCGCCGAGCATCACTCGGAGTCCCCGGAGGCCTACTTCGTGCACACGGCCGGTCTGCGCGTGATCGCGGTCTCGAACCCGGAGGACGCGTACCGCAGCCTGCGACAGGCGATCGCCTCCGACGATCCGGTGATCTTCTTCGAACCGAAACGCCTGTACCACCACAAGGGCGATGTCGACCTGGAGGCGCCGCTCGCGGACGCAGCGCCCATGGGACTCGCGCGCGTCGTGCGAACCGGGAACGACGCGACCCTGATCACCTACGGGGCGATGGTCTCCACGGCGCTTCAGGCGGCCGACGCTGCAGCGGACGAGGGCGTCTCTCTCGAGGTCATCGACCTCCGCTCGCTCTCACCGGTGGACTACGACTCGGTCGCCGCCTCGGTGCGCAAGACGGGACGCGTGGTCGTCGCCCACGAGGCCTCTCGCGAGGCCGGCGTCGCAGCCGAGGTGATCGCGAGCATCACGGAGCGCTGCTTCGAGTACCTCGAGTCGGCGCCGTTGCGCGTCACCGGACACGACGTCCCCTACCCGCCCGCAAAGCTCGAGAAGTATCACCTTCCCGATCTCGATCGGCTGCTCGATGCCGTCGACCGGGTGCTGGACCGACCGAACAGTCTGACGGGAGCAGGGGCATGATCGCGGAGTTCCGTCTTCCGGACCTCGGAGAGGGACTGACCGAAGCCGAGGTGGTGACCTGGCTCGTCGCCCCCGGCGACGCGGTCTCGCTCAACCAGACTCTCGCGGAGGTGGAGACGGCGAAAGCGGTCGTCGAGCTGCCCTCGCCCTATGAGGGCACGGTATCGGCCCTGCACGCCGAGGCCGGCCAGACGGTCGCCGTCGGTGCTCCGCTGATCGCCTTCGATGTGGTGGGGGAGGACGAGGATGGGCCCGCGCCCGCGTCGGATTCCGAGGAGAAGGCGCAGCCGAACCTCGTCGGCTACGGTGCCGCCCCCACGACCGCCGGCCGCCCTGCGCGACGGGCACGGCGCATCGGAGCCACCCCGGCACCGGTCGACACAGCCGTTCTCGAGGCCGCACCGCATGACGCCACCCCCTCGGCAGCCGTGGATGCGGTCATCGAACGGCCGCGCTCCACCCCGCCCGTGCGCGCTCACGCCAAGCGTCTCGGCATCGATCTCGTGCTGGTCGCCGCCGACGTGGGGGATCGAGTCATCACCCGCCGCGACGTCGACGAATACGCAGAGCGGATCGCCCACCGCACGCCGCGTGCCGACGACCTGTCGTCGACGCCCACCCCGTCGAACGCGTCAGTGCTCACAGACGCGGAGCGAGAGACCCGCATCCCCATCCGCGGCGTGCGCAAGCACACGGCGGCGGCGATGGTGCAGAGCGCGTTCACGGCCCCCCATGTCACGGTCTTCCACACGGTCGACGTGACCGCGACGATGGACCTGTTGTCGAGTCTTCGCGACGATCGCGCCCTCAGCGCACACCGGATCGGCCCGCTCGCGGTGGTCGCGAAGGCCGTCTGTCTCGCTCTGAGCCGCACGCCCGGGCTCAACTCGCGTTGGGACGAGGCCGCCGGGGAGATCGTCCAGCACAACTACGTCGACCTGGGGATCGCCGCCGCGACGGATCGGGGCCTCATCGTCCCGATGATCCGTGATGCGGAGCAGTTGACCCTCGTCGGTCTCGCGGATGCCGTGAAGTCGCTGGCCGAGGTGGCCCGTGCGGGGAAGACCTCGCCGGCGGAACTCGCAGGCGGCACGTTCTCGATCTCGAACATCGGAGTCTTCGGCGTCGATGCCGGCACACCCATCCTGCCCCCGGGGCAATCCGGGATCCTGGCCGTCGGAGCAGTGCGGCGTCAGCCGTGGGAGCACCACGGCGAGATCGCCCTGCGGCAGATGATGACCCTCAGCCTCTCGTTCGATCACCGTCTGGTCGACGGAGCCGAGGGGGCGAGCTTCCTCAAGGATGTCGCCGACATCCTCGAAGAGCCCGGACGGGCGATGCTGCTCAGGTAGTCGCGCGCAGAGCCGCGTCCGCCATCGCGATCAGTACGGTCGCGGTGGCGGAATGCCGCCTGGCGGCGGCACGGGTGCTGTGCGGAGTCGAGTTGATGAGCCCGAAGCATGCCTGCACGCGCAACCGCAGCTCATCCTGATCCGCGCCGCCGCCCGGCGTCCCATGCAACGGCGACAAGGCTGCCATCCACAACTCGATGTACGCGCGCTGGAGGCGGCGGACCTCGGCCCGGTCCGTCTCGGAGAGGAACGCGACATCACGATCCTGCACCTGGATGACCTCGGCATTGCCCAGCGCGAACTCGACATGGAAGCCGATCAGCGCACGCATCCGCTCGTCGGGGGTCGGAGTTTCCTCGGAGACCTGCCGTCCACCGCGGATCAGATCCTGACTCACCTTGACGAGCACGGCCCCGAGCAGTGCCTGCTTGCCGGCGAAGTGACGGTAGACGGCCGGTCCGGATACGCCGACGGCAGCCCCGATGTCCTCCAGGCTCACGCCGCTGTATCCACGCGCGGCGAAGAGACGCGCGGCAGCGTGCAGGATCGCATCCGACCGTTCAGCCTTGGCGCGGTCTCGGGCGGTGACCGGGCTTGTCATCTCAGTTAATCCTCGCTAACCTGAATCAACGGGTTAGTGAACACTAACCGAAAGTGCATGCACCGCGCCAGGGCCCGCCCTCGCGGACGTGGGTCGAGGAGGACATCACGATGCCGGCAACCCAGGAGTCTCTCGCGCAAGACCTGCGAGACCGCCTCGCGACCGCGGCTCGCGGCGGACCGGAGGCGTCCCGCGAACGCCACGTCGCGCGCGGCAAACTGCTCCCGCGGGACCGCGTCGCTCGGGTGCTCGATGAAGGCAGCCCGTTCCTGGAAGTCGCCCCCCTCGCGGCCGACGGCCTGTACGGGGGAGAGGCGCCCGGTGCCGGGGTGATCGCCGGGATCGGACTCGTCCACGGTCGCCACGTCATGGTGGTCTGCAACGACGCGACGGTGAAGGGCGGCACGTACTACCCCCTCACGGTCAAGAAGCATCTGCGTGCGCAGGAGATCGCCCTCGAGAATCGCCTGCCTTGTCTGTACCTGGTCGACTCGGGAGGCGCCTTCCTCCCGAAGCAGGACGAGGTCTTCCCGGATCGGGAGCATTTCGGCCGGATCTTCTTCAACCAGGCGCGTATGTCCGCCGAAGGGATCCCTCAGCTCGCCGCAGTTCTCGGTTCCTGCACGGCGGGTGGCGCCTATGTCCCCGCCATGAGCGACGAGACCGTGATCGTCCGCGGCCAGGGAACGATCTTCCTCGGGGGGCCGCCCCTGGTGAAGGCCGCGATCGGCGAGATCGTGACCGCAGAGGAACTGGGCGGGGGAGAACTGCACGCACGACGCAGCGGTGTGGTCGACCATCTCGCGGAAGACGACGAGCACGCCCTCGAGATCCTGCGCGATATCGTCGCCACGCTCCCCGCACCCGCAGCTCCGGCCTGGGACGTGGCGCCCAGCCGACCGCCGTCCGAGTCCTCCAGCCTCTACGACGCGGTTCCCGTCGACGTGAATGCCGCGTACGACGTGCACGAGGTCATCTCACGCCTCGTCGACGGCGACACGTTCCTCGAGTTCAAGCCCGAGTACGGCACGACCCTGGTCACCGGTTTCGCCCGACTCCATGGTCATCCCATCGGCATCGTCGCGAACAACGGCGTGCTGTTCAGCGAGTCCGCGCTCAAGGGCGCCCACTTCATCGAGCTGTGCGATCAGCGCGGGATCCCGTTGTTGTTCCTGCAGAACATCACCGGGTTCATGGTCGGCTCCGACGCCGAGGCCGGAGGCATCGCGAAGGACGGCGCGAAGATGGTCACTGCGGTCGCAAGCACACGGGTGCCGAAGCTCACGGTCATCATCGGCGGTTCTTTCGGGGCCGGCAACTACTCCATGTGCGGCCGTGCCTACTCGCCCCGCTTTCTGTGGACGTGGCCTGCGAGCCGCATCTCCGTGATGGGCGGCGCGCAGGCGGCGTCGGTGCTCGCCACCGTCAAGGAGGATCAGCTGACCGCGCGCGGCGATGCCTGGAGCGGCGAGGACCGTGCGGCGTTCGAGGCTCCGATCCGTGAGCAGTACGAACACCAGGGCGAGCCCTATTACGCCACAGCCCGACTCTGGGACGACGGGATCGTCGACCCTGCACAGACCCGCGACCTCCTGGGGCTCTCCCTCGATGTCATCTCCCGCAGCCCGCTGCCCGAACCGCGCTTCGGCGTCTTCCGGATGTGAGTGTCTTGTCCATGACCACGACGTCGTCGTCGAACACCGTCTCCTTCCACACCGTTCTCGTCGCCAACCGCGGGGAGATCGCCCGACGGGTGATCCGCACCCTGCGCACGCTCGGCATCCGCAGCGTCGCCGTCTACAGCGACGCCGACGTCGCGGCACCCCACGTGCGAGAGGCCGATGTCGCCGTGAGAATCGGCCCGGCACCGGCTGCGGAGTCGTACCTCGACATCGATGCCGTCATCGCGGCGGCTCGGCGCAGCGGCGCGCAAGCCATCCACCCCGGCTACGGATTCCTCTCCGAGAGCGTCGGACTCGCCGAGGCCTGCGCTGAGAGCGGCATCGTCTTCATCGGCCCGTCGGTGGAGGCCCTGCAGATCATGGGCGACAAGGCACGCGCTCGCGAGCACGTCCTGCGTTTCGGCGTTCCGGTCGTCCCCGGTTTCGACGCCAAAGGCCTGTCCGACGTCGAGATCGCCGAAGAGGCGGAGAACGTCGGATACCCACTGCTGGTCAAGCCCAGCGCCGGCGGAGGCGGCAAGGGCATGGAGGTCGTCGCCGACTCGACGGGGCTGCGCTCTGCGCTCGCCTCGGCCCGGCGCGTGGCGGCCGCGGCGTTCGGCGATGATGCGCTCATCCTCGAACGCCTGATCAGACGTCCGCGGCACATCGAGGTGCAGGTCTTCGGAGACGCGCACGGTACGGTCATCGCGCTCGGGGAGCGGGAGTGCACGCTGCAGCGACGGCACCAGAAGGTCGTCGAGGAGGCGCCGTCGGCAGGCATCCCCCCGCACACCCGGGAGCGACTGCTCGCAGCCGCCGTGCTGGCGGCTGAGAGCGTCGAATACATCGGGGCCGGCACGGTCGAGTTCCTCATCGACGCCGATGCGCCGGACGAGGTGTTCTTCATCGAGATGAACACCCGCCTCCAGGTGGAGCATCCGGTCACCGAGGAGGTCACCGGACTCGATCTCGTCGCCCTTCAACTCCGCGCGGCCGATGGGCTTCCGCTGGATGTCTCGCCGCGTCTGCGCGGTCACGCTGTGGAGGCGCGCGTGTATGCGGAATCGCCCGAGCGCGGCTTCCTCCCCTCCACCGGGAAGGTGCTGTTGTTCGAACCGCCCGTCGGTGTGCGCGTCGACGCGGCGATCGAGACCGGAAGCGAGGTGACCGGGTTCTACGATCCGATGATCGCGAAGGTGATCGCCTTCGCGGACGACCGTGCCACGGCACTCGCGCGGCTCGACGAGGCGCTCGCACGCACGGTCGTGCTGGGCGTCGAGACCAACATCGCGTTCCTGCGAACTCTCTGCCGGGACGCGCGCGTGATCGCGGGGGATCTCGACACGGGACTCATCGAGACCCTGCTTCCCCTCGACGCGCAGACGCCGTCGACCGCACAGCTCGCTGCCGCGAAGGATGCCATCTCGGAGCTCCGCGCGCCGGTGCGGACCAGCCCTCTGTGGCGAGAGCTGCCGGGATGGCGCCTGGGAGCGGAGAACACGGTGGTCGCCCCGTTCGTGGCGCTCACGGATGACGATGAAGAGGTCGAGCTCCACGAGGCCCCGTCCGCACGATCTCGAGTCTCCGTGCGTGCCGCTGTCGACGGCGACGGCGCGGTCTGGGTGGCCGAGGACGGACACACGGTCCGCCTGCGTCCCCTCGACAGAAGGCAGCGGATGCGGCGTCGGCTGTCGGCGCGCGAGGCGGGATCCGGGGCGACGGAACCGGAGGGACGGGCCCCGATGCCGGGCAGCGTCGTGGCGGTTCACGCCGCGGACGGGGAGAGGGTCTCCGCCGGCGACCCTCTCGTCTCGATCGAGGCGATGAAGATGGAGCACCCGGTGCTCGCACCGCACGACGGTGTGGTGCACCTGCTGGTCGCGGTGGGCGATCAGGTGCGGCGCGACCAACCGGTCGCCCGTGTGATGACGGAGGAGAGCTGAGCATGGAAGATCTGACCGAGGAGGAGCGCGAGCTCGCCGCCATGGTGCGGGAGTTCGCAGACACGGTCGTCGCGCCGCAGGCCTATGAGGCCGACCGCACCCATACGCTCTCGATGGACGTCGTGGCGCAGATGGGCGATCTCGGTCTGTTCGGCCTGCCGTTTCCCGAGGAGTACGGCGGACAGGGCGGCGACTACATGGCGCTCGGCATCGCGATCGAGGCGCTCGGCCGCGTGGATCAGTCCATCGCGATCACGCTCGAAGCAGGGGTCAGCCTCGGCGCCATGCCGATCTTCCGCTTCGGCACCGAGGAGCAGCGCCAGGAACTGCTGCCCGATCTGCTCGCCGGACGGGCGCTGGCGGGCTTCGGCCTCACCGAGCCGGAGGCGGGCAGCGACGCCGGCGCGACCAGGACCACGGCCCGACTCGACGGCGACGAGTGGGTGATCGACGGCTCCAAGCAGTTCATCACCAACTCCGGTACCCCGATCACGCGCTTCGTCACGGTCACCGCGGTGACCGTGAACGAGGACGGTCGCAAGGAGATCTCGACGATCATCGTGCCCAACGGCACCCCGGGATTCACGGTCGAGGCCCCCTACGACAAGGTGGGCTGGAACGCCTCCGACACGCATCCGCTGACTTTCGACGGGGCGCGGGTGCCCGCCTCGAACCTGCTCGGCACACGGGGGAGCGGCTTCCGCAGCTTCCTGAGCATCCTCGACGAAGGCCGCATCGCGATCGCAGCTCTCTCGACGGGGGCGGCGGAGGGCTGCCTGGAGGCGGCGGTGGACTACGCGAAGAGCCGCACGATCTTCGGCGCTGCGTTGAGCACGCGCCAGAATGCCCAGTTCACGCTGGCACGGATGCGCGCGCGGGTTCACACCGCTCGGCTCGCCTGGCATCACGCCGCGCGGTTGCGGGATGCCGGCAAGCCGTTCGCCGAAGCGGCGGCCATCGCGAAGCTCGTCGGCGGAGAGGCCGCGATGGACAACGCCAGGGATGCGACGCAGATCTTCGGGGGAAACGGGTTCATGAACGAGTTCCCCGTCGGCCGTCATTACCGTGACTCCAAGATCCTCGAGATCGGCGAGGGCACCACCGAGGTGCAGCTCCTCGTCATCGCACGCGGACTCGGACTCGCCGGGTAGCGTGACGGTATGACCACGCACGACATCCTGCAGCGGGGGCTGTACTACGAGGAGTTCGCGGTCGACGGCCGCTACCTGCATCGCCCTGGGCGCACGGCGACCGAGGCCGACAACGTTCTCTTCACGACGCTCACGATGAATACGCAGGCGCTGCATCTCGACGCGGCCTTCGCCGAGGCCCATGATCCGTTCCACGCGCGGCTGATGAACTCGATGTGGACGCTGTCGACGATGGTGGGATCATCGGTCGCGCAGCTGACCCAGGGAACTCTCGTCGCGCAGCTCGGTTTCGGCGAAGTGGCTTTCCCGCATCCGCTGTTCGCCGGCGACACGCTCTACACCGAGAGCGTCGTCGTGGAGAAACGGCTCTCCTCGTCCCGACCGGGGCAGGGAATCGTGAAGATCGCGCACACCGGACGAAATCAGGACGGAACGGTGGTCGCCACTGCCGTGCGCTCGGTGTTGGTGCGCTGCCTTCCGGAAGGTCCCGCCGCATGAGCTTCGACCTCGGCCCTGCTCTGCTGTTCTGCCCCGCCGATCGACCCGAGCGTTTCCAGAAGGCCGCCGAGCGCGCCGATGCGATCATCCTCGACCTCGAGGATGCGGTGCTCCCGGATGCGAAGGACGCCGCGCGCAGGAATGTCATCGACGCCGATCTCGACCCCGGCCGCGTCGTCGTGCGCGTGAATGCCGCGGACAGCGACGCCTTCACCGCCGACCTCGCGATGCTGGCGAAGACGGACTTCCGCACCGTGATGGTGGCGAAGACGGAGAGCGCGGAGAGCCTCTCAGCGTTCGACGACCGTTACTCGCTGATCGCTCTGTGCGAGACCGCCCGTGGCGTGCACGCCGCAGACCGCATCGCCGCGCACCCACGGGTCACAGCGATGATGTGGGGGGCCGAGGATCTCGTGGCCTCCCTCGGTGGCACGTCGTCCCGGAATGCCGATGGGGGCTATCTCGACATCGCCCGCTATGCCCGCGCGCGCATCCTCCTCGAGGCTGGGGCCCGGGGCAAAGCCGCCATCGATGCCGTGCACATCGCCCTCGACGACGCCGAGGGCCTCGATCGCGAGGCGCGCGATGCCGCCGCGTCGGGCTTTCGCGCGACGGCATGCATCCATCCCAACCAGGTGGCGGCGATCCGGGCCGCCTACCGACCGGACGAGAGGACCGTGGCATGGGCGCGTGCGGTCCTCCTCGCCGCGGCGGCAGAGCGCGGTGTGTTCCGGTTCGAGGGACGGATGATCGACGAACCAGTGCTCCGTCACGCGCGCTCCGTCGTCTCTCGTGCCGGCTAATCGCCGCCTCGGCTGATCAGGGCAGCAGCTAATCAGGGCAGCAGCTGATCAGAGCAGCAGCTGATCAGAGGACCGGAGATTCCTCGAGCAGCCGAAGGTATCCGGGAGCTGCCACGAACCGATGCGCCGAGCCGTTCTGAAGGACCTGGCCGTCCCGGGGGAGGGTTCCGCCGGAGACGTGGTCGATCACGGCCCGGATCACTCCGCCATGGGCGACCACGATGACCGACTCCGCGCGAGGAGCGGACCGCCGGCGTGCGTCTCGGGCGATCTCGTGCAGCGCCGCGATGGCCCGTTCGCCGACCTCGTGCAGGGACTCGGCCCCGGGAACCTCCGCATGCCAATCCCCGTAGGTCCTGATGTAGTCCGGCACGAGCATGCCTTCGCCCTCGCCGAACTCGCGCTCACGGATGTCGGGGACGACTCCGGTGATCTCCAGCCCCAGCCGATCCGCGATGATCTCCGCCGTCTCCCTCGCTCTCAGCAGGGGGCTGGTGTAGACGGCATGATGCGTACCGGCAGCGAGCCTCTCCGCCGCCCACCGCGCGTCGTCGCGCCCCGTCTCGTTCAGCGGGATGTCGGTGGAGCCTTGGATGCGCTTGGCGAGGTTCCAGTCGGTCTGACCGTGGCGGACGAGGGTGAGGTGGGTCACGAGAGGAGTTCCTGGAGTGCGGGGAGCACGTCGCTGGTGCCGGCGGCGATGGTGAGGTGCGCCCAGGCATCCGCGCGCGTCGGCTCACGGTTGACGATGATCAAGGGGATGTTGCGGCGACGGGCGCGCTCGACGAGACGCACGCCGGAGTTGACGACCAGCGAGGAACCCGCGACGATCAGTGCGGTGCTGGAGCGCAGCAGCGACTCGGCGGCACGGAAGCGGTCCTGGGGAACGTATTCGCCGAAGAAGACCACATCCGGCTTGAGCGTCCCTGCGCACACCGTGCACACCGGGACGATGAACCCCTCCGTGCTCTCAGGCAGGACGTCGCCGTCGGGAGCGAGCGCGATGTTCTCCGGCACCGTGATCCAGGGGTTGAGCTCCTCGATCTGCACGGCGACATCGCGGCGGTCGAACACCTGGCCGCACTTGAGGCAGAGCACGCGGCGCATCGTCCCGTGCACCTCGATCACGTGCGAGCTCCCGGCTCGCAGATGCAGACCGTCGACGTTCTGCGTGATGACTCCGGATACGGTGCCCCCGGTTTCGAGTTGCGCCAGCGCGATATGTCCCGGGTTCGGCTCAGCTCGGGCGAACGCGCGCCAACCGAGATGGCTCCCGACCCAGTACCGACGCCGCGCGGCCTCATCGCCCAAGAATGTCTGGATCGTCATCGGATCGCTGCGGGTCCTGGCGCCTTCACCGCGATAGGCGGGGATACCGGAATCGGTCGAGATACCGGCGCCGGTGAGAAGTGCGATGCGCTTCTCGCGCAGCAACTCGGCGGCGTGGGCGATGGTGGCCGACAGCTCGGCGGGATTCGACACGCTCACGGGACCTCCTCGAGCGAGTCTACGGTGCGGGGACGGACACGGCGCCCGCCGACGGGGCGTCAGCGCGAGAGACGCCGTGCGAGGCCTGCCCACGGACGATGGCAGAGTGGACATCGTGGAACTACTGCCTGTGACCGATGCCGACGACCCGCGTCTCGACGACTACCGCGGACTCACCGACACCGCGCTTCGTGCCCTGTCTGAGCCGTCGGGTGGTCTCTACATCGCGGAATCGACGAAGGTGATCGCCCGCGCGGTGGCGGCTGGACATCGTCCGCGTTCCGTACTGGTCCAGGAGCGCCGGGTGGAGGACATCCGGAGGATCGTCGGCGATCTCGATGTGCCCGTGTACGTGGTGCCGGACGAGATCGCCGAGACGGTGACCGGCTTCGCGGTGCACAGGGGGACGATCGCCTCGATGCACCGCCCCGAGCTGCCGTCGGTTCACGACGTGATCCAGGGGGCGACCCTCGTGCTCATCCTCGAGAACATCGGCGACCACACCAACGTCGGAGCGGCCTTCCGTGCGGCTGCCGGGCTGGGGGCCGACGCGGTGCTGGTGTCGCCAGGGGGCGCCGACCCGCTGTACCGTCGCAGTGTCCGCGTGAGCATGGGGACCGTGTTCCAGGTGCCGTGGACGCGTATCCCCGACTGGGATTCCGCCATCGCAGACCTTCACGCCGCGGGCTTCGACATCGCCGCCCTCGCGCTGCGTGACGACGCGGTGACGCTCGACACCTACGCCGCCGATCGTCCGGAACGCGTCGCACTCGTCATGGGCTCGGAGGGCGACGGCCTCTCGCGCGAGGCGATGGAGGGTGCAGACACCATCGTCACCATCCCGATGTCCGGCGGGGTCGACTCGCTCAACGTGGCATCCGCCGCCGCGGTCGCGCTCTGGTCGATGAAAGCCTGACCTCTCAGTCCCTCTCCGGAGGGGTCTGCTCGAATCGGAACACCGGCGAGGGCTCCGGACGCTTCGCCGCGAGGTTGTCTCCGGATGACTGGTGCCGCAACCTCCGGAGCACCCATGGCACCAGGTGCTCGCGTGCCCAGCCGAGGTCCTCGGCGCGCGCCTCTCGCCACGTCCGCAGCGGGAACGGCTCGGGCTGCATGGCCTCGAGGTCGTTCGGCACGTTCAGCGCGCGCAGCGCCATCCGTGCCACCTCGTGGTGACCGAGGGCGTTGTAGTGCAGGCGGTCGTCGTCGAAGAACCGCATGTCCTGCACGACCTTGAGCGCCCACTGATCGGCGACGATGCAGTCATGACGCTCGGCGATCGCGCGGACGTTCTCGTTGTAGATCGCGACCTTGCCGCGGAACGCCCGGAAAACCGGCGTGAAGGCGGTGTCGATCCCGGTGAAGAGGAGCACGGCCGCTCCCGTCGAGGCCAGTCGGGCCACGGCGTCTTCGAGCTGACTCGCGATGGCGTCCGGATCGGTCCCGGGGCGGATCACGTCGTTGCCGCCCGCACAGATCGACACCAGATCAGGGTGGAGCGCCACGGCCGGCTCGATCTGATCGGCGACGATCTGTGCGATGAGTTTTCCGCGGACGGCGAGATTCGCGTAGGCGAAGTCGTCCACCTGCGAGGCGAGCACCTCCGCGACGCGGTCGGCCCAGCCGCGGTGGCTGCCGGGATGTGCGGGATCCGGGTCGCCGATGCCCTCCGTGAACGAATCGCCGATCGCGACGAAACGACGCCACGGATGTGCGGTCTCGTTCGGAACGTAGGGGGTCCGAGTCGAATCCTGGTCGGTCATCCCGCTCTCCTTCACGAACATTCTGCCCGGCGGAGGTGACCGCTGCGCAGTGACAGAGCCTACTGCAGGCGCACGTCCGGGGGAGGGGCACGCGCGGGAACCGCGGCGAGTGATCCCGTGTCCCCGGCAGCGATTATCGTGGAGTCGATGCTCTCTCCGTCCTTTCCACAGCGTGCTCCTTGGGGCACCGCGAACAAGCTGCGCGCGTGGCAGCAGGAGGCCCTCGAACAGTACTTCGCCGCGGATCAGCGCGACTTCCTCGTGGCCGCCACCCCCGGTGCAGGGAAGACCACGTTCGCTCTCACCCTGGCGGTCGAACTCATGCGCATGGGCGAGGTCAACCGCATCATCGTGGTGGCTCCGACCGAGCATCTCAAGACGCAGTGGGCCGATGCCGCCGCGCGCGTGCACATCCGCCTCGACCCCCGCTTCCGCAACAGCGACTGGGCACCCGCCCGCCACTATCACGGCGCCGTCGTGACGTACGCGCAGGTCGCGGCGAAGTCCTCCGTGCACCGGCATCTCACGGAAGACGCGAAGACGCTGGTGATCCTCGACGAGGTCCACCACGGCGGTGATGCACTGAGCTGGGGCGACGCCATCCGCGATGCGTACGGTCCCGCCAAGCGGCGTCTCCTGCTCTCCGGAACCCCGTTCCGCAGCGACACGGCACCGATCCCGTTCGTCGAATACCACCCCGACGAATCCGGCGCGCGCATCTCTCGCACCGACTACAACTACGGCTACGGTCGTGCGCTGGCCGACGGCGTCGTCCGACCTGTCCTGTTCCACATGTATGCGGGCAAGATGCGGTGGCGCACGACGACGGGCGACGAACTCGAGACGCACCTGGGCCAGGACAACACGAAAGACGTGACTTCGCAGGCCTGGCGCACCGCGCTCGACCCCGAGGGCGACTGGATGCCGGCCGTGCTGTCGGCCGCAGACCGCCGCCTCACCGAGATCCGCCACCACGTCCCCGACGCCGGCGGTCTCGTGCTGGCGACCGATCAGACCGTCGCCCGGGCGTACGCCAAGATCCTGCACAGCATCACGGGCCAGCAGGCCACCGTCGTGCTCTCCGACGACGCGACCGCATCGGAACGCATCGAGAAGTTCAGCGCGAACGACTCCCGGTGGATGGTGGCCGTGCGCATGGTGTCGGAGGGTGTCGACGTGCCGCGCCTCGCGGTGGGCGTGTACGCGACCTCCTCGTCGACTCCGCTGTTCTTCGCCCAAGCCATCGGTCGTTTCGTGCGGGCCCGACGCCGCGGTGAGGCCGCCAGCGTGTTCCTTCCGCAGGTCCCCGTGCTCATGGGGCTCGCGAACGAGATGGACAAGCAGCGTGACCACGCACTCGACCGGCAGTCGAAGGAGGACGACGGGCTGGAAGACTCCCTGCTCGAGAGCGCGAATCGCGAGGAGGAGACCTCGGACGCGCTGACGCAGGAGTTCAGCTATCAGGCGCTCTCGTCCGTCGCGCACTTCGATCGCGTGGTGTTCGAAGGTCAGGAGTTCGGACAGCTCGCAGAACCCGGCACACCGGAAGAGGAGGAGTTCATCGGATTCCCCGGTCTCCTCGAACCGGAACACGTCCACGAACTGCTCATGCAGCGTCAGTCCCGTCAATCGCGTCTGCGTGAAGCGCGAGAAGCCTCGACCGCACCGACCGAGACGACGACGCTGCCCCCGCCCCTGCATCGCACGCTCAAAGAGCAGCGACAGCTTCTGAACAGTCTCGTCGGACTCTACGCCCGGCAGAAGGGCGAGCCCCACGGCGCGGTGCATGCCGAGCTCCGACGGATCTGCGGAGGTCCGGCCGTCGCTCAGGCGACGGTGACCCAGCTGCAGTCGCGCATCGAGGTTCTCCGCAAACGCGTGCGTTCCTGAGGACCACAGGACCGCATGACGTCCGGCCGGTGCTTCGGATCCCCGAAATGCTGTCAATCCGCGCCTGAGCAGGGTTCCTGCGCGCCTTCAGAGCTAGCGTTGAACGGTTGCCCGCGCACCGGGCACCGTCTTTCCTGGAGGATCCATGACAGCCCCCGCCGCAGTCGAACCGACGCCAGCCGACCGCCGGCGCTGGGCGCGCTATCTCGTCGAGGAGCGTGCCGAAGGCGCCGTTTATCAGAAGCTCGCTGCACGACGAGAGGGGGAGGAGCGCGACATCCTGCTGAGTCTCGCTGACGCCGAACGCCGCCATGAGCAGCATTGGCTCGATCTTCTCGGCAGCGAGCCGAAGCGACTTCCCCGCGCCGGAGTGCGTTCGCGACTCCTCGGCTGGATGGCCGGTCGTTTCGGGTCCATCTTCGTCCTGGCTCTCGCCCAGAGCGCGGAGGCGCGTTCCCCCTACGATGCGGAGCAGTACGCCACCCCCGCGATGCGGGCCGACGAGAAGGTTCACTACGAGGTCGTGCGCGGGCTCGCGGCACGCGGCCGCAGGCGCCTCTCCGGATCCTTCCGTGCAGCCGTCTTCGGAGCGAACGACGGCCTCGTGAGCAACCTGGCGCTCGTCCTCGGCATCGGCGCGACAGGGGTGAGCTCCGGTTTCGTGCTCTTCAGCGGCATCGCTGGTCTTCTGGCCGGAGCGCTGTCCATGGGGGCGGGGGAGTTCGTCTCCGTACGATCCCAGCGCGAGCTGCTCGCAGCCACCGAGGCGAACGAAGACGCCCATGCGTCGGCCGGCGATCTCGACATCGACGAGAACGAGCTCGCGCTCGTCTACCGCGCACGGGGCATGGAGCAGGAGGAATCGCTGGCGCGCGCCCGGCGCATCGTGAGCGCAGCCCAGGCCGGGGCGCGCCGGGCCGCGACCGGTCCGGTCGACATCCAGGGCGGCGACGCACACGAGATCGTCGGCAGCGATTGGACGGCCGCGATCTCGAGCTTCCTCCTCTTCGCCTCCGGGGCGATCATTCCGGTGCTGCCCTGGATATTCGGCCTGGAGGGAACGACGGCCGTCGTCGTCGCACTCGTGCTCGTCGGCATCGCGCTCCTGAGCACCGGCGCGATGGTGGGCGTGCTCTCGGGCGGCCCGCCCCTGCGCCGCGCCCTGCGCCAACTCGCCATCGGCTTCGGCGCAGCCGCCATCACCTACCTGCTGGGCCTTCTCTTCGGAGTCAGCGCGGCGTGACCGGCAGCGACTCCTGTTCCTGCGATCGCGTGATCGCCGGAACAGGATAGCGGCCCTCGACGACGACGGAGGCGGGCTCGTACATCCGCATCACCGGACGGAGTTCTCCCGATGGAGCGGAGCCCGGTAGCTCCGGATCAAGGCGCGGCGTGTATCTCCGCTCTCCGGTGAGCTGTTCCCCGCGTCGTCGACGCACACGACGTCGGTCGTCCACACGACAACAAAGAAGGCCCCGGATCCAGGGATCCGGGGCCTTCTTCTTCCTGTGCGCGGAGGGGGACTTGAACCCCCACGCCCTTACGGGCACTACGACCTCAACGTAGCGCGTCTACCATTCCGCCACCCGCGCAGGTGTTGGATGATCGTTGCCGACCGAAGAATGACATTACCACGTCCCCAGCGGCCTCTCGAACCGAGGCGCACGCCCGGGCGTGGCGCGCGCTTTCGATAGCCTGGACCCATGACCGATCCGTCTCTTCCGGAGGTCGTCCGCATCGCGAGCGACCTGATCCGCTTCGACACCTCCAACTTCGGCGGGGGCAACGCGAAGGGCGAGCGCGAGGCCGCGCAATATGTCGGTGCCTACCTGGAGGGGCTCGGGCTCGCGGTCGAGTACTACGAGCCGATCCCGCGCCGCACGAACGTGATGGCGAGGGTGCCGGGGCGTGACAGGGACAAGCCCGCGCTCGTCGTGCACGGCCATCTCGACGTCGTTCCCGCCATGGCGGAGGACTGGAGCGTCGACCCGTTCGTCGGCCTCGTGCGGGACGGAATGCTGTGGGGCCGTGGAGCCGTCGACATGAAGAACATGAATGCCATGATCCTCACGTCGGTGGCCGAGATCCTGCGCGCAGGCGAGCAACCGGAACGCGATCTCGTGCTGGCCTTCTTCGCCGACGAGGAGAACGGCGGTGTCGAGGGGTCAGCGCTCGTCGTGCAGAACCGCCCGGAGTGGTTCGAGGGCGCGACGGCCGCCATCAGCGAGGTCGGCGGCTACTCGATCACCGTCGATGACCGACGGGCCTATCTGCTGCAGGTGGGGGAGAAGGCCCTGATCTGGATACGGCTCGTCGCGAAGGGCCGCGCGGGCCACGGAAGCCGCCTGCACGACGACAACGCCGTCACGAAGCTCGCTGAAGCGGTCGCGGCGATCGGGCGCACCCGGTGGCCGATCCGTCTGACGTCGACGACCAGGGCCCTGCTGGAGGGCCTGAGCGACCTGACCGGGCGCAGCGTCGACGACCCCGATGCCCTCGCCGCAGCCGCGGGACCGGCCGAGGCCTTCCTGCGGTCCTCGTTCCGCACGACGACGAACCCGACAGCGCTGGCAGCGGGCTACAAGCACAATGTGATCCCGGAGCGCGCCGAGGCGCTGATCGACGTACGGGTGATCCCCGGGACCGAGGACGACGTCCTCGCCGAGCTGCAGCAGATCGTCGGAGACGAGATCGTCATCGAGACGGTCGTCCGCGACATCGGGATGGAGACGCCGTTCGAGGGCGAGCTCGTGGAGGCGATGGTCGCCAGCATCGGCCGCCACGACCCGGGGGTTCCGGTCATCCCGTATCTGCTCGGTGCCGGCACGGACAACAAGGCACTGGCATACCTGGGCATCACCGGCTACGGCTTCGCGCCGCTCAGGCTGCCTGCCGACCTCGACTTCACAGGCATGTTCCACGGAGTCGATGAGCGAGTACCCGTAGAATCGCTTGTCTTCGGCCAGCAGGTTCTGACCGATCTGCTGCGCACGTACTGAGCGCCGCGCGCTCCGTGCCTCCCTGAACTGAAAGCTCTCCATGCACCTGCTCGAAGCACTGATCCTCGGCATCGTCCAGGGACTCACCGAGTTCCTTCCGATCTCCTCCAGCGCTCACCTGCGCATCCTCGGAACGTTCCTCCCCTCGGGTGAGGACCCGGGGGCCGCGTTCACCGCGATCACACAGATCGGTACCGAGGCCGCCGTCGTGGTGTTCTTCTGGCGCGACATCGTACGCATCGTCACGCAGTGGTTCCGGTCTCTCGTCGGCAAGGCGCCGCGCAACGATCCGGACGCCAGGATGGGCTGGTTGATCATCATCGGCAGCATCCCGATCGTGGTCCTCGGGCTCCTTTTCCAGGATCAGATCGAGACCGTGCTCCGATCGATGTGGATCGTCGCCGTCATGCTGATCGTGTTCGGCATCCTGCTCGGCGTCGCCGACTACGTGGGAGCGAAGCGCCGAAAGCTCGATGACCTCACCTACCCGCACGGCATCGCCTTCGGTTTCGCGCAGGCGCTGGCGTTGATCCCCGGGGTCTCCCGCTCGGGCGGCACGATCACGATGGGCCTGTTCCTCGGATACGAGCGTGCGGCTGCAGCGCGCTACGCCTTCCTGCTGGCGATCCCCGCCGTCTTCGGCAGCGGCTTCTACCAGGTGTTCAAGAGCTGGGACGAGCCGTCGTTCTTCTCGTTCGGCGACACCCTCGCCGCGACGGGAATCGCCTTCGTGGTGGCACTGGGCGTGATCGCGTTCTTCATGAACTGGATCTCGAAGCGCAGCTTCCTGCCGTTCGTCATCTACCGCATCCTGCTCGGCACCGTCCTGCTGGTCCTTCTCGGCACCGGCGTGATCGCCGCCTGACCCGCGCTCAGCGCTTGCGGTCGCCCGGACCGTCGTCGCGGCGGCGCAGGTAGCGCTCGAATGCCTGGGCGATCGCATCGCCCGACGCCTCGGGGGAGTCCCACGTGTCACGGGTGCGCTCGAGCTGGCGGATGTACTCCGCCATGTCCTCGTCCTCCGATGCGGCGGCATCGATCGACGCCTCCCAGGCGGCGGCCTCCGTGCGCAACGCCGTGCGATCCACATCCACTCCGGTGAGCTCCTCGAGACGGTCGAGGAGGGCGAGCGTGACCTTCGGCGAGGGTGTCGCCGAAGCGACGTAGTGTGGCACGCTCGCCCAGAGGCTCGCGGTGGGGATGCCGGCGTTCTCCGCGAAGTGCTCGAAGACGGTGAGGATGCCCACGGGGCCCTCGTACAGCGAGCGTTCCAGACCATGTGCCTCGCGCACCTGCTCGTTCTGGCTGGAGGCGAAGATCGAGATCGGCCGTGTGTGCGGAACGTCGGACAGCATGGCGCCGAGGGTGACGAGACCGGTGATGTCGTCGCGCAGAGCGATGTCGATGAACTCGGAGGCGAACGCCTGCCAGGTGCGCGCCGGCTCGGCTCCGGTGAGAAGCCAGAACTCCGGGCCCGGGCCGGGGTTCCGAGGACGCCACAGACCTGCTTCCGGCCAGGTGAGCTGACGACGGCCTTCCGCATCCATCCGCGTCGACGGACGCGTGTACTGGTAGTCGAAGTACAGCTCGGGGTCGACGGAATGCACGAGATCGTATTCCGACGAGGAGCGCAGCGCATCGATGGCACTGCTCGCCGCTTCACCCGCGTCATTCCAGCCGTCGAAGGCGGCGATGACGATGCGCGGACCGAGAACATCCATCGAGGGCTCCCTTCGAGATCGCGGTCGTGATCCTTCCAGGCTAGTCCGCGAAGGCGGGGAGCGGGCGGCACCACGGCTAGCATGGGTTCAGTGAGCAGAAAGCCCAGCGCGGTCCTATGGGACATGGACGGAACACTCGTCGACACCGAACCGTATTGGATGGCGGCCGAGACAGCACTGGTCGAGTCCTTCGGCGGATCCTGGACCCACGAAGACGCTCTGCAGCTCGTCGGCAGCGGATTGATCGACAGCGCGGTGATCCTTCAGAATGCCGGAGTCGCCATGGAAGCCGAGGCGATCGTCTCCCACCTGACCGACGTCGTGCAGGAATCGCTCCGCACGCAGGGCGTCCCGTTCCGTCCCGGCGCGCGCGAACTGCTCCGGGATCTCCGGGCGGCGGGCATCCCGACCGGGCTCGTGACGATGTCGCTGCGTCGGATGGCTCTGAACGTCGTGGATCTGATCGATTTCGAGGCCTTCGACATCGTCGTCGCGGGGGATGACGTCGACAACCCCAAGCCGCACCCCGAGCCGTATCTACAGGCCGCAGCCCTCCTCGATGTCGACATCGCCGAGGTGATCGTCATCGAGGACTCGCCCACCGGTGTCCGTGCCGGCCTCGCCTCCGGAGCGCTGACGCTCGCCGTTCCGCACATCGTCCCGCTGGATCACCTCGGGGCGCACGAACTGTGGCCGACGCTCGCCGGCCGGGGAGCCGCCGACCTCACCGATCTCTATGACAGCAGCACCGCCTCGACAGGAGCGACCCGATGACCGACTCCCGAGCTCCGCGGCCCAGCGGGCCGTTCCGCGCCGGCGATCGCGTGCAGCTGACCGGTCCGAAAGGCCGTCTGCACACCGTGACGCTCCGCGAGGACGGCGAGCTCCACACGCACCAGGGCGTGCTCCGTCATCGCGACCTGATCGGGCTGCCCGACGGCTCCGTCGTCGCCAACAGCTCGGGACACGACTACCTGGCGTTGCGTCCGCTGCTGCGCGACTTCGCGATGTCGATGCCCCGCGGCGCCGCGATCGTATACCCCAAGGACGCGGCGCAGATCGTGATGCAGGCAGACATCTTCCCTGGGTCGGTGGTCGTAGAGGCCGGGGTCGGTTCCGGCGCGCTCTCGCTCTCGCTCCTGCGTGCGGTGGGTCCGGCGGGAAGGCTCATCTCGTTCGAGCGCCGTGAAGATTTCGCCGATGTGGCGCGCGGCAACGTCGAGACGTTCTTCGGCGAGCACCCGGACACCTGGCGGGTCGTCGTCGGCGATCTCGTCGAGGCGTTGCCGACGGAGACCGCTCCGGCCTCCGTCGACCGCGTCGTGCTCGACATGTTGGCGCCGTGGGAGTGCATGGATGCCGTCGCTGAGGCCCTCACCCCTGGCGGGGTCGTGCTCTGCTACGTGGCGACCGCGACGCAGCTCTCCCGGGTGGCCGAGTACATCCGTGGCACGGGGCTCTTCACCGATCCCGATGCCTCCGAAACGATGGTCCGCGGCTGGCACGTCGAGGGTCTCGCCGTGCGGCCGGATCACCGGATGGTCGCGCACACGGGATTCCTCCTCACCGCACGGCGACTCGCACCGGGCGCCATCGCGCCCTCGGTGAAGCGGCGGGCATCCAAGAGCAGCTACGGCGACGAAGACGTGGAGGCGTGGACCCCCGGCGCTGTCGGCGACCGCGAGATCAGCGACAAGAACCTGCGCAAGCGCGCGCGGGAAGCGGAGAAGGCCGCCGAGGGGGCGCGCCTGGCCGCCGCATCGCGCGATTCCGGGTACGCGACGGAATAGACTGGAGCGCGTGCGTAAAACGTCCGCCGTTCTGGCCTCTCTCAGCCTTGCCGTCCTCGCCCTCACAGGATGCACCGCGACCGCATCCGACGGTGTCGCCGCTTGCGATCGCGGGGGCAACGACAAGATCCTGAACGTCGCCGACGTGAGTGGCGACCTCGGCTCTGTCCCGGACGTCACCGTCTTCGGGCCGGTGAAGAGCGACAAGACCTCGTTCGCCGACGTCACCGTCGGCGACGGGCTCGCCCTGGGATCGGATTTCCAGCCCGTGGTGCTGGACATCGCCTTCTACGGCGGCGACAGCGGCAAGAAGCTCTATCAGTCGGAGTTCAACGGCGACCAGAGCCGCGTCCACAGCATCGACTACTGGGCGCAGCGTTCCGCGGGGCTCTCGGACGTGCTCGAGTGCGCGACCGAGGGCAGCCGCGTCCTCGCCGTCCTGACCCCCGAGGACTTCGGCGAGCAGAACGTCCAGGCGTTCGGCCTCGACAAGGGTGAGAGCATCGTGGCCGTGATCGATGTGCTCGACGTCATGCCGTCGAAGGCCACGGGAGCGCTCCAGTTCAACGACGCCCGCGGCATGCCGACGGTGGTGCGCGCTCCTGACGGAACTCCCGGCATCATCATCCCCGACGTTCCGGCGCCCACCGAGATCACCACCCAGACGCTCATCAAGGGGGACGGCCCGAAGGTGAAGAAGGGCGACATCGTCGTCTCGAACGTCATGGGTGTCGGCTGGGACGACAAGAAGGTCACGACGAGTTCCTGGGGCAAGGATGCCAGCGTCAGCGTTGCTGCAGAGCAACTCGTCGGCGCCACTGTCGGCTCTCAGCTCCTCGTCGTGTTCCCCGCGGCCGAGAACACTCCCGCGACCGCGATCGTCGTCGACATCCTGGGCGCAGTGACGGCGCCTGCGCCGTGATGGCCGCCCGGATCCCCGCGGAGGAGCGCCTGACGAATCTCGTCGTGGCGTTGATGGCCACGGAGATCGGGTTGACCAAGCAGCAGATCCTCGACAACGTCTCCGGCTATCGGCAACGCGCCGAAGCGGGCACCCGCTCGGACGCCCTGGAGAAGATGTTCGAGCGCGACAAGGACGAGCTGCGCTCGCTCGGCGTGCCCATCGAGACCATCGGGGACGCCGCGGACCCGAACGATCTCCGCGAAGCGCGGTACCGCATTCCGCAGGCGGAATACGATCTCCCCAGCGACATCGAGTTCTCGCCCGCCGAGCTGGCGGTGCTGCAACTCGCCGGCAGCGTGTGGAGTGCGGAGTCGGTCTCGGGCGACGCGCAGTCCGGCGTCCGCAAGATCCGAGCCCTCGGCATCGACGGCGATGAACCGATCATCGGGTTCGCGCCGCGCATCACCGCGCGAGACGCCGCCTTCTCACCGCTGCAGGATGCGATCGAGCGGTGCAAGGTGGTGACGTTCGAGTATCTGAAGCCCGGCGAGGACACGCCTCGTCGTCGGCGTATCCGCCCCTTGGCGCTGGTCGACTACGAGGCACGCTGGCATGTCTTCGGCATCGACGTCGACGTCGACGAAGATCGCACGTTCCTCCTCAGCCGGGTCGTCGGCGACGTGCGCGTGAGCACGCAGAGCTTCGACCCCGCGCTGCGCGACGGGGCGGGGGATCGCGCCCTCGCCGGGTTGGAACGCGTCGCATCCGAGAACTCCGCGCTCCTGGAGGTCACGCCAGGAACGGAGGCCGCACTGCGCCTGGGACGACGGGCCACATCCGCCGCACAGGGGATCAACGTCCCCTTCGTCGACCTGCACATCCTCGCGGATGAACTCGCCTCGTACGGTCCGGAAGTCAGAGTGGTCGAACCCGCCCTGCTCCGGGAAGCGGTGATCTCGCGCCTTCGTGCCGTCGTGCGAGCCCACACCGACGTCGAGGAGGCGAAATGAGCGCGAAGGCGAAGCCCCTGCTCGCGGCTGATCGCGTGCGGGTCTATCTGACCCTCGTCCCCTACCTCCTCGAGCACGGGCAGGTCTCTCTCCAGGAGGCGGCGTCAGAGTTCGGCGTGACTCCGCAGGAGATGCGGAGCATGGTCGAGAAGCTCACCGTCATCGGTCTGCCCGGGGAATCAGGCTACTGGCAGCAACCTCAGGAGATGTTCGACATCAACTGGGACCTGCTTGATCTGGACGACGTCATCGAGATCACCAACGACGTCGCTCTGCGTCGCGTCCCACGGTTCACCGCGCGTGAGGCTGCCGCGCTCCTGGCGGGTCTGCAGATGGTGGCTGCGGTGCCCGCCGTCTCCGATTCGGGCCTCGTCGCCGGCCTGATCTCCAAACTCTCTCGAGGCGCCGCGGATGCGCCCGCCGATGTGGTCGTCGCTCCGAGCGCCGTCGACGAGGTTCGCGAGGCGGTCGCCCGCGGGCTTCATGAGGGGGTCGCGATCTCCTTCACCTATCAGGCTCCCGACGCAGCCCCGACGACGCGCACGGTCGATCCGATGCAGATCCTCATCACCAACGGACAGTGGTACCTGCAGGGGTGGTGTCACCTCCGACAGGCGATGCGCACCTTCCATCTCGATCGGGTGAGCGCCCCGACGCTGACCGACATCCCGATCACCCATGCGGGCGATCAGGTTCCCGAGGCATTCGCAGGACTCGACGATGAGCGCGAGGTCACGGTTCGCGTCGCCGAGCGGTTGGCTCCGCTCCTGAACGGATTCCTTCCCCCCGGTGAGACCGAGGTGATCGACGGAGCCGTGACAGCGCGCCTCCATCTCGCCGACCCACGGGGCATCAAGCGGCTGGCTGCGCGCTTCGGCGGAGCGATGGAAGTCCTGGAACCCGGTGTCGCCCGCGCAGCGGCGAGGGACTGGGCTGCCTCGGGACTCGCCCTGTATCGCCAACCCGAAGCAAAGGTTTGATCTGTAGACTGGAGCGAACGCTCACCGACGACGGGAATCCTGACATGTTCGCTGGAATGCAAGGCTGGCACCTGCTTATCGTGCTCGCCGTGATCCTCCTCCTGTTCGGTGCTGCCAAGTTGCCGGCTCTCGCGAAGAGCATGGGACAGTCCGCGCGCGTGTTCAAGGGCGAGATGAAGGCGATGAAGGACGACGACGCCGCTCGCACCGATTCCGCAGCCGCCGAGCCGACCACGGTGAAGGACTCGGGCATCGACCCTGAGACCCCGCCCCGCGCCTGACCGGCCGTGGCAGCCATCGAACCGACCGTGATGCCGAAGGCGGATCGGGATCGACGGATGTCGCTGGGCGCGCATCTCGTCGAACTGCGCAAGCGCCTGATGTTCGCTGCGCTCGCGCTGCTCGTCGGCATGGTCGTCGCGTTCCTCATCGCCGACCCGATCATCAACTTCATCACCGAGCCGGTACGGATCATCGCCGAGAAGCGCGGAGACGACTTCAGCGCACTCAATTTCGGCACGGTGACGGCCGCGTTCGACATGCGCATGCGCATCGCCTTCTCCATCGGCATCTTCCTGTCGGCTCCGGTATGGCTGTGGCAGATCTGGGCGTTCATCATGCCCGGTCTCACCCGCAAGGAGGTCAGGTACACGATCGGTTTCGTCGTGGCCGCCGTTCCGCTGTTCTTCGCCGGCTGCTACCTCGGCGTCATGATCATGCCCCACATCATCGAACTGATGTGGAGCTTCACGCCCGCCGGGGCGACGAACCTCTACTCCGCCCAGGAGTACTACGACTTCATCTTCAAACTGATGATCGTGATCGGCATCTCGTTCGTATTGCCCGTGTTCCTGGTGGCACTCAACCTCGCAGGCGTCATGTCCGGACGGGCGATCCTCAAGGGATGGCGTGTCGCGATCATCATCGCCACGGTGTTCGCCGCGCTCGCGACGCCGGCGGCTGACGTCGTCAGCATGCTGATGCTCGCGGGCATCCTGATCGTCCTCTTCTTCGCCGCCGCAGGTCTCTCACTGATCTTCGACCGACGAAAGCGCAAACGCGACGAGGCATCAGGGCTTCTGCCGGATCCGGCATGAGTTCGCCTTCCGAGAGGTACGCCCGCGCGCAGGAAGCAGTGGAGCACCCGCAGTCGACGGCGTTCGCCGCACTGCAGAAGTTCCAGCTCGATCCCTTCCAGGTCGCCGGCTGTCACGCGCTCGAGAGCGGCCGGAGCGTGTTGGTCGCGGCGCCGACGGGCGCCGGGAAGACGATCGTCGGCGAATTCGCTATCCACCTCGCGATGCAGACCCCGAGTGACAAGGCGTTCTACACGACGCCGATGAAGGCCCTCTCGAACCAGAAGTTCCGAGAACTGGTCGACGTCTATGGTGCCGACGACGTGGGACTCCTTACGGGCGACACGAACATCAACGGCAACGCACGGATCGTCGTGATGACGACCGAGGTCCTTCGCAACATGATCTACGCCGATTCCTCGGCCCTCCGCGACCTCCGCTACGTCATCATGGACGAAGTCCACTACCTCGCCGATCGGTTCCGGGGCGCGGTGTGGGAGGAGGTCATCATCCACCTCCCCGCACGTGTCCGCCTCGTGTCGTTGAGTGCCACTGTGTCGAACGCGGAGGAGTTCGGCGACTGGCTCGACACCGTGCGCGGCGACACCGAGGTGATCGTCTCCGAGATCCGTCCCGTGCCACTCGAGCAGCACGTGCTCGTCCGCGACGACCTCCTGCCGCTGTTCGACGACCGCGCTGGTCTGGCCACGGCGCAGGTGAACCAGGAGTTGATGCGGATCCGCTCGTCGACGGGCACGACCTACGAGAACAACCGCCAGGCGCAGTCCTATCGCAGCGACCGTCATGCCGGCCGTCAGGCGAAGCGGCCTCCGCGGGGAGGACGTCGTCCGGTGCGTGCCGCCAATGCCCGCCGGATCGAGCGGATGGACCGCCCCGACGTCGTGCGGCTTCTGGAGCGGGCGAATCTGCTGCCGGCGATCTTCTTCATCTTCAGCCGCGTGGGGTGTGATGCCGCGGTGCAACAGGTGCGCCGCTCGGGGATCCGGCTCACCTCGAATGAGGAACGTGCCGAGATCCGGGCCATCGTCGAAGAGCGCACGCGTACGCTCCAGGAGGAGGACCTCGGCGTCCTCGGCTACTGGGAATGGCTCGACAATCTGGAGCGCGGCGTGGCGTCGCATCACGCGGGGCTGCTGCCTGCTTTCAAAGAAGTCGTCGAAGAGCTCTATCAGCGCAAGCTGGTCAAGGTCGTCTTCGCCACCGAGACGCTCGCGCTCGGGATCAACATGCCGGCACGCACCGTTGTGCTCGAGAAGATGGAGAAGTTCAACGGCGAGGCCCGGGTGGCCATCACCTCGGGGGAGTACACCCAGCTCACCGGGCGCGCAGGACGCAGAGGGATCGATGTCGAGGGTCACGCCGTCGTGCAGTGGACCGAGGGCATGGATCCACAGGCGGTCGCTGCACTCGCCTCCCGCCGCACCTACCCGTTGAACTCCAGCTTCCGGCCGACGTACAACATGGCCGTCAACCTGATCGACCTGTTCGGCAAGCCCAGGGCCCGTGAGATCCTGGAATCGTCGTTCGCCCAGTTCCAGGCCGACCGTGCCGTCGTCGGGCTGGCGCGGCAGGTGCGTGAGGCCGAGGAATCGCTGGCCGGCTATCAGAGCGCAATGGCGTGCGAACACGGCGACTTCCCCGAGTACGCGGCGATCCGACGCGAGCTGAGCGACCTCGAGAAGAAGAACCGTCAGGACTCGAACGCCCCGCGCGCGTCGCGCGACAAGCGCATGAAGCGCATCCAGACCCTGCGGACGCAGATGCAGCGTCACCCGTGCCATCGCTGTCCCGACCGCGAAGCGCACGCACGCTGGGCGGAGCGCTACTGGAAGCTCAAGCGTCAGACGGATCGCATCCGTCGCCAGATCGAGACACGCACCGGGACCGTCGCGCGGGTCTTCGACCGCGTCGTCGAGGTCCTGGAGACGCTCGACTATCTACGTGATGAGGACGGGGAGACCACGCTGACCGAGGCCGGACGGACCATGCGTCGCATCTACGGCGAACGTGACCTGCTCGTCGCGGAGTCCTTGCGTCAAGGCCTCTGGGCCGGCCTCGATGCTCCGTCCCTTGCAGCCATGGCGTGCTGTCTGGTGTACGAACCCCGCCGCGACGAGGCGAACACGGGGGAGAGGGGTCTACCGCGAGGGCCCTTCCGCGCGGCGTATGAGAAGACGACCACGCTCTGGGCCGAGCTCGACGACCTCGAGCAGGACCATCACCTCCCCGGAAGCGAGCCCCTGGCCGCAGGCCTGGCCGGCGCGATGCACTCCTGGGCGCGGGGCGGGATGCTCGACCGAGTGCTGGTCGATGCGGATATGGCGGCCGGGGACTTCGTGCGCTGGGCCAAGCAGACGATCGACCTGCTCGACCAGCTGTCGATCGTGGCCGAGGATGCGGCTCTCGCGCGTACGGCTCGTGCCGCGCTCGACGGGGTGCGTCGCGGCATCGTCGCCTACTCGTCGATGTGAGATGGACGGAATGACCGAGAAACCAGCGCCGCAGCGCGCCCTCCTGCCACTTTGGGCCGCTGTGCTCGCTGCCGCACTCGCCGCCCTGGTGATGGACCTGGCCTATCCTGAGGCCGCGATCTGGATTCTCGCCTTCCCCGCGACCGCGCTTCTGCTCGTCGCGCTGATCGGGCGCCGGTTCGGTGGGGCTCTGCTCGTCGGTCTCGTCTACGGCATCCTGTTCTTCGCGCTTCTCGTCTCCTGGACGTCGCGATACCTGGGACCTGTTCCCTGGGCCGCCCTCAGCGTGGTGGAAGGCGTACTGACCGCCGTCGCCCTGGTTCCGATCGCCCTCGCGTACCGTTGGATGCCGAAGGCCTTCCCCGGGACCGCAGGACGTCTCCTGGGGCTTCCCACTGTCATCGCCGCCCTTTGGGTCGCTCGGGAGCTGTTCATCGGCTCCTGGCCCTACGGGGGCTTCCCCTGGGCACGGATCGGCATGAGTCAGGCGGAGAGCCCTCTGGCATCCGTCACGTCCTGGGTCGGCGTCAGCGGTCTCAGTTTCCTGATGGTGCTCGTCGTCGCGATGCTGATCGAAGTCGTCCGACTGCGTGCATGGCGTGGTCCGCTCCTTCTGATCGCGCCCGCCGCCGTCCTCGCGGTACTGCTGTTCACCCCGCTCTTCCCGACGTCCCCGAGCGGTTCCCTGCGCATCGCGGCGGTGCAGGGGAACGGTCCCACCGGCTACTTCGATGACCGCGAAGCGTTCGCCGTCATCCAGGCGCAGACCGAAGCCACAGCGCCTCTTTACGGCGAGGATGTCGATCTCCTCGTCTGGCCCGAAGGCTCACTGGACGGCGACCCCTTCCAGATCGACGCCCTCGCTCGACGGATGACGCTCGTCGCCAATCGGATCGACGCCCCGTTGCTGGCGAATGCGGCCACCGGGCGCGACGACCGCTTTTTCAACACCTCCATGCTCTGGAACACCGACGGCTCCGCGACGCAGCTGCACGACAAGCGTCACCCTGTCCCGTTCGGGGAGTATGTACCCGACCGCGCCTTCTTCAACGCGCTCGCGCCCGATCTGATCGGGCTCATCCAGAGGGAGTACACGCCGGGGTCGAACCCCCCGATCATGGATGTGGGCGACGTGCGCGTCGGTCTCGCCATCTGTTTCGACGTGATCTACGACGACGTGATCTGGCAGGGACTGAACTCCGGTGCCGAGGTGCTGGTGTTCCAGACCAACAACGCCGACTTCCGCGGTACGGACGAGAACCTCCAGCAGCTCGCCTTCGCGCGGATGCGGGCGATCGAGACGGGCCGCAGCGTGGTGAACGTCTCCACGGTCGGCACCAGCCAGGTCATCCGCGCGGACGGCTCGACGGTCACCAGCCTGGACGCAGATGAGGCCGGAGCGATGCTCGAAGATGTCGAGCTACGGTCCGGCCTCACGGCGGGTGTCGTACTGGGCCCCTGGGTGCAGGCGATTCTGCTGTGGGGCGGTCTCGGCGCGCTCCTCGTCGGGTGGTGGCGCGCCAGGAGGCGCTAGGCGCCGATCTTCTCGCGGGTCGGGTCTTCGCCGGCACCGCGCCGGGCGCGGATGAAGGCGAGGCGCTCTTCGAGGAGCTCTTCGAGCTCGGCGCGGGTACGGCGCTCCAGGAGCATGTCCCAATGGGTGCGGGCGGCCTTCTCATCGCTGGCCTCGAGCGTGACGGCCTGACCGTCGACGTTCAAGCGCGCCTCGGCGCCGCACGCGCGGCACTCCCAGGTCTGGGGCGGCTCTGCATCCGCCGCGAACATCAGGTTCGTGACGTGGCCGCAAGTGTCACAGGTGTAGGTGGTCTCACGGCGCTCCATGAAAACGACGCCCTCTTCGCTCTGTAGGCTCTGGGCGCCGAGTCGGATGCCGCGCAGGCTGCGATCTGCCATTGTGTGGTCCTCTCGTCGCTGTCAGGTATAACGCTCCAGCCTGTGCGCTTCATCCACGCGCCCGCCTTCTCGGCGGAACTCACAGGTTAATCCCAGCGCCGGAGGTTATGGGGCGAGTCGGGAGTCAGTGGGGAGAGAGCGTCTTGAGAGCGAGATCCGCGCGATCGGAGACGATGCCGTCAGCTCCGAGGCCGACGAGTCGCCGCATGTCCTCGGGGTCGTTGACGGTCCACACATGAACCTCGACGCCGTGCCGGTGCGCCGCACGCAGGAGCGCGGGGGTCAGGACCTTCAGCGCGCCGTAACGCTCGGGAATCTGCAACGCGTCGATCTCGCGGAGCAGGCGGGCGGGGGAGAGGTGGAGTGCCGAGGCTCCCCGCAGGGAGGCGATCGTCCGGCTCCCTCCCGACGTCGCGGGACGGAGAGCGGCGCCGGCTCGCAGCACCGAGGCGAGGGCGGCACGGCGGTTCGCGTCGGAGAAGCTGGTCAGGAGGACGCGGTGGGTGTGATCGACCAGGATCGGGCCGAGGGGCTCGACGGCTGCGGCCGTCTTCACATCGATGTTGAAACGCACGTCCGGGAACGAAGCCAGCGCCTCCGACACCGTCAGGAGTCCGCCGTGGTCGGAGAAGAGCGTCCGCAGTTCGCGTGTGCGCACATCCTGGACCCTTCGGCTGTCGCCGATCAGGCGGGTCAGGGTCGTGTCGTGGAACAGCACCACATCGCCGTCTGCGGTGACCTGGCAGTCGGTCTCGATGTAGTCGACGCCCGCCGCGTGCGCGGCGGCGAAAGCCGCGGCAGAGTTCTCCCAGACGCCGGAGTCCTCGCCTGCCGCGGTGATCAGACCGCGGTGGGCGAGGACTCGGGGATGCCGCGTCTTCGAGAAGTACGGGTGCGTCACGCGCCCGGAAGCGTGTTCGTCGGGCCCTGGCCCGGCTTCGGGGTGAACGCACTGCCGATGCCTTTGAGCGCCTCGGTGAGTTCGCTCGGGATGATCCACAGCTTGTTGGACTGCCCCTCGCTGATCTTCGGCAGCATCTGCAGGTACTGGTAGGCGAGCAGCTTGTCATCCGGCTCGCCCTGGTGGATGGCGCTGAAGACGTTCTGAATCGCCTCGGCCTCACCCTGTGCGCGAAGCACAGCTGCCTGCTTGTCGCCCTCTGCCCGGAGGATCTCGGCCTGACGGGCACCCTCGGCCTCGAGGATCGCCGACTGCTTGGTTCCCTCGGCCGTGAGGATCGCGGCGCGTCGGTCACGCTCGGCGCGCATCTGCTTCTCCATGGAGTCCTGGATCGAGATGGGCGGGTCGATCGCCTTCAGCTCGACGCGGCCGACGCGGATTCCCCATTTGCCGGTGGCCTCGTCGAGCACGACGCGCAGCTGCCCATTGATGTTGTCGCGGCTCGTGAGTGCCTCTTCGAGGTTGAGGCCACCGACGACGTTGCGAAGAGTGGTGGTGGTCAGCTGTTCGACCGCACCGAGGTAGTTCGCGATCTCATAGGTGGCTGCGCGCGCGTCGGTGACCTGGAAGTAGACGACCGTGTCGATCGACACGACGAGGTTGTCCTCGGTGATGACCGGCTGCGGCGGGAAGGAGACGACCTGCTCGCGCATGTCGATCAGGGGGCGCAGGCGATCGATGAACGGGACGAGGACGTTCAGACCGGGGGTCAGCGTCTTGTGATAGCGCCCGAGGCGCTCGACGACCCCGGCCGTCGCCTGGGGGATGATGCGGATCGCACGGGCGACGGTGACCACCACGAAGATGATCACCGCGATCACGAGGATCCACAGGATCGCTGTGGGGATGAACGATGCGTCGTTCACGGGTTCTCCTAGTCGTTGACGGGACGGACGATGGCGGTCGCACCGTTGATCGCGGTCACGGCGATCGGAGCGCCCTGCGGGATCGGCACGGGCGTGGCGGTGCGAGCGGTCCAGGTGTCGCCGTTGGCGAGCTTGACCTGGCCGGAGATCTGAGTGATGTCGTGCAGCGCGATACCGCGCAGGTCGACGAGGGCGTCGACATTCGACTTGGTCGGATCTTCTCCGCGGCGCAGTCGCTTGAGGAGCGGGGGACGCAGGAAGAGGATGAACAGCGCGGCGGCGGCCGCGGCGATGATGACCTGCAGCCAGACCGGAACACCGATCAGGTCCGTGACCAGCCCCACGACGCTGCCGAAGCTCAGCATCAGGAAGGTGAAGTCCAGCGACAGCATCTCGATGACGAGGAAGACGGCGATCAGGACCAGCCAGCCGATCCATGCCCATTGGTCGATGAACGTGACGAATGTCGTGAAGTTGTCCATGCGGCCTCCTTTGTGGTCAACGTATCACGCGGGCACCGACGGATCAGGGTGCCACAGCGCGCGCTTGATAGTGTGAGAGGGCCGTGCGATCACGGCTTTTTCACGCATCATGAGGAGTCACCGTGACCGACGTTCTTCCCGCAGGATCCCTTGACGGCAAGGTCGCTCTTGTCACCGGTTCATCGCGAGGCATCGGCGCCGACACCGTGCGCTACCTCGCCGAGGCAGGCGCCGACGTCGTCATCAACTTCCGCAACAAGGCACCGCGTGCAGAGAAGCTCGCCGCCCAGCTCCGCGAGCTCGGCCGTCGCGCTCTCGTCGTCGGCGCGGACCTGACCGACCAGGCATCCGTCGCCGAGATGTTCGAGGCGATCCGCGCCGAATACGGGCGGCTCGACGTCCTCGTGCTCAACGCCTCCGGCGGCATGGAATCCGGCATGGCCGAGGACTACGCCCTCGCGCTGAACCGTGACGCCCAGCTCAACGTCCTGAACGCGGCGACGCCCCTGCTCGGAGACGGCGCGCGCGTCGTGTTCGTCACCAGCCACCAGGCGCACTTCATCCGGACCACGCCGACCATGCCGGAGTACGAACCGGTGGCACTCTCGAAGCGGGCGGGGGAAGACGCGCTCCGCGAGCTCATCCCCGGACTGACCGAGAAGGGGATCGGGTTCACCGTCGTCTCGGGCGACATGATCGAAGGAACGATCACGGCGACTCTGCTCGAGCGCGCGAACCCGGGCGCCATCGCCGAGCGCCGGGAATCGGCCGGCAAGCTCTACAACGTCTCGGAGTTCGCAGCCGAGGTCGCCAAGGCCGTCATCGACCCGGTACCGGCGGACAACACGCGCCTCGTCGGTGACGTGAGCGCCTTCGCCGCCGAGTAGCCAGGGCGCACAGATCGGCCCCGTCCTGCACGCTGCGGGACGGGGCCGTTCTGTTTTCAGACCGAGAGCATCAGCTCGTCGCTCCACCCTGCACGGCGGAGACGTATTCCTTCTCGTCTCGACCGAGCGTGATGGCGCGCACGATCTGGATGATTCCGAGCACGACCAGCGAGATGCCCAGCAGCAGCCAGAACGCGAAGCCGGCGATGAGCGGCGAGAACAACACGATGATTCCCGCGACGATGCTCAGGATCGCGTAGAGGACGGTCCAGACGCGCGAGCCGTCGCTGCCCAGCAGTGTGAGCGCGACGATCCCATCGACGATCCAGCTGACGCCGATGAAGATCACGACCACGAAGGCGAGCGTGGCGGCGGCGGCATTCAGGTTGAAGTACGCGATGACACCGGCAGCGATGTAGAGCAGGCCGAGGACGATGTGACCGACGCGCGCCCACCCGCCCTTCGCGCTCGAGAAGATGCCGAGTCCGACGTAGACGAGACCGGCGATGATGAGGTAGGTGGCGAAGATCGCCGTCACGATGACCGCGGACTTCACCGGCCAGACGAGGAGGACGATTCCGGCGAGCAGCGCCAGCACACCGGCGACGGCCAGCGTGACGCGGATCGACTTGAACAACGACTTGGCCTCCGTGAGTGGTTCAGACATGGTGGGGACCCCTTTCTGAGAAGATCCTGTGAGGATGCGCCCTCAGGATAGCGCTCCGCCGGGCCGGAGCGGGGGAGAAGCCGTCTTCCGCGTTTCGTTCCGTCATGCCGCGACTTCCGGGGACATGGCAAGATCAAGTCGTGACCGACGTCGACGAAGTTCGCCTCCGCGAACTCACCGTGATGAGGAGAGTCCGAGACCGCATCGACCGGGAGTACGCACGACCACTCGATGTCGAGGCGCTCGCCCGCGGTGTGCATATGTCGGCGGGGCACCTGAGCCGGCAGTTCAGAGAGGCCTACGGCGAGTCTCCCTACTCGTATCTGATGACCCGACGTATCGAGCGGGCGATGGCACTCCTGCGACGCGGAGACCTGACGGTGACGGAGGTGTGCTTCGAAGTGGGCTGCTCCTCGCTCGGCACATTCAGCACGAGATTCTCCGAGCTGGTCGGTGTCGCACCCAGCGTGTACCGTGAACGCGCTGCCAGCGTCGAGGGAATCCCCTCGTTCCAGGCCAAGCACGTGACCAGACCGATCAGGAATCGAGAAGCGCCGCGCACCGATGCGCACCTAACGTGAACACCATGAACATCAGCATCCACTACGCATTCCTCCCGCACACCGATGCCGAAGCGGCCCTCGCGTTCTATCGCGACGCCCTCGGCTTCGAGGTGCGCAACGATGTCGGGTACGACGGCCTGCGGTGGCTCACCGTCGGGCCCGAGGGTCAGCCGCAGACATCGATCGTGCTGCACCCGCCGGCAACCGATCCGGGCATCACGGACGCCGAGCGTCAGACGATCCTCGAGCTGATCGCCAAGGGCAGCTACGCGGCCCTCACGCTGGCCAGCGATGACGTCGACGCCCTCTTCGAGCGTCTCGTCGAACGTGGAGCCGATGTCGTGCAGGAGCCCATCGATCAGCCTTACGGTGTGCGCGACTGCGCGTTCCGCGATCCTGCAGGCAACCTGCTGCGTATCAACCAGGCCGCCTGACCTTCTCCACCGATCCCACGAAAGACGCCGATGACCACGGACGAGCACCCCGCAGACACCCACGACCTGATCCGCGTACAGGGTGCGCGCGAGAACAATCTCAAGGACGTCAGCGTCGATATCCCGAAGCGCCGTCTGACCGTGTTCACCGGCGTGTCTGGTTCGGGGAAGAGCTCGCTCGTCTTCGACACGATCGCGGCGGAGTCGCGGCGCATGATCGACGAGACCTACAGCGCCTTCGTCCAGGGGTTCATGCCGTCGGTGCCCCGTCCAGATGTCGACATCCTCGAGGGTCTGACCACGGCGATCATCGTCGACCAGGAGCGTCTGGGAGCGAACCCCCGATCGACCGTCGGCACCGTCACCGACGCCAACGCGATGCTCCGCATCCTGTTCAGCAAGCTGGGGCAGCCCTATATCGGCGGACCGACCGCCTTCTCGTTCAACATCCCGACGCAGAAGGCCAGCGGTGTCATGACAGGCCCGGGTGGAGAGAAGAAGATCGTGAAGGATGCGATCTACCTCGGCGGCATGTGTCCGCGATGCGAGGGCAGGGGAGCGGTGTCCGACCTCGATCTCGCCCAGATCGTCGACGAGTCGAAGTCTCTCGACGACGGTGCCATCATGGTGCCCGGCTACACGGCCGACGGATGGATGGTGAAGGGGTTCTCCCAGTCGGGCTTCTATCCCGCGGATAAGCCGATCTCCCAGTTCACCGACAAGCAGCGACACCTCTTCCTCTACGGCGAGGTCACGAAGGTGAAGATCTCCGGGATCAACATGACGTACGAGGGTCTCATCCCGAAGATCACGAAGTCGATGCTCTCGAAGGACCTCGACGCGCTGCAGCCGCACATCCGGGCCTTCGTGGAGCGCGTGGCCACGTTCGCCGTCTGCCCGGAGTGCGATGGGACGCGGCTCACCGAGGGGGCGCGGTCATCGAAGATCGAGGGTGTGAGCATCGCCGATGCGTGCCGCATGCAGGTGACAGACCTGGCCGATTGGGTCCGGGGACTCGATCTCCCTGGAGCCGGTCCGCTGCTGCAGGCGCTCAGCGCCAATCTCGACGCCTTCGTGACGCTCGGCCTCGGATACCTCAGTCTGGAGCGTCCGTCGGGCACGTTGTCCGGGGGAGAGGCGCAGCGCATCAAGATGCTGCGGCACCTCGGCTCATCCCTCACCGACATCACCTACGTGTTCGACGAGCCGACGATCGGTCTGCACCCGCACGACATCCAGCGCATGAACGGCCTGCTGCTGAAGCTGCGGGACAAAGGCAACACCGTGCTGGTCGTCGAGCACAAACCCGAGACCATCGCGATCGGCGACCACGTCGTCGACCTGGGGCCTGGTGCGGGCAGCGCCGGTGGTGAGATCTGCTTCGAGGGCACGGTCGAGGGGCTGAAGGCCAGTGGTACCAAGACCGGTGACCACCTCGAGGATCGGGCCCAGCTCAAGGAGGCAGTGCGCTCCGGAACCGGATCGATCGAAGTGCGCGGGGCCACGGCGAACAACCTCCAGGACGTCGATGTCGACATCCCGACGGGGGTCCTCACCGTCGTGACGGGCGTGGCGGGCTCGGGCAAGAGCTCGCTCATCCACGGGTCGGTGTCCAAGCGCGACGGAGTCGTGGCGATCGACCAGGCCGCGATCAAGGGCTCCCGGCGAAGCAACCCGGCGACGTACACGGGACTCCTCGAGCCGATCCGCAAGGCTTTCGCGAAGGCGAACGGCGTGAAGCCGGCTCTGTTCAGCGCGAACTCCGAAGGCGCCTGCCCCTCGTGCAAGGGCGCGGGTGTGATCATCACGGAGCTCGGCTTCATGGACACGATCGAGACTCCCTGCGAGGACTGCGGAGGCAAGCGCTTCCAGGCCGGGGTACTGGAGTACAAGCTCGCAGGCAAGGACATCACCGAGGTGCTCGATCTGCCGGTCTCCGAGGCCCGGGTGTTCTTCAGCGACGGGGAGGCCAAGCTGCCCGCCGCCACGGCGATCCTCGGGCGGATGGAAGACGTGGGACTCGGCTACCTGTCACTCGGGCAGCCGCTGTCGACGCTGTCCGGTGGCGAACGCCAACGCATCAAGCTCGCGATCCAGATGGGGGAGAAGGGCGACGTCTATGTGCTGGACGAGCCCACGACCGGCCTTCACCTCGCCGATGTGGACAAGATCCTGGGACTGCTGGATCGACTCGTGGATGCCGGCAAGACCGTGATCGTGATCGAGCACCATCAGGCAGTCATGGCGCACGCGGACTGGATCATCGACATCGGGCCGGGAGCCGGACACGACGGTGGCAGGATCGTCTTCGAGGGGACGCCGAGGGATTTGGTATCCCAAAAATCGACACTCACGGGGGAGCACCTCGCGCAGTACGTCGGAGCGTGAGAATGGTCGGAGCGCGTGCCCGCGCCCGCACTCCGACCATCACGCGTCTCCGGCGGCTCCGCCTTCGTCGACGCGCGCGATGATCGTGTACGTGCAGGGGATCAGATCCCGCTCGGCTTCGGGCCAGGCGTAGCCGCCGGACACCTCGACCATGCGATCGCTGAATCGCCACGGCAGCGTACGACCTTCATCGAAGTGGACGAGCCTGAGCCCTGCACGCAGCAGCGCACCGAGGATCTCGGACAACGGGTGCGGCCACTCGTAAGTGCGGGCGTGGTCGATACGACCGTCGCCGGCATATGTGCTGTCGTCGTCCCATTGCTGCGCGCGACCGGTCGCGAAGTAGGAATAGCGCGTGGTCAAGGTGTCCGCGTCCTCATCCAGCGCGTACAGGGCGGGATGACCGTCGCGGATGAAGAACATCCCGCCCGGACGCAGCAGCTGCACGATCTGCGCCGCCCACCGATCCAGGTCGTCGAGCCAGCTGATCGTCCCGATACTCGTGTACACGACATCGAAGTCACCGGTGACTGCAGCCCGTGCATCGAGCACATCGGTCTGCACCCACGTCGCATCGATACCCAGACGCGCGGCGAGGTCGGTCGCCGCACGGAGCGCAGACGGCGAGAAATCGACGCCGGTCACCGTCGCACCGGCGCGAGCCAGGGAGACCGTGTCGGTGCCGATGTGGCATTGCAGGTGACAGAGATCGAGGCCGGACAGACCGTCCGCAGGAAGGAACGAGGTCATCGTCGCGAGGTCGTCGCGAACGACGTCGCTGAGATGCGCGGGATCGTCGAACGCAGCGAGCCCATAGGCTTCCGTGTGCACCGGGACGCGATCCTCCCAGTTCTCCTGATTCGCGCGTCGCGCAGATTCCCAGTCGATGTCGACGTTGCTTCCGTTCACGAGGCGAGCCTATCGATCACCGCTCTCGGATCGTGAAAGAAAGCCGATAATGCACATTATGTCAGCTGAGAAGATCATCAGCGCCACCGGTGACAGATGCAGCTCCCGGTACCAGCACTCCCCCGTGCGATGATCGGTGCGTGCATCCAGCCACCCACGAGCCGCCCGGATATGCGTGTCCGTTCTGCAAATTCCAACAGGGTCTGTACGACCAACTCAGCATGCCGTCCGACGTGGTCGCCGTCACCGACCGTGCATTCGCTCGGATCGCGCCGAAGTGGTGGCCGGGGAACTCCGGAGCGGTCCTCGTCATCCCGCGGACGCACGTGGAGAACATCTACGACCTGTCACCGGAGGACGGCTTCGCGGTGTGGGATCTGACGCAGAGGGTGGCGATCGGCATCCGGTCATCCTACGGATGCGAGGGGACCTCCATCCGGCAGCACAATGAGCCCGCAGGAGACCAGGACGTCTGGCACCTGCATGTGCATGTGTTCCCCCGCTTTCCGGACGATCGGCTGTACCAACGACACGGAGACGCGGAGTGGGTGGATCCCGGCCGTCGCGAGACATTCGCGTCGAGACTCAGGGCCGTGCTGGGAATGCCGTTCGCGCTCGATTGATCGCCGGACTCGACCCGCCTGGCGGGCGCTGCAAGGATGGTTCGATGACTCTCACGGGCAGTGGCTCCACGCGTCTCGTCATCCTGCGCGGCGATGCCGCATCGGGGAAGACGACGACTGCGAGGGCACTGCGACCGGCACTAGGTCAACGGGTCGCCATCATTTCTCAAGACCACTTCCGCCGTGAGCTGCTGCACGACCCCAACCGGTTGAGACGCTCTCGAGCGGCGAGCATCCTGATCGTCGGCGCCGCCCGGCAGGCGCTGGACCTCGGTTACGACGTCATCCTCGACGGGATCTTCAATCTGCGCGACTACGCCGAAGCCTTCGAGAGCTTGTACCTCGACCATCGCGGAACGACAGGAATCTATCAGTTCGACGTCGGCCTCGAAGAGACGATTCGGCGCCATGCCGGAAGGCCTCTCGCGAACACTTTCGGGGAGGACGAGATCCGCCGATGGCACGACGGGTGGCAACCACTCCCCTGGTTCGATGAGCGACGGGTCGGCCCGGAGACGACCACCGATCAACTCGTGACGATGATCCTCGAAGATCTCGGCCACCGCATCGTCGACTAAGCCGGTTCCTCAGCCGCCGGATCAGCAATCGGCCACGGTGACCGGAGTCGGCTGTACACGAGCATGTCCCGGCGCTCATCGCCGATCTTCTGCCACGAATGAAGCAACCCTTCGCGCGCATAGCCCGCCTTCTCAGCAGTCCGGAGTGAGGGCCCGTTCGTCGGATCGATGTGCAGCTGCAGACGATGCAGATCGGCGAGGTGCCACGCCCATTCCGTGAGGGTTTGCAGCGCGCTGTAGGCGTATCCCTCGCCGCGTCGCGTGGGTCGGATCCAGTAGCCGACGGTCGCTCGACCCTGGTCCCGGTCACGAAGCCACAGCCCGATCTGCCCCACGCATTCTTCGTTCGCCTCGATCGCGAACGAGTAGCCGATACCCTTCGCTGCCCGCTCGTGCTGCCGGACCAGCCACGCGCCGGCGAGCCCGGGATCAGCGACGATGGGAACGGTGGTGACGTCGGTGATCGAACGATCGAAGGACGCCTCCAACACGGCATCGATGTCAGATTCCTCGAAAGGTCGGAGAACGATCTCGGGACCCTGTACCCGCGGAACGCTGAGTCCTGAGGTACCCGCGATCGCTCCGCTGTGCGGATCGACGAGATCACGGCGATAGGTGATCATGGGCTCGCCGCCGAGCGGGTGCGGGACAGGCTCCGAGACCGCCGCGAAGCCCTCCGATTCGTAGAGCGGGATGGCGGCGTTCCCTCGCCGCACCGCGAGTTCGAGGCTGAAGAAGCCGGCACCCGTCGAATACTGAATCGCATCGCGCAGCAGGGCACGACCACGTCCCTGCCCGGCGGATGACGGCATCACGGCGATCCGCTCCAACACGGCCGTCGTCTCGTCGTGTGTCTTCGGCGTGGTGAGAGCGAAACCCGCCAGAGGCTCCCCCGTGAGCGCGAACCGGAGGACATGGCCATCGAACAGCTTTCGCATGCGATCGGCGATCGAGCGGGAGTCGACATCCCCGTCACGGTGCCGGAGCGCGTGAATCCAGACGTCCACGCATCTCTCGATGTCCTCGGGGATGTCGCCCGCCACGATGTCCGTCATACCGGCAATCGTCGCACGCGCGACACCGGCGAAGCCACGGCTGACTCCTACTGCGTCGACCAGACTCCGAGCTCCGTGCCCGTCGGGTCGGCGAAGTGCAGGCGTCGCCCGCCGGGGAACGCGTACGGCTCTTGGAGGATCGTTCCGCCGGCCTTCTCGATAGCCGCCTTCGTGGCGTCGAGGTCTTCCGAATAGAGCAGTACGAGCGGACCTCCGACGGGACGCGGCTCGTCGGCCAGCATCAGACCGCCGGCTTCGTTGCCGTCGCCTCGTGGCGACACGATCCCGGCGTATCCGGGGCCGTAGTCGTTGAAGCTCCAGCCGAAGGCGTCACCGAAAAAGCTCTTCGACGCCTCCAGATCGGTGACGACGAGCTCGACGTAGTCGAGTGAGTGGTGCAAAGGGGAACTGGTCATGGCGCCACCGTAGCGACCCCGACCGACATCGAGCGGAGGTCGCCGAATGCGCGCCGTCGGAGGAGTAGCGTTGAGGCGTGCCGCAGGTCTCCCCCTCCCCCGTCTCGACACCGGGGTGGAGAGCCTGGGTGATCTGGTCGGTCGGAGTCGCCGCTTACGTGTTGGCCATCACGAACCGCACATCGCTCGGCGCTGTCGGCGTCGAAGCGGCCGACCGCTTCCAGGCGGATGCATCGACGCTCGCTCTTTTCGCCGTGGTCCAGCTCGCCGTGTACGGCGGAATGCAGATCCCGATCGGAGTGCTCCTCGATCGCTTCGGCTCGCGCCCGATCATGACCGTCGGCATGCTGCTGATGGCCGCGGGCCAGCTGACCATGGCCCTCTCCCCCAGCATCGGCATCGCGATCTTCGCGCGTGTCCTGCTCGGTGCCGGTGATGCCGCTATCTTCCCCGCGGTGCTACGACTCGTCGCGACCTGGTTTCCCGCCCAACGCGGGCCGCTCATGGTCCAGTTCACCGGCATCATCGGTCAAGCCGGCCAGCTGATCGCCCTGGTCCCGCTGGCCGCACTCCTGCACGCCACCAACTGGACCATCACCTTCGGCAGCATCGCGGGCCTCGGTGTGCTGTTCACCATCCTCGTGGCGCTGGTGATTCGCAACCATCCCGCAGAGCGCGGCGCCGACGTCACGGTGAACACCGATACCGGTGTCGTCCGCGTCGTCACCTCCGCCATAGATACCGGTGTCGGCATACGTGCCGCCTGGGCACACCCGGGCACGCGGCTGGCCTTCTGGTCGCACTTCACGACCCCGTTCGCGGGTACCGCGTTCGTGCTGCTCTGGGGAATGCCCTTCCTCACCGCGGCGGAAGGGCTCGACACGGCCCACGCCGCGGGAATCATCTCCGTATATGTCGTGGCCGGCATGCTTCTGGGACCCCTCATCGGCGACCTCTCCCGGCGGCTTCCGAATCACCGGTCGCTCGCGCTGGTGCTCCCCGCCGTCGGGGTGCAGATGGCAGCGTGGGTCGCTGTCATCGCTGTGCCCGACACCGCGCCCATCTGGCTCCTCTATGTGCTGGCGATCGGCCTCGCGACCGGAGGGCCCGCCTCCATGATCGCGTTCGACCATGCGCGGACGCACAACCCCACCCACCGTCTGAGCACCGCCACCGGTGTGACGAACGCGGGAGGGTTCATCGCCGCGCTCATCGCCATCTTCCTCATCGGCCTCGCACTCGACCTGCAGGGCGCCGGCACTCCCGAGACATACTCGCTCGGGGCCTTCCGGATCGCGTTCCTGATGCCGATCCCCCTCTGGATCATCGGCACGGTGTTCATCCTCATCGAACGCAAGCGGACGCGCATCCGGATGGGCCTCGATCCGGAACGTCGGCACTGAGCGCACCCTATCGGAGCAGGTGCTGCAGCGTCTCCACGATGAGCTCGACGCTGACGCGCTCCGGCACCTCATCGTCGCCCGCTTCGAACTCCGCGAGTTCGATCCCCCGGACCGAGTCGGACGGCAGCGCCGCGAAAATCGCCGCCACGTGGTGAGGCAGCAAGCCGCCTCCGACCCGGTAGGCGGCGGGGATGTACCCGGGTTCGAGCACGTCCCAATCGACGTGGATCCACACGGGACGTCCGGCGACGAGTTCGAGGACGCGCTCCGGCGTGCTCTCGGAAGGAGCGAGAACGGTGACCCCCGCTTCGGCGAGCAACTCACCCTCAGCGACGTCGATGTCGCGACCGCCGACCACGATCACCTGCTTCGGATCGATGCCGTCGCCGTGCCCACTGTCCCAGAGTCCGCACGCCGCGGCCAGGACCATACCGCCGAGATAGCCCGAATCCGTCGTATCCGGAGTGTTGAAGTCGCCGTGTGCGTCGATCCAGAGCACGACGGCGTCGGGATGATGCTCGGCAGCAGTGGGAAGAGTGCCGAGGCTCGCCGCGCAGGTGTTCGTGATCAGGAGGGGTGTCGCGCCCGTAGAGATGGCGTCGTGCACCGCTGCGCGCAATCCGCTCAGAGTCGCCTCCGCTTCGGGAAGAGCGACGGACCAGTCATCGACCAGGCCCGGTGTCGGGGTGCCGACGACGTGCGGTTCGATCTCCAGCAATGCCGAGACCGCGTCACCCACGCGTCGTGCCCCCACGAGCGCTCCGTCGGTGCGATCGGCCACTCGGCCTTGGGAGACGATGAGCGCGTAGGAAGGTGCCATGTCCCCAGCTTTCCATCCGCGGGATGACAGGACAAAACGTGGAGTGATGCGGACACGGCGGCCGCGCGGTACCGGCGTCTCAGCTCCGACGAGGCGTCCATCCGGAAGGCAACGGTCCATTCCGGACAGCACGTTCGCGGTCCGCGCGCGCGGACCAGCCCTGTGCACCGTCGACCGTGTCGAACGCACCCCGCGCCAGTCGGATCCCGACATCGTCATGGTGCATGCGAGGTGCTCCCCCGCGACGCACCGATGCGCGCACGCTCCACGCGTCGTCGGCGAACCCGCCGCCGCGGAAGACGCGGTAGTCGTCATAACGGGCGGGATCCAACAGGTCCCAGCACCACTCCCAGACGTTGCCGAGCGTGTCGAAGAGACCGTTGAGGTTCGGCAGCTTGCCGCCGATGTCCTGCGGAGAAGACACCCCGTCCGCACTCGTCCATGCCGCATCGGCAAGAGGCGCATAGTGCGGACCTGTCGACCCGGCGCGGCAGGCGAACTCCCACTCCGCTTCGGTGGGGAGCCGGTACCCGTCGGCGGTCGTGTCCCAGGTCACCTCCTCGCCATCGAACAGATAGACCCGATCCAGGCCCTCCCATTCGGATGCGGCGTTGCAGAAGTGGATCGCGCGCAACCAACTGAGGTCGGCGGCGGGGCGACGCGGGTGGCGCACCGGGATGCCCAGCACCTCGGTGAGCTGCTCCTCCGTCACCGGATACACACCGATCCGGAACGGCTCGAGTGTCACATCACGCCGCTCGTCACGACGCGCATCGTGCAGCGTCAGGACACCGGCGGGTATACGCGCCAATTCGAAGTCGCTCACCGATCCCCCGCAACCGAGGAACCGCTTCGCATCACGAGGGCACTCGTTCGACCCAGGACGGGTACTTCGCCGTACGGCCATCGCCCGACGAGGTGCGCGTCACGCGTCGGCGGACCCAGGGACCGACGAACTCCCGGTAGTAGGCGAGCCCCGATGGCCCGGTACCCAGTCGATCATTCGGGGCCCACCATGTCGCCGGGGGCTCGAAGCCGAGCGCGTGCAGCACGCGGGCAGCGACACGGTGGTGACCCGCCGCGTTCATGTGCAGACGGTCATCCGCCCAATACGCACCGCGGGAGAGCTCACGATCCGGCCAATTGAGTGCTCGGACCACGTCGGGGCGCTCTTCGATCCGCCGGAGCACCGCGTCGGAGAGCAGATCGCCGCGCCGCTGGACGAGGGAGCCCATCGGGAGCTGCCCGCTGGGATTGGCACCCGAGAGCAGGATCATGGTGACGCCCTCCTCATCGCACCGCCGCAGCACGCGACTGAATGCATCGGCGATGTGCTCGACATCGGTGCGCGGGCGCAGCATATCGTTGCCACCGCCGTTGAAGGAGAGATGCGTCGGGCGCAGAGCGAGCGCGGGTTCGAGCTGCTGCTCGACGATCGGCCAGGCGAGCTTGCCCCTGATCGCGAGGTTCGCGTACTGGATGGAGTGGCCCGCCGCGTCCGCCCAGCCTTGGGCCGCGAGATCGGCCCAGCCGCGCTCCCGCCCATCCGGAAGAACGTCACCGACCCCCTCGGTGAACGAGTCGCCGATCGCCACGAACCGCACATCTGCCATCGTCCCAGCCTATTGCGGCTCACGACGCGCGGCGTCAACGGTCGTCGAGAGCCTGACCACCCCGATCGACGAGCCCCCATGCCGCGGCGGCCGCACCGAGGAAGCACACGCCGAACACGGCGAACAGCAGCGGAGCCCCACCGGCGATCAGAAGGACCGGTACGGAAAGCGGCGCCACGATCGATGCGATGCGGCCGACCCCGGCGGCCCAGCCCGTGCCCGTTCCCCGCAACGACGTCGGATAGATCTCGGGCGTGACGGCGTACAGCGCGCCCCAGGCACCGAGGTTGAAGAAAGACAGAGCCATGCCCGCAGCGATGATCGCCCCCTCGGTCGTGGCCGTGCCGAAGATCACAGCCGAGACGGCCGACCCCAGAAGGAACACCGACAGGGTCAGCCGTCGCCCCCAGACCTCGATCAGCCACGCGGCGACCGCGTATCCCGGAAGCTGCGCGAGCGTGATGATCAGTGTGAATCCGAACGAGCGGACGAGATCGAACCCGGCGTCCACGAGGATGCTCGGAATCCAGATGAACGCGCCGTAGTAGGCGAAGTTCACGCCCAGCCACACCACCCAGAGGCAGAGGGTGCGCAGGCGGAACTCGGGGTTCCAGAGCGTGGCGAGGCGGGCCCGAGCCGTGACCGCGATCGCGCGGGACGCCGGCTCCTTCCGAATGGCCGGGGCCGTCCCCACACCGGCATCAGCCTCGAAGGCCGAGACGATGCGATCAGCTTCCGCGATGCGTCCACGCGAGGCGAGCCATCGTGGAGACTCGGGCATCCGCCACCGCACGAACAGTGCATACACGGCAGGAATCGCGCCGAGCGCGAAGGCCCAGCGCCAACCGTCGTCGGACGCCGGGATGACCAGGAACCCGATGACGGCGGCTGCCGTCCATCCGAGCGCCCAGAAGGCCTCCAACACGACGATCAGACGACCGCGGATTCGGGCCGGTGCGAACTCGCTCACGTACGTCGACGCGACCGGGAGCTCGGCACCGAGACCGAGCCCGACGAGGAATCGCAGCACGAGGAGTGCCGCGATTCCGCCGACGAGCGCGCTGGCCCCGGTCGCGATGCCGTACACGAGCAGGGTGAGGGCGAACACCTGGCGGCGACCGAAGCGATCGGCCAGCAGACCGCCGAGCGTCGCACCGATGGCCATCCCGATGAAACCGACCGAGGCGATCCACCCCGCCTCGCCCTTGGTCAGTCCCCACTGCTGCGTGAGGGCTGCGAGGATGAAGGAGATCAGACCGACATCCATCGCGTCCAGCGCCCATCCGAGCCCGGATCCGGTGAGCAGCCGGAGGTGTCGACGCGTGAACGGCAGGACGTCCAGGCGCTCGGCCAGCGATGAGCGGCTCGGCAGGGCGGTGTTGGCCATGCTCCTCATCGTAGAGCCGAGCGCCGGACGCCCCGCACGCGATATCGTCAGTCCTGCGCGCCGAGGATCCGCTTCACCCGAGGGATCACTTCGGTGCCGTACAGCTCGATGCTGCGCATCATCGACTCGTGCGACAGTGTGCCTGTGGCGTACTTCAGGTCGAAGCGGCCGAGACCCAGGGTCGTGATCGTGTCGGCGATCTTCGCGGCGACTCGATCCGGTGAGCCCGCGTAGATCGCCCCTTCCGGACCGACATCGTTCTGGAAACGCGCGCGGCTGTATGCCGGCCAGCCGCGCTCGCGGCCGATGGTGTTGTTCATCGCCTCGAATCCGGAGTACGCCGCGTCCCAGGCCTCCGCGTCGGTCTCGGCGATGTGGCCCGGGGAATGAACGGAGACGGGGTGCGAGGTCGTGCCGAACGACGCCACCGAGCGGTGGTACAGGTCGACGAAGGGCTTGAACCGCGCCGCCGGTCCCCCGATGATCGCGAGCATCAGCCCCAGGCCGTGACGCGCGACGCGCACGACGGACTCCGGGCTTCCACCGACACCGACCCAGGTACGCAGGCCCTTCTCGGTCTTGGGGAACACATTCGCGTTGTCGAGCGACGCCCGCATCGTGCCCGACCACGTCACGGGCTCTTCCTTGAGCAGCTCGACGAAGAGCTCCAGCTTCTGCTCGAACAGTGCGTCGTAGTCGCGGAGGTCGTAGCCGAACAGGGGGAAAGACTCGATGAAGGATCCGCGCCCGAGAACGACCTCGGCGCGACCGTCCGAAAGCGCGTCCAGCGTCGAGAAGCGTTCGAACACGCGTACCGGATCGTCGGAGGACAACACGGTCACCGCGGTGCCCAATCGGATGTGTTCCGTGCGAGCCGCGATCGCGGCCAGCACCATCTCCGGCGCGGACACCGCGAACTCGGCGCGGTGGTGCTCCCCCACCCCGAAGAAGTCCACTCCCACCGTGTCTGCGAGCTCTGCCTGCTCCACGACGTTGCGGATGGTCTGCGCTCCGGTGAGGAGCTCTCCGTCTGCGTCCCTCGTGATGTCCCCGAAGGTGTCCAGCCCGAATTCGATTCCCATGTCATCCCTCTCTATTCAGGTGAATGAACACGCGGCGATCGAACCGCATTCCCGTCAGCGCGGAAGCAGCGCGCTGCGCAGCGTGTCGAGGCCGACCCCACCCATGTCGAGCGCGCGCTTGTGGAAGCCCTTGAAGGAGAAGGCGTCGCCCTCCGCCGCACGGACGCCGTCACGCACCTGCTCCCAGATGCGCTGACCGACCTTGTACGACGGAGCCTGCCCCGGCCAGCCGAGGTAGCGGTTCACCTCGAACTGCACGAACTGATCCGACATGTTCACGTTCTGACGCATGAAGTCGAGTGCGTACTCCGCATCCCACACTCCCGTGCCATCGAGACGTGGCTTGCCCAGGTGTACGCCGATGTCGAGCACCACACGGGCCGCCCGCATACGCTGCCCGTCGAGCATGCCGAGTCGATCGGCGGGATCGTCGAGGTAGCCGAGCTGCTCCATCAGACGCTCGGCGTACAGGGCCCACCCCTCGGCGTGGCCCGAGGTGCCGGCCAACAGCCGGCGCCAGGAGTTGAGCTCGGCCCGGTTGTACACGGCCTGGGCGATCTGCAGGTGGTGGCCCGGCACGCCCTCATGAAAGACGGTGGTGAGCTCTCGCCAGGTGTCGAACTCCGTGACGCCCTCGGGAACGGACCACCACATACGACCGGGACGCGAGAAGTCGTCGGTCGGGCCCGTGTAGTAGATGCCACCTTCCTGGGTGGGCGCGATCATGCACTCGAGCGTGCGGATCGCCTCGGGGATGTCGAAGTGGGAGGCTCCGAGTTCGGCGACCGCGCGATCGCTCGTCTCCTGCATCCACTTCTGGAGAGCGTCGGTGCCCACGAGCTTGCGGGCAGGGTCGGCTTCGAGGTGGGCCACGGCCTCTTCGACGGAGGCCCCCGGCAGGATCTCATTCGCGATCGCGGTCTGCTCCGCCACCATGCGCGCGAGCTCTTCGCGGCCCCACTCGTAAGTTTCGTCGAGGTCGATCGTCGCACCGAGGAAGCGACGGGAGTTGAGCGCGTACAGGTCGCGTCCGACGGCGTCGACCTCTCCGGCGGCGGGGGCGAGTTCCTCCGCGAGGAAGCGGCGCAGCTCGTCGTACGCGACGCGTGCGGCGGCGGAGTTGTCGGCGAGAGTACGCGCGAGCGAGGCAGGCAGCTGCCCTTCTTCGGGGTCGGCCTCCGCGACGAACGCGGCGAAGAATCCGTCATCCGCGGTGTAACGGTCGATCTGCGTCGCGACCTCGATCACTTGACGACGTGCCGGCGTCACCCCCTCGGCGATACCGGTGCGCAGCGTCTCGACGTAGCCACGGAGGGCGTCGGGAACAGCGGCGAGCCTCGTCGCGATCACGTCCCAGTTCTCGACGGTCGCGGTCGGCATCAGATCGAAGGCCGCGCGCACATCCTGCGCCGCCGAGGCGATGACGTTGAGATCGCGCAGATGCCACTTCGCGTCGTGCAACTCGAGATCGAGACGCAGCTCCGCGCCCAGGTCGGTCTTGGTCACCTCGTCGATCGCGTCGACGGGCTCGAGGGCCGAGAGCCTGTCGAGTGTCGCGCGAGTCGCAGCGGCGATCTCTTCCTGCCCCGCGGGACTCAGGTCACCGAAGCGATCGTTCACCTCGTCGCGGCCGATGTAGGTCCCGAGAGTGGGCGCCAGTACCGCGATCGTGTCGACCCATTCATCGGCGACGGCGTCGATGGCGGAGGGAGTGCGGGGAGCTGAAGTCATAGTTGTCAGCCTAATCCCCGCCCCCCTCTCGCCGCCGGGTCTCAGTGCGCTGCTTCGTTCCAGTCGCGTCCGCGTCCGACCTGCACGTCGAGCGGCACCGAGAGCTCGGCCGCATCCCCCATCCGGGCGCGCACGATCCGCTCCGTGGCATCCCACTCCCCCGGAGCGACCTCGACCACGAGTTCGTCGTGGATCTGCAGCAGCACGCGAGAGGAGAGCTGCTCGGACCGGAGATCGTCGTGGATGTGCAGGAGCGCGATCTTCATGATGTCGGCCGCACTGCCCTGGATCGGAGCGTTGAGCGCCGCACGCTCGGCGTTCTCGCGCAGCACCCGGTTCGGACTCGCCAGGTCAGGGAACGGACGACGGCGACCGAAGATCGTCTCGGTGTAGCCGACCTCCTTCGCCTTCATCACCGAGGCCCGCAGATAGTCGCGCACGGCGCCGAAACGTGCGAAGTACTCGACCATGAGCTGCTTGGCTTCGGACTGCTCGATACGCAGCTGCTTGGAGAGACCGAAGGCGGAGAGGCCGTAGACGAGACCGTACGACATGGCCTTCACCTTGGTGCGCATGGCCGCAGTGACGTCGCTCGGCTCGACGCCGAACACCCGCGCGCCGACGAAGCGGTGAAGGTCTTCTCCGCTGTTGAACGCTTCGATCAATCCTTCGTCACCGGACAGGTGCGCCATGATGCGCATCTCGATCTGCGAGTAGTCAGCCGTGAGCAGAGACTCGTACCCCTCGCCGACTTCGAAAGCACTGCGGATGCGGCGAGATTCCTCGGTGCGCACCGGGATGTTCTGCAGGTTCGGATCGGTGCTGGAGAGACGACCGGTCTGGCTTCCGGTCTGCACATAGGTCGTGTGCACACGGTGGTCGTCGCCGATGGCCGTGTCGAGCGACTCGATGATCTGGCGCAACTTTGTGGCTTCGCGATGCTGCAGCAGAAGGCTCAGGAAGGGATGGGGATTGCTCTCCTGCAGGTCGGCCAGCACCGCGGCATCCGTCGAGTAGCCGGTCTTGGTCTTGCGGGTCTTGGGGAGCTGGAGGTCTTCGAACAGGACCTCTTGGAGCTGCTTGGGCGAGCCGAGGTTGAACTCCCGTCCCACGACGGAGAACGCCTCCTGCGCGAGCCCTTCGGCTCGGGTGGCGAGCTCACCGGAGAACGTCGACAGCACGTCGTGAGAAACCGCCACGCCCGCGACCTCCATATCGGCGAGGGTGAGCAGTGTCGGGAGCTCGATGTCGACCAGGACCGCGGCGACCGGCTCGGGGATGTCTTCACGAAGCGCATCGGCGACGCGAAGCGCGAACCATGCCTCCTGCGACGGGGTGGCCCCCTCCGTCTCGGGGACGAGCTGCGTCGGATCGGCCTCGGGAAGCTTCTCGCCGAGGTAGCGTTCGACCAGATCGGAGAGCGTCTTGTCGGGGAAGCTGGGGCGCAGGAGCCAGCCAGCCAGGCTCGTGTCGTAGGCGAGCCCGCCGAGGCGGATGCCCTGGCGGATCAGCGCCTTCACCTGCGGCTTCGCATCGTGGAGCACCTTCGGCGCGTCGGACTCGATCCATCCGCGCAACGCTTCGGCGGCGGCGTCTGCCCAGTCGGTCTCGCGGAGCTCGGTCAGCGTGGCGGCACCGATGCGCACGGGGACCCCGCCTTGGGTCGTGATGCGCAGAGAGACGTCGCCTTCCTGGGCCGCGGCCCACGTGGCGAGATCGGTCGGCGTCACCTCAGCGGGGACGGGAAGGACGACGACGGATGCGGGGTCGTCGGCGACCTCGCCTGCGCCCACGGCCTCGAACACGCGAGGCAACAGGGTGCGGAACTCGAGGCGCGCGAAGATGTCACGCACAGCCTGCGGATCGATCGGTGCCACCGCGAGATCGGCGGGGCCGACCGGAAGCTCGACGTCGGTGAGCAGGCGGTTGAGCTTGCGGTTGCGACGGACGTCTTCGATGTGGTCGCGGAGGTTGCCGCCGACCACGCCCTTGATCTCGTCGGCACGGGCGATCAGCTCATCGAGCGAGCCGAACTGCGTGAGCCACTTGACCGCGGTCTTCTCGCCGACCTTCGGCACGCCGGGGAGGTTGTCGCTCGTCTCCCCGACGAGTGCTGCGATGTCGGGGTACTGCTCTGGTCGCACCCCGTATCGCTCCTGAACGGTGGACGGGTCGTAGCGCTTGAGCTGGGAGACACCCTGCACTGACGGGTACAACAGGGTGACATCGTCGTTGACGAGCTGGATGGTGTCGCGGTCGCCGGAGACGACGAGCACTTCGAAGCCCTGCTCCGCGCCCTGCGACGCGAGGGTCGCGAGGATGTCATCGGCCTCGATCCCCTCTTTCGTCAGGACCGGGATGGACATGGCGGCGAGGCAATCCTGAAGGAGAGGGATCTGACCCTTGAACTCCTGCGGCGACTCCGACCGCGTCGCCTTGTATTCCGGGTACTCATCCGTGCGGAACGAATGACGCGAGGTGTCGAAGGCGATCGCCAGATGCGTCGGCTGCTCGGCCTTGATGAGGTTCACCAGCATCGACAGGAAGCCGTAGATGCCGTTGGTGTGCTGATTGTCCTTGGTCGTGAAGTTGTCGACCGGGAGGGCGAAGAAGGCACGATAGGCGAGCGAGTGGCCGTCGACGACCATGAGGGTAGGCTTTGCGGAGTCCGTCACCCTGTCAGCCTAACGAGGACGACAGACACCCGCTGAGGAGGATGCATGAGCGACGTCGCGATGAGCGAGGGACTCGACTGGGCCACGGCCCGTGGAATGGGTGCTCTGGCCGAGAAGATGGGCATGGAGTTCGTCGAGTTCAGCGTCGAGCGCTGCGTCGCGACCATGCCCGTCGAAGGCAACACCCAGCCGGTGGGACTCATGCACGGCGGCGCCTACGTGGTGCTCGGGGAATCCCTCGGATCGATGGCGGCGAACCTGCACGCCGGTGCCGGCCGACTCGCCGTCGGTGTCGACATCAACGCGACGCACACGCGGTCGGCGACCTCGGGTGTCGTCACGGGAGTGTGCACGCCCGTGCACCTGGGCAGGAGCATCACCGTTCACGAGATCGTGGTCACGGACGATCAGGGGCGCCGCTGCTCGACGATCCGCATCACCAACATGATCAAGGACCTTCCCGCCGAGCGCTGAGCGGTTCCTCCAGCAGTCGCTGGAACAGCAGGTGGTCCTGCCACTCCCCCGCGATGCGGAGGTAGTTCGGCGCCATACCGATGCGCTCGAAGCCGTTTCCGAGCAGCACCCGTTGTGACCCGAGATTGTGCAGCAGCGTCGCCGCCTGCAGCCGATGGAGGCGCAGTTCCGCGCGCGAGTACTCGATGATCTGCGCGACCCCGCGGCTCGCGAGCCCACGGTGCAGCCTCGACCTGTCGACCCAGTATCCGAGGTCGGCGCTCCAGAACGCGCCACGGACGATGTTGTTGATGTTCATCCGTCCGCGGATCTCTCCGTCATCGGATTCGATGACGAAGCGGATGCTGCGGCCACTGGCCGCATCATCCACGCATTGCTGCACATGCTGCTCTTGCGAGTCGACGGAGAAGAACGCCTCGCTGCGGGTGGGTTCCCACGGTGCGAGATGCTCGCGGTTCGCGAGATAGGCGCGCGAGAGCGCAGCGCCATCGCCCCGCCGTACGGGCCGCAGGATGTGCTCGGTATCGAGCCGGAGGAACCCGGCGTCCACCGCTACTTCTTGGGAGCGAGCTGTTCGATGATCGCCTTGGCGACGTCCTGCATCGTCAGACGGCGGTCCATGGACGCCTTCTGGATCCATCGGAACGCCTCGGGCTCGCTCAGGCCCATCTTCTCGTTGAGGAGGCCCTTGGCACGGTCGACGAGCTTGCGAGTCTCGAAGCGCTCCACCATGTCGGCGACCTCGGCCTCGAGCGTGATGATCTGCTCGTGGCGGGCCAGCGCGATCTCGATCGCGGGCAGGAGGTCGTTCGGGGTGAACGGCTTCACGACGTACGCGAGAGCACCCGCCTCGCTGGCGCGCTCGACGAGCTCCTTCTGGCTGAATGCCGTGAGCAGGACGACGGGGGCGATGTTGCCCTTGTGCAGCTTCTCGGCGGCACTGATGCCATCGAGCTGAGGCATCTTGACGTCCATGATGACCAGGTCGGGGCGCAGCTCGGTCGCCAGAGCGACCGCGGTCTCTCCGTCACCGGCCTCGCCGACGACATCGAAGCCGTTGTCGCGGAGGATCTCGACGATGTCGAGACGGATCAGCGACTCATCTTCGGCGACGACGACGCGTCGGGGTGCGGATGACGTGGGCTGCTCAGCCTGCTCTTCTTGCTCTGTCACACAACCATCCTAGTGGAGTGCCCCTGTCCGCAGGCCCTCGGCGCTCGGCGCGGACGTTCACGCGCCTCGCCTGCGCTAAAGTCGTAAACGCGACACACGAGCCGGCGTGGCGGAATGGCAGACGCGGAGCACTCAAAATGCTTTGTCCGAAAGGGCGTGTGGGTTCGAGTCCCACCGCCGGCACCCTCGATGAGACTCCCTCCGTCGTCTCCTCCGCGCCCACCGGCCCCCTCCCTCGAAACGGCCCCGTGCGCTAGAAAGTCCTTATGCACGAAGGCGACGACCTGCCTGCCGCACACGCTGCGCGTCCGCGACGTCGGCGCCGTGCCCTCATCGCCATCGGCGCCGTCCTCGCCGTGGCTCTCATGCTCCTCGCCGCCGAGGTGACACGGAGAACCCTCGCCGAGCAGGACGAAGCCCGAGCGGATCCCGCGTTCTACACCCTCCCCTCTCCCCCACCCCGGGGAGATCCGGGCGAGATCATCCGCATCGAGTCGATCGAGAGCGCACCCGTGGGCGCCGTCGCGTGGCGCGTGATCTACCACTCCCGCGATCTCGTGGGGGCGGACATCCCTGTCTCCGGCGTGGTGATCATCCCGGACGGGCCTGCTCCCGAGGGCGGACGCACCGTGATCTCCTGGGGCCATCCCACCACCGGTGCGGCATCGACGTGTGCGCCTTCACGCGGCCTGGATCCGTTCCAGTACATCGAGGGGATGCATGAGCTGCTCGCCGAGGGCTACGCGGTCGTGGCCACCGACTATCCGGGGCTCGGCGTCGAAGGCGCGTCGTCGTATCTGCTCGGCGTGCCCGAGTCCAACAGTGTGCTCGACATCGTCCGGGCGGCGCGACGGATCGACGACGCACACGTGAGCGACCGGGTCGTGCTGTGGGGACACTCGCAAGGCGGGCAGGCTGTGCTCTTCGCTGCGGAACGTGCAGCGGAGTACGCGCACGAGCTCACGATCGAAGGTGTCGCCGTGGCGGCCCCCGCAGCGAACCTGAACGCTCTGATGACCGACGACATCGTGAACCTCTCCGGCGTCACGATCGCCTCCTTCGCCGTCCCGGCCTACGAGGCCGCCTACGCCGAGCAGTACGGAGCCACAGAGATCACCGGCATCCTCACCCCCGCCGGGCTGAAGGCGACACCGGCGATGGCCGCCCTGTGCCTGCTCACCCAGAACGATGAGATCCACGCGATCGCCGATCCCCTGGTCGGCGGATACGTCCGGAGCGATCCCGCCACGACGGAACCGTGGCAGACGATGTTGCAGGAGAACAGTGCGGGGAACAGTCCCGTCAGAGTGCCCGTCTTCGTCGGCCAGGGAGAAGCCGACGAACTCGTGCTGCCGAGCGCGACCGAGGACTACGTGAAGCTGCTGTGCACGCAGAACGCCGAGGTGACGTTCCACCGCTACTCCGGCGTCACCCATGGCCTCGCCGCCTATGCCTCCCTGCCGGACCTGCTGCTGTGGCTCCCGACGCTGGACGGAGACCGCGCAGAGACTGACGGCTGCCGGTGACGTTCTGATCCTCGGCGACGAACTATTCCGCGAGGACCGCGAGTTCCGCCAGGACCCGAGGATTCGCGAGGATCCGGAAGTGCCCGCCCGTGTCGAGGCGGACGTTCTTGGCTCCGGCGAGTTCGCTCCCCTCCGGGATATGGGGGTCGAACGCCGCATAGACCGACACGATCCGCCCGTTCACCGTGAGCTGCTGCGCGAGGCTCACGATCGACGGGTCTTCCGGTGAGAACTCCCGCAGAGCGCGCGACAGCATGAGCCGGGCATAGCGCGAACCCCCGAACGGGGTCGCGATCGCGAGCATCGAACGCACTCGCTCGCCCGCGGGACCCGTCATCACGACCTTTCCCGCGAGACCCCCTTTGCTGTGGGCGACGAGGATCACATCGTCGAGCCCGTTCTCCGTCAGGAACGCCTCCACAGCCCGCGCCATGTCCGCCACCGGTCGCTGATTCCGGTGAAGCGTATCGACGATGTGGACCGGATGCCCGCGGTCGTGCATGGCGGCGACGAGCGGCTGCAGGAACCGCCACGTCTCATAGACGCCCGGAAGGACGATGATGTGCGCCGCACTCCCGGATGCGAAGGATGCCGGATCGGTGCGGTCGAACATCGCGCGCACCTGCCAGTACCCGGCGTACACGTAGTCGGCGATCCACCACCCCGCGTTCTTCAGCACGCCGATGACGGGCTCCTCCGACGACACCACGGCTCCATGAGTGAAAACTACCCGATGCGCATGACAGAGGGGGCGGGACCGAAGTCCCGCCCCCTCTGGATGCTGTGCGTCAGACGCCGGCCTTGTAGATCGGAGCTGCACCGCGGATCGCATCGCCGACCTTGTGCACACGAAGGTCGTTCGTCGATCCGACGATTCCGGGAGGGGAGCCGGAGATCACGACGACCTTGTCCCCTTCCTCGGCGAGACCGTTGCCGAGCAGATACTCGTCGACCTGGTGATACATCAGGTCGGTGTGCTGCACCATGTCGACCAGGGTCGAACGGATGCCCCAGGTCAGCGCCATTCGGCGACGGATGCCCGGCTCGGGCGTAAACGCAATCATCGGGATGCGCGAGCGCAGGCGCGACAGACGACGCGCGGAGTCGCCCGACTGGGTGAACACGCAGAGGAACTTCGCGTCGACGAACTCGGCGACCTCGAGAGCAGCAAGCGTGATGGCACCACCCTGGGTGCGGGGCTTGGTCGTGAGGGGCGCGATGCGCTCCAAGCCGTGCTCTTCCGTGGACGCGATGATCCGCGCCATGGTCTCGACGACGACCACCGGGTAGTCGCCGACGCTGGTCTCACCCGACAGCATGACCGCGTCCGCGCCGTCGAGCACGGCGTTCGCGACATCCGAGGTCTCGGCGCGGGTCGGCACCGGGCTGCTGATCATCGACTCGAGCATCTGCGTCGCGACGATGACCGGCTTGGCCATACGACGCGCGATCTCGACGGCGCGCTTCTGCACGATCGGCACGGCCTCGAGCGGAAGTTCCACACCGAGGTCGCCACGAGCGACCATAATCGCGTCGAACGCGTCGACGATCTCTTCGAGCGCGTCGACGGCCTGCGGCTTCTCGACCTTGGCGATGACAGGGACGCGGACGCCCTCTTCCGCCATGATCTCGTGCACACGCTCGACGTCGGCGGCGTTGCGCACGAACGACAGGGCGATCAGGTCGGCACCGATGCGCAGACCCCAGCGCAGGTCGTCTTCGTCCTTCTCGCTCAGCGCGGGGACGTTGACGGCGACGCCGGGCAGGTTGATGCCCTTGTTGTTGGACACGGCACCGGCGACGATGACCTTGGTCGTGACGGTGACGCCGTCGGTCTCGACGACCTCGACCCGGACCTTGCCGTCGTCGATCAGGAGGAAGTCTCCCGGCTTGACGTCATGCGGCAGACCCTTGAAGGTCGTCCCGCTGATGTCCTTGTTGCCGATGATGTCTTCGGTGGTGATCTTGAAGATGTCGCCCTTGGCGAGTTCGTAGGGGCCGTTCTCGAACTTGCCGAGACGGATCTTCGGACCCTGCAGGTCGACGAGGATGGCGACGGCACGGCCGGCGTCTTCTGCGGCACGACGCACATTGGCGTAGTTGTTCTCGTGCACGGAGTAGTCGCCGTGGCTGAGGTTCAGTCGAGCGACATCCACCCCCGCATCGATCAGTGCGCGCACCGTCTCATAGGTGGAGGTGGCGGGGCCCAGGGTGGCGACGATTTTCGCGCGTCTCAAAGATTTCTCCAGGGTAGAAGTGGGGGAAGGTAAATCAGGCGACGGTGCCGGCCTCAGCCTACGCGGGCTGGAGACCGATCGCGACATCACTCGGGCGCACCGGCTCGGGGAGCACGGTGGTGCCCATCAGGAACCGGTCGACGTTCGCCGCCGCCGCACGCCCTTCAGCGATGGCCCACACGATGAGCGACTGTCCGCGTCCGGCGTCACCGGCCACGAACACGCCGGGAACCGTCGACTCGTACGAGGAGTCGCGACGGAACGCACCCCGGTCGGTCACCTGCGGAAGCGTGTCCTCGGTGTATCCGCCCTGCTCGGGACCGGTGAATCCCATCGCTATCAGGATGAGGTCGGCCGGGATCTCGCGCTCGGTGCCGCTCTTGGGCACGCGACGACCGTCGACGTACTCCGTCTCCGCCACACGCAGCGCTCGGACCTCGCCGACCTCGTTGCCGAGGAACTCGACGGTGGATGCGAGGAAGACCCGCTCGCCGCCCTCCTCATGCGCAGACGAGACCTCGAACACGGTCGGCATCATCGGCCACGGCTGGTGGTCGGGACGCGTGTCACCCGGCTGCTTGCCGATCGCGAGGTTGGTGACGCTGAGTGCGCCCTGACGGTGAGCGGTGCCGATGCAGTCCGCTCCGGTGTCACCGCCGCCGATCACGATGACGTGCTTGCCCTCGGCGCTGATCTGGTCGGCGACCTTGTCTCCCGCGACCGCGTGGTTCGACTCCACGAGGTACTCCATGGCGAAATGCACCCCGTCGAGGTCACGGCCGGGGATGGCGAGGTCACGCGGCACGGTCGAGCCGGTGGCGATGACGACCGCGTCGTACCGCGCGCGCAGATCGGGCCAGGAGATGTCCTTGCCGATCTCGACACCGGCACGGAAGCGGGTGCCCTCCTCCTGCATCTGACGAAGACGCGACTCGAGCTGGGTCTTCTCCATCTTGAAGTCGGGGATGCCGTAGCGGAGCAGACCTCCGATGCGGTCGTCACGCTCGAAGACCGCGACGGTGTGCCCGGCGCGGGTGAGCTGCTGCGCGGCGGCGAGACCCGCCGGTCCCGATCCGACGACAGCGACGGTCTTGCCCGTCAGGCGCTCCGGCGGCTCGGGTTCGACCCAGCCCTTCGCGAACGCCTCGTCGATGATCGAGACCTCGATCTGCTTGATGGTCACGGCCGGCTGGTTGATGCCGAGCACGCACGAGCTCTCGCACGGCGCAGGGCACAGCCGTCCCGTGAACTCAGGGAAGTTGTTCGTGGCGTGCAGACGCTCGATCGCCGCGCGACCCTCACCGCGCCACGTCAGGTCGTTCCACTCCGGGATCAGGTTGCCGAGCGGGCACCCCTGGTGGCAGAACGGCACACCGCAGTCCATGCAACGGCCGGCCTGTCGACGGAGCACCTGCTTGTCACCGGGCTCGTAGACCTCTTTCCAGTCCATGATGCGCACCGGCACCGGACGTCGTGCGGGGAGTTCCCGCTCGGTCACCTTCAGAAAGCCTTTGGGATCAGCCACCGGTCACCTCCAGGATGCGGTTCCACACGATGTCGCCGTCGGGGTCGATCCCCTCGGCCAGCGCCTCCTCGCGCATGCTCCGCACAGCGGCGAAGTCACGAGGCAGCACCTTCACGAACTCTGCAGCGGTCTCCTCGAAGCTCTCGAGGAAGGACGAGGCCAACGGCGACGCCGTGCGCTCGACATGCGCGACCAGCAGGCTGCGCAGCACCTCGAGATCCGCTCGATCGAGCGGTTCGAGCAGCAGCTCTCCACTCCCGAGGGATTGCGCGTTCACCTTGCTCGTGTCGAGCGCGTGCACATACGCCACTCCCCCGGACATGCCGGCGCCGAAGTTGCGTCCAGTGGACCCGAGGATCACGGCCAGACCACCCGTCATGTACTCCAGGGCGTGGTCACCCACGCCCTCGACGACAGCGGTCGCACCGGAGTTGCGCACGAGGAAGCGCTCGCCGACGACGCCCGAGATGAACATCGTCCCCGAGGTCGCGCCGTAGCCGATCACATTGCCGGCGATCACGTTCTCGTGCGGAGCGATAGCGGAGCCGCGCGGCGGGCGGATCGTGATGTCGCCGCCGGAGAGCCCCTTGCCGACGTAGTCGTTCGCATCGCCCTCGAGGCGGAGCACGATCCCCGGCGGCAGGAACGCGCCGAGCGACTGTCCGGCGGTGCCGTGCAGCGTGACGTCGATCGTACCCTGCGGCAGACCCGCCGCCCCGTGCCGCGAGGTCACCTGGTGACCCAGCATCGTGCCCACGGCGCGCTCAGTGTTGGCGATGGGCAGCTCCACCACGACGGGTTCGCCGTTGAGGAGCGCCCCCTTCGCGATGTCGATGAGCTGCACGTCGAAATGCTTCTCGAGTTCGTGATCCTGTGTGCGCCCGCTGCGACGCGGCTCACCCGCAGGGAACACCGGTCCTTCGAGCACCGGAGTGAGGTCGAGCCCCTCGGCCTTCCAGTGCTCGACAGCGGCGTTCACCTCGATGAGGTCGGCACGGCCGACGATCTCGTCGATCGAGCGGTATCCGAGTTCGGCGAGGAGCTCGCGCACCTCCTCCGCGATGAACTCCATGAAGTTCACGACGAACTCGGGCTTGCCCGTGAACCGCTCGCGCAGCACCGGGTTCTGGGTCGCGACGCCCACCGGGCAGGTGTCGAGGTGGCATACACGCATCATGATGCAGCCGCTGACCACGAGCGGAGCCGTGGCGAAGCCGAACTCCTCGGCTCCCAGCAGGGCTCCGATGATCACATCGCGACCGGTCTTGAGCTGCCCGTCGACCTGCACGACCACACGGTCGCGCATGCCGTTGAGCATGAGCGTCTGCTGCGTCTCGGCGAGACCGAGCTCCCACGGCGTACCCGCGTGCTTGAGCGAGTTCAGCGGGCTGGCCCCCGTTCCCCCGTCGTGACCGGAGACCAGGATGACGTCGCTCAGTGCCTTCGCGACACCCGCCGACACCGCACCGATACCCGACTGGCTCACCAGCTTGGTGTGGATGCGTGCCTCGGGATTCGCCCTCTTCAGGTCGAAGATCAACTGCTTGAGGTCTTCGATCGAGTAGATGTCGTGATGCGGCGGCGGCGAGATCAGGCCCACCCCGGCGGTCGCGTGACGCGTGCGTGCCACCCAGGGGTACACCTTGGTCGGGGGCAGCTGACCTCCCTCGCCGGGCTTGGCACCCTGCGCGAGCTTGATCTGGATGTCGTCCGCCTCGGTGAGGTAAAGGCTCGTGACACCGAAGCGTCCGGAGGCGACCTGCTTGATCGAGCTGCGGCGTTCGGGGTCGACCAGCCGATCGGGGTCCTCGCCGCCCTCGCCCGTGTTCGACTTGGCCCCGATGCTGTTCATCGCGATCGCGAGGGTCTCGTGCGCTTCCCGGGAGATCGAGCCGTAGCTCATCGCCCCCGTGGAGAACCGCTTGACGATCGCGGAGACCGGTTCGACCTCGTCGAGCGGCACGGGCTTGCGTGTGCCGGTGCGCAGGGTGAAGAGTCCGCGCAGGGTCTTCAGCTCTGCGGCCTGCTCGTCGACGAGCTTCGTGTACTCGCGGAAGATGTCGTACCGCCGTGTGCGGGTCGAGTGCTGCAGCTTGAACACCGTCTCCGGATTGAACAGGTGCGGAGAACCGTCCCGACGCCACTGGTACTCGCCGCCGGTCCACAGACGCTCGTGCGCACGTGCGGCCGCATCCTCGGGATACGCGTAGTCGTGGCGCGCCTGGTTCTCGGCGAAGATCTCCTCGATGCCGATACCGCCGAGCTTGGACTCGGTGCGCGTGAAGTACGCGTCGATGAACTCCTGGCTGAGGCCGATCGCCTCGAACACCTGAGCGCCCGCGTACGACGACACCGTGGAGATGCCCATCTTCGACATGATCTTGAGCACGCCCTTGCCGAGCGCGTAGATCAGGTTCCTGACCGCCTTCTCGGGCGTGATGCCGTTGATGTAGCCGGTGCGCACGAGGTGCTCGACCGTCTCCATAGCGAGGTACGGGTTGACGGCGGAGGCGCCGTAGCCGATCAGCGTCGCGACGTGGTGCACCTCGCGGACGTCACCCGCTTCGACGATGAGACCGACCTTCATGCGGTTCTCGCGCCGGATGAGATGGTGATGGATCGCCGACACCATGAGGAGAGACGGGATCGGGGTGAGGTCCTTGTTGGAGTCGCGGTCCGACAGGATGATGAACTCGGCGCCGTTCTCGATCGCCTCGTCCACCTCTGCGCACATCTCGGAGAGCCGGTCCTGCAGCGTCTGGGGGCCGGCATCGAAGTGGTACAGACCCCGGATGGTCGCGCTCGACCGGCCGGGCATGGCCTTGTCGATGTGGCGGATCTTCGCGAGCTCGTCGTTGTCGATCACCGGGAAGTCGAGCGAGACCGTGCGGGTGTGCTCCGGCCCCCACGACAGCAGGTTGCTCTCCGGGCCGAGGCCCAGCTTGAGGCTCGTCACGACCTCTTCGCGGATCGAGTCGAGAGGCGGGTTGGTCACCTGCGCGAACTGCTGCGTGAAGTAGTCGAACAACAGCCGCGGACGCTTGCTCAGCACAGCGATCGGCGTGTCCGATCCCATGGCGCCGAGCGGCTCGACGCCGGTCTGCCCCATGGGGGTGAGGAGGATGCGGACCTCTTCCTCGGTGTAGCCGAAGGTGCGCTGACGGCGAGTGATCGATGCCGGCGGGTGCACGATGTGCTCGCGCTCCGGCAGCTCGGCAAGACGCACGGCACCGGCGTCCAGCCACTCCTGCCACGGATGCATCGTGGCGAGGTCGTGCTTGATCTCGCTGTCCTCGACGATGCGGCGCTGCGCGGTGTCGACGAGGAACATCTTCCCGGGCTGCAGGCGACCACGGCGCTTGATGCGCTCCGGCTCGAACTGCAGCACGCCGGTCTCGGAGCCGATGACCACGAGCCCGTCGGTCGTCTCGGTCCAGCGTCCAGGACGCAGGCCGTTGCGGTCGAGCGTGGCACCGACGAGCGTGCCGTCGGTGAAGATCAGAGCGGCAGGACCGTCCCACGGTTCCATCTGGTTGGAGTGGTACTCGTAGAACGAGCGCAGCTCCGGCGTGATGTCGGCCTGCTTCTCGTAGGCCTCAGGAACCATCATCATGATGGCGTGCGGCAGGCTGCGGCCGGTGAGGGTCAGCAGCTCTAGCACCTCGTCGAACGAGGCCGAGTCGCTGGCACCGTCGGTGCAGATGGGCAGGAGCGGGGTGATGTCGCCCAGCAGTTCGGATTCGAGCTGAGACTGGCGGGCGCGCATCCAGTTGCGGTTGCCTCCGACCGTGTTGATCTCACCGTTGTGGGCGAGCATGCGCAGCGGCTGCGCGAGCGGCCACGAGGGGAACGTGTTCGTGGAGTACCGGGAGTGCACCACGGCGAGTTCGGACGCGAAGCGCTCATCCTGCAGGTCGGGGTAGAACGGCTCGAGCTGCAGCGTCGTGACCATGCCCTTGTAGCCGAGCGTGCGCGCCGAGAGCGAGACGAAGTAGGCGCCGAGTTCGTGACCGGCGCGCTTGCGCAGACGGTAGGCGACGCGGTCGAGGGCGATGCCCGTGAGCGGCGCATCGGTGTGGGTCGCCCCGCCGGCGCTCACGAAGAGCTGCTCGAAGGCAGGACGGGCCTCATCGGCGAGCTTGCCGAGGTTCTCGTTGGCGGTGGGGACGTCGCGCCAGCCGAGGACCCGGAGGCCCTCGGAGCGGGCGATCTTCTCGATCCCGGCCTTCTGCTGGCGGCGCTCGCTCGAATCGCGGGGCAGGAACGCCAGTCCGGCCGCGTACTCCCCCACGGGCGGCAGTTCGAAGCCGACGACGGCGCGGAGGAACGCATCGGGCATCTGCGTCAGGATGCCGGCGCCGTCCCCGGTGCCCGCATCCGAGCCGATGGCTCCGCGGTGCTCCAGGTTGCGCAGGGCCTCGAGGGCCAACGCGATGATGTCGTGCCCGGCTTCGCCGCGCAGGGTCGCGACCATGGCGAGGCCGCAGGCGTCCTTCTCGAACGCCGGGTTGTACATGCCCTGCTTCGGGGGGTATGCGCCGGAGGCGCCGTAAGGGGGCTGGAAGTACACCAGTTACCGTCCTCAGATCTTCGAGTGAAACCCGGGGACGACGTCGGCCCGCTCGTTCAGTGCAATGGTTCTCCCGCCACGAGGCGGCGTTATCGAGAGCCGTCCTCGCTCGTGGGAGCAGTGCTTGTGGCGGTGGCTCCTGCGGTGACTTCTTCGGTCGGAGGCTCGCTCACGTCCACGAAGTCAGAGGGATTGTTCTGCGATTGTACATCAGCGTCCACGTCCGTCCGTTCGCGGCCCGGCTGGTACGGCGAAGGCTCGAGTCCGGGGTGTCGACGTGTCTGGACGATGAGGATCGCGAGACCGACGAGGACGCCGATGATCGCGGCAAGGACGTTGCTGCGCAGGCCGAGGATGATCTCGCTCGGATCGATGCGGATCGACTCCCAGACGATGCGGCCTGCGCTGTACCAGATCAGGTAGATGGCGAACAGACGGCCCCACTGGAAGAAGAGCTTACGGCCGAGCCAGAGCAGGACGATGACTCCCAGTCCGTTCCAGAGAACCTCGTAGAGGAAGGTCGGGTGGAACAGCGTGCCCTCGGGCAGCCCCGGGGGGAAGGCCGAGTTCGTGGACGGGATCTCCAGCCCCCAGGGCAGGTCCGTGGGAAGACCGAAGAGCTCGTTGTTGAACCAGTTGCCGAAGCGGCCCATGGCCTGCGCCAACAGCAGGCCGGGGGCCAGGGCGTCGGCGAACGTCCAGAAGCGGATACCGGTCCAACGGCACCCGAGGTACGCACCGATCGCACCGCCGATGAGGGCACCGAAGATCGCGATTCCGCCCTCCCAGATCGCCCACACCGAGCCGGGCTGGAAGGGGTTCCAGGTGTTGATCCCCTCCCCGAAGTAGTCGTTCGGGTGGGTCAGGACGTGGAAGATGCGCGCACCGATGATCGCCAGGGGCACGGCCAGGATCGAGATGTCGATGACGACCCACGGCTCCGCGCCGCGCTTGGTGAGACGGTGATTCGTCAGGAAGGTCGCCACGATGATGCCGGCGATGATGCACAGCGCGTAGAAGTGGATCCGAATGGGCCCGAGGTCGAAGTACGAGACCGTGGGGCTCGGGATGCTGGCGAGCACGTTCGTGAAGGTGCTGTGGAGCGCGAGTGACATGAGTGCGATTCTAGTTCTCGTGATCGGGGCGTGCCGACGAGGTGCCGGAGGCCAGGTTTCGGGTGATTTCCGCAAGGGCGGGCACGCCGCCGTCACGCAGGGCGCGGACGAGCGCGGTGCCGACGATCGCGCCGTCGGCATACTCCGACACCCCGGCGATCTGCTCGGCGGTGGAGATTCCGATGCCGACGCATGCACGGTGAGCGCCGTGCGCGCGAAGACGCCCGACCAGGGTGCGGGCGGCGCGATCGAGCTCAGCGCGCTCCCCGGTGATGCCCATGGTCGAGACCGTGTAGACGAACCCGGTGGACGACTTCACCACAAGGTCGAGACGCTCGTCGGAAGAGGTCGGAGCGGCGAGGAATACCCGGTCCAGGCCCGTCCGCTCGCTCGCGGCGATCCACTCCCCTGCCGCGTCGGGTGTGATGTCGGGCGTGATCAATCCGGCGCCGCCCGCAGCGAGCAGGTCGTCCGCGTAGCGGTCGATGCCGTACTGCATGACCGGGTTCCAGTACGTCATCACGAGGACGGGCACATCGGTCGCCGCCGTGATCGCGCGGATCGCCGTGAAGAGGTCGGCCATCCGGAAACCTGCCGCCAGGGCCTTGGTGGTCGCCTCCTGGATGATCGCGCCGTCCATCACCGGGTCGCTATACGGCGGGCCCAGCTCGATGATGTCGACACCGTTCTCGGCGAGGGCGATGGCCGCCTGGATGCTCGTCTCGAGGTCGGGGAAGCCCACGGGCAGATAGCCGACGAAGGCACTGCGCCCGGCGTCCTGTGCGCGCTGGATCGCCTGTTCGACGCGGCTCATAGCTGCGGCTCCCCCTTCGCGGCCAGTTCTTCCTCTTCGCTCTCCGCGGCGACATCGTGGGCCAGAGCGGCCTCGTCGTAAAGCTGGAAGTAGCGCGCCGCGGTGTCCATGTCCTTGTCGCCGCGGCCGGACAGACACACGGCGATCAGTCCGTCGGGGCCGAGCTCGCGGCCGATGCGCAGGGCACCGGCGAGAGCGTGCGCCGACTCGATGGCGGGGATGATCCCCTCTGTCCGGCTGAGCAGACGCAGCGCCTGCATCGCCTCGTCGTCGGTGGCCGGGATGTACTCGGCACGACCGATGTCGGCGAGCCACGAGTGCTCCGGACCGACGCCCGGGTAGTCGAGTCCGGCGGAGATCGAGTGCGACTCGACGGTCTGACCGTCGGCGTCCTGGAGGACGTAGGTCTTCGCACCGTGCAGCACACCGGGGCGGCCCCGCTCGATCGACGCCGCGTGCTTCTCGGTGTCGACGCCGTCGCCCGCCGCCTCGACGCCGTAGAGCTTGACGCCCTCGTCATCGAGGAACGCGTCGAACATGCCGATCGCGTTGGATCCGCCGCCGACGCACGCCATGACGGCGTCCGGCAGACGACCGACCTCGTCGAGCAGCTGGGCACGCGCCTCTTCGCCGATGATCTTCTGGAAATCACGGACCATCGCGGGGAACGGGTGCGGTCCCGCCGCGGTACCGAAGATGTAGTTGGTGGTCTCGACCGACGCCACCCAGTCGCGGTAGGCGTCGTTGATCGCGTCCTTGAGCGTTCGCGAACCCGAGGTGACCGGAACGACCTCCGCGCCCAGAAGGCGCATGCGGGCGACGTTGAGCGCCTGACGCTCGGTATCGACCTCGCCCATGTAGATGGTGCACTCCAGACCGAACAGCGCCGCTGCGGTCGCCGTCGCGACGCCGTGCTGACCGGCACCGGTCTCGGCGATCACGCGGGTCTTGCCCAGACGCTTGGTCAGCAGCGCCTGACCGAGCACGTTGTTGATCTTGTGCGAGCCGGTGTGGTTGAGGTCTTCGCGCTTGAGGAAGATGCGCGCACCCCCGGCGTGCTCGGCGAACCGCGGTACCTCGGTGATGGCGGAAGGGCGGCCGGCGTACGAGCTGAGCAGGTGCGCGAGCTCGGCTCGGAACTCCGGATCGACGATCGCCGCCTCATAGGCCACCGTCAGCTCATCGATCGCGGCGATGAGCGACTCAGGCATGTAGCGCCCGCCGAACTCGCCGAAGAACGGGCCGTGCTGGTCGCGCAGGCTCATCATGCCTCCAGGAAACTCTCGAGGGTGGCGACCGGGTCGCCGGTCACGAGCGCCTCGCCGATCAAGACGACATCGGCGCCGGCGGAGCGGTAGTGCACGACATCGGCGGGCGTCAGCACCGCGGACTCCGCGATCTTCACCGCCGTGTCGGGGATTCGATCGACCAGGCGCCCGAAGAGGTCGCGGTCGAGTTCGAGGGTCTTGAGGTCTCGCGCGTTCACGCCGATCAGCGGCGCGCCGAGATCGATCGCGGCCTCGAGCTCATCCGCGGAATGCGTCTCCACGAGAGGGGTCATGCCCAGCTCGCCGATGAAGCCGAAGAGATCACGGAGCACCGCGGGCTCGAGGCCCGCGACGATCAGCAGAACGAGGTCGGCACCCGCCGCACGGGCTTCGAGCACCTGGTAGCGGGTGGCGATGAAGTCCTTGCGCAGCACCGGCAGCGACACCCGGGCCGTGACGGCCTCGAGGTCGGCGAGGCTTCCACCGAAACGACGCTCCTCCGTGAGGACGCTGATCGCGGAGGCGCCGCCCGCCTCGTACAGGGAAGCCTGCAGCGCGGGATCGGGGATGTCGGCGAGAGCTCCTCGCGAGGGGCTCGCGCGTTTGACCTCCGCGATGATCTTCACCCGATCCGACGGTGCGAGGAACGACAGGGCGTCCTTGGCCGCGGGGCGTGCGAGAGCGTCTCGCTCGACAGTGGCCAGCGGGCGCGACAGGGAGCGACGCTCAGCGTCTGCGACAGCGCCGGCCGTCAGGTCGGCGAGCACCATTAGTGCGCCTTCGGAGCGTACTTCGGACCCTTCACGCCGTAACCGGCCTTCGCGAGCGCCCAGCCGACGATCGCACCGATCGGGATGAGCGCGACCGAGGCCACGACGAGGGCGGGCTGCTCGAAGCAGAAGGCGACGGTGCCGGCGGCGACGCCGACCAGCATGATCACGACGGCGGTCCAGGCGGCAGGCGAGTGTCCGTGGCCGGGGTCGGCGATCGGGTTGGTCATGTTCTCCTCCGGGGGGGACGACGTGCGGTTCGGAATCAGTCTATCGGGGTCAGCGCGTCGGATCGGTGCCCCGGGACAGCTCGTCCCAGGAATCCACGGCGTCGACGGGACCGTCATGCGCGACCTCGACGTGTTCGGTCCGGTAGCGCCGCCCTCCGGCCTTCCATCCCCGCCACGTGATCAGGACGACCAGGGACGCGACGAGCAGGATCGCCCAGCCCACGAGGGCGATGTACGGCCAGGCGGACGGCACGATGCTCGCCACGACCTCGTGGACGGCGAGTCCCCCGGCGAGACCGGTGACCTCGGTCACCGTCGCCGCGACCGCGTCGAAGGGTTCGGCGATCAGCAGCTGGAGAGTCGACCAGCCGAGGAACAGCGCCGTCGCCGCCGCGAGGACACCGAAGATCAGGCGCACGACCTTGCCGGAGATCGACAGCGCCGCGCCGAGGGCCAGAACCGCGAGACTGAGCGGAGCGAGCAGCACCATGGCGGAGGCACCGGGGACCAGGATCGCCTCGCCCGCATCCGCGCGCTCGACCGTCAGCCAGGTCTGGGTCGACGAGATGATGCCGATCGCACCGGCGAGAAGGAATCCGGAGACGGAGAGGGCGCGACCGCGCTGCGCGAAGCTCACGACTGGTCCGTCCCGACGATCGCCTCGAGATCGTTCGTGTCGAAGCACGTGCGTGTGCCGGTGTGACAGGCCGGTCCCGTCTGCGCGACGAGGAGAAGGATCGCGTCCCCGTCGCAGTCCAGACGCGCCTCGTGCACGACCTGGATGTTCCCTGACGTGTCCCCCTTGCGCCAGTACTCCTGGCGGGAGCGCGACCAGTACGTCGCCCGCCCTGATGTCAGGGTGCGTCGAAGCGCCTCCGCATCGACCCAGGCGAGCATGAGCACCTCGCGCGTGTCCCACTGCTGCACGATCACGGGGGCCAGGCCGTCGGCGTTGAAGACGACCTGTGCGATGCGCTCCTCCACCGAAGCCGCCTGCCCGTCTGCATCGCTCATCGTACGAGCACTCCTTCCGCGCGAAGCGCGTCCTTGACATCTCCGACCGTGAGCGCGCCGGTGTGGAACACGCTCGCCGCCAGGACGGCATCCGCGCCCGCTTTGATCGCGGGAGCGAAGTCGGAAGCCCGCCCCGCCCCGCCCGAAGCGATGACCGGCACGGAGGCCGCCTCGCGCATCAGGCGGACGAGCTCCAGGTCGAAGCCGTCACGCGTGCCGTCGGCGTCGATCGAGTTCACCAGCAGCTCACCCGCGCCGCGTTCCGCAGCCTCCCGCGCCCAGTCGAGCGCATCGAGGGTGGTCTGGGTCCGGCCGCCGTGTGTCGTCACGACGAAGCCCGAGCGCGTTGTCGGAGCACGCTTCACGTCCAGCGACAGCACGAGCACCTGGGCACCGAACCGGTCAGCGATCTCGCCGATGAGCTCAGGGCGCGCGATCGCAGCGGAGTTGACCCCCACCTTGTCCGCGCCCACCGCGAGGAGACGTGCGACATCGTCGACGCTGCGCACGCCCCCGCCCACGGTCAGCGGGACGAACACCTGCTCGGCGGTGCGCTGCACGACATCGTAGGTCGTCGCACGGGCGTCGACCGTGGCGGTGACGTCGAGGAAGGTGATCTCGTCCGCGCCCTGGGCGGCGTAATGCCGGGCGAGCTCGACCGGGTCGCCCATGTCGCGCAGGTTCTCGAAGTTGACTCCCTTGACGACGCGGCCATCAGCCACGTCGAGGCACGGGATCACCCGACTGGCGAGCGTCATCAGAGCCTCGCGTTGTGGATCGCGGTGACCAGGATGGCCCGCGCACCCAGCGCGTACAGTGCATCCATCACGGGGTTCACGCGGGAGCGCGCCACCATGACCCGCACCGCGACCCACTCGGGGTCGCGCAGCGGCGAGACGGTCGGCGATTCGACGCCGCCGGCGATCTTCACGGCGTCATCGAGGAGGGCGACCGGCAGGTCGTAGTCGATCATCACGAAGCGACGTGCGACCATCACGCCGCGGAGGCGACGAAGAAGCGTGTCCGCTCCCTCGGCATCCACCGGTCCCGCGATGAGTACCGCCTCGGATTCCAGGATGACCGGACCGAAGACCTCGAGCCCGGCCTGGCGCAGGGTCGTCCCGGTCTCGACGACATCGGCGACCGCGTCGGCGACGCCGAGGCGGACCGCGGACTCCACGGCTCCGTCGAGCGGCACCAGATCGACGGCGATGTCGCGTTCGTCGAGGAACGCGTCCACCAGGCCGGGATACGACGTGGCGATGCGCAGACCGTCGAGCTCGCTCACGTCGGTGTAGCGTCCGGTCGGAGCGGCGAAGCGGAACGTCGAGCCGGCGAAACCGAGCGCCTCGATCTCCCGCGCACCCGGCATACGGGCGTCGAGCAGCAGATCACGTCCGGTGATGCCCACATCGATCGCGCCGGAGCCGACATAGGTGGCGATGTCCTTGGGGCGGAGGAAGAAGAACTCGACGTCGTTCTCGGCGTCGATGACGTGCAGGGTCTTGGGGTCGCGGCGACCGGCGTAGCCCGCCTCGGCGAGCATGTCGGCGGCGGTCTCGGAGAGCGAGCCCTTGTTGGGAACAGCGATGCGCAGCATGGATGGCTTTCAGTTCGAGGAGATCGGAACGGAGCGCATCACAGATGTCGGTAGACGTCCTGCAGGCTGAGGCCCTTCGCGAGCATCATCACCTGGACGTGGTACAGCAGCTGGGAGATCTCCTCGGCGGCGGCTTCGTCGGACTCGTACTCCGACGCCATCCACACCTCGGCGGCCTCTTCCACGATCTTCTTGCCGATCGTGTGCACGCCGCCGTCGAGTTCGGCGACCGTCCCCGATCCCTCAGGACGGGTCTCGGCCTTGACGCTGAGCTCGGCGAACAGCTCGTCGAAAGTCTTCACGGTTCCAGGCTAGCGGCTCTGGCGAGGTCTCTCAGCCGGGTGACGGCCGCCTCGATGTCATCGGCGCCGTATACGGCCGAGCCGGCGACGAACGTGTCGGCGCCCGCATCGGCGGCGATCTCGATCGTACGGTCGGAGATGCCGCCGTCGACCTGGAGCCAGACGCGGGATCCTCGCCGACGCGCCTCGTCGGCGAGGGCACGGAGCTTCGGCATCGTCTCGGGCATGAAGCCCTGTCCCCCGAAGCCGGGCTCGACCGTCATCACGAGGATCTGATCGAACTCGTCGAGCACGTCGTACAGCGATTCCACGGGAGTCGCCGGCTTGACCGCGACCCCCGCCCGCGAGCCGATGTCACGCAACCGGCGTGCGAGGGCCACGGGATCGCTCGACGCTTCGAGATGGAAGGTCACGCTCGCCGCGCCGATCTCGGCGTATCCGGGAGCCCAGCGCTCCGGGTCGGTGATCATCAGATGCACATCGAGCGGAATCGGACTGGTCGCCTGGATGCGTTCCACCATCTGCGGGCCGAACGTCAGGTTGGGGACGAAGTGGTTGTCCATGACATCCACGTGCGCGAAGTCGGCTGTCGCGATCCGGGCGAGGTCCGCCTGCATGTTCACGAAATCGGCAGCGAGGATACTCGGGTTGATGCGCGGGGCGCGGGGCAGTTCCACGGTCCTAGTCTTCCTTCCCAGATGAGTGGTTCCCGGTCGATGAGCGTTGCAGGAGTGCGAGGAACATCGCGTCCGTCCCGTGTCGGTGCGGCCACAGCTGGGCGCTACCCGACCCCTCCCGCCCCTCCTCGGCCAGATCGATCGGTGAGCGAGCGACATCGGCGATGGCCGCGCGCGCATCGAGTTCGACGACGTCGGTGCGGTCGCGCAGGACCTCCTTGACGACGCCCGTCGTCTCGGCGAGGTGAGGAGAGCACGTGACGTACGCGACGATCCCGCCCGGGGCCAGAGCATCGACGGCGGAGGAGAGCAGCTCCACCTGGAGCGGAACGAGCTCGGCGACGTCGGCCGGAGACTTGCGCCACCGTGCTTCCGGACGGCGGCGCAGCGCACCGAGGCCCGTGCAGGGGGCGTCCACGAGGATGCGGTCGAACTCGCCCGGCCGCGATGCGGCGAGGGTGCGCCCGCCCTGCTCGTGCACCACGACGTCACCGGGAACCGCCCTGAGCGCCTTGCGGACGAGTCGCGCGCGGACCGGGACGATCTCGTTCGCCTCCAGCGTCGCCTCGTGCTGACGCGCGATCGCGGCGAGGAGTGCCGTCTTGCCGCCGGGACCGGCGCACAGGTCGAGCCAGCGCTCCCCCGTCTTGATGGGCGCGGCGCCCGCGAGCGCGAGCGCGACGAGCTGGGACCCCTCGTCCTGCACGCGCACGGTACCGCCCGAGGCTTCCACCGGCCGACGCGGATCGCCTCCGGGAGACGCGAAGGCGGTCGGCGCGTAGGGAAGTCGGGGCTCATCGGGCTCCGCCAGGCCGGGGAGGGCGACGAGGGTGACCTCGGGCGAGGCGTTGTCGGCATCGAGAAGAGCGTCCAGTTCCTCTCCGCGCCCCTCGGCCGCCAGAGCGCGACGCAAGGCGCGGATCACCCAGACCGGGTGTGCGGAACGCAGAGCGAGGCGCTCGTCGTCGGAGCGTGCCCCGCTCTCGATGCGTTCCTGCCAGTCCTCGCTCGATTCGCGCGTGATACGTCGGAGCACCGCGTTCGCGAAGCTCGATGCGCCACGGCCGGACTCTGAGGCCACGAGGTTCACCGACTCGTTGACAGCCGCATGCGAGGCGACGCGGGTGGCGAGCAGCTGGTGCACCGCGAGGCGCAGCGCATCGAGCACGGCCGGATCGATGCTGTCGGTCGAACGATCCGCCGCAGCGGCGATGATCGCATCATACGTGCCGAGTCGTCGCAGCGTGCCGTAGGTCAGCTCGGTCGCGAGGGCCGCGTCCTGCGGAGAGAGCCGCGCATCGGCGATCGCCGGAGGAAGGACGAGGTTCGCATAGGCATCCGTCTCGGACACCGCGCGCAGCACGTCGTAAGCCACCCGTCGCGCGGGTTGCACGGTACGGACGCGGCCACGCTGACCGTCGCGACGAGCCTCTGTCGCTCCCCGCCCGCCACGCGGCCGTCCGTTCGACGGCTGCGGCCGCCGGGGTCGTCCGTCTTCGCTCATGATCCCGCCACCAATTCATCGACCCCGCGCAGACCGCGCCACCAGTCGACGGCATTCATCGCTCCCTTGCCCGCGGGCTGAACCCTGGTGACGGCCAGCGGCCCGGTGGACGTGCCGATGTGGAGCGCCGTCTTGGCGCCACGAAGACGTCCTGGGGCCAGCGCTTCGGCCTCCGGCGCAGGGACCGCTTCCAGCACCTTCAGCGGCTGCCCGGCGACGGTGGTGTGCGCGCCCGGTTCCGGGGTCACCCCACGGAACCGGGCGAACACGACATCGAGCGGCTGGTTCCAGTCGAGCAGTCCGTCGGCGAGCGTCAGCTTGGCGGCGAAGGTCGGCTCGCCCTGCTGAGGCACCGCTACCGCTGTACCGTCCGCGATCCCCGAGACCACGTCGGCCGTGAGTTCGGCGCCGTCCAGCGCGAGCGCCTCGAGCGCCTCTCCCGCCGTCGCCGTCGCGGGAAGGTCGATCGTGCGGCTCGCGAAGACGTCGCCGGCATCCAGCTCCGCGACGAGCTGGAAGACGCTGGCACCGAGAACCTCGTCGCCGGCGATCAGTGCGCGCTGCACCGGAGCCGCGCCCCGCCAGGCGGGCAGCACGGAGAAGTGCAGGTTGATCCAGCCCGCGGTCGGCGCCGAGAGCAGCGGCTCGCGCACGAGCCCGCCGTAAGCCACGATCACACCGAGGTCCGCCCGCAGGGCCGAGATCGCTTCGGTCGCGGCGTCATCGAGCCGAGCGGCCTTGATCACGGGGAGGCCCAGTTCGACGGCCGCTTGAGCCACGGGCGACGGAGTCAGCACCCGACGACGCCCGAGAGGTGCGTCCGGTCGGGTGACGACCGCGGCGATGTCGTGGGACACCGCGAGGCGACGAAGGGTGGGCACGGCCGCAGCGGGGGTGCCGGCGAAGACGAGGCGCATGAAGGTTCTCCGGAAGGGTCAGAGCTCTGGTTCGAGGATATCGAGGCGGACGGAGAGCGTGCTCTTGGTCGCACGTCCCTTTCGGCGACGCCCGCTCACTGCTTCGGCCACGACCGCGGCGCGCAGTGCGGTCGCCACCCGCGCTCCGGCGCCGTAGTCGAACCGAACGAGCGCCCGCACCCGTGGAGGGACGTCGTCGGATTCGACCGGGACGGGCCCGAGCACCGCGTCGGGAGGCAGCGCGAGCTCGGTCAGCGCGGCGAGAGCGCCGGAGACCGCGGGAGCCGACCCCTGGATCAGGGCCACCCGGGTCGTCGGCGGCATGTGCAGAGGTGCCCTGCTGTCGAGCTCCATGCGGGCGTGGCCCGCCTGATTCCAGGTCGCGAGCGCCTTCGCGGCCGCGCCGTTCACTCCGACCAGATGGATCGGTGCGCCGGGTGCGGCGAGGGCCGCCGCGTTCGACCACCAGCGCAGGCAGGACTCGGCGACGCGCAGATCGGGCGCCTGGAGCATCCGTGGGCCGTCGAGCAGGACGACGGCACGATATCCGCCGTCGGCGATCGGCTCGGCACCACGGGTCGCCACCACGAGCGCGGGCTTGGAGGGAACCCGCTCCACCGGGTGCGCACTGTCGGCGACGATCACGCGCACGCCCGGGAACGCCCGACCCAGTTCGTCGGCGGTGCGCTCGCTCCCGGATGAGGCCAACCGCAGCTTGGTGGAGGAGCACGACGGGCATGACCATGCGCTGGCCGATCGACCGCACCAGGCGCACACCGGCACGGCACCGCGATGCTTCGCCCCGAGCGGACCGCCGCAGTGCGCGCATCGAGCCGGGGCCCGGCATTCCGCACACACCAGCGACGGGGAGAAACCCGGTCGCGAGACCTGCACGAGCACCGGTCCCTCTGCTGCGGCGGAACGGGCGGCGAGAAACGCGGAAGACGGCATCCGCTGGGCGGTGGGTTGTTCCATCTCCTGGGGCGTGCTGAGCACGACGCGGGGCAACACGCGGCGCGTTGCTCTGACGTCCTGCAACCAGCCGAGGGCGACCAGACGTTCCACATCGGTCGTCCGGGTGTGCCCGGCGAAGAGCAGCGCCGATCCCTCGAGCTCCTGACGCAGCAGCGCAGCATCACGCGCATTGACGTACGGGGCCAGCGGCTCCCCCAGGAGAGGATCGCCGTCGTCCCAGATCGCCACCATGCCGGCGACGACCGGCGAGTAGACCGCCGAACGGTTTCCCACCACGACGCACGGCGCGTCCTCGAGCGTGCGCAGGAAGCCGCGATAGCGATCGGGGTTGGTCTGACGGGAGTCATGGCGCACGATCGCTGCGACGGGCACGAGGACCTCGAGCGCGGCGAGAAGTCGATCGAGGTCACGGCTGTCGGGGACCACGATGATCGACGACTTCCCCGCGGCGAGCATCCGCGCCGCCGAGGCCGCCAGCAACCGGGACCATCCCTGAACCCCGTCGACGAGTTGCGGAATCGCCTCGACGGCCGCCCGTCCACCCGCATCGAGCACGACATCGAGGCCCTCGTAGAGACCGACGGTCTCTTCTGCCGCGATGAGCGCATCCGCCGTCGGCGCCTCGGCCGGTGTGTCGGCGGTCCAGGCCTTCTCGACGCGCACCTGGCGCTTGGGGATGACGAGCCGAAGCACATCGGAGGCCGAACCCGCGGCGCGATCCGCCACGCGGCGTGCGAGCGTGTGCAGGCGCTCCGGAAGCACCGGCACCAGCGACACCACGCTCTCGACTTCCGAGAGCGCCCGGTCGGCGTCGTCCTCGGTGTCGACGTCGACGACATAGCCGTCGATCACACGCCCGGCGGAGCGCAGCGGGACCTGCACGCGAACACCACGCGGCACCTCGCCCCACTCGGGAGGCAACGCGTAGTCGAAGAGCCGATCGAGCTGCGGCAGGGGCGAATCGAGGAGCACGCGCGCGATGCGCCGGCTCTCCGGAGGCATCAGGACCGCGGTCCCATCAGAGCCCGGCAGCGCGACGCAGCTCTTCGGCGCGGTCGGTGCGCTCCCAGGTGAAGTCGGGGAGCTCGCGGCCGAAGTGCCCGTAGGCGGCCGTCTGGGCGTAGATCGGACGCAGCAGGTCGAGCTGCTCGATGATCGCCTGCGGGCGCAGGTCGAACACCTCGTTGATCGCCCGCGTGATGACTTCATCCGACACCGTGCCGGTCCCGAAGGACTCGACGTAGAGACCGACGGGACGGGCGACGCCGATGGCATAGGCGACCTGTACCTCGAGACGCTCCGCCAAGCCTGCGGCGACGGCGTTCTTCGCCACCCAGCGCGTGGCGTATGCACCGGAACGGTCGACCTTGGACGGGTCTTTGCCGCTGAACGCCCCACCGCCGTGACGCGATGCTCCGCCGTAGGTGTCGATGATGATCTTGCGACCGGTCAGACCCGCGTCGCCCTTGGGGCCACCGGTGACGAAGGGACCCGCGGGGTTGATGTAGAGGGTGACGTCGTCGAGATCGAGACCTGTCGTCGCGAGCACCGGGTCGATCACGTGCGCACGGACCTGAGCCTGAAGCTCTTCCTGCGAGATGTCGGGGTGGTGCTGCGTGGAGACCACGACGGCATCGACGGTCTTCGGAGTGAAGCCGTCGTACCCGAGGGTGACCTGGGTCTTGCCGTCGGGGCGCAGGAAGGGCAGCTCCCCGCCGCGACGCACCTCGGCGAGACGCTCCGACAGACGGTGAGCGGTCCACGCGGCCATCGGCATGAGCTGAGGCGTCTCGTTGGTCGCGAAGCCGAACATGATGCCCTGATCGCCGGCGCCGAGGCCGTCGAGCGGGTCCACCGAGGACCCGTCGCGGTGCTCCTGCGCGCTGTCGACGCCATGGGCGATGTCGGTCGACTGCTCGCCGACCGAGATGCTGACGCCGCACGAGGAGCCGTCGAAGCCGGTGTCGCTCGAGGTGTATCCGATGCCGTTCACGACCTGACGGACGATCGTGGGGATGTCGACGTATGCCTCGGTCCGGATCTCACCTGCCACATGGACGAGGCCCGTCGTGACGAGCGTCTCGACTGCGACGCGCGAGCCCGTGTCCTTCGCGATGAGGCCGTCGAGGATGCTGTCCGAGATCTGGTCGCAGATCTTGTCCGGGTGCCCTTCGGTGACGGACTCGGACGTGAACAGACGCAGGGCGCTCATCGGTACTCCAGAACGGGACGGACGGAAGGAGGGTGTTGCACCCATTCTGGACCGCGCCTCCGACAGACGGGAGGCGCGGTCTCGAATATCACTCTGCGTGACGCAGACGGAGCTTGTCCTCGTTGATCTCGTGCAGGGCGATCGTGAGCGGCTTGTCCTCGACGGACGAGTCCACGAGCGGGCCGACGTTGTCGAAGAGGTTTCCCTCGTGCAGGTCGGAGTAGTAGTCGTTGATCTGACGCGCACGCTTGGCGGCGTAGATGACGAGCTCGTACTTCGAGTCGACGCGGTCGAGCAGGTTGTCGATGGGGGGATCGATGATTCCGTTGTTGTGTCCGGCCATGGTGAGACCTCCTGATCAGGCGACGGGATCGTCGCGAAGACGGTGCGAAAGGCGCGCGAAGACGCTCAGCGCGCAGAGCTTGTGGACAATTCTACGACCTCGCGAGCCGCGGTGGCGACGTCCTCGTTCACGACGAGGTGGTCGAACTCGTTCTGGGCGGCGAGTTCGACCTTCGCGGTGCGCAGTCTTCTGGCCCGTTCCTCGGCGTCTTCCGTGCCTCGCCCGACCAGTCGATGCACCAGTTCATCCCAACTCGGGGGCAGCAGGAATATCAGCGTCGCCGACGGCTCTGCACGACGCACCTGACGGGCGCCCTGGAGGTCGATCTCGAGGAGCACGGTCTTGCCCTCGGCCAGTGCGGCGTCGATCGGCGCGCGTGGCGTGCCGTAGCGGGAGCGGTTGTGCACCACGGCGTACTCGAGCAGCTCGTCGTCGGCGATCAGCCGGTCGAACTCGGCGTCGTCCACGAAGTAGTAGTGCACGCCGTCGATCTCACCGGGGCGGGGCGGCCGGGTCGTGGCCGATACCGACAGGTGGATCTCCGGGTTGTGCTCGCGGATATGCGCGGCGACGGTCCCCTTCCCCACAGCGGTGGGGCCGGCGAGCACCAACAGGCGGCTCCGTGCGTCGCGCGGGGTCGGCACCGGGAAGCGCGAATCGAGCCAGGCCTCCAGCACCCGGCGCTGGCGCGCGCCGAGACCGCCGAGACGCTTGACCGGGGAGATGTGCAGCTCATCGAGCACGCGGTCACGCTTGCCCGCACCGATCGCGGGGAGCGCCAGCAGGAAGTCGGTGATGCGCATCGACCCCTCCACCGAGTCGGCATCGGCCGTCGCGCGGTGCAGGACGGTCTGCGGGGTCACCACGCGCATCGTCAGGTCGCGTTTGACCGATGCCCTGGCGCGGCGCCGTTCCACGGCACGGCGGGCGGCCGCGGCCCTGTCGACCTCGGGAACCGTACGCTGCGCGTCAGGCACGCGCCACCTCCAAGTACTCGGCCGCACGCGCGGTGATGGCGGTCGCCAGGTCGGCGGGACCGGCGGAGAGGATGCTGCGGCTCTCGCTCGCGATCACGGCATCCGCCATCGAGCCGAAGCGAAGGCGGAGATCAGCGGGAGTCGCGCCCTGCGCGCCGAACCCCGGAGCGAGGATGGGGGCGACCGGGCCGAACGGCGAAAGGCCTGCGGCCGCCCAGTCCACGGTCGCGCCGACGACGAAGCCGAAGCTCCCCCACTCGCCTGCGCCCGAGGCTGCGGCATTGCGTGCGGAGACCTCCCCGATGATCGCGGCAGACACCGTCTCATCGCTCGCAGTGATCGAACGCTGGATGCCCGCTGCCTCGGGGTTGCTGGTGGCGGCGAGCACGAACACGCCCTTGCCGTGCTCTTCGGCGAGGGCGAAGGACCCGTCGAGGGCACCGACGCCGAGGAAGGGATTCACCGTGAGCGCGTCGGCTTCGAGCGAGGATCCCGGCGTCAACCACGCCTTCGCGTAGTCGTCCATGGTCGATCCGATGTCGCCACGCTTCGCATCGGCGATCACGAGCAGATCTGCGGCACGTGCCGCCGCGAGCACCTCTTCGAGAGCTGCGAAGCCTGCGGAACCGAAGCGCTCGAAGAACGACACCTGAGGCTTCACGAAGCCCACCCGACCGGCCGCCGCCTCGACGGTGCGGAGGCCGAACTCACGGACACCGTGCGCGTCGTCGGTCAGCCCCCACGCAGCGAGCAGTGCCGCGTGGGGGTCGACGCCGACGCAGAGCGGGCCCCGCGCACTCAGCGCGGACCGTGTGCGTTCGCCGAAGCGTTCGCTCACAGTGCCGCCTTCCGGTCCAGCGCGTACTCCTGCAGGCTCTTGACCTGGAAGCCCTCGTGGGCCGCGTCCATCCCGCTCACGGCCGCGCCGAGCACAGCCATCGTGGTGAACAGCGCCTTGTCGGCGGCGACGGCGGCAGCGCGGATCTCGTAGCCGTCCGCTCGCGCGGCACCACCGGACGGAGTGTTCACGACGATGTCGATCGAGCCCTCGTTGATGAGGTCCACGATGTTCTTCGCTCCCGACTCCTGCGTCTCGCTGTACTTCTCGACGACCGTGACGGCGATGCCGTTGCGCGAGAGGATCTCGGCGGTGCCCTCCGTCGCGACGATCGTGAAGCCGAGCTGCTGCAGACGGTGGGCGGGGAGGATGACAGCGCGCTTGTCCGAGTCGGCCACCGAGATGAACACGGTTCCCGAGGTGGGCATGCCGCCGTAGGCCGCGGCCTGGCTCTTGGCGAACGCGGTCGGGAAGTCGCGGTCGATGCCCATGACCTCACCCGTGGAACGCATCTCCGGGCCGAGCACGGAATCGACGGTCTTGCCGTCGGCGGTGCGGAAGCGCTTGAACGGGAGCACGGCCTCCTTGACCGACACGGGTGCGTCGAGCGGAACGCGCGAACCGTCCTGCTCGGGAAGCATCCCTTCGGCGCGCAGCTCGGCGACCGTCGAGCCCGTCATGATGCGGCTCGCAGCCTTGGCCATCGGGATGCCGAGTGCCTTCGACACGAACGGCACGGTGCGGCTGGCGCGCGGGTTGGCCTCGATCACGTAGAGCACGCCGGCGCTGATGGCGAACTGCACGTTCAGGAGTCCGCGCACGCCCACGCCCTCGGCGATGGCCAGCGTGGCCTCCCGCACGCGGTCGACATCGGTCCGGCCGAGCGATACCGGCGGCAGCGTGCAGCTGGAGTCGCCGGAGTGGATGCCGGCCTCTTCGAGGTGCTCCATGACGCCACCGATGTACAGGTCGGTGCCATCGTAGAGCGCATCGACGTCGAGCTCGATCGCGTCGTCGAGGAAGCGGTCGACCAGGAGGGGCTTGCCTTCCTCGATGACGACCTCGCCCGCGGTGCGCACGAAGTAGTCGCGCAGCGACGCGGTGTCGTACACGATCTCCATGCCGCGTCCGCCGAGCACGAAGCTCGGACGCACCAGCACCGGGTACCCGATCTCCTCGGCGATGCGCACGGCACCCTCGACGTCGATCGCGGTGCCGTTGCGCGGTGCGACGAGACCGGCCTCGTCGAGCAGCCGCGAGAAGAGCTCGCGCTCCTCCGCGAGGTCGATCGCCTCGGGGCTCGTGCCGAGCACCGTGTAGCCGGCGGCCTCGATGCCCTTCGCGAGTCCCAGGGGGGTCTGACCGCCGAGCTGACAGACGACACCGAGGATGGTGCCGCTCGCGGCCTCCGCATCGAGCACCTCCAGCACGTCTTCGAGCGTGAGCGGCTCGAAGTACAGGCGGTCGGAGGTGTCGTAGTCGGTCGAGACCGTCTCCGGGTTGCAGTTGACCATGACGGTCTCGAAGCCGGCATCGGACAGCGCGAACGAGGCGTGCACGCACGAGTAGTCGAACTCGACGCCCTGCCCGATGCGGTTCGGGCCCGATCCGATGATGACGACCTTGGTGCGTTCGGACGGCTCGACCTCGGTCTCGAAGTCGTAGCTCGAGTAGTGGTACGGCGTGAGAGCCGGGAACTCGCCGGCGCAGGTGTCGACCGTCTTGTACACCGGGCGGATGCCGAGACCGTGGCGCACGCCGCGGACCTCGGCCTCAGAGGTTCCGCGGAGCTCGGCGAGCTGTGCGTCGGAGAAGCCGTGTTCCTTGGCGTAGCGGAGCGTCGCCGCATCCAGTTCGGATGCCTGGCGCACGACCTCGGCGACCTCGTTGATCAGCACGATCTGGTCGAGGAACCACGGGTCGATCGCCGTCGCATCGAAGGCCTGCTCCACGGTCGCACCCTTGCGCAGCGCCTGCTGGAGGGTGACGATCCGACCGTCGGTGGGGATCTTCGAGATCTCGAGCAGCTCCTCGACGGAGCGGTCCTCCACGCCCCAGTGGAAGCTCGATCCGCGCTTCTCGAGCGAGCGGAGCGCCTTCTGCAGCGCGGTCGCGTAGTTGCGGCCGATGGCCATGGCCTCGCCTACCGACTTCATGGTCGTGGTCAGCGTCGCGTCGGCGGCCGGGAACTTCTCGAAGGCGAACCGCGGCACCTTGACGACCACATAGTCGAGCGTGGGCTCGAAGCTCGCCGGCGTCACGCCCGTGATGTCGTTCGGGATCTCGTCGAGGCGGTAGCCGAGCGCGAGCTTGGCCGCGAGCTTCGCGATCGGGAATCCGGTGGCCTTCGAGGCGAGGGCGCTGGACCGCGAGACGCGCGGGTTCATCTCGATCACGATGATGCGGCCGTTGGTCGGGTCGACCGCGAACTGGATGTTGCAGCCTCCGGTGTCGACGCCGACGGCGCGGATGATGTCGATCCCGATGTCGCGCATCTTCTGGTACTCGCGGTCGGTGAGGGTGAGCGCCGGGGCGACCGTGATCGAGTCGCCCGTGTGCACGCCGACCGGGTCGACGTTCTCGATGGAGCAGACGACGACCGTGTTGTCGGCTGTGTCGCGCATGAGCTCGAGCTCGTACTCCTTCCAGCCGAGGATGGACTCCTCCAGGAGCACCTCGGTGGTCGGCGAGTCTCGCAGGCCGGCGCCGGCGATGCGGCGCAGGTCTTCCTCGTCGTAGGCGAAGCCCGACCCCAGGCCCCCCATCGTGAAGCTCGGGCGGACCACCATCGGGTAGCCCAGCTCGTCGGCAGCCGCCAGCACTTCGTCCATGGTGTGCGCGATGCGGGAGTCCGCCACGTCGGCACCGGCGTCGAGCACCAGCTGCTTGAAGATCTGGCGGTCCTCGCCCTTGTTGATCGCCTCGAAGTTGGCGCCGATCAGCTCGACGTCGTACTTCTCGAGGATGCCGTGGTTGTGCAGCTCGATCGCCGCGTTCAGCGCGGTCTGACCACCCAGTGTGGGCAGGATCGCGTCAGGACGCTCCTTCGCGATGATCGTCTCGATGACCTGCCAGGTGATCGGCTCGATGTACGTCGCGTCGGCGAAGTCGGGATCGGTCATGATGGTCGCCGGGTTGGAGTTGACCAGGATGACCCGGACGCCCTCCTCGCGCAGCACACGGCACGCCTGGGTGCCGGAATAGTCGAACTCGCAGGCCTGACCGATGACGATCGGGCCGGAGCCGATGACGAGGACGGAGTTGATGTCGTCGCGCTTGGGCATTACTTGGAGTCCTTCTGGCTTGCGATGACCAGGTCGCGGAACCTGTCGAAGAGGTAGTTGGCGTCGTGGGGGCCGGCCGCCGCCTCGGGGTGGTACTGCACCGAGAACGCCGGGATGTCGAGGGCGCGAAGCCCCTCGACGACGTTGTCGTTGAGGCCGACGTGGCTGACCTCGACCTTGCCGTAGCCGTTCGGGCTGTCGAAGGTGCCCTCGATCGGAGCCTCGACCGCGAAACCGTGGTTGTGCGCGGTGATCTCGACCTTGCCGGTCTGCTTGTCCAGCACCGGCTGGTTGATGCCGCGGTGACCGAACGGCAGCTTGTAGGTGCCGAGGCCCAGCGCACGACCGAGGAGCTGGTTGCCGAAGCAGATCCCGAAGAACGGCAGCCCGTCATCGAGCACCGCACGCAGCAGCTCGACATGGTCGCCGGAGGCCGCGGGGTCTCCGGGGCCGTTCGAGTAGAAGACGGCGACCGGGTCGACCGCACGGATCTCGTCGATCGTCACGTCCTGCGGAAGGACGTGCACCTCGAAACCGCGGGCGGCGAGGTTGTCGATCGTCGCCTGCTTCACACCGAGGTCGAGCACGGCGAGGTTTCCGATCCGCTCCCCCATCGCCGTCGTCACGGTGGCCACGTCGACCGAGACCTCGGCGGACAGGTTGCGCCCGGCCATCTCCGGTGCTTCGCGGACGATGCGCACCTGCTCCTCGGCATCGAGCGCCGCATCGGCACCGGAGAAGATCCCGCCGCGCATGGAGCCGGCCGACCGGATGTGGCGGGTGATCGATCGGGTGTCGATACCGCTGATCCCCACGACGCCGTCTTCGACGAGCACGTCGTCGAGCGAGGCGTTCGCGCGCCAGTTCGACACGACGCGGGAGGGGTCGCGCACGATGTAGCCGGCGACCCAGATGCGACGTGATTCGGCGTCTTCGTCATTCATGCCCGTGTTGCCGATGTGCGGCGCCGTCTGCAGGACGATCTGGCCCGCGTAGGACGGATCGGTGATCGTCTCCTGGTATCCGGACATGCCGGTCGCGAAGACGACCTCGCCGAGGGTGCGGCCGCGGGCGCCGTAGGCGCGTCCGATGTGACGTGTGCCGTCTTCCAGGACGAGGACGGCGGGATCGGGAAGCGAGGCCGCGGGGGCCTGCCCGGAGGTTGTCGAGAGTGTCATGACTGTGCTCCTGTGTCGGGGGCGGCGGGGACGAGCCGCTGCAGGTCGGAGATGAGGTTCTGGGGATCGCCGGTGGCGAGGCGCAGGTAGCTGTCGACGATGGTGTCGTCGTCGATGTTCCAGGCGATGCGCACGAGGCCGCCGGGCTCCACGACGCGGTCGATGGTGACCGTAGCGCGGTCGACGGCGACGAGCCGGTCGTTCGCGAGGAAGACCGTCGGGGTACCGTCGAGGCAGAGGGCGATGCCGCGATCCGTGAGCGCGAGCTCGCCGCGGGCCCGGTACGCGAGAGGTGACACCGCGAGACGCTCGAGCGGCTGCTCGTGCCGTGTCGTCGACACGTACAGCACCTCGTCGCGGCGGGCGACCTCCGCGTGCTCAGGCACACCCAGCGGGGCCGTGAACACGGAATCGCGGCGGACTCGTCGTCGCCAGGCGAGAAGCATCACCAGCAGCACCAGGAGCGCGACGGCGATCGTGATCGCGACGGCGAGGTCCCGAGCGCTCATGCGCGGAGCTCCTCGACGACGCTGCCGCCGTCCACCGTGAGCACGCCGCCGTGGATCGTGTACTCCACTCGTCCGGGAAGCGCGCGGCCGAGGTACGGCGAGTTCACGCTCCGGCCGTGGAGGTCGGCCTCCGTGAAGACACCGTCGACCGCGGCGTCGTACAGTGTGAGCTGTGCCGGCTGTCCGACTTCGAGCGGCGTGCCGTGTCCGGAGAGACGTCCGATGCGAGCGGGCGCCGCGCTCATCACACGCGCGATGTCGGCCCAGTCGAGCAGGCCGGTCTGCACCATCGACTGGTGCACGACGCGCAGCGCGCTCTCGAGACCCACCATGCCGTTCGCCGCTGCCTGCCACTCGCAGGCCTTGTGCTCGCTGGGATGCGGGGCATGATCGGTCGCGACGATGTCGATGGTTCCGTCGGCGAGACCCTCGCGCACCGCGAGCACATCCTCTTCGCGACGCAGCGGAGGATTGACCTTGTAGCGCGCGTCGTACCCGCGCACGAGTTCGTCGGTCAGCAGGAGGTGGTGAGGGGTGACCTCGGCCGTTACGTCGATGCCGCGCTTCTTGGCCCAGCGGATGATGTCCACCGAGCCCGCGGTCGAGAGATGGCACACGTGCAGTCGCGAGCCGACGTGCTCGGCCAGCAGCACGTCGCGGGCGATGATCGACTCCTCGGCGACCGCGGGCCAGCCGGCGAGACCCAGCTCGGCCGACACCGTGCCCTCGTTCATCTGCGCGCCCTCCGTGAGGCGAGGGTCCTGCGCATGCTGGGCGATCACGCCGCCGAACGACTTCACGTATTCCAGCGCGCGACGCATGATGAGCGGGTCGAACACGCAGAAGCCGTCGTCGCTGAAGACACGGACCTGCGCGCGGGAGGTGGCCATCGCGCCCAGCTCGGCGAGCCGCTCGCCCTTCTGCCCGACGGTGACGGCGCCGATGGGCTGCACCGTGGCGTAGCCCGCCGCTTCACCGAGCGCGAGCTCCTGCTCCACGACACCAGCGGTGTCGGCGACCGGCGAGGTGTTGGGCATCGCGAAGACAGCGGTGAAACCGCCGGCCGCGGCGGCGCGCGTTCCGGTGAGGATCGTCTCGGACGCTTCGTAGCCGGGCTCGCGCAGATGCGTGTGCAGGTCGACCAGTCCGGGCAGGGCGACGAGACCCGCTGCGTCGATGACCCGAGCACCCGAGCGCTGCAGTCCGCTCCCGATCTCGGCGATCCGGCCGTCCTCGATGATGATGTCGGCGCTCGCGGCACCGAGCAGTCGTGCACCGGTGATGACGAGGGTCTCGCTCACAGGTCTCCCCCTCGTTCGTCGTCTCGTTCTCCTGCCAACAGCAGGTACAGCACCGCCATGCGGACGGATACCCCGTTCGTGACCTGTTCCAGCACCGTCGAGCGGGGGGAATCGGCAGCTTCCGAGGAGATCTCCAGTCCCCGGTTCATGGGTCCGGGGTGCATGACAATGCTACCTGCCGGAAGACCGGCCACACGCCGTGCGTCCAGGCCCCAGCGTCGGGAATACTCCCGCTCAGTCGGGAAATACGCCGCATTCATCCGTTCCAGCTGGATGCGCAGCATCATCACGGCGTCCGGCTCTTCCGCCAACGCCTCATCGAGGTCGTAGACGACCCGCACCGGCCAGAGCGACACGTTCTGCGGAACCAGCGTGGGCGGCGAGACGAGCGTGACATCGGCGCCGAGCGTGGTGAGCAGCCAGACGTTGGAGCGCGCGACCCGAGAGTGCAGCACGTCACCGACGATCACCACGCGCAGACCGCTCAGGTCACGACCGCGACTGTCGGCGCCGAACCGGCGCTTGCGGATCGTGAAGGCGTCGAGCAGCGCCTGCGTCGGGTGCTCGTGGGTGCCGTCGCCGGCGTTCACGACACCGGCCGAGATCCAACCGCTGGTGGCGAGCGTCTGCGGCGCGCCGGAACCCGGGTGCCGGACCACGACCGCGTCAGCACCGATCGCCTCCAGGGTCTGCGCCGTGTCCTTCAGGCTCTCGCCCTTGGAGACGCTGGATCCCTTCGCCGCGAAGTTGATCACATCGGCGGAGAGGCGTTTGGCGGCCGCCTCGAACGAGATGCGCGTGCGCGTCGAATCTTCGAAGAAGAGGTTCACGACGGTCTTGCCACGCAGCGTCGGAAGCTTCTTGACCTCACGCGACTGCGTGTCGGACATGTCTTCGGCGACGTCGAGGATGCGCAGGGCGGTGGCCCTGTCGAGGGTGCGGGTGTCGAGGAGGTGTCTCATTCGCCGATCGTCACCTCCTCCGCACCGTCGTTCTCGAAGAGGCGCACGTTGACCCGCTCGGTGCGGGCGGAGGGGATGTTCTTGCCGACGAAATCGGGACGGATCGGGAGCTCACGGTGCCCGCGGTCGACGAGGATCGCGAGGCGCACGACCGAGGGGCGCCCGATCGACTGGATCGCGTCCAACGCTGCCCGGATGCTGCGACCGGAGAAGAGCACATCGTCGATGAGCACGACGGTCTTGCCGTCGATGCCGCCGACCGGGATCTCGGTGGGTTGCGGGGAGCGTGTCGGGTGCTGGGCGAGGTCGTCGCGGAAGAGCGTGACGTCGAGAGCGCCGACCGGGACGGACTGCTGCGCGATCTCGCTGATCAGCAGCCCGAGGCGATGGGCGAGGGTCACACCGCGGGTCGGGATGCCCAGCAGGACCAGATTCTCGGCTCCTCGATTGGACTCGAGGATCTCGTGCGCGATACGGGTCAGCGCTCGTGAGATGTCGGCTTCGTGCAGCACGGTGCGCATGCTCATCGGCCGCTCCCTTCTCCGCCTCACAGGACGGTGTTAAAGGTTGCTTGTGATGTCAGTCTATCGGAGCGCGGGGACTCCGGCGGATCAGCTGGCCTCCTGCAGCACGGGGTCGGTGACCTCATCGATCTTGGAGGAACGGATCGGGTGACCGGCGGTCGACAGACAGCGCCCCGTCTTCAGGTCCCACTTCCAGTCGTGCATGCTGCACGTGAGGATGCCGTCTTCGTCGACCGTGCCCGTGCGGGTGAGGTCGGCACGCAGGTGCGGGCACCGGCGCTGCACGACCCAGTCGCCGATCTCGGCATCCTCGGTCTGGTCGGTCTGCTCCTGGTACCAGTTCTCGACGTACTCGATCCGATCCACGGAGAGGCACTTGAGGAACGTGGTGAGGAACTCGTTGAACTTGCCGCTGCGCCCCACGGAGAACTGCATCGAGAGGAAGATCGAGTTCGACCAGTCGATCTCGTGATCGACGATGTTCGTCGAGACCAGGTCTGCGGGGATGGTGTACCAGTAGATGCACTCCTCCCCGGCGTACTCCCGGACCTTCGCGCGGGGGAAGTCGACCACCATGTCGAGCTCGCCGATGCGGAAGCGCACGCACCCGCCGACGCCGAGTCGGATCGTGCGGGACTTCTTCAGCAGCGGCTCCCACCAGTTCTTGATCGCCTCGAGCATCTCGGCGGGCGGGATGATCGCGGCACGAGAAGCCTCCTCGTCGCGGATCTCCTGCTGTCGACTCGCCCGCTGCTCCTCGAGGTAGTCCCACTTCTCGTCGAAGATGTGGGAGATCTCGGCCTCGGTGTAGAGCGTCTGCTCGCTCGTGACGGATCCGTCCTCGACCGTGACGACCGTGCCGGGGATGAAGAGCTGCCCGTCGTACTGCGGCGCCAGCTCCTTCATGTGCGCGAGGAACTGCTTCTGGTCGGTGAAGATCGACTCGCCGTTCTTACCGAGGCCGTTGAAGTCGAACAGGTCGTCACGCAGGAACATGGGCGGGCCCGCCATCGGGAAGACGTGCGGAGCGTCGACCTTCTCGATGTAGTACATGGCGCGCTTGTTCTGCGCTTCGCGCTTGAGACGGGCGAAGTTCTGCTTGGCATCGAGAGGCAGGTCGTAGACCATGGGCCACCAGATCGCGCCGGACACCTGAGTGAAGTACGCGTCGGGCTTGCCGAAATCGAGCAGCTTCTCGAGATCGAGCGGGTGGGAGTCGTTCTGGTTCAGCATCGAGCCGGTGCCGTCGTCGACGCTCAGCGAGGAGTCGCCGATCGGACCGTCGCTGGGGGCTCGCAGCGGCGTGATCATCATCTTGAGCTCGCCGCGCTGGATCACCTGCCCGGCCGGGGCGTACGTGATGTTCGTGTAGCCGAGTGCCCGGATGTCCTTCTCGAGGTCATCGGTCGGGTACTCCGGAAGCAGCACCTCGATGTCCTTGCGGATGTAGCGTTCGAGGAGCCGCGGGTCGAAGTGGTCGCGGTGCCGGTGCGAGATCCAGAGGAAATCGGCTTCACGCCCGAAACGCTCCCAGTCCAGGCCTCGGTTGTCGGGGAACGGGAACCAGGATCCGTAGAACGAGGGTCCGAGGACCGGGTCGCAGATGATGTTCCCGCCGACCGTCTCGATGAACATCCCGGCGTGGCCGAGTCCCGTGATCCGCATTGCATTCCTCCCGAAAGTGAACCGTTCGATTGTACCGACGGCTCCCTGAACGCCCGGTCGACCGGGCCGTGAGTATTCCGGTCAGCCCTCGAACAGCCCGCGGATGTCGTCGGCGGAGAGCGATTGCGCGAACAGCGCCTCGTCGTCGAGCACGGCGGTGAACAGCCGGGCCTTGCGGCGTTGCAGGTCGAGCACCTTCTCCTCGATCGTGCCGGTGGAGATCATGCGATACACGAACACCTGGCTGTCCTGACCGATGCGGTGTGTGCGATCGACGGCCTGCGCCTCGGCTGCGGGGTTCCACCACGGATCGAGCAGGAAGACGTAATCGGCCTCGGTCAACGTGAGGCCGAAGCCGCCGGCCTTCAGACTGATGAGGAACACCGGCTGCTCCCCCGAGGTGAAGCTCTCGACGACCTTCTGCCGGTGACGTGTCGACCCGTCGAGATGCGCATAAGGAATGCCGGCGGCATCGAGGCGCGCCGCGGCCAGATCGAGGAACGAGGTGAACTGGCTGAACACGAGCGCCCGATGGCCCTCCGCCTGGAGCTCGATCACCCGCTCGATCAGCACGTCGAGCTTGCGCGAACCGATCTTCGCATCTTCGGGGTCGATGAGCCCGGGGGCCAGGCTGAGCATGCGCATCAGTGTGAGCGAGCGGAAGACGATGAAGCGGTTGCGATCGAGGTCTTCCAGCAGTCCGAGAACCTTCTGCCGTTCGCGCTGCAGGACCACGTCGTAGAGCGCGCGATGAGACGAGCTGAGCTCGACCTCGAGGATCTGCTCCTGCTTCGCCGGGAGGTCGGGGGCCACGAGCTCCTTCGTCCGTCGCAGCAGCAGGGGCCGGATGCGCCGCCGCAGCTGCTCGAGGCGTCGCTGCCGATAGGCGCCGCCCTCCTCGTTCTCCGGGGCCTTTCCCTGCTCGATCGGCTGGATGTAGTGTTCGCGGAACTTCCGCGCAGAGGCGAACAGGCCGGGAGCGGTGAGCTTCAGCAGCGCCCACAGCTCGCTGAGGCTGTTCTCCATCGGGGTGCCGGTGACCGCGAACGTCACGTCCGCACGGAACGAGGCCACAGCACGATGCAGCTTGGTCGCCGGGTTCTTCACGAACTGCGCCTCGTCGAGGATGAGTCCCGCCCACTCGACACGGGCGTACTCGGCCTCGTCAAGACGGGCGACCGCGTAGGTCGTGATGACGAGATCGGCGTCACCGATGCTGTCATCGAGCGAGCGACCCTGTGTGCTCCCCCGGAGCAGCACCCGGAGCGCAGGCGCGAAGCGCTCGGCCTCGCTCCGCCAGGTGGCGAGCACCGACGTCGGGACGACCACGAGGAACGGCCGCTGCTCCCCCGTCTCTCGGGCATGCGCGATGAGAGCCAGGAGCTGGAGCGTCTTTCCGAGCCCCATGTCGTCGGCGAGGATACCGCCCAGACGATGACTCCACAGGAAGGCGAGCCAGTCCAGGCCCTCCTTCTGGTACGGCCGGAGCGCGGCGGTGATGCCCGACGGCATCGACACCGCAGGCACGGAGGTGGCTGTGCGCAGGCCGTCGGCGGTCGCGCGCCACGTGACCGCGGGAACCGCCTCATCAGCGAGATCCTCGAACTCCTCCCAGAGATCGGTCTGGTAGCGGCTGATCCGCGGGCCGGTCTCCCATTCTTCGAGCTCGCCGGACTCGTCGATCAGCTCCCGGAGACGATCGAGCGCTCGATGGTTTAGGGAGAAGTAGCTGCCATCCACGAGGAGGAGCTTCTTGCGGCCCTTGCTGAGCGCCGTGAACAGCGGTTCGAACGGGATGGTGCGCCCGTCGATCTTTACCAGGACTCCCAGGTCGAACCAGTCGGGGTCGCTGCTCTCGACGGTGGATACGGTGATCTGCGGCTCGCCCGTGAGCTCGTGATAGCTCTTGCGACGACCGGATACGGAGACCATGACGCCCTCTGCCTCGAGCGCCGGCACCATGCGAGTGACGAACTCGGCGGCGGCGACGTCGTGGAAGGAACCCGCCGAAGTGAGTTCTTCGCCCAGCTGCTCCATCCAGACGGCCTGGAGCGCGTCTCGGAGCATCTCCTCCGCGACCGCGTCGCGCACGGCGTCTCCTCCGGGAGCGAACGGGACGCGCCCGAACCCGCGATAGTCCCATTCGAACGTGTACTTCACCGTGTCGCCGCGCAGGAACGACAGTTCGAGCACCGGTCGGGGTGCGGGCAGCACCGGCAGCTCGACGCGACCGACCGGACGCACCTCGACCCGCCGGGCAAGCAGCGGGTAGGCGTCACGGAAGAACGCGGCTTCGTCACGCGCGGGCACCTCGAGCCCCGTCCTTGCGGCGAGCAGTGCGTGCACCGGCTCGGCGATCGGCGCCTCGGCGAGCGTCACGCGCAGCTTCGTGCCGTGTTGAGCGACCTCGTAGAGCCCTCTGTGCCCGATCGTCTGCACGTCGGCGGGGTCTGCATCGCGGCCGTCGATCGTGATGTCAGGGCGCACGAGGAGTCCGCCCGCGTCGTCACGGCCGACCGTCGCGCCGATCGTGGCGCGATCAGCGAGAACGACGGTCGTGCTCTTCTGCGTGGCGATCAGCGGGACGTCGACGTCGGCCGCCGCGCGCAGATGCCCCCACAGCAGGCCGGACTCGATCAGATCGGCGACCAGCCAGTCGCCCGCCGTGCCGGACAGCAGCGTGTCGCGCGCGATGCTGAGCAGATCGGCGAACCATCGGGAGCGGTCGCGTCCGTACTGCGTCGGGGAACGTCTCACCGCGTCCCAGGTTGCCGCACCCTGCACCCAGGCACCGGTCGCCGCGCTCTTCTCGAGCGGACGGATGCCGAGCAGGATCTCCCCCGTGCGCTTGGCGACGTCGCGCGCAGTAGCGGTCCGCTGCGGGCGGGAGGCCCAGGGGTTCGCTCCGCGACCGTCGCGCACGCGGAGCTCGACCCCGAGCGCGAGCTGCGTCACCGCATCTTCGCGCGGCGCTCCGAGGATCGAACGCCAGTCTGCGGATGACGCGCCATCGGGACGGGACGGGTCGTTCGGCAGGGGCATGCCCCCATCCTCTCCGACACCGCCGACAGTGCCTCCCCGTCGGACGGATCAGGCGGCGCGGGCGACTCGCGCGAGGACGCCGTGCACGAAGGCGCCGGAGTCATCGGTCGAGAACTCCTTGGCGAGTTCCACGGCCTCATCGATCGCGACAGCCGTCGGAACGTCGTCGTTGTAGAGGATCTCCCACACGCCGATCCGGAGCAGCGCGCGGTCGACCGCGGGCATCCGCTCCAGCTTCCAGTCGCGGCTGTGCGTCGTGATCTGCTCGTCGATCTCATCGCGCGAGTCGATGATGCCGTCGACGATCTCGCGGGCGTAGAGCCAGGACGCCTCGCGGGCGGGCTCGCTCGCGGCGCGCTTCGCCTCGGCGGCCAGCGTGACCGCGAGGTCGTCCCCGCGCACATCGGCGGAGAACAGGATGTCGAGAGCGCGCTTGCGCGCCTTCGTCCGGGCGCTCACGCCTTACTTCTCGCGGCCGAGGTAGTCACCCGTGCGGGTGTCGACCTTGACCTTGGTGCCGGCCTCGACGAAGAGCGGCACCTGGATCTCATAGCCGGTCTCGAGCGTGGCGGGCTTGGTGCCGGCCGACGAGCGGTCGCCCTGCAGGCCGGGCTCCGTGTAGGTGATCTCGAGGACCACGGACGCCGGGAGGTCGATGTAGAGCGGGTTGCCGTTGTTCAGGGCGATCGTGACGGCCTGGTTCTCGAGCAGGAAGTTCTTCGCGTCGCCGACCGTAGCGGCGCCGACCGTGATCTGGTCGAAGTCTGTCTGGTCCATGAAGACGTAACCGTCGCCGTCGGTGTACAGGTACGTGTAGTCGCGGCGGTCGACGTTCTCGATCTCGATCTTGGCGCCGGCGTTGTACGTACGGTCGACGACCTTGCCCGAGACGACGTTCTTCAGCTTGGTGCGCACGAAGGCGCCACCCTTGCCGGGCTTGACGTGCTGGAACTCGATGACGCTCCAGAGCTGACCGTCGATGCTGAGGACGACGCCGTTCTTGATGTCTGCGGTAGATGCCATGCGCTGCGAGTTCCGTTCGTGAGTCTGCGGGGTCGGACGAGACCGACAGTCGATTCTAAGGGATGAGTGCTGCGAGCTGCCGCACGGCATCCGCGTAGCCGTCGACACCGCGTCCGACGACGCGCACGGCCGCGACGTCGTCGAGGTAGGAGTGGTGCCGGAATTCCTCCCGTGCGTACACATCGGAGATGTGCACCTCGGCGAACGGCAGCGAGACTCCGGTGAGAGCGTCGCGCAGCACCACCGACGTGTGCGTGAGTCCGCCGGGATTGATCACGATCGCGGCGCAGTCCTCACGGGCGGCGTGGATCGCGTCGATCAGCACCCCCTCGTGGTTGCTCTGCACCGCACGCACCTCGAAGCCGTGTTCTGCGGCGGCGTCGATGGTGATGCGCTCCACGTCGGCGAGCGTGGCCGTGCCGTACACCTCGGGTTCGCGCGAACCGAGCAGGTTCAGGTTGGGTCCGTTGACCAGGAGGATGCGTCGGCTCACGCGCCGACCTCCTGGTAGGCGGCGAACATCAGCGATTCGTCCGGGGCCTGCAGCACCGTCGGCTTCGCGATGTCGTCGAGAAGGATGAAGCGCAGCATTCCGCCGCGGCTCTTCTTGTCGCGCTGCATCGTGGCGAGCAGCTGCGGCCATGCTCCTGCGCGGTACGAGGTCGGAAGCCCCAGCGACTCGAGGATGGTGCGGTGACGCTCCGCCGCGGCGTCGGAGAGGCGTCCGGCGAGACGCGAGAGCTCGGCCGCGTACAGCATGCCGACCGAGATCGCGGCGCCGTGACGCCAGCGGTATCGCTCTGCGTGCTCGATGGCGTGCCCGAGGGTGTGGCCGTAGTTGAGGATCTCCCGCAGGCCCGCCTCCCGGAAGTCGTCCGAGACGACCTCGGCTTTCATCGCGATCGCAAGTTCGATGGCACGCCGGAACTCGTCCGTCGTGGGGTCAACGGCACGAGCGGGATCCGCCTCGACGATGTCGAGGATCTCCGGCGCCCAGATGAATCCGGCCTTCACCACCTCGGCGAAACCGGCGGTCGCCTCGTTCGGGCTGAGGCTCGCGAGCTCGTCGAGGTCGCCCACGACGGCGCGCGGCGCCCAGAACGCACCGACGAGGTTCTTGCCCTCCGCGGTGTTCACCCCGGTCTTGCCGCCGACCGCCGCGTCGACGAGGCCGAGGACCGTGGTCGGCACCTGGATCAGCTGCACACCGCGCAGCCACGTCGCCGCCACGAAGCCGGCGAGATCGGTGACCGAGCCGCCGCCGTAGCCGATGACGGCGTCACTGCGCGTGAAGTCGGCCTGCCCCATCACCTGCCAGCAGAAGGCCGCGACCTCGATGCGCTTGCCCTGCTCCGCATCCGGGATCTCGGCGAGCAGCACCTCACGCGGCCCGTCCGAGGTGTCGGCGAGCAGGCGATCGCGCAGCTCGGCGGCCCGGGCGGCCAGCGTCGGGGGGTGCACGACCAGGATCTTGCGCACCCCCGGAGCCAGCGCAGCCGAGACCCGTTCGAGGATCCCCCGCCCGATCGTGATGTCGTAGGCGTCGCTACCGGTGACGCTGATGGTCGTCGTGCTCATCGCTGCTCTCTCCTCCATGCCACGATCTCGTCCGCGATCTTCTGCATCGGACGACGTGAGGTGTCGAAGGTCGCCGATGACACCTCGGCGTACCACCCCCGACGTTCCTCGAAGATCTTCTTCCAGCGCTCCAGGGGGTCCTCCCCCGCCAGCAGCGGACGATTGCTCCCACGGAGCCGATCGGCCACCGCGTCGGGGCTCACGGTCAGGAACACGACCGGGTGCTCTGCCAGCAGCTCCCGGGTCGCCGCTTCCGTCACCGCCCCGCCACCGAGGGAGATCACCCCGCCCTCGGCGAGGGCCTCTGCCACCGCGGCCCGCTCGAGGGCACGGAAGTGCGCCTCGCCGTGGGCCTCGAAGATGCCGGCGATGGGTCCGTGGGCGGCCACGATGCGCTTGTCGGTGTCGATGAACGCGACGCCGAGCCGACGAGCGACGCGTCTGCCGACGCTGGTCTTGCCGGCGGCCATCGGGCCGACCAGCACCAGCGTCAGCGGATCAGCCGCGCTCGTCATGCGCGATGAGCGCCGCCTCGGACGCGGGGGTCGTGCGCAGCTCGGCAGGGATGCCCGCCAGGTACCCGTCGAGGTTCCGTCGCGTCTCCCGGATGCTGTCGCCGCCGAACTTCTCCAGCACGGCGTTCGCGAGCTCGACCGCGACCATCGCCTCGGCGACCACACCGGCGGCTGGTACCGCGCACACGTCGGAGCGCTGGTGGTGGGCAGTGGCGTCGTCTCCTGTCGCGATGTCGATCGTCCGCAGCGCGTGCGGCACCGTCGCGATCGGCTTCATGCCGGCACGCACGCGCAGGACGGTGCCCGTCGACATGCCGCCCTCGGTGCCGCCGGCACGGTCGGATCCGCGCGTGATGCCGTCGGCGGTCGCGAAGAGCTCGTCGTGCGCGGCCGAGCCGCGACGACGGGTGGTCTCGAAGCCGTCGCCGACCTCGACACCCTTGATCGCCTGGATGCTCATCAGGGCCTGGGCCAGACGCGCGTCGAGGCGCCGGTCCCAGTGCACGTGGGAGCCGAGTCCCGGAGGCAGCCCGTACGCGAGGACCTCGACGATCCCGCCGAGCGTGTCGCCGTCCTTCTTGGCGTCGTCGACCTCGGCGACCATCAGCGCGGAGGTCGCCGCGTCGAAGCACCGGAGCGGATCGGCGTCCAGCGCCTCGACGTCATCCGGCGTGGGCAGCGCAGAACCCTCGGGTACGCGCACCGGGCCGATCGACAACGTGTGGCTGACGAGACGGATCCCGAGCTCACCGAGGAAGGAGCGGGCGATCGCTCCCAACGCGACACGAGCGGCCGTCTCGCGGGCGCTCGCACGCTCGAGGATCGGACGCGCCTCGTCGAAGTCGTATTTCTGCATGCCCACCAGATCGGCGTGCCCTGGACGCGGACGGGTGAGAGGCGCGCTGCGTCCGCGAGACTTGTCCGTGAGCTCGACGGGCTCGGGGTTCATGACCTCGATCCACTTGGGCCATTCGGTGTTGCCGATGCGCAGCGCGATCGGACTGCCGAGGCTCCGGCCGTGGCGCACACCGCCGGAGATCGTCAGCTCATCCTGCTCGAACTTCATCCGCGAGCCGCGGCCATAGCCCAACTTGCGACGGGCGAGGTCGGCCTGGATGGCCTCGGAGGACACAGGGACGCCGGAGGGAAGACCCTCCATGACGGCGATGAGTTCTGGGCCGTGCGATTCGCCGGCCGTGAGCACGCGGAGCATTGCTCCAGTCTCCCACGGGTTCGCACCCCCGCAGCGCCGCGTTTCGTCGAGCGAGCGGTTCGGTCAGAGCGCGGCGCGCATCGCGGTGATCACCGCGGCCTCGTCGCGGAGCTCCATCGTCGGATCGCCGTGCCGGAAGATACGGATCTGGCGCACGGCCTGATGCAGCAGCATGCCGAGTCCGGAGATGGCCGGGCCATCGCTCCAGGTCATCGCGAGAGCTGACGGCCACGGGGCGTAGGCGGCGTCGAAGAGCGACCCGCCACTCGACGACAGCACCGAGGCGATCTCCGCGGGGAGAGCGGTGCCGCTGGGCAGCGTGGCCACGGTCAGCTCGACGGCCGGAGCAGGCGCATCGAACGCGCGTACTTCCACGACGAGGCCGAGCCGCTCCCCGAGATCCACCAGCGCCGCCGCGGCAGCAGCGCGCCGAGCACGCACGTCGACGCGCGCGGCCCCGATCTCGGCTGCGGCGACGAGAGCCGACGCCGCCGTGGCCCCGGCCCCGAGTATCCGGACCCGTTCGACCTCGGCGATGTGCGCCTCGGCGAGGGCATCGACGATCCCTCCGACATCGGTGTTGAACCCGGCCGGCTCGTCTCCCAGGAGGAGCGTGTTGACGGCGCCCGTGAGCCGCGCGTGACGATCCCGTGTCGCCGCCGCGCGGAACGCCTCTTCCTTCAACGGCATCGTGAGGGAGAGACCACGCCAGGTGTCGTCCAGTTCGGCGATCGCCGAGGCGAATCCCTCCGCCGAGACCCGACGCCGTCCGTACTCCCAGTCCAGGCCGAGCACACGATAGGCGGCCGCATGCAGCTCCGGGGACTTGGAGTGCGCGATCGGATCGCCCCAGACCGCCAACCGTGAGCGCGTCACCGTCTCAGCAGCCGCCGTCGGGGTTCGCACGGCACCACTCACGCCACTTCTCGATTCCCTGCTCGTGCTCCGCCATGGTCTCGGAGAACTGCGTCTCCCCCGTGGCGAGGTTGATCGTGACGAAGTACAGCCACGGGCCGTCAGCAGGCTGCATCGCCGCCTTGATGGCCGCGTCGCTCGGGCTGGCGATCGGTGTCGCCGGCAGGCCGGTGCGCACGTAGGTGTTCCACTCGTTGTCGTCCTCGAGCGCTTCCTTCGAGCTCGACACGACGCCTTCGTGCAGCGACCCGTAGCCGTACTGGGCGGTCGAATCCATCTGCAGCTTCATGTCGATGTCGAGGCGGTTCTGAATGACGCGGGACACCTTCGCGAAGTCGTCGAGACGGCCCTCGCGCTGGATGATCGAGGCGATCGTCAGGATCCGTTCGGCATCAGCCGCCGGCACACCTGCCGCGTCGAGCGACTCTCTGGTGCGGTCGACCATCCGCTGGATCACCTGAGGTGCGGTGACCCCGGGATCGAATTCGTACACTGCGGGGAACAGCCAGCCCTCCAGGCTCGGCGCGTCCACGCCGTAGGCCGAGGGGTCCTGGACCGCAGCCTCGAAGTCGGCGAGCGGAAGCCCGAGAGTCTCGGCCATGCCGGGCAACGAGGAGACGATCGTGCCTCCCTCGGAGACCGAGACGGCATTCGCCATCTTGTTCGCGTCGTCCTTGAGCGCGGCGAGGGCGGCCTCTGCCGTCATCTTCTTCTGCAGGCGGTAGACGCCCGGATAGAACGTGACCGCGAGGTTCTCTTCGACGATGTAGTCGTAGAACACGTCCTCGGTCTTCGTGACGCCGGCCTCATAGAGCGCCGTCGACACCGGCCCCCCGGTGTCGCCCTGCTTGATCGTGACGAGGGCTTCGCCGTTCGCGAGACCGGGCTCCCAGTCCTTCGACTCGCCCCAGCCCATGGCATCGCTGATCTTGTCGCCGTAGGTGTTCCAGGCCCAGGCGCCAGCCGCCGCGATGCCGCCGAGCACGGCGAGCACGATGATCAGCGCGATCAGGCAGCCCTTGCGGCGCTTCTTCTTCGGCGCCGCGGGAACATGGTCGTCGTGCGGGGCGAACAGATCGTCGAGCCCGCCTCCGATCACCGGTTCGGGCGTTTCGGCCGCTGCCGAGGTACGACCGGTGCCCGCCGCGGGCACCGCTTGCGGGAGAGCACGCGTGGGAGTCTCTGCGGCGTCGGCCGAAGCGCGAACGGGCGTCGGCGACGGCGCCGCATCCGCGGTGACGGCATCGTCCGCGGACCCACGTACCGGCACAGGGGACGGCTCGGCCGGCGTGCGGGCCGTGCCTCCCACCGGAGTCGCGGTTCCCTCTCCGGCTGCTGCCTCTCGGGCGGCGCGGCGCGAACCGGGCGCCGGAGCACTGTTGTCGACGGTCGGGATCTGCTGCGTCGGGTCCGGCAGATTCTCGAACAGATCCCCCAGGCGGGAATCAGGATCGTGCCGGGGGGTGGCGCTGTCACGTTCAGACATCGTCAGGCGTGCTCCTCGTCAGGCGAGATGGTGGCGCCGGCCGGGTTTCCGGTGCTCTTCTCCATGTCGATCGCCTGCTGCAGAAGCACCACGGCGGCGACCTGATCCACAATGCTACGAGAGTTCTTCTGAGATCTCCCGGAACTGCGCAAAGCGGCGTGCGCGCTCACGGTGCTGAGGCGCTCGTCCACGAGGCGCACGGGGATCCCGCTGCGCACCTGAAGCGCAGCGGCGAACTCTCGCGCATCCGTGGTCGACGGTGTGTCGGCACCCTGCATGTTCACCGGGAGGCCGACCACGAACTCCAACGGGTCGTACTCCCCTGCGATCTGCACGAGGCGGTCGATCGATGCGTCGTCCCGAGGGACCGTCTCGACCGGGACGGCGAGCATGCCATCGGGATCGCAGCGCGCGACACCGACCCTCGCCCTGCCGACGTCGATGCCGAGTCGCACGCCGCGGCGGAACCCGCTCACGCGGCGTGCAGCTCCTGTGAGATGGCCTCGAGCGCCGCGGGAAGAGCCGCGGCATCCGCGCCACCGCCCTGCGCGACGTCGTCACGACCGCCGCCGCCGCCGCCGAGCACACCGGCAGCGCGTTTCGCCAACGCGCCGGCCTTCGCGCCCGCAGACCGAGCGGCATCGTTGGTGGCGACGACCACGACCGGACGACCGTTGACCACAGCTCCCAATGCCACGACCGCGGCATCGGAACCGAGCCGATCGCGCACGCCGTTCACGAGATCGCGCACATCGTCCGCGGACGCCACCTCGCCCAGGTTCTGGGCAGCCAGGCGGAACGCTCCAGCGCGGGTCGCGGCCTCGACGATGGCGGGAACCTGACCCGCCCTCTCCTTGGCCTCGAACTGCGCGATGCGCTTCTCCGCCGCCTTCAGACTCGCGGCGAGGTCGGCGATCCGCTCCGGAAGCTGTTCGCGCGGCGTCTTCAGGGAACTGGTCAGCTGCGAGACGATCGCCCGCTCCGCGGCGAGCTCCCGGAAGGCATCGGCACCGACGAGCGCCTCGATGCGACGATTGGATGCGCCGACGGAAGACTCTCCGACCAGGCTCACCAGACCGATCTCCGCGCTCGTGCTGACGTGCGTGCCCGCACACAGCTCACGCGACCAGGGGCCGCCGATGTCGACCATTCGCACGACGTCGCCGTACTTCTCGCCGAACAGAGCCATGGCTCCGGCTTCCTTCGCCTCGTCGAGGGAGACGATGCGCGTGGTCACCTCGAGGGAGTCCTGCACCGCGCGGTTGGTGATCTCCTCGATCTCGCTCCGCGTATCCGTCGAGAGCGCCTGCGACCAGGCGAAGTCGAAGCGCATGTAGCCGGCACGGTTCAACGAGCCCGCCTGCGTCGCGGTCGGACCGAGCGTGTCGCGCAGAGCGGCATGCACGAGGTGGGTGGCCGAGTGCGCCTGGCGGGCGGCACGACGGTTTGCCGCGTCCACCACCGTGGTCGCGATGTCGTCGACGGCGACGCTGCCGCGCGTGACCTCGACGGTGTGACTGATCAGACCGGGAACCGGCTTCTGCACATCGAGCACCTCGAGCGTGTATCCCGGGCCCACGATCGTGCCCTTGTCGGCCACCTGTCCACCCGACTCCGCGTAGAGCGTCGTCTCGGCGAGCACGACCTCGGCGATCTGGCCCTCGGCGGCGCTGCGCACGGGGACACCGTCGACGAGGAGACCGAGCACACGGGATTCGACCTCGAGCGCGGTGTAACCGTCGAATCCGGTCTCTCCCAGCGCGCGCAGATCGCGATAGACGGACACGTCGGCGAGCTGACGCTTGCGGTTGCGGGCGTCGTCCTTCGCGCGCTGGCGCTGCTCCTGCATAAGGGTGTCGAAAGCGGCTCGATCGACGTCGAGCCCTGCTTCCTCGGCGACCTCGAGCGTGAGGTCGATCGGGAAGCCGTAGGTGTCGTGCAGCAGGAAGGCCTCGGGACCGCTCAGGGTCTTCCCGCCGCCCTTCCTGGTCTCGTCCAGAGCCAGGTCGAGAATCGTCGACCCGGCGACGAGGGTGCGACGGAAGGTCTCCTCCTCGGCGAACGCCGATGCCGAGAGCACAGACCAGTCCCTCTCGAGTTCCGGATAGGTGGTCTTCATCACATCGCGGGACGCGGCGAACAGCTCGGGGAACACCGGCTCGTCGACACCGAGCAGGCGCATCGAGCGGACCGTGCGACGCATCAGACGGCGCAGGATGTACCCGCGTCCCTCGTTGGAGGGACGCACGCCGTCGGAGAGGAGCATGAGCGAGGAGCGCACGTGGTCCGCGACGACACGGAACCGCACGTCGTCCTCGTGCTGCGCCCCGTAGGGCCGTCCGGAGAGCTCGACCGCACGGTCCAGCACCGGCCGCACCTGATCGGACTCGTACATGTTGTCGACACCCTGCTTGAGGAAGGCGACGCGTTCGAGGCCCATGCCGGTGTCGATGTTCTTCATCGGCAGCTCGCCGACGATGTCGAACTCCGTCTTGCTGCGGATGTTCTCGATGAAGTCCTGCATGAACACGAGGTTCCAGATCTCCAGGAACCGCGAGTCGTCGACAGCCGGGCCGCCGTCCTTGCCGTAGGCGGGACCGCGATCGAAGAAGATCTCCGAGTCGGGACCACCCGGTCCGGGCTGGCCGGTGTTCCAGTAGTTGTCCGCCCGGCCCAGGCGCTGGATGCGCTCCGGCTTGAGCCCGATGATGTCGCGCCAGATCGCCTCGGCCTCGTCGTCGGTCTCGTAGACGGTGACCCACAGGTCCTTCTCGTCGAAGCCGAGACCGCCGTCGGACTCGGAGCTCGTCAACAGCTCCCAGGCATAGCGGATCGCGCCTTCCTTGAAGTAGTCGCCGAACGACCAGTTGCCGAGCATCTGGAAGAACGTGCCATGACGGGCAGTGCGGCCGACCTCTTCGATGTCGTTCGTGCGGATGCACTTCTGCACGTCGGCGATACGCGAGTGCGGAGCAGGGACGACACCTGTGAGGTACGGGATCATCGGCACCATTCCGGCGACCGTGAACAGCAGGGACGGGTCGTCACTGACCAGGGAGGCCGAGGGGACGATGAGGTGGTCGTTCTTCTCGAAGAAGTCGAGATAGCGCTGCGCGATTTCCGCAGTTTTCATAAGGTTCCGGGTGTCCTTGCGTGAAGATGCCGCGCCGAGGCGCCGCTGCGGTGGTTCAGTTGTCGCCCGGCTCCGTGAGCCGTGCCTCCTGCTCGCGGTAGGCGTCGCTGAGGATCGCGGTGAACCCGTTGATCCGGGCGTCGACCTCGGCGAGGATGTCATGACCGCGCGGGTCCTTGTTCATGAAGTGAGCCGCGACGAAGCCGCCGATCACACCGATCAGGAACCACAGCACGTTCTTCATGTCGTCATCCTTGCCCTTGACCCGCGAAGGCGCGGTGTCACCATCGTATGCGGAAACGACAGGAGGCGTCGGGAATCCCGACGCCTCCTGCCTGATTGCTCGATCGCTGGATCAGCGAGCCGCGTAGTACTCGACGACGAGCTGCACTTCACAGGTCACGGGGACCTCGGCGCGCTTCGGACGACGAACCAGACGCGACTGGAGCTTGTCGAGCTCGACCTCGAGGTAGCCCGGAACGGGGGGCAGGACCTCGGCGTGACCGCCGGCTGCCGCCACCTGGAAGGGCTCGGTGCCCTCGCTCTTGGCCTTGACGTGGATGAGCTGACCCGGCTTCACGCGGAACGACGGGCGGTCGACGAGCTGGCCGTCGACCAGGATGTGGCGGTGCACGACGAGCTGGCGAGCCTGTGCGGTGGTGCGGGCGAAGCCCGAACGCACGACGAGAGCGTCGAGACGCATCTCGAGGAGCTCGACCAGGTTCTCACCGGTCAGGCCGTCCTGACGACGAGCCTCGTTGAAGGTGTTGCGCATCTGCTTCTCGCGGATGCCGTACTGCTCGCGAAGACGCTGCTTCTCACGCAGACGGACGGCGTAGTCGCTGTCTGCCTTGCGCTTGGTGCGGCCGTGCTCACCCGGAGCGTACGGACGCTTCTCGAGGTAGCGGGCGGCCTTCGGGGTGAGAGCGACGCCGAGGGCGCGGCTGAGACGCACCTTGCGGCGGTCCTGGGACTTCGTGGTCACGAAGTTTTCCTTCCGATGACGTGGTCGCGTCTTTCACGACTCACGGACGTATCGTCCGCGTTCTGCCTTGGAGCGCACGCCGGGGCGCCAGCAAGGTGTGGTGTGAACGAGGAGATGCCCGAAAACTCGGTTTCGAGCCGCTCAAGTCTAACAGATCGCTTTTCCGCGCCGGATCCGCAGGGTCAGCGGTCTCCGAGGATGCGGCGGATCCGCTCGAGGCGCGCACCGATGTCGCGCTCCGCACCGAGGTTCTTGGGGTCGTAGTAGTGCCGACCGTCGAGTTCGTCCGGCAGATACTGCTGGGGCACGACGCCGAACTCACTATCGTGCGAATAGACGTAGCCGCGGCCGTGGCCCAGACGTTTGGCGCCCGGGTAGTGCGCATCACGGAGATGCAGCGGAACCCGACCGAAACCGCCGGCGCGGATGTCGGCGATCGCCGCGTCGATCCCGACGTACGCGGCGTTCGATTTGGCGGTGGTGGCCAGGTAGACGGTCGCTTCTGCAAGGGGGATGCGACCTTCCGGCATGCCGATGAACGCCACGGCATCTGCAGCCGCCACGGCGATGGCCAGGGCCTGCGGGTCGGCGAGACCGACGTCTTCCGATGCCGAGATCACCAGGCGCCGGGCGATGAAGCGCGGGTCCTCCCCTGCCTCGATCATGCGGGCGAGGTAGTGCAACGCGGCATCGGGGTCGGACCCTCTGATCGACTTGATGAAGGCGCTGATGACGTCGTAATGCTCGTCGCCTTGCCGGTCGTAACGCAGCAGGGCCTTGTCGACCGCCTGGGAGATGTCATCGGCCGAGACCTCGGGCACGGACGCACCGGGCACCGACGCACCGGGCGCCGACGCATCGTTCCCCTCGTCGTCCGCGTCCGCGGCCGTCGCGTGGGACAGTGCGACCGCGGCGCCGGCCTCCAGCCCGGTCAGGGCGCGCCGCGCGTCACCCGAGGCCAGCCGCACCAGAGCCGACCTCGCTTCGTCGCTGAGAGCGACGGATGCGTTCAGACCGCGGGGGTCGGTGACCGCACGATCGACGAGGAGGCCGATGTCGTCGTCGGTGAGCGGCTGCAGCGTCAACAGCAGCGAACGCGAGAGCAGCGGTGAGATGACGGAGAACGACGGGTTCTCTGTCGTCGCGGCGATCAGGATCACCCAGCCGTTCTCGACTCCGGGGAGAAGGGCATCCTGCTGCGCCTTGGTGAAGCGGTGGATCTCGTCGAGGAAGAGGATGGTCGTCTGCCCGTAGAGGTCGCGCTGCGTGACGGCTTCCTGCATGACCTCGCGCACGTCTTTCACCCCCGCCGTGATGGCGGAGAGTTCGACGAATCGCCGACCGGACGATCGTGCGATGGCCTGAGCGAGAGTCGTCTTCCCGGTTCCCGGCGGTCCCCACAGGATGATCGACACGGCCCCGGGGGCTGTCGCTTCGGGGTCGGCGAGTGCGACGATCGGCGATCCCGCACGCAGCAGATGACGCTGGCCCGCGACCTCCGCGAGGGACACCGGACGCATGCGCACGGCAAGGGGCGTCTGCCCGGAGAGCAGCGCAGCAGGGGACGTCATCCCTCCAGGCTAACGTCGGCCCCCGACACTTCGGTGAACCTCCGCATCCGGGTAGGCTCTCAGGCGACGTCGTGGAGCGGCGTTCGGATGGGAGAGCAGGGCATGGCCGCACGCGGTTCCAAGAACGCACAGGCGCGCACATCGGCGGAGCGCGCACGACTGCACACCGCCCGCACCCAGTGGCACGAAGGGCAGATCCGCCGCCGTGTCCGTGACAACACGATCGCCGCCGTCGTCGGCAGCCTCATCGTCGTCGCAGCGATCGGCAGCCAGGTCGTGCACGCCCAGGTCACCGCGCCCGAACCCGAGCCCACCCCCACTCCCTCCGTCGAGCCGACCACCGCTCCGACCGAGACACCCGCGGAGACGCCGGCCCCCGTCCCCTCGGACGCACCGGCGGAGTGACCGCCGACGCGGTTGATCGCCTACCACCGATGCCCTCGGCTCACGGCTCCGATACGGCGAGGCGATAGCCCCGCTTGACGACGGTCTGGACCAGGTCGACGCCACCCAACGACTCCCGCAACCGGGCGACGGCCACCTCCACCGCCCGTCCGCTGCGCTCGCCGCCGGGTAGCTCACGACCGAGTTCCCTTCGCGAGAGCACGCGTCCGCGGGCGAGGAACAGGGCCTCGATCAGGTCCGCTGCGCCACGGGACAGCGGAAGGAAGCGCCCGTCCAGCACGACGCCCCCGCTGCGCACCTCGAGGCTTCCGGCATCGGTGCGCACCGATCCTGCACCGCTTCCGTAGTGTGCGACGACGCATCCGACGAGACCCGTCGGTCTCTCCCGCTCGACGTATCGTGCGTTCAGGCCGGCGTCCTGAAGGCGGCGAGCCTCGCGCTCGTCATCCGAGACCAGGAGCAACCGGCCCGCTTCGGCACGACGGCGATGCGCTTCGAGCGCGCCGCTCCTCGTCGCCGCGTCGATCCATGACGCGGACGACGCGGTGAAGAGCACGGCGTCGGCGCCCCCGGACCCCGCGCGATGCACCGCACGGTACAGCACGCCCGTCGGGGTGGTCACCGGACGGGATGTCACGACGCGCATCACGTCCGCGCCCTCTGCGCCGAGTGCGCGGTCGAGTTCATCCGCTCCGGCGGAACGATTCCCGGCCGCAAATGCTCCTGCCGCCCTCGCCTGGGCCGAGATGATGATCCTGCATCCTGCGAGCACCGGGCGTGCCCCCGAACGCCCGGTCATCACGCGGGATTCTCGGCGCGAAGGGAGACGCCCCGCCGCGGATCGGCGCTCCGACCCCGATCCCTCCAGCCGATCGCGACCGTCGTGCCGTCACCGCGATGCGGGGACTCGGATGAACTCGGATCCGCCGATACCGCGCCGTGTGCGCGCCGCGTCGGTGACGCGGAGTTCGGGTCGGCTCCGGCCGGCAGAGGGGGTGAGGACGCGAGGCCCGCGGCGGTGAGGCCATGCCGCAACCGCGCCTGCTGGTCGTGGGAGACGCCCTGCAGTTCGATCCGGGAGTCGACGATCCGCAACGTCAGGCCCAGGTCCTGCGCAAGACGCCCGATGTCGACGAGATGCCCCGGCGTGAGCTCCGTCCCCGTCACCGTCGACAGCCGCACTCGGCTCCCCTCCGATCGGACCGGGCCCGTGTGCGAATCGAGCCCCTCCTGTGCGCCGCGCGTGCTGAGCGGAGAGCGCTCCGTCGCCAGTTCCGCGAGCGCGCGTGCCACAGCCAGGGTGCAGCGCTCGCACTCCGGGTCCCGCCCGAAGCGGGCTCCGACCGCGCTGAACGTGAACACCTCGTCCGCGCGGAGCACTGCCAGGAGCTCCTGCGACGACATGCCGATGTGCACGCAGACCGCACGGGAGTCGTCGGGATGCGCTGCCCGGCGCAGTTCGGCAGCGAGCTCGCCACGCGCCGGTCCACCGACGAGCCGACGAAGAACGCCAAGACCGCTCGTATCGCCCATGAGAATTCCGCCGAGGAGCGTCTGCGCATCGTCGGTGAGCACGAGCTTTCGGTAGACACCGGTGCCTCGCGAGCGATGCGTGACGACCTCGACGGTGTCGGGATCGGCGTCGCGCGTCGCTGGCTCGCCGAAGCACGCGAGATCGACGCCCGCGATGGTGCGGTGCACGTCTCGTCGGTGCCCGCCGAAGCGCTCCCCTCCCCCGAGCAGACGCGCGGCCGCCACCTCCGCCATGGCATATGCGGAAGCGGCGGCGTCGACGCAGCGTCCGTCGACGCAGGCCGCCTCACCGATCGCGAGGATGCGCGGATCCGATGTCGTGCAGCGATCGTCGACGATCACTCCTCCCTGCGGGTGCACGTCGAGTCCGGCATTGCGCGCGAGTTCGTCCCGAGGTCGCACGCCGACGGTGAAGACGACGAGGTCGGCGCGTTGGAAGGTACCGTCCTGGAACTCGAGCGCCGTGACGGCTCCCGAGTCGTCCGGATCGAGCCGCGTCGTCCTGGTCCGAGTGCGGACAGCGATGCCCCGTTCTTCGAGGGCGCCGCGCAGGACGTCTGCTGCAGCTTCGTCCAGCAGGGAGGGAAGGAGACGATCCGCGTACTGCACGATCGTCGCGCCGACGCCGGCGTCGTCGAGTGCTGCAACGGTGTCGATTCCGTGCTGCCCGCCACCGATGACAACGCCTCGCAGCGGACGGCCGAGGGCACGCGATCGCGAATCGACGAAATCCCGCACCGACTCCGCGTCCTCGATGGTGCGCAGGACGAAGCAGCCGGGGAGGCGAGCCCCTGACACCGCCACCCGCCCCGCGAACGACCCGGTGGCCAGCACGAGCACGTCGTAGGAATAGGAGCGTCGGGATCGTGTGCGCACCACCCGCGCCGACCGGTCGATGCGGAGCACGCGGTCGTCACGGATCAACCGCACACGGTCGTCGCGGAACACCGTTCGGTCGAGCTGGAGATCCTCGACCTCCCGGCCGGTGAGGACACCCACGAGAGCGGATCGGTCGTACGGGCCATGTCCCTCATCGCCGATGACCGTGACCCGCACCGCCGCACCCGGGTCGCGAAGCAGGCGCTCCACGAAACGGTGCGCCGCCATCCCCGCGCCGACGACCAGGATCTCGTGCGGCGGGGAAGTCGTGTCCTTCATACTGCTCCTGTCGACCGGAAGGCTGTCGTGCTCGCGACGATAGGAGCATCGTGTTTCCCGGAGATGACGGAGAATGTGTCCTGCGTCGAAAGTTCTCCTCACAGAACGGTAACGATCATCGAAGTCCTGGGACCTCACCCGCGACGCTCCGGCGTACTAGGCTGAGCCTCGTCCTTTCCGCCTCCCGCGGCCCGACCGCGCAAGGAGAATCACGTGTCTGCCAACGAGCCCACGAAGCCGACTCCCCCCGTCCCCGGCCCCCCTGCCGTACCGATGCCGCGCAAGGCGCCGACGCCGGCCGCCGTCGCGCCCGTCGCCCCGGTGCCTGCGGCATCCTCGACATCAGCGGAATGGGGTCGCGTATCCGAAGACGGGACCGTCGAGGTCAAGGAGGGCGAGGCCTGGCGCGTCGTCGGCCAGTACCCCGATGGGACTCCCGACGAGGCCCTCGCCTACTTCGTCCGCAAGTTCGATGACATCGCCTTCAAGGTGCACGCTCTCGAACAGCGTCATCAGGCCGGCGGAGCGTCGGCGAGCGATCTCGCCAAGCAGGCCTCGCACCTGATCGACGAAGCGACCGATGCCGCTGCCGTCGGCGACCTCGCCGGCCTGCGCGATCGACTCAACGCCTTGACCTCGTCCCTCTCCGAGGCGACCGAGCAGGAGGCACAGCACGCCAAGGAACTCGTCGACAAGGCGATCGCCGAGCGCACGGTCCTCGTCGAACGTGCCGAGGCCATCGCCGCCCGCGATCTCAGCAAGGTGCAGTGGAAGCAGGTCACGGCCGAGCTCGGCGAACTGTTCGATGCCTGGCAGGCGCAGCAGCAGAACGGGCCGCGCCTGTCGAAGGGCATCTCCCAGCAGCTCTGGAAGCGATTCCGCGACGCTCGCGCCGTCGTCGACAAGCAGCGCCGCGCGTTCTACTCCGAGCTCGACGACGCGCACAAGGTCGCCCGCGACGCGAAGACCCGTCTGGTCGAGCGTGCCGAGGCACTCGCCCCGCGTGGCACGGACGGCATTCCCGCGTACCGGAACCTGCTCGACGAGTGGAAGGCATCGGGCCGCGCCGGCCGCAAGGCCGACGACGCTCTCTGGGCGCGCTTCAAGGCTGCCGGCGACGCGCTCTACGCCGCCCGCGCCGAGCAGGCCGCCGCAGAGGAAGCGGATTCCGCCCCGAAGATCGAAGCCCGCGAGGCGCTCCTCGAAGAGGCGAAGGCCGTGGCCGACGAGTCGAACATCAAGCGTGCCCGCGCTCTCCTCACCCGCATCCAGCGGCAGTGGGACGAGATCGGTCGCATCTTCCCTCGGGAGAAGGAACGTGCGCTCGACGACAAGCTCCGCGCCATCGAACAGGGGCTCAAGGGCCGCGAAGACGTGGACTGGAAGAAGAACAACCCCGAGACCAAGGCTCGCGCGAACGACATGAGCTCGCAGCTGCTCGAGGCCATCGAGAAGCTCGAGGCCGAAGTCGCCGCGGCAGAGAAGTCGGGCGACAAGAAGGCGGCCAAGGCGGCAACGGATGCCCTCGAGGCACGCCGCGCGTGGCTCAGCGCCCTCGGGAGCTGACCCGTTCTCCACAGGTCGCTCAGCACTGCTGAAGAGACGGGGTGCACTACGTCAGACTGACGTGATGCACCCCGTCTTCCTGTATGTCCCCGGCGATCGGCTGAGCCTGTCCGAACTCAGCGCCGCGCGGATCGACGGCCATGTGGTCGAGGTCGGCGAGGTCTACGTCCCGGCTGACCTCATCGAAGGACCGGATGTCAGGGCAGGTGCAGTCGGGTCCCTCGTGCAACCGGGAACCGCAGCCGCGGGTCCGACTGCTGCCTGGATCCACGGCGCCGGTGACACCCCGCCCGTCGTGCACCATGTGCGACGCTGCGTCGAGAGACGGATCCGCGCGAGCACCAGCGCACGCCTCGTGTTCCACGACACCGTGCTCCCGGCGTCTGACGTGCAGGTGCTCGGCGGAGTCCGAGTGGCGCGGCCGGAACGGACGATGCTCGATCTCGCAACGGCTCTCCATCGCGACCCCCGAATGCTGACCTGGATGGAACGACTCGCGCTGGTGTTCCCCGATGCCCCGGCGGCCGCAGCCGACGTACTGCGCGGCATGAGCCGCGTTCCGGGAAGCAGAGCGGGATCGGCGGTGCTCGAGAGACTCGCCCTCAGGAGGAGGTGACGCGGTAGACGTCGTACACGGCGTCGATCCTGCGTACGGCGTTGAGCACACGGTCGAGGTGCACGGCATCGCCCATCTCGAACACGAACCGACTCAGTGCCAGACGCTCGTCGGTCGTCGTGACCGTCGCCGACAGGATGTTGACGTGGTGCTCGCTCAGCACGCGGGTGACGTCGGAGAGCAGCCCGGAGCGGTCGAGCGCCTCGACCTGGATCTGCACCCGGAACACGCTCTTGGTGGTGGGCGCCCACGACACCTCGACGAAGCGGTCCTGCTCCGCACCGAGGGCCTTCACGTTCACGCAGTCCGCTCTGTGCACGGAGACACCACTGCCGCGGGTCACGAATCCGACGATCTGGTCCCCGGGGACCGGGGTACAGCACTTGGCGAGCTTCACGAGGATGTCGTTGGCTCCGCGCACGAGCACGCCCGAGTCACCGGATCGCGGCTCCCGGGTCTGGACGCTGCCGGGAAGGTCGATGGCACCGGTGGTCGGATCGTTCACCGCGACGAGAGCGGTGACCTTCTCCAGCACCGACTGCGTGGACACGTGGCCTTCACCGACAGCGGCGTAGAGCGCCGAGACGTCTTCGTAGTGCATGCCCCGCGCCACCTCGGTGAACGAGTCATGGCTCATCAGGCGCTGCAACGGCAGGTTCTGTCGGCGCATCGCGCGCGCGATGGCCTCCTTGCCCTGCTCGATCGCCTCTTCGCGGCGCTCCTTCGTGAACCACCCGCGGATCTTGTTGCGGGCGCGGGTGCTCGCGACGAAGCCGAGCCAGTCCTGGCTGGGACCGGCATCGGGGTTCTTCGAGGTGAAGACCTCGACGACGTCACCGCTCTTGAGCTCGGACTCCAACGGCACCAGGCGTCCGTTGACCTTCGCGCCCATCGTGCGGTGCCCGATCTCGGTGTGCACGGCATACGCGAAGTCCACGGGAGTGGCGCCGGCGGGGAGTCCGATCACCCGCCCCTTCGGCGTGAAGACGTAGACCTCCTTCGCGCCGATCTCGAACCGGAGCGATTCGAGGAACTCGCCCGGATCGGCGGTCTCCGCCTGCCAGTCGGAGATGTGCGCGAGCCACGCCATGTCGGTGTCGGAGGCACGGACCTCGGTCTTGCCACCGCCGTTCATCCGCTCCTTGTACATCCAATGCGCCGCCACACCGTACTCGGCCTGCTGGTGCATCTCGTGGGTGCGGATCTGGATCTCGACGGTGCGGCCGGCGGGGCCGATGACGGTGGTGTGCAGCGACTGGTAGAGGTTGAACTTCGGCGTCGCGATGTAGTCCTTGAAGCGCCCGGGCAACGGGGTCCAGCGCGCGTGGATGGCGCCCAGCACCGCGTAGCAGTCGCGCACGGAGGCGACCAGGACGCGGATGCCGATCAGGTCGTAGATGTCGTCGAACTCACGCCCGCGGATGACCATCTTCTGGTACACCGAGTAGAGCTGCTTCGGACGCCCGACGACCTTGCCGCGGATGCGGAGGTCGCGCAGATCCTCGTCGATCTCCTCGACGACCTGGTTGAGGTACTTCTCGCGCTGCGGAGTGCGCTGCGCGATGAGACTGTGGATCTCGTTGTAGATCTTGGGATGCAGCACCGCGAAGGAGAGATCCTCGAGCTCCGACTTGATCGCCTGGATACCGAGACGATTCGCCAGCGGAGCATAGATCTCCAGAGTCTCCTTGGCCTTCTTCGCCGCTTTCTCGGGCGGGACGAAGCCCCAGGTCCGCGCGTTGTGGAGGCGGTCGGCGAGTTTGATCAGCAGCACCCGGATGTCCTTCGACATCGCCACGATCATCTTGCGCACGGTCTCGGCTTGGGCGCTCTCGCCGTACTTGACCTTGTCGAGCTTGGTGACGCCGTCGACGAGCATCGCCACCTCGTCGCCGAACTCGGCGGTGAGGTCCGTCAGGGCATAGCCCGTGTCCTCGACGGTGTCGTGCAGCAGTGCGGCCGCGATCGCCCGTGGGCCGAGTCCGAGCTCCGCGAGGATCTGCGCGACGGCGAGCGGATGCGTGATGTACGGCTCGCCGCTCTGCCGCTTCTGCCCCTCGTGCTTCTCCTTCGCGACGGCGTAGGCCCGTTCGATGACAGAGAAATCACCCTTCGGGTGATTCGCGCGGACGGTGCGGATCAGGTTGTCGAGATCGTTGATCCTCGACGCGCGGGAGAAGATGCGGGGAACCAGCCGTCGCAGACTCGAGCCCTGCGATGACGTCTGCGGTTCCGCCATCTACTCACCTCCTGATCGATCAATCCTACGCGTGCTGTGCGGGACCGGGCCCGCTGAGGAACCCGATCAGACCTCGACGGCCGCCCTGCTGCGAGCCTCGCGGATGCGGGCGTCGCGGGCTTTCAGCTGCGGCTCGTTCTCGCGGAACAACGAGTAGAGCGGAGCAGCCACGAAGAGCGTCGAGTAGGTCGCCACCAGGATGCCGACGAAGATCGACAGCGAGATGTCGGTGAGCGACTCCGCACCGAGCCAGAAGGCGCCGATGAAGAGCACAGCGCCGACCGGCAGCGCCGCGACCACAGAGGTGTTGATGGAACGCACGAGCGTCTGGTTCACCGCGAGGTTCACCGACTCCCCGAACAGCCGGGCGGACTTCTCCCCGTCTTCCGTGGTGTTCTCCCGGATCTTGTCGAACACGACCGTGGTGTCGTACAGCGAATACGCCAGGATCGTCAGGAAGCCGATCACCGCGGCGGGCGAGATCTCGAAGCCGGCCAGCGCATACACGCCTACCGTGATCACCAGCACGTCAAGCAGACCGATGATGGCCGCGGCCGACATCTTCCACGTGCGGAAGTAGATCGCGAGGATCAGGAACGTGAGGGCCAGGAAGATCGCGAGGCCCCACAGGGACTGCTTCGTGACGTTCTCACCCCACGCGGGTCCGATGAACGACGACGTGACGTCGGACGGATCCACACCGTAGGCCTCTGCCAGAGCTTCGCCGACCTGCTGGGTCTCGGCCGCACTCATCTGGTCGGTCTGGACGCGCACATCCTTGCCGCTGACGACGACGACCTTGGTGGCGGCCCCCGGTACGACCGACTGCACGGCGGTGGTGGCGGTCTCCTGGTCGAGGCTGTCCGGTGCCTGCACCGTGAACTGCGATCCGCCGGTGAACTCGATCGAGAACTGGATCGGACGGATGAGCGGTACGAGTGCCGAACCGACGACGAGGGCGATCGCGATGATGAACCACAGCCGGCGCTTGCCGACGAACGGGAAAGACGTCTTGCCCGAATAGAGGTTGTTGCCGAACTCATTCATGGAAGGCATCAGGCGTCTCCCTCACTTCCGGCGTTGGTGGGTTTGTCGCCCGCGAGGGCCTCGGCGCGTTTACGTTCGGCGATGGTCTGTCGACGATCCGCCTCACCGCGCGAGCGGGCGTTCTTCGCACCCCGACCTGCGGATGCAGTGGTGACCTCGCGGTACTGCGACCGGCTGCGGTAGACGGCACCGAGAGCCTCGGGGTCGAGACCGGAGAGCTTGTGTCCGCCGCCGAAGAAACGCGTGCGAGCGAGCAGCTGCATGACCGGGTGCGTGAAGATCACGAAGATGAACACGTCGATGAGCGTCGTGAGTCCGAGCGTGAACGCGAATCCCTTCACCGTGGCGTCGGCCAGGATGTAGAGGACGAGCGCGGCCAGGATGTTGATCGACTTGGAGATGTAGATCGTCCGCTTCGCGCGACCCCAGCCGTCCTCCACCGCGGCGGTGATGGACTTGCCGTCACGGAGCTCGTCTCGTATTCGCTCGAAGTACACGATGAACGAGTCGGCCGTGAAGCCGATGGAGACGATCAGACCGGCGACTCCCGCGAGCGAGAGCCGGAAGCCGATGCGCCAAGCCAGGATGCAGATGATGATGTAGGTCAGGATCGCCATCACCGCGATCGACGCGATGATCACCGACCCGAGCGCTCGATAGACGATCAGGGAGTAGATCGCCACCAGCGCGAGACCGATGAGCCCGGCGATCAGACCGATCTGCAGCTGCTGGGTGCCCAGCGTCGCCGAGATCGTGTCCGAGCTCTGGACCGTGAAGCTGAGCGGAAGGGCACCGAACTTGAGCTGGTCGGCCAGGGTGGTCGCCGACTCCTGCGTGAAGCTGCCCGAGATGCTGGGGCGCCCGTCGAGGATCTGCCCGTTCATGCGCGGGGCGCTGATCACGTTGCCGTCGAGCACGAACGCGAACTGGTCACGCGGGGTGAGACCGTCGATGCGGTTCTGGTTCAGCCGCGTGCTCACCTTGCCGAACGCATCGGCACCATCGGCGTTCATCGTGAGCTGGACGAGCCATGCACCCGACTTCGGGTCGCGGCCGGCTGCGGCATCGGTGATCGCGGTGCCGTCGAGCTCGGCCGGTCCGAGGAGGTACTTCGCTGACCCATCGGCCGAGCACGCGATGAGCGGCTCGTCCTTCGGCGCCTTCGCGGCGTCGTTGTCCGGGTTCGCGCAGTCGTAAGCCTGGAACTCCGCTGCCAGCTTGTCCGTCACCCAGGAGAGGTCGCTCGCGTCGGTCGGCTCAGCCGTCGGCGTCGAGTTGAGTCCCGGGTCCGGGCTGGGGTACGGCGTGGAGTTCCCGTCCTCGCCGACGAACTCGTTGGTCGCCGCCGTCGTGTACAGCACGGGCCGGAACTCGAGCTGCGCACTGGACTGGATCCGCTCCCGTGTCTGCGCGTCCGCCTCGCCAGGGATCTGGACGACGATGTTCTGGCCGCCCTCGGTGGTGATGTCCGCCTCGGCGACACCGGAAGCGTCGACGCGCTGACGGATGATCGCCGCCGCCTGGTCGAGCTGCTCGGAGGACGGCGCCGCGCCGTCCTCGGTCTCCGCGCTCAGAACGATCTGCGTGCCGCCCTGCAGGTCGAGGGCGAGCTCAGGCGACCACGAGCTCGCAGCCTCCCCGTTGCTGTCCTTGAAGACGTAGACGCCCAGCGCATTGATGCCGAAGAGCACGCCCGTCACGAGGAGCAGGCCGAGAAGGACCCGCCAGGCGTGACGGACGGGAGAGGATGAAGCCACGTGTGTTCAGCTTTCTGGAAGGACGGAGATCCGAGCGGCCGTGTCGGCCCCGGGCTTACTTGTCGTCGGCGTCGCGCTCGAGGCGGGCGCGGGTCTCCTCGGGGGTCTCGACGGCCGGAGCGATCGACTCGTCGGCGACCGACGGGTCGACGACCTCATCGGCCGGAGCGTCGACGATGGCGTCCTTGGGCTCGACGACGCGCAGGATGGCCTGGCTGTGGACGTCGATGATGGTGCCGGGAGCGATCTCGACGAGTGCCGGCGTGTCGAGGTCCTCGGGGTCGTAGGAGACGATCGTCCCGTAGATGCCGCCCTGAAGGAGCACCTTGGCGCCCGGAACGGTCTTGGTGGCCTTCTCCTCCTGCTCGGCCTTCATCTGCTTCGTGCGCTTGCGCGTGTTGAAGATCATGAAGACGAGGAGGACGGCGAGAAGGCCGAAGAGCAGGAATTCCATGGGCATGGGGGAAGCGCCTTTCTCAGGTGCACGCTCCAGCCTTTGGGCGCGCGAAGGTAACCGGGAAGTCTTCAGTGATTATAGGTCATCCAACTTAAGCATCCCGTCCGGATGCGGGACGCCCAGATGCGAGTACGCCTCGGGCATAGCCACGCGACCCCGAGGAGTGCGCCCGAGGAAGCCGATCCGCACGAGATACGGCTCCACGACGCTCTCCACCGTCTCCGCCTCCTCGCCGACGGCCACCGCGAGCGTGCTGAGCCCGACCGGGCCGCCACGGAACCGCCGGACGAGCGCTTCCAGGACCGCGCGGTCCAGGCGGTCCAGACCGATCGGGTCGACGTCGTACAGCTCCAGAGCCGCGCGCACCTCGCGGATCGTGGCCACTCCCCCCGTGTGCACCAGGGCGTAGTCGCGCACGCGGCGGAGCAGGCGGTTCGCGATGCGTGGTGTGCCCCGCGAACGGCGGGCGATCTCGGAGAGCGAGTCGGTCGGCAGATCCACACCGAGGACCGCGGCCGACCGGGCGATCACCTGCTCCAGCTCCGACTCCTCGTAGAACTCGAGGTGCCCGGTGAATCCGAAGCGGTCGCGGAGCGGATTGGGCAGCAGCCCGGAGCGCGTCGTCGCGCCGACCAGGGTGAACGGCGAGAGCTCGAGCGGGATGCTCGTGGCCCCCGCGCCCTTTCCCACCATGATGTCGATGCGGTAGTCCTCCATCGCGAGGTAGAGCATCTCTTCTGCGGAGCGCGCCATGCGGTGGATCTCATCGATGAAGAGGACCTCGCCGGGGACCAGACTCGACAGCAGGGCGGCGAGGTCACCGGCATGCTGGATCGCCGGGCCGCTCGAGAGACGCAGCGGACGCTCGCTCTCGTGCGCCACGATCATCGCGAGCGTCGTCTTGCCGAGTCCCGGGGGGCCCGCCAGGAGGATGTGATCAGCGGGACGGCTCTGGATGCGGGCCGCTTCCAGGAGCAGCTGCAGCTGACCGCGGACCTTCTGCTGTCCGACGAACTCCCCCAGGCTCGTCGGGCGCAGGGCGCCCTCGATCGCGAGTTCGGTCTCGTCGGACGGCTCACTGGCGTCGAACGGATCAGACACGCGCCTGGCCTCCCTGAGCCGGCCCGAGAAGGGCGAGAGTGCGTCGGAGCAGCGCGGCGACCGATGCACTCTCCGCCTCGGTAGCCTCTGCCGCGGTCTGGGCTGCGGCTTCCGCGGCCACCTTCTCCGACCAGCCGAGGCCGACGAGCGCTGCGGCCACCTGCGTCACGACGTCCGTGCCTCCCGTGGCGGCGGCCGGCCTCGACGGCGCGGCGAAGGCCTGCACCTTGCCGGCGAGCTGCAGCACGATGAGCTTGGCGGTCTTGGGACCGATCCCGGACACCCGCCGGAACGGGGCGTCGTCTTCGGCCGTGACGGCTTCGGCGATCTGATCACCCGTGAGGTGCGAGAGCACACCGAGCGCCGACTTCGGACCGACGCCGGTCACACCGATCAGCAGACCGAAGATCTCCAGCTCACCCCGGTCGGCGAAGCCGAACAGCGACAGCGAGTCCTCGCGGACGATGAGACTGGTGTGCAGCAGGAGCTTCTCCCCCACCACGGCCGTGTGCGCCACATCAGTGGGGACGGCGACGGCGAATCCGACTCCGCCCACGTCGATGACGACCTGATCGGATGTCGCGTGCAGGACGACACCGTGCAGAGAGGAGATCATCCCCTCAGCCTAAGGCGTCGCTCGTAGGTATGTTCGACCGACACGCTTCTCGGCATCGGCCCAGGCCTGTTGCGCCGGAGTCAGCGCTCCCTGGCCGGGAGATGCAGCGCCTCCGCGTCGCCAGGCGTGGCACAGGGCGATCGCCAGGGCGTCGGCCGCGTCGGCCGGCTGCGGGAGCGCGTCCAGCCGCAGGATGCGGGCGATCATCGTCTGCACCTGCCGCTTGTCCGCCGCGCCGTATCCGGTGACGGCCGCCTTCACCTCGCTGGGGGTGTGCGTCGCCGCGGGGAGCCCGGACTCGGAGGCGATCAGCAGCGCGACGCCGCTGGCCTGCGCCGTGCCCATCACCGAGTGCGTGTTCTGCTGAGCGAACACACGCTCGACGGCCACCGCATCCGGGCGATGCTCGGCAATTACGGCACGGATCCCGGCGGCGACGATCGCGAGGCGATCGCCGGGCTCGGCATCCGGGGACGAGCGGATCACCCCCACGTGCACCAGCGTTCCTCGACGCGAGCCGTCGACGTCGACGACGCCGACACCGCACCGGGTGAGCCCGGGGTCGATGCCGAGCACGCGCAGAGAGGAGGTCACTTCCCCAGGCTAGGCCGCGGCACCGACATGGACCGTCCGGCGCGCCTACGCCTCGTCGTTCTCCAGCTCGGCCTGCACCTCGGGGGTGAGGTCGAAGTTCGTGAACACGTTCTGCACGTCTTCGCTGTCTTCCAGAGCGTCGATCAGACGGAAGATCTTGCGAGCGGTGTCGGCGTCGATCTCGACCTTGAGGTTCGGAACGAACTCGACGTCGGCGGATTCGTAGTCGATACCCGCCTCCTGGAGCGCGGTGCGCACGGCCACCAGGTCGGTGGCTTCGGTGATGACCTCGAAACCCTCGGCATGCGGCTCGATCTCCTCGGCGCCGGCCTCGAGTGCCGCCATCATGACGTCATCCTCGGTGGTGCCCTCGGAGCCGACGACGATGACGCCCTTGCGGCTGAAGTTGTAGGCGACGCTGCCCGGGTCCGCCAGCGTGCCGCCGTTGCGGCTGAGAGCCGTGCGCACCTCTGCGGCCGCGCGGTTCTTGTTGTCGGTCAGACACTCGATCATGAGAGCGACACCGTTGGGTCCGTAGCCTTCATACATGATCGAGAGGTACTCGACGGCCTCGCCGCCGATGCCCGCACCGCGCTTCACCGCGCGGTCGATGTTGTCCTTGGGGACGGAGGTCTTCTTGGCCTTCTGCACCGCGTCGAAGAGCGTCGGGTTGCCCGCAAGGTCGGGCCCGCCGAGCTTCGCGGCGACCTCGATGTTCTTGATGAGCTTGGCCCAGGACTTCGCGCGCCTGGAGTCGATGATGGCCTTCTTGTGCTTCGTGGTCGCCCACTTGGAATGCCCGGACATAAGTCTCCGCTCGTCGTATCCGCGTGAGCTCGCACTCAGCGCGTCGTCCAGTCTAACGAACCGCGCAAGTGGAGCAGGATGGATGCATGCGCCGATCGCGACACATCACCCCTGCATCCCATTCGTCGGACGTGCATGACGGCGAGCCGTCACCGGCCGACTCCTTGCGGTATCTGGTGCATCTGCCGAACGACTACGAAACGGATCCGGACAGGCTCTGGCCCCTCGTGCTGTTCCTGCACGGTGCGGGCGAACGAGGATCCGACGTCGATCTCGCCGCGGTGCACGGGCCGCCGAGGCTGGCAGATGCCGGCCACGAGTTCCCCTTCATCCTCGTCACACCGCAGTGCCCCGAATCGAGTCAGTGGGTCGCCGAGCTCACGACGTTGTCCGTGCTGCTCGACGAGGTCGCCGCGGCGCACCGCATCGATCCCGCCCGCGTAGCCGTGACCGGACTCAGCATGGGCGGGTTCGGGACCTGGAGCCTCGCCGTGCGCTACCCCGATCGGTTCGCGGCGATCGCCCCGATCTGCGGAGGACTGTGGATGCAGAGCGCTGCCCCTATCCGCGCCCTGCCCACGTGGGCGTTCCACGGCGACGCCGACGACGTCGTGCCGATCTCCGCGACGGAGCAGATCGTGGCGGAGCTCAGATCGCTCGACGCCGACGTGCGGTTCACGCGCTATGCGGGCGTCGGTCACGATTCCTGGACCGAGACGTACGCGAACCCCGAGCTCTACAGCTGGCTGCTCTTCCACCGGCAGAACGATCACGACACGGAGCGAGCGGCACCATGAAACCGGGAGCGGACCGCCTCCGACCAGCCTGGAGTGCCCTCCCCGCTTCGCTGCGCACGCAGATCGTCGGCGTGATCGGTGGCGACTTCGTGGGGGACGAACCCGCTCATGGCGGCTTCAGCGCGTCCTATGCGGGCGTCGTGACGACCACCGCCGGTCACGCTTTCGTCAAGGCCTGCGGCGCAGACTGGCACGCGGACTCTCTGCACTTCCTTCGCGAGGAGATGCGCACGCTCGCACATCTGCCGCCATCTGTCGCCCCGCGTCTCCGTGGCGCCATCGACGACGCCGTCGGTACCGCGCTCGTGATCGAGGCCATCGACGGACGCCATCCCGGCCGACCCTGGACGACCGAGGACCTGCATTCCGTGGCACGATCCCTTCGCACCCTGTCGACCACCCCCGCGCCATCGGCGATGCCCCGCGCGGAGGACGGCATGATCCCGGGTTTCACACGATGGCGCGAGATCGCAGCGGATCCACCGCTCCTGGAGGCTCTCCCCCACGGCCTGTCCAGCCGCGTGCGCGCGCTCCTCTCGATGGAGGACTGCTTCCAGGACGCGCTGCACGGCGACGTCATCGTGCACGACGACGTGCGATCAGACAACATCCTGATCAGCGACGGGCGCGCCCATCTCCTGGACTGGCCACACGCGCGACGAGGTGCCGCGTGGATCGATCTCCCCTGTCTGCTGCCGAGCGTCGAGGCGTCCGGAGGGCCGTCCTGCGAAGAGGCCTGGGCCATCTTCGAAGAGCACGGCGCGCCACCTCAGGCTGCACTGCTCCCCGTCATCTCGGCGTTCGCTTCGTTCCTCTGGTATCAACAGGCGCAGCCCGAGATCTCTCAGCTTCCGGGCCTCCGAGAGTTTCAGCGTGCACAGGCGGATCCGGCTCTGCGCTGGCTCGCCACACTGATCTGATCACACCTGCGGCGGTGCCGTCACTCCTCGACGTGCTTCCACCCGTGCGAGGAAGCGCTGGTGAAAGCGCCTCTCCCCCGTGATCTCGGGGTGGAAGCTCAGCCCGAGCAGATTTCCCTGCTCCACCGCGACCACGCGGCCGTCGTCCAGCGCAGCCAGCACCTCTGCACCCGGGCCGACCGATTCGACCACGGGACCGCGGATGAATGCCGCGGAAACGGGTTCGCCCTCGAAGGCGGGAACATCGAGCACAGCCTCGAACGACTCGACCTGACGGCCGAAGGCGTTCCGGCGCACGACGACGTCGAGTCCGCCGAATGACTCCTGGCCGTCGATCGCGTCGACGACGTCATCGGCGAGCATGATCAGTCCCGCGCATGTTCCCAACACCGGCATCCCCGCCGCGATCGCGTCACGGATCGGTTGCTGCATGCCGAAGATGCGGGAGAGCTTGTCGATCACGCTCGACTCGCCGCCCGGGATCACGAGTCCGTCGACGGAGGAGAGCTCGTCGGGTCGACGGACCAGGACCGCATCGGCACCCAACTGCGCGAGCAGGGCGGCGTGCTCTCGCACGTCGCCCTGCAGCGCGAGGACGCCGACGCGGGTCTTACCAGCCACGCTCGGCGAGGCGGTGCGGGGCCGGGAGATCGCTGACGTTGATGCCGACCATGGCCTCGCCCAGTCCGCGCGAGACTTCGGCGATGACCTTGGCGTCGTCGAAGAAGGTCGTCGCCTTGACGATCGCCTTCGCGCGCTCAGCCGGGTTGCCCGACTTGAAGATGCCCGATCCGACGAACACGCCGTCGGCACCGAGCTGCATCATCATCGCGGCATCCGCCGGGGTCGCGACCCCGCCGGCGACGAACAGCACGACGGGGAGCTTGCCCGTCTCGGCGATCTCCGCCACGAGCTCGTACGGCGCCTGCAGCTCCTTCGCGGCGACGAAGAGCTCGTCCTTGGGCAGCGCCGTGAGCGCGGCGATCTCGCCGCGGATCTTGCGGATGTGCTTCATCGCCTCGGAGACGTCGCCGGTGCCGGCCTCGCCCTTGGAGCGGATCATCGCCGCCCCCTCGTTGATGCGACGCAATGCCTCGCCGAGGTTGGTCGCTCCGCACACGAACGGAACCGTGAAGCCGTACTTGTCGATGTGGTTCACGTAGTCGGCCGGCGAGAGCACCTCGGACTCGTCGATGTAGTCGACACCGAGCTCCTGCAGCACCTGCGCCTCGACGAAATGACCGATGCGCGCCTTCGCCATCACGGGGATGGAGACGGCATCGATGATGCTGTCGATCATGTCGGGGTCGCTCATGCGGGAGACCCCACCCTGCGCGCGGATGTCAGCCGGGACGCGCTCGAGGGCCATCACGGCGACCGCGCCGGCGTCTTCGGCGATCTTCGCCTGCTCTGCCGTGACGACGTCCATGATGACGCCGCCCTTGAGCATCTCGGCGAGGCCGCGCTTGACGCGCGCGGATCCGGTGGTTGTCTGCTCTGCCATGGGGAACTCCTGTCGGATGCACCGAAGTCGGTTTTGATCTAGATCAAACATAGCACTGTCCGATTCGACCTAGAATCGCTGAGGAGGACCATGAGCGACCAGATCACAGGCAGCACCGCATCGGACATCGCCGACAGCGTGCGTTCCCTGCGCGACCGCGGAATCCTCCAGGCCGGTGCAGTGCTCCCCCCGGTGCGGGAGCTGGCTGCCACCCTCGGCGTCAATCGGAATACTGCCGTCGCCGCCTATCGACAGCTCGCGCAGGCGGGCCTCGTGATCTCCCGTGGGCGCGCCGGAACCGTCGTCGCCGGGATCGAGGCCGTGGCCCAGGAGGGCTATGCCCCCGATACCGTGCTCCGCGACATCGGCACGGGGAACCCCGATCCGCGCCTCATCCCCGACCCGGCGCCGGCGCTCATGACCATCGCGTCCCGTCCCGTCCTCTACGGCGAGCCCGTGATCGACCGCGGTCTCGAAGAGTGGTCCCGGGACTGGATCTCGACCGACCTCGACGGCGTCGACTTCCGCATCACCGTGACCAGCGGCGCCGTCGACGCCGTCGAGAGGCTGCTCGCGCAGGCGCTCATGCGTGACGACGCGGTGGCTCTGGAAGACCCGTGCTTCCTGGCGAGCATCCACACCGTGCGCCTGGGCGGATACCGGGCCGTCCCCGTGCCTGTCGATGCCGAGGGGATGACGGTCGACGGCCTGCGTTCCGCGCTGGATGCCGGCGTCCGCGCCATCATCTGCACCCCGCGCGCTCAGAATCCGACCGGCGCGAGCCTCACCGCATCGCGTGCCGCCGACCTTCGTGCCGTGCTCGCCGACCACCCGTACGTGCTGATCATCGAGGACGACCATTTCTCGATGCTGTCGCAGCGCCCCTACGAGTCCCTCATCGGCCCCGACCACCGCCGTTTCGCCCTCGTGCGCTCGGTGTCGAAGTTCCTGGGACCGGACATGTGCCTGGCCATCGCCGCCACCGATCCGGAGACCGCGGAACGCCTCGCGATGCGGCTGAGCCCCGGCACCACCTGGGTGAGCCATCTCCTTCAGCGACTCGCCCTCACGCAGTTGACCGACGATGCGGTGATGGCCGAGGTCGCCGCCGCCGCCGCGCACTACGCGCAGCGCAACGCGGCGTTCGCCGGGCGACTGCGTGAGAGCGGCGTCGATGCGACGGTGTCCGACGGCATGAGCCTGTGGATCGAGTTCCCCCGGCCCGCGCGGACCGTCGCCGACCGGCTCATGCGCCGCGGTTGGCTCGCCCGCACCGGAGACGACTTCGCGCTCGATGAGAAGGCCGGACCGTCGCATCACCTGCGCCTGACGGTGCACGACCTCTCGGACGACGAGGCCGAATCACTGGTCGCAGACCTCGTCGCCGCCGGGCGATGACCATCCGTCGCGGGCACCGGCCCGCCCTGAACGAAAGAGTCGGAGAATGAAGATCCTCTCCATCCAGTCAGCCGTGGCCTTCGGACACGTGGGGAACTCCGCCGCCGTGTTCCCTCTGCAGCGCATCGGCGTCGAAGTTCTCCCGGTCTACACCGTGAACTTCTCGAATCACACCGGCTACGGCGCCTGGCGCGGACCGATGATCGCTCCCGACGATGTGCGCGAGGTCATCACGGGCATCGAGCAACGCGGCGTCTTCGGCCAGATCGACGCCGTCCTCAGCGGCTACCAGGGCGGAGAGGGCATCGGCGACGTGATCATCGACGCCGTCGCGCGCGTCAAGTCCGCGAACCCGAACGCCGTGTACGCCTGCGACCCGGTCATGGGCAACGCGAAGTCGGGTTGCTTCGTGGCGCCGGCCATCCCGGTGCTGCTGCGCGAGCGCGTCGTTCCGGTCGCCGACATCATCACGCCGAACCAGTTCGAGCTCGGCTTCCTCACCGACACCGAGCCCGACACGCTCGAGTCCACGCTCGCCTCGGTCGATCTCGCGCACGCGATGGGTCCGCGCACCGTGCTCGTGACGAGTGTCGAGCGCCCCGACCGCGAAGAGGGCACGATCGAGATGCTCGCTGCCGACGGGGAGGGCGCCTGGCTCGTGCAGACCCCGCACCTGCCGATGAAGGCGAACGGCTCAGGAGACGTGACCGCGGCACTGTTCACCGCCCACTACGTCGAGACGGGCAGCGCGAGGATCGCGCTCGAGCGCACGGCATCCAGCGTGTACGACCTGCTCAAGGCCACGCTCGAATCCGGTGAGCGCGAGCTGCAGCTCGTCGAGGCACAGGAGTTCTACGCGAACCCGCAGATGCAGTTCACCGCCCGCCAGGTGCGCTGAACCCCGTACTCGCTCTCGCCGCTCCCCCGCTCGACGGATGCCCGCCGGACGGGTGGGCGGTGAGGGACGAAGCCGTCGGCCTCAGTGGTCGGATTCCGGCCAGGCCGCTGCCACGGCCTCGCGCACCTCTCCGAGGAGCTGGGGAAGCGCCTTGGTCTTCGCGATGATCGGGAAGAAGTTCGCGTCCGACGTCCAACGCGGCACCACATGCTGGTGCAGGTGGGCGTCGACGCCGGCGCCGGCGACCGCGCCCTGGTTCATGCCCAGGTTGAAGCCGTCGCATCGGGACACCTCACGGAGAACCCGCATGGCCGTCTGCGTCAGCGCTCCGATCTCGGCGACCTCTTCCGGCGTCGCCTGGTCGTAGGTGCCGATGTGGCGGTACGGGCAGACCAGGAGATGTCCCGAGTTGTAGGGGAAGAGGTTCAGCAGCACGTAGGCCGTCTCGCCCCGGGCGACGACCAACCGCTCGGCATCCGGGAACTTCGGGGCCTCGCAGAACGGGCACTCCTCGCGCAGCGGCTCCGGCCCCGCCTGGATGTACGCCATCCGGTGCGGGGTCCACAGCCGCTGGAACTCGTCCGGTACGCCGGCGAGGCGACCGGCGTCCTCCAGCGGCTGCTCCCCTTCGGTCACGCCAGGTCCCCTGCCTTCAGCACGAGCGCGTGCGAAGCGATGGCGGCGTTGATCCGGCGCACGGCGTCCGCGACCGGGACGCCGTTCTCCTGCGTGCCGTCGCGGAAACGGAACGACACCGTACCCGCGGCACGATCCTGCTCACCGACGATGAGGATGACGGGCACCTTCGCCGTCGTGTGGGTGCGGATCTTCTTCTGCATGCGGTCATCCGAGTGGTCGACGTCGGCCCGGACGCCCGCAGCGCGCAACTGCCCGATGACGTCGTCCAGGTAGTCGCCGTACTGCTCGGCGACCGGGACGCCGACCACCTGGCTGGGTGCGAGCCAGAGCGGGAAGTCGCCGGCATAGTGCTCGAGGAGGATCGCGAAGAAGCGCTCGACGGAGCCGAGGAGCGCGCGGTGGATCATCACCGGCCGGTGCTTCTGCCCGTCGGGTCCGGTGTACTCCAGCTCGAAGCGCTCCGGCTGGTTGAAGTCGAGCTGGATGGTCGACATCTGCCAGGTGCGGCCGATCGCGTCACGCGCCTGGACGGAGATCTTCGGCCCGTAGAAGGCCGCGCCGCCGGGGTCGGCGACCAATTCGAGGCCGGACTCGATCGCGACCTCACGCAGCGTGTCGATCGCCGTCGACCACTGCTCCGGCTCGCCGAGGAACTTCGGGTTCCCCTCCTCGTTCGTCGACAGCTCGAGGTAGAAGTCATTGAGGCCGTAGTCGCGGAGCAGGTCGAGGACGAGGTTCAGGTTGGTGGTGAGTTCTTCCTTGACCTGGTCCTGCGCGACGTAGATGTGGGCGTCGTCCTGCGTCAGACCGCGCACTCGGGTCAGTCCCGACAGCGTGCCGCTCTTCTCGTAGCGGTAGACCGTCCCGAACTCGGCCAGGCGCAGCGGCAGCTCACGATAGGAGCGCCCGCGCGAGCGGAAGACGAGGTTGTGGAACGGGCAGTTCATCGGCTTCAGGTAGTAGTCCTGACCCTGGCGGGTGATGTTCCCCTCCTCGTCGACGATCTCGTCGAGGTGCATCGGCGGGAACATGCCGTCGGCATAGGTCTGCAGGTGACCCGACGTCATGAAGAGGTCCTTCTTCGTGATGTGCGGGCTGTTCACGAGGTCGTACCCGTTGCGCAGCAAGTGCTTGCGCAGGTTCTCCTCGATCTCGTAGCGGATGATGCCGCCCTTGGGATGGAACACCGCGAGTCCCGAGCCGATCTCGTCGGGGAAGGAGAACAGGTCCATCTCCGCACCGAGCTTGCGGTGGTCGCGGCGCTCCGCCTCGGCGATGCGCTCCTGATAGGCACGCAGCTCGTCCTTGGTCGGCCATGCCGTGCCGTAGATGCGCTGCAGCTGCGGGTTCTTCTCGCTGCCGCGCCAATACGCGGCGGCGATGCGCGTCAGGTCCCAACCGTTACCGATCATGCGCGTGTTGGGCAGGTGCGGGCCGCGGCAGAGGTCCTTCCAGACGACCTCGCCATCACGGGTGGTGTTGTCGTAGATCGTCAGCTCGCCTTCGCCGACCTCGACGGAGGCGCCCTCTGCGGCTTCCTTCCCGCCCTTCAGACCGATGAGCTCGAGCTTGAACGGCTCGTCCGCGAGCTCGGCCCTGGCCTCGTCGTCGGTCACGACACGGCGGACGAAGCGCTGTCCCTCGCGGACGATGCGCTGCATCTCCTTGGAGATCGCCTTGATGTCCTCCGGCGTGAACGGGGTCTCGACCCCGAAGTCGTAGTAGAAGCCGTCGGTGACGGGCGGGCCGATGCCGAGGTTCGCCTGCGGGTTGATGCGCTGCACCGCCTGCGCCAGCACATGGGCTGCCGAGTGACGGAGGATGTTCAGCCCGTCCACACTGTCGATCGTGACCGCTTCGACCACATCGGTGTCGGTCACGGTCGTGGCGAGATCCTTGAGGTCGCCGTTGACGCGCATCGCGACGACGTTTCGGTCAGTGAACAGGGCGAAGCCGTCATTCGGCCGGGCGTTTTCAGGCACAGAAACTCTCCATCTGGGTCGATACCCAGGTTACTCGCATGACCCGGTCCTCCTGACCGTCCTCGTCCGCGCCGCACGACGTCCACGCCGCCTCGCGAGCATCACGTAACGTGAACGGATGGACAGAGCAGTCGCACGATGGATCCTCGCGATCGCGCTCGGCGCGATCGGGGTCGGCCACTTCCTCAGCACCCGCGGATTCCGGGTGGTGGTGCCGGACTGGGCGACCCGCCTGACCAAGCTGGACAAGGACACGATCGTGATCGCCTCCGGTGCCACGGAGGTCGCTCTCGCCACCGGCCTGCTCACGCTGCCGAAAGAGCGGCGCCGCATCGGCTGGGCGACCGCCGCGTTCTTCGTCGCCGTGCTGCCGGGGAACATCCACCAGTGGCGCACGAAGCGCTCGACCCCGGGACTCGACACGGATGCTCGCCGATTCGGCAGGCTCTTCCTGCAGCCGCTTCTCGTTCTGTGGGCGCTGTGGGCGACCGGAGACGAGAACCCGCGCCGCCGCGACCGCCGTCGTCGTTGAACGACCGAGCCCGACCTCCAGGAGAATTGTCCCCATGACGTCCCCCTCCATCGTGTGGTTCCGCGATGATCTCCGACTCGCCGACAACCCTGCGCTGCGGGCCGCGATCGAACGAGGCGAAGCGGTCATCGCGCTGTATGTGCTCGACGAGGAGTCACCGGGCATCCGTGCGCTCGGTGGCGCCGCGCGCTGGTGGCTGCACCACTCTCTGGCGTCGCTGGACGAGCGGCTGCGTGAACGTGGCGGTGCACTCGTACTGCGACGCGGCCGGGCCGAGCGCATCGTGCGCGACACTGTTGCGGAGGTCGGAGCGGGTGCCGTCTACTGGAACCGCCGTTACGGAGGTGCCGAGCGCGCGGTCGACTCCGCGCTGAAGGCGTCCCTCCGGGCCGAGGGACTCGAGGTCGCCTCCTTCGCCGGCTCTCTGCTGCATGAGCCGTGGACGGTCACGACGGGCAGCGGCACGCACTACTCCGTCTTCACTCCCTTCTGGCGGGCGTGCCTCGCGCTCCCCGCGCCCCGCGCTCCGCTCCCGGAGCCGCGAACGGTCGAGGGCCCGCAACGCACTCCGGCAACCGAGGCCCTCGAGGACTGGAGCCTGCTGCCCACCGCCCCCGACTGGGCCGACGGCCTGCGCGAGACCTGGGAGCCCGGTGAACCCGCCGCGCGACGGCGTCTACGCCATTTTCTCGACGAAGACCTGGGGCACTACGACCGCGCACGCGATGAACCCGCTTCCGGTGCCACGTCGCGGTTGTCACCGCACCTCCGCTGGGGCGAGATCAGCGCGTTCACGGTCTGGCACGAGGCGGTGGGTGTCGACGGTGCGGGAGGTTTCCTCTCCGAACTGGGCTGGCGCGAGTTCGCCTGGCACACGTTGTACCACTCCCCCGACCTCGCGAGCGAGAACCTTCGACCGGAGTTCGACGCCTTCCCCTGGCCGCCGCTGGACCCCACCCACCTCGATGCCTGGCAGCACGGTGAGACCGGCGTGCCTCTGGTCGACGCCGGCATGCGAGAGCTCTGGCACACCGGCTACATGCACAACCGGGTGCGGATGGTCGTGGCTTCCTTCCTCGTGAAGAACCTGCTCATCGACTGGCGCCGGGGTGAAGAGTGGTTCTGGGACACGCTCGTCGACGCCGATGAAGCCAGCAATCCCTTCAATTGGCAGTGGGTCGCCGGATCCGGCGCCGACGCCGCTCCGTACTTCCGTGTGTTCAACCCCGAACTCCAGGCAAAGAAGTTCGACCCACAGAACCTCTACATCTCGCGCTGGGCCGCAGACGCCCCCGCCGAGCCGATCGTCGACCTGGGTGACACACGCAAGGCGGCACTCGCCGCGTACGACGTCGTCAAGCGCACCCCACGCTCTCGCCGCGAGTGACCGGAGGGCCCGTCACCTGATGGTCGGAGAAGGACGCGCGCGCCGTCCATGCCAGACTGGAGCCGTGACCGAGTCCAGGAAGCCAGCCGTCATCCGCGGCTTCGCTGCCTCGTCGCTGGCGATCTTCGTCGCACTCGCAGGGCACGTGTCGGGTGGCGGACAGATGCCCGGTGCGCTCGGCATCGTGGTGCCGTGGGTGTTCTCGTTCATGATCTGCGTGCTGCTCGCCGGCCGCTCACTGTCGCTCATCCGCCTGACGCTCTCGGTCGCGGTGAGCCAGTTCCTGTTCCACACCCTCTTCGTGCTCGGAACCGTCACCCCCTCCGGTGTCTCCGTCCCGCACGTGCACGGTGCGCCTCTCGTGATCCCCGCGACGCCCGGCCTCCCGGAGGCTGTCACCGCCGACGCATCGATGTGGCTGGGCCACGCGCTCGCGGCGCTGCTAACAGTGTCCGCGCTGTATCGAGGCGAGCGGTTGATCATCGCCGCACGCAACCTCGCCGTGCAGCTGGGGCGATGGCTGCGCCGCCGGGTCGATCACGTGCTGGTCCTCCCGGCTCTCCGCCTCCCGCGCGCTCTCCGCGGCATCTTCGACGTCGCACGCACGGGCGATCTCGTTCTCCTCGCGACCCTCAGAGGCCGCGCTCCTCCCCTCTCCGCAGCGATCTGATCCGCGCCCTGGGCTTTCACCGGTCCTGTGGTGCGTCACCTCCATGCGCCTTTCGTCGCGCACGGGTTCTGAACGCATGCATGCACGTCGCTCACGCGACGTCTGATGAGAGGCCCTTCCCATGTCCCCTGTCCGCAGGATTGCGGCTGGGCTGGCGTTGGCGACGGTCGCGACCCTCGCGATCGCCACGCCCGCGTCCGCCCACGATCAATTGATCTCCAGCTCCCCGGCCGCCGACGAGCAGTTGGCGGCCGCGCCGGAGAGCATCACGATGACCTTCTCCGGTGAACTCCTGGTGCTCGACGAGTCACTGACCGGGGCTGTCGTCCTGGTCGTCGACGCCTCGGGGAAGGACTGGGTCTCCGGTGACGTCACGGTCGCGGGCCGTACGGTGACCGCCCCCCTTGAGCCAGGCATGCCGACCGCCGGCTACCAGGTGCGGTGGCAGGTCGTATCGGAAGACGGCCATCCGATCGCCGGCGTCGTCCCGTTCACCGTGGGCGATGCCGAGCCGATGGCGGCCCCCGCGCCCGGCGGCGCGGCGGAGACCCCGTCGGCATCCGCAGAACAGCCGGATCAGAACGCAGCAGATTCCAGCGGCATCGTCAGGGTGCTGCTCATCGGCGCAGGCGGGGCGGCAGCAGCCGTCCTCGTCCTCGTCCTCATCCGATTCCTCCGCCGTCCTCGGACGGCAGCCGCTCCGCCGGAAGACGGCGGCTCCGCGGCAGATGACCTGTGAAAGGCACCATTGTGAACACCAGCAAGAACCTTCCCCGCCTCGCGGCCGTGATCGCGGTCTCCCTCCTCGCTCTCACCGGGTGCACCCCGGAGAGCTCCCCGACCGAATCCGCATCCCGCCCCGCGGGTGACGCCGTCACGATCGAGGATGCGTGGGTGAAGTCCGCGGAAGAGGGCATGTCCGCCGGTTTCGGCACCCTCGTCAACAGCGGTGACGACGACGTGACCGTCGTCTCCGTCACATCCGAGGCGTCGGACATGCTCGAGCTGCACGAGACGGTCGAGAACGAGGCCGGTGAGATGGTGATGCGCGAGAAGGACGGCGGGTTCGTCATTCCCGCCGGCGGGAAGCTCGCCCTGGAGCCGGGAGGCAACCACATCATGATGATGGACCTGACCGGTCCTCTCACGGCAGGCAGCGACGTCACCTTCACCCTCACGTTCTCCGACGACTCCACGTATGAGTTCACCGCTCCCGTCAAGGACTACTCCGGCGCGAACGAGAACTACGAGGGCGGCGAAGAGCAAGACGGCTCGGGGCAGTGATGTCGGCGCCCGCCGAGGGCGCCCGCTCCCGCCGCGCCGGGTCGACCCGGCGACAGTTCCTCCTCGGAGGAGCCGTCGCCGGCGTCGGCGCGGTCGCGGCCGTCGGAGTGGATCTCGCCCTGAACAGTCAGGAGAACGGTGCGAAGCCGGTCTCCACGCCGATGAACGGTGAGCAGACCGTTCCGTTCTTCGGCACCCACCAAGCCGGTGTCGACACCGCGGCGCAAGCCCATGGTGTCTTCCTCGGGCTGGATCTCCGCGAGGATGTGGACCGCGACGGGCTCACTCGCCTGATGCGGATCCTGACGGACGACGCAGCTCGTCTGACGCAGGGGCTCCCCGCCCTCGCCGATTCCGAGCCGGAGCTCGCGCTCTCGCCGGCGCGGCTCACGATCACCTTCGGCTTCGGACCCGGTCTCGTCGCCCGCGCCGCGGGCTCCGGCCCTGCGTGGCTCGCACCGCTCCCGGCTTTCGGGGTGGATCAACTGCGACCGGAATTCTCGGATGGAGACCTGCTGTTGCAGATCGCCGGGGACGACCCGTTGACGGTTGCCCACGCGACACGGATGCTCCTGAAGGACGCCCGCGGCTTCGCGAGCATCCGATGGACGCAGCAGGGGTTCCGCCGCGCCTACGGCACGGAACGCCCCGGGACGACGATGCGCAACCTCTTCGGACAGGTGGACGGCACGACCAACCCCGAACCGGGCACACCGGACTTCGACGAGGTCGTGTGGAGTGCGGACGGCTGGCTGGCAGGCGGCACCGGCATGGTGATCCGCCGCATCCGCATGGACCTCGACAAGTGGGACCGCCTGGACCGCGGCGGCCGCGATGCCTCTGTGGGGCGAACACTCGCCAACGGGGCACCGTTGACGGGGACGGACGAGTTCGACGAACCCGATTTCGAGGCGACGACGTCGATAGGGTTCCCCGTGATCCCGCAGTTCGCACATATCCGGCGGGCCCGCGGCGACGGGGAGGAGCGCATCTTCCGGCGCGCGTACAACTACGACGAGCGTCCGATCGGCGCCGAGGTCTCCGAGTCGGGGCTGATCTTCGTCTCGTTCCAAGCCGACGTCGAGCGGCAGTTCATCCCGATGCAGCGCCGGCTGGACGAGCTCGACCTGCTCAACGAGTGGACGGTCCCGATCGGCTCAGCCGTGTTCGCGATCCCGCCGGGATGCGCGGAAGACGGATTCGTCGGCGACACGCTTCTGGCGTGACCGGCCGCGGGCGTGCCCGGGCCCATCCGGGCACGCCCGCAGCGGCGGGCGGCACTTCCCCGACGAGGAACGGCCTGCTTCGGAAACCGATGGGCGCGACATCCTCGGAGTACGAGAGACTTTCGAGACACGAAAAAACCCCCGGAGATCCGGGGGTTTCAGTGTGCGCGATACTGGGATCGAACCAGTGACCTCTTCCGTGTCAGGGAAGCGCGCTACCGCTGCGCCAATCGCGCCCGTTGGGGCTTTTCAGTTTTCCGTGAGGTGGCGACGGGATTCGAACCCGTGTAAACGGCTTTGCAGGCCGGTGCCTAGCCGCTCGGCCACGCCACCGTGTGGATTGACCCCACGTGCGGCAGACCTTCCGAAGAAGCCCTACTGCACTCGAGCGGATGACGAGACTCGAACTCGCGACCCCAACCTTGGCAAGGTTGTGCGCTACCAACTGCGCTACATCCGCATTTCGTTCCCGGTTGTCCCGGGCACTCATGAAACATTAGCCGAAGATCCGCACTCCGCCAAACCGGCAGCGAATCTCGCGCGTGTCTCGCCGAGTGGTCCGCGAGGCCTCCGAGCGTCCGGTAGTATCGGTTGACGTACCCCACGGGTATGGGCGATTGGCGCAGTTGGTAGCGCGCTTCCTTCACACGGAAGAGGTCATCGGTTCGAGTCCGGTATCGCCCACCACATCGCCCCCGGTTCTCCCGGGGGCTTTTTCGTCCCCTGCCCGCTCCCCCGGCGGCGTTCCTGGGAACTTGCTATGGTCGAGAGACGCTCTCACCCCCTGAGCGATGGTCGTGGCTCCGCCGCGATCTCACGCGTCAGACGCCGACCGGCGACCACGCGATCACCGAATCCCGTTCGAGGATGCACCGCTGTTCGGTGCGCCCGGAAACGGACGTCCTCGAAAGGAGCCGCACCCCGGGCTACTCGTCTGTGTGCTGTGATGCGCCTCAGTGGTCCAGGTTCGTTCTCGCCATGCCGACCCTTCTCCACTCCCCGCAGAACCCTCAACACCAGACGACGCATTACTCCCCCACTTAGCGGGACTCCTTCTCCATCGACAGGCGGCATCGCCGCACCAAAGACGAGAAAGCGAGTACCCGGTGGAAGACTTCCACACACTGTCAGGACCGGTCGTGATCCTGCTCATGCTGCTGTTCTTCGGCGGCAGCCTCTACATGTCCATCCGCATCTCCCGCAGAAAGGAGAACGCCGACGGATACATGACCGGTGGCGGCAAGATCGGGTTCGGCATCTCCGCCGCCTCGATGACCGCTACCTGGATCTGGGCATCCTCGATGTACGCCTCCGCGACATCCGGATACACCTACGGCATCTCCGGCCCCATTCACTACGGCCTCTGGGGTGCACTGATGATCCTCCTCATCTATCCGTTCGGGCGCCGCATCCGCACGGTCGCACCCCACGCGCACACCATCGCCGAGGTCATGTTCGCCCGCCACGGACGTTCGAGTCAGCTCATGCTCGCCGGCTCCAATGTGCTCGGCAGCCTGATCAGCCTCACGTCGAATCTGATCGCCGGAGGCGCGCTCGTCTCGATGCTGTCGCCGTTCACCTTCACACAGGGCATCGTCGCCATCGCGATCGGCGTGCTCGCCTACACGCTGTGGTCGGGCTTCAGGGCGTCGGTGCTCACCGACTTCGCGCAGGTCATCGCCATGCTGGGGGCCGTCGCGATCATCGTTCCGGTGATCTTCTTCGCCGCGGGTGGCCCCGAGCTGTTCGTCACCGGCGCAGCGAACCTCACCCCGCAGCAGGGCGACTTCTTCTCTTCCGACGCGTTCTTCAACCAGGGCGCTCCCTACATCGCCGCGGTGCTCGCCTACGCGATCGGCAACCAGACCATCGCGCAACGACTGTTCGCCGTGCGAGAGGACCTGATCAAGAAGACATTCGTCACCGCGACATTCGGGTACGGCGCGTCTATCATCGGGATCGGCATGCTGGGAGTGCTCGCCCTGTACGCAGGGATCCAGCCGATGGACGGCGACGTCAACAATCTGATCCCGCAGATGGCGTCGACATACCTGCCCCCGCTGCTGATCTGCGTGTTCTTCGTCATGATCATCGGCTCGTTGTCGTCGACCGCGGATGCCGACATGACGGCTCTCTCGTCGATCATGATGGCTGACATCTACGGGCAGAACATCGCGGGCAAGAAGAACGCCAATCCGAAGACGATGCTGCTCATCGGCAGACTCACCATGATCGGCGCAACCGCCGCGGCACTCGGCTTCGCATCGATGCAGTTCAACATCCTCGACCTCCTGGTGTTCGTCGGTGCACTGTGGGGAGCGCTCGTGTTCCCGGTCATCGCGAGCTTCTACTGGGACCGCGTGACGAACTCCGCGTTCAGCATCGCCGTGATCGCCGCGCTCGCCGCGTTCCTGCCCGTGCGTTTCGAGTGGATCTCCCTGTCGGGGGGCTGGGGTCTCGCGAGTGACGTCCTCTCCGTCGTCGGGATCGGGGTGGTCCTGGCCCTGATGTCGTTCGGCTTCTTCGGTCTGCGGGTGGCGCTTGTGGTCGGGACGCTGGCCACGCTGGTGTCGGCGCCGTTCGCGATCGGCTTCCTGCACCAGTACCCGGTGTTGTCGGGGTCGCTGGTCGCATACGCGGTGAGCACGTTGGTCTGCGTCGCCCTCACGATGATGAACAGGACGCGGAGATTCGACTTCGACCTGATCAAGGAGCGCACCGGCAGCTTCGACACCGGGGATATCACACGAAGCGCCGATGTGAAGGGCGACGCCACGCTCGCCGGGAAGGACGCCTGATGGAGACCATTCTGTTGACCGCGTACGTGCTGGTGTGGCCGATCATCGTCGTCGGGGTGCTCACCGTCGTGATTCGGGCTTTCGTGAAGGACGCCAAGGAGGCGAGACGCGAAGGGCGCGACATCATCTGATCATCGATGGCTCCGCACAGATGTCGACAAGGCGTGTGTGCGGAGCCATCGGCGCACTGCCCTGCGCCTGCACCTCTCGCGCTCGGACGAAGAGGATTGCCTCGATGCCGCCCGTCGTCGCGCGTCGCCGCCCTCCGTGGCGCTACTCGATCGGAATACGCAGGACCCGGTCGTCGCCCTCGCGGGGATCGCCCCGCCCGTCCGTGTTGTTCGTGAGAACCCAGAGTGCCCCGTCTGGCGCGACCACGACGTCGCGAAGCCTCCCGAGCGATTCGACGAAGTATTCCCCGGCGGTGCGCACGTCGGAGAGCGGCACCTCCCTGAGCCGCTCTCCGCGGAGATTCGCGATGAAGATCGATCCCGATGCGATCGTGATGCCGCTCGGACTCGCGGTGTCCGGCGACCACTGCTGGACCGGATCGACGAACCCTTCATGATCGGCGATCCCCTCGACCGTCGGCCACCCGTAGTTCCCACCGGCCTCGATCACGTTCAGTTCGTCCCAGGTGTCCTGGCCGAACTCGCTCGCGTAGAGCGTGCCCTCGTCGTCCCACGCCAGGCCCTGAGGATTGCGGTGGCCCAGGCTGTAGATGGGTGATCCCGGGAAGGGGTTGTCCTCCGGCACGTCCCCGTCCGGTGTGATGCGGAGGATCTTCCCGGCCAGCGAGTCCCGATCCTGAGCCCCCTCACGGTCGCCCGCGTCGCCGACCGTCACGTAGAGCATGTCGTCGGGGCCGAACGCGATGCGTCCGCCGTTGTGATTCCCGGCGGCGGGGATCCCGGAGAGGATCGTCTCGGATTCGCCGAGCTCGAACGAACCCGGCGCCCCCGACAACGCGAAGCGCTGCACCCTGTTCTCGCCGACAGCCGTCGAGTACGCGTACAGCCAATCGTCCCGCAGCGCGATACCCAGCAGTCCCCCCTCTCCTCGAGGCGCGACGCCATCGATCATCCCGAGCTCGCGAAGCCTCCCGTCGCCGGAAACCTCGACGATGCGGGCGGTGTCCCGTTCGCTGATCAGCGCCGTGCTCCCGAAGAAGGCGATGGACCATGGGGCCTCCAGTCCAGCCGCGACCGTGGACGCGCGCCCCGGAACGATGCTTCCCGATCCGGCGGACGGCGAGGGTGCGAGCGGCGCGGGAGAAGACGAGGCGGGGGACGTCGGAGCGCACGCGGCGAGAGCGATCGCGATGAGAGCAGTCGAGACGAGAGCAGTCGAGACGAGAGCGCCCGCCCCGCGAGCGACCGCGGCGACACGCGGATCGGCCGGCGTCCTCTGCGCCCTCCGCGTCGTCGTCATCGCCGATCCCTTCATCCTCCGTTCGAGAGTAGGCGAGCGGCGCGCACCGCAGAAGAGGCAGGTGTCCGAGGGGGCGCGTAGCCTGCCACGGTGTCGAAGGAACAAGCTCTCCCGGGCCCGTGCACCCTCTGCGGAGGAACGGTCGGTGCCCGCGGTGACGACTCCTGGCGCTGCGCCTCCTGCGGATGGCGTTACGGGGACGTCCCCGACGCCGATCTCCCGCTCCCCCGTATCGACATCGTCTACTACATCCGTTTCGACCGTCGGGTGAAGATCGGCACGAGCCGACGACCGCGACAACGGCTGGCGAGCATCCGACACGACGAGCTCCTCGCCTTCGAGCGAGGCGGACGCCCGGTCGAGCAGCAGCGACACCGCGAGTTCGCCTCGGTCCGCGAAGGCGGAGAGTGGTTCACGTTGACGGACGATCTGCGGACGCACGTCGACGCCCTCCGCCGCGAGGGTGAGCCGTGGCTGCTCTACGGGCGATGGCTGAGCAACGCGCTCCGCGGTCTCGATGCCTCGTGACCTGCGCCAGGACATGACGATGCCGGGCGACCGCTTCGGGAAGTCCAGTCGCCCGGCACCGCGTCTCTGCGGGGATCAGGCCGTGGCCGCATGCCCCCTGGTGGTCGCCGGCTGCGGCTGCGAGAACAGCACCACGACGATCACGGCGACGCCGACGACGACGTGCGGGAGCCAGACGTTCAGCGCCTCGCCCGCGAACCCGAAGATCCACGGCGAGAGGGCGAGGAAGAGGCTGGCGACGATGTCGAACACCAGGTGGACGGGCATCGGGATGAAACCGAAGGGACCCCATTCGTACTTCGTGAAGAGGCTGTACACGATCAGCCCGACACCGAGGACGATCGGGATGATGACCGCCGCTCCGCCCACGTTCGCGAAGCCGAACAGCCAGGGAGCGGCGATCAACGCGACGCCGACGATGTAGTCGAGAATTCCGTGGACCTTGGTGGGGATGAAACGCATGATTCCTCCTTGTGTGGCGCCGCTTCCGCGACTCACCACTGGTTCGAAGCCCGCCACGGATCGGATTGCCTCCCCGCCTCGGAGGACGATCGACCTGCGGGCCGGGGAGCTCGACTCGAGTCTCTCGACGGCGCACTCGCGGCCCGGTCCCAGGCAGCCCTGCTACGTTGAGCATGCCGGTATCTCGCCGGCATCAGGGAAGACTTCTCGTCGACCAACGGGCCTCCTGGGTCATTTCGTTCTCCGTCGCCTCCTCTGTGTGAGCCCGAGGAGCATCATGCCCACCCCGTCAGTCCCCTCTTTTCTCGACCCTGCGCACGCCTGGGCGGCGCCCACCGCCCTCCCCGTCGGCACCACGGCCATCGTGTATTGCGAGGGCCAGTTCGGCGAGCAGGACGGCAAGACCGCGAACGGTCTGGTCCGACACTCGGAGAAGTACGAGATCCTCAGCGTCATCGACAGCACCCACGCGGGTGCGGACGCCGGGGTGCTCCTGGACGGTCTCGCGAACGACATCCCGATCCTCGACGGACTCCCGACGGCGATCGCTCATGCAGGTCACGTGCCGGACTACCTGATCTGCGGTGTCGCACCGGCTGATGGGCTGCTCTCCGCCGACCAGCGCACCGTGCTGCTGGACGGCATCGCCCGCGGGATGCACATCATCAACGGCCTGCACGAGTTCCTCACCGACGATGCCGAGTTCGTCGCGGCTGCCCTTCTCGCCCAGGTCACGATCACCGATATCCGTCGCCCCCGGGACAAGAAGGATCTCCATCTGTTCTCCGGCCGCATCTTCGACGTGACCTGTCCGCGGATCACCATCCTCGGGACCGACGGCGCGATCGGCAAGCGCACCACCGCGACGATCCTCGTGAAGGCCCTCAACGATCGTGGCGTCCACGCCGTGATGGTCGGCACCGGACAGACCACGATCATCCAGGGCGGCCGCTACGGCGTCGCGCTCGACGCCCTCGTGCCCCAGTTCTGCTCGGGTGAGGTCGAGAACCAGGTGGTCGCGGCATTCGAAGGCGAAGACCCGGACGTCATCATCGTGGAGGGCCAGGGCGCGCTCAGCCACCCCGCATACATCACCTCGGCGCACATCCTCCGCGGCAGTCAGCCTGCGGGGGTCATCGTGCAGCACGCCCCGGGCCGGACGGTCCTGGGCGACTTCCCGATGGTCGCTATGCCGACGGTCACGAGTGAGATCGCCCTGATCGAGGCTTTCGCCGACACGAAGGTCATCGGCGTCACGGTGAACCATGAGAACCTCACGGCGGAGCAGCTCGCCGCCGCCATCGACGAGATCGAGCTCGACACCGGACTCCCCGCCACCGACCCGCTGACCCGACCGCTGGCGGAGCTCGTGGAGATGGTGCTGCAGGCGTTCCCGACGCTCAGCCCGCGACGGACCACCCGTAGCGCCGCGTGAGAGCCGCTCCGACCCGGTCATAGCGCCCCCGATCGAGAACGGCGGCCTCTCGCCGCAACCCGCGCTCGTGCACGCTGTACAGCTGCTCGACATCCACCCAGGACTCTCGACCCTGAGAGTCCCAGTCGCCCGTACCGATCGACAGGTAGTCGCGGTCACCGTCATGGGGCTTGCTCGTCATCCGCACCGCGTACACGCGCTCTGCGGACTCCCGTCCGATGACGAGCACGGGACGATCCTTCCCGCGACCGTCGTTCTCCTCGTAGGGAACCCAGGTCCAGACGATCTCTCCCGCGTCCGGTGCGCCGTCCCGCTGCGGTGCGTAACCGACCTGCAGGTGCGTGATCCGATCCGGATCGATGCGGACGGTGTCGGTGCCGCGCGCCCGTCCCGGGTCGGTGCCGCCACCCGCGGGCGTCGGGCGCTCCTGCGGGGTCCGTAGACGCGCGTCCGGGCGTCTCGGATCTGATGTCCGAGACGCCCGGCCGGATCCCACTGCCTTGAGCAGGATCTCCGCGAGTGTTGCCAGGATGCCGTTGGTCTTGCTCACACGGTCACCCTAACCGCTGATCACGCGTCTGCGAGTGCGTAGCCCTCCTCGCCGTGCACGACCTGGTCGACACCGGCGATCTCGTCTTCGTTCGTGACGCGGAAGCCGATGGTCTTCTCGATCGCGAAGCCGATGATGAACGCGACGATGAAGGAGTAGATCAGCACTCCGAGCGCCGCGATCAGCTGCACGGCGAGCTGGCGGGCGTCGCCGCCGACGAACAGTCCCGTCTCGGTGGCGAAGAAGCCGAGGTACAGCGTTCCGATGAGACCGCCGACGAGGTGGATGCCGACCACGTCGAGCGAGTCGTCGAATCCGAGGCGGAACTTCAACTCGATCGCGAGGGCGCACACGACACCGGCGAGTGCGCCGAGAAGCAGAGCCCAACCCGGCGTCAGGTTGGCGCAGGCCGGGGTGATCGCAACCAGACCGGCGACGGCACCGGACGCTGCACCGACCGAGGTGGGCTTGCCGTCCTTGATCTTCTCGACGAGGATCCAGCCGAGGATGGCGGCCGCCGTGGCGCCCAGGGTGTTCAGACCGATGAGTCCGACGCCGCCCATGTCTTCGGCCAGCCATTCCGCTCCCGCGTTGAAACCGAACCAGCCGAACCACAGCAGGGCGGCCCCGAGGAGCGTGAGCGGCACGTTGTGCGGCTTCAGGATGCCCTTCTGGAACCCGATGCGCTTGCCGAGGACCAGGGCGAGTGCCAGAGCCGCGGCGCCCGCGTTGATGTGCACGGCGGTACCGCCGGCGTAGTCGATCACGCCGATGCCGCTGTCCTCGCCGAAGAGCGTGGTGCCGAGGTTCATGATCCAGCCACCGCCCCAGACCCACGCGGCGACCGGGAAGTAGCCGACGGTCGCGAAGATGCCGGCGAAGATGAGCCAGCTGCCGAACTTCGCACGATCCGCGATCGCTCCGGAGATCAGCGCGACCGTGATGATCGCGAATGTGGCACCGTAGGCCACCCCCAGGAGCGCGACGTTCGAGCCCTCACCGGCCGCCAGGCTCGACAGCCCGAAGTCCGCGAAGGGGTTGCCAGCGAACGCGGTCGGGCTGTCGACCGCGCTCATCGAGAAACCGAAGAGAATCCAGAGCACGGCGACGAGTCCGATGGAGCCGAAGCTCATCATCATCATGCTGACGACGCTCTTCGCCTTGACGAGACCGCCATAGAAGAAGGCGACGCCGGGCGTCATGAGCAGCACCAGCGCTGTCGCGGTGATCGCCCACGAGATGTTGCCGGGAGCATCCATAGGAAAACCTCACATCCGAAGTAATTGAGAGCTTCAGTGTGACGACCTGCGGTTTCGTCAATGCGTGAGGTTTGTTTCCCCGCTGTTACAGCGCGGCTCCGCCCGTGAACATCGCGTTACGCGCGCCTGCAGGCTTACGCAGAATGTGTCAGGGCATTGAGTCGGGAGATGGCGCGGAGGTACTTCTTGCGGTACCCGCCGGCGAGCATCTCGTCGGAGAAGACCGCGTCGAGGCCGAGCCCGGTGGCCACGATCGGGATCTGCGCGTCGTACACACGATCGACGAACGCGACGAAGCGCAGCGCCTCCGACTGATCGGTGAGCTGGCGCACGCCGCGCAGGCCCACGCTTCCCAGTCCGTCGATCAGCCTGATGTAGCGCGAGGGGTGCACCTGCGCGAGATGACGGATCAGGTCGTCGAACCGGTCGTCGGACGCTGCGCCCGCGGCGCCGGCCTTTTCGATCGCCGTCTCGTACGCGTCGTCGTCGAGCACCACCGCGTGTCCGTCGAGGGCGCGCTGGCGGAAGTCGACGCCGTCGATGCGCAGCGTCTGGAAGCTGTCGGACATCGCATGGATCTCGCGCAGGAAGTCCTGTGCGGCGAATCGTCCCTCGCCGAGCGCGTTCGGCGGGGTGTTCGAGGTCGCGGCGAGCCGGGTGCCCGTCGGCACGAGCTCCCCCAGAAGGCGGGTCATCACCATCGTGTCGCCCGGGTCGTCGAGCTCGAACTCGTCGATGCACAGCAGGTCGGCGCCTTTGAGCAGATCGACGGTGTTCTTGTAGCCGAGTGCGCCGACCAGGGCGGTGTACTCGATGAACGAGCCGAAGTACTTCCGGCGGGCGGGCATCGCGTGATAGATCGAGGCGAGCAGGTGCGTCTTCCCGACGCCGAAACCGCCGTCGAGGTAGACGCCGGGCTTCAGCTCGGGCTCCTTCTTCGCCCGGCTGAACAGCCCTCCGCGCTTCGCGGGGGTGCCGCGCCCGGCGAAGCGCATCAGCGTCTCCTTCGCCTCCTCCTGCGAGGGATATGCGGGATCGGCGCGATAGCTGTCGAACGTCGCGGTGTCGAACTGCGGCGGCGGCACCAGGCTCGCCAGCATCTCGGGTCCGCTGACGGTCGGCTGGCGCTCGGTGAGGTGCACGATTCCCGTGCGGCTGGTCGGGTCGGTCATCACGGTCCTGAATCAGGTGCTCACCTGTGTCGAAGTCTTACGAATCGGGCGCAGGGTGCTCGGCGGGGATCTATCGTCGAAGGGACGGATCAACACTACGCCGTCTGCAGCCGCACCCTCGTCCGCTCAAACGCTTCGGAGATCCCATGGCCATCGAGTTCGATTCCTCCTCCCCCAAGTTCGCCGAGTACGCCGAACCCGGCCGGCTCGTCACCACCGAGTGGCTCGCGGAACGGCTGGGGACTCCTGGACTCGTGGTCGTCGAGTCCGACGAAGACGTGCTCCTCTACGAAACCGGCCACATCCCGGGCGCGGTGAAGGTCGACTGGCACACCGAACTCAACGACCCGGTCGTGCGCGACTACGTCGACGGCGAGGGCTTCGCCGAGCTGCTCAGCCGCAAGGGCATCGCACGCGACGACACGGTCGTCATCTACGGCGACAAGAACAACTGGTGGGCCGCCTACGCCCTCTGGGTGTTCTCGCTGTTCGGCCACGAAGACGTGCGTCTGCTCGACGGCGGACGCGATCGGTGGATCGCCGAGGGGCGCGAGCTCACGCGTGAGGCAACGAACCGGCCGCCCACGGAGTACCCCGTCGTCGAGCGCGACGACTCGATCATCCGTGCATACAAGGAAGACGTCCTGGCCCACATCGGCAGCCCGCTGATCGATGTGCGCTCCCCAGAGGAGTACAGCGGAGAGCGCACGACGGCGCCCGCGTATCCCGAGGAGGGAACCCTCCGCGCCGGTCACATCCCGACCGCGCAGAGCGTGCCGTGGGCGAAGGCGGTGGCCGAGGACGGCGGCTTCCGCAGCCGTGCGGAGCTCGACGCGATCTACCGCGACGGCGCAGGGCTCCGCGACGGGGATGATGTCGTCGCCTACTGCCGGATCGGCGAGCGGTCGAGCCACACCTGGTTCGTGCTCAAGCACCTCCTCGGCTTCGAGAACGTGCGCAACTACGACGGATCCTGGACAGAGTGGGGCAGCGCGGTACGCGTGCCCATCGTCACCGGTTCCGAGCCCGGCACACTCTGAACATGTGACAATGACAGGGATGAGCACAAGCGACGTTCCTGACACTCTCGCCGAGATCCGCGACGGCTTCCTGGAGACCCCGGAGCCCGATCGCCTCCTGCTGCTGCTCGAGTTCTCGGACGAGCTTCCCGACGTCTCCGACGAGGTCGCGGCCCACCCGGAGATGTACGAGCGCGTCGCGGAGTGCCAGTCGCCGGTGTACATCCATGTCGAGGTGAACGATGACATCGTCACGATGCACGCGACAGCCCCGCCCGAAGCTCCGACGACCCGCGGGTTCGCAAGCATCCTGGTGCAGGGTCTCACCGGCCTCACCGCAGACGAGGTGCTCGCGATTCCCAATGACTACCCGCAGTCGATCGGTCTCACGAAGGCCGTGTCCCCTCTGCGCATCGGGGGCATGACCGGGATGCTGATGCGGGCGAAGAACCAGGTCAGCCAGAAACGCTGAGAGCCTGTGATTCGAGCCAGTCCGTGATCGCGGTCGTCCAGCCGGTCTGGTCGTAGTTCCACAGCTTCGTGTGGCGTGCCACCGTGAACTTCGGCATCGTCACGAGATCCGGACGTGCCTCCTGCAGCGCGTGCGATGAATCCGCCGGCACGAAGCCGTCGTCGTCGCTGTGCAGGATCAGCACCGGCGCGGTCAGTTCGTCCGCACGCGCGACCATGTCCAGACGATCGAAGTGGATCGGTTCGTCCGCTCCGCTCAGGCGCGCGGTCAGAGGCATCTGGAGTGCCCCCATCGCGAGTTCCGGCAGCGGCGCACGCACGCCGGCCAGCTTCGCCTGGAACCGCAGCACCGTGCGCCAGTCGACCACAGGAGACTCGAGGATGATCCCCGCGATGCGCTCCCGGTGGCCGGACGTCACGGCGGCCTGCAGCGATACGGCGCCCCCCATGGACCAGCCCATCAGGATCACCCGCTCGGCGCCGTGTCGGAGCGCATAGGCGATGGCGGCGTCGACGTCACGCCACTCCGAGGCTCCGAGGGCGTAGGCACCCGCCCTCGTGCGCGGGGCCTCGCCGTCGTTGCGATACGACACGACCAGGTTCGGCAACCCCGCGGCGTGCAGCACCGGCACCGCCCGCAGGCACTCGGCGCGGGTCGCTCCGCGTCCGTGAACCTGGATCACCCAGGTCGACGACGACGCCGGGAAGTACCAGGCAGGGCATGGCCCTGCGGGAGAGCCGATCAGCAGGTTCTCCCAGCGCAGATGGAGCTCGCTCGGAGACGAGTAGTAGTAGCCGCTGAAGGCCGCGGCACGATCGACACGTGCGCCGGGTTCGATCTGGGTGAGGAGCTTGCGCCGCACGGCCGAACCATCGGCGCTGAGCACCGCCCCGAGTTTGACGTAGCCGTAGGTGCCCGTCGTGAACAGGCCGTAGCGACCGGGAAGCTCGGTGTCGGGTGTGCGCTTCAGCTCGATGGTCTGGGCACCCGTGTCGACCGAGAGGATCTCCGTGTCGGTCGCGCGGCGCATGGGCGTGACGACCCGACGCGCCACGGCGAACACGACGAGAGCGAGCGCTGCTCCGAACGCGAACAGGGCAGGGACAAGGAGCGTAACGGCGTGCCTGAGACTCTTCATCGCTTCCTGACTCTAGCCTGTTGCCGTGACCGCACACCCCGAGGCCGGGACGCCTTTCGAGAGCGCCGTGGCCGAACTGCGCGAGACCGAGTTCCGCGATGACATCACGGTGCGCGAGATCGCCACGCCACAAGGCCTCGCGCCTTTCGCCATCGCCCTCGCCGCCGACGTGCGCCCGGAGGGTGACGGCGAGTCCGTGTACGGCACCGGCCGGTTCGTCCTGCTGCACGATCCGGACGAGCCGGGAGCCTGGGGAGGCTCGTGGCGCATCGTCATCTTCGCGCAGGCGCCGCTCGAGACCGAGATCGGCACCGATCCGCTTCTCGCCGACGTGACGTGGTCATGGCTGGTCGATGCTCTCGACTCGCGCCAAGCGGTCTATCACTCGGAATCGGGCACGTCGACGAAGACGCTGTCGAAGGGATTCGGCGGGCTCGCCGTCGAAGGAGACGGCGCCCAGATAGAATTGCGGGCGTCCTGGACTCCGGAGGGCCCGTTCCGACCGCACGTCGAAGCATGGGCCGAGCTGGTCGGAATGCTGGCGGGGCTTCCGCCCGGCTCCGAGGGCATCGCCGTGATCGGCGCGCGAAAGGCTGTACGTGACTGAATACTCCGTGATCTCGGATGCCGAGGAGTTCCGCGCAGCCTGCGCCGTGCTCGCCGCCGGTACCGGACCCGTCGCCGTGGACGTCGAGCGGGCGTCCGGCTTCCGCTATTCGCAGCGCGCCTATCTGGTGCAGGTGTTCCGTCGCGAGGCCGGCGTCTTCCTCTTCGACCCGCCGGCGATCGGCGATTTCGCACCTCTCCAGGAGGCGATCGGTGACGTGGAGTGGGTGCTCCACGCGGCGAGCCAGGACCTGCCGTCCCTTCGCGAACTGCGCCTCGAACCGCCGGTGATCTTCGACACCGAGCTCGCCTCGCGCCTGCTCGGCCACGAGCGTGTCGGCCTCGGTGCCGTCGTCGAGGACACGCTGGGCATCATGCTCAAGAAGGAGCACTCCGCCGCCGACTGGTCGACACGCCCGCTCCCCGATTCCTGGCTCGAGTACGCCGCCCTCGACGTGCTGCACCTGATCGACGTCCGCGACGTCCTCGTTCTCGAGCTCGAAGAGCAGGGCAAGACCGAGTTCGCCGCCGAGGAGTTCGCCGCCACCCTCGCCCGCGCTCCCAAACCGCCGCGCGAAGATCCCTGGCGCCGCCTCAGCGGCCTGCACCAGGTGCGTGGAGCCCGGAACCTCGCCGTCGCCCGTGCCCTCTGGCAGGCACGCGAAGCGTACGCGCAGGAGCAGGATGTCTCCCCCGGACGACTCGTGCCCGACCGCTCCCTGGTGGCGGCGGTGCTGGCGAACCCGCAGTCGAAGCAGGCGCTGGCCGGCCTCAAGGAGTTCCAGGGCCGCGCGAGCCGCACGCAGCTCGACCGCTGGTGGCAGGCGATCGTCGAAGGCAGGGCGTCGGAAGAGCTTCCCCGCGAACGCGTTCCGAGCGACACCCTTCCGCCCCCTCGCGCGTGGGCTGACCGGAATCCCGAGGCGGATGCACGACTCAAGGCCGCCCGTCCGGTCGTGGAGGCCGTCGCCGAGGAGCTGGGCATGCCCACCGAGAACCTCCTCACTCCGGAGCACCTGCGCCGCGTGGCCTGGGACCTGCCCGGTGAAACCCCCGAGGCGATCGCGGACGCGTTGGCAGCGCTGGGTGCCCGACCCTGGCAGATTGCACAGACCGCACAGAAGATCGCTGCCGCCTTTGTAGAGGCGGCGCAAACGCCCGACACGACGCCCGCACCGGCTTCGTAGGTTCGACCCAACCGATTCCTCCCCGTTTCGCGGGCTTCATAGACTGAGGCCACGCACTAACTTGGAGGCAGAGTGGCCGAGATCTCGGACGTCTTCTTCGTCGATGGAGTACGCACCCCCTTCGGGCGCGCCGGCGAAAAAGGCATGTACTGGAACACCCGCGCAGATGACCTCGCCGTGAAGGCGACCATCGGCCTGATGGAGCGCAACGCCGCCGTCCCGGCAGACCGCATCGATGACGTCGCGATCGCCGCGACGAGCCAGACCGGCGACCAGGGGCTGACGCTCGGACGCTCGGTGGCGATCCTCGCCGGGCTTCCGCAGACCGTGCCCGGCCTCGCGGTCGAGCGCATGTGCGCCGGCGCCATGACGAGCGTCACGACCATGGGAGCCTCGATCGGCGTCGGCATGTACGACTTCGCCCTCGCCGGCGGTGTCGAGCACATGGGTCATCACCCGATCGGTGGCAACGCGGATCCGAACCCGCGCTTCGTCGCCGAGAAGATGGTCGACCCCGGTGCACTCAACATGGGCGTCACCGCCGAGCGCATCTTCGACCGGTTCCCGCACCTGACCAAGGAGCGCTCCGACCGGTTCGGCATGCTGAGCCAGCACAAGGTGCAGGCGGCGTACGACGCCGGCAAGATCCAGCCCGACCTCGTGTCGGTCGCCACCAAGGGTGCCGACGGCGCCTGGGGTCTCGCGACCGAAGACGAGGGCCGTCGCCCGCAGACGACGATGGAAGACCTCGCGGCCCTCAAGACTCCCTTCCGTCCGCACGGGCGTGTCACGGCCGGCACCTCCTCCCCCCTCACCGACGGCGCCACGATGTCGCTGCTCGCCGGAGGTGGCGCGGTGAAGGAGTTCGGACTCGCGCCGAAGATGCGGATGGTCTCGTTCGCGTTCGCCGGCGTGCAGCCGGAGATCATGGGCATCGGACCGATTCCGTCGACCGAGAAGGCGCTCAAGAAGGCCGGACTGACGATCGCCGACATCGGGCTGTTCGAACTCAACGAGGCGTTCGCCATCCAGGTGATCTCGCTGCTCGACCACTTCGGCATCGCCGATGACGATCCCCGCGTCAACCAGTGGGGTGGCGCGATCGCACTCGGACACCCGCTCGCGGCGTCCGGTGTGCGTCTGATGATCCAGCTCGCCGCGCAGTTCGCCGAGCGTCCCGACGTCCGCTACGGTCTGACCGCCATGTGCGTCGGTCTCGGTCAGGGCGGTTCGGTCATCTGGGAGAACCCGCACTACGACGGCAAGAAGAAGAAGTGAGCGCGAACGTGACCAACTACGACGAGATCGACTTCTCCCCCATCCAGGCACTCACCGAGGGCGAGGTCATCACGCAGTCGCCGGTGCGCGACATCCGTCTCGCGTCCGGCAAGGTGCTCGCCCTGATCACGCTCGACAACGGCCGTGACCACACGCGTCCGAACACGCTGGGTCCCGCGACGCTGACGCAGCTGGGCGAGACGCTCGACGGCCTCAAGGCGCGCGCCGCGGCCGGCGAGATCCAGGCTGTCGGCATCACCGGCAAGCAGTACATCCTCGCGGCCGGCGCCGACCTGTCCGACATCAGCAAGGTCGGATCGCGCGACAACGCCCGCCTGATCGCGCAGCTCGGACACAAGGTCCTCGGCACGCTCAGCGACCTCGGCGTGCCGTCGTTCGCCTTCGTGAACGGCCTCGCCCTGGGCGGCGGCCTGGAGATCGCGCTGAACTCCAGCTACCGCACCGTCGACTCCTCTGCTGCGGCGGTGGCACTGCCCGAGGTCTTCCTCGGCATCATCCCCGGTTGGGGCGGCGCCTACCTGCTGCCGAACCTGATCGGCATCGAGAACGCCCTCGAGGTCGTCATCTCCAACCCGCTCAAGCAGAACCGGATGCTGAAGCCGCAGCAGGCGTTCGACCTGGGCATCTTCGACGCGATCTTCCCCGCGGCGAACTACCTCGAGAACTCGCTGGCCTGGGCGGATGCCGTCCTGGGTGGCAAGAAGGTCGAGCGCAAGAACGAGCCCGGCAAGATCGAGCGTCTCACCAAGTGGCCGATCGCCATCAAGATGGCGCGCGGGATGCTGGAGTCGAAGATCGGCACCATGCCGAAGTCGCCGTATGCGGCCCTCGACCTGCTCGACAAGGCCAAGGGCGGCACCAAGGCCGAAGGCTTCGCCCGCGAGGACGAGGCACTCGCCGAACTCGTCACGGGCGACCAGTTCGCTGCATCCATGTACGCCTTCGACCTCGTGCAGAAGCGCGCGAAGCGACCGGTCGGAGCTCCCGACAAGGCGCTCGCGAAGAAGGTCACCAAGGTCGGCATCATCGGCGCCGGTCTCATGGCGAGCCAGTTCGCACTGCTCTTCGTGCGCAAGCTCCAGGTGCCCGTGCTCATCACCGACCTGGATCAGGCACGCGTCGACAAGGGCGTCGCCTACATCCACGAGGAGATCGGCAAGCTCGAAGCGAAGGGACGCCTGGACTCCGATTCGGCGAACAAGCTGCGCGCGCTCGTCACCGGCACCACCGACAAGAGCCTGTACGCGGACTGCGACTTCGTGATCGAGGCCGTGTTCGAAGAGGTCGGGGTCAAGCAGCAGGTGTTCGGCGAGATCGAGAAGATCATCGCCGAGGACGCGATCCTCGCGACCAACACGTCGTCGCTCTCCGTCGAGGAGATCGGATCGAAGCTCGCTCACCCCGAACGCCTGGTCGGCTTCCACTTCTTCAACCCTGTCGCGGTGATGCCGCTGATCGAGATCGTGAAGACACCGGCGACGGACGATGCGGCTCTGTCGACGGCGTTCGTGGTCGCGAAGAACCTCGGAAAGAACGCGGTCCTCACCGCCGACGCCCCCGGCTTCGTCGTGAACCGACTGCTCGCCAAGGTCATGGGCGAGGCGGCTCGCGCCGTCTACGAGGGCACCCCCATCGCCGATGTCGAGAAGGCCTTCGGCCCGCTCGGCCTGCCGATGGGCCCGTTCCAGTTGATCGACCTCGTCGGCTGGAAGGTCGCCGCCCACGTGCAGGACACGATGGTGAAGGCCTTCCCCGACCGCTTCTACGCCAACGAGAACTTCCATGCGCTCGCGGAGCTCGACACCGTCGTGGAGAAGGACAAGGGCGGGCGCGTCATCGGCTGGAGCAAGCAGGCGGAGAAGGTTCTGAAGCCCGCCGTCGGCAAGAACCCCGCAACGGCGGCGACGATCCTCCAGCGGGTGCAGGACGGTCTGGCGCAGGAGATCAAGCTGATGCTCGACGAGGGCGTCGTGCCCGAGGTCGAGGACATCGACCTGTGCCTGATCCTCGGCGCCGGCTGGCCGTTCATCGACGGTGGTGCTTCACCGTACCTCGACCGTGAGGGAGCCTCGGAGCGGGCCTTCGGCGGCTCGTTCCACACCCCGCAGATCCGCGGCGTCGAGAGCCGCTGATCGTCGGACGCCATCCCGCGAAGCGCTCCACAGGATTCCTGGCGAATCCGGTGGAGCGCTTCGTCGTCCGCCGCATAAGCACGCACACCTCCGAGCCGCACATCGCGCTGCCGCTCCCTGGCGTGAGCCCCGTCGGCGTGGCCCACTGCCGGCGCTGGCCGGCGTCGTGGGCCCTGCATGATGCCCCTGCGCCGCAGGCCCCGATCGCCGAGACTCAGCTCGCGGGCTGAGCCGGTCGGGGGTCTTCGTCACCACGTCGAGGCCAGTACGACAGCGCCCGTTCGGCCAGCGCGGTGATCGTGAGCGAGGGGTTCACGCCGGGATTCGCGGGAACGGCCGCCCCGTCGACGACGTGCAGGCCGGGGTGTCCCCAGACCCGGTGATATGCGTCGACGACCCCTTCCGCGGGCGACGCCGAGATCACCGCACCGCCGAGGAAGTGCGCCGTGAGCGGGATGCCGAACACCTCCGGCCAGGATCCGCGTGCGGCCGCAGACACCCCGCCGTCCGCCTCGACCCGCGCGGCGATCGCCGCAGCAGCCGTATGGGCTTGGGGCAGATAGCTCGGGTTCGGCTCCCCGTGTCCCTGCGCACTCGTCATCACGAGGCGACCGAAGCGGCGGCGCAGCGAGAGGGTGAGCGAATTGTCCGCCGTCTGCATCACCAGCGCGATGATTCCACGCTCGCTCCAACGGCGGAGACTCCCGAGCCGCCACTGTCTCACCGGTGAGCGGAGCACCTGCGCGACCAGACGGCGCAGGCGCACGCCCAGCGGCTGTCCGCCGGGGACGATGACGGTCGCCAGCGCACCCATCAGGTTCGATCCCGGACCGTAGCGGACGTTCTCGACGTGCGTGCGATCGTCTATGTGGAACGAGGTCGTGATCGCGACGCCCCGGGCGAGCTCGAGCGATTCCGGGACGCTCGTGGCGACCGCGCCGTCCAGCGCCTCGGAGTTGGTTCGGGTCAGCTGCCCCACGGCGTCGGAGACCCGCGGCAGCGCCCCGGACGCCTTCATACGGTGCAGCAGCTGCTGCGTACCCCAGGTGCCGGCGGCCAGCACCACCTGCCGGGCGGTCACGGTTCTCCGCTCATGCCGGAACCAGGCTCCGCTGCGCTGCGTCGTCACCGCGAACCCACCCCCGGGGAGCTCCCGCACCTCGCTCACCGTTCGCAGCGCCTCGATCGCGACCCCTCGGCGCTCCGCGAGATGCAGGTAGTTCTTCATGAGCGTGTTCTTCGCGCCGACGCGGCAGCCCACCATGCAGTTGCCGCAGAGGGTGCAACCGGTGCGATCAGGGCCCTCACCGCCGAAGAACGGATCCGGAGTGCGCTCCCCCGGCTCCCCGAACCAGACCCCGACGGGCGCGTGGCGGAACGTCGCACCGACGCCGAGGTCGTCCGCGGCGCCGGCCATGATCCGCTCCACCGGACCCGTGTGCGGGTAGCGCTCCACGACGCCGAGCATCCGCTTCGCCGTGGCATAGTGGGGTGCCAACTCGGACTCCCAGTCCGCGATGCCCTGCCACTGGGGGTCCGCGAAGAAGGCCGCCCCCGGCTGGTACAGCGTGTTCGCGTAGTTGAGTGATCCGCCACCCACCCCGGCGCCCGCCAGAATCATCACGTGCGGCAGTCGGTGGATGCGCTGCACACCGTAACAGCCGAGCACTGGTGCCCACAGGTACCGGCGGACGTTCCAGTTGGTCTTCGCGAAGTCATCGTCCTCGAAGCGGCGACCCGCCTCGTAGACGCGGACGCGGTAGCCCTTCTCCGCAAGTCGCAGAGCGGCCACGGAACCTCCGAATCCGGAACCCACGACCACGACATCCTCGTCGAACTCAGTCATCGCTCCCCTTCGGCACCATCATCGTGAGCGCGCCCGGCAGCACCGCGATGGTGCACTCATCCTCGCCGATCCGCTCGCCGTCGGCATAGACCACCAGGCCGGTGGCCGACACCGTGACGGACCGTGCACGACGATGCGCCACCTCGTCGCGCGCGAGATGCGTCCCGCGGAGCAGCAGGGGGAAGAGACGAAGCAGGCGCAGCCGGCCCAACGGGGCGACATGGACGATGTCGAGGAGCCCGTCGTCGGGGACGGCCCCGGCGCAGATCGGCATCCCGCCGCCGTAGCTGGAGGTGCTGCCGGCCGCGATCAGCGTACCCGGCTCGCTTCTCGGCGGCTCGCCATCGATGGCGAGGGTGAACTCCATGGGACGCAGCCGCACGAGTTCGATCAGCAGGGCGAGGTAATAGCGAGGCGCACCGTGCGGCCAGCGGAGCCGGTTGGTGCGATCGCTGACCTTCGCGTCGAAACCCAGCGCCGCGATGGTCAGGAATTTCCTGCTGCCCTTCCCGGTGCGGACCACGCCGACGTCGATCGACCGGGGCACGCCCGTGAGAGCGAGTTCGGCGGCAGCCCGTGCGTCGCTGCGTGGGAGTCCGAGAGCGCGGGCGAGGTCGTTCCCGGTCCCGGCCGCGACCAGCACCACGGGGACCGATGCCGCACATACCGTGTCGAGCACACCGGACAGTGTGCCATCACCACCGACGACGACCAGCGCTCGCGGATCGTCTGCCACGGCCGCGACCGCGAGCCGTGCGGTGTCTTCTGCGGATCCTCCCGCATAGGCCCGCACCTCGACACCACGATCACGAAGATGCAGAACAGCAGCTTCCGCCGCTCGCCCGCCCCGCCCTTTGCCGGAGAACGGATTCGCGAGCACGGCGATGTGCTCGGCCATGTCAGAGCGTCCGCTCGATGGGGATCACAGCACCCGGGTTGAGGATGCCCGACGGATCAAGTTCGCGCTTGATCGCACGGAGGATACGGACGCCCGTCTCGCCGATCTCCGCACGGAGCCAGGGCGCATGATCCCTGCCGACCGCGTGGTGATGGCTGATGGTCCCCCCCGACGCGACGATCGCATCGTTGACGCGCGCCTTCACGACTTCCCACACACCGAGCGGGTCCGAACGGATGCCGGCGAGCACGGTGAAGTACAGGGAAGCCCCGGTCGGGTAGATGTGGGAGACGTGGCACATGATGTACGACTTCGCCCCGGCGTCGGCGAAGCCGTCTTTGAGTGCAGAGTCGACCGCCGAACGCAGTGTCTGCAGGTTCGACCATGTGGTCGCGGTCTCGAGCGTCTCGCAGAAGACACCGGCGTCGAGCAGCGAATCCCGCAGGTAGGGGCCGTCGAACCGACCTTTCAGCCAGTCCTCCGCTGCCCCTTCACCTGCCGAGACTCCGCCGGCCGCAGCGAGCTGGATGCTGGCGCGGGCACGCCGCTCGGCGATACCGTCACCTTCGTACACGGTCACCACGCTGGCGCCCTTCGCGAGAGCCCTGCCGATCTTGCCGACCTGCGCGAGACTCACCGCCGTCTCCGCTTCGTCGGAGAGCCGGATGACGGTGGGGCCGTCGCCCTGCTGCGCGACCCGCCGCAGCCCCTCGGCGCCGCTGGTGAAGTCGGGGAAGGACCAGGATTCGAACACGCGGTCGCGCGGGATCCGATGCACCCGCACCCGTACCTCGGTGATCACGCCGAAGATGCCCTCGGAGCCGAGGAACACCCTGATCAGGTCTGGCCCTGCGGCGGAACCGGGCGAGCGCCCGAGCTCGATGTCGCCGGTCGGCGTCGCCACTCTGATCCCGGTCACCATCGTGTCGAAGCGCCCGTTGCCCGCCGAGTTCTGTCCCGAAGACCGGGCCGCCGCGAATCCGCCGATCGTGGCGTAGCGGAAGCTCTGAGGGAAGTGGCCGAGTTCGAAGCCGTGCGCGGACAGCGCTGCTTCCGCCTCCGGGCCTGTCGTCCCCGCCGCGAACAGGGCTTCGCCGCTGAACTCATCCAGCCGGATCAGACCGCTGAGACGTCGCAGGTCGAGGCTCACGACCGCGTGATGCGCGCCCCGGTCGGGGTCCAGTGCGCCGACGACACTAGTGCCGCCCCCGAAGGGGATCACCGCGATCCCTCGCGCGACCGCGATGTCGAGGCACGCGCGCACCTCGTCGTGATCGGCAGGACGGAGGACGGCATCCGGCGCCTCCTGACGCACCTCGCGACGACGGAGGAGGTCGGGTGTCGAACGCCCACCTGCGTGGCGGATGCGTGCCTCGGCGGCATCATCGATGTTCGTCGGGCCGAGCGCGGCGCTGAATGCCGCATGATCCTCAGCGGTCAAGCGCGGCGGATCGAGCTGCACGTGCCCGAGCTCGATCGCCGGTCCGGGCTTGCGCACTCGCCCCAGCAGCATCGGCAGCAGCGCGCGCACCGCCAGGGGCAGGTCCTTCGCCTTGGCCGGATCACCCCAGCCGTTCCATCTCATCGACGGGTCCGCATCGACCCTGCCACTGTCTTGGCCCATGCGTTACAGTGTGACACATCATGGAAGAACGTCAACCACAATGGGATGCGACACAGACGCGGATCCTCGACGCCGCCGACGCGCTGATCGAGCGTCGCGGCGTGCACGGCGTCACCATCGCCGAGCTCGCCCGTCGCGCCGATCTCAGTCGCCCCACGATCTACCGCAACTGGAGCGATGCCGATGATGTCGTCCGCGCCGCGCTGCTGCGGCGCGTCGACGGCATCCTGGGCACCTTCCCCGCGGAAGCGCGCACCCGGACGGTCCTCGTCAACGACGTCCTCCATTTCACGACGCTCTTCCGCAATGACACCCTCTACGGGCGTCTGCTCGCCGATGAACCCGAAGCCTTCACCCGCTACACGCTGCAGCGGGTGGGATCGAGTCAGCGCTTGATCCTCGACTGGCTCGCCACGGCGATCGGCACCGCACAGGCCGACGGCTCGGTCAGATCGGGACCACCGCAGGAGATCGCGGTCATGCTGCTGCTCATCGCACAGTCCGCGGTCCTCTCCCACGGCACCGTGGCAGACCTCATCTCGGAGAACGCGTGGGAGCGCGAACTGCGAGCCGCACTCGACGGGCTGCTCCGCCCATGACCCGGGAGTCATCCGCGCTCAACGTCGCGCGACGGAGGATCGAACTCGCACGCGCAGCCGACGAGACGGTCGACGTCCTCGTCGTCGGGGGCGGTATCACGGGCGTGGGTGTCGCTCTGGACGCCGTCTCGCGCGGGCTTCGTGTGACGCTGATCGAAGCCGAGGATCTCGCCTTCGGGACCAGCCGATTCAGCTCGAAGCTCGTGCACGGCGGCCTGCGCTACCTCGCGACCGGTGACATCGCGACCGCGCGAGAGAGCGCACACGAGCGGCATCTCCTGATGACCACGATCGCACCGCATCTGATCCGCCCGCTCGGACAGCTCCTGCCCTTCTCCCGCGGAGTCACGCTCCGCCAGCGCACTGCGGGCGCCGTCGGGATGGGGCTGGGAGATCTGCTCCGCATGCGCGCGCACACCACCCGTACGACGCTACCTGCCCCCGCTCTCGTGTCCGCGCGCTCCGCCACCCGCCTGGTGCCTGCGCTCGACCCTCATGGCCTCCGCGGCGGAATGCTGTCCTTCGACGGCCAGCTGGTCGACGACGCGCGGCTCGTGGCGACCGTCGCCCGCACGGCGGCATCTCTTGGCGCTCGCATCCTCACCCGCGTCCGCGCGGTCGTGTTGCGGGAAGACGGCGCATCGGTCGAGGAGACGTCCACGGGCGAGCGGTTCGAGGTCAGAGCCCGCGCCGTCATCAACGCGACCGGCGTCTGGGCCGGTGCGCTCGATCAGACGATCCACGTGCGCCCGAGCCGAGGGACGCACATCGTCCTCGCCGCCGCCGACCTGGGTTCGCCGTCGGCCGCGCTCACCATCCCGCACGAGGGATCGATCAGTCGCTACGTCTTCGCGCTGCCGCAGGCCTTCGGCCGCGTGATCGTCGGCCTCACCGACGAAGACTCCCCCGGTGCCGTGCCGCGTGTCGCCCAACCGACGGAGCCGGAGATCGATTTCCTGCTGCAGAACCTCAATCGCGTGATCGCTGCTCCCCTCGGCCGCGATCGGGTGCGGGGCGCGTTCGCCGGCCTGCGTCCGCTGGTCGACAGCGGGACCGACTCCACCGCCGATATCTCTCGCCGGCATCTGGTGACGGTATCCACCGCCGGATTCGTCACGGTGCTCGGGGGAAAGCTGACCACCTACCGCCGGATGGCCGAGGATGCCGTGGACCTTGCGGGACGCACCCGCGGACTGCAGTCGGGGCCGAGCCGCACGGCGTCGTTGCGCCTCGTCGATCGGTCGGTGCCCGCCTCGGATGACGTGCTCGACGACGCCACGGGCTTGACCGCCGCGGAGGTCGAGTTCGCCGTTCGCACGGAGGGCGCGATGACCGTCGATGACGTCCTCGACAGGCGCACCCGTGTCGGACTCGTGGATGCCGATCGCGCACGCTGCCACGCGGCGGTCGAGAACGTCGTCGCCCGCACTCTCGCCGACCTCGCCTGACCCGCCGCGGCGAATCCTGGCCCGCCGCGGCGAATCCTGAGCGGTGCGTATCCAGCGCACAGCGCCGCGGGTAACGTGCGCGGAACAGCGCATGAACTCCCCCGCCCGACCCGTCCCGAAGGCACCCCGGACCCCGGCGACCCTGCACAGTGGTGACATGGACATGCTCTTCACGATGCTGGGCGGCAAGGGGATGTCGGGTCTGCTGAAGACCGGAACGGCGATCCTCACCACGCTTCTGGTCCTCCCCGCCCTCCTCAAGCTCTTCATCGTCACCGTCGACGAGGGGTGGGCGGCGATCCGGACGCGCAACGGCAAGCCGATCATCCGCAACCGCCCGCAGCGTCGTCCGCGGAACCGCGGCGGGGCCGTCGGAGAAGTCGTCGTTCTGGACCCGGGCTCGCACGGAGCATTCCCGCTGTTCTACTGGTACAAGCTCATCGACGTCCGTTGCCGCGCGACCGATCTGCCCGCGCGAGAGATGAGCGGCGCGAGCGGACACCAGCACCGCGTGCATGCCTCGTTCGAGTGGCGTCCGATACCGACGGGAAGCGATCTTCGGGTGTTCGAGCTCGACGTCGTGAACGTCAAGGAGCGAGCCTCGAACATCGTCGGCGCCGCGCTGAGAGACGTGATCCGTGGGCTCGAGGGAGCCGAGCTGCCGCACAACGACGAGATCAACACCCGAGTGATCGCGGCCAGCGCCGCGGAGGTGCGTCGCGCCTGCGGCGTCGAGCTGGTGCGGGTCATGGTCACCGGCGACGCCCTCACCGACGGTTACCTGCTGTCGACCGCACTCCGAGACGTCGATCGCGGAGCACAGGCCGTCGCCGCGTTGCACGCTCTGAACTGACGCCTGCGCGCAGGGCGTTCCGAAGGGTCGGAGCGAGCGTCAGTGCCGTTCGTGCAGCGGAAGATCGATGGTTCCTGTCTCTCCCGCGTCACGCGCCTTCGGGATTCGCGTCCCGAGCACCTGCGACACGATGTCCTGTGCGATCTTCGGCGCTGTGAGGCCGGCGTCGACGAGGATCTGATCACGCGATGCGTGGTCGATGAACTCGTCGGGAAGACCCAGCTCGTCCACCGCGGTGTCGATGCCCGCCTCGCGAAGGACCTGACGTACACGGGTGCCGATGCCTCCGACCCGGATGCCGTCTTCGAGGGTGATCACGAGGCGGTGATGGGCGGCGAGTTCCACGATCGACGGCTGCACCGGAATAGCCCAGCGCGGGTCGATGACCGTCGCGCCGATCCCCTGCGCTCGAAGGCGGTCCGCGACATCGAGAGCGAGTTCGGCGAATGGTCCGATGGCGACGATCAGGACGTCTTCGGATTCGCCGCGGGCGAGCACATCGACGCCGTCGCTCAGACGTTCGATCGCGGGAAGATCGGCGGCGACCTCGCCCTTCGGGAAGCGGATGACCGTCGGAGCGTCTTCGACGTCGACGGCCTCACCGAGGGCCTCCGTCAGCCGCGCCCCATCACGCGGCGCGGCGATGCGGATGTGCGGGACGATCTGCAGCATCGCGAGATCCCACATGCCGTGGTGGCTGGGACCGTCGGGACCGGTGACGCCCGCTCGATCGAGGACGAAGGTGACTCCGGCACGGTGCAGAGCCACGTCCATCAGCACCTGGTCGAAGGCGCGTCCCATGAACGTGGCGTACAGGGCGACGACGGGGTGCAAGCCCCCGTAGGCCAGACCAGCCGCTGACGCCACCGCGTGCTGTTCTGCGATGCCCACGTCATAGACGCGATCGGGGAAGCGTTCGGCGAACGGCGCGAGGCCGGTGGGGCGCAGCATCGCAGCCGTCATCGCGATCACGTCGTCGCGCTGCTCGCCGACGGCCACCAACGCGTCGGAGAACACATCGGTCCACCCACGCCCACCGGACGACAGGGTCTCCCCGGTCGTGGGGTCGATCTTGCCGACGGCGTGGAACTGATCGGCTTCGTCGTCGCGGGCCGGCTGGTAGCCACGGCCCTTCTCGGTGATGGTGTGGACGATGACGGGCGCACCGTACGACTTCGCCAACTCCAGAGTCTCGAGGAGCGCGGGAAGATCGTGGCCGTCGACCGGACCGAGGTACTTGATGTCGAGGTTGGAGTACAGCGCCTCGTTGTTGGTGAACCTCGACAGGAAGCCGTGCGTGCCTCCCCGGACGCCGCGGAACACCGCACGTCCCACGGGACCGAAAGCGCGGAACAGGCGATCGGACCGCTGGTGGAGGTCCTTGTAGGCTGCTGCCGTGCGCACGCGGTTGAGGTACCGCGACATGCCGCCGATCGTCGGCGCGTAGGAGCGTCCGTTGTCGTTGACGACGATGACCAGGTTGCGATCGTTGTCGTCGGAGATGTTGTTCAACGCCTCCCAGGTCATGCCGCCGGTCAGCGCGCCGTCGCCGACGACCGCGACCACGTGCCGGTCTGCACGACCGGTGGCCGTCAAGGCCCGGGAGATGCCGTCCGCCCAGCTGAGCGAGCTGGAGGCGTGCGACGACTCCACCACATCATGGGCGCTCTCGCCCCGCTGCGGGTACCCGGCGAGACCACCGCGCACGCGCAGCGCCGAGAAGTCCTGGCGCCCGGTGAGGAGCTTGTGCACGTAGGACTGGTGTCCGGTGTCGAAGATGAAGGGGTCGTCCGGGGAGGAGAACACTCGATGGAGAGCGATCGTGAGTTCGACGACGCCGAGGTTGGGGCCGAGGTGGCCGCCCGTCCTGGACACGTTCTCGACCAGGAACGTGCGGATCTCCGCAGCGAGCTCGGTCAACTGGTCGGTCGAGAGTGCATCGAGATCACGGGGTCCAGAGATGCTCGGAAGAATGGGCATCTGCACCTCCTCACAGGCTCCGTCAGAAGCGCCCGACGACGGTGCGAGCGCCCCTCGATCCTACCCCGCCGGACTCAGAGAGCACGGCGAATCGGACCCCCTTGACAGGAAGGGCCGGCACGATGAAGGGGCCCGGGTCCGCAGACCCGAGCCCCTTCGTCTCGTGCGATCAGACCAGCGAACGCAGCACGTACTGCAGGATGCCGCCGTTGCGGTAGTAGTCGGCTTCACCGGGGGTGTCGATGCGGACGACAGCATCGAACTCCACCGGCTGCTTGCCCTCGGGCGAGTTCTCGCTCGGAGTGGCCGTGACCTTGACCGTCTTGGGCGTGACACCGTTGTTGAGCTCTTCCAGACCCGAGATCGAGACGATCTCGGTGCCGTCGAGGCCCAGCGATTCCCAGCTCTCGCCGGCGGGGAACTGCAGCGGGACGACACCCATGCCGATCAGGTTCGAGCGGTGGATGCGCTCGAAGCTCTCGGTGATGACCGCCTTGACGCCCAGCAGGCTCGTGCCCTTGGCCGCCCAGTCACGCGACGAACCCGAGCCGTACTCCTTGCCACCGAAGATGACGAGGGGCGTGCCCTGCTCCTGATAGTTCATGCTCGCGTCGTAGATGTACGACTGCGGGCCACCGGGCTGCGTGAAGTCGCGGGTGAAGCCACCCTCGACGACCTGTCCGTCGTTCACGGCAGCGACCATCGCGTTCTTCAGACGAATGTTCGCGAAGGTTCCGCGGATCATGACCTCGTGGTTGCCGCGACGCGAGCCGAAGGAGTTGAAGTCCTTGCGGTCCACGCCGTGCTCCGTGAGGTACTGCGCCGCGGGCGTTCCGGCCTTGATGTTCCCGGCGGGCGAGATGTGGTCGGTGGTGACCGAGTCGCCGAGCGTCGCCATCACGCGCGCACCCTCGATGTCCTTCACCGGGGTGAGCTCCATCGTCATGCCCTCGAAGTACGGCGCCTTGCGCACGTACGTGGAGTTCTCGTCCCACTGGAAGATCGCGTCGTCCGGAGTGGGCAGGCTGCGCCAGCGCTCGTCACCGTCGAAGACCGTCGCGTACTGCTTGATGAACTGCTCGCGCGAGATCGAGGAGTCGACGAGTTCCTGCACCTCGGCCGGGGTCGGCCAGATGTCCTTCAGGAAGACGTCTTCGCCGTCGGTGCCCTTGCCGAGCGCGTCGTTCTCGAAGTCGAAGTGCATCGACCCGGCCAGCGCGTACGCGATGACCAGCGGCGGGCTGGCGAGGTAGTTCATCTTCACGTCGGGGCTGATGCGACCCTCGAAGTTGCGGTTTCCGGAGAGGACCGCGGTGACGGCGAGGTCGTGCGAGTTGATCGCTTCGGAGACCTCTTCGATCAGCGGACCCGAGTTGCCGATGCAGATGGTGCAGCCGTAGCCGACGGTGTAGAAGCCGAGGCCCTCGAGGTCCTTGTCGAGTCCGGACTTCTCGTAGTAGTCGGTGACGACCTTCGACCCCGGGCCGAGCGTGGTCTTGACCCACGGCTTCTGCTTCAGACCCTTCTCGAGAGCCTTGCGTGCGACGAGACCGGCGGCGATCATCACCGACGGGTTCGACGTGTTGGTGCACGAGGTGATGGCCGCGAGGGTGACGGCACCGTTGTCGAGGATGTACTTCTCCCCCGACGGCGTCGTGACCGGCACGGGCTTCGAGGCGTTAGCCGGTGCGCCGCTGTTGATGTGCACCGGACGCGTGGTGGGCTCTTCGTCGCCGGGTGCCTGTCCGGGGTCGGAGGCCGGGAAGGAGTGCTTCGATTCGAGGTCGACGATCGAGTCTGAGGTCGATGCCGTCGCGTAGCTCAGGATGTCCTGCTCGAACTGCGACTTCGCCTCGGAGAGCAGGATGCGGTCCTGCGGGCGCTTCGGGCCGGCGATCGACGGCACGACGGTGCCGAGGTCGAGCTCGAGGTACTCGCTGAACGTGGGCTCGTGCGCGGCGTCGTGCCAGAGCTTCTGCTCCTTGGCGTAAGCCTCGACCAGCGCGACGGCCTCTTCGCTGCGGCCGGTGAGTCGCAGGTAGTCGAGCGTCACGTCGTCGATCGGGAAGATCGCGGCGGTGGAGCCGAACTCCGGCGACATGTTGCCGATGGTCGCGCGGTTGGCGAGCGGCACCGACGCGACGCCCTCTCCGTAGAACTCGACGAACTTGCCGACCACACCGTGCTTGCGCAGCAGGTCGGTGATCGTGAGCACCACGTCGGTCGCGGTCACGCCGGCGGGGATCTCGCCGGAGAGCTTGAAGCCCACGACGCGCGGGATGAGCATCGACACGGGCTGGCCGAGCATGGCTGCCTCGGCCTCGATGCCGCCGACGCCCCAGCCCAGCACGCCGAGGCCGTTGACCATGGTGGTGTGCGAGTCGGTGCCGACGCAGGTGTCGGGGTATGCGCGGAGCACACCGTCGACGTTGCGGTCGTAGATGACCTTGGCCAGGTGCTCGATGTTCACCTGGTGGACGATGCCGGTTCCCGGCGGGACGACCTTGAAGTCGCTGAACGCGGTCTGACCCCAACGCAGGAACTGATAACGCTCGCCGTTGCGCTCGTACTCGATCTCGACGTTGCGCTCGAGGGCGTTCTCAGAGCCGAACAGGTCGGCGATCACGGAGTGGTCGATGACCATCTCGGCGGGCGAGAGCGGGTTGATCTTGTTCGCGTCACCGCCGAGTGCCGTCACGGCCTCGCGCATGGTGGCGAGGTCGACGATGCACGGCACACCGGTGAAGTCCTGCATGACCACACGGGCCGGCGTGAACTGGATCTCGGTGTTCGGCTCGGCCGCGGCATCCCACGAACCCAGCGCCTCGATCTGCGCCTTCGTCACATTCGCGCCGTCTTCGGTGCGAAGCAGGTTCTCCAGGAGGACCTTGAGACTGAAGGGAAGCTTCTCGAAACCCGGCACCGTGTCGATGCGGAAGATCTCATAGTCGGTGCTGCCGACTGTCAGGGTGCTCTTGGCACCGAAGCTGTTCACCGTGGACACGAATCCGTCTCCTTCTATTCGGATGGGAGCGACAGGCGCCTCCATCTTGCTCGCCAGCGAGCCCCTGCGGCTAGCAAGGCGGACCTAACCAGTCTGCTCCGCGCAGCTCACCGGCGAAAGCCTGCGATTTATCTTGATGTCAAGATAAATCTATCACGCCTCGGGGGCATCCTCGCGCGCGGGCTCGCGCGGGTGCAACGCGCGGACCACGAGCCACGTGACGGCGATCAGCGGGGCGAACAGCGGCAGCCCCATGATGAGTTTGAGCGTGCCCAGCGCCGTGACGTCACCGGCCAGATAAAGGGGCAGCTGCACAGCCAGCCGGGTGAAGAACAGCGCGGCCCAGGCGATCCCCAGCCAGAAGTAGGCACGTCGCTTGCGGCGATCGTTCCGCCAGGTGGTGCCCTCCCCCATCAGGAATCCGACGGCGAGGCCGATCAGCGACCAGCCGATCAGTGCCGACACCAGGATGACCGAGCCGTAGACCGCGTTGGTGATGAGCCCCGGGACGAAGTTGTCGGCGCCGCGTCCGGTCCACAGAGCCAGCGCTGCCGCGGCGACCGCGGCGATGAGACCGCCGAGGGCGGCCGAGGGCGGCGACTTCTGCACGAGTCGGACGATCGTGAAGACGGCTGCGAGACCGACCGAGATGCCGAGCGAGAGGATCAGCGGCTCGGGGCGGATCGTGAAGATGATCACGAACGCGAGGCTGGGCAGCACCGACTCGAGGATGCCCCGCCACCCGCCCATGGCGGTCCACACGACCGTGTGGGTGGCCGCACTCTCCGACGGGTCGAGCCCGGCACGACGGGCGACTCCTCCGAGGGCCTCCCCGAGGATCTCGGAGGTGCTCTTCTCCCGTTCGGCGTCGGGCTCGGGAGTGCTCACGCGGAACCAGGGGTCGCCGGCATCTTGAGCGGGATCAGGTCGCGCGGCGGCATCGGAGACCCGCCGCGGACGACCACGATCGACCGGAAGAGGTCTTCGACCTTCTCCGCCGCTTCGGGGTCCGAGGCACCGGCGCCGCCGATCACGCCGCGAAGGAACCAGCGCGGGCCGTCAATGCCGATGAAGCGCGCGAGGCGCAGACCGGATCCCTCCGCCGCCGTGGCGGGGACCTCGGCGAGGAGCTCCTTGCCCAGCGGGCCTTCGCGCTCTTCCACGCGGCCGCCCTGCGCCTTGACCTGGTCGCGGAGCTGTACGCGGGTCTCGTCCCACAGTCCTCCGGTGCGCGGTGCGGCGAAGGGCTGCACCTGCAGCGAGGAGTCCGCGTAATCGAGGCCGACCGCCACGATGCGCTTCGACTGCTCCTCGACCTCGAGGCGCAGGTTCAGACCTTCGCGCGGCAGGATCTTGATGCCGCCGAGGTCGATGTAGGGACGGACCGGGTTCGCCTCGGAATCGTCGAAGGGACCGTCGGTGGCACGATTCAGCGGTGCCGACTTCGAAGGGGTCTCGTTGTTGTCAGTCATTGGCCTGTCCTGCTTCGTTCTGGTGGGTCGCTGCCTGGTAACCGGTGGAACCGAACCCACCGGCACCGCGGACACTGTCCGGCAGCTCGTCGACCGGGATGAACGTGGCGCGCGTGACCGGCATGATGATCAGCTGCGCGATACGATCGCCGACCGCCACATCGTACGCGCTCTGGGTATCCGTGTTGATCAGGCTCACCTTGATCTCGCCGCGATACCCGGCATCCACCGTCCCCGGCGAGTTCACGATCGAGATCCCGTGCTTCGCGGCCAGTCCGCTGCGCGGAACCACGAAAGCGGCGTACCCGTCGGGCAGCGCGATGCTGACGCCCGTCGGCACCAGTGCACGCTCTCCCGGCTCGAGGTGCACGGCCTCCGCCGCGACCAGATCGGCACCGGCATCGCCCGGATGCGCATACCCGGGCACCACTGCAGCGATAATGGGGACATCAACGGAATCGGTCACCCCATGAGGCTAATGCAGAACCCCGCCACAGACGCACGTCCCCGCTACCGCGAAAGACTCTCGCCGAGCCTCTGGCTGCTCGTGACCGTCGCGGTCGCCGGCCCCATGGTGTCGCTCGTCTTCGTGCCGATCGGCTCGACCGTCGCACTGGTCCTCGGCGCCGCCGTATCGGCCCTCCTGGTGCTGGGCTTCATCGCGGCCACCCCTGTCGTCTCCGTCATCGGCACGGTGCTGCGCGCCGGCCGCGCGCACATCGACACGAAGCATCTTGGCGAGCCGGTGGCCCTGACCGGCGACGACGCCCGGCAGGCTCGCGGCCCCGGGCTCCCGGCGCGCGGGTGGCACCTGATCCGCGGCGGCATCGACGGAATCGTCGTCGTCCCGAATCTCGACCCGGACGACCCCGTCGACACGTGGACCGTCTCGACACGCACGCCGGATCGACTGGCAGCGGCGATCCGCGCTGCGCAGAGCTGAGACGCGGCACGAAGAGGCAGAGCTGAGGTGCGGAGCCGAGAGGCACCCGCATACGACAGCGCGCCCCTGACCGGAGTGGTCGGGGGCGCGTGATACGTCGCTCGGAGGACTGCTTACGCAGCGCACTCCTTGCAGATGGGCCCGGATGCGCCCTCGTGGTCGAGCTGTGAACGGTGCTTCACGAGGAAGCAGCTCATGCACGTGAACTCGTCCTGCTGCGCGGGCAGCACGACGACGTCGAGCTCGAGATCGGAGAGGTCGGCACCCGGAAGGTCGAAGCTCGACGGGTTGTCGGAGTCTTCGTCCCCGCTTGAGCCGGAGAGCTTGTCCGGCACACGCTCCTTCAGGGCTTCGATCGACTCGGAGTCGTCTTCGCTCTTTCGGGGGGCGTCGTAATCGGTTGCCATGCGGTAGATCTCCACTTTCATGGTGCGAGTGGGTGGTGCGCCGTCGGGTATTCGGCGGCCATAGTTTGCACGACCGGACGACATAACGCAAATGCTCGCCCGTTCGCCTGAACAAACTCACGGCACGCCCAGGGTATTCCCGGCCCGGATGCCCCATGCGTGACACCATGATGAGACACCCATCAGAGGGGCATTCGCATGGAAAACGTCACCATCGTCGGCACAGAAGCAGGAGTCCTCGTACTCGCGACCGAGTCGGGCGAGCGGTTCGCGCTGCCCATCGACGACATGCTGCAGCGCGAGATCCGTCGCGCCACCCGTCAGAGTGAGCCGACGGCACAGAAGCTCGCCGCGAGTCCGCGTGATATCCAGGCGCAGATCCGAGCCGGTCTCACGGCTCCGGAGGTTGCCGAGCTCCTGGGTATCAGCGTCGACGACGTCGCCCGTTTCGAAGGCCCCGTCCTGGCCGAACGCGAGCACGTCATCGGCCAGGCCCTCGCCGTTCCCGTTCTCATCGGCAGCGAGGTCGAGCCCGACGCGCAGCCCACCTTCGGAGTTGCCGTCCGCGCCAAGCTCGCGGAGGTCGAAGCGACCTCGGAGCGTTGGGCGAGCTGGAAGGAGGACTCGGGCTGGACCATCAAGCTCGAGTTCACCGCCAACGACGTCGAACACGACGCCCGCTGGAGCTTCGATCCCCGCCGCAGCGCCCTCTCGCCGCTCAATGCGGACGCCACGCAGCTGTCCCGCCAGGGCTCGCTGCCCGAGGGACTCATCCCCCGCCTGCGGGCCGTGGACGCAGAACGGATCACCTCTCCGTACAAGGACGAGAGCCGCTTCGACTCCGGCGCATTCGGCCCCCGTCTGCTCCCTGCTCCCGACGCCGAGATCGAGGATCCCTCCCTTCCCGAGCGTTCCGACGCGGCCGCACAGGACGCGGCGATCAAACGCGCACCGGCATCACAGACGACGAGCCCCGAGACCGCAGACCTTCTCGAAGCTCTCCGCCGTCGTCGCGGCCAGCGCGAGACCGCGCCGCTGCTGGATGAGCCCACGGACGCAGATCGGGCCGATCAGAGCCCGATCTCACTCTTCGAGGTCCTGGAGCAGCCGGACGACGAGCCGCAGTCTCCGCAGCCCGCGCCTCAGACGACCAACTCGGATTCCGGCGAATCCACAGGTCGGAGACGTCGTCGCAACGCCATGCCCTCTTGGGACGAGATCGTCTTCGGCGCACGAACGGACGAGTGAGACCGGCCTGAGAGTGCTCGCCGGGAAGTCGTGCCGGAGAGCATACCGGGCGATCGTCGTCAGCGAGCGAAAGCGCCGAGCCTGACGACGGGGACCTGCCGCTCCTCCGGTGTGAGTGCACCGTGCTGGCCGACCATTCCGCGACCGCGCTGGTCCGCAGCCGTGCCGTCATAGACCGCCCACGACCCACGCGCGATCGCGAGCACGTCACCGATCCGAGGCGAGGCTGCCTCGGAGACCGTGGGTCCGAAGAGGCCCGCACGCACGGCCTCCTCGCGGGTGACGACATCGGCGACCCCCTCGAGATCCGCACGCCAGCGCGATACCAGCGAGACGCCATCCGCATCGGGCTCCAGATAGGCGTGCAGCATCCGCGGTTCACCACCCACGTGTCGGACGCCTTCGAGGTGGTCCGCTTCGAGCACGATCTGTCGGTTCGGCGCCACATCGACCATCCCATGATCCGACGTGACCACGACCCCGACGCCCGGGGGCACCCGTGCGGAAAGAGCGGCATCGACGTCCTCGAGCGCCGCGACCCATTCGGACGAGGCGATGCCGTACTTGTGGCCGGCCTTGTCGACCTCTGGAAGGTAGCAGTAGACGAGCGAGCCCGGATGGGACTGAGCGAGCGCATAGGCGGCTTCGATACGCGACGCCGCTGTGGTGGCTGCGACGAACTCGGCACCTCGGAGAGTGGCTTTGGTGAAGCCGCTGTGCGCGTATCCGGCGAACCCCACGGCGAAACTCTCGTGGCCGACACCACCGGCGCGCTCGAAGATCGTGGGAGCCGCCTGCCACGTATACGGGTCGATCCCGTCGGTCTCCCAGCCGCTGAGCTGGTTGACGAGCACGTCGCGGATCGGATCGAGCACTCGGTAGCCGACGAGGCCGTGCTCCCCCGGCCAGACACCGGTGACGATGCTGGTCAGCGCCGCCGCGGTGGTGGAGGGGAAGACCGACTGCGCGACGTCCTTCTTCGCCATCCCCGCCGTCAACGCACGTGCGTGACCGGCGTGTGCCCGCAGACTGATCGCTCCGAGCCCGTCGATCACGACGAGCACGACCGAGTCTGCGCGCGGCAACAGCGCCGATTCGCCGCGGAGGGCGGCGAGCAGGTCGTCCGCCACCCCGACGACACTCCGGGCACTCGGCGACGCGGACGGTAGCATGAAAGACATCCGAGCCAGTCTGACACAGGCTCCCGTATGCCCTCAGGAAGTCCATGCCGAAAACCCCGCCGCCCGAGCCTGTCGAGGAGCGCATCCAGGACATCGACCTCTCCACCGAGATGCAGGGCTCGTTCCTCGAGTACGCATACTCGGTGATCTACTCGCGCGCGCTCCCCGATGCGCGCGATGGTCTGAAGCCGGTGCAACGCCGCATCCTGTACCAGATGGCCGAGATGGGCCTTCGCCCCGACCGCGGTCATGTCAAGAGCGCCCGCGTGGTCGGCGAGGTCATGGGAAAGCTCCACCCCCACGGCGACTCCGCGATCTACGACGCGCTGGTGCGCCTCGCGCAGGAGTGGGCGCTGCGCGTCCCTCTGGTCGACGGACACGGCAACTTCGGCTCCCTCGACGACGGTCCGGCCGCGGCTCGATACACGGAGGCACGGCTCGCCGCCGCCGCCCTCGCGCTCACCGAGAACCTCGACGAGGACGTCGTCGATTTCATCCCGAACTACGACGGCCAGTTCCAACAGCCGGCTGTCCTGCCCGCTGCTTTCCCGAACCTCCTGGTCAACGGAGCGAGCGGCATCGCGGTCGGCATGGCAACCAACATGGCGCCGCACAACCTGATCGAGGTCGTCGCGGCCGCCACGCATCTCCTGGAGAACCCGGACGCGACCACCGAGGACCTGATGGAGTTCGTTCCCGGTCCGGACTTCCCGTCGGGCGGGATCCTGATGGGACTGGACGGGGTCAAAGACGCCTACACGAACGGACGCGGCGCGCTCAAGGTCCGAGGGAAGACCTCGATCGAGCCCCTCGGCCCTCGACGCACCGGCATCATCGTGTCGGAGCTGCCGTACATGGTCGGCCCCGAGCGTCTGCTGGAGAAGATCCGCGACGCCGTGCAGTCGAAGAAGCTGCAGGGCATCAGCGACGTCACCGACCTGACCGACCGCAACCACGGACTCCGCGTCGCGATCGGCATCAAGACGGGCTTCGACCCGAACGCCGTCCTCGAGCAGCTCTACCGTCTGACGCCGCTGGAAGACTCGTTCAGCATCAACAACGTCGCTCTGGTCGAAGGCCAGCCGCGCACGCTCGGGCTCAAGGAGATGCTGAGCGTCTACGTGGGCCACCGCCTCGAGGTCATCACCCGGCGCAGCCGCTACCGCCTGAAGCGGCGCGAGGAGCGTCTGCACCTCGTCGAGGGGCTGCTCATCGCGATCCTCGACATCGACGAGGTCATCCAGGTCATCCGCTCATCCGACGACTCGGAGCAGGCCCGCACCCGCCTGCGCTCGGTCTTCGATCTGAGCGAGCTGCAGGCGGAGTACATCCTCGAGCTGCGTCTGCGCCGTCTGACGAAGTTCTCCCGCATCGAGCTCGAGACCGAACGAGACGCGTTGCTGGCCGAGATCGCCGCCCTCCGCGAGCTGCTGGGGAGCCCTGTGCTGCTGCGCGCCGCGGTCGCGAAGGAACTCGATGCCGCGGCCGACGCGTACGGCACGCCCCGGCGCACGCTGCTCATGAACGCCGCACCGCCCAAGCCCCGCGCCACCAAGGGCGCGGTCGACCTGCAGATCGCCGACGCCCCCACGGTGCTCATCCTCTCGACCACCGGGCGCACGGTCCGAGTCGACCTCGGCGAAGGGCAGGAGCTCACTTCCCCGGCACGTCGTAGCAAGCACGACGCGATCCTGACCACGGTCGAGACCACGGTCAGGGCCGAGCTCGGAGCGCTCACGAACCTCGGACGCGTCGTCCGCTTCTCCCCCGTCGACCTGCCTTCCGTGCCTGCCACCTCGGTTCAGCTCGCTGCCGGCACGCCGTTGCGCGACTACCTCGGGATCACGACGAAGGGCGAGCGGGTTCTCGGTTTCGTGCGGTTCGACAGCGATACGCCGATCGCCATCGGCACCGCCCAGGGTACGGTCAAGCGCATCGTCCCGTCAGCGCTTCCCGTGCGGCCCGACCTCGAGGTCATCGGCCTGAAGCAGGGCGACACGGTGGTGGGCGCGGCCGAGGCGCCGGACGACGCCGAACTGGTGTTCGTCACGACCGACGCGCAACTGCTGCACTTCTCGGCCTCCGCCGTGCGCCCGCAGGGAGCGCCGGCCGGCGGCATGGCCGGCGTCAAGCTCAGCTCCGGGGCATCGGTCCTCTTCTTCGGTGTCGTCGATCCCGCCACCGAGTCGGTCGTCGCCACCGTCTCCGGAGGCGACAGCGCACTTCCCGGCACGGAGCCGGGGCGCGCGAAGGTCTCGTCGTTCACCGAGTACCCGGCCAAGGGTCGCGCCACGGGCGGCGTGCGCGCGCACGCATTCCTGAAGGGTGAGGATCGCCTCACGGTCGCGTGGGTCGGGCCCCAGCCACCGCTGGCGGTCGATCCGACCGGTGCCGTGCGCAAGCTTCCCGAGACCGGCGCACGTCGCGATGCCTCCGGACAGCCCGTAGAAGGCGTGATCGGCAGCATCGGCCGCACCCTGGTCTGAGTGCTCCGCAGGCGGGGTGACCGCCTGCAGCGAAGAAGCCGGCATGGGATGACCCGTGCCGGCTTCTTCCGTGTCTCCGGGGCTCAGGCGTCGATCGACTCGCGCGACAGCCGGTCGGAGGAGTCGATGATGAACTCGCGGCGCGGGGCGACCTCGTTGCCCATCAGGAGCTCGAACACGCGGCCCGCGGCCTCCGCATCCTCCATGCGCACGCGACGCAGCAGCCGTCCTGAACGGTCCATCGTGGTGTTCGCCAGCTGTTCTGCGTCCATCTCACCCAAGCCCTTGTACCGCTGGATCGGCTCGTGCCAGCGCTTGCCCGCCTTGCGGAGCTTCGCCAGCAGCGTGTGCATCTCCTGCTCGCTGTAGGTGTAGATCGTCTCGTTCGGCTTCGAGCCGGGGTTCATCACGATGATCCTGTGCAGCGGCGGGACGGCGGCGAACACGCGGCCGTGCTCGATCAGCGGCCGCATGTAGCGGAAGAACAGGGTGAGCAGGAGGGTGCGGATGTGGGCGCCGTCGACATCGGCATCGCTCATCAGGATGATCTTGCCGTAGCGAGCCGCATCGATGTCGAAGGTCCGGCCGGAGCCTGCACCGATCACCTGGATGATCGACGCGCACTCCGCATTCGACAACATGTCGCCGACCGACGCCTTCTGCACGTTGAGGATCTTTCCCCGAATCGGCAGCAGCGCCTGGAACTCGCTGTTGCGCGCGTTCTTGGCGGTGCCGAGCGCCGAGTCTCCCTCGACGATGAAGAGCTCGCTGCGTTCGACATCGTTCGTGCGGCAGTCGACGAGCTTCGTCGGAAGGGTCGACGACTCCAGTGCGTTCTTGCGGCGCTGCGTCTCCTTGTGCGCACGTGCCGACACGCGCGCCTTCATCTCCGAGACGATCTTGTCGAGCAGCTGCGACGCCTGGTTCTTGTCGTCGCGCTTGGTCGAGCTGAATCGCTGGGCCAGGTCCTTGCGGATCACCTGGGCGACGATCTGCCGGACGGCCGGAGTGCCGAGGATCTCCTTCGTCTGCCCCTCGAACTGCGGCTCGGGCACGTTCACCGTGAGCACCGCTGTGAGGCCCGCGAGGACGTCGTCCTTCTCGAGCTTGTCGTTGCCGACCTTGAGACGACGCGCGTTTTGCTCGACCTGGGTACGGAGAACCTTGAGGAGTTCTTGCTCGAAGCCCTGCTGATGGGTTCCGCCCTTGGGCGTCGCGATGATGTTGACGAACGACCGCACGCGCGTGTCATAACCGGTGCCCCACCGCAGCGCGATGTCAACGGCGCACACGCGCTCCACCTCGGTGGCGACCATGTGCCCGTCGGCCTGCAGAACGGGAACGGTCTCCTTGAACGTCCCCTCCCCCTGGATGCGCCAGTTGTCGGTCACCGGCGGATCGACCGCGAGGTAGTCGACGAACTCCGAGATCCCGCCCTCATAGAGGTAGGACGTCACCGTCCCGGTGGCATCCGCATCCTCGGAGCCGAGCTCGGGAGCATCCGGACGATTCGTCCGCTTGTCGGCGACCTCGATCTCGAGGCCCGGGACGAGGAACGCCGTCTGTCGGGCGCGGGTCTCGAGCTCGGAGAGCTGGAAGGCCGCGTCCTTGGTGAAGATCTGCCGATCGGCCCAGTAGCGAACCCGCGTACCGGTCACGCCGCGGGGCGCCTTGCCGATGACGCGGAGCTCGCTCTTCTCCTGGAAGGGAGTGAACGGCGCGTCGGGACGCTTCTCTCCGGAGTCTGCGAAGACCCCCGGTTCGCCACGATGGAACGACATGGCGTAGGTCTTGCCGCCGCGATCGACCTCGACGTCCAGGCGCTCGGAGAGCGCGTTCACCACGGAGGCGCCGACACCATGCAGACCGCCGGATGCCGCGTACGACCCGCCGCCGAACTTCCCACCGGCGTGCAGTTTGGTGTAGACCACCTCGACGCCGGTCAGACCGGTGCGCGGTTCGACGTCCACCGGGATGCCGCGGCCACGGTCGTGGACCTCGACACTGCCGTCGGCATGCAGGATGATGTCGATCTTCGTGCCGTTGCCGGCCACCGCCTCGTCGACGGAGTTGTCGATGATCTCCCAGAGGCAGTGCATGAGTCCGGGCGACCCGTTCGACCCGATGTACATCCCTGGGCGCTTGCGGACGGCCTCGAGGCCTTCAAGCACCTGGAGATGATGGGCGGAGTACTCGGCATTCACAATCTCCGAGTCTAATCTCGCGAGTCGTTCCGGCTCCGCAGACACTCCCCGCGGAGGGCCACTCGACGGGGGTCGCGTACGCGCTGAGCGAAACACGCCGCAAACCGGGCATGCGCACAGGTGGGGCGTGGTTGTATTGACCAAATCCCCCAGCGAAGCCGACACCCGAGGAGGCACCGAGATGAACGCAACGACCGAACGTGACACCTCCACCGTCGAGTTCCGCCTGACCGCCATGGATCGCTGTGATTCATGCGGCGCTCAGGCGTACATCGCCGCTGAGGTCAACGGATCCGAGCTCCTGTTCTGCGCCCACCACGGCCGCAAGTACGAAGAGAAGCTCCGCAGCATCGCGACCAGCTGGCACGACGAGACCGCCCGCCTCGTCGAGACGGTCTGATCGCATCCTGACGCACGTCGACTGGTCCCGGTCAGTCGACTGCGGTCAGCGCACACGAATCAATCGGCGACGACTCTCCGCACACGTGATGTGAGCCGGGTGAGGATCTCTTCTCCCACGGTATCGATACGCTCAGCGAGAGTCGTCGCCGACGTCTCTCCGTGCGTCCCGGCGCCGAAGACCACGACCTGATCCCCCGCTCTCGCTCCTGCCCAGCCTTCGACAGTCGACGTCGTATGTCCCACCGACGTGAGGGTGCGCGTTCCGGCAGATGTGCCGACGCGACTTCCGGCCAGTGTCGAAGGGAATCCGTCGAAACTGCCGATGCCGATGGTCACGTCGTCCCGCTGGACGCTGATGACGGGCGCGACGAGGCTCGCAGCCGGGAGGATGCCTTCCAGTTCCGGTCCGTCTGCGGATCGGATGCCATAACAGAAGGCTCCGATGCGCGAGACCGTTCCGCGCAGTTCGGGGCGCCACCAGGACGCCGCCGACGCGGTCAGGTGAAGCGCGGCAGGGGTCGTCCCCGAATCCGCCACGGTACGGACCGCTTCGAGGAACACCGATTGTGCGACGTCGTCGTCCGCGTCGCTCGCCTCGGCGATATGGCTCCACACCCCCTCGAACTCCAGGAGTCCTGCGCGCTCGGCGTCGCGCGCGACAGCGACGGCCGCAGCCCAGTCGTCGGGCAGGATGCCATTGCGATGAAGGCCGGTGTCGATCTTCAGGTGCACGCGCGCGGGCGTGCCGAGCGCCTCTGCGCGCGTGATGATCCGCCGAAGGTAGTCGCTCGTGCCGACGCCGAGGTCGAGCCTCTGCATGAGGGCGTCGTCGATCTCGGCGTCCGTCGACGTCACCCACGCGAAGATCCTGGCGTCGCCGCCGGCGATCCTGCGCACGGTCAACCCGGTACGGATGTCATAGCTGCCGAACCACGTGACGCCCGCGTCGGCCGCGGACTCGACGGCCCACGAGAGTCCGTGGCCGTACGCGTCGTCCTTGAGCACGAGCATCAACGTCGACGGCGCCACTCGGGCGCGTACCGCGTCGATGTTCGCCCGGAACGTGCTGCTGCTCAGGCGCAGCTCCGGACGGCTCAAGCCTCCCACCCCCGCACGGCATGTGCGCCGGCGACGGTGACGAGTTCCGCCGGGCTCATTCCGGTGACGGCGGCCCAGTGCGCGATGGCGGATCCCGCCTGACCCTCGCCGCCGAAGTACGTGACCTCCGCGCCCGCCTCGGCATCCGCGCCTTGGAGGTCGACGACGCAGACGTCCATGGCGACACGGCCGACGATGGGGCGAGCTGCGCCGTCGATCTCGACCTCGGCATGGTTTCCGAGCGCGCGCACGATGCCTTGGGCGTACCCACCGGTCACCAGCGCCACCGTGGTCTCACGCGAGGCGCGGTAGGTGTAACCGTAGGAGACGGCGTCTCCCGGCCGGAGCCCCTTGGTGGAGAGGACGCGACCCGTCAGCCGCATCACCGGTCGCGTCCTCGTGCGTCCGGTCGCATCAGGAAGACCGTAGAGGAGCGTCGCGTCGATGTCCGGCTCACCCGTCGTGGCGCCGTCGATTCCCTCGAGCTGCAACGCCTCCACCTCTCCGCGGGCGTCGACGAGCACTCGCTCGGCTCCTGCGGCCGTCACGAGCTGCGCGACGGCGAGAACACCATGACCCCAGGCGTCACGCCGTAGATCGGCGACTCGGCCGCCTGCCGACACGGCAGCAAAGGCGCCCGCGGCCAGGGCCGAACGGGAGATCATCGCACGCGGCAGGGCGCTGGAAGTCGTCTCACACACGTCTTCCACCCTAGCTTCCGGCTCTCAGGTCGGCCGTCCCGGCCCCCGTAGACTGGTGGGGACCCCGACCCTGGAGCCTCATGTCTCGTCTTTCCCTCGCGCCCCGCATCCGCTATCTGATGGGACGTGCCCGCCGCATCGACGTCGGATCGGTGGTGGAACGCGCCAAGGAGGCATCCGCTCAGCATCACAAGGCCGTCCCCGCCATCGTCGTGGACATGCTCTGGTCGGCCGCGCGCCACAACGTCGGGTTCCAGGACTACATCGACTACGACTTCGCGATGCTGACGAAGGCCGAGCGCGACACCTACATGACGCATCCCGTCTCGAACCAGCTCTCGCAGCGGTATGACCACCCTGACTACCGCTGGATCTTCCAGGACAAGGTCGAGTTCGACAAGCAGTTCTCCGACCACCTGCACCGCGAATGGATGGTCGTCGACCAGGGCAACGCCGACGCGGTGCGCGAGTTCACACAGCGACTCGGCACGATCGTCACGAAGGAACCTGTGGGACAGGCCGGAACCGGAGTGCATCGCTATCACGCCGCCGACATCACCGACTGGAACGAGTTCCACCAGGGGCTCCTCGCTCGAGGCGAGCTGCTGATCGAAGAGGTGATCCGCCAGCACGACGCGCTTGCGGCCGTGTGCCCCGGCACGGTGAACACCACCCGCATCACGGCGTTCTTCGATGGTGAGAAGGCGCACATCCTCGCCATGGCCCAGAAGTTCGGTCGCGGTGCGGTGAGCGATCAGATGACCTTCGGCGGCTTCTACACGATGCTCGACGAGAACGGTCATGCCGTCGGTGCCGGGTACGACTCGCACGGGCACGTGCACGAGACGCACCCGGACTCGGGTTTCCGCATCGCCGACTTCCAGCTGCCCTACATGGACGAGGTGCGCGCGTTCATCGACGAGGTCGCCCGCGTCGTGCCCCAGGTGCAGTACGTCGGTTGGGACATCGTCGTCTCCCCGGACGGTCCCGTCCTCGTCGAGGGCAACTGGGGCGCCGGAGTCTACGAGAACAAGCCCAGCGTCACCGGTATCCGCACGGGCCACAAACCTCGGTACCGCGAAGTCATCGGTTTCTGAGACAGAGATGACGAAGGCCCCGGATGCCGAGCATCCGGGGCCTTCGTCGTCGTTCTGAGCGGATCAGATGCCAGAGCTCAGACTGCGCGGACGATGCCGAGCGGTGTGGACTCGAGCCCCTGTCCGAGCGGGTTGTCCCCGAGGATCTTGACCAGACGACGCTCGCCGTCCTTGTCGAGCGTCGACCCGAGGATGTTGCCGCCGAGGTCGTTGATATCGACCACTGCCACCTCTGCCTGGCCACCGATCAGTGCCTTCAGCCGCGCGGCCACGCCGTCGGGATCCTTCGGTCCGAGCACGACAGCCTCGTTGTACGGAGGGATGGTGTGCTTGGTGGGACCGTCGATGGCCCGCGCCTTGTCACCCGCGATGCGGTAGAAGTCACCACGACGACCGAACGCCTTGGTGACCGCTGCCACGGCCGACGCGAACAGGATCCGCGGAGTGCCGCACTCCCGCAGCGCCATCTCCATCGTCTCCGGCATGCCGAGCCCGATGCCGTACGGCGTGCGGGTGACGTACTTGGAGAGGAACAGGGCGAGCTTGCGCGGCTTGATCTCGTCGAGACGGTACGACCGCCCCTGGGTGATCGCCACGATCTTCTCGGTCACGAACAGCAGGTCGCCCGGCTGCACGGCGTCCTTGGCGTACTCCGTGATGATCGCATCGAGGTCGTCCTCGGGCATGACCACACGGGTACGCAGCGGGATACGCGCATAGCTCTTGCCGTCGACGCTCGCCTCGAGCGCCTTGCCGTCGTTCGCCTGGCTCATTCGAGGTAGTCCCGCAGGGACTGCGAACGGCTCGGGTGCCGGAGCTTCGCCATGGTCTTCGACTCGATCTGACGGATGCGCTCACGCGTCACGCCGAAGGTGTCGCCGATCTGGTCGAGAGTCTTCGGCTGACCGTCGCCCAGGCCGAAGCGCATCCGGATCACGCCGGCTTCGCGCTCGGAGAGCGAGTCGAGCAGCTGCTCCAGCTGACGCTGCAGCATGGTGAAGCCCACCGCGTCGGCCGGAACCACGGCCTCGGTGTCCTCGATCAGGTCGCCGAACTCGCTGTCGCCGTCTTCACCCAGCGGCGTGTGCAGCGAGATCGGCTCGCGGCCGTACTTCTGCACCTCGACGACCTTCTCGGGCGTCATGTCGAGCTCACGGCTGAGCTCTTCCGGCGTGGGTTCGCGGCCGAGATCCTGCAGCATCTGACGCTGCACTCGCGCGAGCTTGTTGATGACCTCGACCATGTGCACCGGGATGCGGATCGTGCGGGCCTGGTCGGCCATCGCACGGGTGATCGCCTGGCGGATCCACCACGTGGCGTACGTCGAGAACTTGAAGCCCTTGGTGTAGTCGAACTTCTCGACCGCGCGGATGAGGCCGAGGTTGCCCTCCTGGATCAGGTCCAGGAACTGCATGCCGCGGCCCGTGTAGCGCTTGGCGAGCGAGACGACGAGTCGGAGGTTCGCGCCGAGCAGGTGGCTCTTGGCACGCTGTCCGTCGCGGGCGACCCACTGCAGGTCGAGTCCGAGCTGGCTCGTCTTCTCGGCCGCGGTCATCGCCGACAACTTCTCCTCGGCGAACAGACCCGCCTCGATGCGCATAGCGAGCTCGACCTCTTCGGCCGCGTTCAGGAGCGCGACCTTTCCGATCTGCTTCAGGTAGTCCTTGACAGGGTCGGCAGTCGCACCGGTTATCTGCGTCGAGTAGACGGGAACGTCTTCATCGTCGTTCGACGAGATGACGATCGCGCCGGTCGGCAGCGGCTCGGTGAACTTCGGCTTCGCGTCCTCGTCCTCGTCGTCCTCGACCGCAGCAGCGGCGGGGGCCTCGTCTTCTTCGACGACGTCCTCGGACTTCTTCTTCTTGACGGGGGCGCGCTTCGCGGCAGCACGCTTCGCCGCGCTCAGGGGCGCGGGCTTCTCGGGCGCATCGGCCTCGACCGGAGCGTCGGCGGTCGTCTCTTCGGCAGCCTTCTTCGTCCGGGTGTTCTTCGTCGTGGCAGGAGTCACGTTTCGCCTTTCACGGAGCTGCTGTGTAGCCCCGGGACATTTCGGACACTAGTAAGACCCTTGTCAAGTCCAGCGCTCGAAAACACTGATTGACAACGGGTCAGAGTCCTAGTATCGCACACGTGTGGCGATGCGGATGCATTACGACGAAGTTCTCGCGGATCCGTGTCAGTTGCGACCGGGCTTGTCCTCGTCGCCCGACGGACGCGACGCCAGGTAGCGCTCCAGTTCCGCAGCGAGCTCGTCGGCGCTGGGAAGGTCCCGCTCACTGAACCCGCCCTCGTCGTACGAATCGTCATCGGGATTGCGTCCCGCCATGTACGCGTCATATCGGCGCTCGAGGTTGTGCACCATCTGCTGCAGCTCATCGTTCCCGGCGACCTGCTCGTCGACGCGCGCCAGGTAGTCCTCGCGGCGCTCCTGAACGGCGTCCAGCATCAGCACCAGACCGGTCGAGGCCATCAGCCTCTCTGCCGCGGCGATCACCGCTTCTGGATTCTCGGTCTCGGCGAGGTAGTGCGGCACGAGGAGCACGAATCCGACGGCGGGGTCGCCGCGCTCGACGAACCGGAACTCGAGGAGGTGACCGGCGGTCGCCGGCACCTGGGTGCGCGGACGCCAGACGGAGTGCGCGACCGTGAGCTCACGGCGATTCCCGCTCACGGTTGTACCGATCGGACGTGTGTGCGGAACAGGCATGGCGATCGAATGCACCCAGTGCAGTCCCGACACCTCGAACTCCGCCGCCAGGGCGAGGACGGTGCTCGCGAAGCGGTTCCACGCGAAGTCGGGCTCGTACCCGGCGAGGAGCAGGAAGGGACGACCGAGCGCGTCCGTCGCAAGCGACAGCTCGAGACGCGGCGGCCGGAATTCGGTGAGATGGTCCTGGTCGAAGGCGATCACCGGTCGACGGGCGCGATAGTCCAGCAGCGCATCGTTGTCGAACACCACGACGGTTTCCGGCGACGCGGTCTCCCTCAGGTGGTCGATCAGGCCGGACACCGCGCTGCCCGCGTCGGTGAAACCGGTGAGAAGGAGCACCAGGGGCAGGCCGTGCGGCACTGTCGGCGCATTCGCGACGCGTTCGTGGATCTCACCGGAGAAGGGCATGTGTCCATGCTACGAGCAGGGCTGGGGGCCGGGGCGCGGAGCATCATGCTGAGAGCGAACACGCGCCACGAGGGCGCGCGACCATGCTGCGACAGAGATCCTAGGATGGAGGCATGACGCTTCCCGTGCTCTCGCACACCACCGCTCAGTTCCCCGGAAGCGCTGCAGATGCCGCAGTGCTCGTCGTCGCCGCTCTCCCTGATTCGGCGGATTCACTGGCCGGTTATCCCGGCCTCGCCGATGCGTTGGCCGGTATCGGCTTCACCGGCTCCGCTGGATCGTTCGTACGCGTGTACGCCCCGGAGGTGACGTCGTTGCCGCTGGCCGTCGTCGGCGTCGGCAACGCGCCCGATCCCGCTGCGGTGCGCAATGCGACCGGGACAGCGCTGCGCACCCTCGCCGGTTTCGAGCACGTCGCCATCGCCCTCGCCGACGGCCTGGAGTCCTTCGCCGTGCCGGCAGCAGAAGGCGCCGTGCTCGGCGGACACAAATTCGACGGGTACCGCACGGAGAAGGGCAAGGCTCGCGCCACCACGATCACCCTGCACGCCGCCCTCGACGACGAGGACGCCGAGCATGCTCAGGTCCTCGGCGACGCCGTCGCCCTCGTCAAGGACCTCGTGAACGTTCCCGCCGAGTGGCAGAGCCCTGCCCAGCTCGCCCAGAGCGCTGCCGACAGCGTCGCCGACCTCGACGTCACGGTCGAGATCCTCGACGAGAAAGACCTCGCCGATCAGGGCTTCGGGGGCATCCTCGGCGTGGGGCAGGGCTCCGACCGCCCCCCGCGCCTGGTCCGCCTCGACTACTCCCCCGCCGACGCATCGCGACACATCGCGCTGGTCGGCAAGGGCATCACCTTCGACACCGGCGGGCTGTCGCTGAAGCCCGCCGCATCGATGGTCGGCATGAAGTTCGACATGGCCGGAGCAGCGACATCTCTCGCCGCGATCCGCGCGATCGCGACTCTCGGGCTCCCTGTCCACGTGACGGCCTGGCTCTGCATCACCGACAACATGCCCTCGGGCCGCGCTCTGCGCCCCGGCGACGTCATCCGCATCCTCGACGGCACCACGGTGGAGGTGCAGAACACCGACGCTGAGGGCCGCCTCGTCCTGGCGGACGGTCTGGTCGCCGCGAGCCGAGAGAATCCCGACGTCATCATCGACGTGGCGACCCTCACGGGTGCCATCGTCGCCGCGCTCGGCCACCGGCACACCGGTGTCTTCGGCGACGTCGAGACGGTCTCCGCGTTCATCTCCGCGACCGCACAGGTCGACGAACCGGCCTGGCACATGCCGCTGCCGGAGTACATGGAGGAGTCGCTCGAGTCCCCCATCGCCGATCTCCAGAACGCCAACATGGGCGACCGGATGGGCGGTGCCTCCTATGCCGGCCTGTTCCTGCGCCGGTTCGTCGGGCGCACGTCGGAGGCCCAGGACGCCCCGCGCATCCCCTGGGTGCACCTCGACATCGCGGGCTCCGGCGAACACGCCGGCGCCCCGTACGGCTTCACCGAGAAGGGCCCCACAGGGGCGATGGTCCGATCGATCGTCGCCTTCGCCGAAGCATCCCACACGGAGGCATGACATATGACAACCCACACCTTCGACATCGTCGTCCTGGGCGGCGGAAGCGGCGGCTATGCCGCTGCATTGCGCGCGAGTGAGCTCGGCAAGTCCGTCGCATTGATCGAGAAGGACAAGGTCGGCGGCACCTGCCTGCACCGCGGCTGCATCCCGACCAAGGCACTCCTGCATGCGGCCGAGGTCGCCGAGCATGTGCGCGATGCCGCGTCTGTCGGTGTGACGGCGTCCCTGGAAGGCATCGACCCCGTCGGCGTCCGCACGTATCGCGAGGGCATCGTCGCCAAGAAGTTCAAGGGTCTCGAAGGTCTCGTCAAAGCTCGCGGCATCACCACCGTCACCGGGCTCGGTCGACTGAATCCAGACCGCAGCATCAGCGTCGGCGATGACATCTACGTCGGTGCAGACGTCGTGCTCGCGACCGGTTCGTACAGCCGATCGCTCCCCGGCCTCGAGATCGGCGGACGGATCCTTACCAGCGAGCAGGCGCTCGCTCTGGATGTCGTCCCCGACCGCGTCCTGATCCTCGGCGGTGGTGTCATCGGCGTCGAGTTCGCGAGCGTCTGGCGCTCCTTCGGCTCCGAGGTCACCATCATCGAAGCGCTGCCGCACCTCGTCCCGAACGAGGACATCGCGCTCAGCAAGGGCCTGGAGAGGGCATTCCGCCGCCGTGGTATCCAGTACTCCCTCGGGACCCGCTTCCAGACGGCCACGCAGGACGACTCGTCCGTCACGGTCACGCTCGAGGACGGCAAGGAGTTCACGGCCGACTACCTGCTCGTCGCCGTCGGACGCGGGCCGGCGACGGCCGACCTCGGCTTCGCAGAGGCCGGTGTCACTCTGGACCGCGGCTTCGTGATCGTCGACGAAGACCTGCGCACCGGGGTCCCGGGGCTCTGGGCCGTCGGCGACATCGTCCCCGGCCTCCAGCTCGCGCACCGCGGATTCCAGCAGGGCATCGCCGTCGCCGAACGGATCGCCGGCCTCTCCCCCGTCAACGTTCCCGATCTGCAGATCCCCAAGGTCACCTATTCCAGCCCCGAGGTCGCGTCGGTCGGAGTGACCGAGGAAGCCGCCGCTGCGGAACACGGCGCGGACGCGATCGTCGCCTACGAGTACAACCTCGCCGGGAACGGCAAGAGCGAGATCATCGGAACGGGTGGTCTCGTGAAGGTCGTCCGCCTCAAAGACGGCCCCGTCATCGGTGTGCACCTGCTCGGCGACCGTGTCGGCGAGCTCATCACCGAGGGGCAGCTCGCCGTCGCCTGGGAGGCGCACCCGGAGGACATCGCTCCTCTGATCCACGCACACCCGACCCAGAGCGAGGCACTCGGCGAGGCCTTCCTCGCCCTGGCCGGCAAGCCCCTGCACGCCCTCTGAGCACCAACCGGTGCCCGAGTCACTAAGCTAGACAAGCGTCATACAACTTCCTGAAGGAGACTCAGTCATGAGCACATCCGTCGTCCTCCCCGCTCTCGGCGAGAGCGTCACAGAGGGTACGGTCACCCGCTGGCTCAAGCAGGTGGGAGACACCGTGCAGGCGGACGAGGGCCTGCTCGAGATCTCGACCGACAAGGTCGACACCGAGATCCCCTCCCCCGTCAGCGGCGTGATCGAGGAGATCCTCGTGGCCGAGGACGAGACCGTCGAGGTCGGCGCGCTCCTCGCGCGCATCGGCGATGGCAGCGCCGCGGCTCCGGCCGCAGATGCTCCCGCCGCCGCCGCACCCGCTGCGGAAGAAGCGCCAGCCGAGGCATCTCCCGCTGCCGAAGAGACCCCGGCTGCAGAGGCTCCGACCCCCGCCGCAGAAGCACCGGCGCCCGCCGCTGAGTCCGCACCCGCCGCACCCGCCGGCGATGCGACAGACATCGTGCTTCCCGAACTGGGCGAGAGCGTCACCGAGGGAACCGTCACCCGCTGGCTGAAGCAGGTCGGCGACACCATCGCCGTCGACGAGGCCCTTCTGGAGATCTCCACCGACAAGGTCGACACCGAGATCCCGTCGCCGGTCGCCGGCGTACTGCAGGAGATCGTGGCCGGCGAGGACGAGACCGTCGCCGTCGGCGCTGTGCTCGCACGTGTCGGTTCCGGAGCAGCGCCCGCTTCCGAGGCACCTGCTGCTCCGGCACCCGCTGCTGCTCCGGCACCTGCCGCTGCACCCGCCGCTGCTGCTCCGGCGCCTGCCGCTGCTTCGGCGCCTGCCGCTGCACCGGCCCCTGCCGCTGCTCCTGCTCCGGCGCCTGCCGCCGCTCAGCCCGCATCGAAGCTCGCGCTCCCCACCGAGAGCGACAACCTCTATGTAACCCCGCTCGTACGCCGACTGGCGTCGCAGCAGGGCGTGGATCTGGCTTCCGTCACCGGAACCGGTGTGGGCGGTCGCATCCGCAAGGAAGACGTGCTGAAGGCTGCGGAGACCGCGAAGTCGGCACCCGCTGCGGCAGCGGCGGCCCCTGCTCCGCTCGAGGTCTCGCCTCTTCGTGGGACGACCCAGCCGATGTCGCGTCTGCGCAAGGTCCTCGCCAAGCGCGCTGTCGAGTCGATGCAGCAGACGGCACAGCTGACCACGGTCGTCGAGGTCGATGTCACGGCCCTCGCCGACTACCGCGACAGCGTGAAGGCGTCGTTCCTCGAGAAGACGGGCGACAAGCTCTCCTTCCTGCCGTTCTTCGCTCTCGCCACGGCCGAGGCCCTGCAGGCGTTCCCGATCGTCAACGCGACGGTCGACGGTGAGAACATTGTCTACCCGGCCAGCGAGAACGTCTCGATCGCGGTCGACACCGAGCGGGGCCTGCTGACGCCGGTACTGCGTGACGCGGCGTCGAAGAACATCGCCCAGATCGCCCACGAGATCGCCGATCTTGCGGCACGGACCCGCGACAACAAGCTGAAGCCCGACGAGCTGGCCGGTGGAACGTTCACGCTGACCAACACCGGTTCGCGTGGTGCCCTGTTCGACACGCCGGTCGTGTTCTTGCCGCAGTCGGCGATCCTGGGCACCGGAACGGTCGTCAAGCGTCCGGGTCTCGTGAAGGTCGGAGGCACCGACGCGATCGCTGTCCGGTCGTACGTGTACCTCGCTCTCTCCTATGACCACCGCATCATCGACGGTGCAGACGCCGCCCGCTTCCTGGGCGCCGTGAAGGCGCGACTCGAGTCGGCACAGTTCGCCGCTCAGCTCGGCGCCTGACGGGCGAAGAGTCATCCTGGCTGGTCCGCGACGTCGTAGACGTCGCGGACCAGCCATTTCTCTCCTGTGCGGATGAGCACGACGATCGTCTGATCCGAACTCTCGTCTTCCTCCCCGCCCTCTTCCCCCTCCGCGCCTCCCTCCCGACCTGCCGATGCGAGGCGCACCACCGCGACGTCGCCGTATTCATCCACCAGTTCCGCGGCCGAGGGCGGCAGCCCGTCGAGGGCCTTCATCACTCGCGCGGCGTCGCCGGACACCGCGTCTGCGCACGAGGTGTCTCCCGCGGCCCGACAATCCGCGATCGCGCGGAGGAGCGATGAGGCTGCCGCCACGGGATCGATGCCCGCGGCGGACTCCTCGGGCTCTGAGTCCTCAGGGTCGGAGTCCTCGCTCTCTTCCGGGGCACCGATCACGGAAGGCGAGGCCGCCGGAGACGCATCGTCGGGCGACGACGATGCCCGCGCCTGACCACTGCCACCAGACAGGTCAGCGCCCTTACCCGACGCTTCTCCCTCCGGCAGCAGCAGTCCGCCGGCAAGCACAAGCGCCGCAGCCGCGCCCGCGACGAGCAGGGAACGTCGACGCAGCTTCCCGGTCTCAGCGGATCGCCCACGGCGTACGCTCTGGCGACCGGTTCGCGAAGCCTGCGTTCCTCTCATGCGATCCACACGCGCAAGAACCTCGCCGATCGATGAGCGCATCGCATCGCCGATCGCCTCCCGCGCGCGGCTTCCGCGACGCGACCCCCTACTCGGAGTCCGGTCCGCGCGCAGACGTCGCCCCCCTTCGTGAAGGCCAGAGACGTGCGGAACGACGGCACGGGCGACGTCCCGCGCTCGTTCCGCAGCATGGATCTCGCGTTCGAGCGGCTGCGGCGCGGCGACGTCGAGCATCGACTGCTCCCACGCCTCGGTGAGCCTGCGGGGCAGACGCGGCTGGGCGATGACCTTCCGCAGGGCCTCCTCGATCGCACCGGTCGCGCGTCTGAGCACTTTGTCCGAACTGCGCTCCGCCAGCTGTTCCAGGATCTCCACGGTCCCCGCCCTCGCGTCCGTGCCGTCCCCCAGCACGAACACCGGTCGCCCGCCATCCGTCAGCCACCATGCCCCGGTGCGCATGCCGTCGATGCCCTCTCCCAACTCGTCGAGTCCCCGCAGGAGACTGACGACGAGAGTGGTGGTTTCGCCCGGCGTGATGCCCCCTCCTCCCACCGAACGGCGGCCCAGGAAGCTGCTCACACGCTCCGTGCACCACGAAAGCAACACGTCGTGCCCTCCCTGGCGCCGGACGACATCGATCGGCGCAGCGATGTGTTCGGCGCCGGAGAAACCCCATCCCACCCACCCGCCGAGCGCCGCCGCGTCTACTCTCACGGCGACGCCGTCCCCGTTCGTGACGAGAGTGCCGGGGAAGGGCCCCTCCGTCGCATCGAGCGTTCTCACCACGCGATGCGCGCCCGGTACGAGCGGCCCGCCCCGGCCGTCGTCGATCGCGATGTCTTCCATTGCTCCATCACAGCGCAGACCTCAGCCCGATCCCGGTGCCCGGGGATGATCGCGACGGATTCCGCCGAATCCTCTGATGTGCAGGAGTGGTGGCGCCGGTCCCCTCCGCTTCGCGCGAACGCCGACATCAGGAGGCTCCGGGACTCGGTAGGCTGGTCCTCATGGCAAAGCGTGCTCCTGAACCCGAAAAGCGTCCTGGGTTCTTCTCCCAGATCAAGTCCCTCTTCCGGTTCACACGTGAGGCATACTCCTGGTTGCCGTGGGCGCAGGCTGCCATCCTCATCGGCGGCGTGCTGCTCGGCCTCGTCGCCGGCTATCTCATCCCGCCCTTCCAGATCTGGACGCTCGTCCTCTGGGGGATCACCGGTCTCATGCTCGGCATCCTCGGTGCCCTGTTCCTGATGACGCGCCTCTCGACCTCCGCCATGTACAGCAAGATCGACGGCATGCCCGGCGCCACCGGACACGTGCTCAGCACGAGCCTCGGGCGCAGCTGGCAGGCATCCGAGACTCCCGTCGGCATCAACCCGAAGACCCAGGAGGCTGTGTACCGCACCATCGGGCGCGGAGGCATCGTCATCGTCGGTGAAGGTGCACGCGGCCGATTGACGCGTCTCGTCAACGAGGAGCGCAGCAAGGCACAGCGTGTCGCGCACGGCGTCCCGGTCACCGTCCTCTACGTCGGTCACGGCGACGACGAGGTGGCGATCGCCGATCTCTCGAAGACGATCAAGAAGCTCCCGAAGGCGATCGACAAGGCCACGATGGCCGCCGTCATCCGCCGCGTGGACTCCGTCTCCCAGTCGCTGTCATCGCTGCCGATCCCGAAGGGCATCGACCCGACCAAGGTGCGCTCCCAGCGTCCTCGTTGACTCTCCGCACCTCAGAAGCACCGAGCGCGGCCATCCTCCTGCGAGGGTGGCCGCGCTCTCTTTCACTCGGAGAGAGGCTGTCGCGGCAGCCTGCGGACTTTGGCGCGCCGACGACGACGCTCAGGAACCATGGAGCGCATCTCGTCGAGCTTGCCGAAGCAGAACAGCCGGTCATCGGCTTCCAGGACGACGTGCTTGCGCGGGTTGGGAATGACACTGACTCCTCGGTGCAGCGTGAGGACCGTGATGTCGCGTTCCCAGAGCCCGGCCTCCCCCAGGGTCTTCCCGACGAGGTCGACCGCGCCGTGGACCATCAGCTCGGCGACGCCATAGCCCGTCGAGACGGTGAGACGCTGACGCACGTCGATCTCGGGGAAGGCGACCTGACCGGCGATGTAGTCGATGATGGCGCCGGCGACGTCGAGCTTGGTGGCCGTCTCGATGCCCTGCAGCCCGGGTGAGGAGTTGACCTCCATGACGAGCGGGCCGTCGTCCCCCTCGAGCATGTCGACACCGGCCACACGCAGGCCCATGATCTGGGCCGAGCGCACGGCCGCACGCTCATAGACCGGATCGAGCTCGATGGCCTCGACCGATCCGCCACGGTGCACGTTGGATCGGAACTCGTCACCGGCCGCCGATCGTCGCATCGCCGCGACGACACGGTCACCGACGACCAGCGCCCGGATGTCGCGACCGCGGCTCTCCGAGATGAACTTCTGGATGAGCACGTTCTGCTTGGTGGAGTGCAGGGTCTCGATGATGGCCTCGGCGACCTTCACCTGAGGGGCGAGGATGACCCCGATCCCCTGTGTGCCTTCCAGGAGCTTGATCACGACCGGAGCCCCGCCCACGCGTTCGATCGCCGGACGGACGTCGGCGCGGTTGCGCACGAACGCGGTCGGCGGCATCGCGATGTTGTGGCGCGAGAGGATCTGGTTCGCTCGCAGCTTGTCACGTGCGCTCGAGATCCCGTTCGCCGTGTTCGGCGTGTAGACGTCCATCTGCTCGAACTGGCGCACGACGGCCGTGCCGAAGTACGTGATCGAGTTCCCGATGCGCGGGAGGATCGCGTCGTAGTCGCTGAGCTGGCGACCCCGGTAATGCAGGTCCGGTTCCTCGGCGGTGAGATCGATCGCGAAGCGCAGAGTGTTGAGCACCTTGACGTTGTGTCCGCGTTGAAGCGCGGCTGCACGCAGCCGCTGGGTGGAGTACGCCTGCGGCGCGCGGGAGAGCACTGCGATCTTCACGGGGGATTTTTCCTGCCAGGATGTATCAGGTGAGTAGGACTACCCCCCATTCAAACACCCTTACGGGGTGGCGAGAATGGGTGAGCCTGCCCGATCTCGGAGTGGACTGGCTGAAGGCCAAGATCGACACGGGTGCGCGCACGTCGTCTCTGCATGCTTTCGACATCGTGGAGTTCGAACAGGACGAACAGCCGTGGGTGCGGTTCAAAGTCAAGCCCTGGCAGGACAGCCAGGAGGACGCGGTCGTCGTCGAATGCCCGATCCATGATCGTCGTGCGGTGCGGAGCTCGTCCGGGCACGCCCAGGAACGCCTCGTGGTCGAGCTGCTGATCCGGCTGGTGGACCGCGAGGTGCTGGCTGAGGTCACCCTGAGCAACCGCGACGAGATGGGCTTCCGGATGCTCATCGGCCGGGAGGCGCTGCGCCGCGGCTACGTGGTCGACCCCGCCCGCTCGTTCCTCGGCGGACGAGCCCCGCGCGAAGCACGTCGACGCAACCGCGGGCGAGACTGACGGCAGCCCGCCGCAGGTCAGGTGCGGATCAGAACCGTGCCGACGGCCTTGTCGTGGAGACCGCGCTGATCGGCATCCCAGATCACCGCAGGCACGACGACCACGAGCAGAAGCGTGCGGACGATCGGCCGCCACAGACCGACCCAGCTCCCGTCCATGCGAGCAAGACGCATGCCGAGGATACGGTGTCCCGGGCTGCCGCCGGCGGTCGGGATGAAGACGATCTGCAACACGGCGAACACCAGCATCGGAGCGAACTGGCTCAGGCCGGCTTCCGTCGGCAGTGCGAACTGGTTGAATCCGAGGAATCCGGTCGCGATGATCGTCGCCGCGGTGTAGTCGATCAGGAGCGCTCCGATACGGCGTCCGGGACGGGCGATGCTCCCGGAGCCGGATTCGGGGAGTCCGAGTCGTTCACCGGGGTACGTGTTCACAGCATCCGTCACTCCCCCAGCCTACCGAGCGCGAAATGCCGCTCTGACGCCCTCGCGCCTGTAACACGCCCGAAACAAAGCGGATACCGTAGAGAAATCCCCCGTCCGTACTCTGCAGAGTGGCCGTGAAGCCATCGATCCGCATTACAGGAGTCGTACATGTTCAAAGATTCGTCCGAGGTACTGAGCTACATCAAGGAGAACGACGTCAAGTTCCTTGACATCCGTTTCACCGATCTCCCGGGTGTTCAGCAGCACTTCAACATTCCTGCATCGACGGTCGACGAGGCTTTCTTCACCGACGGCCAGCTGTTCGACGGCTCGTCGATCCGCGGCTTCGCGAGCATCCACGAGTCCGACATGCAGCTCATCCCCGACGTCACGACGGCGTACGTCGACCCGTTCCGCGAGGCGAGCACGCTCGTCATGCTGTTCGACATCTACAACCCGCGCACCGGCGAGATCTACTCGAAGGACCCGCGTCAGGTCGCCAAGAAGGCCGAGAAGTACCTGACCTCGACCGGCATCGCCGACACCGCCTTCTTCGCCCCCGAGGCCGAGTTCTACATCTTCGACGACGTCCGCTACAACGTCACGTCCAACTCCAGCTTCTACAGCGTCGACTCGGAAGAGGGCGCCTGGAACACCGGTCGCGAGGAAGAGGGCGGAAACCTCGGCAACAAGACCCCGTACAAGGGTGGGTACTTCCCGGTCAGCCCGGTCGACAAGACAGCCGACCTGCGTGATGACATCACCCTCAAGCTGATCGACGCCGGGTTCATCCTCGAGCGCTCGCACCACGAGGTCGGCACCGGCGGCCAGCAGGAGATCAACTACCGCTTCGACACGATGGTGCACGCGGCGGACGACATCCTCAAGTTCAAGTACATCGTCAAGAACACCGCCGAGGAGTGGGGCAAGGTCGCGACCTTCATGCCCAAGCCCCTCTACGGTGACAACGGCTCGGGCATGCACACCCACCAGTCGCTGTGGAGCGACGGCAAGCCGCTGTTCTACGACGAGGCCGGCTACGGTCAGCTCAGCGACATCGCGCGCTGGTACATCGGTGGCATCCTGGCGCACGCGCCGGCCCTGCTCGCCTTCACCAACCCGACCCTGAACAGCTACCACCGCCTGGTCAAGGGCTTCGAGGCTCCGGTGAACCTGGTCTACTCGGCCGGAAACCGCTCCGCCGCGATCCGCATCCCGATCACGGGCTCGAACCCCAAGGCAAAGCGCATCGAGTTCCGTGCCCCCGACGCCTCCGGCAACCCGTACCTCGCCTTCGCCGCGCAGCTGATGGCAGGACTCGACGGCATCAAGAACCGCATCGAGCCGCACGAGCCGGTCGACAAGGACCTCTACGAGCTTCCGCCCGAGGAGGCCAAGGACATCCCGCAGGTTCCGAACTCCCTGCTCGACTCGCTCGACGCGCTGGCGGCCGACCACCAGTTCCTCCTCGAGGGCGGCGTGTTCACCAAGGAGCTCATCGAGACCTGGATCTCCTACAAGTACGAGAACGAGATCCTGCCGATGGCGCAGCGTCCGCACCCGTTCGAGTACGAGCTGTACTTCGGCGTCTGACGACAGCGGAGCATCACGAAGAGCCCGTCCCCGCTTCTGCGGGGACGGGCTCTTCTGCGGTGGGGGTGGCGGCGCGGGGCCTCACTCAGATCGCTTCGGGCCGGGGCGCGACCCAGGTGCCGTCGAGCACGCACAGGCGCGGTCGGTAGAGGCGCAGTGTGTAGTTCCACCCCGGCATGACGACCAGCGCGTTCGTGAGGCCGGCAGGGTGCGCACCGAAGTGGATGGTGATCCCGCCGTCGTCGTCCGCGGTCGCCGTCAGGCTGTTGATACTGTTCACCCCGAGCTCGTTCTCCTCGAAATAGCCGGCGGCGTTGTAGAGCGAGACGGACCAGAAGGCGTCGACAGGAACGTCCGTCAAACGCAGACGATAGTCCCCGACCGGCAGGCCCTCGTCAACGCTGATGTAGGTCGCCTCGTACTCGGGCAGACCACCCCATCCGCCGGCGACGCCCAGCAGGTGCATGACGGGATCCACTTCCTCCCTCGTGCCGAACGCACGATCGTAGGTCGAGACGCCGCGCCCGAGAGTGAGCAGAGCATCACGGGTCTCCGACTGCGACGGCTCGTCGTACTCAGGGAGCGGGAACTCCCCCGATCCGCCGCCCACGAGACGAAGTGCGTCCTGGAGGTGATTCACCTCGGCGATGTCTTCGGCGTCGTTCGGGTCGACGAGGATGCGGACCAGGACCGCCGCGTAGTCGGTTCCGACGGCTGCGCGTGTGAGCGCATGGTCGCCGGGCTCGCGTAACAGGAACGGCGCGTAGTGATCCTGATTCACGACGAAGGCGGAGACGTAACGACCGCCCGTGTCGGGCAGCGTGAGCGTGACTCCTTCGCGCACATCGATGACGGCACTGCTGTAGAGAGTGTCCCGGTTCTGCCGGATGATGGGCTGATCGTCGAGCGACTTCAGCCCTCGCGTGTGATTCCAGGTCCCGAGCGTGCTCCCGGCGGCGAGCCGGGAGAACATCAAGTCGGACTCGGCACGAGCGAAGTTGCGGACGTTCACCTTCGTGGCTGACATGTCGTTCCTTTCTCTCGCGGCACAGACTCACCGCGAAGCATGGGTCGGGGTCGGATGCCCGGCCGTGACACGGTCCGGCAGCGCGGACCTCGTTGCGATTCTGTTCGCCCGATCGCTCTCCGGACGCACGCGTCATCCTCATCGGATGAGATCTGCCTGCCCACCAACATCACGGATTCCCACGCCGATATCGTTGTCCCGTGATCGATGCCGTCCGCGAGGCCCTGTCTCCCAGCGATCCGGCACTCGCCCGCGCGGCGCTGCGCCGGAACTGGCTCCGTCTCATCCTCGAATCCCGCACCCGCGAACTCGAACAGCTCTGCCTCGCCCACCCCGAGCCGCACGACCCGCACGTCCTCCTCATCCGTGCCTGCTGCCGCGACCTCCTCGGCGATTCCCACGGTGCCACGTTCCTTCGCGGCCAAGGAATGCGCATCGCTGACGATGACTTCGTAGTCTGCTTCACCGAGCTCCTCCTCGCTGCCGACACCCTGACGAAGGCCACGGTCGCCGATCGCGCTCGAGAAGCTCTGACCGAGTGCGGGCCCGACGACGACTATCCCTCGGCGCTCTTCCTCCTCGGCTGGACGGAAGTGCGCCTCCGTCGCGACCTCTCCGGTGCCATCGGCCTCCTGCGCTCAGCCTCAGACGAAGCCCGCTTGCGCGGCCGACCGGAGACCTACCGCCTGGCCCAGTCCAATCTCGCCTTCGCCTTGACCCACGCCGGTCTCTTCACCGCTGCCGAGCAGACGCTCGATGCGCTTCCCGTCTCGCGCGAGCCGTCGGACTGGGACATCTTCGAGGGCGGGCTCCCCCAGGCGAACCGCGGCACCATCGCATACTGGCGAGGCGACTACGACGAAGCGATCGCCCACCTCGAACAAGCAGTGGACGACGGCGCTCCCGGCAACAACTTCGAAGCCCTCGCTCGGCTGTACCTGGTCATGAGCATCATCGCGCTCAGGCGCGAAGACCGATACTTCGCCGCGGCCGGCCTGCTCCACGGGGTGAGCAAGGACGATAAGCACGGCATCCCCTGGGACACGCTGCGACGCGTGATCTCCGCACTGCTCGCGCACGCCGAGGGACACGACGACCGCGCTCGAACCATCGCGGCGCCGGCACTCGCCCGCCCCGGTGCCGCCGTCGCCCACGCGGTGCTCGCGGAGCTCTATCGTGTCCTCGAAGAACCCGCGTCGGCTGCGCAGGCGCTGCGGCTGGCGATATCGGGCGCGCTGCCACGCTACGCGCGGGCGAGCACGCTCGTCACTGCAGCGGCCCTGCGCTCCACCGCAGGGCATGGAGCGGACGCGCACGAACAGCTCGACAGAGCCCTCGAATCCGCAGCCCCCGAGCGGATCCTCACTCCATTCCTCTCGGATGATCCGCTCATCGGCGATCTCCTGATCGCCCATGCCCACCGCGGATCCCGCCACGATGAGTTCCTCGGAACGATTCTCGAACGACGGGGAGAGCTGGCCCGACGACGGACGGGCGTCCTCACCCCGCGCGAGAGCGAAGTCCTCGCATACCTGCGCACGACGATGACCGCCGAAGAGATCTCCACGCGTCTGGGGGTCGCCTATCCCACCGTCAAGACCCACATCCGCTCCATCTATCGCAAGCTCGGCGTGACCTCGCGACGGGGGGCCGTCCTCACCGCCGACGCGAGGTGAGGAATCAGACGTCGCCACGCCGCGCCACCGGCTTGACCGCGCGGGATCCAGGGTGATCAACTGGTGAGTCTGACCATCGACCGGGGGAATCATGCGCCGTAGAAGAGTGACCGCGAACACCGAGCTGCGCGCGTCGGCAGAGCCGCGTTCATCGCAGCCGTCGAATGCGGTCGCCGCATACGCCAGGACCAACCCGTTCATGTTCGGCCTGCTGGGCGCCCTCGGAGTCCTCGTGGCGCTGGGGATCGGCAGCATCGTCGGGCAGCTCGCGACCGTGCTCGTCTACATCGGCGTCGCCGTGTTCCTCGCACTCGGGCTCGATCCGATCGTCACCTTCATCGAGAAGAAGCTCCCCCGCCCCGCGGCCGTCACCATCGTGGTCGCCGCGGTCATCCTGGCGTTCGCCGGCGTCATCCTCGCGATCGTCCCGCTGCTCGTCGAGCAGATCAGCAACCTGATCAAAGACGGACCGCAGATGATCAAGGACTTCATGGCCAGCGACTGGTTCAAGGACGTCAGCGGTCAGTTCGGCTCGACGATCGACGACGCCGTGCAGGGCATCCTCGGCTTCGTGCAGGACCCCAACAACTTCCTCGACATCGGGGGTGGTGTGTTCGCCGTGGGCGCGGGTATCGCCGGCGGCTTCACCGGGATCACGATCGTCCTGATCCTGACGCTGTACTTCATGGCGTCCCTGCGCAGCATGAAGCACGTGGCCGCCCGCTTCGTGCCCGCCTACCAGCGCGACACCTTCAGCGGCCTCCTCGAAGACGTCTCCGGCGCCGTGGGCCGCTACGTCATCGGCCAGGTGAGCCTCGCACTCATCAACGGCATCCTGAGCCTCATCTTCCTCAGCATCATCGGCGCCCCGGTTCCGGCCCTGCTCGCCCTGATCGCCTTCATCGGCTCGATGATCCCGCTGGTCGGCACGCTGACCGCGTCGATCATCAACTCGCTGATCTGCCTGTTCGTCTCTCCGCTGACCGCGCTGATCGCGATCATCTACTACCTCATCTACATGCAGATCGAGGCATACGTGCTGTCGCCGCGCATCATGAGCAAGGCCGTCGCCGTGCCGGGTGCGCTCGTCGTGATCGCCGCGGTGGCCGGCGCCGCGCTGGGCGGCATCCTGGGCGCCCTGGTCGCGATCCCCGTGGCCGCAAGCATCATCATCATCATCCAGAAGGTGACGTTCCCCGCGCAGGACCGCAAGATCGTCCCCCCGCCCGTCACCCGCTGACACGGGGACGGGACGGGGCGTTCGACCTCAGCGGACCAGGAGGGCGCCCGGCTCGACGCGCACGTCGAACGCGGTGACCTCGCCCATCTCCTCCCCGTCGATCTCGAACACGAGGGGCGTCTTCAGCTCGACCGAGATGCTCTCGACCGGAAGGTGGCGGGCGGACTCGGTGCTCACGGCCTCGTCGGTGGCACCGAAGAGACGGCGGATGCCGTTGTCCCAGACGAAGGAACGGAGCGTGTCGAGCCACTGCAGCGCACCGTCCGCGCTGATCATGAGCACGTCGAGCTTGCCGTCGTCGAGCACCGCATCGGGAAGCAGCCGGATGCCGCCCTGCACCATCCCGCAGTTGCCGATGAGCATGGTGTGTCCCCGCACGGCCACGGCCTTCTCCCCGTCGATCGCCAAAGTGATGTCGGTCATCTCGGTGCCGGCGAGTGCGCGGCCCATCGCCTCCACGTAGGCCAGCCAGCCGGCCTTGGACTTGAGGTCGTCGTCGGTCTCCACCAGCATCTGCGCATCGACGCCGAAGCCGACCATCACGGCGAAGGCGTGCTCGGTGCCGTCGTACGAGACCCAGCCGAGGTCGATCCGACGGGGCTCGGCGTCGCGCACGCGCTCCAACGCCGCCTTCACGTTGTTCAGCGGAACCTCGAGGTTGCGCGCAAGCAGGTTGCCGGTCCCCTGCGGCACGATCCCCAGTGCTGTGTCAGACCCCGCCAGGGACTCCGCGACGGCGCGTACAGTGCCATCGCCGCCGACGGCGATCACGATGTCGCGGCCGTCTTCGCGGGCCTCACGAGCCATGCCCCGGCCCGGGTCCTCCGGAGTCGTCTCCCACCAACGGATATCGTACCGAGCGTCGAACACGCCGCTCACGGCGGTCTGCAGGACCTCCTGCTCGACCTTCGAAGGGTTCCAGACGATGCCGATACGTGCGTGGGTCATATCGTCAGCTTGGGACACCTCGCCCGATACCGCAAACTCAGGGCGCGGACTCAGCCGTAGAAGAGCTGCTCGAAGGTCTTCCGTGCGCGTCGGGTGACCCCGAGGTAGTCCTCTTCGAGCTCGGTCGCCGATCGATCGGGGTAGCCCAGGAGCCTGCCGATCGCGTCGAGCTGCCGACGATCCGCCGGCAGGACATCACTGGTCTGCCCCGTGAGCAGGGTGATCGCAGAGCGGAGACGGCTGGACAGGAGCCAGGCTTCGCGAAGGCGCAGCGCGTCTTCCTCGGAGACGAGATCAGCCGCGACGGCAGCCTCGAGGGCACCGAGCGTCGACGTCGTGCGCAACCCGGGAACCGCGTGCGCATGCTGCAGCTGCAGCAGCTGCACCAGCCACTCCACGTCGCTGAGCGAGCCGGGACCGAGTTTCAGGTGACGCCGCGGATCGGCGCCCTGCGGCAGCCGCTCCCCCTCGACCCTGGCCTTGATCCGCTTGATCTCACGTGTGCCCTGCAGATCGACGGACTCCGGATAGCGGATCGTGTCGGCCAGGGCGGTGAACCGCGTGATCAGCTTCGCGCTCCCGGCGACGCCGCGGGCGCGGAGCAGGGCCTGCGCCTCCCAGGACAGCGACCAGCGTCGGTAGTACTCCGTGTACGCCTCGATGGAGCGGACGACGGGCCCGTTGCGTCCCTCCGGTCGGAGGTCGGCATCGAGGTCGAGCGGAAGGCGGTGATCGGTCAGATGCTCCCGCAGGCCCGCCACGATCTGCGTCGCCAGCTTCTGAGCCCGCTGCGGATCGACGCCGTTCGCGTCGTACACGTAGAGGATGTCGGCGTCGGACCCGAAGCCGAGCTCGGCGCCACCGAACCGTCCCATCGCGATGACGGCGAAGTCCAACGCCTCGTCTTCGAGCGGGACCACCTCGCGGATCACCGCGCGCAGGGCGGCTTGGATCGTGGCCTCGGTGATCTCGGTGAGTGCGGTGGCCACCTCTTCGATGGTGAGGACATCGAGGACTGCTCCCATGGCAGTGCGCAGGAGTTCACGCCGTCGCAGCGCCCTGACGGCGCGCAGCGCATCGCCGATGGACTCATGACGCGTCTGTATCGCACGAGCCTCCTCGTCGAGCGCTGCCGCGCCCCGAGGGCGCAGACGCCCCGCGCTGTCCAACCATGCCACGGATTCGGGGATCCACTCCAGGAGCTCCCCGACGTAGCGTGAGGATGACAACAGGCGGGTGAGACTCTCGGCGGCCCCTGAGGAGTCCCGCAGCATCCGCAGGAACCAGGGAGTGTCCCCGAGTCGCTCGCTGATGCGCCGGAATGCGAGGAGCGCATAGTCGGGGTCGCTGCCGTCCGCGAACCACCGCACCATGATGGGCATCAGGTGGCGTTGGATCGTCGCCTTGCGGCTCAGTCCGCTCGTGAGGGCGCCGATGTGCCGGAGAGCTCCCGCCGGGTCACGGAACCCGATCGCCGCCAGGCGGTCGTGCGCCTGGGCTGCGGAGAGCGTGCGCTCCTCCTCCGGCAGCCCGGCGACGGCGCTGAGCAGCGGCCGGTAGAACAGGCGGGTGTGGATCTCGCGCACCTCGCGCCGCACGCTCTCCCAGCGCGCCCACACGCCCTCGCCGCTCTCGGCCAGTCCGGTGCCTCGCGCCAGGATCCGAAGACCGGCAGGAGTGCGCGGCATCAGATGCGTGCGGCTGAGCTCCCTGAGCTGGAGGCGGTGCTCCATGAGCCGCAGCAGACGATAGTCGTCGGCGAACGCGGCTGCATCGACGCGCCCGATGTAGCCGCCCTCGACGAGTGCGTCGAGACTCTCGAGGGTTCCACGCGTGCGCAGCGATTCGTCGGTGAGACCGTGGACCAGCTGCAGCAGCTGCACCGTGAACTCGATGTCTCGCAGACCGCCGGCTCCGAGCTTCAGCTGATACGGCGCATCCTCGGGATCGATGTGCTCCATCACGCGCTCCCGCATGCGCTGCACGCTTTCCACGAAGTCCTGTCGCGCCGCGCTCGACCAGATCTTCGGCTGAACCGCGGCGATGTACTCGGCCCCGAGCTCGGAGTCTCCCGCGATCGGACGGGCCTTGAGCAGCGCCTGGAACTCCCAGCTCTTCGCCCAGCGGTCGTAGTAGGCGAGGTGCGACGCGAGCGAGCGGACCAGTGCACCCTGCTTGCCTTCGGGGCGGAGAGCGGCGTCCACCTCCCACAGCGGCGGCTCCACCTCGATGGCGTCGAGGTTGCGCATGGTCTCGCGCGCGAGTCGCGTGGCGATATCGATCGCCCGCGCCTCCGAGAGGATCTCTTCGTCGCCACTCCCGCCGACGAAGATCACGTCGACGTCGCTGACGTAGTTCAGCTCGCGAGCCCCGGCCTTGCCCATCCCGATGACGGCCAGACGCGTCGCGGCCACTTCCGCACGGCCCATCGATCCCTGCAGTCTGGTCCTGGCGACGGCGAGCGACGCCTCGAGGGCGGCACCCGCGATGTCCGCCAGCGCCGCCGACACGGGTCCGACGATCGACTCCGGGTGAGGATGCGAGAGATCATAGGCGGCGATAGCGGCGAGATGCCGACGATACGCGATTCTGATCGCGACGACCGCATCCTCGTCGCCCGACTGCGCGAAGCCGTCTTCCGCGCCCACCGCAGCCAGCAGGCGCTCCTGCAGCTCCGCCGACGAGGGCAGCCCGACGATCGGCCCTTCCAGGACCGAGAGCTGATCCGGGTGGCGGAAGAAGAACTCGGCGAACCCTTCCGACGCGCCGAACACCCGCCACACCCGCCGACGCGTCTCCTCGTCGAGCAGCAGCCGCCGCAACGGCTCCTCGTCGCGGCGCGCCACCCGCAGGAGTCCGCGCACGGCTGCATCGGGGTCGGCGGCGTCGGCCGCCTCGAGCAGGACCGAGCGCGGCTGATCCAGAATGGCCGCCAGCTCAGCGAGGGAGGCCGCGGCTTCACTCAACTCGGAGAAGCCGAGCCTCGCCAGCGCGGAGAGGGAGACCGAATCGTCAGGACGCGCCATCTGTGCGGATCAGAGCAGTTCGAGATTGCTCTTCAGCTCGAACGGGGTGACCTGACCTCGGTAGGCCTCCCATTCCTTGCGCTTGTTGAGCAGCACGTAGTTGAAGACCTGCTCGCCCAGCGTCTCCGCGACGAGCTCGGATGCCTCCATGTACTCCAGGGCATGGTCGAGACTCGCCGGCAGCGCCTCATAGCCCAGTGCACGCCGCTCGGCGTCGCTCAGCGACCACACGTTGTTCTCGGCCTCGGGCGGGAGATCGTATCCCTCCTCGATGCCTTTGAGCCCCGCTGCGAGCAGGAGTGCGTACGCGAGATACGGGTTCGACGCCGAATCGATGCCCCGGTACTCCACGCGGGACGACTGGCTCTTGTTGGGCTTGTACATCGGCACGCGGACGAGAGCGGAGCGGTTGGCGTGGCCCCAGGTCACGAAGCTCGGCGCCTCGTCGCCGCCCCACAGGCGCTTGTACGAGTTGACGAACTGGTTGGTGACTGCAGAGATCTCGTTCGCATGACGGAGCAGGCCCGCGATGAAGTGCCGCCCTGTCTTCGACAGCTGGTACTTGGCGCCTTCTTCGTAGAAGGCGTTCTGGTCGCCTTCGAACAGCGACATGTGCGTGTGCATCCCGCTGCCGGGCTGGTCGCTGAGGGGCTTCGGCATGAACGTCGCATAGACGCCCTGCTCGATCGCCACCTCCTTGATCACCGTGCGGAAGGTCATGATGTTGTCGGCTGTCGTGAGTGCGTCCGCGTAACGGAGATCGATCTCGTTCTGCCCGGGGCCGCCTTCATGGTGGCTGAACTCCACGGAGATGCCGAGGTCTTCCAGCATCCGCACCGAGCGGCGGCGGAAGTCGTGTGCCGTGCCACCGGGAACATTGTCGAAGTATCCGGCCGAGTCCACGGGCACGGGGCCGTCGGGACCGAACGAGGAGGACTTCAGCAGATAGAACTCGATCTCCGGATGCGTGTAGAACGTGAATCCGGCGTCCGCGGCCTTCGCGAGCGTGCGCTTGAGCACGTGACGCGGGTCGGCGACGGCCGGCTGCCCGTCGGGCGTCGTCAGGTCGCAGAACATGCGCGCGGTCGGGTCGATCTCCCCGCGCCAGGGCAGCGTCTGGAACGTCGTCGGATCGGGCTGCGCGAGCAGATCGGATTCGTAGGTGCGTGTCAGCCCCTCGATCGCCGAACCGTCGAACCCGATGCCCTCCGCGAAGGCGCCCTCGACCTCGGCCGGCGCGATGGCCACCGACTTGAGCGTGCCGATCACGTCCGTGAACCACAGCCGCACGAACTTGACGCCGCGCTCCTCGATGGTCCGGAGGACGAAGTCCCTCTGCTTGTCCATGGCTACTCTGCGCCCTGGCCCTTTGCGTCGCCCTTGACATCCCAGCCCTGCTCGACGGCCTCTTCCTCGGCCCAGGCGCGCGAACGCTCCTTGACGACCTCGGGCGCGCGGCGGGCCTCGGCCTCCGTGTCGAACGGACCGATGCGGTCGATGGAGGGCGAGATCATGCCGAACTCGATCTCGCCGGTCGTGGAGTTGTACCAGTACTTGTGGTCGCCGTCAGACATGTCTGCCCCTTCTTCACGTGATGTCATCGATCCTACTGGCGCGCACCGCGGTCGCTAAGCTATCGCCCATGGCAAAAGCGATCGGCGTCGACATCGGCGGCACGGGTATCAAAGCAGGAATCGTCGACCTCGAGCACGGAATCATGGCATCCGACCGGGTGCGGGTCCCCACTCCCGAGGGCGCATCGCCGCAGGATGTGCTCAACGCCGTGCAGACCGTTCTGAAGACGCTCGACGTCCACGACTCCACCCTTCCGCTCGGTGTCGCCTTCCCGGCGATCGTCAAGCGCGGCAAGACCCTCTCCGCGGCGAACGTCTCGAAGGAGTGGATCGACTTCGACGCGGAGCGGTTCTTCCGGGACGGCCTCGGCCGCAACATCGTCTTCGTCAACGACGCCGATGCCGCCGGCGTCGCGGAGGCCCGCCACGGAGCCGCCAGGGACGTGCGCGGCTTCACCCTTCTGACGACCCTCGGCACCGGTATCGGATCGGCTTTCCTCTACGACGGTGTGCTGCTGCCGAACACCGAACTCGGGCACCTGAACTTCCGTGAGTACGAGTCGGTCGAGACGTACGCCGCGACCTCGGCGCGCGAGCGCGAGAACCTCACCTGGGCCGAGTGGGCCGAGCGCCTGCAGGCGTTCTACTCGCACATCGAGTTCCTGTTCAGCCCCGACCTGTTCGTGGTCGGTGGCGGCGTGTCGAAGAATGCGGGCGACTTCCTCCCGCTTCTCGATCTCAAGACCCCGATCGTCCCGGCGATCCACCGCAACAACTCCGGCATCATCGGTGCGGCGTCCCTGGCCGGGGACTGATCGCCACGACACCGGACACCCGAAGGCCCCGCTGACTCTGCAGTCATCGGGGCCTTCGTTCGCCTTCGGGGACGATCAGCCGCTGGATGGTGGACCCCCTGGCGGTCTTCGGTGGGCAGATCCACCCCCCGCGAGCCTCGCGGAGGTCACCGAATCCTCGTGCACCCACCGGGGGTGGGTCGACCAAGTCCGGTGAGGTGAATGGCCCGACTCATACGGGCGACGTCCCGCCTCTCGTCCGGGGGCAAAACGCCCGCGGCCGGTCAGCGCTGCGGCGGCAGGACGAACGTGGTCTCGTACGCGTGCACCTCGCCGTTCACATCCCCCACACTCGTGATCGTGTACGGGCTGAGGTTCAGCGTGTCACCGGCGTAGAGCGGGGTCAGGTACGTCTGGTTCGTGGGGTCGACAGAGTGCAGGCTCCCGCGACGAACCGCGTTCAGGGCTTCGTACGAGTACGGGCCGAGACAAAGCCGTTCGAGGATCGCATCCTTGTAGTCGCCCGACGCGACCAGGTACGACGCGAGCGAGCCGTCATCCGCGGACACGACGGTCCCATTCGCTCCTGCGCGCGATCCCAGGTCGACCATGCCGTCGTACAGACCGACGTCCAGCGGCTCGCCGTTGGAGATCGTCCCATCTCCGCCTGGCCGCCGGCACTGGGGTGTGGCCGCGGGGACCGGGTCGGCGCCCGACGTCGGCTGGATGCTCGGTGCCAGGGTGGGCTGAGCCTCGGCAGGTGACTCGACGGCTCCCGGGGTCGGCGCGCCACAGCCGGTGAGCGCTGCGGTGGACAAGCCGAGGAGAAGCGCCGTGGTCGCGGCGGGCGTGCGGTACGACATGAACGAACGCTACAGGGTAGCCGGCATACGAACCAGCAGCGAACGCCGAGCGTGTCACTGCGAGGTCCCCACGCGCCACCTCGACGTACAGAATCGAAATGAACTTGATTAGATCGTGAATGCGAATGGGCCGACCTGTACGCCGGGTTCTGTTCCGGGGTTCTTCGCCCCTTCGACGGCCATCTCTCTCGGCGACACGTTGCCGTGGCACTCTAGCGGTCTACCCGAGGACTCGGCGAGCCGCGTCAACATCCTCTGTCTGACCTTGCTCCGGACGAGGTTTACCTGGCGGGCCATGTCACCATGGCCCCCGGTGGTCTCTTACACCACCCTTTCACCCTTACCCCTTGCGGGGCGGTCTACTCTCTGTGGCACTTTCTCGCGGATTGCTCCGGGTGGGCGTTACCCACCGTCCTGCCCTGAGGAGCCCGGACGTTCCTCGGTGCGGTCACCCGCAACGCGGCCGTCCAGTCGACCCATTCGCGCCTCCAGTCTACGTTCTCCGGATCCCCCGGCCTGCGACTACTTCTCCGCCGACTCCGCGATGCGCAGGTCGAGGGGCACATCGATCGGGAAAGAGCCGAACAGTCTCGTCGTCGCGGTGGCCGCTGCCTCTCGCACGGCCTCCGCGGCGGCCTCGGCATGTTCGAGCGGAACATGCAGGATCACCTCGTCGTGCAGGAAGAACGCGAGGTGCGGCGCGCGTGCGAACGGACCGGATGCCGCAGCCTCGGCGAACACCTCGGGGATCTGCTGCAGCCGATGACGGATCTCCGCCAACCAGATCAAGGACCACTCGGCAGCCGTGCCCTGCACCACGAAGTTCCGGGTGAACCGCCCCCAGTCGCGTGCTCTGCGTCGCGCGAGAGCCACGACCGCCGGGTCGGCGTCCGCGTCGGTCGCTTCCGACTGCAGCCGCATCCACTCCACCGATGGCCGCGGGGAGGATCGGCCGAGCCAGGTCGACACGATGCCACCGTCCTCTCCCGTGCGCGCTGCGGCATCGACGAGCGCCATCGCGCGCGGGTACACCTTGCGCAGGCGCGGAACCAGCCGGCCGCTGTCGCCCGTCGTGGCTCCGTACATCGCTCCGAGAACCGCGTACTTCGCCTCCTCTCGGGTCGCGACCGCACCGGAGGCGACGACTCCGGCGTAGAGATCACTCCCCCGGGCGGCCCGGGCCATCGCCTCATCGGCCGCCATCGCGGCGAGCATCCGGGGTTCCAACTGCGCGACGTCCGCCACGACCAGAGTCCATCCGGGATCCGCCCGCACTGCGGGGCGCAGGCTCCTCGGCAGCTGGAGCGCCCCACCGCCGGCCGAGGCCCAGCGCCCGGTGACGACGCCACCCGGGATGTACACCGGACGGAATCGTCCCTCGTGCACCCACTCCGCAAGCCATGCCCAGCCGTTCGCGCTGAGCAGTCTCGAGAGCTTCTTGTACGCGAGCAGCGGTTCGACCACGGGATGATCGTGCTCTGCAAGCTCCCACCGACTCGTGGACTCCACCTGGATGCCGACGCGATGCAGCGCCCGAAGCAGCTTCTGCTGGCTGTCGAGGTGGAGCGAGGAGTCACCGAGGAGCTCACGCACCCGATCGCCGAGCTCGACCATGCGGCTCGGCACTCCCCCGGCGACCGGACGCGTCCCCAGGGCGTCGGTCAGGATCGCATCGTGCACGCCCGCGTCCCAGGGCAACCCTGCGACCCGCATCTCCTCGGCGATCAGGCCACCCGCCGATTCGGCGGCGCACAGCAGTGTGAGACGTCCGTCCGGTGCCGCAGCGATCACGTCGCGCTGCGCCCGGTACTGATCGAGCGTCACGGCGACCGCATCGTCATCGACGACATCGTCGAACACGTCGAACAGCGATGGGACCGCTGCGGCCGGTTCGCGTCGCTCCCAATCGGGCGATGCCGGGAGCGGGCTCGGAACCGACGAGGTGTCCCGCAGGATGGCGTGGCACAGGACCAGATCATGGCTGCGCGTGATCCGAACTCCGTGGCGTAGGAGAAGCGCATAGGTTTCCGCGGCGGAGCGCATGATCCATCGCGGAGCATCGGAATCCTCGACCGAACGAACCCACGCGGCGAGATCATCGGCGCGCAGAAACGTGCGGTCCTGCTCTCGGTCTTTCCCGTCGAGTTCGATCGCCGCGTACTCCCGCGGCCCGACGGAGATCAGCACGATGCGTCTCTCGACGCGCGACGCCGGTGTCGTCATCGCCGGCGCGCGCAGGCGCCGCTCATGCGAGCCCGGACTCCTCGGTGCGCACGAGGATGCAGCCGCACTCGGGACATGAGACGACGAGGTCGTCGGCCGCGCGACGGATGTCATTCAGGTCGGTGCTGGGGAGCAGGATGCGGCAGCCTTCGCAGGTGCCGCGAGTGAGCAGCGCGGCGCCCGCGCTGTTCGCGGCACGGCGTGCGTACTCGGCCAGCAGCTCCGGCGCCACGCCTTCCGCAACGGCAGCCCGATCGCGGGCGAGTTGTGCACCGAGCTCGGTGGCCGCGGCGACATCCGCCTTCGCCTGCGCCGTCAGCGCGGCACCCTCCGCCGTCGTGGTGTCGAGAAGTGCCTGCTGGGCGGCGAGGGCGGCTTCCGCTTCCTCGAGCCGTCCCATCACATCGAGTTCGGCGTCCTCGAGGTCGCTCTGCCGGCGGGCGAGGCTCGCCAATTCGTGCTCGAGCGCCTGCGCGTCCTTGGAGTTCGTCGATGCGGCGAGCCGCTCCGCGTCGCGATTCCGTCGTGCCTCGACGACGGCGACATCGGATTCCAGGCGCTTCAGCTCAGTGCGCACATCGTCGCGGGTGCCGGCGAGCGCGGTCAGCTCGCGGAGCTGCTCCTGGCGGATCGCGACGAGCTCGGTGATCCGCCCCGCCTGGCTCGGCTTCGTTCGTGCACGCTCGGTCTGCGCGATGCGCCGATCGAGGTCGGCGATGTCGAGCAGGGTGCGCTGGTTCTCGGGGCTGGCGTTCACGCTCTCAAATCTAGTCGCTGTCACGACATCCGCCCATCAGTGCACGTCGCCGTCGACGTAGTACCAGTGACGGTCCTCCCGCACGAAGCGGCTGCGTTCGTGCAACGAGCCCCTCACTGCTCCCTGACGCCAGAGCGCCTCGAACTCCACCACGCCGTCGCGGTCGAAGGGGCCTCCGGCCACGCGATCGATGAGGACCAGCCGCCGCCACTCGAGGTCGGGCTCGAAATCGATCATCTCCGGCCTCGTCGTCGGATGCCAGCTGCGCAGAAGGTGCGCCGCGTGCTGAACGACGAAGGCCGTGTAACGCGAACGCATCAGACGCTCCGCCGTCGGAGCAGCGGCTCCATCGAGAATCGGGCGGCAGCACGCGCCGAACGTGTCCCCGGACGAGCACGGGCAGCGTGACCCGTCGTCGATCACGACGTCATCCGGCGCCATCTCCGCCTCCGTTGTCATCCCCTCAGCGTACGCTCGACGAAAAGGCCAAGAAGGAGCATCGTGACCACTCAGCCCGTCGTCCCCTCGTTCACCGCCCACAACGGGTTCGCCCTCCCGGCCATCGGCCTCGGCACCTACGGACTCCACGGCGATGTCGGGGCGGAAGCCGTCAGCGGCGGCATCGACGCGGGCTACCGCCTGGTCGACACGGCGTTCAACTATGAGAACGAGGGCTCGGTCGGGCGCGGGGTCGCCGCCTCGGAGGTCGATCGCTCCGAGATCATCGTGACCACCAAGCTCCCCGGCCGCCATCATCCCTCGGCGAAGGCGCGCACGAGCATCGAGGAGAGTCGCTCCCGGCTCGGTCTCGACGTCACGGATCTGCACCTCGTCCACTGGCCCAACCCCATTCAGGACGAGTACGTCCAGGCCTGGACCGCGCTCGTCGACGCCCAGGCCCGCGGTGTCGTCCGGCAGATCGGCGTCTCGAACTTCCTCCCGGAGCACCTGGAGCGCATCGAGCAGGAGACCGGGGTGCGGCCCGTCGTCAACCAGATCGAGGTGCATCCGTACTTCCCGCAGGAGGAGCAGCTCGCCTACCACCGAGAGCACGGCATCCTCACCGAGGCATGGAGCCCGCTGGGTCGCGCGAAAGAGCTCTTCGACGAACGGGTGATCCACGACATCGCCGCGGCCCGTGGCATCACGACCGCGCAGACGGTCCTCGCGTGGCACGTCGCCCGCGGCACGGTGTCGATCCCGAAGGCGTCGTCGCTCGCACACCAGGTGGCGAACCTCGCGGCGGCGGAGATCGTGCTCGACGACGCCGAGGTCGCGGCGATCACCGCGCTGGGTCGCGCGGACGGACGCCTCTTCGACGCCGACCCGCGAACCCACGAGGAGTCCTGAGGCAGGCTCGCGTCAGACCTTCTGCGTGCCGAGCACCCTCAGGAACTCGAGCTTGCTCGCCGATTCGCTTCCGGGTGCGGCGGTGAGAACGATCAACGCGTGCGATTCATCCTCGGTGAAGAGCGCCTGACAGTCCACCTCGATCTCGCCCAGTTCCGGATGCACCATCACCTTGTGCTGCTCGAACCGACGGCTCACCACGTGGGCGTCCCACAGCTCGACGAACTCCGGGCTCCGGGCGGTCAGCTCTGCGACGATCTCCCCGGCGCGGGATCGGGGGCCCATCACGCCGTGCGCGGAACGCAGCGACCCGACCAGGGCGCGGGCCTGTCGCGGGTGATCGGCCTCGCGATACCGACGCCGTTCGACGTCGGGATACGCGAACCAGCGGTAGATGCCGCTGCGGTCGAGCCCGGTGAGTGCACTCGCATCGCCCACGAGCGCGCGGGACGCATCGTTCTGCACCAACACTTCATCGAGGACGGAGACGACGAAGGCCGGGGTGTCGTGCAGTCGGTCGAGCACGCGGAGGATGCCGGGGCGTACGTACTCCGTGATGTGTGCACGATCGGGGGCACTGTGGCCGCAGAGCCGGAAGAGGTAGTCGCGCTCGTCCTCGGTCAGGCGCAGAGCCCGGGCCAGCGCGGCGAGGATCTGCACGCTCGGCTGCGGACCACGCCGCTGCTCCAGACGCGCGTAGTAATCGGTCGACATGGTCGCCAACTGCGCCACCTCCTCCCTGCGCAGTCCCGAGGTGCGTCGTCGCGGCCCCGCCGGGAGCCCGACGTCGACGGGCCTCAGCGCCTCCCGCCGACGGAGGAGGAATTCGGCCAGCGCATCACGATCCACCCCTGAAGTATCCCCCGCTGTCGACCCCGGTTCCAGGGATCCCCGATCCCTGGATGTCCGCTCTCTGGATGGACGGTGCCAGGAAGCCGAGGCTGGTTGCATGAACATCAGCGGAAACACCATCTTCATCCCGGGAGCGACGAGCGGTATCGGCCTCGCCCTCGCGCTGCGCCTGCACGATCGGGGCAACACCGTGATCGTGGGCGGACGCCGCGAGGACCGCCTCGCGGCCATCGCGACCGCGCACCCCGGCATCCACACGATCCGCATCGACACTGCCGACGCGCGCAGCATCGAGGCCGCTGCCCGTACTGTGCTCGCCGAGCACCCTGATCTCAATGTGCTCATCACCATGGCCGGCGTCATGCGGGCAGAGGACTGGACGACCCCGTCGGGCTTCCTCGCCACCGCCGAGGAGACGGTGACCACGAACGTCCTCGGACCCATCCGGCTCATCGCCGCTTTCATCGATCACCTGGGCGCGCAGCCGGATGCGACGATCATGACGGTCTCCTCCGGGCTCGCGTTCGCCCCGCTCCGGGTGACCCCGACCTACAACGCCAGCAAGGCCGCCATCCACATGCTCAGCGAGTCTCTGCGCCTGCAGCTCGAGAGGAGCAGCGTGTCGGTGCTCGAGCTGGAGCCGCCGGCCGTGCGCACGCCGCTCATGCCCGGGCACGAGGAAAACGAGTCGGCGATGCCGCTCGACGAGTTCATCGACGAGGTCATGATGCTGATCGAATCGCAGCCGGACGCCACCGAGATCCAGGTCGAGCGGGTCAAGTTCCTCCGCTACGGCGAAGCCCGCGGCGACTACGACCAGGTCGTCGCGACGCTGAATCGCTCCGACCCGCACGGTCGCTGAGAACTGAGGGCGTCGGCCTCCGAGCCGGCGCCCTCAGGGACGCAGGGTGGCAGCCGCGGCGGTGAGGGCGTCGGCGGACTGACGCAGCAACGCCAGCTCACCGTCGGAGAACGATGTGTTCCGGATCGGCACGGCACCCGCCGCGCTCACGATCGACGGCACCGAGAGGGCGACACCGTCGAGCCCGTGGAAGTCGCGCAGCACCGTGCTCACCGGCATCACCGCATGCTCGTCGCTCAGGATCGCCTCGACGATGCGCGCGCTCGACAGGCCGATCGCATAGTTCGTGGCCCCCTTGCCCTGGATGACCTTGTACGCGGCGTCACGCACGTCGACCGCGATCTCCTGCAGCTCGTCGAGCGTGAAGCGCGGGTGCCCCGGCGTCTCCCACTCCAGGATCGGCACGGTGCCGATCGTCGCGCGGGACCAGAGCGGGAATTCGGTGTCGCCGTGCTCGCCGATGATGTGGGCGTGCACGCTGGCGGTCGACACTCCGGCGCGCTCACCGAGCTTCCACCGCAGCCTCGACGTGTCGAGCACGGTTCCCGAGGCGAAGATCCGCTCCGGCGGAAGCCCCGTCTCCTCCTGTGCGATCACCGTCAGCACGTCGCAGGGATTCGTGACGATCACGTAGATGGCGTTCGGTGCGACTTCGAGGAGATCGGGCATCATGCGGCGGATGATGCCCGCGTTGACCTCAGCGAGCTCGATGCGGGTCTGGCCGGGCTTCTGCTTGGCCCCGGCCGTGATCACCACGACGTGCGAACCGGCCGCGACGGAGATGTCGCTGCCGCCGATGATGTCGCTGGAGCCCGTGAACTGCGTGCCGTGGGCCAGGTCGAGCACCTCGGCCTCGACCTTTTCGGTCGCGATGTCATACAGCGCGACGTGCCGGGCAGAGCCACGGATCAGTGCCGCATAGGCGACACTAGATCCCACGCTTCCCGCACCGACGACCGTGAGCTTCGAGTTCTCGATGATCTCCATGCGCACAGTCTTGCAGTGCGGCACCCCGATCCGGGAGGGGTCTCACCGGAAGAATGCCGTCCCACTCGACGACGTCACAGCGCGGCGGCGACAGCCTCCGCCGCAGTCGCGTGTGTGAACCGGAATCCGGACCGCTCCAGTACCTGCGGACGGACATCGGCGTCGGGGAGCAACAGCGATTCCGCAGCGTCCCCGAGAGCCCAGCGCAGCGCCCAGGCCGGCGCGGGCAGCCAGAACGGCCGATGCATCCGCGCGGCGAGCGCACGACCGATGTCGTTCGCGGAGGCCGGAGTGGGTCCGGTGAGGTTCACCGGACCCACGATCTTGGCGTCCACGATGTGGCGGATCGCCCGCACCTCGTCATCGAGCGAGATCCACGGCCAGATCTGCGTGCCGCGGCCCAACGGCCCGGAGACGCCGAATCGGGTCAGTTGGATGAGGGGCTTGAGGACTCCGCGTCTGTGCACCACCGGCGCGGTACGGAGCAGGGCGACCCGGGTGTGGTCTTCCGCGCGTCGCGCTTCGGCTTCCCACCGCACGGTCAGATCGGCCAGGAAGGTCTGCCCTGCGGCCGAGTCCTCGGTGAGGATCTCACCGGGGGCGGAGCCGTAGTACCCGACGGCGGATGCCGAGACGAGCGCCGGGGCGTCGGAGCGCAGTGCCCGAAGCGCGGTGGTCAGGGTACGCGTCGCCTGGAGCCGCGAGTCGACGAGCTCCCGACGATAGCCGCGTGTCCAGGGCAGCCGTCCCACGCTGGCTCCGCCGAGGGCGACGACCGCGTCTGCGCCCGTCAGAACCTCGGGGTCGAGTGCGCTCTCCCCCGGCGCCCATTGCGCCTCGTCCTCCGATCGCGGGATCCGACGGACCAGAGCGGTGACTTCGATCCCATCCGCGCGGAGCGATGCGGCGAGTGCGGTGCCGATGAGGCCCGATGCCCCGCTGATGACGATACGTCCCGCCATGTGTGAAAACTCCCCTGTCCGATCGCCGAATCGTGTCGTGCGGTCCAGCGTACGCGCCGCCTCGCTCCCCGGAGGTCAGGTCTCAGCGGGCCCGCCGATAGTGCGTCGCGATGACCCCGCTGCGAAGCGGTGTGGCGGAGATCAGCTCGAGACGGCGTGTTCCTGGCAGTCCGTCCTGATAGAGGGTCGGGCCGTGACCCACGATCCGGGGGTGCACGAGGAACCGGTACTCGTCGATCAGGTCCAGGCGATCGAGCGCGCTCGCCAGCATCCCGCTGCCGAGCAGGACACCATCGGGGGTGTCGTCCTTGAGTCTCTGTACGCTCGTGCGCAGGTCTCCGACGAGACGATGGCTGTGGGCCCAGGGGAAGTCCTCGCGCGTGGACGAGACCACATACTTCGGCTTCGCGTCCAGCGCGACCGCCCAGTCGTACAGCGCGCGTGGAGCGTCCACCTCGCCGCGGGCGACCGCCGGCCAGGCGTCCTCCATCATCTCGTAGGTGGTCCGGCCCCAGAGCATCGCACCGGATTCCTGCAGCAGTCGCGTGAAGTGGGCGTGGGTCTCGTCGTCGGCGATCCCCTCACGATGATCGACGCAGCCGTCGAGGGTGACGTTGATGCTGAAGGTCAGAAGTCCCATGCGGGGAGCATAGGTCTGCGGCGAGGCGACCGCCAGGGGCTTTCGGACGGTCGCCTCGCCGCTCATAGGCTGCCTTCACCCGCCCTTCGTGCCTCGCGAACGCGTGACGCCGATGACCGTGTCGAGGATCACGAAGCCGAGGAGTGTCCATCCGACGAGCGGAAGCCAGAAGCCGATGAGAACGGCGGCGACTCCCACCGCTCCGATCCCCCACCACGGTGCCGTCGGCAGCACGCGGCGGGGTGGGGGCCCGACGACGGGGCCCGTGACACGCGGCGGCCTCCGTTTCCACCACAGGAGATAGCCGAGCACGACCATCGCGGCGAGTCCGACCGCGACGACGAACAGCACGAGCTGGTTGACGAGTCCGAACATGACCCCCATGTGCAGGTTGATCCCCCAGCTGGCGAGCTTCGCCGCGAGCGGGAGGTCCGCGAAGTCGATCCGGTCGACGACCTGCATGGTGATCCCGTTGATCGCGAGGGAGTCGCCTTCCGTGGGGAAGCTGCTCTTGATCTCGCGGATCGCCCATGCCGTGCCGGGCTCTGTCGGCGGTCTGATCTCGACCTGCCCCGTGTTGACGTTCTCTTCTTGCGCGATCGCGAGGATCGCGTCGAAGGTAGCAGGATTGGCGGCGCCGGTCGGTGCGGTCATCGCGCCGTTGTGGCCGGCGTGCTCGTCCGCTGACGCGGTGCCGCCGTCGAGGCTGGTGTCGATCGAGGGCGTGCCCCAGTCGAGTGCGGCGCGAAGGCTGCTGACGTTGTTCCCGGCATACTGCGACCAGGTGATTCCGGTGGCGGAGAGGAAGAGCGCACCGAGGATGACCCAGATCCCGATGCTCGTGTGCCAGCCCAGCATCCCGCGGTAACCCTTGTGGGCGAGGTTCGGGCGAAGGAGGTCCCTCTTCACCCGAGACTTCCGGATGCGGACGATCCACAGCCCCAGACCCGCCACGACCACGATCCCGAGCCAGGAGGCGGCGAGTTCGCTGTAGAGACGTCCGGCGTCTCCCAGGTGGAGGTTGCGGTGGAGATTGCTGATCCAGGTGCGGAGCGGCGTCGCGCCGCTGGTGCCGTAGACGACCAGATCGCCGCGGATCTCTCCGGTTCCGGGATCGACGAACACGGCCCTGGATTCGCTCGGTCCCAGCCCGTCCTCGGCGTACATGATCCGTGTGGTGTCGCCGGGTTCGGGTGCGGGCCGCACAGCGAGGAGTCCGGAGGGGTCGCCACGGTAGTCGGCGGCGGCCTCGATCTGCTCCGCGAGGGTGAGTGATGTCTGCGTGTCGGGTGCACGCAACTGCTCCGCGTAGACGGCCTGTTCCAACTGCGGGGTCAGCGCGTACAGGGCGCCGCTGACGGCAGCGATGAGGATGAACGGCCCGACGAGGATGCCCGCGTAGAAGTGCAGACGGAGCAGCAGAGGGACGAACCATCCGCGTCGACGGGACGTGGCGGGTGGGGAGGGCGGGGAGTGTGGGGCGGATTCGGACGATGTGAGGGTCATGGTGGTGCTCTCCGGATGTGAGGGGTCGCCGATGGATCGTCGTGCACACCCGGGAGAAGGGAATGCCCCGGGCGCAGACGGACGACACCGACGGTCGTTCAGGAGGCTCTGGGCGCGCGTGGCGCCCAGAGCGGGAACACACCGGCCGCAGACGAGCCGGTGCGGATCAGCTCACGCCGTGTGCCGGCGGAGCCCGCCCCCGCAGACTCGCGAGTGTCGACGACTCACGCAGACGACGACCACGCGGCGAGACGCCCGGTTCGCGCAGGTCGAGCATCGCGGGGGCGCCCAACGCCGCTGCCACCCGACGACGCACCCAGAGGACCACCCGAATCGCGAGGTCTCGCAGCGCGAGCAGCATCCGCTCACCGCGATGCGCGGCGGCGACCGTCACGATCGCCGCCGACAGGTGTCCGATCCACATGGTCCCGTCGGCGACGACCAACTCCGTCGTGCCGGAAGCACCGGGCAGAACCATGGCAGTGCCGTGTACGTGACCGAGGGACCGCCCCGAGGGCTCGATCGTCCCCAGGACGAACAGGAGGTGGAACAGGAGTTGGCTGATCGCGATGGAGATGCTCGATCGGATCACCGAGAGCTTCCGGCCCGCGAGGAGCACGCAGACCATGAGGGAGAAGATCCAGGGCACCAGGATGCCCAACGGGCCCGGCATCTGTCCGCCGCCGGTCACGTGGCCGGCCAGCGCCGCGAACGTCGCGAGCGACGCCGAGGAGAACCCACGCACGAGTGCGCTCTTCCTCGACGGGGTCATGTTCCCATCCTGTCATCGCCGCGGCGACAGGATGGAGCTCGCGATCTGGGGTGGGCCCTGCCGGGATCGAACCGACGACATCCACGGTGTAAACGTGGCGCTCTACCAGCTGAGCTAAAGGCCCTGGTGTCGTCAGTCTATCGGGAGCCCGATGCGCACCCGTGTCGTAGAAGAGGGATAGGCTGAATCCGGCGCGCGTTGTGCACAGCTGACAAGGCTGCCCGTGTCGCTTCCCGTTTCCTTGGCATGACCTGCCAGCTTGACGAAAGGTTCCCCCGTGACCGTGCACGACCAGGATCCGTACTCCCAGGGCCCCCTCGACAGCGATCCGGAGGAGACCGGCGAGTGGCAGCAGTCCCTCGATGAGCTGGTGGATGCCAAGGGCCACGGCCGCGGCCGCGAGATCATGCTCAGCCTGCTCAAGCGCTCGAAGGAGCTGCACCTGGGCGTGCCGATGGTCCCGACGACGGACTACATCAACACCATCGCCTCGGAGAACGAGCCCGAGTTCCCCGGCGACGAAGAGGTCGAGCGTCGCTACCGTGCATGGATCCGCTGGAACGCCGCGATCACCGTGCACCGCGCGCAGCGCCCCGGCATCGGCGTCGGCGGACACATCTCGACGTATGCGTCGTCGGCCGCGCTGTACGAGGTCGGCTTCAACCACTTCTTCAAGGGTGCCGACAACCCCGGCGGCGCCGACCAGATCTTCATCCAGGGTCATGCCTCGCCCGGCACCTACGCCCGCTCGTACCTCGAGGGACGTCTGAGCGAAGACCAGCTCGACGGCTTCCGCCAGGAGAAGTCGCACGCCCCGAACGGCATCCCGTCGTACCCGCATCCGCGTCTGATGCCGGAGTACTGGCAGTTCCCGACCGTGTCGATGGGGCTCGGGCCGATCAACGCCATCTACCAGGCGATGTCGAACAAGTACCTCGAGAACCGCGGCATCAAGGACACCTCGCAGTCGCACGTCTGGGCTTTCCTCGGCGACGGCGAGATGGACGAGGTCGAGAGCCGCGGCCAGCTGCAGGTCGCCGCCAACGAGGGCCTCGACAACCTCACCTTCATCGTCAACTGCAACCTGCAGCGCCTCGACGGCCCGGTCCGCGGCAACGGCAAGATCATCCAGGAGCTCGAGTCGTTCTTCCGCGGTGCGGGCTGGAACGTCATCAAGGTCGTCTGGGGTCGCGAATGGGACGACCTGCTCGCCCGCGACACCGAGGGCGCACTGCTCAACCTGATGAACGTCACCCCCGACGGCGACTACCAGACGTACAAGGCCGAGTCCGGCGCTTACGTGCGCGAGCACTTCTTCGGACGCGACGAGCGCGCCGCGGCCCTCGTCAAGGACTACTCCGACGAGGACATCTGGAACCTCAAGCGCGGTGGCCACGACTACCGCAAGGTCTACGCCGCGTTCAAGGCAGCGACCGAGCACAAGGGCAAGCCCACCGTCATCCTCGCGAAGACCGTCAAGGGCTACGGCCTCGGTCCGCACTTCGAGGGCCGCAACGCGACCCACCAGATGAAGAAGATGACGCTGGACAATCTCAAGACGTTCCGCGACGCGATGCACATCCCGATCACGGATGCGCAGCTCGAGGAGAACCCCTACCTGCCCCCGTACTACAACCCGGGCCCCCAGGACGAGACGATCCAGTACATGCTCGAGCGTCGTCAGGCTCTCGGCGGCTACCTGCCGGAGCGCCGTTCCACCCACGTCGGACTGTCGCTGCCGGACGACTCGGCGTACGCCCTGCCCAAGAAGGGCTCCGGCACGCAGGAGATCGCCACGACCATGGCGTTCGTCCGCCTGCTGAAGGACCTGCTGCGCTCGAAGGACTTCGGCCACCGCATCGTCCCGATCATCCCGGACGAGGCCCGCACGTTCGGAATGGACGCCTACTTCCCGTCGGCGAAGATCTACAACCCCAACGGCCAGCACTACACGTCGGTCGACCGCGAGCTCCTCCTCGCCTACAAGGAGAGCCCGCAGGGCCAGATCGTGCACGTCGGCATCAACGAGGCGGGTGCCCTCGCGGCGTTCACCGCGGCCGGCACCTCCTACGCCACGCACGGCGAGCCGCTGATCCCGATCTACCTCTTCTACTCGATGTTCGGATTCCAGCGCACCGGCGACGCCCAGTGGGCGGCCGGCGACCAGATGGCCCGCGGGTTCATCATGGGCGCCACGGCAGGTCGCACCACCCTCACGGGTGAGGGCCTGCAGCATGCAGACGGCCACTCGCACCTGCTCGCCGCCACGAACCCGGCGACGGTCTCGTACGACCCGGCCTACGGCTACGAGATCGCGCACATCATGCGCTCCGGTCTCGAGCGCATGTACGGCGGCAACCACGAAGACCCCAACGTCATGTACTACATCACGCTCTACAACGAGCCGATGGTCATGCCGGCGGAGCCGGAGAACGTGGACGTCGACGGCATCGTGCGCGGCATCCACCGCGTTTCGGTCGGCGAGGGCGAGGGCCCCCGCGCCCAGCTCTTCGCGTCGGGCGTCGGTCTTCCCTGGGCACTCGAGGCTCAGCAGCTGCTGAAGAACGACTGGGGTGTGATCGCCGACGTCTGGTCGGTCACGTCCTGGACCGAGCTTCGCCGCGACGGCCTCGCCGCCGACGAGCACAACTTCCTGCACCCGGAGGAAGAGCCCCGCACCGCGTACCTCACCCAGAAGCTGCAGGGTGCCGAGGGTCCGGTCGTCGCGGTCAGCGACTTCATGCACGCTGTGCAGGACCAGATCCGCCCGTGGGTGCCGAACCGCTTCGCCACGCTCGGTGCCGACGGCTTCGGCTTCTCCGACACGCGGGCCGCGGCTCGTCGCTTCTTCAAGATCGACGGCCCGTCGATCGTCGTCCGCACGCTGCAGTCGCTCGCCGAAGACGGGGTCGTCGACCGTTCTCTCGCCGCGCAGGCCATCCAGAAGTACAGCCTGCACGATGTGAACGCCGGAACCAGCGGCAACGCGGGCGGCGAAAGCTGAGCCCTCGGTGACAGGTTCTCCTCCTTCCGGCATGGACAAGGCCGCGACGCTCACCTGGCTGCGCCGGATCTCCGGTGACATCGCCTCGGTGACGATCAAGCGCCTGGAGGACACCCTCCCGTGGTACGCCGATATGCCACCAGCCCGCCGCTCTGCGGTCGGGCTGGTGGCCCAGGCGGGCATCACGTCGTTCATCCAGTGGTACGAAGACCCCACCTCCACCCCGTGGATCGCGGCCGACATCTTCGCCGCGGCCCCGCGTGAACTCCTGCGCAGCGTCAGCCTCCAGCAGACCCTGCAGCTGATCCGCGTGACGGTCGAGGTCACCGAGGAGCGCGTCGCCGGGCGGGGAAACGATCTCCGCGAAGCGATCCTGCTCTACTCGCGTGATGTCGCCTTCGCGGCGGCCGACGTGTACGCCAGGGCTGCGGAGGCCCGCGGCCTGTGGGATGCGCGCCTGGAGGCGCTCGTCGTCGACTCGATCCTCACGGGCGAGGCCGACGAAGAGCTCCCGAGCCGGATCGCCGCGCTCGGATGGCACGGTCACGGGGAGGTCGCCGTCCTCGTCGGCACCACGCCTCCCCAGTTCGACGTCGATCTGGTCCGCCGTACGGCGAGGAAGCTCGCTGTCGACGTGCTCATCGGCGTGCAGGGCTCCCGACTCGTCCTGGTGCTCGGACGCGCCCGAGTCGAGGGGCACGAAGTCGAAGAGGAAGAGCTCGGCTTCCAAGAGATCGCCTCCCGCCTCGAGCCGTCCTTCGGCCCGGGATACGTCGTACTCGGCCCCGAGGTCGCTGCCCTCGTGGACGCGAGCCAGAGCGCACGCGCCGCGCTCGCGGGGTTCGCCGTCGCCCGTGCATGGCGCGGTGCTCCCCGTCCCGTCGAAGCCGATGACCTGCTCCCGGAACGGGCACTCGCCGGAGACCCGTTGGCGAAGCAGACCCTGATCGAGCGCATCTTCCGCCCCTTGCAGGCGCACTCCACCGATCTGGTGACGACCCTGTGGAGCTACCTCGACAACGGGCGCTCCCTCGAAGCCACAGCACGCGAGCTGTTCGTGCACCCCAACACTGTGCGCTATCGCCTGAAGCGCGTGAGCGAGGTCATCGGCTGGGACGCCACCGGCCCCCGTGAGGCTCTCATCCTGCAGACCGCGCTGATCCTCGGTTCGATCGGTGCGGCGGATCAGGTGCGGCGGCGGCCACCGCTTCGACGTCCGCAGCGCTGAGCGCGCCCTTCTGTACACCACACACAAGGGTTTTTCCGAATCTTGTGATGGATCATCCACCGATCTCCGGCAATCGTTGGCAGACTGGGTGGGTGATTGTCGTTGTATGCCCAGGTCAGGGCTCGCAGACCCCCGGATTCCTCGCCCCTTGGCTCGAGCTCGACGGGGTGGCCGAGCGCCTCGCCTCGTACTCCGACGCCGCGGAGGTCGATCTGCACGAACACGGCACGGTGTCCGACGCCGACACGATCCGTGACACGCGTGTCGCGCAACCGCTGATCGTCGCCGCGTCGTTGATCGCCGGTGACGCCTTGACGCAGCGCGCCGGTCGTCGCGCCGACGGCATCGCCGGCCACTCGGTCGGAGAGATCGCGGCACTCGTCGGCAGCGACGTGATCGACGCCGACACCGGCATGCGCCTAGTGGGCATCCGCGGCCGTGCGATGGCCGACGCTGCAGCACAGGAGCAGACCGGGATGAGCGCCGTGCTCGGCGGCGACGAAGACGCCCTTCTGGCGCGCCTCGCCGAGCTCGACCTCTCCCCCGCCAACTACAACGGCGGCGGACAGATCGTCGTCGCCGGCGCCCTCCCGGCTCTCGCCGCTCTCGCGGAGGAACCCCTCAAGGGCACCCGCGTGGTCCCGCTGCAGGTTGCCGGAGCCTTCCACACGCGGTACATGGCGTCCGCCGTCGCCGCTCTCCGCGACGCGGTGGCCGACGTCACCCCCGCGAACCCCGACATCACTCTCTGGACCAACCGTGACGGCTCCGTCGTCGCGGACGGGGCCCAGGCGCTGAGCTTCCTCGTCGACCAGGTCTCGTCGCCGGTGCGCTGGGACCTCTGCATGCAGTCCTTCGCGGACGCCGGCGTGACCGGGGTCATCGAGCTCGCCCCCGCCGGCGCCCTGGTCGGCCTCGCCAAGCGCGGCCTCCGCGGTATCCCGACCGTCGCCGTGAAGACTCCCGAAGACCTCGATGCGGCCGTCGCGCTGCTGAATGGAGAAGCCGCATGAGTGCCACCCTCGCCCAGGTGACCGGCCCGGCATACACGCGCATCTACTCCTACGGCGCAGCCCGCGGCGAGAACGCCGTGCCGAACGAAGACCTGGTGGGTCCGATCGACTCCAGCGACGAGTGGATCCGCCAGCGCACGGGCATCATCACCCGCGCGCGAGCCGACAAGGGGACGGACGCGATCGACCTCGCGACCACGGCGGCGGCCGAGGCGATCGAGAAGTCGGGTGTCCCGGCGGACCAGGTCGATCTGGTGATCGTCGCGACCATCAGCAACCCCAAGCAGACCCCGTCCGTCTCGGCGATCGTGGCCGACCGTGTGGGGGCGAACCCCGCGGCGGCCTACGACATCAACGCTGCCTGCGCCGGCTTCGCCTATGCGATCGCTCAGGCCGATGCGCTGATCAAGGCCGGCGCTGCGCGCTACGCACTGGTGATCGGCACCGAGAAGCTGTCCGACGTCGTCGATCCGACCGACCGCAGCATCTCCTTCCTCCTCGGCGACGGTGCGGGCGCTGCGCTCATCGGCCCGAGTGACACGCCGGGCATCGCTCCCGCGGTCTGGGGCTCCGACGGCTCGAAGGCCGACGCGGTAGGCATGAACGGCACACTCACCGACTTCCGCGACGGCGTGGTGCCGTGGCCGACCCTCCGCCAGGAGGGCCCGACGGTCTTCCGCTGGGCAGTCTGGGAGATGGCCAAGGTCGCACGCGAGGCGCTGGACAAAGCGGGCGTCGAGCCCTCCGACATCGCCGCGTTCATCCCGCACCAGGCCAACATGCGCATCATCGACGAGTTCGCCAAGCAGCTGAAGCTGCCCGACACCACGGTGATCGCGCGCGATATCGAGACGACGGGCAACACCTCCGCCGCCTCCATCCCGCTGGCCAGCCACCGCCTGATGGCCGAACACCCCGAGCTGTCGGGCGGTCTCGCCCTGCAGATCGGCTTCGGTGCCGGTCTCGTGTTCGCCGCACAGGTCGTCGTCCTTCCCTGAGAATGCGCTGACCTTCCCTAGACTGTTCCACGGTTCCGAAAACAACCCGCAAGAAAGAGGAAGACCACATGGCTTTCACCAACGATGAGGTCCTCGCCGGCCTCGCAGAGCTCATCACCGACGAGACCGGCATCAACGCTTCCGAGGTCGCCCTCGAGAAGTCGTTCACGGACGACCTCGACATCGACTCCATCTCGATGATGACGATCGTCGTCAACGCCGAGGAGAAGTTCGGCGTCACCATCCCCGACGACGAGGTCAAGAACCTGAAGACCGTCGGCGACGCCGTCAGCTTCATCGTCGCGGGCCAGGAGTAATCCCGGCAGGATGCCACTCCCGCGCCTCGCGGGGAGTGGCATCCTCCGCCTGCCCTCTCACCCGTTCGACTTCGTTTCGACAAGGAACCACACCTCATGACCAAGCGCATCGTCGTCACCGGCATCGGCGCCACTTCCGCCATCGGCGGCACGGCCCCGGAGAACTGGACGAACCTGCTGGCCGGCATGTCCGGCACTCGCACGCTCGAACACGACTGGGTACAGCAGTACGAGCTGCCCGTCACCTTCGCCGCCGAGGCGATTGTCCGCCCTGAAGAGGTGCTCCCCCGCCACGAGGCCAAGCGCCTCGACCCCTCGTCGCAGTTCGCGCTGATCGCCGCACGCGAGGCCTGGGAGGACGCCGGTTCTCCCGAGGTCGCCCCCGAGCGCCTCGGCGTCGACTTCGCCACCGGCATCGGCGGCCTCTGGACGCTTCTGGACGCCTGGGACACCCTCCGTGAGAAGGGCCCGCGCCGGGTCATGCCTCTCACCGTTCCGATGCTCATGCCGAATGCCGCTGCCGGAAACCTGTCGCTGCAGTTCCACGCCCGCGCTTACGCGCAGACCGTGGTCAGCGCGTGCGCCTCCAGCACCGAATCGATCATCCACGCTTTCCATCACCTGCAGGACGGGCTCGCGGACGTCGTGATCGCCGGCGGCACGGAATCCGCGATCCATCCGATCACGATGGCCTCCTTCGCCTCCGCGCAGGCCCTCTCGCGCCGGAACGACGACCCCGCCCATGCCTCGCGTCCCGGCGCGATCGACCGTGACGGCTTCGTCATGGGCGAGGGCGCAGCCGCGCTGATCCTCGAGACCGAGGAGCACGCCAAGGCCCGCGGCGCCAAGATCTACGGCTATGTGCTGGGTGGCGGCGTCACCGCAGACGCCTATCACATCACCGGCAACGACCCTGAGGGCAACGGCGCGGCCCGTGCCGTCACGCAGGCGCTTGAGGAGGCCGGGGTCACGGCCGACCAGGTCACGCACATCAACGCGCACGCGACATCGACGCCGGTCGGCGACCCCAACGAGTACGTGGCACTCAAGAAGGTCTTCGGAGACCGGATCGACGAGATCCCTGTCTCCGCGACGAAGGCATCGACCGGGCACCTTCTCGGTGGCACCGGTGCGCTCGAGGCGATCTTCTCCCTCCTCGCGCTGCGCGACCGTGTCGCCCCGCCGACGATCAACATGACGGAGCCCGACCCGGCCGTCCCGTTCCGCCTCTCCGGCGAAGCCACGCCCCTCGGAGACGGTCCGCAGGTCGCGATCAGCAACTCGTTCGGATTCGGCGGTCACAACGCGGTCCTCGTGGTCGCCAGCGCCGACTGACACGCCACAACGATGAGCGGCCCTCGGGATTCCGAGGGCCGCTCTTCTCATCGGCATGAGGATCACACGGAAGCATGAGCATCCGCCGGTACTCGATCACGCAAGCGTGCACAGGTCATGCAGGTCCTCGGTGTTCCGTCAGGAGGTGCGGAGGCTCCCGAGCTTCTGCGATCGGGCCCCGCGCATCCGGGTGATGCGCGGGAGGAACCAGCCGATCAGCGGGCCGACACCGAAGGCGAAGAGCACGGTGCCGACGCCGACGGGGCCGCCCAGCAGGAAGCCCACGAGCAGCACGCTCCCTTCGATCAGTGTGCGCACCAGCCACACCGCCCATCCGGTTCGACGGACGAGCCCCGTCATCAGGCCGTCACGAGGGCCGGGGCCGAAGTCGGCGGCGATGTAGAGGCCGGTCGCGAAGGACAGCAGAAGCAGCCCGAAGACGAACATCGGAGCGCCGATCCACACCGAGGACGGTTGCGGGATCAGGGCGAGCGCGAGATCCGCACTCGGACCGACGAGCAGGGCATTCAACACGGTGCCCAGCCCCACGCGTTGGCGCAACGGAATCCACAGCAGAAGGACGATGATCGAGACCAGCACGGTCATGACGCCGTAGCCGAGGCCGGTCTGCGCGGCGAGACCGAGAGCCAGCACGTCCCAGGGAGCGACGCCGATGCCTCCCCGCACCATGAACCCGAGCGCGACGCCGTAGAGGAACAGACCGGCGAGCAGCTGCACGAGCCTCTCGACGAGGTCGCGCCGACTGGTCGCCGTCACGGGGAGGAGCACAGAACGCAGGAACATCCCTCCACTCTGGCCCCCGATCCGCCTTTCGAGGCGAAGCCACTCGCCGCAAAGTGGTCTGCATAGATCAGGCCACTTTGCGTCATGCTGGACGTATGGGATCACGACTCGTCGAACAGCTCGGAGCGCACAACGTGGCCGGCGCCACGGCGTCGGGGCTCGCGGACCGGATCAGGGCACTGATCCTCGACGGCCGACTCACCGTCGGCGAGCGTCTGCCGAGTGAGCGTGCACTCGCCGTCGAGCTGCGCCGTTCCCGTTCGACGGTCACCCGCGCCTACGGCGTGCTGGAGACCGACGGCTACGTCTCACGTCTGCACGGCGGAAGCACGCGTGTCACGCTCCCCAACGGCCACACCGCTCCGGGCGCGGAGGCCGACGACGACTCCATCGACCTGTCGATCGCGTCGATGGACTCGACCCCGGGCCTGTACGACGCGACGGTGCGCTCGCTGCCCCGCCTCGCGGCGCTGCGCGGCACCAGCGGATACTCGCTGCGTGGACTTCCCGAGCTGCGAGAAGCCGTCGCGCAGCGGTTCCGTGATCGCGGCGCTCCGACGTCGGCCGACGAGATCATCATCACCTCCGGTGCTCTCAACGCGGTGAACCTGATCCTCACGGCGATCGGGCGGCGCGGTGAGCGAGCCCTGGTCGAGCAGCCGACGTTCCCTCACGCTCTCGAGGCGCTGAACCGCCACGGGTACCGGCTTCTCCCCACGCCGGTGGACGCCGACGGGTGGGACACGCGGCATCTGAACGAGACGCTGATGAGCTCCCGGCCTCATGTCGCGTATCTCATCCCCGACTTCCACAATCCGACCGGCGCGACCCTCCCCGACGACGAGCGGCCGCGCATCGTGACCACCGCGCGCAACGTGGGCACTCACCTCATCGTCGACGAGACGACGACCGAGCTCGACATCGACCGGGGCTGGGCACCGATTCCCATGGCCGCGGGCGGCCCCAACGTGATCACCGTCGGATCGATGTCGAAGATCGCATGGGGCGGGATGCGCATCGGCTGGGTCCGCGCGGAGCGTTCCGTCATCGCGCGGCTGCTCGCGGTGCGCCCCTCGTTCGAACTCGGTACGGCGCTGCTCGAGCAGTGCATCGCCGTCGAGCTGCTCTCCGACATGCCGGCGCTCAGCGCGCACGTCCGCCGGCGCCTGCGCGCGGGTCGTGGGGCGGTTGAGGCGGGTGTGGCCGGTATCCCCGGGTTCCGGATGCCGCCGACGCCCGGAGGCCTCTCCGCGTGGATCGACATCGGCGCGCCACTGTCCACCTCGCTCTCCCTCGCCGCGCGCGAGCGGCGCCTCGTTCTTCCGCCCGGCCCCCGCTTCACGACGGGCGGCGTGCTCGAGCGCCGGGTGCGCATCCCGATCACGCTCCCACCCGAGCGGATGGCGGAGGCGATGCGGCGGTTGACCCTCGCCTGGGGAGACGTGCGCGAGGGAAGCGCATCGCGCACTGCGGAACTCCAACACTCCGCGGTCATCTGATCCGGATGACGAAGACGCCGCCCCGTTCCCGGGGCGGCGTCCTCATCGTGCGGAGCGGGGATACGTCTTCTCAGCGTCCGGGATGACTCACCGGCATCCGATACTCACGCCTCCCCCGTTCCGGTCTGTGGTGTCGGCTCAGCCGACCTTGTGGAGCCAGACGACCCTGGCATCGTCGCTGGCATGGCGGAAGGGCTCGAGCTCCTCGTCCCAGGCGGAGCCGAGGGCGATGTCGAGCTCGCGCTGCAGCTCGACCGCGCTCCCGGCGGCGATCTCCATCGCATAGCGGATGCGGTCTTCACCGATCACGATGTTGCCGGCGGCATCGGTCTGGGCGTAGTGGATGCCGAGATCGGGCGTATGCAGCCAACGGCCGCCGTCGCTGCGGGGCGTCGGGTCCTCGGTCACCTCGAAACGGAGGTGCTCCCAGCCGCGAATGGAGGTCGCGAGAGCCGCTCCGGTGCCGACAGGGCCGTCCCAGTAGAACTCCGCGCGTCGTGCGCCGTCCAGGACGGGCTGCTCGGTCCAGTCGAAGTTCACCGCACGCCCGATAGCGCGACCCACCGCCCATTCGAGGTGCGGGCAGAGCGCGCGAGGCGCAGAGTGGATGAACACCACTCCGCGTGCGTAAGCCGTCGCCATGATCTCTCCGTTTCATCAGGTGCGTCTTCCCCAACGACCTGAACCACGAAGTGGCGAGAATATGCGGTTGTGCGCCCATTCTCGCCGAGATCCACAGAAATCACAAGCATGTCATTCCATGACGAAGGCCCCGGTCACGGGGACCGGGGCCTTCGGACCGCAATCGGTCGTAGATCTGACGAGGATCAGGCCTCGCTCATGGCCTGCTTGACCTGCTGGCCCTTGGCGGCGTAGTACGCCGCACGAGCGGCGTCCTTGCGCGCCTGCTCGGCATAGCCGAACTCCAGCGTCTCCTGGTCGACCTCGTAGTTGGGCACATCGTCGGTGCCGTGGTACTTCTCGATGTAGGCATCGAGCTCCGGGCCCGAGGTCCACGAGGTGATGAGGCAGTAGCGCGGCTCCGTGCCGTTGTGCGTGGCCGCGTGCCAGAGGCGCTGCGTGTCGACGATGAGCTGCGCACCGGCCGGAAGGGCGATGCGGTACTCGATGCTGGGGTCGGTGCGGTTCTCGCGCAGGACGAAGTAGCTGTCCTTGTCGTCCGTCAGATTGAAGAAGCCGCGGACCACCCAGCCCGTGCCGTCCGGGTTCAGACGGTTGTTGTCATCCTGGTGCAGGTTGTAGAGGCAGTCGCCGTACGGGGTCGGCTGCAGCTCGATCACGCGGCAGCGGCCGACGTTGGCACCCGGCTCCTGCGCGCGGCGCGTCAGGTTCGGGGCCTTCTCGGTCTGCGAGTCGATCCAGACGCCATCCTTGTCGGTGCGCGGCGGCTTGTGGTTCCAGAAGCCGTTGCACTCGATGTCACCGAAGGCACTGGCGAGAGGGGCGAAGCGGGTGTCACCCGACGACTTCCAGTCGTTGTACTCGATGTCGAGCCATTCCTTGGGGTCGAGCTCCTGGTTGTAGCTGTCGAGGACGACGAATCCCTTTTCCTCGAGGGCAGCGGACTTGATGTAACCCATGATCGAGTCATGTTCCTTTCATCGGGGGCCAGCACGTTTTAACAGGCCCTGATAAGGCAAGCCTAACAGCGTGGTCCGGGAGCCCTTCGGAGGTCGGCCGTGCATAACCGAATAGACTGATCGGGGCGCCCGGCGAGTCCTCGGCGCCCGTCGCTACGGGAGGACGAGACACCAGCATGAGCACCGCGACCAACGTCGAGGCGACAGCAGTCAACACGATCGAATGGCTCGCGGCAGGGAGCACGACCATCGTCGTCCCCGTGTATCAGCGGCAGTACCGGTGGGACATCGGCGGCTGCGAACGTCTCCTCTCCGACATCCGCGCGGTCGCCGGCGAAGACGATGCCCACCGTCACTTCATCGGCTCGATCCTGTCCGCCGAAGACGGCTCCGCAGCCGACTCCGACCTGATCCTCATCGACGGCCAACAGCGCATCACCACTCTCATGCTGCTGGTGGCCGCCCTGCATCATGCGATCCGCGATACCGACAGCGCCATGGCCGCAGCGCTCGAACGCGTGCTGGTGCGCTCCGACACTCCGGACCGCACCAAGCTGCGCCCGCACGATGCCTGGGCCGACCTGTACGAGTCCGTGGTCCTGGATCGACGCGATGACGCCGACCGAGAGTCGCGCTTCGACGACAACTACGCCTTCTTCCGCAGCCAGATCCACGTCGACGAGGTTCCGGCCATCTGGCGCGGGCTGCAGAAGCTCGAGCACGTGTCGATCACCCTCGGCGCGCAGGCGAACGCACAGCAGATCTTCGAGAGCCTGAACTCGACGGGCGAGCCGCTGCGCGACCACGAGCTCATCCACAACTACATCCTGATGGGGCTCAGCCACGCGGAACAGGTCGACGTCGAGGCCCGGTTCTGGGTTCCGATAGAACGGCACACCGGCGAGGCGATCGGTGCCTTCTGGCGGCACTACCTCGTACTCGTCACCGGACGCGAGGTCGCCGCGAACGGCGAGCACGGCGTGTACAGCGCCTTCCGGCAGTCGTTCCCGCGCGTCGACGTCGACCATCTGCAGGCGGACGCGGCCGAGTGGCGGCACTACGCCGAGATCTACGGCACCCTGCTGGATCCGTCGCGGGAGCAGGACCCGGAGATCGCGCGGCAGCTGCGCCACGTCAACACGTTCGGCCGCTCCTCTTACCCGCTCGTGATGAGCGCTTACAGCGATCATCTGCGCGGCGTGATCGACCGCGCAGAGTTCGTCGAGACGTTGGAGTGGTTGCAGGCCCTCTCCCTCCGCCGCGCCCTCGTGAACCTGCCCGCGGAGAGACTCGTCGCCAGACTGTGCCGAGCGCGCCGCGACGGTCGCGATGCGCTCGCCCGGGCGTTCGCGCGCATCACGCCCTCCGACGAGCGCGTCAGTGCGGTCGTGAAGTACAGCGAGCTCCCCCACCCCGCGTATGTGCTGGGACGGCTCGAAGGTGTCGACGACGTCGACGACTTCGACGTCGAGCACATCGTCCCGACCGTACCCGGAGATGCGTGGTCGGGCGACGGGGAGCGATCGTGGATCGACTATTCCGAAGACGAGCAGAACAGCCACCGTGCCCTCGCTCCGACCCTCGGCAATCTGACCCTGCTCGAGCAGTCGCTGACGGAGCGGGTGTTCGGTGCCTCCTTCCCCGTCAAGCGCTCGGAAGCCTACGCGCACAGCTCCGTGCCGGCCACGCGCGATCTCACCGACCTCGGCTCCTGGAACACGGCGGCGATCACCCGCCGCACGATCGCGCTCACAGCCGACCTCATCCGCATCTGGGCGCGCCCCGCGCTGCCGGAGATCGATGACGACGGCCTGACGCCGATCCTCGATGCGGTCCGTCGCCGCGGATGGCCGACGGGCTGGGAGCGGGAGTTCGATTACGTCGAGTATCGCGGTGAACGATGGGAGGTTCCCGACGTCAAGTATCTGTTCAATCGGGTCTTCCGTCGCGCCTGGACCGACACGAGAGAGGCCGCCCTGGCGTACTGCGCCGCGCACGGCGGTCCGATCTACCAGGACATGGCCTGGAAGGGGCAGTGGGATGAGCTCGACGAGGGTCATTTCCTCTACATGGGCTGGGATTCCAACTACATGATGACCGCGGTGCAGGGCGTGCTCGAGGAGTCGGGCATCGCCTCGGAGGTCTTCGTCAAGTACTCCTATATCGGAAATGTGATGTGAACATGAGCACCATCGTCCGCACGCTGCAGGATCTGACCGTCGAAGAGCACACGCTCACCGTCCCGCTGGTCTGGGGCGATCCGGCCGATCACCGCACCATCGAGATCTTCGCCCGCGTGGTCACCCGCGAAGGCGGCGACGCCCTCCCCTACCTGGTCTTCCTCCAGGGCGGGCCCGGGCATGAGGCTCCGCGCCCCTTCCACTCCTCGACATCGCCAGCCTGGCTCGACGAGGCCCTCGCCCACTATCGCCTGGTGCTTCTCGACCAGAGAGGGACCGGTCGGTCCACTCCTGTGGGCGACGGCGACCTCGAGCGCGGCTCGGCCGCCGTCGCCGAGCACCTCACGCATCTGCGCGCCGACGCGATCGTGCGCGACTGCGAGGCCGTGCGCGAGCACCTGGGCGCCACCACCTGGAGCGTGCTCGGACAGTCGTTCGGCGGCTTCACGACCTTGGCGTACCTCTCCACCGATGCCTCCTCCCTCGAGGACGTCTTCATCACCGGAGGCCTCAGCGCCGTGGGGCGGCACCCTGACGACGTGTATGCGCTCTGCTACGACAAGATGCGCGACGCCTCGGAACGCTACTACCGCCGTTTCCCAGAGCACCGCGATGTGATGCGACGGCTCGTCGAGCTGGCGGATGCCGGCGACATCGTCCTGCCCGACGGAGAAGTCGTCTCCCGCTCACGCCTCCGATCTGTGGGATCGGCACTCGGCACCGACGATGGCTGGCAGACCCTGTGGTCGATTCTGGAGCGCGATCCCTCCTCAAACGCCTTCCGATACGACCTGATGCACGCGATGCCCTACGACGGCCGCAACCCGCTGTACTTCGCCTTCCACGAATCGAGCTACGCGGACGGGCACGCGACCCGGTGGTCGGCCGAGCGCACCGAGCCCACGGACTTCCGCGACGACCCCACGCTGTTCACAGGTGAGCACATCCGGCGCGAGTGGGCCGAGACGGTGCCCGCGTTCCGGCCATGGCGCGAGGTCGCCCTCGAGCTCGCCGAGTTCGAGTGGCCGAGCATCTACGACGCGGCCGCGATCGCCGGGTCGGAGGCGACCGGTGCGGCCGCGGTCTACGTCAACGACGTCTACGTGCCATATGAGTTCTCTCTCGAGACGGCGAAGCTCATCCCGGGGGTGCAGCTCTGGCAGACGAGTGAGCACGAGCACAACGGGCTGCGTTCGGGACCGGTGCTGTCGCGCCTCATCGACCTCGCGCACGGTCGCCGCATCCGCTGAACATCTCCTCCCGAAGGAGGATGCTCTCGCTCCACCCGACGCCTACTCTGGAGCACATGGAACAGGGAGTGGGCGTGCTCGTCACGGTCGGAGTGCTGCTGCTCCTGGTCTCGGCGGTGATCGTCGTGATCGCCTTCGGCTTCTCGAGGGTGCCGATCGAGAAGAAGTACGAGACCAGTGGAGGGGGACTCGGCGGCGCATTCGACGCCGTCTGGTCTCCGTCTGCGCACGAGGCGGGTATCGAACGCGACCGCCAGACGCAGCGGACGGCCCCGGCACCATCGCCGGGGGATCCTCCAGACACGATCGACGACGGCCGGATCCGACTCGACCTCTGAGGTTTCGGGCACGGCCGCGAACGCAGCGGCCGGGGAACGAAGAAAGCCCCACGCTCCGAGGAGCATGGGGCCTTGTTCGTTGGCGATCGTTACTTGGACGAGCCGCCGAAGCCCTTGAAGCGCTGGTTGAACTTCTCGACGCGGCCGGCCGAGTCCATGATGCGCTGCTTACCCGTGTAGAACGGGTGCGAAGCCGAGGAGATCTCGACGTCGATGACGGGGTACTCCACGCCGTCCAGCTCGATGGTCTTGTCGCTCGACACGGTCGAACGGGTGAGGAACGTCTCGCCCGAACCGAGGTCGCGGAACACGACAGCCTTGTACTCGGGGTGAATGTCAGTCTTCATGGGATTCCTTAGTTGCTGCCCTGGATTGTGCCAGGGACGAGGGAAGTCTGCGGTGCAGAGAGCACCAAGGGTCGATTCTATCAGACCCGGATCAGGATGCTGCGCGGGCGGCGTAGCGGCCGTCCTCGCCGCTGAGCACGATCGGCATGCCGAACGTGTCGCTGAGAGCCTCGGCCGTGAGCGTCTCCGCGATCGGGCCCGCCGCGACCACGGCACCGTCCCGGATCAGCATCACGTGGGTGAATCCCACGGGGATCTCCTCCACGTGGTGCGTCACCATCAGCATGGCCGGGGTGGTCGGCGAGGACGCGTACCCGCTGAGGAGCGCGAGGAGCTCTTCACGAGAGCCGAGATCGAGCGAAGCCGTGGGCTCGTCGAGAAGCAGGAGCTCGGGGTCCGTCATGACGGCACGCGCGATCTGGACCCTCTTCTGCTCGCCGTCGCTGAGGGTGCCGAAGGTGCGGTCGGCCAGATGGTCGAGACGCCAGTCGCCGAGGACGCGGAGCGCGCGGCGCTCGTCGATGGCCTCATAGCTCTCGTTCCAGCGGCCGAGCACGGAGTACGCCGCCGTGAGCACGGTGTTGAGAACCGTCTCGTCCCGGGGCACACGCTTGGCCATGGCCGACGAGGCGAAGCCGATGCGCGGGCGCACCTCGAACACGTCGGTGCGGCCGAGGGTCTCCCCCAGCACCGTCACCGTTCCCGACGTCGGGTGCATGAGAGTGTCGGCCAGCTGCAGGAGCGTGGTCTTTCCCGCGCCGTTCGGGCCGAGGATCACCCATCGTTGATCGTCGTCGACCTTCCAGGTCACGTGATCGATGATGTTGCGCCCCTCACGGCGCACGACGACGTCGGTGAATTCCAGAGCGCTCGGCATGCCTTCAGCCTATCGGCTCAGGCGGTCAGCTCCGCGTAGAGCGCGCGCGTCGTCTCGGCGATCGCCGCCCAGCTGAACTCCTCGCGCGCCCGCTCCCGTCCGGCCTCGCCGTACGCGCGTGCCCGATCCTGATCCATCGCCACCTCCGTGAGCACGGCGGCCAGATCCGCGACGTAGCGGTCAGGGTCCACCGGCGTGCCGGTGCCGTCCTGAACCTGCTCGATCGGGACGAGACGCCCGGTCACACCGTCGGCGACGACCTCAGGGATCCCACCGGTCGCGGTCCCGACGACCGCCGCCCCGCACGCCATCGCCTCCAGGTTCACGATCCCGAGGGGCTCGTAGACGGACGGGCAGACGAACGTCGTCGCGGCCGTCAGGACCGTCGACAGCTCGTCGCGCGGCAGCATCCGCTCGATCCAGATCACCCCGTCCCGCTCCTGCTGGAGCAGCCGGACGCCTTCTTGGACCTCCGCCATGATCTCCGGCGTGTCCGGCGCTCCGGCGCAGAGCACCAGCTGCACCTCTGGCGGCAGCAGACGCGCGGCCTGCAGGAGAAACGGCAGCCCCTTCTGCCGCGTGATGCGACCGACGAAGACGACCGACGGTCGAGCAGGGTCCATTCCGATCGATCGCAGGAACTGGTCGTCGCGTACCGGACGCCAGCGTTCGACGTCGATCCCGTTGTGGATCACCCGCACCTTCGCCGGGTCTACCTGCGGGTAACTGCGCAGGATGTCGGCACGCATCCCCGCGCTCACAGCGATCACCGCTGCGGCGTTCTCATAGGCCAGGCGCTCGATCCCACTGGAGACGGCGTAGCCGCCGCCGAGCTGCTCCGCCTTCCATGGTCGAAGGGGTTCGAGGCTGTGCGCCGTGAGCACGTGGGGGATGCCGTGCAGCTGCGAGGCGAGATGCCCGGCGAAGTTCGCGTACCAGGTGTGGCTGTGCACCAGATCGGCCTCGGCGATAGCCGACACGATCTCCAGATCCGTGCCAAGCGTCTGCAGAGCGGCGTTCGCCCCGGCGAGCTCTGCGGGCGTGCGGTAAGCGAAGGTGCCCGCCTCGTCACGGGGTGCGCCGAACGCACGGACCCGCACGTCGACGTGCTCCCTGAGGGCCGCGACGAGCTCGGCGACGTGCACGCCGGCACCGCCGTAGACCTCCGGCGGGTACTCCTTCGTGATCATTTCAACTCGCATGTCTGAACGCTAGTACAGCGACGATGATGGCATCTATGGTGGAGCCATGTCCGCTCCAAAGAAGGTCTTCGGGATCATCCTCGCCGGCGGCGAGGGCAAGCGCCTCATGCCTCTCACGGCCGATAGAGCGAAACCCGCAGTGCCCTTCGGCGGACAGTACAGACTCATCGACTTCGCGATCTCGAACCTCATCAACTCCGGGTTGCGGCAGATCGTGGTGCTGACGCAGTACAAGTCGCACAGCCTCGACCGACACATCTCGCAGACCTGGCGGATGTCGGCGCTCCTCGACTCCTACGTGACCTCCGTGCCGGCCCAGCAGCGCCTCGGCAAACGGTGGTTCTCGGGCTCCGCCGACGCGATCCTGCAGAGCATGAACCTCATCAACGACGAGAAGCCCGACATCGTCGTCGTGATCGGCGCCGACCACGTGTACCGGATGGACTTCCGCCAGATGCTCGAGGCGCACATCGAGTCCGGTGCCAAGGCGACCGTCGCCGGCATCCGCCAGCCGCTCGCGCTCGCGTCGCAGTTCGGCGTGATCGACGCCGACGCGGAGTCCGGACGGATCAAGCAGTTCCTCGAGAAGCCGACCGACATCGCGGGCCTCGAGGATTCGCCCCACGAGGTCCTCGCCTCGATGGGCAACTACATCTTCGACGCCGACGCGCTGATCGCCGCCGTCGAGGCCGACGGGGAGTCTCCCGTGTCCGGGCACGACATGGGGGGCGACATCGTCCCCTACTTCGTCGAGCGCGGCGAGGCCGGCTACTACGACATGAAGCAGAACGAGGTCCCCGGTTCTTCTCCACGCGACCGGTCGTACTGGCGGGACGTGGGAACGATCGACTCGTTCTTCGACGCGCACCGGGACCTCATCTCGACGCTTCCCGTCTTCAACCTCTACAACATGGAGTGGCCGATCCACTCGCAGGCCGTCAACTCCCCGCCGGCGAAGTTCGTCAGGGACTCGGTCGGACGGATCGGCAATGCGATCGACTCGATCGTCTCCCTCGGCTCGGTGCTGTCCGGAACGCACCTGGAACGCAGCGTGGTCGGTCCGTGGACACTCGCCGGAGGAGGATCGACCATCACCGACTCGGTCGTGTTCGACCACGTGCACGTCGGCCAGGGGGCACGCATCCACCGGGCGATCCTCGACAAGAACGTGGTGCTGGCTGATGGAGCGACGGTCGGTGTGGACCGTGAACGCGACCTGGCGCGCGGCTTCACCGTCACGGAGTCCGGCATCACCGTCGTGGGCAAGGGCATCTTCATCGACCGCTGAGCACGTCACGCCGCACACCGACCACTCGAGCGATCGCTAGGCTCGACGGGTGACCAGCGCGCGCTTCCTCGTCGTCCTCGATGCCGATTCCACCCTCATCCGCAACGAGGTGATCGAATTGCTCGCCGACGAAGCCGGGCGGCGTGCCGAGGTGCAGGCCGCCACCGAAGCGGCGATGCGCGGTGAGGTCGACTTCTCGACGAGCCTGCGCTCGCGGGTCGCGGCTCTGAAAGGTGTACCGGTGTCGGCCTTCGAGCGCGTCCGCGCGCGCATCGAGCCCACGCCCGGCGTGCGAGAGCTGACTGCGGCCGTCCACGACCGCGGCGGGGTGGTGGGCGTCGTCTCCGGAGGATTCCACGAGATCCTCGACAGCGTCGCGCCGGCCCTCGGCGTCGATCGCTGGCGAGCCAACCGTCTCGACGCCGCAGAAGGCGTGCTGTCCGGCCTGGTAGACGGTGACATCGTCGACGGCGCGGCGAAGGCATTGTCTCTCCGGGAGTGGGCGGCGGAACTCGGGGTCGCTCCCCGGGCGACCATCGCGATCGGCGACGGTGCGAACGACCTGCCGATGATGGCGGTCGCCGGTCTCGGTCTCGCCTTCAACGCGAAGCCCGCCGTTCGGGAGGCCGCGAGCCTCGTCATCGGCCCGCAGGACTTGGCGGAGGTCATCGCCCTGCTGCCGTAAGGGAACGCTGTGGTGAAAGTCCGACGCCACCGCTAGCGTCAGCTCATGGACATCATCCTCATCCCGGGACTCTGGCTCGATGCGTCCAGTTGGGAAGAGGTGATCCCTGCCCTCGAACAGGCCGGGCATCGCGCACATCCCCTCACCCTCCCCGGCCTCGGCGCGCCCGCCGCCATCTCCGCGGGGATCGGCATCGCCGAATGGATCGACGCCGCCGTCCATGCCGTGGACGCCCTGCAGGGAGAGATCGTGGTGGTGGGTCACAGCGGCGGGGGCAACGTGGCATGGGGCGTCGCCGATGCCCGCCCCGAGCGCCTGAAACGAGTCGTCTTCGTCGATACCGTGCCGCCCCCTCCCGGGAGCGGCATCAGCGAGTTCGAGATCGTGGACGGGGTCGTGCCCTTCCCCGGTTGGGGCTTCTTCCCGGACGAGGACGTGAGCGACCTCGACGACGCGACCCGAGCGCGTACGACTCGCCTCACCCGCAGCGTTCCCGCGAGGGTGCCGACCGACGGCATCGTCCTGGAGAACCGCTCACGCCATCGAGTTCCGGTGACGCTGCTGATGGCTGGCCTCGATCAGGCCACGTTCGACGAGATGATCGACCAGTGGGGTGCGTACGCCGACGAATACCGGTCGATCGATGACGCCGAGGTCCTGCGCATCGGCTCCGGCCATTGGCCGCAGTTCTCCGTGCCCGAACGGCTCGGTGCGCTGATCAACGCGGCGACCGCGCGCTGAACACCGGTCTCGGGGTCAGTGCCCCATTCCGAGGCCGCCATCGACGGGGATGACCGCGCCCGAGACGTACCCGGCGTCGTCACCCGCGAGCCATGTCACCACACCCGCGACCTCATCGGGTGTGGCGAAGCGTGCGGCCGGGATGCTCGCCTTGTACTGCTTCTGGGTCTCTTCGGGGAGCTCGGCGGTCATGTCGGTCTCGATGAATCCGGGAGCGACGACGTTGGCGGTGATCCCGCGCGCGCCGAGCTCACGGGTGATCGATCGCGCGAAGCCGACCAGGGCGCTCTTCGACGCCGAGTAGTTGGCCTGGCCTGCGGAGCCGTAGAGTCCGACGACGCTCGAGATCAGGATGATGCGGCCGAAGCGTGCCCGGAGCATGCCCTTTGAGGCACGCTTGACGACGCGGAACGTGCCTCCCAGATTCGTCGCGACCACGCTGTCGAAGTCGTCTTCACTCATGCGCATCAGCAGGGTGTCCTTGGTGATGCCCGCATTCGCGACGACGATCTCCACCGGTCCCAACTGCTGCTCCACCTCGGTGAACGCCGCATCGAGCGCGGCCGCATCCGTGACATCCGCCCGGACCGTGAGAGTCCCCTCCGGCCCCTCGCCGCTGCGAGCGGTGACCGCGACGCGGTATCCGTCCCGCACGAAACGCTCCGCGATCGCGCGGCCGATACCGCGGTTTCCGCCGGTGACGAGGACGACGCGCTCAGCGCTCATGGGGACACTCCTGCTCTGGCCGGTGGCACGGGTTCCCGAGCCGTCATCGATCCTACCGACGATGCCGGGTCGATCCTCGGCTCCGCGATAATCGCGATCGGCGCGTTCCCCCTCATCGGCGTCTTCATCGGCTTCCTGTTCGTCGGAGCGCTCAGCCTGCCCGTCGTCTTCTCGCGCTGAACCGCCTCCGAACCGGCACGCCGAATGCCCGGTACCGGCGTAGGCTTGAGACATCGTGAAGAACGCGCGTCAAGTCCCGGCCGTCACCTCACTGCCGCAGTCTCCGCGGGATGAGGCAGACCATCGTGTGCGCCGTTATGTCCTGACGATGTCCATCCGCATCGCGTGCTTCGCTCTGATGGTGCTGGTCCAGCCGTACGGTTGGTACACCTGGGTTTTCGGGATCTCCGCCGCCGTGCTGCCGTACATCGCCGTGGTCTTCGCCAACGCGGGCAGCGACAGCACCGAGACCGGTGCCGAGTCGCCGGTTCAGGAGCTGTCCGCCCCGGCGCCCGCACCGATCGAGAGCCAGCCCGCGACACCACCGGTGTTCACGATCCACGAAGGCCCGAAGGACCGATGACAGACCTCGAATGCTCGCGTGCCGGCTGCCGGAGCGCGGCGACCAGACAGGTCGTATGGCGCAACCCCCGCATCCATGCCGCCGATCGGGAGAAGATCTGGTTGGCGTGCGATGAGCACGTCGCCTACCTCCGGGACTATCTGGCAGCACGTGACTTCCCTGTCAGTGTTCGGGATGGGATCCCCGCATGAGCGGACGTCTGACCCGATGGGCCGTCTACGTGCTCATCGCGATCGGTTTCGCGGTCGCGTGCGTCTTCCTGTCGAACTGGCAGTTCGAGCGCAACGAGACCAGAGCCGCGCAGATCGAGCTCGTTGAAGAGAACTACGACGCGAAGCCTGTTCCCCTCTCCGACCTCATCGGAGAAGACGGTGCCCTCGATCCCTCCGACGAGTGGCGACCGGTGATCCTGCAGGGCGAATACCTCGCCGACCAGCAGCTCCTGGTGCGCAACCGCCCGCACGGCGGGACGAGCGCCTTCGAGGTGCTCGTGCCGTTCCGCGACGTCGATGGTCGCATCTTCATCGTCGATCGCGGCTGGGTGCCGCCGGGTGACGGGGACGCGCCGGATTCGGTGCCAGCACCGCCGGAGGGCGAAGCCGAGGTCACCGTGCGTCTTCGCCCGGGTGAGCAGGTTCCGGCATCGGGCCGTGGCGCGCCCGAAGGTCAGGTGCCGACCATCAATCTGCCGACCATCGCCGATCTCGTCGACGGTGACGTGATCACCGGAGCCTACGGACGGATGATCAGCGAGGACCCGGCCGGCGCAGGGACGCTGGGGGGATTCGACTCCCCCACCGACGATCCGGGTCCGCACCTGTCCTATGCCATCCAGTGGATTCTCTTCGCGCTGATGGGCTTCATCTTCATCGGATACATCATCCGGACGGAGATCGTGAAGCACCGCGAGGAGGTCGAGGGAGTCCAAGCCCCCGTCAAGAAGTCGCGCCGCAAGGACCACGACGCCGACGTCGAGGACGAACTGCTCGACGTACGGTGACTCTTCAGCCGGTGCTCGCTCGGTCCGACCATGGCATCGGGCGCTCCGGTAGCCGCGAGCTGTCGTCCGGAAGGTGCGGCAGTTCCTCGCCGCCGGCGCGGAGACAGAGCCAGCGCAGTTCGCCCGGACTGTCCGGTCGCGCCCGCCACGTGCGAGCGACGCCCTGACCGACGCGGATCACGGTACCGGGGCCGACCTCCACCACATCGTCGTCCAGCCCCATCTGCCCTCGCCCTCCGAGGAACACGTAGACCTCTTCGATCTTCCGGTGCACGTGCCAGTAGCCGGCCTCTTCGCCCGGCTCCAACGCGTTCGCGGTCATCCCGATGTACTGCATCGTCAGCTCATGGTCGACGACGCGACGCCCGTCGCGCGATCGTGCGGCATCGAAGCCACCATGGTGGGTGCGCCACTCGTCGAGCGACCCGATCTCGAGCACCTGATAACCGCTCATGTCCGCTCCCCTGCGCCTCTATATCTCGCCACACCGGCGGCCTCGCCCGTCACGCTGCGGCTCCAGCCGCCCTCCGCGCGCTGAAAGACGATCCGGCTGTGGTTCCGGTCCGCCGATCCCTGCCAGAACTCGACCCGCGCCGGGACGATCCTCCAGAGCACCCATTCCCCCGGCGCGACACCGCGACGAGCGTCAGCCGACCGCGCGGCGAGATCTGCGGCGCTCTCCACCTCGGACGCTTCCTGGATCATTCCCCGGACCCGCACGGCCCGTCGGAGCGGCTGCCACCAGAAGTTCAACGCCGCGGCAGGGCGTGCGGCGATCTGCTCGCCCTTGCGGGACGAGCGCGTCCCGGCGAACGCCCATCCTCGCGCGTCGACGCCCTTGAGGATCAGTGTCCTCGCATCCGGCACGCCGTCATCGTCGACCGTCGCCAGGGTCGCCGCGTGCGGTTCCGCGACCCCGCTCTCGGCGGCCTCTCCGATCCAATCGACGAATAACGGCACGGGATCTTCGGGAAGCCCTGCGAGATCGAGCGGCGGCGCGACCCCGGTGAGGGAAGGCTGCGCACGCAACCAGTCGCTGATGTCTGACGAGGACGGGGGATGCGCGAACGGCATGCTCTCGACTATGCCATGGGTCCGCCCCGGGCAGGGCCGAGTGGTCAGGCGAGTTCGGCGGAGGCGGAACCCACCGGGAGCGGCCCCAGGAGGTCGATCAGCTCGCCGAGCGTCGAGACCCGGCGGGTGTCTCCTGCCCACTTCTGGTGCCCGCCGTCGAAATGGACGAACTCCGCGCCGAGATCGTCCGCGATCTCTCGATCGTGATTGGTGTCGCCGACGACGAGCACATCATGCGCAGCCATCCCGGATGTCGCCAGCCATCGCGAGATCACATCGTGCTTGGAGGCGCGGAAGGGATCGTCGATCGACAGCACCGCTTCGAACGCCTCGCCCAGGTCGTGCGGGGCCATCTGCCGAGCGAGGGCATCCGGAAGAGTCGCCGAAGCGAGGACCTGGCGGATCCCTCGCTCACGGAGCACCGCGAGCGTGGCCCGCACGTCGGAGTGGAGCGGCGCCTCGCCGACGCGCTGGGCGAGCAGGTCGAGATACGTGGTTGCGGCCGACAGGAATCGGTCGTCCCCGAGTCCGACCGAGCGGTAGAAGTCCCGGATCGGGAAGCGGAAGACGGATCGGTACGCGTGCTCGTCGGCGAGCGGTTCGAGCGCGTGCTCCTCGAGCACGGCGTTCATGACCTGACGGCAGATCTCGGCATCGTCGAGCAGCGTGCCGTTCCAGTCCCAGCAGATCGCGCGGATGTGCCCCAGCCCCATGTCCGTCACGATATCCCGGGCCGCCGACACGGAACCGACCCCCTAGGCGAGCTCGATGAGGTCCTGGTACTCCTGGCTCCAGATGTCCTCGACCCCGTCCGGCAGGATCAGCACACGTTCGGGGTTGAGTGACTGCACGGCACCGGGGTCGTGCGAGACGAGCACGACTGCGCCCTCGTAGTGCGCGAGCGCACCGAGGATCTCCTCGCGCGAGGCAGGATCGAGGTTGTTGGTCGGCTCATCGAGCAGCAGCAGGTTCGCCGACGACACGACCAGCGTCGCGAGCGACAGACGGGTCTTCTCACCACCGGAGAGGACGCCGGCGGGCTTGAGCACGTCGTCACCCGTGAACAGGAACGACCCGAGCACCTTGCGCGCTTCGGTCTCCGTGATGTGCGGAGCGGCCGAGACCATGTTCTCGAGCACCGAGCGGTTCACGTTGAGGTTCTCGTGCTCCTGCGCGTAGTAGCCGACCTTGAGGCCGTGCCCCGGCTCGAGCTGTCCCGTATCGGGCTGGTCGACGCCGGCGAGCATCCGCAGCAGTGTGGTCTTTCCTGCACCGTTGAGTCCGAGCACGACGACCTTCGAACCGCGATCGATCGCCAGGTCGACGTCGGTGAAGATCTCGAGCGAGCCGTACGACTTCGAGAGGCCGGAGGCCATCATCGGCGTCTTACCGCAAGGGGCGGGCTTCGGGAAGCGCAGCTTCGCCACCCGGTCCTCCTGACGCACCTCGTCCAGTCCGGCAAGCAGCTTCTCGGCGCGCGCGATCATCTGGTGCGCAGCAGCGGCCTTCGAAGCCTTCGCACCGAAGCGGGCGGCCTGCAGCTGCAGGGTCGTCGCCTTCTTCTCGGCGTTCGCGCGTTCCTTCTTGCGACGCTCCTCATCAGCCACCCGCTGACGCAGGTAGTTCTTCCAGTTCATGTTGTATGTGTCGATGATCTGGCGGTTCGCGTCGAGGTAGAACACCCGGTTGACGGTCTCGCCGACGAGCTCCACATCGTGACTGATCACGATCAGCCCGCCCTTGTAGCCCTTGAGGAACTCGCGCAACCACACGACGCTGTCGGCGTCGAGGTGGTTGGTCGGCTCGTCGAGGATCATCGTCTGCGCGTCGGAGAAGAGGATGCGCGCGAGTTCGATCCGACGGCGTTGACCGCCGGACAGCGTCGACAGCGGCTGGTCGAGGATACGGTCGGGAAGCGACAGGTTGTTGGCGATGGACGCGGCTTCGGCTTCGGCCGCGTAGCCGCCCTGCGCCTCGAACTGCTCGGTGAGTCGGGCGTAGCGCTTCATGGCCTTGTCGGCCACCGCGGGGTCGTCGGAACCCATGGCGAGGGCCGCCTCGGTCATGCCGAGGTTGAGCTGACCGAGCCCGCGGGCATCGAGGATGCGCGTACGCGCGAGGTCTTCGGGATTGCCCGAACGAGGGTCCTGCGGCAGGTAGCCGAGTTCCCCGGAGCGGGTGACGCTTCCGCCCGACGGGAGCACGTCACCGGCGAGCACCTTGGTGAGCGTGGTCTTCCCGGCCCCGTTGCGGCCGACGAGTCCGATCTTGTCTCCGTCGGCGACGCGGAACGAGACGTTCTCCATCAGCAGGCGCGCGCCAACGCGGATCTCGAGGTCGTGCACGGCAAGCACAGCGGACGTCCGTTCTTTCGGGGAGGTTGTCGGCCGATCGGCCAGCCTCCCAGTATAAGCGGCGTCGCCGGGAGTCGCGCTCAGCAAGATCACTCCGAAGGGTGAGGGTCCCGATACTCGAGAGGGATGCCCGGCTCGGGGTCCGCTGCATAACGTACGGGAGTGGACATCCTCAACGAGCTCATCATGCAGGCGATCGCCTCACCCTGGCTGTACCTGGTCCTGTTCGCCGTCACCGTCATCGACGGCTTCTTCCCCCCGGTTCCCAGCGAGACCGTGCTCGTCGCCGCGGCGGCGGTCACCGCCTCCACCGGCGAGGGAAACCTGGTGCTCCTCGGGCTCGTCGCCGCGATCGGTGCGGCGATCGGAGACAATCTCGCCTTCGTCATCGGGCGAGCGGTGGGCACGACGAGGTTCGCGTGGATGCGACGCCCCCGGGTGGCGGCGGCATTCGCTCACGCCCAGCGCGCACTCGACCGTCGGAGCGCGACGCTCATCCTCGGCGCCCGCTACATCCCGGTCGGTCGGGTCGCCGTCAACATGAGCGCGGGCGCTCTCCACTTCCCCTGGCGGCGCTTCCTCCCCTTGAGCCTCATCGCCGGGGTCAGCTGGAGCGTGTTCAGCCTCGCGATCGGTCTGCTCGCCGGCGCCTGGATCAAAGACCAGCCCCTGCTCAGCGCCGGGCTCGGCATCGTCATCGCCCTCGTCATCGGGTTCGTGATCGACCGGATCGCCGCGGCCCGTCGCCGCCGTGCGCCGGCGCCCCAGCTGGCAGGATGACAGTCATGGCACGACGCCGGGAGCGCACACCGCTCCGCCAACGGATCAACCGCCGCACCTCCGCCCTCGTGGCGCTGGGTGCGGCGGTCGTGGCGCTGTACGCGGTGATCGTCCCGCTGCAGACCCTCCTGTACGGCACACCGCTGCCGCTGTCGTTCATCCTCGGAGCTGTGCTGTGCGCTTCGCCGCTCCTCGCGATCTCACGTCCTCGCTGGGCTCTCATCCTGTTCACGGCGAGTGCGTTCACCCTGCCGCTCACGGTCGTGCCGGAGCTGGCGATCCAGTCTCCCTGGCCGTGGTCCGTTCCGGCACTCCTCGTCTTCGTCCTCTTCGTCGGCGTCGTCACTTTCCTCCATGGGACGAGGATCGGAGCCTTCGCCCTGATCCTCGGGGCGATCGCCTCGCTTCTCGCCCCCGTGCTCCGGCCCGACATGGTCGCCCTCCCGGCGTCATCCGCCAGTGCGACCGCCGACCTGATCGTCACGACTGCAGTCGCCTCCGCGATGTTCCTCATCGCAGCGCTGATAGCCGGGCGGGTCCGCGTCGCCGCCGAGCTGACGCGCGAGAAGGAGCACAGCGCGCTCGAGGAGGCCAGGCGCGCGCTCGTCGAAGAGCGCACACGGATCGCCAGGGAGCTGCACGACGTCGTCGCCCACAGCATGTCGGTGATCCAGGTGCAGGCCTCGACGGCCAAGTATCGGATTCCCGAGCTCGGCACCGCCGCCATCACGGAGTTCGACGACATCGCCGCCACCGCCCGGACCTCGCTCACGGAGATGCGACGCATGCTCGGGGTGCTCCGCACCGAAGACCAGAGCGCCGAACTGGCCCCGCAGCAAGGCGTCGACGACATCCCCGCCCTTGTCGACAGCATCCGCCGCGCCGGTGTCGACGTCGGACTCGTCCTCGAAGGAACCGAAACCGCCTCCGCCACACCTGCTGTCCAGATCGCCGCCTTCCGCATCGTGCAGGAGGCATTGAGCAACGCCGTGCGACACGCACCCGGTGCACGCATCGCTGTGCGCGTGCGCGCAGAGGCGCCCAGCATCCACATCCAGGTGCACAACGACGCACCGCCGCACCGCGCCGAGAGTCACGGCACCGGTTACGGGCTCCGGGGCATGCGGGAGCGCGCCGAGATCCTCGGCGGCAGTCTCTCCGCCGGCCCCGCGTCCGACGGAGGATGGGATGTCGACGCCGTCCTCCCCCTCGACGCCGCCCCGGCCAGCACGCCTTCATCCCCTTCCCCTGACAAGGAGAGCCTGTGACCATCAGCGTCCTCATCGCCGACGACCAGGCCATGGTTCGAGCAGGGTTCGCCGCGCTCCTCGACGCCCATGACGGCATCCGCGTGACCGGGCAGGCGGCGAACGGTGCGGAAGCGGTCACCCTCGCCGCGCGTCTCGATCCCGATGTGATCCTCATGGATGTGCGCATGCCGGAGCTCGACGGGATCGAGGCCACGAGGCGCATCCTCGGCCCCTCCTATCCGGCCGCGCACGTACCTCGAATCCTGATGCTCACCACATTCGACATCGACGACTACGTGTACGACGCGCTCGAGGCCGGCGCCAGCGGCTTCCTGCTGAAGGATGCTCTACCGGAGGAGCTCGTGCACGCGGTTCGGGTCGTCGCGGACGGCGATGCGCTGCTCGCGCCCAGCGTGACGCGCCGCATGATCGAGCAGTTCGCCGGCCGCCGCCCCCGCGCACCGCGCTCGGCGACGGCTCTCGCCGAGCTCACGGATCGCGAGCGCGAGGTGCTCGTGCTCATCGGTCGAGGTCGTTCTAACACCGAGATCGCCGCCGATCTCTTCATCGCAGAGCAGACCGTCAAGACGCATGTCGGCAAGGTGCTCGCCAAACTGAGCCTGCGAGACCGCGTGCACGCCGTGATCCTCGCGTACGACACCGGACTCGTCGAACCGTCGTCCTGACTCACCCCGTCGTAGGGGGTCGTGACGGCACCCACGGGTGATGCCCTCGCCGGCACCACCTCCATAGTCTCCTGGAACACCGCTTCCGAGGAGGACTCATGGCCATCGTCCAGGCACCGCGCGCCGTCAGCACCACAGCTCCCCCACGCGCATCCCGCGACACCGGGATCGACTTCCTCCGGGCCCTCTGCGTCCTCGGGGTCGTGCTCCTGCACGCCATCATGGTCGGCGTCACCGTGACCGATTCCGGACCGGTCTTCGCCAATGCCAGCGACGGGACCGGATGGATCGCGCCGCTCAGCTGGTTCCTCCAGGTGATGCCCCTGTTCTTCGTCATCGGAGGGTTCTCGGGTCTGCTGGCCTACCGGCGGATGCATCAGCGCGGAGGCACGGCCATCGGCTTCGTCGCCGGCCGTGTGCATCGACTGCTGCGTCCGGCGATCTTCACGATCGCGGTCATCGCACTCGCACTCGCGCTGCTCACGGTCTTCGGCGTTCCCGCCGACCTCATCGCGACGGCGGGATTCCGATACGGGCAGCCGCTCTGGTTCCTGGGCGTCTTCCTGCTCTGTCAGGCTCTGCTCCCTCTTCTCGCCTCCGCCCATGAACGCGCACCGCTGCGCACGATCGGCGCGCTGGTGCTCGCCTCGATCACCGTCGACGTGCTGCGCACAGCCACCGGCATCGACGGGCTGGGGTTCCTGAACCTCGCTTTCGTGTGGATGACCCTCCAGCAGCTCGGGTTCTTCCTGGCCGACGGCAGCATCGACCGCCTCGCCAGGCGCGTACGCGCCACCGCCGGGATCACGGCCCTCCTTCTGCTCGTCGCGACCTTCGCCTTCGGCATCTACTCCCCCGACCTCATCGCGAACATCAACCCGCCGACCGCGGCGCTCCTCCTCGTCGGAGTTGCGCACACCAGCCTGCTGTCACTGCACCGCGAGCGTCTCGAACGGTTCAGCCGTCGGCCGCGGGTCGCCGCGTTCACCGCCTTCGTGACGGTGCGCACCATGACGATCTACCTCTGGCACATGCCGGTACTGCTCCTGATGGCCGGTGTCACCGCAGTGTACGCACTCGTCGCCGGAGCCAGCCTGCCGGCGTTGGACAGCGCGGGATGGTGGGCCGGGCGTCCCCTCTGGCTGGCGACGGCTCTCGCTCTCACCGCTCTCGTCGCCGTCGCCTTCACGCGATTCGAGTCGCAGCCCGCGCCCTCGGCGACGACCTCGATGCACCGCATCGTCATCGGAACCTTGAGCGGTCTGGTCGGGATCGTGCTCCTTCTGGTGCTCGGCACCTCGGTATCGACCGCGCTGATCGCGATCGCGCTGATCGGCGCCGCGCTGCGACTCTCGTCGCTGTCGGCTTCTCAGCGACCGACACAGCGAGCACGAGTCGCAGTCAACGCGCCAGTGCCGGCCTGAGTCAGACGATGCCCCGGGCCGCCAGCGCTTCGCCGACGTCATCCGCGTGCCGCAATGCGAGCACCAGCAGCGGCACGACGGTGCGGATCCCCAGGCGCACATCGCGGGCCTGCTCGGCTTCGCGCACGCGTGCGGCGAACCCGGCGATCACCGGGACTGTCGTGAGGGTGAGCGATATCGTCAGCGCCACCGCCTCCGGATCGACCCGCATGCTGCGAAGCGGACGGAGGAGACGATGGAGCACCGCGAGAAGGTCCGACATCCGAGTGGTCAGGGTCAGCAGGCTCGCCAGGAGGAGCACCGCCACGACCCTCCCTGTGCTGATCCACGCGGCGACGGGCGACACGAAGATGAGCAGCGCCGCGGCGAGGACGAGGACGATCCAGCGCAGACGCCAGGCCTCCGTGACGAGCACACGGAACGGCAGTCCGCTCAGGCCGTACAGCCCCACGACGATCGCGAGCGAGACGCCGATGCTCAGCGAGTCGTGCGGATACAGCGAGAGCACGAGGGCGCCGACAGCCAGGGCCGCGAGTTTGAAGCCTGCCGGCGCTCGATGGATGAGCCCCGTTCCCGGACGGTAGAGCGGGATCATGCGCACGCCCGCCGGTAGGCGTCGATCACGCGCGCCGGCTCACCGGAGGCGGCGATCCTCCCGTCCTCGAAGAGCAGCGCGGCGTCGCAGCGGGCAGCGAGGTCGAGGTCGTGCGTGACCACCACCACCTGCGCCTGCTGTGCGAGCAGGAGGTCGCCGATGCGGCGGGCGTTCCGTAGATCCAGCAGCGTGGTCGGCTCGTCGGCGACGATCACGCGCGGTTGCGCGATGAGCACCGACGCCAGCGCGAGCATCTGCTTCTGCCCACCGGACAGCATCGATGCCGGGACCTCGGCGTGCGCGCCCAGTCCGTTCGTCTCGAGGGTCTCCTGGACGCGCGCGGCCACTTCCGCCTTCGGGCGACCGCGCAACGACAGCGCGAGATCCTCGGCCGGTGTCGGCATGAGGATCTGCGCATCCGGATTGGTGAAGACGAAGCCCACGAGGCGGCGCACCGCTGCACGCTCCTGCACGGTGTCATGTCCGTGCACACGCACGGTGCCGCTGTGGGGTGTGACGAGTCCGTTCAGCAGCCTCGCGAACGTCGACTTCCCCGAACCGTTCGCCCCGATCACGGCGATCGTGGAAGCCGTGAGCTCGACGCTGATGTCATGCAGCACCGAACGTCCGTCGAGTTGCACCGACACCCGCTCGAGCGTGATCGGAGCCCCGGCGACCTGAGGGCACCCCATCATCTGATCTCCCCGTCACGGTCCTGAACACTGTTCACCTGAACGTCGTTCACTATAATCGGAGCATGAGTCCCGAGCACAATCCGGCACGTCACGACCGCGACAGCGTGGCCAGGCGCGCTCTCGCCCTGCTCGACGAGGTGGGACTCGCCGATCTCTCGATGCGGCGCATCGCCGCCGGGCTCGACGTGCAACCCAGCGCGCTCTACTGGCACTTCGCGAGCAAGCAGGAGCTGCTGGCCGAACTCGCCGACCGGATCACCGCATCGATCCCTCACGGGAGCACCGACGTCCTCACGACCGCGCGCGGCATCCGCGACGCACTCTTCGCCTACCGTGACGGCGCCGAACTGGTCCTCAGCACCTATGCGCTCCAACTCGGCTCGTCGCAGGCGCAGACCGCGCTGACCGATGCGCTCCGCGCGCAGGGAGCCCCCGATGCGGATGACCGTGGAGCCGCGATCCTGCATTTCGTGCTCGGACACGCAACGCTCGTCCAACAGCGCATGCATGCCGACAGCCACGGCGCTCTGCCCGACGCCGGCGCTCTCGACGTCACCGCCGGACTCGATGGCGTGTTCGACCTCGGGGTCACCGCCCTCGCGGGAGACCTCAGCGCGCCGGCGACTCCGCCGCGTGCCCGAGCCTGAGCCCGGGTACGACAGCCAACGCGACGAGAGCGATACAGAACGCGAAGACCGCGCTGAACGCCCCGGCCTCGCCGCCGAGCGTCGCGACACCGAGACCGGCGAGTGCGATGGCGACGGCTGATCCGGCCGCGTCCGATATCGACAACGCGGAGGAGTTGAACCCCTGATTGGTCTCGTCCGAGTAGGCCAGGGTCAGGACGGTGAGGCGTGGATAGAGCAGTCCCATCCCGCCGCCGGCGAATGCCCAGCCCACCACCACGACGGCCGCCGAGACGTCGAACACGGCGGCGGTGAGCACGCACAGCATCGCGACCAGGAGTGACCCCAGGCTGATCGTCGTGATGCGGTGATTGCCGAGTCTCTCGCCGAACCGCCCCTGCAGGGCCGAGGCACCCGCCCACGCGAGGGCCGCGAGCATGAGGGCGACGCCCGCCCAGGTCGCGCTGAAGTCGAACTTCTTCATCAGCAGATAGGGGATGTAGGCCTCCGCAGCGAAGAAGGCTCCCGCCACGATTCCTCGCATGAGCACCACGCTGGGAAGCCCCAGCCCTGCCCGCAAGGTACGCCGCGGCAGGAGTGGCAGTACGGCGAAGCCGATCGCCAGCACGGCGCCGAGCGCCACCGGCCATCTGATCGAGGGGGTCATCTCGGCGGAGAAGCCGACGACGACGGCGAGGACCGCGACGACGACCGCGAGCAACAGGCGGACGATGAGCGTACGGCGATCCTGCGGCTCGCCACGCCCGAGGTCGACCCCACGGAGGCGGACGGCGATCATCAGGAACGCCGCAGCGGTGAGCACGGCCACGCCCAAGAAGGCCCAGCGCCAATCGAGATACTCGGCGACAGCGCCCGCCAGAAACGGACCGACCATGGACGGCACGACCCACGCCGCGGCGAAGGCGGCGAAGATCCGACCGTGCAGATGGGGCGGATACAAGCGTGCGACCACGACGTACAGTGCGACCGTCTGCCCTCCCGTCCCGAGCCCCTGGACGAGGCGTCCGACCAGGAACTGATGCATCGTGACGGCGAAGCCCGAGAGGAGCAGACCGATGATGAAGAGCGTCACCGCGACGTAGAGGGCGCCGCGGGGGCCGCGGGCATCTGACCAGGCTCCGGTCGCGACCATGCCGATCACGCTCGTCGCGAGGGTTCCCGCGAAGGCCACGGCGAACAGGGCCTCACCATCGAGAGCCTCGCTGACGATCGGCATCACCGTCGTGACGGCCAGAGCCTCGATCGCCGCGAGGAAGATCAGCGCGACCGCGCCGAGAGTCACCCAGATCCGTTGGCGGTCCCAGATCGTCGCGGCGTCGGCGGCGGTCATCGGCCGACGAGCGACGCGATGCGCTCGATGGCCTCGGTGAGGATCTCGGGGCTGGTGCCGAAGTTCAGTCGCACGTGGCCCGCGCCCTCCGCGCCGAACGACGGCCCGAAGTGCAGGGCGACCTTGGCGTCCTTGAGGATGCGCCGAGCGGGGTTGTCGCCCCACTCCAGTGCGGAGAGATCTATCCAGGCGAGGTAGCCCGCATCGGGGATGCGGTAGCGCGCGCCGGGAAGACGGGCGGCGAGAAGATCCTCGAGCAGCACGCGGTTCTCGTCGAGAGTGCGCAGCAGACCGTCGAGCCACTCATCGCTCTCCTCCGAGAACGCCGCGACGGCCGCGAGCAGCCCGAACTGCCCCGTTCGCCATTCGACCTCGACCGGAAGACCTCGGACGACGGCGCTGGTCGCGTCGTCGGCCGTGACCATGAGGGCGCACTTGAGCCCGGCCAGGTTGAACGCCTTGCTGGCGCTCACGACGGCGTAGCCCACCCGCTGTGCAGAGTCGCTCACGGACAGGAAAGGGGTGAACCCCGTGCCCGGTTGGGCGAGGGGCGCATGGATCTCGTCCGAGACGACCGCGACGCCGAACTCGTCGGCCAGCTCCGCGAGCGCTGCGAGACTGTCCCGATCGTGCACCGTGCCAGTGGGGTTGTGCGGGTTGCAGAGCAGGATCGCCGTCGCACCGTCGTCGAACGCCGCGCGGATCCCGTCGATGTCGAGCTCCCAGCCGGTGCCGGTATCGCGAAGCGGTACCCGTTCGACCTCTGCACCGGCCTCAGCGACCAGATCATAGAAGGGCGGGTACACGGGCGGCGTCACGACGATCCGCTCCCCCGGCTGCGTCACGCGACGCAGGATCTCCACGATCCCCATGCTCACGTCAGCCGTGCTGCGCATCCGGGCCGGGTCAGGGTCCCACCCGTAGCGTCGGCTCGCGAAGGCCGCGAACGACTCCGCGAGTGGCGTGCGTGACGCGACATACCCCGTGTCACCGATCTCCACCGCACGCTGCAACGCCGTCGAGATGGCCGGAGCCAACGGGAAATCGGTCTCCGCGACGAATAGCGGCAAGACGTCGGCGGGGTACTCCCGCCACTTCTCGCTGCTGCGCTCGCGGAGTTCCGCAAGAGGCAGGGCCTTCACCTGAAGCATTGGTTCTCCCGAGGTTCCGACACGCGCCGTCGCGGTGCCATCCGATCCGACGCACGCCGATGATGCCTTCCGGCAATGCTCCTGCGGGGTCAGATAGCGAAGCCGAGGGCGCGCATCATGTCGCGTCCGTCATCCGTGATCCGCTCCGGGCCCCACGGTGGCATCCAGACCCAGTTGATCCGGAAGCGATCGACGACGCTGTCCAGAGCCTGGGCGGTCTGGTCCTCGAGGACGTCCGTGAGCGGGCAGCCGGCGCTGGTCAGCGTCATGTGGATGACGAGAGCATCGTTCTCGTCATCCCAGGCGAGGTCGTAGATGAGGCCGAGGTCGACGACGTTGATCCCGAGCTCGGGGTCCATGACGTCTTTGAGAGCCTCGGTGACCGCGTCGTACTTCTCGTCCGTGAGGGTCGCTGTCATGCGATCAGCCTACGCCTCGATGGGGGCTGCAGGGTCGAGGAAACGGTCGTATCCCTCGTTCTCCAGCCGGTCCGCGAGCTCGGGGCCACCCTCTTCGACGATCTTGCCCGCGACCACCACGTGTACGAAGTCGGGCCGGATGTAGCGGAGGATACGGGTGTAGTGCGTGATCAGCAGCACGCCGAGCCCGGTGGACTCCTTCGCACGGTTGACGCCCTCGGAGACGATCTTGAGCGCGTCGACGTCGAGGCCGGAGTCGGTCTCGTCGAGGATCGCGAACTTCGGCTTCAGCACCTCGAGCTGCAGGATCTCGTGACGCTTCTTCTCGCCACCGGAGAAGCCCTCGTTGACGTTGCGCTGCGCGAACTTCGGGTCCATGCGCAGGTTCGACATGGCCGCCTTGACGTCCTTGGTCCAGCCGCGGATCGCCGGCGCTTCGCCGTCGAGTGCCGTCTTGGCCGTGCGCAGGAAGTTCGTCACCGTGACGCCGGGGATCTCGACCGGGTACTGCATCGCGAGGAAGAGGCCGGCGCGGGCCCGCTCGTCGACGCTCATCTCCAGGACATCCTGGCCGTCGAACGTGATCGAACCGGAGGTCACCGTGTACTTGGGGTGCCCGGCGATCGTGTAGGCCAGCGTCGACTTGCCAGAGCCGTTGGGGCCCATGATGGCGTGGGTCTCACCCGTGTTCATGGTGAGGTTGATTCCGTTGAGGATCGGGGTGGTCCCCGCATCGGTCTCGACCGTCACATGCAGGTCGCGGATCTCGAGAACAGACATTCTTCAGACTTCCTTAATCACAGTCGGATCGATGAGCACGTCGTCGCCGTCGATCTGGACGACGTAGACGGGGACGGGCTCATATGCGGGGAGATTCTGGGGCTTGCCGGTGAGCAGCGAGAAGGCGGAGCCATGGGCCCAGCACTCCACGGTGTCACCCTCGACGAAGCCCTCGGACAACGAGATGTCACCGTGGGTGCAGGTGTCGCCGATGGCGTGGATGACGCCCTCGCCGTCTTTGATCACCGTGATGGGGACGCCGCCCGGGTCCACGCGCAGCGGCATGTCCTGTTCGAGGTCGGCGACGCCGCAGACGCGCTCGGCGGTCATGCGCTCACCTCGGCGAGCTCCGTCTCGATCGCTGCCAGCAGTTCGGTCTCGAGGGCAGGGATGCCGAGGCGCTGCACGATGTCGGTGAGGAACCCGAGCACGACCAGACGTCGCGCCTCCTCCTCGGTGATGCCGCGAGCCTGCAGGTAGAACAGCTGCTCGTCGTCGAACCGACCGGTGGCACTCGCGTGTCCGGCGCCGAGGATGTCACCGGTCTCGATCTCGAGGTTCGGGATGGAGTCGGCACGCGCGCCCTCCGTCAGCACCAGGTTGCGGTTCGCCTCGTAGGAGTCGGTTCCGGTCGCGTCGGCGCCGATCAACACGTCGCCGATCCACACGCTGTGCGCGCCCTCACCCTGCAGCGCGCCCTTGTAGAGGACATCACCCTTGGTGTGGGGTCCCTTGTGGTGCAGGTAGACCTGACTCTCGAGGTGCTGCCCGGCATCCGCGTACGAGAGCCCGTACAGGTACCCCTCGGACCCGGCGCCCGTCAGCTCGACGCTCGGGTTGACGCGGACCACTCCGCCGCCGAAGCTGATCACGAAATGCCGGAGAGTCGCGTCTGCTCCGACCGTCGCCTGGTGAGCGGACGCGTGAACCGCGTCGTCTTCCCAGCGCTGGAGACTGACGACGGTGAGCTTGGCTCCGTCGCGCACGATGATCTCGACGTTCTGCGCATACTGCGCGGAACCGGAGTGCGCGAGCACGATGGTGCCGCGCGAATGCGGGAGGGCTTCGATGAGGATCTGCCCGAAAGCGCGCTTGTCTGCACCCTTCCCCTCGACGGGGACGATGATCGGCTCGTCGAGTTCGGCCTCGGCAGGGATCTGGATGTGCAGACCGCGGGGGCTGTGCTTCCACGCGAGGGCGCTCGGCAGATCCTCGGGGCGGAAGAACTCGCCGTACGGGCCCTTCTCGTCCGCAGACGGCTCGAGGAACGCTTCGGCCGCGCCGAGACCATAGGTCACCGCGTCCTCGTCTCCCTGCTCGTCGGTGAAGAGTCCGCCGAACTTCGCGACCGGCGTGTGCTTCCAGTTGACCTCGCGCCCGGTCGGGGCGCCGAAATCAGCGGGGTCGAAGGAGTGCGGGCGCTCCGAGCGGGTCTGCACGGGGACGAATCCCGCGGCGGCGACCTGTGCCGCCGGATCGATGTGCGCGCTCGCGGGCGCGTCGGTGTTCTGCGCCTCGGCGGGCGCTGTCGTCGAGGCCGTCACTAGCCGACCGATCCTTCCATGCCCATCTCGATGAGCTTGTTCAGTTCCATCGCGTACTCCATGGGAAGCTCCCGTGCGATCGGCTCGATGAAGCCGCGCACGATCATCGCCATCGCCTCGTCCTCGGGCATGCCGCGGGACTGCAGGTAGAACAGCTGCTCCTCGCTCACCTTCGAGACCGTGGCCTCATGGCCGAGCTGCACGTCGTCGACGCGGATGTCGATGGCCGGGTAGGTGTCGGAGCGGGACTTGGTGTCCACGAGCAGAGCGTCGCAGCGCACCGTGTTGGCGGAGTGGTGCGCCGCCGCGTCGACGCGCACCTCGCCGCGGTATCCGGCACGTCCGCCACCACGAGCGATCGACTTCGAGACGATCGACGACTGCGTGTAGGGCGCCATGTGGATCATCTTGGCGCCGGCATCTTGGTGCTGACCGGGACCGGCGAAGGCGACGGACAGGGTCTCGCCCTTGGCGTGCTCGCCCATCAGATAGATCGACGGGTACTTCATCGTGACCTTGGAGCCGATGTTGCCGTCGACCCACTCCATGGTTGCGCCCTCGTACGCCACGGCGCGCTTGGTGACCAGGTTGTAGACGTTGTTCGACCAGTTCTGGATCGTCGTGTACCGAACGCGGGCGTTCTTCTTCACGATGATCTCGACGACGGCCGAGTGCAGGGAGTCCGACTTGTAGATCGGAGCCGTGCAGCCCTCGATGTAGTGGACATAGCTGTCCTCGTCGGCGATGATGAGCGTCCGCTCGAACTGCCCCATGTTCTCGGTGTTGATGCGGAAGTAGGCCTGCAGCGGGATCTCGACGTGCACGCCCTTCGGGACGTACACGAACGAACCGCCAGACCACACGGCGGTGTTCAGCGCAGCGAACTTGTTGTCGCCTGCGGGGATGACGGTGCCGAAGTACTCCTCGAAGAACTCGGGGTGCTCGCGCAGTGCCGTGTCGGTGTCCATGAAGATGACGCCCTGGGCTTCGAGGTCTTCGCGGATTTGGTGGTAGACGACCTCGGACTCGTACTGAGCCGCGACGCCGGCCACGAGGCGCTGACGCTCGGCCTCGGGGATGCCGAGGCGCTCATAGGTCTCGCGGATCTCGGCGGGAAGGTCTTCCCACGTCTGCGCCTGCTTCTCGGTGGAGCGGACGAAGTACTTGATGTTGTCGAAGTCGATCTCGCTGAGGTCTGCACCCCAGGTCGGCATCGGCTTGCGCCCGAAGAGCTGGTACCCCTTGAGACGGGTCTTCAGCATCCATTCGGGCTCATTCTTGAGGCTCGAGATCCCACGGACGACGTCTTCGGAGATGCCGCGTTTCGCGATGGCACCCGCAGCATCCTCATCGTGCCAGCCGAATTCGTACACCCCCAGACCGTCAAGCTCCGGGCGGTCGATCAGCACATCCGACATCCAACACTCTCCTCACAGGTCCCAAACGGTGTCATCCGCCCCGACACACCTGATCCCCGTCGAGTCTGCGGGAGCGGGTGCCGTTGGTGGGCCCTCATCACCGGCGCTTCCATCGCGCCTAAACTGTTGACGATGCTTCAGCGCTGTCAGCGCTCATCGCAACAATCCGATTCTACAGGTTCCGCCTGACAGACGGGCCATGCCCGCCGCGTCCCGTGCGGTCCGGAGGACTTATGCCCGAGACGATGATCCCCGCCAGCTCGACGACGCCGGCGGTCCCCGCCCGTTCCTCGTCCTGGGGGCGCGCGTTGACGGTCTTCGCGTGGTTGTCGTTCATCAGCGAGACCATCATCATCGGCACCGGCGGCGCCGTCCGTCTCACCGGATCGGGCCTGGGATGCTCGGACTGGCCCCTGTGCACGCCGGACTCACTGGTGCCGATCCTCGAGGTGCAGGGCATCCACGGGATCATCGAGTTCGGCAACCGTCTGATGACCGGGGTGGTCGGGATCATCGCGCTGGTCGTGGTGCTGCTGGTGCTGCGTCTGTTCAGCGGGAAGCGCGGCCTCGTCAACGCGCTCTGGTTCGCGGCCGGCGGCCTCGTCGCCGCGGGTGTCGCCTACGCCATCGCCGCTCCGTTCCACATCCCCGCCTTCCCGATCGCCTCCGGTGTCCTGCTCATCGCGGTCATCGCCGCGGCTGTCCGATCCGTGCGCACGACTCCCGCGAGACGGGACCTCGTCCTGCTCGCCTGGCTCACGCTGATCGGCGTGGTCGCGCAGGCGCTCGTCGGCGGCATCACGGTCCTCACCGGACTCAACCCGTTCATCGTGGGCTTCCACTACACCTCGTCGCTGCTGCTCGTGTGCATCACCGCGGCCTTCCTCGTGCGGTTGAAGACCTCCCCCGGACCGCGCGAGCGTGCGGTGCCCTCCTGGTTCGCCGTCGTCACGCACGTGACCGGCCTGGCTCTGGCCGTCACGATCGTCTTCGGCGTGCTGACCACCGGTTCCGGCCCGCACTCGGGCGACGCCGATGTGCTGCGTCACGGGTTCGACGCGACCGTGCTGGCACACGTGCACTCGTGGCCGGGCTACATCCTGGCGGCGCTAGTGCTGTTCCTCACGGTCGCGGCGTGGGTGCTGCGACTCGAGCCGCGCCGGTGGCTGCTCGTCCTCGTCCTCGCGATCCTCGTGCAGGTCGGCGTCGGCGTCTGGCAGGCCAGAGAGGGCCTCCCGCCTCTCCTCGTCGGCATCCACATGGTCTTGGCCTCGCTCTCCGCCGCGACCTACACCGTGGTCGTGCTGCACCTCAAGCGCACAGCCGCAGCCGCGGACTGACCCCGCACAGGCGATCCACAGGCAGCGCATCGTCGACTCATCAGGATGTCGGCGATGATGGTCCGCATGAACAAGTCACTCACACGAAGCATCGGATTCTGGCTCCTCCTGGTCGTGTCCCTCGCCACGACGGCGGTCGGCGCCTGGCTGATCTCCGGTCAGATCGGCACGATGACGACCACGCTGCTCGATGGCACCGCCACCGGCGTCGAGGTATACGTCGGTCAGTCGCTCGTCGTGGTGGGTGCCGGCGTGCTCGCAGCCGGAATCGTCGGCATCCTGCTGACCCTCGGACTCGTCGCTGCACGTTCACTCGTCCCCACGCCCGCCCCGGCCGTCGTCGAAGCGATCGACTGGACCGTCGAGACCGACGAGACGCCCGCCCCTGTCGCGGTCGACACCACGCCGTCGACCGACGCCACTCCTGTGTCCGAGGAGGTGGCGACCGACGCCGTTCCCGAGACCGCGGCCACGAACGACACCGCCACGAATGACGCGGCCACGAACGGCGCGCCCGCGACCGACGCCGAGCCGGAAAGCACTCCGCCGATCACCCGCTGATCGTCGGAACGGATGACGACGGAGCGGCGCCGAGGAATTCCTCGGCGCCGCTCCGTCGTCTCAGACGTAACCCGGGTCAGAACGGCAGCAGCGGGTCGACCGCAACCGCCACGAAGATCAGCGTGAGGTAAGTGATCGACGCGTGGAAGACGCGCATCGGACGCGGTTCGGTTCCGTGGACCGCACGGTTGTAGAGGCGGTGCGACTCGTAGATGAACCATCCGCCGAACACCGTCGCAGACACGGTGTACACCAGCCCCATGTTCGCGATCGGGATGAGGAGAAGCGAGCAGGCGACGGTGGCCCACGCGTAGAGGATGACCTGGAGGCCGACCTGCGAGGCGTTGCGCGTGACGCCCAGCATCGGAACGTCGACGTCTTCGTAGTCGTCCTTGTACTTCATCGACAGCGGCCAGTAGTGCGGCGGCGTCCACAGGAAGACGAGGAGGAACAGGATGAACGCCGGCCAGTCGAGCGAACCGGTGACCGCGGACCATCCGATGAGCACCGGGAAGCAACCGGCGATCCCGCCCCAGATGATGTTCTGCTCGGTGCGGCGCTTGAGGATCATCGTGTAGATCACGACGTAGAAGAAGATAGCCGTCGCCGAGAGGGCCGCCGTGAGCCAGTTCGTCGTGACGAGGAGCCAGACGGTCGAGGCGACGGCGAGTGTCCACGAGAAGATCAGGGCGCCGCGCGGGCTGACCTCGCCGGTCACCAGCGGGCGGTTCTCGGTGCGGTGCATGTGCGCATCGATGTCGCGGTCGAGGTACATGTTGAAGGACGCCGCGGAACCGGCGCTCAACGAGCCGCCGATGACGGTGGCCAGCACGAGCCACAGGTTCGGGAGTCCGCCCTGCGCCAGGAACATCACCGGCACGGTCGACACGAGCAGCAGCTCGAGGACACGCGGCTTGGTCAGCGTGACGTAGGCCTTCACCGTGCGACCGATGGACGACTTCCTCACGGTCTGATCAGACATCGTCGAGATCTCGATCGCCTCCTCCGCACGTGTGACCGGACAACCTCTCCAGTGTATGACACGGGATGACGTGTTCCGGCTCGCGGGCCCGCGTAGCGCAAGGCACGTCACCGCTATGCTGAAAACACTCGCGCGCCCGGCGATGTGCACACTTCTCCGTGATGATGCGGATGCGCCAGGGAATACGGGCGCCCTCGAAACTGTCGGAAAGGGCATGAACGTGTCGGAATTGCAGTGGGATGAGATCGATCGACGCGCGGTGGACACCGCTCGAATCCTGGCGGCCGATGCCGTGGAGAAGGTCGGTAACGGTCACCCCGGCACAGCCATGAGCCTCGCTCCGGCCGCGTATCTCCTCTACCAGCGGGTGCTGCGTCACGACCCGACCGATGTCGACTGGCTCGGTCGCGACCGGTTCATCCTTTCGGCCGGACACTCCTCCCTCACCCAGTACGTCGAGCTGTACCTCGGCGGCTTCGGTCTCGAGCTGGACGACCTCAAGGCGCTGCGCACCTGGGGCTCGCTGACGCCGGGCCACCCGGAGTACGGCCACACCAAGGGTGTGGAGATCACCACCGGCCCCCTCGGCCAGGGCCTCGCATCGGCCGTGGGCTTCGCGTACGCCGCCCGGTACGAGCGCGGTCTCTTCGACCCCGAGGCTGCGGCCGGTACGAGCCCCTTCGACCACTTCGTGTACGTGATCGCCGGTGACGGCGACCTGCAGGAGGGCGTGACCAGCGAGGCCTCCTCGCTCGCGGGCCACCAGCAGCTCGGCAACCTGATCGCGATCTACGACTCCAACCAGATCTCCATCGAGGACGACACGAACGTCGCCTTCACCGAAGACGTCGCGAAGCGCTACGAGTCCTACGGCTGGCAGGTGCAGGTCGTCGACTGGAAGAAGACCGGCGAATACGTCGAAGACGTCGCCGAGCTGTTCGCTGCGATCGAAGCCGCCAAGGGCGAGACCTCGAAGCCGTCGCTGATCATCCTCAAGACCATCATCGGCTGGCCGTCGCCGGGCAAGCAGAACTCCGGCAAGATCCACGGCTCCGCTCTCGGCGCCGACGAGCTCGCCGCGACCAAGAAGGTGCTCGGCTTCGACCCCGAGCAGAACTTCGTTGTCGCTGATGACGTGCTCGCACACACCCGTGGACTCGCAGCTCGCGCCGCCGACGTCCGTGCCGCCTGGCAGGAGTCGTTCGATGCCTGGGCCGCCGCGAACCCCGAGAAGAAGGCCCTGCTCGACCGCCTGGAGGCGCACGAGCTGCCTGGCGACATCACGAGCGCGCTGCCCGTCTTCGAAGCCGGCAAGGAGGTGTCGACCCGCGCCGCGTCCGGCCAGGTCATCAACGCCCTCGCTGCCGAGCTCCCCGAGCTGTGGGGCGGTTCGGCCGACCTCGCCGAGTCGAACCTCACCACGATCAAGGGCGCGCCCTCGTTCATCCCGGCGGAGTGGTCGACCCACGAGTGGTCGGGCAACCCCTACGGTCGAGTGCTCCACTTCGGCATCCGCGAGCACGCCATGGGCGCGATCATCAACGGCATCGTGCTCCACGGCCCGACGCGCGCCTTCGGCGGGACCTTCCTGATCTTCAGCGACTACATGCGCCCGCCCGTGCGTCTCGCGGCGCTCATGAACGTGCCCAGCATCTTCGTCTGGACCCACGACTCGGTCGCCCTCGGCGAAGACGGTCCGACCCACCAGCCCGTCGAGCAGCTCGCGACGCTCCGCGCGATCCCGAATTTCACGGTCGTGCGCCCCGCGGACGCGAACGAGACGGCAGCGACGTGGCTGGAGATCCTCCGCCGCCACGAAGGACCCGCCGGCATCGCCCTGACTCGCCAGAACATCCCGGTGTTCGAACGCGGCGAGGGCGCAGCCTCCGGCGACACCTTCGCCTCGGCCGTCAACGCCGCCAAGGGCGCCTACGTCCTCGCTGAAGCACCCAACGGCACCCCGGACGTCATCATCGTGGCCACCGGCTCGGAGGTGCAGCTCGCGGTGAACGCCCGCGAGGCGCTGGCTGCGGAAGGTGTGAACGTGCGGGTCGTCTCCGCTCCGTCGCTGGAGTGGTTCGACGAGCAGGATGCGGAGTACCGCGAGAGCGTGCTTCCCGCCTCCGTCACCGCCCGTGTCTCGGTCGAGGCGGGATCCGTGCTCAGCTGGCGCGGCATCGTCGGCGACCGCGGCCGTTCGGTCGGCATCGACCACTTCGGCGCCTCCGCGGACTACAAGACCCTCTTCGAGAAGTTCGGCATCACCACCGAGGCCGTCATCGCGGCCGCCCGCGAGACCATCGCGGCCAACAGCACCAAGGAGAACGCATGAGCACCCCCACCGCACAGCTCGCCGCCGCCGGCGTCAGCATCTGGCTCGACGACCTCTCCCGCACGCGCATCTCCTCGGGTAACCTCGCCGACCTGATCTCGTCGCGCAACGTCGTGGGCGTGACGACCAACCCGACGATCTTCGCGAACGCGATCACCGACAAGAACGACACGTCGTACAACGCTCAGGTCACCGAGCTCGCCGCCTCCGGCGCCACTGCGGAGGAAGCGGTCTTCGCCGCGACCACCCAGGATGTCGCTGCCGCCCTCGACGTGTTCCGCCCGGTCTGGGAGGCATCGAACCACGTCGACGGCCGCGTCTCCATCGAGGTCTCCCCCGACCTGGCGCATGACACCGCCGGCACCGTGGCACAGGCCAAGGAGCTGTGGTCCAAGGTCGACCGCCCGAACCTGCTCGTCAAGATCCCGGCGACCAAGGCCGGTCTCCCCGCCATCGCCGAGGCGATCGGGGCGGGCATCAGCGTCAACGTCACGCTGATCTTCAGCCTGGAGCGCTACGCCGAGGTCATCGAGGCGTACCTGACCGGCCTCGAGACCGCCAAGGCCGCGGGCATCGATCTGTCGACGATCCACTCCGTCGCCTCGTTCTTCGTGTCGCGCGTCGACACCGAGACCGACAAGCGCCTCACCGCGATCGGCACGGAGGCCGCAGAGGCCCTCAAGAGCAAGGCTGGGCTCGCCAACGCACGCCTCGCCTACGAGTTGTTCGAGAAGACGTTCGCCGGCGAGCGTGCCACGGCTCTCCTCGACGCGGGCGCGAACCTGCAGCGTCCGCTGTGGGCGTCCACCGGCGTCAAGGACCCGGCCCTGCCCGACACGCTCTACGTCACCGAGCTCGTCGCCCAGGGTGTCGTCAACACGATGCCCGAGAAGACGCTCGAGGCCACGTTCGATCACGGTGTCGTCACGGGCGACACCATCACCGGTGGTTACGAAGAGGCCCGCGCCGTCTTCGCCGGGCTCGCCGAGGTCGGCATCGACTTCGCCGATGTCACCCAGGTGCTGGAAGACGAGGGCGTATCGAAGTTCATCGACTCGTGGCACGATCTGCTGACGCAGGTCGCCGAAGGACTGGAGTCGCAGCGATGACGTTCTCGATCCACACATCCGGTGCACCCCGCGCCGCGATCGATGAGACGGTACCCAGCCTCGTCCATGATCTGATCGCCTCGCGCATCACCGGCGGAGACGCGACTCTCTGGGGCCCCGCGGCCGAAGCCGAGGCCTCCGTGCGCCTCGGATGGGTGGAGGCCGTCTCGGTCTCCCGTCCGCTCGTCGCCGAGATCGTCGCACTGCGTGCCGACCTCGAGGCCAAGGGCGTCACCCGCGTCGTGCTGGCGGGCATGGGCGGTTCGTCGCTCGCGCCCGAGGTCATCGCGCAGACCGCGGGCGTCCCCCTCACGATCCTCGACTCCACGGCTCCGGGACAGGTGCTCGCCGCTCTCGACGAGGGCCTCGCCGACACCGTGCTCGTCGTCTCGTCGAAGTCCGGCTCCACGGTCGAGACCGACTCTCAGCGGCGCACGTTCGAGGCGGCGTTCCGCGACCTCGGCATCGACCCCGTCGAGCGCATCGTGGTCGTCACAGATCCCGGCTCACCGCTCGACGCCTCGGCTCGCGAGGCGGGTTACCGCGTCTTCAACGCGGACCCGAACGTCGGCGGACGCTACTCGGCGCTAACTGCCTTCGGCCTGGTGCCGTCCGGGCTCGCGGGGGTCGACATCGATGAGCTGCTGAACGAGGCCGAGGCCTCGCTGCTCGAGGTGGCCGTCGACTCGGCCGAGAATCCCGCCCTGCGCCTGGGCGCGGCGATCGCCGCGACGAACCCCCGCCGCGACAAGCTCGGGCTGATCACCGACGGCACGCACATCAAGGGTCTCCCGGACTGGATCGAGCAGCTCATCGCCGAATCCACCGGCAAGGAGGGCACGGGCATCCTCCCGGTCGTCCTGCTCCCGGTCTCCCCCGAGCTCGATCCCGTGCCCGCCGACCTGCAGATCGTCCGACTGGTCGATGACGCCAACGAGTTCCACCTGCACGAGCGTCACGAGGGCGAGATCCTCGTCAGCGGAACGCTGGGCGCCCAACTGATCGTGTGGGAATACGCCACGGCGATCGCCGGACATCTGCTGCGCATCAACCCGTTCGACCAGCCCGACGTCGAGTCGGCCAAGGTCGCTGCTCGCGGCCTCCTCGACGCGCGTCCGGAGCCGACCGCTCCCGCATTCGTCGAGAACGGCGTCGAGGTCCGCGTGTCGGATCCGGCTCTCGCCGTGTCCGGCAACGTCGAGGGCGTGCTCGATGCTCTCTGGGCCCAGCTTCCGGCAGACGGCTACGTGTCGATCCAGGCCTACGTCAACCGTCTCGAGGTGCCGCAGCTCCAGGGCCTGCGCGAGCTGGTCGCGGCAGACTCCGGAAGACCCACCACGTTCGGATGGGGGCCGCGGTTCCTGCACTCGACCGGGCAGTATCACAAGGGCGGCCCCGCGCAGGGCGTGTTCCTGCAGATCCTGGAGCGCACCGAGGTCGACCTCGAGATCCCGGACCGTCCCTTCACCTTCGGGCAGCTCATCCAGGCCCAGGCCGCCGGTGACGCTGCTGTGCTCGCCGAGCACGGCCGCCCCGTCGTCACGCTGACGATCACGGAGTCCTCCGACGACGTGCTCGCCCTCTTCGAAGCCGCACAGAAGTAACAGCAGGAGAATCCCCCACCGATGTCTGTTCCCATCTCGCGCGGGCACAACCCGCTGCGTGACCCCGATGACCGCCGTCTCAACAGGATCGCCGGGCCCAGCGCCCTGGTGATCTTCGGCGTCACCGGAGACCTGTCACGCAAGAAGCTGATGCCCGCGGTCTACGACCTCGCGAACCGCGGCCTTCTCCCTCCCGGGTTCGCCCTGGTCGGATTCGCCCGCCGAGACTGGGAGGACCAGGACTTCGCGCAGGTCGTCTACGACGCGGTCAAGGAGCACGCTCGCACGCCGTTCCGTGAGGAGACGTGGACCCAGCTGCTGCAGGGCATCCGGTTCGTCTCGGGTGAGTTCGACAATCCGGACTCGTTCCGCAAGCTCCGCGAGACCATCGAGAAGCTCGATGTCGAACGCGGGACGATGGGCAACCATGCGTTCTACCTGTCGATCCCGCCCAAGGACTTCCCGCTGGTCGCCAAGCAGCTGAAGGACTCCGGCCTCGTCGGCGAGAACAGCGACGACGACGAGCGCTGGCGCCGTGTCGTGATCGAGAAGCCCTTCGGGCACGACCTCGAATCGGCGCGCGCACTCAACGCCGCGCTCGAGGTGGCCTTCCCGGCCGACTCGATCTTCCGCATCGATCACTACCTCGGCAAGGAGACGGTCCAAAACATCCTGGCGCTGCGCTTCGCGAACGAGCTGTACGAGCCGATCTGGAACCGCAACTACGTCGACCACGTGCAGATCACCATGGCCGAGGACATCGGTGTGGGTGGACGCGCGGGCTACTACGACGGCATCGGCGCGGCACGCGACGTGATCCAGAATCACCTTCTGCAGCTGCTGGCCCTCACCGCGATGGAAGAGCCGATCAGTCTCTCGGCGGAGCACCTGCGCGCCGAGAAGGAGAAGGTCCTCGCCGCAGTCCACGTTCCGGACGACCTCTCCCTCGCGACCGCGCGCGGTCAGTACGCGGGTGGGTGGCAGGGCGGCGAGAAGGTCACCGGTTTCCTGGAAGAGGAGGGGATGAACCCCGAGTCGACCACGGAGACGTATGCCGCGATCAAGCTCGAGATCGATACGCGCCGCTGGGCGGACGTGCCGTTCTATCTGCGCACGGGCAAGCGCCTCGGACGGCGCGTGACCGAGATCGCCGTCGTCTTCAAGCGCGCACCGCAGCACCTCTTCGGGCGCGGCAACGCCTCGGAGCTCGGACAGAACGCTCTGGTCATCCGCGTGCAGCCGGATGAGGGCGTGACGATCCGCTTCGGCTCCAAGGTGCCGGGCAACGGCACGAACGTGCGCGACGTGACCATGGACTTCGGATACGGTCACGCCTTCACCGAGGCGAGCCCCGAGGCCTACGAACGCCTGATCCTCGACGTCCTCCTGGGCGATCCGCCGCTGTTCCCGCGGCACGAGGAGGTCGAGCTCTCCTGGAAGATCCTCGACCCCGTGGAGAAGTACTGGGCAGCCGAGGGCGGTCCGGTCGAGCAGTACGCGCCCGGCTCGTGGGGACCGGCATCCGCCGACGACCTGCTGGCCCGCGATGGACGAGTCTGGAGACGCCCGTGATCATCGACCTTCCCGACACCACCGTCAGCCAGGTCGCGAAGCAGCTGGTCAAGGTGCGCGAAGAGGGCGGCGCCGTTGCCCTCGGGCGTGTGCTCACCCTTGTGATCGCCGCACGCAACGGCGTCGCCGAAGCGGCGATCGACGCGGCGAACGACGCCTCACGAGAGCACCCGATGCGCGTGATCGTGATCACGACGGGCGAGGGCGACTCTCGCCTCGACGCGCAGATCCGCGTCGGCGGAGACGCCGGCGCCAGCGAGGTCGTGGTCCTCCGCGCCTTCGGGGACGCGGCCAGCAACGAGGAGAGCCTGATCACCGGACTCCTGCTTCCGGATGCTCCCGTGGTCGCCTGGTGGCCCGAAGCCGCCCCCGTGGCACCCGCCCAGTCGCCCCTCGGCAAGATCGCCCAGCGCCGCATCACCGATGCCGCGACGGCGACCGACGTCCGCGACCGGCTCGCCCTGCTCGGCGAGACCCACGCCCCTGGCGACACCGATCTGGCGTGGACCCGTCTGACCCATTGGCGCGAACAGCTCGCGGCCGTGCTCGACCAGCCGCCGTACGAGCCGATCACCGGCGTCGAGGTGCGCGGGGCCGCGGCATCGCCGTCGACCGCTCTGCTGGCCGCCTGGCTGCAGATGGCCCTCGACGTTCCGGTGCGCTGGTCGTACGAAGACCCCGAGCACTGGGCGGAGGGCATCAAATCGGTGCGCCTGACTCGCCAGTCCGGAGACATCCTCCTGGAGCGTCCGACTCCCGGCGTGGCCGTGCTCACGCAGCCCGGGCAGCCGAACCACGATCTGCACCTGCCGCGACGCACTCTTCGCGAGTGCCTGGCGGAGGAGCTGCGTCGGCTCGACCCCGACGTCCTGTACGGTCGAGTCATCACCGAGGGCAGGGAGAAGTTGGGTCCGCCCGAGACAGGAGAGTGACGTCGATGACGACATCGTCCGCCGAGAAGCGGGTCGTGGTGGAAGCCACGCCCGCCGCCCTCGCCACCCGTGTGGCCGACCGATTCCTCACGCGGGTGCGCGCGCGCACCCGCAACGGTCGGATCGCACACATCGCCCTCACCGGTGGTTCGATGGGTGGAGCGGTGCTGCGCGCGGCGTCCGAGCACCCCCGGGCGACCGAGATCGACTGGTCACTCGTGCATTTCTGGTGGGGTGACGAGAGGTTCGTGCCGCGCGACGACGTCGACCGCAACTCGCTGCAGTCACGACAGGCCCTCCTCGATCACATCCCGGTGCCCGTCGAGAACGTGCATGAGGTCGCGGGACCAGACAGCGGTCTGACATTGGACGAATCCGCGGCGGCCTACGCCGCCGAACTCGCGCGGTTCGGCACCGAGGAGCATGCCTGGCCCTCGTTCGCCGTGTGCTTCCTCGGCGTCGGTCCCGACGGCCACATCGCGTCGCTCTTCCCCGATCGGGAAGAGGTCACGGTGACGGATGCGGCCGTCCTCGCCGTCCGAGACTCACCGAAGCCGCCGCCCGAGCGCGTCACGCTGACCCGCCCCGTGCTCAACTCGTCGAAGCGCGTGTGGCTCGTGCTGACGGGTGCGGACAAGGCATCAGCCCTGGGGCTCGCTCTCGCGGGAGCGAGCTACACGAGCGTGCCCGCTGCCGGGGCCAAGGGGCGCAAGCGCACGGTGTTCTTCGTGGACGAGGCTGCGGCCGCCGAGGTGTCGGTCGACCTGATCGATCAGGCGTACTGAGTCCGTATCGCCACGGGCGACCGGCACACCTCCACGGACGAGCGGAGCGGCGCTAGGGCCGGTCAGCGGAGCCGTCGTACGGCGGCGGAGTCTCCGGGCTCACCGACCCGCTCGAGCGCTCAGGCGCAGCCGTGGAGGAGGAACTCGATGATGCTGCGCCCTCCGTCCCGCCCTGCCCAGCTCCGCCCGGGGTGCTGCCACCCGGGGTGCTGCCGCGTTGGATGCCCAAGTCCTGGCTGTCGCTGAGCACCTGAGGATGGTAGCGGGCCAGGCCGACCACCCCCCACACGGCGATGGCTCCGGCGACCGCGAAGATCACGAGCACCCACCACGGTGCCGCAGCGGCCTCGCCCAGCACGACCATGCCGATGAGCACCGCGACGAGAGGGTCGACGACCGTGAGCCCGGCGATCACGAGGTCGGGTGGACCTGAGCTGTACGCCGTCTGCACGAAGTACGCACCGACCGCGGCTGCCGAGACGAGCGCGAGCACGCAGATGCCGGTGATCCACTCGAACTGACCTGCTTCGATGCGCTTGATGACCACCTTCGCGAGCGTGGCGACGAATCCGTAGAGGATGCCGGCGCCGATCACGTAGAAGAGCGCCCGCATGCGATGGCGCAGGATGAGCCAGCACGCGCCGAGCACGATGATCACGACCAGGAGGAGCGCCAGGATCACGAACAGCTCGCGGTCGGTGACGTCCTGCTCGGTCGCGTAGATCGCCGCGAAGAAGACGAAGAGGAAGATGCCGCCCACACAGGCCACGATCGCGGTGAGCGACTGCTTGGTGGGCGTATGACCGGAGACGCGGGCGTTGAGCAGAGTGGTGATGACGAGCGCGATGGCGCCCAGCGGCTGCACCACGATGAGCGGTGCCTTCACGAGCGCGGCGAGCTGGCAGATCACGGCGAGCCCGAGCATGAGTGTGCCGATGAGCCATGATGGGCGGGTGAGAAGCCGTTTGAGCTGATCGAAGCTCAAGCCCGACGCGCCGTTGGCACCGCTGAGACGCTCGACCTTCTCGACCCCGCGGTGCTGGTACTGCGCTCCGAGCGACATGAAGACGGCACCGGCGAGAGCGAGGGGGATTCCGAGCAGAAGGCCCGGGTTCTGGAAGGCGCCGACGAGCTGATCGCCGACATCCTCGACCGCGTTCATCCATACCCCGGCATTCACAGTACGACCCTACCTGCCGACTGCCGCCGACTAGGGTTGTGACGTGGCTGTACTTCCGATTCGCATCATGGGCGACCCCGTCCTGCACTCCCCTGCTTCCCCCGTCGACGAGATCACGGAGGACATCCGCACCCTCGTGGCCGACATGTTCGAGACGATGGACACGGCGCCTGGAGTCGGCCTCGCCGCTCCGCAGGTGGGCGTTCCCCTGCGGATCTACACCTACGCGTACGTCGATGACGACGACCAGCCCTGGCGTGGCGTTCTCATCAACCCCGTGCTCTGGATGGTGCCGCTCGAGCCCGGCGACCCGGACCCCGACCTCGAGTCCGAAGGCTGCCTCTCCTTCCCGGGCGAGCGGTTCCCGCTGCGGCGGTCGGAGCGGGTCCACGTGACGGCGACCGACCTGGAAGGCCAGCCGGTCTCGATCGACGTCGACGGCTGGCGCGCACGCATCATGCAGCATGAGTTCGATCATCTCGACGGCATCCTCTACGTCGATCGCCTCTCCGACGGCGATTGGAAGACAGCCCAGAAGGTCGCCCGCAAGCGCGGTTGGGGCCGCCCGGGATCGAGCTGGATGCCCGGCGTCGACGACCTCGAAGGCTGAACCGCTCTCAGCCGAACCACAGGCTCCTCGAAGTTGCATCACAGACTCGCGAACGGCTAGCGTGTTCGCGGCGGGGGCTTTTCGCATGCCTCCACATCACGCTTCGGAGGGGAACCAATCATGATGAAGATGCGCACGCGACGCGCTCTGATGCTCGCAGGATCCGCAGTGGCACTCTCAGTCGCCCTGAGCGGCTGCAGTGCTCTCAACAGCCTTCTCGGCAGCGGCTCCGGCGACGCCAACCGCGATGAGGAGACCGGCCAGGTCACGGAGAGCGCGAACGTCGGCGTCTTCTCGGTGAAGCTGGGCGACTGCATGCTCGACACCGGCTCCGGCATGCTCACGGACGCCAACGTCCTCCCGTGCACCGACCCGCACGACCAGGAGGTGTACTACGAGATCACCATGCCCGACGGCGAGTTCTCCGACTCCGACGTCGACGCGGCGACGCAGGAGTGCATCGGCGATGCCTACACGACCTTCGTCGGTGTGGCCTACCAGGACTCGGCCCTCGACGTCACCACGCTCGTTCCCACCAAGGACTCCTGGGAGCAGAACAACGACCGCGTGATCCAGTGCATCATCTTCGATCCGGCCGGACAGACCACCGGATCGCTGGCCGGCGCCGCACGCTGACCAACAGCCACCAAGGAGGGTCTCGCCAATCGGCGGGGCCCTCCTTCGTGCACGCGCGCATCAGTCGTCAGAGGCACGTATCGCGAGCCAGGCGGCCACCCGATCATCGGGATCGGCGAATGACAGCCCGATCAGGTCTTCGATCCGTCGGATGCGCGCTGCCAGAGTCTGCCGGTGGATCCGCAACCGCGTGGCGCTCTCGCCCCAGGCGCCGTTCGTGGCGAGGAACACGCGCAGGGTCTCGATGAGCTCGGTCCGCTGCTCGGCGGCCCTCAGCGGATCGAGAAGCCGCGCGATCCTCTGCGTCTGGTCCGCATCCAACTGCCCGAGCACGAACGACACCGTCGGGATCGACGAGTAGCGGACGACGCGCTCCCCTCCCGCGCGAGCCGTCTCGCAGGCTTGACGGGCTTCATCGACACTGCGGGCGAGCGCATCCGTCGTGGCGGGCCGACCGAGCCCGAGATAGAGCGTCGAGGCGAAGGACCGCGCCCGATGCGCGATCTCCTCCGCATGTTCCTCGCGCACAACGCCGCGGATCAGACCACGCTGCGCGGCGAAGACATGCTCCGCCCCGAGCTCATCCAGCCACAGCGCCAGCAGATGCTCCACGTCCACGCCACTGGTGCGCGAGGTCAGGACGAATCCCACCAGACTTCGTTCGTGCACGCCCCAGCGACGCAGGAGACGCGTCGCCTCCTCCCCTCCCTCGAGCACGGTCTCCAGCATCATGGATCGGCCGAGACGCTCGAGGTGGCTGCTGTCCCGCGTGCGCATCAGAAGATCGAGCAGTGCCGCGGCCTGCGAGCTGAGCTCCCTCCCCCGACCCGAGCTGTCGTTGCGGGGTGCGGTGACGAGTTGGGCGGTGATGTCCTGCCCCGGGCCGACCGGATGCACCTGGAGCGCGCGATGGCGCACGCGAACCGGGCGCCCCACGGCGACCGCCACGGCGTCGTCGATGTGCAGGCTTCCCGCTCCCGCCGTCGTGATCACCTCCCCGTGGCGGTCGAGGAGCACCGCCCATCCATCGATCCGATGCGCGAGCTCGGCGATGACCCCCGTGATGCCGCTGCGGCGTGCGGCCAGGGTCAGCACCCGCATCGCCGAAGTGATCGCTCGGGCCTCGGCTGCCTGGTCGACGGCCAGCAGGGCCGTCAGCATCGGCGTCAGCAGCTCGCGCGACGTTCCTGCCCCGACGATCGCCGTGATGCCTCCGTCCTCGAGCAGACGTCGGAAAGAGGGCGTGTCCGCATCCGTCACGACGACCACGTCCCGGAGCAGGGCGACCCGCTCCGCATCGTCGGCGAGCCGGTCCAGTTGCCAAGCGTCGACGGTGACGAGAGTGGTGAAGAGACTGTCGGTCGGGGCGCCGAACACTTCGAGCGCGACGACGGAATTCACATGTCGCGAACTCGGAACGCCCCCGTGCAGCAGCTCCCCTTGGAGGTATCGCGCCACGGAGGCGACATCACGAGCCATCTTCTGATCATACAAAGTGTGAACACGCGCTTTGCAATCCACATATTTGTCGGATGCCCGCGGTCCCGCACTCTCCTAGCATCGTCGGCAGCCCCCTCCACCCGAAGGATGTCATGAAAGCTGTTGTCTTCCGCGATCCGCAGTCCCCGATCGAGTTCGTCGACGTCGACCTCGCCCCGCCGCGTGCAGGTGAGGTTCGAGTACGCATCGCCGCTGCCGGCGTGTGCCACTCCGACCTCCACGTCAAGCGCGGCGAATGGGATGCGGCTGCTCCCCTGGTCATGGGACACGAGGGTTCCGGTGTCGTGACCGAACTCGGCGAAGGTGTCACCACACTGGCCGTCGGCGATCACGTCGTCCTGAGCTGGGTGCCCCCGTGCGGTGAGTGCCGCTACTGTCGCGCCGGCCACGAGGCACGCTGCCAGAAGGTCGCGACCGTGGTCGCTCCCCTCGGCGTGCTGTTCGACGGCACCTCGCGCCTCAGCCTCGACGGCGAACCGCTGCACCACTATCTCGGAGTCTCCTCGTTCGCGGAGGAGGTCGTCGTTCCCGCCTCGGGGGCCGTCAAGGTCCGTGACGACGCGCCGCTCGATGTCATCGCCGTCGTCGGCTGCGCGGTGGCCACGGGCGTCGGCGCCGTCCTCAACACGGCGGCGGTCGAGCCCGGTTCCACCGTCGTCGTGATCGGCTGCGGCGGCGTCGGCCTCAATGTCGTGCAGGGCGCGCGCCTGGCCGGCGCCGAACGCATCATCGCGATCGACGTGCGTCCGGAGAAGACGCAGATGGCGCTGCAGTTCGGCGCGACGGATCGCATCGATGCCTCGCTGGGCGACCCCGTCGCCCAGCTGCGCGAACTCATCCCGGACGGCGTGGACTACGCGTTCGACGCGATCGGCCGCACATCGACGACCGAGCAGTCGATCCAGATGCTCGGCCTCGGCGGTGCCGCCGTGATCGTCGGCCTCCCTCCCACGGGAGCCCGTGCCTCGTTCGAACCCCTCGTCCTCGCCGAGGCCGACCAGCGCATCCTGGGATCGAACTACGGCTCCGTGCGTCCCTCGATCGATGTCCCGGCGCTGGTGGACCGCTACATGGACGGCCAGCTCAAGATCGATCCGCTCATCTCCGGTCGACGTCCGCTCGCCGAGGCCGCTGCGGCGCTCGACGATCTCGAGACCGGCTCCGCGCTCCGCACGCTTCTCATCCCCTGACCGCACGCCACCCGCAGCCTCCACCCCATCCCCGGAAACCCGAATCCAGGAGAACCATGTCAGACACCGTCGTCGCCCCACCCGGCACGCCCACCGATGCCGGTCTTCGCACCGGCGTCATGAGCGGACCGGAACTCGCCGCCCAGGCCATCGCGAACATCGCCCCCAGCGCCGTCATCGCGTTCACCGCTGCGGCCATCTTCCTCGGTGCCGGCAACGGCACCATCTACGCCTTCGCACTCGCGACCATCGTCATCCTGTGCGTCGGCTACTGCGTTGTCGTGTTCGCCCGCAAGCACGCCTCTGCGGGATCGCTCTACACCTATGTCTCCAAGGGGCTCGGTCCGTTCGGCGCATTCCTCGCCGGCGTCACACTGCTGATCGGCTGCTTCGGCATCGCTGCGGCTTCACTCAGCGGCTCCGTCAGCTACATGGCGCAGTTCCTCACCATGCTGGGCCTCCCCGCCCAGGGCCTCGGGTGGGACATCGGCCTCGCCGTCGTCCTCGGCGGCCTGGCGACGCTGTTCACGATCCGCGGGATCCGCCTGTCCGCCCGGGTCTCGCTCGTACTGGAGCTCGTCTCGGTGGGAATCATCCTCGTTCTCCTGATCGCCGCGCTCGTGTGGGCCGGCCCCGCCGCGTGGGACCCCGCGCAGGTGCTCGCTTCCGGATCGTCGTTCCAGGGGGTCGCGTCCGGCATGGTCCTCGGCATCCTCGGTTTCGTCGGCTTCTCCTCCGCCGACGCGCTCGGTCGCGAGGCCAAGGAGCCGTACAAGGCCATCCCCCGCGCGATCATGTGGAGCGCCCTCGGTGTGGGGGTGCTGTACGTGTTCGCCGCGTACACCCAGATCACGGTACTCGGTGACGACCTCGCCACCTCGTCCAGTCCCCTGGAGAGCATGTCCGCACTGATCGGGATGCCCGGCTGGTTCGCGGCCGTGCTCACGTTCGGTGTCTCCGCGTCGTTCTTCGCCGTGGTCGTCGCTCCGCTCAACGTGATCGGTCGCATCGTGTACGTGATGGGCAAGGAGGGCGTCGTCGCCGAACGATTCGGACGCACCCACGAGCAGCATCTGACGCCTCACCGCGTCCTGATCATCGCCGGCGCTGCAGCCGTGGCGGTGGACATCGTGCTGCTGCTCTCGGGCGCGGCGACCGGCGAGATCCTCGTCTGGGTGAACACCTGGGGCACCTACGGCTACATGGTCGCCTACGCACTCGTCGCGATCGCCTGTGTCGTCTACACGCAGCGCGCGAAGATGCGCAATGGACTCGTGAAGGTCTGCGCGACGGTCGCCGTCGTCACCATGGCCTACGTCTTCTTCGCGAACGTCTGGCCGGTGCCGGTCTTCCCCTACAACGTGATCCCCTACGTGTTCCTCGTGACGGTCGCCCTGGCCCTCACCCGGTACGCCTACCTGGCCCGCCGTCGGCCCGAGGTCATCGCCCGCATCGGCAACACCGAGACGAGCGCGATGGAGGGCGTCGGCTGATCCGGCCTCCCTCGGACGAGAAGAGCCCCTTCCGATGAGGGGCTCTTCTCGTACCTCGGCTGATCGACGTCCGCTCTTCGACGGTGCCTGCTCGACGGTGCCCGTTCGGTGCACGGGAAAACGAGAGAAGCCCCCTCCGTGGAGGGGGCTTCTCTCGTTGGCTCCCCGGCTTGGACTCGAACCAAGAACCTGCCGTTACTGTACCGCATGCTCCGGCCCCGCCAGACAGCGCCACATCCTGAACGAATAGTGACCGGAAAACTCCCGATCAGCCCATAGTTTTATGGAGCTGAACACGTGAGTTGACCTCAGCCCACGATACGCGTTGTTTCGTGTTGGATCGACATGATTCGGGTTATTTCGCGTGGGTTGAGGGGGTTTTCGGTGAGTAAAAGGTGAGCGCGACTGCGCCTGCCCAGGGACCCCGAGACTCAGATCCGGTAGTCGTCGTGGAGGACGACGCGTGCCAGTTCGATCGCTCCACCGGGCATCGCCCAGTAGTGAAGGCGCCGCGCGGATGCAGCTTTCTGCTCGACGTACGAGCGCCACGCGGAGGCGCCGTCCTCGCGCTCCGGACCCAGCCGATGTGCATCTCGATCTTGCCGAGTCAGCACTCGCACGCAGGCCCGCGCGATCTTGTCGCGCAGTGCCGGATCGGCGCCCGCCACCTCTTCGACGGATGCCGCGAAGCTCCCCGAGAAGGTGAACGGTGCGAGGGGCAGCTCGACCTTCTGCTCTGCGGGGATCTGCTCCGCCCACGTCGTGGTGATCCGGTAGTGCATGTCCTCCGACGTGTCGATGAAATAGCGGCCAAGCCTCATCGGGAGCTCCGTGGTGCGCTGCTGCTTTCGGGTCTTCGACGCGAGCTGCCGGGCCGTGCTCAGTTCCTTGCTGAGTCCTTCGATCTGCTGGCGCGCGGCAGTGAGCTCCATCGCAAGTCCTTCCGCCTGTTGCCTCAGCCGGGCTATCTCCGCGTCGCTCTCCGTGAGTTGCGGTGTGGGTGCGGGCACCGCTTCCGGCTCCGGAGTCGAGGTGGTGAAGGTGCCACCGACACGTTTCGAGACGTTGGCGACGACCCGAATGCCATCGGCTTCCGTGCGGGCGGTGAAGATCGGGGCCAAGTCTGCGTCCAGCGCTCCCGTGGGGTACAGACGGGTCGCTCCCCCGTACACGTTCAGGTCGGACCGTCCGAGTTCCTCGAGCCGTGTGGAGAGCCAGTTCGACGCCTGCTGAGTGACGGCGACCACGTCGGCGCGGTGGCTGATGGCGTCGATGAGCTCGGCGGCCGGCACGTACGGATCGGTGCGTCCCGCTGGCGTTGTCACGACAACAAGAGGGAAGAGCCGGCGTGGGTCAAGAATCTGCTCCGCCAATGCCTCAGCAGCGTGACGGTCAGCGATGGTCACGGGCTTGCCCTTCGTGTTCATGCGCGCCTCCCCTCTGGCGCCCATGATGATATCCGTATTCGCCGACAGCGGTCGTCGACGAGTACGCGCGCGGCCTCAGTGCCCTTGCGCCCACCAGGCGATGGCGAGGGGCCGCCACCACCTCAGCCAGGCAGCGACGATGGCGCCGCCGGCGAGGAATCCGATTGTGAACTTCATGCCCGCCACATACCCGGTCATTCCCCGAGAACGGGAGGCACCGGGTATGTGGCGGGCATGACATCTCCCGTTCCCGTTGCAGTCGAGCAGGCGTCGCTGCGCCGCACGACTCGGCGCCGTCATTTCCGCGACGACATCCGGGATGTCCGCATCGCTCTCGCTGACTCGTACATGGCTGAGCGGACGGGTCGATTCGAGTGGCGTGCGGAGCGGTATCGCGCTGCGCTCGACGCCATGCAGGAGCTCGGCCTCAACCACAATCAGACTGTCCTCGATATCGGGGCTGGTTGGACGGAGCTTGATGCGGTCCTCCGCACGGACGGCCGGTGGCGAGGGCGATACATCCCCGTCGACTTCGGCGTCGATGGAACGGACCTGGAGACCTGGACCTCGCCGCGCTCCGTGGACTTTGCGGTCGCGCTGGAGATCATTGAGCATTTGCGCGATCCATGGCGACTCGTCGACGAGCTGCAGCGAACGGCACCGGCAGTCATCGTCAGCGTCCCGAATCCGGAGACCACCGACGTGCTCGGCATGGATGACGACCACAAGACGGTGATCCACCGGGCAGAGCTCGAGGATCGAGGATTCGTGGTCTCCGATCGCACGTTCTACGGCGGCTTCTACTCCGCGGGTCTCCCCGACGCGCTCCTGGCCATCTGGTGTGCGTCGCCCACCAGCGTCACGCATACGCCGCCCGCGACCCCGATGTACCGCCGTGGGATGATGCCCGCGGATCCCACTCTCACTCCACGAAGGGGAGACCAATGACTCAGAACCGCGCGAAGCAGAGCAAGAACGAGGCCCGGGCGTCACGGGCGCTCGACCTGGGCGGAGTGCAGCTCCCCCAGGACCTCGTGACGGAATCGAATGCGCTCCTCGGGAAGAAGGGATCCGGGAAGACGACCGCCGGGATCGTCCTCTTCGAGGAGATCTACGGCGTCGGCGTGCCTGCCGTCTCGATCGACCCGAAAGGCGATCACTGGGGCGTCCGATCCGGCGCCGACGGGACTCCCGGGGGCGGCCTACCCGTCCCGGTGTTCGGCGGCCTCCACGGTGACCTGCCGCTGGAGCCGGACAGCGGCGAGTATCTCGCTGATCTGCTGCGCGGCAAGAACCTGAGCGCGGTGCTCGACGTCTCAGAATTCTCGACCGCCGAGCGTCGGAAGTTCCTGACCGCCTTCGTCGGACGCCTGTACCGGCGCCCCGAACGCGAACCGATGCATCTGCTCATCGAGGAAGCGCACGAGGTCATCCCGCAGCGCGTCGATGCGGGCGACGCACCGATGGTCGGCGCTTTCGAGCGCCTCGTGAAGCTCGGACGGTTCAAGGGCATCGGCGTCACGATGCTGTCACAGCGCAGCGCGTCCCTGAACAAGAACGTGCTCACGCAGGTCGACAACCTGTTCATGCTGCGCACTGTCTCGCCGCAGGATCGCGCCGCAGTCCGGGCGTGGATCGAGACGCACAGCGAGTCGTCCACGATCATCGACAGCCTCCCCTCGCTCTCGACAGGCGAGTGCTGGTTGTGGCAGCCCGAGCGCGGGGAGCCGGTGAAGTTCCGGTTCCGGGAGCGTCGTACCTACGACGCCGGAACGACACCGAAGGTGGGCGAATCGCCGCGGCCGCCGGCGACCCTCGCTGACATCGACCTGCGAACCATCGAGACAGAGATGGCGGCGACGATCGAGCGGGCGAAGGCGGACGACCCGAAGGCGCTGCGTCGACAGATCGCTGAGTTGGAACGGCAACTCACCCAGAAGCCCGCCGCCGCGGATCCGGGTCGGATCGAAGTCCCGGTGCCGATGATCACCGTCGCCGACCGGCGGGAGTTCGAAGCGATGATCGGGCGATTCGAGGATCTGGTGCTGAACGAGTCAGCCGGGTTCATCCGAGAGCTGAAAGACACGATGGCCGCGGGCGAGGCTCTCGTCCAGCGCCTTCGATCGGCCGTCGAGACCGCGCCGTCCTCTTCGCGCGGGGAGGCCATCCGCGCACGGAATCACGTCGTTCCGCGGCGTACACCTGCCGCGAACAAGGAGTCCTCGCCGGATCATCGCCAGCAGGCAAGATCCAAGGCGACCCCGACGCCACCCGCCGGCGACGATCAGAAGCTCACGAGGATGCAGAAGGCGATCGCCAGCGCTCTCGCCGCGCACGGCACGCTCTCACAGCGTCAACTCGGTCTCTTCACGGGATACGCGCACAAGTCCGGATCGTTCGCAAACAGCATGTCCGGACTGCGCACGCGCGGGTACATCGAAGGCGGCGGTCAGGCGATCACCATCACCGCCGCCGGCCGCGACGCACTCGACGCCAACGGTGGCTATGAGCCGCTGCCCACAGGACGCGACCTGGTCGACTGGTGGCTCAACCGACTCCCGAAGGCTCAGGCGGCGATGCTGGGTGCGCTCCTCGGGGTGTTCCCCGACCCGCTGAGCGTCGACGAGCTCGCGGAGCGAACCGGCTACGCGGCAGGGTCCGGGTCGTTCGCGAACAACCGATCGAAGCTGAACGTCGCCGACCTCATCCATGGCGGCCGAGATGCTCTCTACGCAGCGGACACGATCGGCGACGCCTACCTTCACGGCTGATCGCCGGAAGGGCGCAAAGGTTCCCCAGTTGTCGTCTTCGACGATCGATCTCGAACTCACGAACTACTGCGCACAGGCTCCTCGTCGGATGTTGTCCAACAGGGAGCGAATCATCCGACAACGTTCAATATCGTCTCGGGCTGGGCAAACGACAACATCGATCCATCACAGGCGAGCATTCGAGACATGCCCCCGACTGGGATTCGCCGTACCTCTTGCTCCTGGGCCCGTAGCGCCCGTTTCAAGAGTCTCGCACAGATAGTCTGGTGGGAATGGTCCCGAAACTCCCTTCCTGGCAGCACATGCCCCGGAGCCGGAACCGAGTGATAATGAGGCTCGTTATCACTCTCTCGGTGAGTGTCCTCCTTTCGTTCGGAATTGCATCCACTGTCCATGGAGAGCTCAGTGGCACCGGCAACCCCACGGCTGTCGCGAAGCTGGCTGGGACGCTGGTCGATCCTGCGGCCCATGTGACACATGTCGGCACATCGGAGCCCGGCGACGCACGAGAGCCCCTCAGCGGTTCTGTGCTTTGCCTCGTCGGCGCCTTGCTGGGGCTCGCCATCGTCTGGTGTATCGGGACGCGACGCGCATTGCCCGAACGACGAGCGCTCGACCCCCACCTCTGGTCGGGTGCCCTCGCGCCGTTCCCCCGTCGTCTCCAACGATCTCGGGTTCTCTGTTTGTCATTGGCTCAACTAGCGCTGTCCAGGACCTGATTTTCTGAACTGCTCAAGACTCTCTCGCAGGCATCCCGCGAGAGTTTCGTTGCCGCGCCGATGACACACTTGGAGAACCTCAATGTCCCGTCCTGATGCCCAGCCCGCGACCAGGATCGCTGCGCCCCTACGCACGCGTTCACCGCGACTCACTGCGATGTTCGCCGGCGTCGTTGGCGTTCTCCTGCTTATGGTCGGGTGCGCGCCGACCGTCGACTTGCAGCCAGCGGATGATGCCAACGTTCCCGAGTGTGCGGACGTGACAGTCCGCCTGCCTGATGTCATCGGAGATCTTCCGAGCCGAACTACGGACGCGCAAGCTACGGCCGCGTGGGGCGATCCCACGGCCGTCGTCTTCACCTGCGGACTCGAACCGCCCGCGCCCACCACGTTGCAGTGCGTCACCATCGGTGCGGTCGACTGGATCGTCGACGACTCGGACTCCCCAAACCTGCGCATAACCACGTACGGAAGGGAACCAGCCGCACAGGTGTACGTCGATACCACTCGTCTCTCGGCGGACAACGTTCTGGACGCCCTTGCCCCAGCCGTGCAGAAGCTGCCCAAGTCCGGCGCGTGCACAGCTCCCGACACTGATACGAACGCGACCTCAGCCCCGCAGCCGCAGTCCGAGGGTACGAAAGGCCTGTCGTGAATGCGCAGCCCCTGCGGGTGGCAGGTCCCGCCATCCTGGTCGCCGCCGGCATGCTCACCCTCGTTGTCGGCTTGATCATCGGAGGCGGTGCGGCCCCTCGGATGACTAGCGATCCAGGTGCTCTGGTTCGCTGGGGGCTACCGGCCGCAAAGCTCTTCGTGAACCTGTCCGCCGCGGTCATGGCCGGTTCTGCCGTGCTCGCACTTTTCGCGCTTCGTGCAGGAAAGAAGGAGTACGATGCGGCCCTCGACCTGGCATCGGCCGGAGCGGCTATCCTCACGGTCAGTAGCGGAACCACCGCGTTCCTCACCTTTCTGTCATCGTTCAACCCGCAGGTGTCGTTGGGGGCGGAGTTCGGTCAGCAGTTGGGGCGGTTCCTGCTGGAGACTGAGCTCGGGCGCGTGTGGTTGATCACCACGGTGGCCGCCGCAACGATCACGGTGCTCGCATACGCGTTCCGTGGCTGGGGCGCTGCGGCGCTTGTCGGTGCGTTGTCCCTGATGTGCCTGGTTCCGATGGCCACACAGGGCCACTCGGGCAGCCTCGCGAACCATGACTCCGCGGTCATGGCGCTCGTCTTGCACATCATCGGCGCCGCCGTGTGGCTTGGCGGACTTGTGACTCTGGTCTTCCTGCGTCCGTGGATGCAGGAGACCCGGATGCGGGTCGTGGTCGAAAGGTACTCGACGCTCGCGCTGGTCGCGTTCGTCGTCGTGTTCGCGTCCGGCGTCGCGCGAGCGCTCACATCGATCACGGGCTGGGGCGACCTGATCAGCGCGTACGGTGCCGTGCTCGCGCTCAAAGTCCTGGCTCTTGCCGCACTTGGAGGGCTAGGGATCGCTCACCGACGGAGATTCATCCATCGTGGTGTGGGAGAGCGGGGCGCATTCTGGGTTTTCATTGCCGTCGAGTTCGCGGTGATGGGGTTGGCCAGCGGCGCGGCTGCGGCGCTGGCGCGCACACCCGCGCCCGCTGACACCAGTGCGCCCCCGCTGACGACGCCGGCTGAGATCCTCACCGAAGCCCCCCTTCCGGCAGAACTCACCATCGGGCGCTGGGTCGTCGGCTGGGACATCGATCTGCTCTGGACCCTGGTCGCCGGCTTCGGAATCTTCTTCTATCTCGCCGGCGTCCACCGCCTCCGGCGACGCGGCGAGTCATGGCCCACCCCGCGTACGCTCTCATGGGTTGCGGGCATGCTCCTGTTGTTCTGGGTGGGCTCCGGTCCGATCGCGGTGTACGCGGACTATCTGCACAGCGTGAATGCGCTCGACCGGGCACTGCTGGCCACTGTCGTCCCGTTGCTTCTCGTGCTGGGTGCCCCGTTCGCGCTCGCGATGCCGGCGATCACCAGCCGCACCGACCAGAGCAGGGGTGTACGCGAATGGATGCAGGTAGTCGCCCGGTCGCGGCCGATGACACTTCTCACCCTCCCCGTCGTCGCAGCCGTCCTGTTCGCGATGGTGCTGTGGGCGACGAGTGCAACCGGGATTCTCCGGTGGACGCTGGTCGACCCTCTCGCCCACGAACTCCGCACCGTGGCGTTACTCGCCGCGGGCAGTATCCTGATGCACTCAGTGCTCTCGCCCCTGCGGGCGCGTTCTCGGGCTCTGCGGGCGATCGTCATCGCATCGGCCATCCTCACACCTGTTGCCCTAGGCGCATGGGTCATCATCCAAAACGGCCTCATCGCGGCCAACTGGTTCGGAGCGATGGGACGCACCTGGGGTCCTGATCCTCTTGCCGACCAGGGCACAGCCGGGTTCGTGCTCGCGACGGGAGCTGTCGGCGTCGGACTGGCAGCTCTTCTCGGGCACCTCAAGCGAGCGCGGAAGCCATGAGCAGCATCCCTGATCCTCCCGACCGGGCGGCCCGGCGCGGCGTCACGATCGTCAGTCCCGTTGACAGGCCCCGGCGGGCGCCGCCTGAAACGCCCAAAGCCCCTCTCTTTCCCCCGGCCCCCTTCAACAAGACTCCGCCGCTTCTCAGGACAGCGCCAAGGACCAAACCATGCCCTCGAAACTCTCTCGCTCGATACGCCTGACCACGACCGCCCTCATTTCTGCTGCCATCGCGACCTTGCTGTTCGCCGGCCCGGCTGCCGCCCACGACAATCTTCTCGACTCCACACCATCCGCTGGCGACACCGTCGCGAGCCTGGAGGCCGTCTCCCTCACGTTCAGCGGTGAACTGATCGACTTCGGGCAGGCGAGCTTCGCACAAATACAAGGGCCTGACGGGCTGTATTACGAGACATCGTGCTCGACCATCGACCTCAACGTTCTGACCACTCCGGTTGCACTCGGCGAGGCGGGGACCTACACGATCCTCTGGAACGCGGTCTCCAGTGATGGGCACCCGATCTCCGAGTCCTTCCAGTTCCAGTACGCACCGGAGGAGGGTGCCGAGCCTGCACTCGGATGGGATCTGCCCGCCTGCCAGAACGAGCAGACCCGCATCCAACCCGGCGCAGTCGCGTCGGCGTCGCCCACGCCTACCCAGAGCGGGCAGGCAGCAGCAGCCACCCCCGCTCCAGCCAAGTCGGACAGCGCATCCGACGGGTCCTCCGAAGGCATGTTCGTTCTTGTCGTCCTCGGAGGGGTGTTCGTTCTCGCCGCCGTGATCGCGATGGCCGTCTGGCTCATCCGAGCGCGTGGCCGCCGGTCCAAATAGGCACAGGTGGTGGCGGGCGGGGCTCTAAGGCGCCTCTGCTCGTCACCACCGACCGACATTTCAACCGTGAACTCCGCCGGACATGGCCTGCTCGTCGCTCCCTGCCCGCTCAAAGAATGCGCAAACATGGGACGAGTACAATTCGGAGGATGCACCGTTCGTTGCGGATCCCCGGTTCCTCGCGAACGAACGAGCAGCTATTGATAATGCGGCTCATTACCAGTACCGGACTGGCGTTGCTGTTGCTCTTCGGAGCGACCGCCACGATGGGGCATACGGATTCTCGGGGCGGCGAGGGCGTTCCCGTTGCCGTGACCGGACACGACAGCTCCGCTGTCGAATCGCCCGCAGCCGACCCCAGTCCCCAGCAGATCGTTGCTCTCTCGGGAGAAATGAACGCATCGCTGGGTGTCGCTCTGTGCACTCTGGGCATCCTGTGCGGGCTCACAGCGATCATCCTGATCGTGCGGCTGCTCTGGTCTTCTCGGCTGGCTTCCCCTCTCCGGGCCGGACCGCGCCCTCTACCTCGTGTGTCGGTGTTCGCCTCCCCACTGCGCACCACTGCGTTCTCCCTCTCTCAGCTCGGTCTCTCGCGAACCTGACGTCCGATGCGCCACCCTCGCGGTGGCGATACCGCGAGCTCACGCTCATCCTGTCGTTCGTCTTGTCGTGTCATTGGAGTACCCCGTTGAAACCTGGTGTGAAAGCTGGCATCGTCACCGCTGCAGTTGTCGTAGTGCTGATGCTCGTCGTGTTCGTCGTTGTCCTGGTCAATCAGAACGGAAAGGAGCCGCCCGCGTCACCCGGCTCCGCATCCTCCGTCCCCGTCCAGCGCGAGAACTCGCATGTGCTCGACGAGGGCGGTGAGGGTGCCGTCACCGTGGTCGAATTCCTGGACTTCGAATGCGAGGCCTGCGGAGCCTTCTATCCGGTCGTCGAAGACCTGCGGACGAAATACGACGGAAAGATCAACTACGTCATCCGCTATTTCCCCCTGCCGGGGCATCTGAACTCCAAGAACGCCGCCGTCGCTGCCGAGGCCGCCGCGCAGCAGGGTCAGCTCGAGGGCATGTACCGCAAGCTGTTCGAAACACAGACGGAGTGGGCTGAGGCGCAGGAGTCCCGTGCGGACGTCTTCCGGGGCTTCGCCGAGCAGCTCGGCCTGGACATGGCAGCGTACGACAGGGCCGTGGCAGATCCCGCCACCGCCGAGCGCGTGGATCTGGACGTGAATGACGGCCAGGCGCTCGGAGTCGACAGCACGCCGACGTTCTACGTCGATGGCAAGAAGCTCCAGCTGCAGCGGTTTGACGACCTGGAGAGCGCCATCACGGCCGCGATGGAGACTCAGTGACGATTCTGGGACTATCGCATCGCCGCGCGATCATCGTCGGCGCCGGACAGGCCGGGCTGGCAGTCGCCTCCGCGCTCAGAACTGCGGGCCTTGCCCCGCAGCGAGACTTCGCGATCATCGACGCAAACCCACGCGGAGAGCGCTCCTGGGCCTCTCGGGCGGACTCCATGCAACTCCTCACCGACGCTCAGCACAGCGCCATCGGGGGCGTCCCCCTCCCTAGCGATCCCGCCCGCCGCCCGTATCCACCCGAGATGGAGCGGTACCTCACCGCCGTCGAGGCATCGATCGGCGTAGCCACGATGTGGGGGATCCGCGCCACCGGAGTAGAGCATCGCGGAACTGGCTCAACGCTCCTGTTGCGCACCGCCGAGGGAGCGGTCCAGACGCGTAACGTTGTCTGCGCCACAGGATTTGCCTCGCGGCCCTCGCTCCCCGCATGGGCGTCAGGGCTCATCGTGCCGGGAGTGATTCTTCACAGCGCGGACTATCGCCTCTCGCGTCAGATTCCTCAGGGTGACGTGCTGATCATCGGCGGAGGGGATAGCGGTACCCAGGTTGCCGGCGAGCTCGCTCACTCCCACGTCGTCACTTTGTCGATTAGATCTCGCCACCGGCACCGCGGACGCACCGCGTTCCCGCCCAGAGGCACCGTCCGCTCGTCTTGGTTCCGACGCCAGTCACCGACACCTGCGAGCGACGAACGACTCGACAAGCTGCTTCGGAACGGGGTCACATTCGCACCTGGTTCGGTCGGCGTTGACGGTCAAGATGTCCTGTTCGAGAACGGTTCGCGAATGAAACCCCAGTCGGTGATCTTCGCCACCGGCTACCTGCCCGGCGACCAATGGCTTCCACAGGGCGTCCGTGACGGGGCGCATCGCCGCCTACGACGGGGCATGACGACTATGCCCGGTCTGTTCGTGGCCGGTCATCCCCGGCACGGAAGGCACGGGTCCGACACGTTCATCGGCGCGCAGCGGGACGCATCCGCGATAGTACGTCGAATCATGAATCGTCCCTGACACACAAGGAGAAGCGTATGGGAGCCGAACACAGTCACACCCCGGCGAGCACGCCTCGGCGGCGACTGATCATCGCCTTCGCGATCACGTCGACCGTCTTCGTCACCGAGGTGGTCGGCGCCGCGATCACGGGGAGTCTCGCGCTGCTTGTCGACGCTGCGCACATGCTGACGGACGTCATCGGTCTCTCTCTTGCGGTGACCGCCGCGCATCTCATGAACCGACCGCCCTCGGCGCGCCACACCTGGGGTCTGCGACGAGCCGAGGTCCTGGGTGCGCTCGCCCAAGCGGCGTTGCTTCTCGGAGTCGGGATCTTCGCCCTCGTGGAAGGCATCAGGCGACTGTTCGAGCCTCCGGAGATCGCCTCTGGCAGCTTGTTGTTCTTCGGCATCGTCGGCTTGCTCGCGAACATCGCGTCTCTTCTGGTTCTCATGAGCGGCCGCAAGGCCAACCTCAACATGCGTGCCGCCTTCCTCGAAGTCGTCAATGACGCTCTCGGATCCGTCGGCGTGATCGCCAGCGCTATCCTGATCGCCACGCTCGGCTGGTATCGCGCTGACGCCATCGCCGGCATCCTGATCGCCCTGCTGATCATCCCGCGTACATTCATCCTGCTGCGCGCGTCCGGGAGCGTCCTGCTGGAGTCCACGCCTCCCGGACTTGACCTGGACGCTGTGAGAAAGCACCTCGAGGAGTTGCCGCACGTCGTCAGTGTCCATGACCTCCACGCTTCCCAGGTCTCAACAGACCTTCCCACTCTGACGGCGCACGTGGTGGTCAAGGACCAGCTGTCACAAGAGGACTCCGCGGCCCTGCTTCGGTCGCTCCAGGAGTGCGTTGCCGAGCACTTCCCGGTGAGCGTGGAGCACTCCACGTTCCAGATCGAACCACAATCCCACCCCGAAGAGCACACCACTCACGCGTGACAGCCACCCGTCCCGCGGTCAACGATCATCTACCGAAGGAGAACCATCATGAAATGCCCCGTCGACGGGACCGCCCTGCTCATCACCGACCGCTCAGGCGTAGAGATCGACTACTGCCCTCAGTGCCGAGGCGTGTGGTTGGACCGAGGTGAACTGGACAAGATCATCGATCGTGCCGCTGGCGCGACGCCTGCGCACTCGGATGACCGTGGGTACTACCCGCCCAGCGGCGATCACGACCGTGATCGCGGGCATGACCGCGATCACGGTCGTGATCGTATTGGCCGCAACGGTCGACGACGTCGGGAAGGCTTCCTGGGTGACCTGTTCGACTTCTGAGACCCTCAGATCCCCTGTATCGTGCCCCGTCGTGTCCCGGCGACGACGAACCCTCCTCGCTCTCATCGTGGGTGCAGCACTCGGCGTTGCGGCCCTGTTCGCAGGAGTGGAAGGTGCAGCTGCCAGCATGACTACACCAACCGGCGACGTCACGACAGTCGCACCTTCGCGGACAGCGACGCCGCCGACAGCGGCCTCCCCGTCACCGACGCCATCGTCATCCGAGACCCCCGACCGGTCGCATGAGAAGCGGAACGGAGAACAGGGCGTGCAGCGGGACGACCTCGGCTTTGCCGGCCTCCTGGTGGTCATCGCCTTCGCGTTCATCTTGACCATGGGTGCCTCTGGCGTCCTCTTGGCCGGCCGTGCTCGCCGCCGCCGAGACCGAGCCGAGGCGGCGGCGGAGAAGAAGGAGACCGGCGATGCGTAGGACGATTCCCCGGTATGCGGTCGCGTTCGTGGTTGCCGGGCTCGTGGTGCTGATCGATCAGGCAAGCAAGGCTGCAGCTCTCGCCGGTCTGAGCGAGACAGAGCGTATCCCCGTGCTGGGCGACCTGCTCGGTCTGCAGCTCGCGTTCAATCCCGGCGCTATCCTCTCCTTCGGCTCGGAGGCGACCTGGGTGCTCACCGTAATCGGCGTGGCCGCGGTGGTCGTGCTGTTCATCGGTGCCCGTCGCTCGCGTACGACGTGGTGGGCGGTCGGGATCGGCTTCATCCTCGGAGGGGCAATCGGCAACGTGCTGGATCGTCTGCTCGCGCCTCCAGGATTTGGTCGAGGTCACGTAACCGATTTCCTCGCCTACGGGAACTGGTTCATCGGCAACCTCGCAGATGTCGCGCTCGGGATCGGCTTCGTGATCCTGGGGTGCGGGCTCTGGATCCGGAGGCGGAGGATGGCGCACAGAGACGTGGGAGAGGCCCAGAGCGCGGGGGCTGGGATGAGAGGATCATGACGCCGAAGAAGCGCACCCCCTCCGTCTATCAGCGCAATGCTCTCGCCCCGAGCCTGATCGCTGCCGCCGTGCTGTTCCTCGCACCGGTATTGCTGACCAGCAGCTGGTCAACGGTCGTGCTGTTCGTGACGGCGATCCTGGCGATCATTGTCGGCTGGTTCGCCTTCCAGGCGCGGCAGTGGTGGTGGATACCCGTGTTCGTCGCCGTCGCGGTGATCTGGAATCCCGTGCTCCCATTCCCCTTCATGGGCCCCGTCTGGATCGGGGTGCAGCCCGCCGCTGCGGTGCTCTTCCTCGTCGCGGGCAGCTCGATCAAGGTCCTGAGGTCGTGACAGCCGCAAACGTCGCCTGCCGCGTCGTGCTGCGCTCCGGGCAAGCTGCGCAACAAAAGGAGGCTGCGACACCGCGATGACTCTGGCTCGCACGCCCGTGCACGTCGCCGGAGCTGTCCGCTCGGGTGGCGACGTTCACCGTGCCCGGCGACGTCCATCGACGATGCGCGCGGGGCTCGTCGACATCCAAGTCGTGGAGTCTGTTCGATGAGCCCCTGGATTCCGGATTCTCCTCCGACGTTCGCCGACTATGTCGCCGTGCTCCCGGGGCCGTTCCCAGTGTTGCCGGTGCTAGCGGCGGTCCTGGCGGTTGCATACCTGGCAGGTGCGATCCGCCTGTGGCGCCTAGGGCGGCGGTGGCCGGTGTGGCGCATGGTCAGCTTCCTCCTGGGATGTGTGCTGCTCGCCGGTACCACCGGCCTTGGAGTCGAGGCCTACGGGTATGCGCTGCTCTCGGTGTTCATGTTCCAGCAATTGACGCTGATGATGGCGATCCCTCCGCTGCTGGTGCTGGGCTCACCCGGGACCCTCCTTCTGCGCGCCACCCCTCACCGTGGGGTGGGACAGGGTCTTCTCCGAGCGGCACACGCAGGCTTGCGGAGCCGTGCAGCCAGGTGGGTGCTCAGCCCGTGGCTGGCCCTGCCGATCTATCTTGCGGCATTCTACGGTCTGTACCTGGCGGGCCTCGCTGATCGCATCCTCGCCACCATCGAGGGTCACGTAGCCCTTGAGGTCGCATTCCTCGTCGCCGGGGTCCTTTTCACCATCCCTGTGCTCAGCTCAGACCCGCTGCCGATGCGGCTCAGCCACGGCGGTCGGGCGATCGATGTCTTCGCTGAGGCCGCCCTGCACGCGTTCTTCGGCGTCTTCCTGATGATGGCGACGACCATGCTCGTCACCCAATTCGTTGCGCCCACCGAGGCTCTCGGTCTCGATCCGCTCGAGGACCAGCGCCTTGCCGGCGGACTGGCCTGGTCGTACGGGGAGGCTCCCACCCTTCTGATGCTCGTGTATGTGATGCACCGATGGTTCCGTGAGGATACAGCCCGTGCTGCGGCGGAGGACCGGTACGCGGACGTGCACGGCACGAGCGAACTGAATGCGTACAACGCCTATCTCGAGTCGCTGCGGAAGAAGGACGCCTGAGGATGATGACGACCGCTGCGCTCCCCCAGCCCAAGCCGCCCCGAGCTGCCACTGCAGCCCACTCCTCGGGATTCCCCGCCACGCCAATGCTGCGTCTGCGCACCGCGCTGCCCCTCGCCGTGGTCGCAGGTGTCCTTCTCGATCTGTCCACTCCCGATGTGGGATGGTGGCCACTCGCGTTCATCGGCGTCGGGATCTCCCTGGCGACTCTGATCGGACGAAGCATCGGGGGTGCCCTTGCGGTCGGGCTCCTGTTCGGCGCCAGCTTCTACACCCTCCACCTCGCCTGGGTGGGCGAGTTCCTCGGGCCCGTCCCCCGTCTCGCCCTTTCCGGGTTGGAGACGCTCTTACTGGGACTCGGAGCCATCCCTCTCTCTTTCGCCTATCGATGGACACGCCGCCTCCCGCCCCGTGGCGCGATCCAGCTCGCCGTCGTGTCGGTGATGATCGGGGGGCTGTGGACTGCCCGGGAAGTCGCCGTCGGCTCCTGGCCGTACAGCGGGTTCCCGTGGGCCCGCCTGGGGATGACCCAGGTCAATGGTCCGTTTCCGGAGGCTGCGTCGTGGATCGGCGTCACAGGGCTCTCGTTCCTCGTTGCCGTGACATCTGCCGCGCTGGTGCAGTGGATTCGCGCCGGCGGGCTAGTCTTCCCGCAAGGATCCCTCTTCCCCGTCGTCATCATCGGCGTCCTCGCCGTGACACCCCAGTTCCCGACCACCAGCGCCGGGACCTTCACCGTCGGGTGGGTGCAGGGCAACGGCCCTTCCGGATACTTCGATGACAAGTCACCGGGAGATATCCTCCGTGCCTACTCCTCGGCGACCGCGTCGCTGTATGGGAAGCAGACGGATCTCGTCGTGTGGCCGGAGGGAGCCGTCGACTCCGATCCGCTCCGCGATCGCGACACCGCTACGACGCTGGACCAGATCGCTACTGCCGCGGGATCACCGCTCCTGGTCAACGCCGCAACCACCCGCGAAGAGAAGACCTTCAACACCTCGATCCTATGGACGCCCGGGGCTGATAAGCCTCAGCTTCACGACAAGGTGAACCCAGTGCCGTTCGGCGAGTACGTCCCAGATCGGTGGCTGTATGAGAAGATCGCACCGGATCTCGTGCGGCTCATCCAGCGCGAGTACACCCCCGGGACGAACCCTCCCATCATCACCGTTGGCACCACCCGTGTGGGCCTGGCGATCTGCTTCGACGTGATCTTCGACGACGTGATCCGCGCCGGCGTCGAGGGCGGAGCGGAGCTCTACGTGTTCCAGACCAACAACGCCGACTTCCGCGGCTCCGACGAGAACCTGCAGCAGCTCGCCTTCGCGCGAATGCGCGCGATCGAGACAGGAAGAACGGTGATCAACGTCTCCACCGTCGGCACCAGCCAGGTCATCGATCCCACGGGGACAACCATCCAGTCGATCGGCGTCGACGTCGCCGCCGCCGACATCACCGAGGTTCAGCTGCGGACCGGTCTGACGGCAGGCGTCATTCTCGCTCCGTGGCTGTCCGTGCTCATCCCCGTGGCGGCGCTCACGCTCGTTGCCGCCGCCGGAGTACTCGATCTTCGTCGACGCCAGCCCGATCGTCGACCCCGCCCGCTGAAGAGGAGAACCACCCCTTGACTGTGCCCCGCACCCACGACGCGGCTCCCGAAGTACGTCTGCGCCGAGACCGCATCGCCAAGCCGGAACCTCACGCCGCCTCCCTTGTCGATAAGAACCGACCGCTCACCCGCGCTGACCTGCGGCGACGACGAGCGGCATCATCCTCCGCCGTGAGCGAGCAATCCGTCCGCACCTCGGAGGAGGAACGGATCCGGACCGTCTCCATCCCGGCGAGCGAAGCCGTGACCGAGACCGAGACCGTATCGACGACCTCTGCATCCCACCCCGCCACCGTGAGATCGCCGCGCATGACGCTTTCTGCCCCCGCAGGCAACCATGCGCGCCGCGTCAGTCGGAAGCTGGCCGCCATCGGGGCTCTGGTTGTAGCAGGGACGTTCACCGTCGGGATGACCTTTCCCGCCGCCGTCGTCGGCGGCCAGGCTTTAGGCGCCGCGACCCGGTACAGCGCCCCTGCGCAGGCCGCTCAGGTGCCAGACGATCAGATCCAGGCCTTCGTCACTCCCGGCGAGGTCCGCACCGAAACGTTGGACAGGCAGAGCGGCTTCAGCGTCGCGTCCACGGCGGATATCGCGGCAGTGGCGGGTATCAGGCACTTCACCGGAAGCAACCCTGTCGACCCGGACGCCGCCGTGCAATGGCCATTCCCCGTCGGCGTCCCCACCTCTTCCAACTACGGCCCCCGTGGTGGCCGGCAGCACGAGGGCGCCGATTTCACCCCCGGGGAGGGAGCAGAGATCCAGGCTATCGCCGGTGGAGTGGTGCGCATCGCCACCGAACAAGGAGGCGCCTTCGGCGTGACCGTGTACATCGAGCACGTTGTCGACGGTCAGACCGTCTTCAGCCGATACGCCCACATGCAGTACGGATCGCTGAAGGTATTCGAAGGACAGAACATCGGCGCTGGCCAAAAGCTCGGTCTCGTCGGCAACACGGGCAGAAGCTTCGGGGCGCACCTGCACCTCGAGATCACGACCGATGACGGGAAGGTCAACCCTGTGGCATGGCTGCAGGAAAAGACGCGCGACTAGTTGTAGTGTCCAGGGACGTTGTTTGATCTGGTTGCCGTGACATGACGAGAACCTCCGGTCAGAGTCGAGCTGCTTAGACACCCGCTCAAGTCCCGGAGGTTCTCGTGTCTCTCGGTAATGCGGCGCTGACGCCGCGCCAACGTCTGAGTATCGCGCAGTTGATCATCGACGAGGGATGGACGGTCGCGGCGGCGGCCGACTACTTTCGCGTCGGATGGCCGACCGCTCAGAAATGGGCGCGACGATATGTCGAGCTCGGTGACGCCGGCATGGCGGATCGGTCCTCCCGACCTCACTCGCATCCGTACCTGGTCAAGAAGATCGTCCACTTGCGCATTCGTAAACGATTCGGCCCTGTTCAGATCGCCGGTCGACTCGAGATGTCGCGCTCCACCGTTCACGCTGTCCTCACCCATTGCCACCTCAACCGCCTTACGCACGTCGATGTGAAGACCGGTGAGCCCGCCCGACGTTACGAGCATGACCACCCGGTCTCGCTGATCCACGTCGACGTGAAGAAGCTCGGCAACATCCCCAACGGCGGCGGCTGGCGCTTCGTCGGCAAGCAGCAAGGCGCCAGGAACCGTCAATCCACACCTGGTCTGGCTCGAAACACGCGCCGTCACGAGATCCTCGGCTACGCGTTCATCCACACCGTCATCGACGACCACTCCCGCGTTGCCTATGCGGAGATCCACGACGACGAACGCGCCGAGACAGCCATCGGCGTTCTCCGACGCGCGGTCTCCTGGTTTGCCGACCACGGTGTCCGCGTCGAGCGCGTCCTGTCCGATAACGGCTCGGCCTACCGATCCCACGCCTGGAAACGCGCCTGCGCGGACCTCGGCATCGCACCAAAGTTCACTCGCCCACGCCGTCCACAGACCAACGCAAAGATCGGGCGCTTCCACCGCACCCTCGCCGACGGCTGGGCCTACGTGAAGCACTACAACTCCGAATCAGCCCGCCGCGCAGCCCTCCCACAATGGCTGCACTTCTACAATCATCACAGGCCCCACACTGCCATCGGAAAGCTCCCACCGATCACCCGGCTCTCAAACAACCTGCCTGGACACTACAACTAGTCGGCACCTCTTCGGACGCCGCTGTGCCAACACTCCGACCCTGCCTCCGTCCCCGCCTGTGGCCAAATTCTCATCCACCGAGTTCCCCTCGACCGGACGACGTTCGCGGGTCGACGCCGTCGGTACTGGCTCCCGGAAGGTTGGCGAGGATTCCGGAAGGCGATGACGGACTGATTGGACGACAAAGATCACCGCGCCGATCGCAAGAACGACGAAGCCGTCTTTCCGTGATCAGGGCCGCTGCGATGCTCCCCGCAATGATGCACAACGCATACGCGGATGGTGAGGGGCCGATCTGGAAGCTTGCCCAACTCGGGTCGGGACTGGGGATGCTGGCAGGCAGATGCATGGAGACTCTCATCGTCGGCGGGTGCGACAGCCTAAGCCGTGGAGTGAGTTCTCCACCGCTCCGTAGCCATCGGCCCCCAATTCGCCGGTGCAGATGCAGCCCGTTTCATCCATGACGCGCGGGTATGTGCCACGTCCACTCAGTCTGCGACTGTCCTAGCCGCTTCGCCGGAACACGCTCATCTCATGTCCAGGTATGCTTAGAGAGATGCTCTCGATGTCGCCCGATTCCCGACACGAGAGCAGCCGTCGACGCGCATCGATAACGAGTCTCATTATCAGCGTCTGCGTTGCGCTTCTCTTCGTACTGGGCGTCGCGTGCTCGAGCTCCCCCAGTGTTGAAGGCGCTGGCGCTTCCCTCTCTAACCTTCTCTTCCAAGTCGAGCAGACGGATGCGGATCTGGTGTCCGCCTCGAAGGTGACAGAGACAGATAGCATCCTAAGCACATCGGGCGGGTTTGGTCCGCTCATGACACCGATGATGTGCATCCTCGGCGTCATGTGTGGTCTACTTTTCACAGTCCTCGCGATTCGCTTGTACCGACGCCCAGCCCTCCCCGATCGAAGACTGGCCGCGATTCTCGCACTGTCGCTAGTCGTCGTTGCTCCTCTTCTGCGTCAAACCGCCCTTTCACTAGCGCAACTCCGGGTTTCGCGGACCTGAGCCCCTGGTGACAGAAGGGAGTGCTGCGAATTCCCGGTGAACCACGTCTGCCGTCGTCTTCCCAGCGTCCCCTCCAAGGTCGGGTTGCCGCTATCGCCTCCAGGAGGCCAAGACCGCTTCCGGTGATGACACCAAGGCCCCCCCCGCACACGGATCTCGGGCAACAGTGAGCAGCGGGCTTGATGAGGTCGGCGAGGCGCCACATCTCTTGAGTCTCGCGGCCGACTTCCAGAGTTCCATCGAGCGACAGCCCGATGGAACTCCTTGGCCGAAGGCCCACACCGTACCCGATCCGCGATGACCATCTGCTCCACGTGGTGACCAGGGTGCTACCTATTCATCTACCCATGCAGGATCCAGTTATGAAACCCAAACGGGCCGGACAGCCCCACACCGAACCCGATTCCGATGGGCGCCTGGGTTCACCCCATGCTCATCAGCGGATCGACCGACATCGAGCCCGTGCCCGTCGACTCACGCGCTCCCTCCTTGCAGCGACACTTTCTCTGGGGATTCTGGCTGGATGCGCCTCAAACGACTCACTTACGCAGCAGTACCGACAAGGCGACGAGAAAGGGTACATCGCCGGCGACTTCCAAGTCGTAGAGATCCCCAAATCCGCGCGCGGCGAAGCTGTCGTGTTCGAGGGGGTCACGGAAACCGGTGAGGCCGTCTCCAGCGACGACTTCCTGGGCGACGTGCTGGTGGTGAACTTCTGGTACGCCGCGTGTGGTCCGTGCATCGTCGAGGCGCCTCTCCTCGAGCAGGTCTGGCAGAAATCCAAGGACGAGGACGTATCTTTCCTCGGCGTCAACACCTACGACCAGCCGGCCACGGCGCTCTCCTTCGCCAAAGACAACGGCGTCACCTACCCGAGCGTTATCGATGTCGTCGACGGGAGAGTCAAGCTCGCCTTTGCACAGGTCACGCCGATTCAGGCGACACCGACCACCCTCGTCATCGACAGGCAAGGACGGGTGGCCGCGCGGATCATCGGGCAGCTGGCCAGCGCATCGATCCTGTCGACCCTGGTCAGCGACGCGCTCGACGAGGATTCACCATGAATCCTGGAACCATGATCGTCGATGGCGCTCTCTGGGTCGCGATTCCCGTCGCACTCCTCGCGGGCCTGGTGTCGTTCGTCTCCCCGTGCGTCCTGCCGCTCGTCCCGGGTTACCTCGGATATCTGGGAAGCGCAACGGTCGCTCCCGTCGGCCCATCTCGACCGGGCGGAGCAGTGTCACCCGAACGTGCCCGACTCCTTGCGGGTGTTGCCCTCTTCATCGCCGGCTTCACGGTCGTCTTCGTCGCAGTGACAGTACTCGGGGGCGCCTTCGGTCTCGTGCTCCTGCAGTACGCCAACATCCTCACCCGGATGTTTGGCGTCGTCATCATCGTGCTCGGTTTCATCTTCGTCGGGTTCTTCGGTATCGCCCAGCGGAGCATTCGTCCGCGCGTTCAGGGCAGAGCTGGCCTGATCGGGGCGCCGCTGCTCGGGTTCGCTCTCGGAGTGGGGTGGACGCCCTGCATTGGCCCGACGCTCGCAGCAATCATCTCGATGTCATGGAATCTCGGCGATCCCGCCCGCGCGGGCTTGCTGGGGCTTGCGTACTCGCTGGGCCTGGGTATCCCGTTTCTTGTGCTCGCGGCCGGATGGGGTTGGGCATCGCGATCCGTGAAATTTCTGCGCCGTCATATCCGCGCACTGAACATCCTCGGAGGGTCGATGCTCATCGCCCTCGGTGTGCTCATGGTGACCGGTGCATGGGCCACGCTGATGTCCCAACTGCAACAGGTGGTGATCAATGTCCCCCTCCCGATCTGATGCCCGAACGGAAATGATGACGGATCCGCTGCGCCCCAGCGATCATGCCGACGCTGCCGTGCCTGCCGAGGTCGCCCAACCATCCTTGGGGCCCACCGGATGGCTCCGCTGGGCATGGCGACAGCTGACCAGCATGCGCACCGCGCTTCTTCTGCTCCTCATGCTCGCCATCGCCGCGGTCCCCGGGTCGCTGTTCCCGCAGCGCAGTGCCGATCCGAACGGTGTCACCCAATGGGAGAGAAACAATCCAGAGGCGTTCCCGATCGCCGATGCTCTCGGGCTGTTCGACGTGTACCTCTCGCCCTGGTTCTCCGCGATATACCTTCTGCTGTTCACCTCGCTGATCGGGTGTGTCGTCCCGCGCGCGAAGTATCACTACAAGGCGCTGCGCTCGCACCCTCCCCGCACCCCGGCCAGACTCCATCGGTTGCCGGCATACGCCGAGGTCACGTTTCCGGATGCTGGCGACGTCACGGCGGCGGGCGTGGTCGACATCGCCGCAGCGCAGTTGCGTAAGGCGGGATATCGGGTGGAGCGCTACGACGGGCGTGGTGCCTTCTCTGTTTCCGCAGAACGAGGGTACCTTCGCGAGACGGGCAACCTGATCTTCCACGTCGCCCTCGTCGGCGTTCTCATCTCCGTCGCGATTGGAGGATCGTTCGCCTATACCGGGCAACGCGTCGTTGTGGAAGGCACTACTTTCGTCAACGCGCTAAGCGACTATTCCTCCTTCAACCCGGGACGTTTCGTCGATGGCGCAGGCCTTGCCCCTTACTCCCTGACACTCGACAGCTTCGGCGTCTCATATCGACTTCCGGGGAGCGCCGGAGCAGGACAAGCTGGAGATTTCGACGCGCAGGTGACGATCCGCCAGCTCGGTAGGGAAGATCGCAAGCAGAACGTGATCGTGAACTACCCGATCGCCGTGGGAGGCGACCGCATCTTCTTGCTCGGGAACGGATACGCCCCCACCATCACGGTCCGCAACGCTGACGGAGAGGTCGTCTACAGCGAATCGCAGCCCTTCCTCCCTCAGGATTCGAACATGACGTCACTTGGCATCATCAAAGTTCCGGATGGCTTACCAGAGCAAGTCGGACTCGTCGGATTCTTCTACCCCACGCGCGGCGTGTTGAACTCTGGCGCCTACACCTCGATCTACCCGGACGTCGTTAACCCAGTACTGACCTTCAACGTCTTCAGCGGTGATCTCGGTATCGACGACGGCACGCCACGGTCCGTCTACACGCTCGATGTGAGTGGACTCACGCAGCACACCGGCGGGGACAGCAACCAGGAGTCCCTCGAACTCACCCCCGGTGCAACGGTCGATCTGCCGAACGGTTGGGGCACGGTGACCTGGGAATCGATCTCCGCAGAGAAGCCGGTGAAGCGTTTCGCTTCACTTCAGATACAGCACGATCCCAGTAGCGGTTGGGTGCTGGGATTCTCGCTGCTCGCAACGCTGGGGCTATTCGCCGGGCTCTTCGTTCCTCGCCGTCGCCTCTGGGTCAAGGCGCGGGCGAGCGCATCCGGCGTGCGTGTCGAGTATGCGGGCCTTGCACGAGGGGAAGACCCGGCCCTGCAGCGCGCCGTCGACGATCTCGCGATGCGTCACGCGGCTGAGCTGCGAAACGAGACATCGGAGAAGTCGCTGTGAAGATCACCCACACGCGAAAGAGCACGCCTGTTGCCGACTGCTCGGCGCCACCGATCCGACCCCAGAGGCACGCGACGACACGGCGAGATCGCGTACTCGACGATCAGCGCCACGCCCGTCCAAGATCGAGTCACCGCACGGTGCGGCGGCGATCCCGCCAGAACCCAGCCATCAAACGGTCGGCGCAAAAGGCGGCGATCCTTGTCGTGGTGGGCGCGCTCATCACCACCTTCGCTCTCCCCGCGTTTGCGAGCCCGCCCGTAGATCCCGCAGACCCGCGGACTCTTCAACAGGTCGCCGCGGGCGACTCGCAATCCCTGGTTGTCGCCTCCGACGTATTGCCATCGCCCCTTCAGCGGGGAACCTTCTCCGCGACGACACCGGATGAGATCGCGAAGAGGAAGGCTGCCGAAGCTGCTGCTGCTGCCAGAGCGACCGCCAACGCCCAGGTCACCTCGGCTCGCTTCGACTTCAGCATGGTCTCACCAGGAAGCGGTCTCGTGCGCTGGCCCTTGGGCGGGCCCTTCACTGTCGGCGACCGCTTCGGGGCGCGCGGCGGTGCGCACATGGGTACCGACATGCTGGCCGAGGGCGGGACACCGGTCTTCGCGGCTCTCGACGGGGTCGTCAGGATTTCGCAGGACAGCTATTCCGCGTATGGCGTGGCGATCGTCCTGGAATCGGTCGTGAACGGACGGCGCGTCAGCACCGTGTACCCGCACATGCGCTCCGGAAGCCGTCAGGTCGGCGTCGGGCAGACCGTGTCCGCGGGTCAGCTGATCGGCCTCGTCGGCAGCACTGGTCGGTCTACCGCGAACCACCTGCATTTCGAGGTGTATATCGACGGACAAGCCGTTGACTCGCTGAGCTGGCTCGAAGCGAATGCGGGCTGACCTGTCCTCTCTACCAGCTCGGCACCCCATCGCCCGTAACCGCCCTTTGATCGAGAGGATGATCTCGCATGAATGACGTCGACCCGCTGTCCCTCGACAGCATTTCATTGCTGCTCGTGTGGACCGCGATCACCACCTACCTGCTGGCGTTCGTCGCTTTCAGCATTGACCTCGCGCAACGCGCGGCCCGCACACCAGCACCGCAACGCCAACATGAGCTCGTCGCAGCCGGCAGTTCTTCGCACACCCGAGCCCTTCTAGGTGTGCAGGATCCGCGAGAGTCGCCGGATAGCATCCGGGTTCCACCGTCGCAAAGGCCTCGACTACTGTGGGCGAGGATCGGGACGTCGCTGACGGCGCTCGCCTTCCTCTTTCATGTGGCAGGGACTGTCACCCGTGGCATCGCCGCCGAACGCGTCCCCTGGGCGAACATGTACGAGTTCGCCCTCACAGGCACCGTCCTGATCGTCGCGGTCTACCTCGCCGTTCTGCGGCGCTACGACCTCCGCTTCCTCGGCGCGTTCCTCATCGGCATGATCGTGCTCCTTCTCGGTGGCTCGTCGATCAGTTTCTACGTCGAGGTCGTGCCGTTGATGGATCCACTCAAGAGCGTCTGGCTCGTCATCCACGTCTTCGTCGCATCGCTGGCTACCGCCCTGTTCGCCATCGCCTGCGGCATATCCATCACCCAACTGCTGCAGAACCGGCGGACACGCCGACTCGCCCGAGCGTCGGCCGACGCTCGTCAGGAGCCAGGACCTAGCTTCCTGAACACCGTGCCGGCCACCGACACGCTGGAGACGCTCGCGTACCGCTTCGCGATCGTCGGATTCATGTTCTGGACCTTCACCCTGATCGCCGGCGCGATCTGGGCCAATGACTCCTGGGGTCGGTACTGGGGGTTCGACGTCAAGGAAGTGTGGACCTTCGTGATCTGGGTGCTCTACGCCGGGTACATCCATGCCAGGGCGACCCGCGGCTGGCGAGGATCACGATCCGCGTGGTTGTCCATCGTCGGTTTCGCCGCGGTGCTTTTCAACTTCACCATCGTGAACATGTACTTCCAAGGCCTTCACTCCTACTCCGGGCTCTCCTGATACCCAGGGTATGCGGTCAGACGGAGCCGAAGAACCCGTTCATACGTGGCGATCGCTATCGATGTTCCATCTCACGAGCTTTGGAGGTAGGTCGCCCCCTCGAAAGCGGATCCGAGCATCCGATCGCTCGCGCGACCCAGGAAGCGGCAGCCGTGCACGTCGCTGATCTCGCCTCCATCGAAGTCTTCACAGCGCTCCCGGGGCTAGGTGTACTGACCCGGATCGTTGTTGACGTAGGAGAAGCCTCCGGTGTCGAGTTGGAGCTGTCTAGTTCTGCAGCTCGATCACACGGAGGCTTCTCGTGTCCCACGCTAATGCCCGGCTGACTCCGGCCGGCCGGTTGATCATGGTCCAGCGCATCCAGTCTGGGCGGGCGGTCGCTCACGTGGCGGCGGAGATGGGTATCTCCCGCACGACGGCGTGGCGGTGGTGGCGTCGTTTCCGTGAGTTCGGGCCGGCTGGGCTGGCGGACCGATCGAGCGTTGCGAGGTCGCATCCGGCGCGGACGGGTCCGTGCGTGGAGGCGCGGGTGCGGATCATGCGTCACCTCACCCGCCGGGGACCGGTTTTCATCGCTGGAAGGCTCGGCATGCACGCCTCGGCAGTCGGCCGTGTTCTGCGCCGCCACCAGATGCCGTTGCTGCGCGAGTTGGACCCGGTCACGGGGGCCGTGATCCGCGCGACGCGCCGTTCTGCGCGCCGCTATGAACACGACCATCCGGGGTCGCTGGTCCATATCGACGTGAAGAAGCTCGGCCGTATCCCCGACGGCGGCGGATGGCGGGCCGATCCCCTCGCAGAGCGCGGCGGTTCACAGGACCTCGCATCGCAAGGTCGGATACGACTTCGTCCACGCCGCCATCGATGACCACTCCCGGGTCGCCTATGCCGAGGTGCACAGCGACGAGAAGGGCGACACCTGCGCAGCGTTTGCCCGGCGAGCGATCGCGTTCTTCGCCGATCTCGGGGTGAGAGTCGAGCGCATCATCACGGACAACGCGTTCGCCTACCGGCATGCGAGAGCGTTCCACGCCGCTCTGGCAGATAACCAGGTCACGCAGAAGTTCATCAAGCCGCACTGCCCCTGGACGAATGGGAAGGTCGAGCGACTCAATCGCACACTCGCCGCTGAGTGGGCCTACGCCCGCCCCTTCACCTCAAACGCAGAACGCGCAGCCGCCTTGCCAACATGGCTCGACCACTACAACCTAGACAGAGCCCACCTCGGCATCGGAGGCCACACCCCCATCGACGGAATCAACAACGGTCGAGGTCAGTACAGCTAGGCGCGACCGCACGCATCGAGAACAGGGCGCTACTCGTCGGCGGCGCTGCCCTCCTGAGTCAGCAAGGCGTGGACCTCTCTCCGGCCGAGGAAGCACTCGTATGGGCCGATGCACATGGCCACACCACCGCTCTCGTCGCTCGCGACAGAGTGCTCATCGGCATCCTCTCGCTTGCCGACACCATCAAACTGCAAGCAGCAGACGTCATCGCCGCGCTGCACGCGCAGCGCCTCCGCACGGTACCCCTCACCGGAGACAGCCACGCCGCCGGCACGCGCATCCTGGTGCGTGATGACCTTCACGTCATTCCCGATGCGATTGCCATCTCGCGAAAGACTCTGCACACCATCCGGACAAACCTCGGCTGGGCATTCGGCTACAACGTTGCCGCCATCCCCATCGCCGCCGCAGTCCTGCTCAACCCACTAATCGCCGCGCCCGCGATGTCACTGTCGTCTGTCCTCGTGATCTACAACAGCCTCCGCATTCAGCGGGTACGCAGCACCCGCAGGCACTGACATGCTGGTTATCCACCTACTTCGGAGCTCGGACCGGTTCATCCTCACGCCTTGGCACCGACCGATTCGGAGGCGGTCGCAGAAATGCATCACCGCCCCTTCGCCAGAAGCATCACAAGGGCTGAGAACGAACGTCTCAACTTCGCAATGGGGACTGCTGCACGGATAGGTGACAGTTTCGGTTAGGCCGCGAGGGCCAGGTTCTGGTTCATGATGGTCTCGAGTTCGACCGGCGTCAAACGTCCCAGGCGTGCCTGCCGGCGGCGCCGGTGGTAGGTCCGTTCGATCCAGGTCACGATCGCGATGCGAAGCTCCTCGCGGGTGGTCCAGGAACGCCGTGTCGGAATCGGGTTGAGATGACACTGAATGTCACTCAGTCGGGCGTGTTTGACGCTTTGCCTGCCTGCGTTCAGACGTCGACGCTGAGCAGGTGCGCATGTACCTGCCGCCCTGCCTCTTCGGTCAAGGTGGTGACGTCGTGGAGCGGCATGCCGTCGATGGTGATGAAGGCGTCGCCGTGGAGACGGTGGCCCACCCACCGAAGACGCACCTCTTGGGTGCTGCGAATCCCAGCGGTGTGCTCGAAGGCGTGCTCGGCACGATCGAGCAGGTCGGGCTCTGGCAGTGGGAGAACGGCATCGGGATCGTGGTCGCGATTGCGCTGTACGTCGCGTTCGTCGTTCGACAGCGCACCACCCGGACGCCGTTGATGGATCTTCGCCTGATGACGCGCCGCCCTGTCGTCGCCGGGATCTTCCTGATCTTCATGGCGATCGCGCAGCAGAACGGCACATGGGATACGGACCCCTGATCACCGGGCTGTTGTTCCTGCCCGTTGCGGCGGCCACGATGATCGGGGCGGCTCTCGCGGGGAACCTCGCCGCCCGCCTCGGTCTCCCAGCCCTTGCCGCCACCGGTCTGATCGTCGCAGCGGTCGGGCTCGCCGTCGCCGGCCTCTGGCTGACCCCCGTCATCGCGACGATCGGCATTGCTGTGGCTGCGGCGGGCACAGGCATTCTGTTCGTCGCCGCGTCCGCGTCGGCACTCGGGAAGTCGCCCCTCACGAGGCGGGCATCGCGTCTGGCATCGTCAGTACGTTCCACGAGTTTGGCGCGTCGGTAGGCGCTGCCGTGATGTCCAGCGTCGCCGCGGTAAGCCTGGCCGGAGGCACCACAGATGGCTTCACCGCAGCACTTGTTGTGGCCAGCATCGCCGCTGTGGTCGCTGCGGGGGTGGCCGCGATGGTCACTCCACGGGCACCGAAGGAACAAGTCGATTGAAACCCGGAGGGTGCTGAGCGCAGCCAGACGCCCAGCACCCCTGGACCATAACCGAGCTGTTGTGAACGCCCGCGCAACCAGAGCGGGGCTCGACCCTGGCACGGTGTCTCGCGAGGTAGAGGATCGCGTTCCCTATCAGTGCTCGATGGGGTCGGCGCGGAGGCGGAGCGCGACCCAGAGTCCGCAGCGGCGGCAGATATAGACGGTGTCGCTGAGTGCGTGCAAACGGCGACGTGGGTATTGGCGTCCGCAGCAGGAACAGGTCAAGTCTGCGGTGTCATCCATGAGTCGCGAGAGCTTCCTCGATTTGTTGCTGGGTCGGAGATCCAGCCATACCGAGTGGTGTGAAGTAGATCCGGCAGGCAAGGTCGCCCGTACGTCCTTGCGAGGGAAAGAGGTCAGCGCCGTCGATGAGGATCGTGGGGGATCCGGCGAAGGGCCGGCTCTGGGCGGTCTCGGTGGAGTCGATCAGTGTGACGTCGATTGACGTACCCGGGAGCGTCTTGTCGACCGCGACGCGCAGACGGTGAAGGGTGTCTTCCCAACTGGGGCAGTCAGAGATGTGGAGCAGTTCAATCGTCATGATGGGCCTCCGTGAAGCTCTATCCGTAAAAGGTCTGTCGCCCTTGGTCTATCGCCATTTGATCGCAGCTGCGACCACGCTGCAAGGGCCGCTGTCTTGGCTTCTCTGAAATCGCAGCCAAATGCTGTCGTCTGGGAATAGACCCCTGCCTGTTGGGGTAGTATACCCCCAGGGGGTCTGCTATCCGTATGAACGGTTACACCGACAACAAGGCGGATCTGCGCAAGCGCTTGAGTCGGGTTGAGGGTCAGGTGCGAGGTATCTCTCGGATGGCCGATGAGGACAAGCACTGCATCGACATCCTGACGCAGGTCGCTGCGGCCACGAAGGCGCTCGAAACTGTGGCGTTGTCGCTCCTCAGCGACCATCTGAGCCATTGCGTCGCCCAGGCAAGCGCGGAAGGCGGCGAGGTTGCCGCGGAAAAAGTCCGCGAAGCAAACGACGCCATCGCCCGCCTGGTCCGTTCATAACCACCCGCCTGACTCTTGGAGAAACCCACCATGACTGACCGCATCGAACTCGGACTGAAAGACGCGAACGCCGGTTGCGCATGCTGCGCCGCCCCATCGGACATCGAGGCATCCGCTCCTGTGGCGGCCCCGGTCTCGGAGGACGTACTGGTCACGGGAATGACGTGCTCACACTGTGTATCGAGCGTCAGTGAGGAACTGAGCGCCCTGGACGGTGTCGCAGCCGTCACCGTCGACCTGAACGCCGGTGGCCCGTCCCGAGTGACGATTCACAGCGCAGCCCCTGTCGATCCCGCTGCCGTGAGGGCTGCGGTCGAAGAGGCCGGCTACACCCTTGCGACCAGCCAAGCCTGACCCACTATCCGTCCGCACCCGGCTCGACCCGGGCGCATCCGAGCAAGGGTTTCCGATGAGCCAGCACGACGAGCACACCCATCACACCGCACACGAGAAACACGGCACAGCACCAACGGCGCAGCATGACCACGCGGCGATGAGCCACGATCGCGGCGCTCCTCAAGAACACGCCGGTCACGGCGGGCACGAGGGCCATGGTGGTCACGGCGATCACGTGGGCCAGTTCCGACGCATGTTCTGGATCATGCTGGTCATTGCGGTCCCTGTTGTCGGGTTCTCGACGATGTTCTCGATGATCCTCGGGTACCCGTTGCCGGAGGCCGCATGGGTCGGGTGGGTATCCCCGGTTCTCGGGACGGTCATGTACGTCTGGGGTGGTGCCCCCTTCCTCACCGGCGCGGTGAGTGAGCTTCGTGCCCGCAAGCCCGGGATGATGCTCCTGATCGCCCTGGCGATCACGGTGGCGTTCCTCGCGTCCTGGGGTGCGAGTCTGGGCCTGCTGCATCACGAGCTGGACTTCTGGTGGGAGCTGGCGCTGCTGATCGTGATCATGCTGCTCGGTCACTGGATCGAGATGCGCTCGCTCGCACAGACGACCTCCGCATTGGATTCCCTGGCGGCGTTGCTGCCCGATGAGGCGGAGAAGATCGAGGGCGATACGACCGTCACAGTCGCCCCGTCCGAGCTGCAGGTCGGTGATGTCGTGGTGGTGCGCCCCGGCGGGCGGGTGCCCGCGGACGGGCGGATCGTGCAGGGCTCGGCGAGCATGGACGAGTCGATGATCACAGGTGAGTCCCGGCCCGTGCGCCGCGGCGACGGCGATCAGGTCATCGCCGGCACCGTCGCCACCGATTCCGGGGTGCGGGTAGAGATCACCGCTATCGGTGAGGACACGGCTCTCGCGGGGATCCAGAAGCTGGTGACCGAGGCGCAGTCTTCGTCTTCGCGGGCGCAGCGGCTCGCGGATAAGGCAGCGGGATGGCTGTTCTGGTTCGCGCTCGGCGCTGCCGCGATCACCGCGATCGTCTGGACGATAGTCGGCCTGCCCGACGCCGCGGTGATCCGCACGATCACCGTCCTCGTGATCGCCTGCCCCCACGCTCTGGGCCTGGCGATCCCGCTCGTCGTGTCGATCGCGACCGAGCGTGCCGCCCGTGGAGGAGTGCTGATCAAGGATCGCCTCGCGCTGGAGAGCATGCGCACCGTCGACACAGTGCTGTTCGACAAGACCGGCACGCTCACCAAGGGCACCCCCGCCGTCACCGCGATTGACCCCGTCGCCGGGACCGATTCCGACCAGCTGCTCGCCTGGGCCGCGGCCGCGGAAGCCGACTCCGAGCACCCCCTCGCTCGCGCGATCGTCAACACCGCGAAAGAGAAGACCCTCACGGTTCCTGCTTCGTCCGACTTCGAATCCTCCCCCGCGGTCGGGGTCCGTGCACGTGTCGATGGACGCATCGTGCAGGTGGGTGGCCCGTACATGCTCGAGCAGGAACACGCCTCCGAGCTACCGGTCGCCGACGAGTGGCGTCATGAGGGGGCGATCATCCTCCACGTGCTCGTCGACGGTCAGGTTGCCGGAGCGCTGCGCTTGGCGGACGAGATCCGCTCCGAGTCGCGTCACGCCGTCGACGCCCTCCATGAACGCGGCGTGCAGGTGGTCATGATCACCGGTGACGCCGACGCCGTCGCCGCCTCCGTCGCGAGCGAGCTCGGCATCGACCGGTACTTCGCCGGCGTGCGCCCGGAGGACAAGGCCTCGAAGGTCAAAGAGCTTCAGAGCGAAGGCCGCAAGGTTGCCATGGTCGGAGACGGTGTCAACGATGCCCCCGCGCTCGCGCAGGCCGACGTCGGTATCGCCATCGGCGCCGGAACGGATGTCGCGATCGCCTCTGCAGGGGTCATCCTCGCCAGCGACGACCCCCGATCGGTGCTGTCGGTGATGGAACTGTCGCGGGCCAGCTACCGGAAGATGAAACAGAACCTCTGGTGGGCCGCCGGCTACAACCTGCTCTCCGTCCCCCTCGCGGCCGGTGTGCTCGCCCCGATCGGGTTTGTGCTGCCGATGTCCGTGGGCGCGCTGCTGATGTCCCTGTCGACCATCGTCGTCGCGCTCAACGCGCAGCTGCTGCGCCGACTGGACTTGCGCCCGGACGCTGTGACGGGCACGTAGCGAGAAACAGTCAGGCCGACGGACGTAGGCTGAGGAACGCGGGAGGTGAGTATGTCGCTGATCAACGTCGCACAACAAGTGCGCGGACCGCGCACGCTCACCCACACCGTCCTGGCCGTCGTCGCGATCGCGGTGGGCATCATCGCCGGGCTCCTGGCGATGCACTCCTTCAACTCGCATGCGACGGCCGCGGGTCACCATGACACCGTCGCTGTCAGCACCCAGACCGGCGTATCCGCCTCTCACCACGACGCCTCCACATCCGCCGGAATACCGGCCGCACCGACACAGGACGCGGGATGCGCGACGTGTGGGGCCGGAGATTCGATGACGTGGATGGCGTGCATCCTCGCGCTCCTGGTGGCCACCATCCTTCTCAGGCGAATCGGGTTCGGCTGGCGGCACACCCTCTTGGTTGCGATGGTTACAGCCGCGGCAAAACGCGGGCCCGCCCGCGCTCAGGCCCTTCCCCCACCTCCCTCTCTCACGGTTCTCTGCATCAGTCGTACGTGATGACGCGCGAGCCCGCCCTGCGGGCAAAGCACCCCTTGGTACCGGCACCAGCCGGGCCTCATCACTGACCCTTGGAGAACCCTCATGAAGATTCGACCCGCGGCGATCGCCGCGCTCACCCTCACCGCCCTCCTCGCCCTCACTGGCTGCGCGGGAAGCACCGGCTCTGGAGACGGCATGGAAGGCATGGACCACAGCAGCTCGTCCGCACCCGCAGAGACGGCGGACGCGAATGACGCCGACATCATGTTCGCCAGCATGATGAAGGAGCACCACGCGCAGGCCATCGAGATGTCCGACGTCCTTCTCAGCAAGGACGGCGTCGATGAGCGCGTCGTCTCTCTCGCCGAAGAGATCAAGGCCGCGCAGGAGCCCGAGATCCAGAAGATGGACCAGTGGCTCGAGGACTGGGGCGCGGAAGACACCTCCGACATGGAGGGCATGGATCACGGCAGCGGCATGATGTCCGAGGAGGACATGCAGGCCCTCGAAGACGCCACCGGTGCAGATGCTGGCCGTCTGTTCCTCGAGCAGATGATTCAGCACCATGAAGGCGCTGTCGACATGGCGCAGGACGAAGTCGACGACGGGCAGAACAGCGACGCCGTCGCACTGGCCGAGACCATCATCGACACGCAAACGGAAGAGATCGCCACGATGAAGGAGATCCTCGCAACCCTGTGATCCATGGGGTGGGGTGCGGGACTCCCGCACCCCACCTATCGATCTGTTGCGCACACCATCATGCGAACCCTCACGAACTCCCGCCTGCCCACACTCCGTCGACGCCGCCGTGCCGCGCTGACGATCGCGACCGCACTCGCGGCCAGCATCGCGCTGGCCGGGTGCACAACACCCGCCCCGCCTACCACCGGAAACGACCACGCCACCAGCATCGACCATGTCCACGCGATCGTGCCCGACCCCAATGGAGATGGATTCCTGCTCGGCGCACATGACGGGATCTACACGGCCACACTGGATGGCCAAGTCGGCGGGCGTGTCAGCGACAGCGACTTTGACGCGATGGGCCTCACTGCCATCGGAAACGCCCTCATCGCGTCCGGACACCCCGGGCGAACAACTGCCCCCGAACTCGGATCCCCCAACCTCGGAATCATCCGCAGCGAGGACAGTGCCCAATCCTGGACTCCGGTCTCATTCACCGGCGAGAAAGACTTCCACGTCCTAGCCGCTAACCCCGACGGAACCCTCTACGGGAGCGCGTCAGACTCCATCGAACTGCTGCGCAGTGACGACATTGGGCAAACATGGTCCCCCGTCGGGGAGGTCACCGCGGTCAGTCTTGTCGTCGATGCCACGGGTCGACTGATTGCCGCTACACCGGACGGGCTGCAAGTCAGCGCGGACGAGGGTGCCACGTTCACTACCCTGAACGATGCGCCATTGCTCTACATCCTCGCCGCGTCGCCCGACAGCAAGCGTCTCGTCGGTGTCGGCAACGGCGGGCAGATTTGGACCATCGCAGGCTCTACCGCCGAGTGGGTACCCGCTGGTACCACTCACGGCTCCGCACAAGCAATCACCATCACGAACGAGGGTGACATCTTGGTCTTCGATGACAGTGGATTGACTGCATTGCCCCGGTAGGCGCGACGCAGGCACTCGGAGACCTGGAATGGACGTTGTCGTGAAGTGCAGGCTCGGTCAGAGAGATGACGACGACTGCACGATGAAACGCTGCATTCCAGCAGGAGATGCGCTCAGCTGCCCATCGGGGCGCCGAGACTGGGCACCACCAGGAGTGTGTAAGGCGGGGCGGCCTCGCGGTCAAACGAGTTCGCTCGCCAGGTGCTCGATGCGCGCCTTGATGTCGTCACGGATCGGACGGACGGCATCGATGCCCTGACCGGCCGGATCCTCGAGCTCCCAGTCCTCATAGCGCTTGCCGGGGAAGAACGGGCAGGCGTCGCCGCATCCCATCGTGATGACGACGTCGGATGCCTGCACGGCCTCGGTGGTGAGCACCTTGGGCTGCTCGGCGGTGATGTCGATCCCGAGTTCACTCATCGCTTCGACTGCGGTCGGGTTGATCTGGTCGGCGGGCATGGACCCGGCGGAGCGGACTTCGATGCGGTCGCCGGCGATGTCGCGGAGGAATCCGGCGGCCATCTGAGAGCGTCCGGCGTTGTGGACGCAGACGAAGAGGACGGAGGGCTTGGCGGTCGAGTCAGCATAGTTGCTCCTGGTGCGAGGGGTTGGTCAATGAAGTAGGTCGTCGACGAGCGCGCACACGCGTCCGGCGATATCGTCGCGGATGGCCTCGACCCCGTCGCGCGAGGCCAGGGCGGGGTCGCCGACTGCCCAGTCGTCGTAGCGCACACCCGGGATGATCGGGCAGACGTCGCCGCAACCCATCGTGATGACGACATCGGCCGCGCGGACGGCATCGTCGGTGAGCGGCTTCGGGAATCTCTCGGCGGCCAGGTCGCCTTCGATCTCGGCGAGGATCGAGCGGACATGCGGATGAATGACGTCCGCGGGCGCGGACCCTGCCGAGCGCGCGACGACCTTGCCACCGGCGAGCTTGTTGACGAGCGCGGCGGCGAGCTGCGAACGCCCAGCGTTCGCGACACATACGAAGAGCACCTGCGGGACCGACGCATCGCGGTCGCGAGTGAGGTCGGCGAGTCGCTGACGTGCGAAGCGCTCCGTGAGAGGCACGAGGGCGGAGGTGACCCTGGCTGTGCGCGCGAGCGATGTGTAAGACTCGCGGACGATCGAGAGCACGACATCCTCGTCAAGTTCGGGGACCTCGTCTGCCAACTCCTTCGCCAGACGCGTCACGCGCGCATCGAAGTCCGGTCGCAGCCCGTCGTCCTCGGCGGATGCATTCCCCGGCGCGATCGTCGCGGGCGCGAACGATTCCAGCAGAGCCGTGACGGCATTGCGCCGGTTCGGATTGATCCGATACCACACCCAGGTTCCACGCCGCTCGGAGGTGAGGACATCCACATCCTTGAGAACCTTGAGGTGGTGAGACACGGTCGGCTGGGCGACGTCCGCGAGGTCGGCGAGGTCGCAGACACACGACTCTCCGCGCGGGTCGGAGGCGACGGCCGACAGCATCCGCAGCCGCAGTGGATCCGAGAGGGCCTTGAGCGTGGCGGCCACCGAGGAGGCGGCCTCCAGCCCGATGGCATGGGCGACGACGGGACTACAGGTGTCGTCTGCGGTCCTCAGGGTGACGTTCATGACTGCATCCTCTCAGCGGTGTACGTGTCGGTGTGGAACCAGCGTCGGGCAGCCCAGAGCGAGACGTAGACGAGTCCGATGAGGACCGGGACTTCGATGAGCGGGCCGACGACCCCGGCCAGAGCTTGGCCGGATGTGGCGCCGAAGGTGCCGATGGCGACGGCGATGGCGAGTTCGAAGTTGTTGCCCGCGGCGGTGAATGCCAGGGTCGTCGATCGTGCGTAGCCGAGGCCGAGGGCCTTGCCGGTGAAGAGGCCGATGAACCACATGATCGCGAAGTACGCCAGCAGCGGGAGCGCGATTCGTGCGACTTCCCAGGGACGGCTCGTGACCTGCTCGCCCTGCAGCGCGAAGAGCAGCACGATGGTGAACAGCAGACCATACAGCGCCCACGGGCCGATCTTCGGCAGGAAGCGGTCTTCGTACCAGTCGCGTCCCTTGGTGCGCTCCCCGATGAAACGCGAGGCGAACCCGGCGACGAGAGGGATACCGAGGAAGATCAGAACATTCAGCGCGATCTGTCCGATCGAGATGTCCAACCCTTGTGAGTCGAGTCCGAGCCAACCCGGGAGGACGGTGAGGTAGAACCAGCCCAGCAGCGAGAAGGCGATAACCTGGAAGACGGAGTTGATGGCGACGAGCACAGCCGCCGCCTCGCGGTCGCCGCAGGCGAGGTCGTTCCAGATGACGACCATCGCGATGCATCGGGCAAGCCCCACGATGATGAGTCCCGTGCGGTATTCGGGCAGGTCGGGCAGGAACGCCGAGGCGAGGGCGAACATCAGCGCCGGGCCGATCAGCCAGTTGAGTGCGAGGGACGAGAGCAGGAGCCGCTTGTCTCCGGTGACCGCGACGACCTTGTCGTAGCGGACCTTCGCGAGAACTGGATACATCATCACCAGCAAGCCGAGGGCGATGGGGATCGAGATTCCGCCGACCTCGAGGCTCGCCAGAAGGCCGGAGACTCCGGGGATGAAGCGACCGATGACGATGCCACCGACCATGGCGAGACCGATCCAGAGCGGCAACCAGCGGTCGAGGGTCGACAGGCGCCGGGTGGTCGGGGCAGTGGTAGGCACGGTTGCGGTGCTCATGCGAGGAGCACCTCCATCTTCTCGGCGATGACGGGCTTCGGGTGGGCGCCGATGAGCATGTCGACGCGCGCGTCTCCCTTGTAGAAGCCGAGGGTGGGAATCGATGTGACACCGACTGCGGTCACCGTCTCAGGATTCTGGTCGGCGTCGAGCTTGACGATCTTCACGCGGCCGTCGTACTCGGCCGCGAGCTGATCCAAGAGAGGCGCGACCTGCTTGCAGGGCCCGCACCATGTGGCCCAGATGTCAACGACGACGGGGATCTCGGAGTCGAGGACCTCGGCCTGGAAGGTTGCATCGGTGACGGTGATGGGCACGCTCATGCGAAGACCTCCTCGGCCTCGGTCAAGACGTGTGCGACCTCGTCGAGCGCGGCGAGGTAGTGCTGCGCGTCTTGTGCGGCGGCGCATCCAGTGCCTGCGGCGGTGATCGCCTGGCGGTAGGTGTGGTCGACGAGATCGCCGGCGGCAAAGACTCCCGTCAGGTTCGTGCGGGTGGAGGGATGCTCCACGAGCACGTAGCCGTCGGCATCGGTATCGACGAGTCCCGCAACGATCTCGGAGCGCGGGTCGTGGCCGATCGCAACGAAGACTCCGGTGACCGGCAGCTCCCGCTCGGCGCCGGTGATGGTGTCGCGTAGTGAGACTGCTTCGACCTTCTCAGCGCCGATGAGGCCAGCGACTTCGCTGTTCCAGACGACTTCGATCTTTGGGTGATCGTGCACACGCTGCGCCATGATCTTCGACGCCCGGAACTCACCACGACGGTGCACGACGGTGACTTTCGACGCGAACCTGGTCAGGAACAGTGCCTCCTCCATCGCAGAGTCTCCGCCACCGACGACGACGATGTCCTGCTCACGGAAGAAGAAGCCGTCGCAAGTGGCGCACCAGGAGACGCCGTGGCCGGTGAGTCGCTCCTCGTCGGCGATGCCGAGCTTCCGGTACACCGAACCCATCGTCAAGATGACTGCGCGAGCGAGGAAGGTCTCGCCAGAGCCCGTCTCGACCGTCTTGATTGGACCGTCGAGGTCGACAAGCACCGCGTCGTCGAGGAGGATGCGGGCCCCGAAGCGCTCCGCCTGGGCGCGCATCGACTCCATCAGCTCAGGGCCCTGCACTCCGTCGATGAACCCTGGGAAGTTCTCCACCTCGGTCGTCGTCATCAGTGCGCCGCCGGCCGTCACGGAACCGGCAAGCACCACGGGGGTGAGGCCTGCACGTGCGGCATAGACGGCTGCGGTGTATCCCGCAGGGCCGGACCCGATGATGACCAGCTCAACCTCTTGAATCGACATATATCTATATTGACATTTATCGATACAGACTACAACTGTTGTTGGAGGGGTTCATCTGCTCGTCACCTGGCGAACAGATTATGCGGGTGACGCAACCGAGACAGTCAAGAAATCAACAGACGACATATGCCCCAGGACAAGACGGTTCTGTTCATGCGCAAGCACAATGCGAGGCGCTCCCAGCTCGGCTCACGCCTCCTTGCGCACGTCGGCGACGACCGACTGGTCGCATCTCCGTAGGCCGCGATGACTATACATCATGTGATGTATAGTCATCGTATGCTGACTATTGCAGATCGCCTTGACGTGATGAATCGACTCGGGCGGGCGATGGCTGACCCCACTCGTTCGCGCATCCTGCTGACTATTCTTGACGGGCCGAGTTATCCAGCGGTGCTGTCTCGGGAGCTGGGGCTGTCCCGCTCCAATGTCTCGAATCACCTCACGTGCTTGCGTGGGTGTGGGATCGTTGTGGCCGAACCCGAGGGTCGACAGACTCGTTACGAGATTGCCGACCCGCACCTTGCGCGGGCGCTAACCGCGCTCGTTGAGGTGACGCTCGCAGTCGACGAGCACGTGCCGTGCATGGACCCCGGCTGTGGGGTCGAAGGCTGTGTGGCAGGGGAGGTTCGATCATGAGCATGGTCACGGGTTCACAGGTCGAGCACGTCGATCTCGACGACGACGATGACGACGACCGTCCGTGGTATCGGAGTCCGAGCGTCCTGATCCCCATTGGGTCCGGTGTCGCCGTCGCTGCCGGTTTGGTGTGCGAGTGGTCCGGCGCGGAGTTGGCGGGGCTGGTGCTGTTCTGGATCGGCTTGCTGTTGGGCGCATCGACCTTTGCGCCGGGTGCGCTGCGCAAGCTGTTCACGAAGGGCAAGCTCGGGATCGGGTTGCTGATGACGATCAGCGCTACCGGCGCGGTGATCCTTGGCTACGTCGAGGAAGCTGCTGCCCTGGCGTTTCTCTACTCGATTGCAGAAGCGTTGGAAGACAAGGCGATGGACCGTGCGCGTGCGGGTTTGCGGGCGCTGTTGAAGCTCGTGCCCGAGACCGCACTCGTCAAGCGCGGCGACGCCACTGCCGAAGTGGAGGCGAAGGAGTTGCGCGTTGGAGACGTGCTCGTGGTAGGTCCGGGCGAACGGGTAGCTACCGACGGCATTGTGCGCGCCGGACGGAGCAGTCTGGACACGTCCGCCATCACGGGCGAGTCGATCCCGATCGACGTTGATCCCGGCACCGAAGTCTCGGCAGGGTCGATCAACACCTCAGGTGTCCTCGAGATCGAGGCAACCGCCGCCGGCACCGACAACTCTCTCACCACGATCGTTGAGCTGGTCGAGCAGGCGCAGGTTGAGAAGGGTGATCGCGCCCGCCTGGCCGACCGCATCGCCCGTCCCCTCGTTCCCGGCGTGATGATCCTCGCCGTGCTGGTCGGCGTGCTCGGATCGCTCCTGAGTGGCGACCCCGAGCTATGGATCACCCGCGCTCTGGTCGTGCTGGTCGCAGCCTCCCCTTGCGCCCTGGCGATCGCCGTTCCACTCACCGTCGTAGCCGCAATCGGCGCAGCATCAAAGTTCGGTGTGGTGGTGAAGTCCGGGGCCGCGTTCGAGCGATTCGGTGGCATCCGCCACCTCGCCGTCGACAAGACCGGCACCCTGACCCGCAACGAACCCACCGTGGCCCGCGTCGCCACCATCGCGGGCGCGACCAAGGATGAAGTGCTGGTGTGGGCGGCGAGCCTGGAAGGTCACAGCACGCACCCCCTGGCCACTGCGATCACCAACGCCGTCCCTGACGCCCCGACCGCGGAAGCCGTTAGTGAGACTGCCGGACACGGCATCGCAGGCACGCTCGACGGTGCCCGTATCGCCGTGGGCAGCCCGCGCTGGCTCGATGCCGGTTCGCTGGCCGACCAGGTGCAGACGATGGAATCCGAGGGGATGACCGTCGTCATCGTGCACCGCAACGACCATCCTGTCGGCGCGATCGGGGTACGTGACGAGCTGCGCCCCGAGGTTCCCGAGGTCATCGCGACGCTCACCCGCCACGGGATCGCGGTGACAATGCTCACCGGCGACAACGCCCGCACCGCCGCAGCCCTGGCCACACAGGCCGGCATCAGTGACGTGCGTGCCGAGCTGCGCCCCGAGGACAAGGCTGCCGCCGTTACAGAGCTGTCGAAGTCGCAGCCCGCGGCCATGATCGGGGATGGCATCAACGACGCCCCCGCGCTTGCTTCTGCGGACCTGGGGATCGCGATGGGTGCGAAGGGAGCGGATGCCGCGATCGAATCGGCTGACGTTGCATTCACAGGACATGATCTGCGCCTCATTCCACAGGCACTGGAGCACGCCCGCCGCGGCCGCAACATCATCAATCAGAACGTTGTGCTCTCCATCGCGATTATCGCGGTGCTGTTGCCGTTGGCAATCACGGGAATCCTCGGGCTCGCAGCCGTCGTGCTCGTACACGAGGTTGCAGAGGTCGTCGTCATCCTCAACGGGCTCCGCGCAGCGCGGCGGAAGAAAGCATGACCCGGCCCGACGACACAACCGCTCTCACCAGGGCGGAGGACGGAGAAGTGACGAATTCGCCTCGCCACGCGACGACGCGGCAAGGCCGAGCGCGGCGGTTCCTGCTCGCGGGCGCTGTCGCAGCGGTCGCCGTGCTGGTCGACCAAGGCACCAAATCACTCGCCCTCGCCCAGCTCAGCGAGCACGACCGGATCCCGATCCTCGGAGACTGGCTCGGTTTGCAGCTCGCGTTCAACCCCGGCACCGTGATGTCCCTCGGAGCCGACGTAACCTGGCTACTGACCGTCGTAGCCGCTGCGGCATCCATCGCCCTGCTCATCGCCGCGACGCGCGCCCGAACAGCCGGGTGGGCAGTCGCGATCGGCCTCGTGTTGGGAGGTGCAGTCGGCAACCTCCTGGATCGGTTGCTCGCCCCGCCCGGATTCGGCCGCGGTCACGTCACCGATTTTCTCGCCTACGGTAACCTCTTCATCGGCAACCTCGCCGACGTCGTCCTCGGCGTTGGGGTAGGGCTCGGCATTCTGCTCTGCTTCCGGAAAGTACGCACATGATCCTCTCCGTCCTCCAAGCGATCGGCCTGTTCCTGGCCACAAACATCGACGACATCATCGTGCTGTCCCTCTTCTTCGCTCGCGGCGCGGGGCAACGCGGCACGACGGTTCGAATCCTGGTCGGTCAGTACCTGGGATTCGTTGGTATTCTCACCGCCGCCGTTCTCGTATCTCTCGGTGCCGGAGCGTTTCTGCCTCCCGATGTCATCCCATACTTCGGTCTGATTCCTCTGGCGCTGGGGCTATGGGCGGCCTGGCAAGCATGGCGTCGCCGGCACGACGACGATGACGATGACGATGACGATGAGAGCAAGATCGAAGGTAAGAAGGTCGCTATCTGGGCCGTAGCAGGAGTGACCTTTGCTAACGGCGGAGACAACATCGGCGTCTACGTCCCCGTTTTCCTCAGCGTGGGGCCCGCGGCCGTGGTCGCATACTGCGTGGTGTTCCTCGCGCTCGTTGCGGTGCTCGTTGTTGTGGCCAAGTTCATCGCTACGCGACGTCCGATCGCTGAAATTTTGGAGCGTTGGGAACACATCCTGTTCCCGCTCGTCCTCATCGGGCTTGGTGTCTTCATCTTGATCAGCGGGGGCGCATTCGGGCTTTAATACACCGCACTTGGACGTCGCGCAAAGGGATTCGATCACGCGCCGAAACGGCGAGCCCTACGACTCATCAACATCGCACAACGCTGACACGGCCCGTAGGCTTCATGACACCGGGTGTCGTGAAACGTACGGGCTGTGTCAGTTAAGGCGGGTTTGTGTCACCTCAACGCGATTCCGACACGCCGGTTGAGGACGTTCTTCTGCAGCAGCGCGAAGAAGCTTTCCATCGCGGCGTTATCGCCGACTGCGCCGACCCTGCCCATCGATCCGACCATGTGGTGGCGGGCCAGCCTCCGGATGGCCTTCCGACTGCGGAGCTGACTGCCCCTGTCGCTGTGAACCACGCAACCGGCGACGTCACCGCGCAGCGTGGCGGCGTTGTTGATCGCGTTCACGACCAGCCGGGACTTCATCCGCGAGTCGATCGAGTAGCCGACGATCTTGCCCGAGAAGACGTCCTTGACCGCGCAGAGATCGAGCTTGCCCTCGCCGGTTCGGTGCTCGGTGATGTCGGTCAGCTAGAGCCGGTTCGGCCTGTCAGCGGTGAACTCGTGTCGGGTGCGTCCGTTCTCGTCAGTCACCGCGCACAAGTCACCGTGAACCGGAGGGCCGGGCTTCTTGCCGTTCTTGCCGCGCTTCTTCCCGAACACCGACCACCAGCCATTCGCTGACGTGATCTTCCACGCTGTCCGGTCCGCCATCGACTCCCCGGCGTCGCGGGCTTCGTCCGCCAGGAGTCGGTGCCCGCACTCGGGGTCGTCGCGGTGCGCGTCGAACAGTGCGTTCGCCCGATACGCCTCCACCAGTTCAGCATTCGTGATGGGGTCGGCGAGCCACCGGTAGTAGGGCTGACGCGAGAGCTTGAGGACCCGGCACGTCACCGCGACGGGGATCCCGTCGCCGGCGAGCTCTGTCACGAGCGGGTAACTCATTTTCCCGGCAGATGCGCCTGAGCGAAGTACGCCGCCGCCCGGCGAAGCACCTCGTTCTCCTGCTCCAACAGCCGCTCGCGTTTGCGCAACGCGCGGGCCTCGTCAGTCTCGGCCCGGGTCACGCCGGGCTTCGCGCCGTCTTCAGCATCGGCCTGACGGAGCCAGTTCTGCAGGCACGTCTCACTGATCCCGAAGTCGGCAGCGACCTGCCGGATCGTTACACCGCTCTCGCGTTGACGGGCCACCCGAACGACATCGTCGCGGAACTCACGGGGATAGGGCTTGGGCATGATGACATCCTCCCAGCAGCGCCACTCGGCACCATAGATCAGGTGTCACCTATCGTGGCAGCAGTCCCACCAGCGCATCGTCGCCGCCTACCGGGAACCCGACAAGCGGAAGGGGAAGGAGATGATGCACGCGGTCATCGACGCCGTCACCAGCGGCGTCCCCGGCGCGCTCGTCGAGATCCGCCGCCTCGGCCGCACCCTCAAGCAGCGCGCGATCGACGTGCTCGCCTTCTTCGACCGGCCTGGCACCTCGAACGGCCCCACCGAAGCGATCAACGGCCGCCTCGAGCACCTCCGCGGCAGCGCCCTCGGCTTCCGGAACCAGAGGAACTACATCGCCCGCAGCTTGCTCGAAGCCGGAGGCTTCAAACCCCAACTACACCCCGGATTGCGATGAGCCACTTATCTGCGAGACTATGCGCCTATCTGCGAGACTATGGGACTTGGAAACCCGCCCCACACCGCGAACAAGGGCGGGCGCTCCCTCGGCTTGCATCAAGGAGGTCTGGGAAACGATCGCTAATCCCAGGGACCGAGACTCAGATGTACACTCCGCGGTCTTCCATGAGCCTGATGGGGTTCGTGTACCCGCCATTGATATACACCTCGAAGTGCAGGTGGCAACCGAAGGAACGGCCCGTATCACCTGCATAGGCGATCACTTCCCCTGAGTTGACCCACTGGCCGCGTCGCACAATGATCCCCCCCGGGCCTGATGTGCGCGTATCCGGTGCTGACACCGCCGCCATGCTGGATGCGGACGTAGTTTCCGTAGCCACCATTGGCGCCAGAGTAGTCCACTGTTCCCGAGTTGGCTGCGTAGATCGCCGCGCCGCATCCGTTGGCAAGGTCCGCGCCGTAATGATAGCTCGACGAACATCCCTGAGGCCCGCACATCGGCGTTCGAGGACCATAGCTCGAACTGCGAGCCCCTCCATGGGGACGGACCCATCCGCCGCTCCCCGCGGTTCCGCCGCCTCCCCCATGGCCCCCGCCGTTTGCCGCGGCCGCGGCCGCCTCGCGTTCCCGGCGGGCTCGCTCCTCGGCCTCGCGTGCAGCGACGCCGGCCTGGTAGTCCGCGACGGTCTTGGTCGTCGCGTCCTTCAGCGCAGCGAGCTGAGCCTTCATCGTGTCAAGGTTCGCGGCCTGCTCATCGAGCGCGAGCTGCGCTGCCTCCGCCGCCTCTTGGGCTGCTTCCATCTTCTGTTCAGCGATCTGTTGAAGACGGTCACGTTCGTCACGCGCCACCTGCGCCTGATCCGACAGGGACTGGGCGGCGTTGCGTGATGAGGTCGCTTTGTCGTAGATCGACCGGTTGTACTCGAGGAACTTCTCCATCGTCCCCAGCCGAGACAAGAGCTCATCGGCGTTAGCGCCGGAGCCGGAGAAGAAGAGCTCAAGGACAGTGTCGTCGCCCCCGTTCCGGTAGAGCTGGGCTGCGACCTGACCCGCTCGGCGCGCGGATTCATCGGCAATCTTGGCCTGTTCGTCCGCCTGAGCTTGCAGAGACTCGGCCTCCGTGATCGCTTCGAAGTACTCCTGCTGCGCTGCAAAGAACTCGTCGGACGCGGTCTTCGCAGCGGCTTCCGTCTCCGCGACCTTCTGGATCAGAGACTGGATCAGGCCCTCAATGCGCGTCACCTCGGCCGCTTTGGCGGCCTCGTTGTTCTTTGCGCGTTGCACATCATCCCAACTGGGATAGGAGGCCGCGTACGCAGCGGACACGCCAGAGGTCACGCCGAATGCAGCAAAGGCGACGGCGCCGAGCGCACCGACTTCGCCGAGTAATGCTCTTCCCCCAGAGGGAGTCACGCTCTGCGGCAGTGGGAGCGCAACCACAATCCTGAGCGGCCGCGGCAGTCCCGCCTGTTGCGTGCCTTTCGTTCACGGTGATCCTTCGAGGGTCGTCGTACTCGAACGGGCGAGACCACTGGCGATTGCGAGGATCTCACGTTCCGGGAGTGCTGTCGCCTCAATGATCGCGTGTCAACCCATCGGACAACGTCAGCGCCGCACCGAAACACCACTCTCCCGGGTGATCAATAACCTGCTAAGCAGGAATCAGTCCGCGGCCCCATGTGTGTTCTGCCGTCACGACCGCCCGCGCTGATCGATCTGCGCAAGGTAGGCATTGTACTGTTCCAGCTCCGCGTCCTCGCGGGATTCGTTCAGGCGTGCGCGCCGACGGTCTCGACTGTGCCATCTCGACAGACAAACGATGAGCACAATGAGAAGCGGCAACTCCGCGTAGGTCCACAGGAGCATGCCGGCGACAGCCTGGTCATACATCGGGTCTGCTCCCTGGAGCTCACTCGCGTAGGCAGTGAACAGCGGAGCACCGGCACGAATCAGGATGAGGCCGAGGACGGCATGGATTTGGACCTCCACGAAGATGTCGATCAGGCGCGCAGGGAACGAAGGTGCGCGCGGAAGCGGATCCGAGGACCATAGCGGTACGGCCGCGACGACGCCCGCGATCAGGAAGAAGGCGAGGAGGAGGTCGGCGCCGATCCTCGTTGTCATGATGACGCTGATGGTATCCGTGAGGTACAGGACAGGAAACACAGCGAGAGCTATCGCGATCGGCATCAGCGGATGCAACAGGGCGCGCGTCCAACGCGATCGAAGGCCCCGGTGCGCAAGCTGAAGCAGCGCTCGCCCAGCGCCGCGATGCGGTGTGCTGCGCAACAGCAGCCGTCCAGGTGAACCGGCTATGAGAAGCGGCGGGATGACGGTCATCGCGGTGATCTGCTGGAACATCAGCGCGGTGATAGAAAGGTTCGCATAACGGTTCACACCGAAGGTCGCGATGACAAACATCAGTGTGCAGCCGAGGACGAACGAGAGAGTCCGCGGGATCGACCATCTGCGGCCGTTCACCCACAGCCGGATCGCGCCACGCAAATACCATCCGCACAACACCACGGTCGTGAGCGTCACGATTGGCGACGCCCAGGCGAGCTCGAAACGGAACCAGTCCTCGAAATGGGGAAGGATCACGTCGTTCGACACGCAATCACCTCTGTTTGATCGTGGGCTACCTGTGAACGAGCAGCGCGTACAAGACGAACGAACGCCACCGTCGTTCATAAATGGCAGTCGTTCGTACTGCTTATCCTCCCCTTTCTCCAGCCTAGACGTCTCGCGGCGCCTGCACGGGACACCGGCGATACTGCGACGTCACCCTGCAGGTTTGTCCTCGTGATCGATGCCGGCGTGCTCCTTGCCCTTCTCGAATCCGAGGAGGCGGAGGGCGTTGACGACGACGATCAGCGTGGATCCCTCATGGATGAGAACGACAGCGCCGATGTTGAGACCCAGGAACGTTGCGAGGATCAGGAATGCGACAATCGCGAGGCTGGCGATGAGGTTCTGCCGGATGATCCGGCTCGTCGCCCGGCTCAGGCGTACAGCGAAGGGCACCCGGCCGAGGTCGTCGCTCATCAGCGCGATGTCGCAGGTCTCGAGAGCGACAGTCGATCCCGCGGCTCCCATCGCGATTCCGACGTCGGCGCGTGCCATCGCTGGTGCGTCATTGACGCCGTCTCCGACCATCGCGATGGGGCGGTGGGTCTCGGCGAGGCGAGTGATCTCGGCCACCTTGTCTTCGGGGAGCAGCTCGCCGATCGCAGTGTCGACTCCGACTTCTCGCCCGACGGCATCGGCGACGCGCTGGTTGTCACCGGAGATCATAACCAGCTGGCCCACGTTGGCTCCCCGAAGGGCGAGCAGGACTTGTGCGGACTCCGCACGGGAGGTGTCCATGACGCCGACGATACCGAGGAAGGCATCCCCGCGCCGAACGATCATCAGCGTCTGGCCGGAGTCTCGGGCACTCTGATATGCCTCGGCCAGCGCGGTGGGAAGCTTCAGCTGCTGCTCCTCGAACATACGGAGGTTACCGACCTCGACGCGCTGCCCGCCGACGGTGGCCGTGACCCCGCGTCCGATGACCGCGTTCAGGTCGTCTGCCACGAGCTGTTCTCCGTCTACCAGGCGCGGGGCAAGGTCACGGACGATGGCGGTGGCGAGCGGGTGATCGCTCAGCGATTCGACAGCGACGAGCGAGGCGATCAGCTCCTTTTCCGTCGTGTCGTCCGCGTGGACGAGGGAGGTGACGCGAGGGGCGCCCCAGGTCAGCGTTCCGGTCTTGTCGAAGGCCATCGCCTTGACTCGTCCCAGTGTCTCTAGAGGACCCCCGCCCTTGACCAGAACACCGGCTCGGGCGGCCCGCGCCACACCGGCAAGCACTGCGGCGGGCGTCGCGATGGCAAGAGCGCACGGGCTGGCGGCAACGAGTATCGTCATCGCCAGGTAGAAGGCATCTGCGAAGGGCTGCGAGAAACCGAACATCGCGATGAGCAAGGTCACGACGACGCCGACGATCACTCCGGGCACGTACCAGCGCTGGAACCGGTCGATGAACTGCTGTGTGGGAGATGCGGCCTGATCGGCGTTTCGGACGAGCTCGACGACCTTGCTCAACGTGGAGTCCGCAGAGGCCGCTGTCACCTCGATCTCCAGGACACCCGACCCGTTCACGGTGCCCGCGAATACTCGATTCGCGGGCGGCAGGGTGTCGAGCATCCGCATTGCGCGCTCCGCGTCCGTCACCGGCTCCTTCTCGACCGGAATCGATTCCCCTGTCACAGCTGACTGGTCCACGGCGGAGTTGCCCGCGATCACGAACCCGTCAGAGGGGACCCGTGAGTTCGGACGGATGACGACGATGTCACCGACGACGACGTCCTCCACCGGCACTTCGACAGGCTCTCCCGCCCCGCGTCGCACCAGCGCGCTTCGAGGCGCGAGCTCGGCCAACGCCTCGATCGATTTGCTCGCCCGACTGAGCGCATACTCCTCAAGCGCATGACCGAGACTGAACAGGAAGAGCAGAACCGCGCCTTCTGCCCACCGGCCGATGAGCGCGGCGCCTATCGCGGCCACCAGCATGAGGAAGTCGACTTCAAACTTCCCTCGCAGCGTGGACGAGATCGCGGTGCGGATCGTGAAGTACCCGCCGAAGAAGTAGGTCGCGAGGAAGAAGGCCAGCGGCCACCCGATCATGGGCAGCCCTAGAGCGTACTCGGAAATCATTCCGCCTGCGTAAGTGACTCCGGAGGTTATGGCGAACCAGAGCTCCCAGCGCGCGGACCCGTGGGCGTGGTCACGGGTCTCTTCAGAAGAACTCACGGTGCTCTCGGTTGTGGACATGCCTCCACATTACATCACAATATCGTGATATCTTGATGCTGTGAATGATTCTCATGATCGAATGGCGACGCCAGGACCCCCACAACCGAAGCCGGCAGCGCGAGGCAGCTTGGAGCTGACGAACGCCAAAGCGGAACGGCTAGCCGAGATCATGCAGGCCCTCGCTTCGCCGCTACGGCTGCGCATTCTCACCTCTTTGCACGCCCGACCGAGAACCGTAACCGAACTCTGCGAGCTACTGGAAGCGGGGCAGACCACCGTATCTAATCACTTACGACTGCTCCGGCACCTGAGCCTGGTATCCGGACGTCGCGACGGCCGACGCGTTCAGTACGTCCTGTACGACGATCATGTGAGTGAACTGCTCGATGACGCTATTCGCCACCTGGGTCACCTCCACCGCGCCGAGCATTGACACCAGCTCCGGCGGCAGGCTTCGGGGAAGCGCATGGCCACTCGATCTCATTGATGGCGGGCACAACGACTCGTTGATAGCGAGCGCAACGACGAGCTATGGCGTCAAGACACGGCGATCCGCCCGCGGCCAGGATGCTCCATCCTTGCACTATCGTCATCCAGCTCTCGACCAGTCAGTTGCCACTGTATGATCAGTGCATGCTGACTATTGCTTCCCGTCTCGACGTCATGAACCGGCTCGGCCGAGCGATGGCGGACCCGACACGTTCCCGAATCTTGATGACTTTGCTCGGTGGGCCGAGCTACCCGGCCGTTCTCTCGCGCGAGTTGGAGCTGACTCGCTCGAACGTATCGAACCACCTGACCTGCCTGCGCGACTGCGGCATCGTGGTCGCCGAGCCGGAAGGGCGGCAGACCCGCTACGAGATCGCCGATCCGCACCTCGCGGCGGCGCTCACCGCGCTCGTGGACGTCACGCTGGCCGTGGACGAGCACGCCCCGTGCTTGGACGCCCAGTGCACGGTGCCGGGTTGCTGTGGGACGGGAGCAGGCGAGTGAGCGCGGCGTGCGGTTGCGAGCATGACGAGCCTGAGACCGCGACCGGCGAGGAGGCCGCGGAAGCGGAACGCCCCTGGTGGAGGGACCGCGGGATCATGGTCCCGGTCTTCTCCGGCGTCGCCTTCCTCACCGGTCTGATCCTGGAGTGGTCCGGTGTCGAGATCCCCGCGCTGGTGCTGTTCTGGATCGGACTGCTGCTGGGCGCGTCGACCTTCACTCCGGGCGCGATTCGGAAGCTCTTCAAGGGCAAGCTCGGCATCGGGCTGCTGATGACGATCAGCGCGATTGGCGCCGTCATCCTCGGGTATGTCGAGGAGGCCGCGGCGCTGGCGTTCCTGTATTCGATCGCCGAGGCGCTGGAGGACAAGGCGATGGACCGCGCCCGCGGCGGGCTGCGGGCGCTGCTCAAGCTCGTCCCGGAGACCGCCACGATCCGCCGTGACGGAGCTTCGGTCGAGGTCGCGGCGAAGGATCTCCGGGCGGGTCAGCTGATGCTGGTGCGCCCGGGTGAGCGGATCGCGACCGACGGCATCGTCCGCACGGGACGTTCCAGCCTGGACACCTCCGCGATCACGGGCGAGTCGATCCCGGTCGAGGTCGAGCCCGGCGACGTGGTCTCAGCGGGCGCGATCAACACCGCCGGGGCGCTGGAGGTCGAGACGACCGCGGCAGGCACGGACAACTCGCTGACCACGATCGTCGACCTGGTGGAGAAGGCGCAGGCAGAGAAGGGCGACCGCGCCCGCCTTGCCGACCGCATCGCCCGCCCGCTTGTGCCTGGCGTGCTGATCCTCGCCGCCCTCGTCGCCCTCATCGGATCGCTCTTCGGCGACCCGGAGCTGTGGATCACCCGCGCCCTCGTGGTGCTGGTCGCGGCGTCACCGTGCGCGCTGGCGATCTCGGTGCCGCTGACTGTGGTGGCCGCGATCGGATCGGCGAGCAAGTTCGGCGTGATCATCAAGTCCGGTGCCGTGTTCGAACGGTTCGGCGTGATCCGCCACGTCGCCGTCGACAAGACCGGCACCCTCACCCGCAACCAGCCCGCCGTAACCGCCGTGCTCACCGCCGACGGCGTGACCGAACAGCAGGCGCTGGTCTGGGCGGCCGCGCTCGAGCAGCACAGCACCCACCCTCTCGCCACCGCGATCACCGCCGCCGCACCCGATGCCCCCGCGGCGGAAGGCGTGACCGAGCAGGCCGGCCACGGCATCGAAGGCGAGCTCGACGGTGCCCGGATCACGGTCGGCAGCCCCCGCTGGCTCGCCGCCGGGAGCCTCGGCGACCGGGTCGCGGGTCTGGAGGAGCAGGGCATGACGGTCGTGATCGTGCACCGCGACAGCTCGCCCGTCGCCGCGGTCGGCGTGCGCGACGAGCTGCGCGCCGAGGTGCCCGAGGTCGTGCGCACCCTCGCCGCCCAGGGTGTCGGGGTCACGATGCTCACCGGCGACAACGCCCGCACCGCCCGCGCACTCGCTGCCCAGGCCGGGATTGAGGACGTGCGCGCCGAGCTGCGTCCCGAGGACAAGGCCGCAGCGATCGCAGAGCTCGGTGCGAAGGGGTCGGTCGCGATGATCGGCGACGGCATCAACGATGCCCCCGCCCTCGCTGCCGCCGACATCGGCATCGCGATGGGGGCGACCGGCTCCGATGCCGCGATCGAGACCGCCGACGTGGCCTTCACCGGCCATGACCTGCGGCTGCTGCCGCGCGCGTTCGACCACGCCCGACGCGGACGGCACATCATCAACCAGAACATCATCCTGTCGCTGCTGATCATCACCGCGCTGCTGCCGCTGGCCCTTTTCGGCGTCCTGGGGCTCGCCGCGGTGGTTCTGGTGCACGAGATCGCGGAGGTCGTCGTGATCCTCAACGGCCTGCGCGCCGCCCGGACTCGGAAGGAGCCGACCGCATGAAGGTCGAACTGCTGCACATCGTCGACTGCCCGAACACGGCAATCGCCGAAGCCAACGCGCGCGCGGCGCTGGATGCTCTCGGGCTCGGGGCCGTTCCTGTCGAGCTGGTGACGATCCGAACCGAGGCCGAGGTGGCGGATGCTCCGTTCGGAGGCTCGCCCACGATCCTCCTCGATGGCGTCGACTTGTTTCCGACGGCCCCGGTTCGCTCGCTCGCGTGCCGGGTGTATGCGACCGAGAGCGGGTTTGCCGGAGCGCCCACGCAGGAGCAGATCGAAGCAGCGCTGCGAGGCGCATCTCGATAGAGATGCGAGGCGCATCTCGATAGAGAGAGGAGGGGCAGGGCCATTGGCCTCTGCCCCTCCGGTGCTCGCAGCTCCTCAGACGAGCAGTGCGGCGAGGAGAGTCTCGACGCGGGCCTTGATGTCGTCGCGAATCGGGCGCACCGACTCGATGCCCTGTCCGGCCGGGTCGTCGAGCTTCCAGTCCTCGTAGCGCTTGCCCGGGAAGAACGGGCACGCGTCGCCGCAGCCCATGGTGATCACGACGTCGGAGTCCTGCACTGCTTCGGTGGTGAGCACCTTGGGCTGCTCGGTGGTGATGTCGATGCCCTCCTCGCGCATGGCCGCGACGGCGACGGGGTTGATCTGGTCGGCGGGCATGGATCCGGCGGATCGGACCTCGACGCGGTCGCCTGCGAGCTCGCGGAGCCAGCCTGCGGCCATCTGCGAGCGGCCGGCGTTGTGGACGCAGACGAAGAGGACTGAGGGCTTCTGGTCGGTCATGGTTTTTCGCTTCTTTCAGTCGGTGAGGGTGGCGAGGAGATCGCGGACGCGGGCCTCGATGTCGTGGCGGATCGCGTCGACCCCTTCCGGGGAGGCCAGGGCCGGGTCGCCGACGGCCCAGTCTTCGTAGCGGACGCCGGGGATGATCGGGCAGACGTCCCCGCAGCCCATGGTGACCACCACGTCGGCCGCGCGCACGGCGTCGTCGGTGAGGGGTTTCGGGAATGCTGTATCGGCCTCCTGCTCGCCCTCGATCTCGGTGAGCAGCGAGCGCACGTGCGGGTGCACGTCCGCCGCCGGGGCGGAGCCCGCGGACCGTGCGACCACGCGGCCGTCGGCGAGCCGGTTGACGATGGCGGCGGCGAGCTGGGAGCGGCCCGCGTTCTGCACGCAGACGAACAGCACCTGCGGCACCCCGGACGAGCGGTCCCTGGCCAGGTCGGCGAGGCGCTGCCGGGCGAACCGCTCGGTCAGCGGGATCATGTGCGCCGTCAGCTTCGCCGAACGCACCAGGCCGGCGTAGGACTCGCGCACGATCGCGATCACGAGGTCCCGGTTCAGACCGGTCAGCTCGTCCGCGAGCTCCTCCGCGAGACGGGTCACCCGGGCGTCCATCTGCTGCAAGGCCTCGGCCCGTGCTGCGGTGTCCTCGGGCTCGTCGGTGACGGCAGCGGCGGGAGCGAACGCGTCGAGGAGGGCTGCAACGGCGCGCTGCTTGCCCGGGGCAACGCGGTAGTACACCCAGGTGCCGCGCCGCTCGGACAGCAGCATCCCGGTCTCCTTCAACACCTTCAAGTGGTGCGAGACGGTCGGCTGCGACACCTCGGCGAGGTCCGCGAGGTCGCATACGCAGGACTCGCCGCGCTGGTCGGTCGCGATCGCAGAGAGCATCCGCAGCCGCAGCGGGTCAGCGAGCGCTTTCAGCGCGCCGGCCACGGTGGCCGCGGCCTCAGTCCCGATGGCGTGCGCCGTGGACGGGGCGCACGCGTCGGCGTCGGCGATGACAGCAGCGTCGGTCATGACGTCCTCGATTCGGCGGTGGTGGCGTAGGGGTCGGTGTGGAACCAGGCTCGCGCAGCCCAGAGCGAGACGTAGACCAGGCCCACGAGCACAGGTACTTCGATGAGGGGGCCGACGACCCCGGCGAGCGCTTGCCCGGAGGCGGCGCCGAACGTGCCGATCGCCACCGCGATCGCGAGCTCGAAGTTGTTTCCCGCCGCGGTGAACGCGAGCGTCGTCGACCGGGCATAACCCAGACCGAGCCCCTTGCCGAGCAGGATGCCGGCGAACCACATCAGCGCGAAGTAGACCAGCAGCGGCAGCGCGATGCGGGCGACGTCCATCGGGTGGGAGGTGACCTGTTTGCCCTGTAGGGCGAACAGCAGCACGATCGTGAACAGCAGTCCGTAGAGCGCCCAGGGCCCGACCTTCGGGAGGAACCTCTCCTCGTACCAGTCGCGCCCCTTGCGCTTCTCGCCGATGAAGCGGGACGCGAAGCCCGCGACGAGCGGGATCCCGAGGAACACGAGCACGTTCAGGGCGATCTGCCAGACCGAGATCTCCAGCCCCTGCGCATCCAGCCCCAGCCAGCCCGGCAGCACGGTCAGGTAGAACCAGCCCAGCACCGAGAACATCACGACCTGGAAGACCGAGTTGATCGCGACCAACACAGCGGTCGCCTCCCGGTCACCGCACGCGAGATCGTTCCAAATCACGACCATCGCGATGCAGCGGGCGAGACCCACGATGATCAGCCCGGTCCGGTACTCCGGCAGATCCGGCAGGAAGACCCAGGCGAGCGCGAACATGACCGCGGGCCCCACGAACCAGTTCAGCAGCAGCGAGGAGACGAGGAGCTTCTTGTCTCCGGTGACGGCGGCGACCTTGTCGTAGCGGACCTTCGCGAGCACCGGGTACATCATCACCAGCAGGCCCAGCCCGATCGGGATCGAGATCCCGCCGACCTCCATGGCAGAGAGCGCGTCTGAAATGGCGGGCACGAAACGGCCGAGCAGGAGGCCTGCGACCATCGCGAGGCCGATCCAGAGCGGCAGCCACTTGTCGAGGGTGGAGAGCCGTTTCGGGGCGGTGCGGGTCAGGGTGTCGGTCATGCGAGCAACTCCTCGATCTTCGCGACGTAGACGGGTTTCGGGTGCGCGCCGATCAGCACGTCCACACGTTCCCCGGCCCGGTAGAAGCCAAGGGTCGGGATCGAGGTCACGCCGGCCGCGGTCACGGTCTCGGGGTTCTGGTCGGCGTCTACCTTCACGATCTTCACCCGCCCCGCGTACTCGCCGGCGAGCTGGTCCAGGATCGGGGCGATCGCCCTGCACGGGCCGCACCAGGTCGCCCAGATGTCGACCACGACAGGCAGCTCGGACTCGAGCACCTCCGCCCGGAAAGTAGCGTCGGTGACGGGAGTGACGGTACTCATGCGGAGACCTCCAGAACAGGTGCGGAAACGGTGGCGGGTGCGAGGTTCGACAGGTAGTGCTGGGCGTCCTGCGCGGCTGCGCAACCGGTGCCTGCGGCGGTGATCGCCTGCCGGTACGTGTGGTCGACGAGATCCCCGGCCGCGAACACCCCGGCCAAGTTCGTCCGCGTCGACGGGTGCGCGACTCGCACGTACCCGTCCGCGTCGGTTTCGACCTGCCCGGTCACGAGCTCGGAGCGCGGGTCGTGCCCGATCGCGACGAACACCCCCGTCGCGTCGAGCCTCCGCTCAGTCCCGGTGATCGTGTCGCGCAGCGCGAGCCCGGCGACCTGCTCATCGCCGAGAATCGCGGCGACCTCGCTGTTCCAAGCGACCTCGATCTTCGGGTCATCCAGCACGCGCCGCGCCATAATCCTCGACGCCCGGAACTCGCCCCTGCGGTGCACCACGGTCACCTTCGACGCGAACCGGGTGAGGAACAGCGCCTCCTCCATCGCGGAATCCCCGCCGCCAACAACGACGATCTCCTGCTCCCTGAAGAAGAACCCGTCACACGTCGCACACCACGACACACCGTGCCCCGACAGGCGCTCTTCCTCGGGAAGGCCGAGCTTGCGGTACGCGGAACCCATCGTGAGGATCACCGCCCGCGCCCGGTACGTCAGCCCGGCGCCGGTCTCGATGGTCTTCACACCGCCGTCGAGATCGAGGCGGACCGCATCGTCGTACACGATCTCGGCGCCGAACCGCTCGGCCTGCGCTCGCATCGAGTCCATCAGCTCCGGGCCTTGCACGCCGTCGACGAAGCCCGGGAAGTTCTCCACCTCCGTCGTCGTCATCAACGCGCCACCCGCGGTCACCGAGCCCGCGATCACCACCGGCGCGAGACCCGCACGCGCCGCGTAAACCGCCGCGGTGTACCCCGCGGGACCGGACCCGACGATGACCAACTCGACCTCTTGATTCGACATGCTTCTATATTGACATCGATCGAATCATTCCACGAGTCCGTGATGACTTGTCACCGGGATGTTCACCTACTGTGCTCGGGCAGGGGCCGCCAATGACCTTCGCGCGTGACCCCCGCATCATCGACGAACAGTGCGCGAAAAGTGCACTCTTCAACAATCGGACCTACCAGTAAGAGTCCTGGAGCGGTTCGCGAGCGAGGTCGACATCTATCGCATCGATGAGGCCTTCCTCACGATCGACCGACGCACGTCAGCGGACTGCGAGGCGATGACCGACCTGGGGCGCACGGTCCGCTCGGAGGTCCGGCGCCTGATCGGCGTGACCGTGTGCGTGGGGATCGCACCGAACCGGACGTTGAGCAAGCTGGCGAACCGGTGTGCCAAGAAGCTCGATGTCTTCGGCGGGGTATGCGTCTGGCCAGCCACCCGACCGGAGTGGCGGGAGCGCTTGATGCGCAGCCTCCCTGTCTCCGAAGTCTGGGGCATCGCGTCGCGGCTCGAGCAGCGGCTGCGCACTCTCGGTATCGAGTCGATCTGGGATCTCGCGGCGGCGGATCCGACGTTCATCCGGAAGCAGTTCAACGTCACCGTGATGCGAACGGCTCTGGAGCTGCGCGGCGTCGCGTGCATCGGTCCGGAAGAGGACCGTACCGGCAAGACGGATCAGCTGATCGTCAGCAGGTCGTTCAGCGAGAAGGTGACGACGGTGAACGGCATCCGCCAGGCACTCAGCATCTACGCCCAGCAGATGGCGTCGCGCCTCACCCGACACCATCAGGTCGGCAAGACGCTCGTGGCCTTTGCCGGCGCTGCTCACTTCGCGGAGCAGAAGTACTACCCGCAGGTGACGGCCCGATTGCCCTTTCCGACAGCAGATCCCGTCGAGCTCACCCGGGCAGCTCACCAGCTGCTCCCCTACATCCAGGACGGTAGTCGGTATGCCCGAGCGGGACTTATGATGGTCGATCTCCTACCTGCCGACGTGCACCTGCCACTGGAGCCCTTCCGAGCCCCGCACGAGGACGCGGGCATCGCGGGCATCATCGACAGCGTGCAGAAGAAGGCCGGAAAGGAGGCGCTCGGGCTCGGATGGGGCGGGATGCGTCCGGGGCCGTCGTGGCAGATGAAGCGCGAGATGCTCACCAAGCGCGCGACCACCCACTGGGACGAACTCGTGACGGTGCGCGCCTAGCGCGGGTGTTCATGTCTGCACGGGGCCTTCGGCAGAACCTGCGCGAACACGGATGATCTTCGTGATCGTGGTGACCGCCTTCTCGCCGGGTTGTTCGATCTCGCGGCGCCCGTGAGTGGCGGCCTCCGCGCCGGAGGGGAACAGGGGCACGCGTGTCTCGTACGTGAGACATGCGGCGTCGATGTCACCGCTGATCACCCCGAGACGGACCGCCAGCAGATCGGCGGGGTCTCGGTGGCCAAGCCATCCCGCGCAGACGTCTCGCGTCCCTTGGTGGCAAACGAAGACGGCCGCGGGCTGGTCCGCCATGTCGAGGTCGTATCGTTCGAGCTTGGCGTACTCCTCTTCATGCCAGATGCCGCTCGCGACCGCGGTCCGGTACGGGCAGCTTGCGCACGGTGTCCGCCGGGGTTTCGAGGCCGCGCCCATCAGAACGCCTTCCGATCGAATCCTGCCGGGTCGGTGCGGAGCGGGTCCTGCCAGTCGAGGCCGGCGGAGACCGCCCGCGCGAGGCTCTCCAGTCCGAGCCCGAAGTAGCAGTATCCGTGCTCGAGGGTCGGGCACACGCCGTACGGATGCTCGGCGCTCGACGGCGAGCACTCGATGCCGTGGACATGAAGGACCAGGCGCCAGTTGAACAACGCCCGATGGACCTCTACGAGATAGGTCTCGGTGGTGCGGATCCTGAAGCCGTGCTCGGTGGCCACGATGCCGGTGTTGGCCACCGAGCTCATGCAAGGTGCTCATGCAGCGCCGTTGCCGTAGAACCTGACATCATCCTCGGCCCATTCGAGATTCCTCCGCCGGAGCGAGAACTGGTTCCAGGCGAACGCCAGGAGGGTCAACGCGATCGTTGGAGGGAGGGGAATGATCAGCGGGGCCGTCGGAAAGAGAAGCGCGAGCACGGGTATGGCGGCGACGCTGACCACCAGTGCGGCTCCTGCCGCGACGAGCCACCGAGTCGCGGTGACGAGATCGCGGCACGCGCGTTCCCGGCGGCGGGCCTTGTCCGAGTTCGAGTCTTCAGCCGTCGACATGGGTCCTCCTCAGCTCACGGTATCGGCAGGCGGGTGTCCTCCTTCCCATACCCGGCGCTCGCTCGGGTTGCGGGAAGGCCTTCGATCGTTCCCCTCGGCACGTCCGGCAGATTGAAAGTGTCCGCGTTGAGGTTGTCGCTGAGGACCGCGAGTTCTGTAGCCTGCCGTGCGCGGTTCGCGGTGTTCCGGATGCCGAACGGGATGACACGCCGCTCCGGGTAGAGGAGGTCTGTGACGTCGGGATGGTTGTCGTAGGTGAGCAGCCATCGTGAGGCCGTGCGGTTGAGAGCGTTGGCGAGTCGCTGGTGGGCAGCGCGGTCCATGCCGTGTGCGTAGAGCCGGTTGCCCTCGCGAATGTAGGGCGGGTCGACGAAGAAGACGACCTCGTCACCTATCCCCGCCTCGTCGACGTCCTCGACGAATCGGATGCCGTCCGCGTGGTGGGACCGCAGGCGTGAACGCAGCGCGTGGACTCGACGAATGCGATCCGCGAGAGCGCGCCCGTTGAACCGTGACGCGATCGTCCATCGGCCACTCTGATCACGGCCGCCGATGGGCCCTGATCGAGGTGCGATGATGCCGGATCGGGAGCAGCGGTTGACGATGAACGCAGCGAATGCGAGCTCGTAGGTGTCGACGTCGCTGTCCGCTTCGAGGAGCGTCCGAGAGTCTTCCCAGAGGCGCATCGTCGGGGCAGTCCGCTCGACCTGGGTCGCGAGATGCTCACCGTCGGCCAGTACAGTCGCCCAGAACGCGGCGATCGCCGGATTCGCGTCGACGAGCCACGCTTCGTCGACGGCACCGCGTTCTACCAGGTTGAGTGCGGCGCGGCGCCGCCAGCGAAGGGCTCTATCCAGATCTCGATGGGCATCTCGCTCATCTGCCCGGTGAACATGTCGCCGAGCATCGGCGCGATGGACGCCTTTCCTCCGGGATAGCGCAGCGGGCTCAGGTACCGTTCCGCGCGGCTCTGTTGCATGGCCTTCACATACCCCGCGCAACGCGAAGATGATGCAGGAGGCCGCTCACGGCCGCCTGCCGGGCGTACCTCACTTGATCAACCAGATCCTGGCCGGGAACCCACATTCGAGTTCCGTGAGCCAGTGGAATACGCGTCTCTCCGCCCCGTAGCGCCCGTTTCAACGAGCGTTCGGGCGTTTCGTGTGCTGCGACATCCGATCAGGCCTGTCATGGTCCTTGTCGGCGTTCGCTCGTCTCGCTCGCGGGAACCGCCGTCTGAGGGCGCGAATCGCTCGCACAGCGAGGAAGATGATGGCCAACGGCCATCCCCACACCACGAGACAGGCCAGCAACCCGACCAGAGCCGTCAGGGAAGCTGCGAGCAGGATCATCCAGGAGCAGAGTCCTGGACCGGTGTCGGAGGTGACGCCATCCAGCCAGATCACTGTCGGTGCTGCGGCCATGACAGTCGCGGGCGCCAAAGCCGTGAAAATCGCGATCCCCGTGAGGACAGTCATCATCCGAGGAGTCAGGACTGGGAGCTTCATGCTGCCTGCTCCCGATGAGCGTGAAGACGGATCATCAGGATGGTCGCTTCCATGAACGAATCCGTGACCGGGGCGAGCCGGCGGGATTCCGCCCACGGCGACGGAAGCCCGATCTGCCATCGCTCGAGCTCTCCGGCCCACAGGTCCGCACTACCGCCGGATTCGATGAACGCCGAAAGGATGCGGTTGTGAACCGGGCACTCCGGGTGCGGATACGCGACCAGGTCACCTGGCTCACCGAGGTCGCTGCCGGTCAAGCACATGCCGTTGCAGTTCATGCAGGTCACATACCCGGCGCTCCGTAACCAGCTCGCAGTGGGCTACGCGACGGTAGCTAGCCAGCTCGCGACCGCAGCGTCGAAGCCGTCGGGATCGACGTTGTACTCCCAGGAATGGTCCGCGTCAGGCGCCGTGTAGAGCGTTACCTTGTCGCCACCAGCCTCAACGAACTGCTTCGTGATAGTGAATGGCACGGTCCGGTCCCCCGGCGAGTGGATGACCAAGGTCGGAATCGAGAGGCGTCCAGGGACCGTCCAGTCCAGGTCTTGGAAGTTGGCTGGAGATGTGAGGCCAGCGAGTTGGCTGAGGTACCGGTTGGAAAGCATCAGATGTCCTAGGAGCCCCGCAGTGACGGGGAGTCGTCGGCGCGCTGCACCGTGTGCGATGATGCCTCGCCAATCCGATGCCGGGGATATGAGCACGAGTCCGGCGACGGAGTTGCGGTGCTCGCTGCGCTCGGCGACCAGGAGCGCTATGGACGCGCCCATGGACCAGCCGAAAAGGAAGACTCGCCTGGCGCCGCGGGCGACAGCGTACTTGACGGCGGCGTCTACGTCAGCCCATTCCGACGTTCCAAGTGATGCAGCGCGTCCCCGGGCTGCCTGGGTGTCCGCGTCTCCTCTGTACGAAACGACCAGGCTTGTGTGGCCTGCGGCTGCTGCCGCCGGGACGCTTCGGACCGCGTTGTGCCGATCCGCCCGAATCCCGTGGATGTGGATTGACCACGTGTCGACGCCGTCTGGCCCGAACTGCCACGCAGGACACGGTCCAAGCGGTCCCTGGATTGTGATCTCGGAGTGCTCTCCCATTTCGTCTGGGCTGAAGTGCGTCTCCCCTTCCCACCGAACCGTCCGAACACCCGCGAGGCTTCCTCGCTGCCGGATGATGGTGCGCGTGATGCGACGCCCGTCTGAATCGACGATGTCACCGACTTGAGCGGCACCGTTCGGAAAGTGCACAACGAAAGTTCCCGGATGCGCACTCTCGGGAGTGCGCTTGAAAGTGATCGTGGTGTCGTCGTATGCCAGGACGCCCTCGTCGCGTCGGATCTTCCACGAGGCGGCCTTGCGTGCCAATACAACGCCCAGCACCAGGACCAACCCTGCTGCCACGATCAGGGAGGTGACTGCCGTCAGCCAAACGAGGAGTCCTGAACCCATGTGCTTCCCTTTCGCAATCACCCGGCTGCCTCGATCATCTGTGGGAGGTCGGCTTCGACCCAGGCTTCTGAATCGGCTACCAACGTGGCCTCAATAGGACTCAGGGTGAGGTTGCCGAGAATCCGGTGATCATTGATGCGGATCAGCAAGGAGTAGACCGTGTACGTGTCCGCCGGGTGTCCGACCTCGTCATCGAGCGATGGCAGCCCATTCTGAGTGATGATCTTGCGGAGATTGTCCGCCCGCCGTCGAATCCGGCACGCCCGCGAGATCCGTCTGATCGAGAAGTAGACCATCCCACTGACGATCAGAATCACCCCTGGGTAGAACAGGACGTCGAAGCCCCAGTACGCAATGTGGACCAGCGCCGGATTCCCGATCCGAAGGTGGTCGACCGTCATCGTGATGGCCTCAACGATGCAGCCTCCGATGATCGCAACTCCGCCAGTACGGAACAGACGGTGCCCCGGAGCAGTGTGCCCGCGCGAGGCTCTGACGATGCCTCCGACGATCCAGCACAGTCCGGCCATGTAGGTCAGCGCACTGACATAGATGGTGAGGTCATATGCGTGGACCCGCGAGAAGTGCTCGACTGTCGGCCCTCTGTTCCGACTTAGGAAGAAGGGGAGCGTGAACAGCGCACACCCGAGGACCGGAACAGGGATGGTTCGAAGCGGATGGGCGCCAATCCCGTCGATGGCTTTCGCTGCTTCCGCGAAGGCCCAGAATGCGAAGGTCGCCAGCACACACTGCACGAGCCACACGATATTAGTGCCGCCGAGCCAGGAGTCCAGGACTTCGATCGGTATGACTGGTCCAAGCGTCATGATGGCGAGGCAGGCCAACAACACGGCCAGCCAGGTCATCCACGACTCTCGATTGCGAACTGCAGCCGGAATGCGTGCGATCAGGACGGCGATGAGGACGACGAAGACACCTAGGTAGAGGTACCTCATGTGATCAGCCGAAGATCCGCTCATCGTTGAAGTACTCGGGGCGCAAGAGAGACCGGGTGATGATCTCCCCCATCGCCTCCGCCTCACCTTCATGGAGCGCGTCACCCGCGAGTGGCGAGAGGGAGTTCGGCGTCATGAGCACTCGCCCTCGGACTTGGCCAGCTCCTGCAAGCCGACGAATACCGTCATCCATGGACAGCCCTTCGCACCCCGGGTGCCCCCAAAGCATGTGTCCGAACTCATGATGGAGGCCTCGCACCTGGTAGTAGACGCGATCAGTGGCCCTCAGAACCACCTTGGAGAGCTCTTCGTACTCGATCCACAGGGCAGTCGTGTGCACGAGCGCGGGGTCATCCAGCTTCTCGATCCTGATCGGCTTGCCGGTGATCTCTGCAATCCTCGTCGTCAACTCGTGCGGGGTCCTGACGCGCGCCAGGTCATATTCCGAGAAGAGCTCAAGTGCTCGAGCCCTCATGCTGGCTGCATCTTCCCACGGAGTCGACTTCATGCTCATGCTCCTCAACCCGAGCTGGATTACCGCGTCCTGATCACTTGGGTGAGCGCGCGCAGCTCTGCCGCTGAGAGCGCTGACAGCGAGCGCGCAGCGATCCGCTGGACTCCAGATGCTGCCGCAACGCGCGAGAACTCGACGAGCGCCTCAACACGATCGGCATCCTGGTCATCCCCGAACTCCGTCAGGTAGGAGAGGGGAACGTTGAACTCGTCGGCGATCTCCTCGAGGTCCGAGAGCGCGAACAGGACCTCGTGGTCGCTGACTTGTCCGACCATGGACGGTTCAGAAGCATCCAGAAATGTGAGGCGACGAGCGAACTCGGCAGTGGGCACGAGCACTGTTTCCGTGTCTGCATCTGCGACGACTGGTGCGCTGCGAGGATCTTCGACCTCACCGATCAAGTAGCCGACTGACGTCGACAGGGCGGCAGCGATGATGCCAAGGTCAGCGATGCGCCAGCGCCGCACGCCGGTCATCTTTAGGCTCAGCGTTGACCGGTTCAGCCCGGTCCTTCTGGACAAGTCTGCAGTACTTCGGATGCCGGCATTGAGCATCTGCAACTCAATCCGACGGGAAATCTCTTCCCAGGGTAGGTCTGTGGTTCGGGTCACACGATGACCCTAGCAACAAATGGTTGCAAAATGAAGCACTCTGTTGCAGGCTCGTTCGCAGGCTTCGAGATCTCGGCGGACAGCTCCGCCCCGACCTCGGGATTGGAGGGGCGAATGGATGATGCGACGGAGGGGGAAGCGCTCGTGATCACGATACAGACGCGCAGGCTCTCAAGTCAGATGGCGGACGCGAGCCGAAGATTCAGACTCGCAACTCGGATTCGACTTGAGTTGGAGGCCTCGAGCCAGCGCGTGCCGCACAACGTGGAGGTCATCCGTGCAGCCGCACAGCAAGGCGTGCTGCTCACTGTTGCGGATGTAGAGGGTGTGATCGTCTTCGCTGCCCGCCATCGTCGCCCGCGCGCGATGACTGCTTGACCGTGGTGGCTAGAGTCGAGCCAGCCAATCCAGGATGGCGTCGGAGAATCCGTCAGGATCCACGTTGTACTCGCGGGTGTGAGCAGCGGGGGTCGTTTCGTGAAGGACAACCCTGCTCGGGCAACGGTCAGCGAATCTCCTAGAGCTGCTGAGCGGAGCTGTGCGATCGCCGCGCGAGTGTATGACGAGTGTCGGGATGTCCACCGTCCTGCGACCCGACCAGTCGAGTCCCGCGAAATCAATCGGTTCCGCCACCCCAGCCAGCCTGCAAAGAGGTCGTGTGCCGAGGCACTTCATGATCAGTGCGACAGCAAGTGCCGGCGCTGGCAACTTCATTCTCCGTGACGCGGTCTGGGCGAGAGCATGCCAATCGGTCGCTGGGGAAATCAGGATCTGCCCACGCAGGAGGTCTTTGTGTGAGCTGTGGTCGCCGAGCAAAAGGGCAATCGTTGCACCCAGGCACCAGCCGACGAGCAAGATCCGTTGCGCGCCGTTCCGCCTGCTGTATGCGAGGGCCGCCTCGACGTCATTCCACTCGTCAAGGCCAAGACGTGTCGCCCTCCCCATTTGCCGCGGGCCTTCCCCGTCCCCTCGATATGAGACGACTAGATGAGCCGTATCGGCGTGGCCAGACATCGCAGCAACAGACCGGAGGGCATTCATCCGATCGGCGTTCAACCCATGGATGTGTATCGCCCACGTTGTCGCTTCCGGGTCCCCAAAAAGCCACGCCGGAGCTTCTCCTGATGGCGTGTCGACGACGATTTCGCGGTATGCGCCAACCTCATCCGGTGAAGCGTGAATATGTCCGTCCAGGACGCCGCGCCCACTCTGGAGTGATCCCGTTATGGTTTCGAGTCGCCTGACGACCGTCTTCCCATCATCGCTGAGAACGTCCCCGACGCGCGCATGGCCGGACTTCGTCCAAAGCCCGAAAGTTCCGGGGTGGCGCGTCAACGGTGTTGAACGGAACGCGGCGAGGTCGCCCACAATTCGGACATATCGCCGCTTCTCGACACGTCGCCAACCTACGAGCAATCGGCAAAGCCCGCGCAACAACACCGCCAAGTTCGCTCCGACCAATAGAGCAATGGTGACTCCCCACCACATCAATCCCGCCGGTACCCGTCCGGTACCGCGGCCCGCACAGCGTCGATACTCTCTCCCTCGACCTCGGCGAGATCGCCCCAGTGGGCCAGCTTGGCAGCCGTCGACAGGCTGGGCACCTGCTTCGTCTTGGTGATCGGACTGTCGGTGACAACCCATCCGTCCGGAACCTGCGCCGCCAACCTCTCCCTCAGTTCCTCCGTGTCATCCCCAGTGAGGGTGAGTTCCTGGACCCTGGTGGACTGAATAACGCCGACGAGCATGGCTTAAGCCTAGGCCTGCGTCGTCACGTCACGTCGATGCCACACAGCCGGCAGCGACGCATCGTTCCGGGACTGTTCCAGTCGCATCGATCGTGGTTGCAGGTCGCCTGCATGAGATGGCAGACGCTGCACGTCACCAGCACAATCGATCCCTCAGGGAACACGAGCTCCCGCGGGTACCCGGTGAAGCTGCCGTGCGACCGGTGAAGATCGGGCGTGGGCGTTGGGTCGGACAGGATCATCCACCGTCACGGTCGCTCTCGCCGATGTAGTCGCGGATGCCTTCTGCCAACCACTCGCAGGTCTCGTAGGGCTTGTCCTGGTGCTCATCGTTGTCGTACAGCTCCACGAGCCGTCGCAGCTCGTCCGCGGCCGTGATCGGGTCACCGTCGAAGACGCATCCGTCGTTCACGTATATGCGGGTTCGCTCCTGGGCGCCCTCTGCCGTGTCGATCTGCACGACCGTGTAGCTGAAGCCCGATGACGTCGTGTGCTGGTAAGCGTGGAGGTCCTCGAAGGGCCCTGCACGACGCTCGCGGTCAGTCTCAATCGACTGTGCGAGGAGTTCGCGGATCTGATCTCGCGTGAGGCTCTCGCCCTGCACGCCGACCATCACTTCATCCGCGAACTCTTCTGCTGAGCGGATGTCGTCATGCGGCGCCGGGGTCGTGCTGGTCATGGCAGTCACATACCCGGTCCCGCCGGTGTGGGCGGGACCGGGTATGCCAGTCCGATGGCAGCGAGGTCGGCGCCGGTCTGAGCGATCGCCAAGATCAGGGTGTCGCGGCGAGTGACCTCACGAGGCGCGAAGCGGAGCACCATGCATGCCTCGTCGGGCGTGCGGTCGGCCTTGACGTTGTTGCACCGGCTGCACGCCGCGACCGTGTTCAGCCACTCGTCCTGCCCTCCACGCGAGCGCGGCATGACGTGGTCTACCGTCGTCGCGTGACGGCCGCAATAGGCGCACTCGTGGTCGTCACGGCGCAGCAGGCCGGCACGCGACCAGGGGACGGTGCCGTACCGGTAGGGCACGCGCACCATCTCGCGGAACTGCACGACGCGAGGCATCGGGAACTCGGCCTCGGCGGATCGGACGATCCTGCCGGGGACCGCGTCGACGATCGTGGCGCGCTCACGTATCAGGAAGATCAGCGCGCGGTGCAGCGGCACGATTCCGAGCGGTTCCATGGATGCGTTCAGCACGACGACGCCGTTGGCGATCCTCACCATGGCGCTTTCCTCTCTGCTGAACGGTCCTGGAGCTGGCTCTTTCCGGTCCTCGGAGTCCACAGCGGAACACGAAGTGCGCTCGACCGGATTCGAACCGGTGACCGTCCGCTCCGGAGGCGGAAGCTCTGTCCATCTGAGCTACAAGCGCGTGGTGCCCTCAGGAGGAGTCGAACCCCCGACCTCCGGTGCCGTAGACCGGTGCTCTGTCCTGCTGAGCTATGAGGGCCAGGTGGCGGCCGCGGGCACTTCGCCCCGTCGCCCCTCCTCCTGCAGGTGCAGGCTGAGCTACCCGACCGCTGCGATGAACGCTTCGTCTCGCACGCCGGTTGTCTCGGCGCTTGCGACCCCTGCCGGATTCGAACCGGCGTCCTCCTGACTGAGAATCAGGCGTCCTCGACCGTCCTAGACCAAGGGGCCATCAACTCCCCAAGAAGCTCCTTGGGGAGTGCGCTCCCGCCGTTGACGGCAACGGGAGCTTGCGCGGACGGATCCGCACCGGAGCAGCCTCTGTCTGCTCACTCCGCCTGTCGCGGGCTCAGCCCGCGTACTGACGGTGGGTCGTCACCCTGTTGCCGGTGCTTACCTGGCCGCCGGCAGCCTTTCGGTGTGCGCTCCCCGAGCAGGAATCGAACCTGCGAAGGCCGGACCCAGAATCCGGCTGGCCGTGCCAGCAGACCATCGGGCATCAGCCGCGTGTGCGGCATCATATGCAACCAGATCGTGCGCAGGTCGTCCTGTGTTGCCAGAGTCGTGTCGGTCATGGTTCTCACATACCCGATCCTGCGCGATGGCGAGGACTCCGCACGGCAGACCGCGGCCGCGCCACCTCTGTAACGGTTCGATAACGGCACTTTGCGTCAACGCGTTTGACGCTCCTAGCTTCAGGTCAAACGATTGATGTGTCTTTGCAGTCGAACATCAAACGATTGATGCCATTGGAGTCACCATGATCACGCTGAAGGATCTCGCCGCAGCTGTCGGCGTGAGCGCGTCCGCAGTGTCTCTGGTGCTCAATGATCGCCACCAGGGGCGGGTGAATTCGGAGACAGCGAACCGGATCCGCACTGCGGCAGCTGAGATGGGGTACATCCCGAACGTGCTCGCGCGGGGGCTCCGCACAAAGCGCACGCACACGATCGGCCTGCTCTCTGATGGCGTGGCGAGCGTTCCCTTCGCCGGGCGCATGCTCGAAGGAGTGCAGAGCCGCGCCTGGGACTCGGGATATCTGGCGATGATCATCGAGACGATATCCCGTCCCGAGCTCGTTACCCAATCCTCACGATCGCTCCTCCAGCGAGACATCGACGGGATGATCCTCGCTGCCGACTACCACCGAGTTGTCGAGCTACCACCCATCCCTCCCACTCTGCCCGTTGTCATTCTCAACGGGAGCCCTGCGCGAGGCGTTATGGCAGACAGCGCAGTGCCGGACGAGGAGGGCGGCGCCCGCTCTGCCGTCAGACGACTCGTCGCAGCCGGGCACCGTCGCATCGCCTTCTGCAACGTGGGCGGGGATCGATTCGTCGCCTCCCAGCTGAGACAGCGTGGATTTCTAGAAGCGCACGCCGAGAACGGGATCGCCGCGGACCCCACCCTCATCGTCGAGCTACCCGACCCGAGCACTACCCATGCTCTCGGCCCCCTCAGGGAATTGCTCTCGACCACTGCGAGGCCTACCGCCTTGTTCTGCTTCTCAGACCAGATCGCGTTCGCCGCCTATCAGATCTGCGCCGAACTCGGACTTCACGTTCCTGAGGATCTTTCGATCATCGGGTTCGACGACCAGGAGTTCATCGCCGACGCCCTTCAACCGGGGCTCACCACGGTTCAACTGCCGCACCGGGCCATGGGCGTTTGGGCTGCGGAGCGGGTCATAGACCGCATACATGGGGATGCGGACGGACCACCGAAATCGGTGCGCATCGCATGCCCCCTCATCGAAAGGGACTCTGTAGGCCCGCCGGCGGGCTGATCCCACCTCTCATTCTCCCGGTGACGCAGATGCGCCACCGGTACCCCGGCACGCCATGGCGCGCCACCCCTCTCACCGAAAGACCGATCCACCACACGGAGGAAACAATGGCAACCATCACGCGCAGGTCACTGCGTTTGGCAGTCGGCATCGCGGCCGCCGCCGTTGCAGTGACGTCCCTCACTGCTTGCGGGTCGTCGGGCGACGACGCCGGCAGCGACACCTTCACCATCCTGCAGTACGAAAACCCCGAATCCGCACAGGGTCAGGGCTGGCAACTCGCTCTCGAGCTGTTTCAGAAGAAGCATCCCGACGTGAAAGTCGACTTCCAGACCACAAGCTTCGATGCCATGCGGCAGAACGCGAAGATCACACTCACCGGGGACAACGTCCCTGACGTGATCGAGTTCAACAAGGGCAACGCCGACGGTGGCCAGCTTGCGGGACAGGGTCTGCTCACCCCGCTGAACGATCAGGTGAAGAAGTACGGCTGGGACAAGAAGGTCACCGGTGCCATGCAGGCTTTCGCTCAGTACAACGAACAGGGTCTCGCGGGCTCCGGCGACTGGTACGGCGTCCCGAACATCGGCGAGTACGTGATGTACTACTACAACAAGGATCTCTGGGCGAAGGCAGGCATCACCGAGGAGCCCACCACCCTCGAAGAGTTCGAGGGCATCATGGACAAGCTCCTCGCCGCGGGCATCACGCCGATCTCCTCGTCGGCGTCGACGAGTCAGGGCTTCAACCAGATGTGGATCTGGTACTCCCTGGTCGCAGCTGAAGCGGACCGCACGTCGATCGATGACTTCATGTTCCTGCGCGAGCCGGTGGACTTCTCGAAGGCGCCGTGGAAGGACGCAGCTGACCGGTTCCAATCGTGGATCGACAAGGGCTACGTCGGAGACGAGCTCGGCGGGCTGAACTTCGAGCAGGCGACGGTGAACTTCCTCAGCGGAGACAAGGCGATGCTGATCTGGAACCAGGGCGAGTTCGCCCGAATCCGCGAGCAGGCGACGTTCGAGTGGGACTACTTCACCCTCCCCGGCGCGAACATGCAGATGGGCTCGAGCGGTCACCTGTGGGGCGTGCCCGCGAACGCGAAGAACAAGGAGCTCGCCTACGACTGGATCGACATCACGCTGAGCGAGGAGGTCCAGAACAAGATCGGCCAGCTGGGCGGGCTCCCCCTCGCGGGCGACGCGTCGACGATCGACGACGACCTGACCCGCGAGTACACCGAGCGGTTCAACGAACTCCTCGACGCGGACTCGCTCGCCTTCTACCCGGACTACCCTGTTCCCGGCTTCCTCGACTTCATCCAGTCGAACATGCAGGCGATGTCCAACAAGAACGAGACCGCCGACGAGTACACGGACAAGCTCCAGAAGTTCTACGACGACGGCCGCGAGACGGCTCTGGCCGGCTGACCGACAATGGGGGCCGCCCTTGCCGGCGGCCCCCATTGTCTCGCGAAGGAGACCCCCATGTCATTGACCACCACCGTGGCGCGACGGCGTCCGCTGGAGCGGCACGCCGCCTACTGGCTCTATCTGCTCCCTCTGGCCGCCGGCTTCCTCATCGTCGTCGGCGCCCCGTTCGTCATGAACGTGTACACGAGCTTGTTCCACTGGAAAGGCGGCCTGGCGCCGATGCGCTGGGCCGGTCTCGAAAACTACATCCACCTGTTCCAGGACGACACATTCTGGCGTTCATTCCAGAACACGCTGGCGATGATCGTGGCGATCACGATCATCCCCACGATTATCGGCATCTTGCTGGCCGCGCTCCTGTTCGACTACCTCGGCCGTCGGTTCGGCGACAAGGCCATCGCCGTCCTGCGCGCGACGTACTACGTGCCGCAGATCCTGCCGATCGCAGTCGCAGGTTTCATCTGGGCGTGGATCCTCGACACTCAGAATGGGTCGATCAACCTTGCGCTCAAAGGCCTGGGAATCACCAATCCCCCGGATTGGCTGGGTAACCCGGACATCGCGATCTACGCCGTCATGCTGATGCTCATCTGGCTGCAGATCGGCTACCCCGTCGTGATCTTCATGTCCGCATTGCAGCGCGTCGACCCGGAGCTCTACGAAGCCGCAGAGCTCGACGGTGCAGGATGGTGGCGCCGCTTCCAGGCGATCACCATCCCTCAGATCCGTCCCGAGATCTTCGTCGTCGTGCTCACCGCCACCATCGCCGCTTTGAAGGTGTTCGCCCCGATCCTCATCCTCACCGGCGGCGGCCCCGAGGAGTCCACCACCGTGCCGTCGTACTACGCGTATCGCAATTTCTTCGAACTGTCGCGAGTGGGCTATGGCTCGACGATCGCCACTGTGATGTCGATCGTCATCTTCGCCGTCGCCACCGTAATGCTCGTCTGGCAGCACCGCGAGACCCGCAAGGAGCACCGCTGATGGCCACCATGTCTCTCATCAATCCCACCGCCTTCGATCGGCCGCGCCGCACCCGTATGAACTGGGTAATGCTCACCGTCGCGATTCTGGTTGCCGTCGTCATGGCCTCGCCATTCCTGCTGCTCGTGCTCAACGCGTTCAAGACAGGTGCCGACTACTCCGCGCACGGTCCGCTGGCCTGGCCGACGACCTTCACCTTCGACGCCTTCATCAACTACTTGAACAGGGTGAACTTCCCGCTGGCACTGTGGAATTCCATTCTCAGTTCGACAGTGATCGCGTTCGCCGGCACGGGGCTGGCGCTCCTGGCGTCCTACGCGATCGGCATCGGGCGGATCCGAGCACACACAGCCGTCACTGCGATCCTGCTCATCGCCACGATGGTGCCACACGAGGCGCTGATCTACCCGCTCTTCTACGGCGCTCAGGCGACCAAGACGCTGAACACGATCTGGTCGATCGTGATCGTCTTCACCATCCTCTGGGCCGCCTACGGGACCTACATCCTCTCCAGCGTCATGTCGACCTTCCCCCGGGAGATCCTCGAAGCCGCCGCCATCGACGGAGCGTCGCGGTGGCGCATCCTGTGGAGTGTCGTCTTCCCCATCGTGCGGCCGACGCTGACCGTTCTGGTCGTCTTCACCTTCATCTGGTCGTGGAACGAGTTCTACATCCCGCTCATCCTGCTCGCGGACCCCGCATCGCAGACGGTGCCAATCGCACTGTCCACCCTCCGTGGACAGCATTCGATCGACATCACGGTCGTCAACGCCGGGTCGCTGCTGTCCCTGATCCCCACGCTCATCTTCTTCCTCATCTTCCAGCGCACCATCAGCCGCGGCGTGACCGCGGGCGCAGTGAAGTAGCCCTACGAAAGGACACGACACGATGCCCACCTCCTGGAACAGACTCCGCAATGACGACACCATCCGCAGCCACGCGATCAACGCTGAGAACCCGACCGGGGCGCGCGGATCCGCCGGAGCTGCAAGCTCGAACCTCGGCCCGGGGCGCAAAGGCAGTGCGTGGTACGAGCTGCCCGCGGGCAGCACCGTCACGCTGGCCGAGATCTCCGGCAACGGTGTGATCCGCCATATCTGGATCACGGTGACCGACAAGACGCCCGCGGGTCCGTTCGTGCTGCGCGACCTCGTGCTGCGCGCATACTGGGACGGAGCAGAGCATCCTCAGGTCGAGGTACCGCTGGGCGACTTCTTCTGCAACGGCTTCGCCGCCAGGGCCCTCGTCACGTCAGAACCGATCGTCGTCGCCCCGACCGGAGGTATGAACTCGTACTTTCCGATGCCATTCCGCACCTCTGCGCGCATCGAGGTCACGAGTGACCACGGCGATGACATCGGTCACCTGTTCTTTCAGATCGACTACACGACCGGCGATGACTTCGACGACTGGCCCGGCTACTTCCACGCGCAATGGCGGCGGAGCAACGGCACGACGTCGCTCGGTGAGGACCATGTGATCGTCGATGGAATCGAAGGCACCGGCACCTACGTCGGCACGTACGTCGCACTCGCCTCGCTGCAGCGCTACTGGTGGGGAGAAGGCGAGGTCAAGTTCTACATCGACGGCGACTCCGATCTACCGTCGCTGTGCAGCACCGGCCTCGAGGACTACGCGGGCGGCGCATGGGCGTTCCAGGATGCCCTGCGCGCCGACCCGGAGCCCCAGCCGATTCCGTTCAGCGCACCATACTTCGGCTACCCGTTCGCCAGCGCGAAGGATGAGACGAAGGCATCCGAGTTCTGGACTCCGATGCTGCCCATGCACGCGGTGTACCGCTGGCACCTGCCTGACCCCATCTTCTTCCAGGAGAACCTGCGGGTCACGCTTCAGCAGATCGGCACCTGGGAACACGGTCTCTTCGAACGCGCCGACGACATCTCCACCACGGCGTACTGGTACCAGACCACCCTGTCCGCACCGTTCCCCGCATTGCCCTCCGCAACTGAGCGCACGCCACGCTGAGCTTGAGCGGTTCCCGCTGGATGCACCCTCACCGGTATCCGGGCAAGCATCCAGCGGGAATCAGCGCTAAGGTCTCTGGTCAGTCCTCACCGAGCTGCCCGGTCGCCCTGCTGGTCGAGGGAATCGCCCCTCCGAGAACTCCGCTTCGTGCGCAGTCACTGTTCGCTCTCACCGCGCGACACACGCATTGTGTCCACTAGCAGCGTATCCCTCCACCACGGACTGGTCCTCACCTGGCTCAAGTGTCCGATCGCGCGCTTCAGCACGGGCGAGATGCCACCCCTTCACGTCGCGCACGGCGGCGCCATGAATGGGCTCGACGCGGAAGCCCGTCGCGTCAGCGCGAGTCGGGTAGACCCGCGTTGTCAGCGCGATGCCGTCGACGAACACTTCGAGTGAGGAGCGGTCGAGGAGGATGCGGACGTCGATGGTCGGCCCGGCTCCGGGTACCTCGCCCCGGTGCGGGGAGGCATCGACGGTGTCGTCCAGGGATGCTCGCGACCGGTCGACGCTCACCTCGATGGTGGACGGGGAACGCCGCAGGGTGATGACTGTCTGTTCGGCCTCGTCGTCGGTGGCGAACACGTCGATCCGCACGGCACCGTCGTCCGGTACGTCCACCGAGAGCTCTGCTTCGGCTTGTACGGATGACGCGGCGAACCCTGCGCCGCGCGGTTCGAACGCCAGTGGTGCTTCGCGCAGCATGGCGAGCTCGGCGACCGGTTCCTGGCGCACGGTGAGCGTGTCATCGAGCCAGAGCCGCCGCGGGATGGCCATGGCGCCCGACCACCCGGCGGCGTGCTGTGCCTGCGCGGGACGGGCTTCTTGCATCCATGACCACAGCACCCGTCGGCCGGATTCATCGGCGAACGTCTGGGGTGCGTAGGCGTGCCGGCCGCCGAGGTCGAGGCGCTGGTACGCGTGCGCGTCGAACCGGTCGTCGTGGTAGGTACCGCGGACGATCAGGGAGTGGCGGGTGACGTCTTCGTGCCATGCTGAGAAGATCAGCAGATGCGGGTCGTGCGTTCGGGCGTCGGGTGGTGCGGAGGTGCCGTCGGGGGTGAAGCGGAAGAAGTCCACGCACTCCCACATCGTGCCGGACCAGGCGTCGTCGTCCTCGGGAAGTGCGGAGGCGTCGCCGATGATGAGCGGGCCGAGCTCGCGCCAGTGGATGAGGTCGTCGGACTCGTAGAGGAATGCGCACCCGCCTCGGCCGTGCAGGCCGCTGCCGATGAGCTGGCGCCATGCCCCAGTCTCACGCCACACGCAGTGATCTCTGAACCCGGTGACGCTGTACCGTTCGGGCGGGCTGGCGATCACCGGGTTCCCCGGTTCTTTCTGCCACCGATCCAGCGATGTGTCGGAGCGCGCCACGCAGGCGGTCTGCGTCGGCGTCGCGGCGGAGTTGCCGGAATACACGATGGTGGGGGTTCCGTCGTCGTCCACGAGCACCCCCGACCAGCATCCGTCGGCATCGGGACCGCCGTCGCTGGGAGACAGAGCGATCGGTCGGTCGTGCCAGCGCACCAGGTCCGTGCTGATCGCATGCCCCCAGCGGATGCGATTATGCTCTGCAGTCAGCGGGTTGTACTGATAGAAGAGGTGGAACACGCCGTCGCGTTGCGCGACGCCGTTCGGGTCGTTCAGCCACCCGGCTGGGGAGGTGAAGTGAAACGCGGGCCGGAGCGGGTCGGCGAGTGCCGCCTGGCGAAGGTCGGTGTCAGGTGCAGTCATCGTGGCGGCTCCGCGATCGACCCACGATCGCACAGCGACGGTGCCAGGCGCACGACCCGGTGATCGACGTCGGGGTCGGCGATGCGTGTCAGTACCAGTTCGACGGCGGTGGAACCGATCTGTTCGGTCGGTTGCGCGAGGCAGGTCACGGGATGATCGAGAAGGTCGACCCACTCGATGTCATCGAATGCCGCGAACGAGACGTCTCTCGGAACGACGAGGTGGAGATCGGACAGCGCTCGCAGGATGCCGAGACTCATCACATTAGACAGGGAGAAGATCGCTGTCGGCCGGTCCGGTCGGTCGAGCAGCCGCGTGGTGGCCTGACGCGCTTGTCCTGCGTCGAAGACGTCCAGTACGGCGAGTGCTTCGTCGCAGACGAGACCACGTTCCGTGTGCGCCTTCCTCCATCCCTGCAACCGTTCGACGGTGCTGCTGTGACCGGCGCGACCTCCGACCACGGCGACACGTCGATGGCCGGCGTCGAGCATCTGCCCGACGACGTCGGCCACGGAGCCGACGTTCTCCACGAGCACCTGGTCCAGTTCGAGCGGGACCGCCCGGTCGACGAGGACGACGGGCACGCCGATCTGTTCGATCTGCTCGAACGAGACCGGATCCGTCGATGTTGTCGGGGCGACGATCAGCCCGTCGACCTTTCTCTCCACGAGCGCGTCGATCGCTTCGTGCTCGAGTGTCGGGTTCTCGTCGGCGTCCGCGACGAGCAGCGTGTATCCGCGAGTGCGCAGTGCGCTGGCGATGCCCCGCATCACGGCGGTCGAGTACGAATTCGACACATCGGAGGCGACGAAGCCGATCGACTCCGATGTCGCCGTCCGCAATGCCCGCGCGTACGGGTTGGGACGGTACCCGGTGCTCGCGATCGCGTTGCGCACCTTCTCCACCGTCTCGGGGCTGACATACCGGGTGCCGTTGATGACATGGGATACCGTCGCGGTGGACACCCCGGAGATTCGGGCGACATCCGCGAGCGACGTAGGCATGGTGTCCTTCCCGTATATGCGTCGCGCGGACGCCTTCGGGTGAAGCCTACTCGGCCGGGGGCTCACATCTCGTGTCACAGGCTCAGCTCTCGCACACGGATATCCGACACGGTCACGGTTCCTGCGGCTGCGACGAATCCCAGCCGGCCCCGGGGCACATCGTCGAGCGCGAAGCACTGGGTGAGCACGTCATCGATGTAGACCTCGACGAAGGTGCCCCGCACCAGCACCCGGAACCGGCTCCCCTCGGCGCGCAGCGGTGTCGTGCTGACGCCCTCTTCGTCCCAGAACGAGTACCCGTTCGTGCGGCCCATCTCAAAGCGTCCGGCAGCATCCAGGGTCAGGACTGTCCCATGCCAGGACTGATCCCCCTCGAGGATGATCCCCGCCGCCACGGGACGCTCGTCATACGCGGTGCCCCGCAGAGTCGCTTCGATGCACATGCCCTGGGCGAAGTCATACCGGAACGGCATCATGGCGTGAGCGTACAGCGGCGCTTCGACGGTCACCGAGCCGTCGGAGCCGACCGTCAGAGACTGTGCGAGCCGGGCTTCGACCAAGTCCACAGTGCGGGGCAGGTCACGCCCGAGCATCGCGTCGTTCCCGGTCCACCAGTGCAGCGAGAGGATGCCGTCGGTGATCTCCGCTTTTTTCAGCGGCGCCATCCAGGTGCCCATCTTCGGCATCACCGTCGCGATGAACCGTCGCGACTCCAACGAGTGGTGGGCGACCAGCAGATCCTCGCCACAGGGGTAGAAGCGCGCGAAGTAGGTGTGGTGTCCCATCGACGACACGAGCACGGGGGGCTGGTTCGGATCGAGTTCGAACGGGCCCTCCTGTGCGTCGGCACGCAGAACATAGACACCTCCCACCGCCTGGGAGTGATGCTTGGCCCAGTCGAGCCCGAGGGGGATCTCCGCGAGCGCGGCGAACATGAAGTACTGCTCTCCCACGCGGGTGGTGCCGCCGATCTCCAGCCGGTCCGGCCAGGTTCCCGGTTCGATGACCGGGGCGCCCGTGGTGAAGACGATGCCGTCCTGGGACGTGACCGACGCGCATGTGCCGCGCAGGCCGACCGGGCCGTCCTTGGCGACGGCGGTCACGTATCCGAAGAAGCCGTCTCCGCTCGCATCCGGGTTCACCCAGATGTTGTCCCAGCGTTGCTGCGAGATCTCCGTCTCGTCGGCGTACCACTCGGCGCTCGCCTGTGACACAGAACGTTCTGCCGGGATGCGCCGCCAGTGCAGGAGGTCGTCCGACTCGGCGAAGAAGATCTCCAGCAGGCCGTTCCTGCTCTCCGAGAAGTTGAAGACATACTTGTCGCCGGCTTTCCAGGTGTGCCCGGCGCCGAGGTACTCCGCGTCGGGGGCTTTGGTGATGATCATCCCGTGATCGGCGAAGTGCACTCCGTCCGTGGAGGTCGCCAAGCCGATTCCGTCCCACGGACGATCGGGGCGGGAGTTCGCGAGGTAGAACAGGTGGTGGATCCCGTTCTCGTGGTACAGCCACACGTCCCAGAGCGTCGAGTTCGTGGTGGACGAGAAGAGCATTGCTGGTGCCTTTCGGTTGTCGTTCGCGGTGAAGGGTCGGGTTACTTGATGGATCCCTGGGCGATGCCCTGGATGAACTGGCGCTGCAGCAGCACGTAGATGATGATGCTCGGGATGGCGGCGAGCACGGTCGACGCGGCGACCAGCACCGTGTTGGAGGTGAACGCGGTCTTCAAGAACGCGAGCCCCAACGGCACGGTTCGCAGCTGCTCCGTGTTGATGAGCACGAGCGGGATGAGGTAGTCGTTCCACACCGTCAGAAAGGTGAGCACGACGGTCGCTGAGACGGCGGGACGTGCCAGCGGTACCATCACGCGCAGGAACGCGGTCGTCTCGCTGCCGCCATCGATGAACACCGCTTCGCGCAGCTCACCGGGAAGGTCCTTGAACGCGGCGCGCATGATGAACACGGCGAGGGGCAGGCATATCGCCGACTCCGCGAGCACGAGTCCGGGCAGCGTGTTGTACAGGCCCAGGCTCTGCTCAATGAACGACAACGCCGTCACGATGCTCACCGCCGGCAACATCAGCCCGATGAGGAAGACCAGGAAGATCACCTCCCGCCCCCGGAATCGCATCAGCGCGAACGCGTACCCGGCGAGGCTCGAGGCGGCGACGACGATCACCAGTGTTGGGACCGCCACGACGATGCTGTTCAGGATGTACCGGCCGATACCGGCCTCGTTCCAGGAATCGACGAAGTTGCTGAAGAGCCAGTCGTTGGGCAGTCCCAGCGGGTTCGTCGCGAGTTCGGTGTTGCTCTTCAGCGCGATCGACACGATCACCGCGACCGGTGCGAGCGACACGAACGCGACAAGCACGAGGATGACCTGCAGGCCCACCCGCCCGGCCCCCTTCTTGATGCTGGTACCACTCATGCAGAATCACGCTCCCTCGACCGCAGGTAGACGACAGTGGTGATCAGGATGATGAGCACCATGAACATGGCGATCGCCGACCCGTAGCCGATGCTGAGGTTCTGGAAGGTCTCGCGGTAGATCTTCGTTCCGAGCACCTCCGTGGCGCCGGCCGGGCCACCGGCGGTCATCACGAACACAATGTCGAACACGCGCACCGTATTGATGAAGACCACCAGCACCACGATGTTCGTGGTGTTCGCGATCGCCGGCAGCGTCACGTAACGGAACCGCTGCCACGCCGATGTGCCATCGACCTTCGCCGCGTCGTACAGCGACGGATCAACCGCGTTCAGCCCCGAGAGAAACAGCGTCATGCAGAAGCCGTACCCCGTCCAGTTCGCCGCCGTGGCCAGCGCGAACAGCGCAAGCTGCGGGTCACCCGTCCAGTTCTGTGCGAACGCGTCCAGCCCGACGGACCGCAATCCGGCGTTCAGGGTGCCGAACGACGGGTGATAGATCCACCCCCACGCCAGCGCCACGACCACGGTCGGCAGCACGTACGGCAGGAAGTAGATCGCCCGGTACGCCGTCCGCCCACGAGGTTTCGCCTGCTGCAGGATAATCGCCAGCGCCAGCCCGATTACGATCGGGAAGACCGCGAGCAGCACCCATTTCAGGTTGTTCCACGCCGCCGACCACACCGAACCATCGGCGAACATCCGCACGTAGTTGTCCAGGCCGACCCAGTCGTACCCGGCCGAGATTCCGTCCCACTTCCAGAAGCTCATCACCGCCGTCTGAACGAGCGGCGCGAGGAGGAAGACACCGTAGATCGCTGCAGCCGGCAGGATGAACAGGTAGGGCGTCAGCTGCCAGCGACGCGTACTCACTTCACCTCAGCCCACGCGGCCTGATCCTTCTCCAGCTGCGCCTGCAGCTGGTCGACGACCTCTTGCGGTGTCGCCGTACCGCCCAGGATCCCCTGCAGACCGGAAACCCACACCTGCGTCTCCTCCGCGCTGTTGTTGAACCCGATATCGACCGGGCCGCCGTTGTCACCAGCGTCCTGGATGATCTGCATCGCCTCCTGCTGCGGACCGGTCATCGAATAGTCGGCAGGGTCGAACGCCATCGCGGGGAACCGCTGATCCTTCTCGATCCAGGACGGGAACGTCGAAGCGTCGGTGAAGCCCTTCACCAGGTCGAGCACAGCCTGACGCTTCTCCTCGTTGCCGTCGAGCGAGGACGAGAGGAACCAGGCCTTCCCGGTGCCGACGTACGCCTGGAACGGCATGCCCTCCGCGACAGGGAACCCGGTGAACCCGAACGTGAACGCGTCCGGGTTGGCCTTCTCGCATTCGGCCATCGCATTGAACATCCACGGGCCCTTGACCATGAACGCGGTCCCGCCCGAGCAGAAGTCTGCCGTGTGGTTCTCGTCCGGGATGCCGCTCGCATCCGCGGTGAAGTACCCGGCGTCATTCCACTCCTGGAACTTCTGGAGCATCTCCAGCCAGCCACCGTCCGTGTACGCCCCGTCACCGTCTGATGTCGTGGCGACGATCGTGTTGGTGGGGATGGTCGCGTACCCGAGCGCGTGCATCATGTGCAGGCCCGCATAGCAGGGGCCACCACACGCGAGCACCATTGGCGTCGTGCCATCGCCGGACGCCCGCACCGTGTCCATCGCGGCTTCCAGATCCTTCAGCGTCTTCGGGACCGCGATCCCGAGCCGGTCGAGGATCACCTTGTTGTACATGAGCCCGACTGTCTCCAGCTCATTGCCCACCGCATAGGGCGTGCCCCCATACGTCAGCCGCTGCTGGGTCGAGGGCACCAGGTCATCCCACCCGTTCTCCTCCCAGACATCGTCGAGCGCGGACACCTGCCCCACGTTCACATAACGCCCGAGGTGGTTCGGCTCGGTGCCCGTATACACCAGATCAGGACCCGACGCCTTCCCGAGCGTGCTCGGGAGCTTCACGTCGAAATCAGCGGTATCCATCACCACGGCGTTGACGGTGTATCCGGGATGCGCGTCCTCGAAGTCCGCGATCACCTGCTTCGCCGTCTCGGTCGAAATACCGCCCTCGTATCCCCAGTAGTTGATCGTCTTGTCGTCAGCCCCGGACTGCCCCGCACTACCAGTGCATCCGGTCAGCATCACGCCCGCAGTGATCACGGCCACGACGCCGCACATCGTTCGTCTCATCTCAATCCTCCATTGGCTTGGTCGAGCTCGCCCGTTAGGTAACCGATTACGTAATCGGTTACGTCGAGTAAAGCGCTGAGATTCGCCACTGTCAAGAGCGCCCTCAGAGCTCGGTACAGCTCAGACGAGCTCGCCCCGGTGGGGCGGGTTCGCTCCGCGTCTGGACACGGTGACTGCTGCTGCTCGTGCGGCCCAGTCGAGGATCGACATCAGGTGGCTCGTGTCCGTGGTTCGCAGAGCTGCGCGAGCGGAGCCGGTTGACCACCCCGCATCGATCAGACCATCGATGATGGCGCCCATGAAGGTGTCTCCCGCTCCAACGGTGTCCACGACGTCGGCTGGACGGCCCGGCACATGGATTTCCCCTGATTCCGTGATGGCGAAGGCGCCGTCCGCGCCCTCCGTCACGATGACGATCGCAGGTCCCGATCCGTGCCAGGCGCGGGCGGATGCGCGAGATTCACGGTCAGGGTAGAGCCACCGAAGGTCTTCATCGCTGGCCTTGACCACGTCTGCGCGCCGGACGAGTGCTTCGACTTGTTGCCGGGCGATGTCCTGATCGGGGATGAGGGCGGGGCGGATGTTCGGATCGTAGGTGACCAGCGTGTCATCGTGCTGCTGGTCGAGCAGCCGGAGCAGGTCCGTTGCCCCGGGCTCGAGCAGACCGGCGATCGATCCGACGTGCACGAGATCCGCTCGCTCCGGGTGGGCGCCGGCGAGGGTCCATTCGATATCGAAGACGTAGGTGGCCGCTCCCGCCGCGTCCAGTTCCGCGGTCGCGGTCGCTGTCCGTGCGATCTCGATGGGCACGGCTGTGACGCCGGACTCGGCCAGCCATTTCCGCAGGAGCTGCCCGTGATCGTCCTGGCCCAGCGCGGTGAGCAGCTGGGGCGATCGCCCGAGGCGGCCAAGGGTGATCGCGACGTTCGCGGGACTGCCGCCGGGGTTCTCGTCGATCGTGCCGTCGGCACGGTGGACGACGTCGATCAGAGCTTCGCCGACGACGAGGACTCGGGGGGCGATCATGGCCGCCATCCCGTGACCGAGGCGGGAGTGAGGAAGTTGAGCGTGCTGCCCTCTCCGACGATGTGGTCGGCGAGATGCGTGTTGAATGTCATTCCCGCGTCCGCGCGAAGATGCGCGTCGAACGCCTCCTGGTCGCGGTACACCTCGAACACGAAGAAGTCCGCGAGCGAGTCCACTCTCCGGTACACGTCAAAGACGATGTTGCCGGGCTCGTCGCGGACGAGCTCGGCGTAGTCACCGATCAGCCGCATGACCTCGTCCTCGGATCCGGGACGGGCGGTGAATTCGGCGTGCAGGACAACGGGGTGGTCCACTGTGGGCATCTTCGTCCTCTCGTGAAGATTCTGCTGGTCGGCACCCAGACGGGTCTGCGTGTGCGCCAGACGGGTCTGCCTGTGCGATGGCGTGCAAGCGATCGGCGGGAGGCCACGGTGCCCACGACGGGCCGTGGCCTCCCGCGTGTGTTCACGGGGTGGTGGAGATGACGACGTCCCCGACGGCGATCGCACCGTCGGCGACCTCGATCGACAGCTGCGAACCTGCGGGAGCGTTGAAGCGTGCGTTCAGGGCCACGTCGTCGATGTACAGCGTCGCGATGTCACCGTCGAAAACCAGCGCGACAGCGTGTTCCGCGCCGTCGTCGATGGAGAGCGGACGGTCGAGATCGCGGTTGTCGAACTGCCCCCACGGCCAGTTCGGGAACCGGTCGAACTCCAGACATCCCTCGGCGGCGCGCAACGCGAACTGGTAGCCGGCCTGCGCGGTCGGGTCTTCCCCGAAACGGATGTTCACCACCCGTGTGCCGGGGTTCACGCGCAGTGTCGTCGAGACGAGCGCCGTCTGCGGAACCTCGGCGGCGAGCACCTGTTGCGCGGCTCCGTCACGACGTTCGAGACGGAACCCGGGGGTGGTCGACACGGTTCGTGACGCGAGGTGTGCCGAGACCGCGTCGGGGATCTTCGCCCCCAGCGTCCCATCGGGCCGCACGACGATCTCGTGGATCACCAGAGTGCCGCCCCACTGCCACGTCTTGGTGTCGTCGTCGTCCCAGCGGGTGGGCACCCAGCCGACCAGGTAGCGGCGCTCACCGTCGGAGACCGAGCGTGCGGCGTAGTAGGCGCGCCCGTCGAAGGCGTCGTCGACGGGCGCCTCCCACGGCCCGTCCAGCGATCGCGCACGACGGTAGATGGTCTTGGACTTGTCGGAGTACTCGGTGACCAGGTGGTACCACCAGTCACCCTCACGGAAGAGGTCGGGCATCTCGTGCATCGTGTACAGCCCGGGCGCCCAGAAGTCTCCCTGGAACTCCCAGGTCTCCAGATCCTTCGAGGTGAACGCGACCGTGCTTCCGGTCGCCTGCGTCTTCGGCCCCGCCTTGCGGGCGCCGAGGATCATCAGGTACTCACCGCGCTCGTCATCCCAGATCACCCACGGGTCCCGCCAGTCGTCGGGGTCGTACCCGGGCTGCGGTGCGACAACGGCCTTGTCGGTCTTGGTCCAGTGGATGAGGTCGTCGCTCTCCGCGATCATGAGCACCTGGGAGGGCTTGCCCGCGGCTTCGAAGTGGTCGCGGTTGTAGCCGGTGTACATGGCGATGAACTTGCCGTTCGCGCGGATGACGGATCCGGCGAAGATGAACTGATCCTGGTCGTGGTCTCCGCCGCGCACGATGGCGTCGCCGAGGTCTTCGTAGGTCACGAAGTCGGCGGTGCGTGCCAGGGCCCAGCCGAACGGCTCGCAGTTCGGCAACGGTCCCGGATTGCGCAGATCCCTCTGGTGGAAGAGATAGAACGCGCCGTCATGATGGATCGGCATGCAGTCGCCGAACCAGGTTCCGGGATGCTGGTAGTAGACCTCGGGCATGGATTCTCCTTTGTGGGGTGATGGGACAAGTCGAGATGGATGCGGGGACGCGGGTCAGATCTTCGCGCCGCCGAGGCTGGAGGCGAACACCCGCTGGAACAGCAGGAACACGATCACGGTGGGCAGTGAGACGAACAGGGCCCCGGCGAGGACCACCGGCGGGCCGACCGTGCCGTAGTTCGACTGCAGACCAGCCAGCGCCGCCATCACGGGGCGGATCTCCTCCGAGTAGCTGAGGGTGATGCCGAACAGCAGCTCGTTCCACACCCAGACGAACTGGAAGATGAACGCCGCGGCCAGCGCCGACTTCGACAACGGCAGGAAGAACCGGGTGAACACGATCCACCAGTTCGCGCCGTCCAGCTGCGCGGCCTCGTTGATCTCGGGTGGGACCGACAGCATGTGGTTGCGCATGATGAAGAACGAGAACGGCACGCAGGTCGCGACATAGATCAAGAACAGGCCCCACCGGGTGTCATACAGCCCGGTCTCGGCGTAGCCGGTGAACAGCGGACGCAGGAACGCCTGGGCGGGAAACAGCGCACCCGAATAGATCAGCCAGAACCAGAACGTGCGCCACCCGCCTGGGATGGCCGAGACGGCGAACCCGGCCAGGGCAGCGACGAGGACGGCGAGTGCGCCAGCGACGACGGCGTACAGCAGGGAGTTCATCAGGGATGGTCCGAGGTCGACCGCCTGCCAGGCGATGGCGATGTTCTCGAACAGGGCGAAGTCCTTCGGGAACCAGGCGACCTCGCCGTTGTAGGCCTGGTTGGAGGTGAAGGCGTTCACGACGATCAGGTAGGTCGGAATGAACCAGAGCACGGCGATCAGGATGATCAGCGCAGAGCGCAGCGCGGTACCCGGGCGGAATGTGGTCTTCATGATGGGTCTCAATCGTTCTTGAGCTGTTTGCGCAGGTATGTGACCGAGACGGCCACGACGACGATCGTGAGGACGACGGCGATGGCGGCGCCGGAACCGGGACGCTGCAGCACGAAGCTCTGCCAGTACATCGACACGGCCAGAGTCTCGGTGGCCCGGCCGGGGCCGCCGTTGGTGAGCACCCAGATCAGGTCGAAGGACTTCAGCCCGTTGGCGAGGCTGATGCCCATCACCACGGCGGTGGTGCCGCGCAGCTGCGGGAGCACAATCTGGAAGAACCGCTTCGCGCCGTCGACGCCGTCCAGCGAGGCGGCCTCGAGTGTCTCGCGGGGGATGCCCTGGAGGCCGACGAGGTACAGGATCACGGCCACGCCGGATGCCTGCCAGGAGTTCGCGAGGATCAGCATGATCGTGTTCCCCGGCCACTCCAGCAGCCATGGCTGTGCCAGGGCGCCGAGGCCGATGCCCCGCAGGAACGAGTTCAGTGCGCCGGAGTCCTGCAGCACGAAGTTCCACACCACCGCGACCGCGGTCCCCGACAGGGCGTACGGCAGCACGATGGCGAGGCGGGCCCACTTGCCCCAGTTCACGGAGTTGGTCAGCGCGGCGATCGCCAGGCCCAAGCCGACGGGGATGATCACGGTTCCGACTAGCCACATCAGGGTGTTGACGAGCGATTTCACGATCACCGGGTCGGAGATCAGACGGACATACGAGGCGAGCCAGTTGAACTGCGGGTCGATGATCGCGTCGTCGAAGAGGCTGCGCCACACGGTCGCGAAGAACGGCACAAGGCTCAGGATCCCGACCAGCGCGACCGCGGGCAGCAGGAACAGCAGCCGCGGACGGCCTCGGGTGATCCGATCACGCCGGCGCAGCGCGGCAGCGTTGTCGCCTTGCGGGGCGCGGCCGCGCCGCCCGGCGCCGGTCACCAGCGCTCGGGTCTCACTGGGTGCGCTCATCGCGTGGCCTCCGTCCAGTAGGACCATTCGGATTCCGCCTTCTGCTGCAGCGAACGCAGCACGCCGGCGGGATCGGTGGGATTCGCCATGAAGCCGCCGAGGTCCTGCGTGACGCCGACGACGAGGGGAGGCGGTGAGGCCTCCCAGTACCGGTTGACGACCTGAACCTGGTCGCGGCGGATCTCGGTCTGCAGGCGCTGGCTGATCTTGTCCGTCCACTTCACCGTCGGATTCGCGGAGGAACCCGACAGAAAGTCCGACCACGGCTGTTGCACCTGCGGATCCAGCCACGACCCCATCGCTTTGGTCACACCGGCAACATGCGGGGACCGCTGCGGAACGACCAGGCCGGCGACCTCTGTGACGACCGCCTGGGGGTCACTGTTGACCATCGGCAGCAGGAACGCGTCGTAGTCTTCACCGGACTTCATGCCGAGCTTCTGCAGATTCTGGGAGCTCCAGCTCACCGGCGTCGGCCACATCCCGATTTTCTCGTTCTGTAGCATGCCCGCGAAGTTGTCGCTGAGCGAGTCCGCGGAGGTGTGGTAGCCCTTCCCTATCATCTCCTGCCACAGGGTCATCAGGCCCTCGGCTTCCTCGTCCTGGAACGATGCCCGGTTCTCGCACAGGCGGACGAACCACTCCGGGTCGTACGCGGTGGAGAGCATGCTGAACCAGTTCGCGACCGGCCAGATGTTCACCTGCGTGGTCCCGATCGGCGTGATGCCCGCCGCCTTCAGCGTCTCGCAGACATCGATGAACGCGTCCCACGTCGTCGGAACAGACAGCCCCAGCCGGTCGAACACCGCGACGTTGTAGAACATCACGTAGAAGCCCTGGATCAACGGCAGCCCGTACACGCCATCACGGAACGTGAACGCAGACCGCAACGAGTCGTCGAGCCAGCCCTGCGCTACGGATGCCTCCCACGCGCTCGTGAGGTCGGCCAGCCCTCCCGTGCGGGCAAGATCCTGCATCCGGAAGCCGCTGCCCCACTTCACCAGGTCCGGCGGATTCTTCGTCTGCAAGAGCGAACGGACCACCTGCTCGTATGCGGTGGCATTCGGGATCGTCTGCGGATCGATCGACCATCCCGTCTTCTTCACCAGCTCGGCACCGGCAGACTCGTACCCCGGGCCCCAGGATGCCGCATCGTTGAAGAACTGAATCGCACCACCCTTACCCGGCGAAGGCGACCCGGCACCGGTACAGCCGGCGAGCACAAGCCCGAGACCAGCCAACCCTGCGCCGAGGAGGAACTCACGTCGCTGCATTGCGATGCCCCTTTCTCTGACGACGTTGTCAGGATGAGTCGCATACATCGCCACGCTCATCCGTCGCTCCCACACACGATAGATTCCACCGCCAGCACGGATCCATCGGGTTTCGGCCGCAAACCCCATGAACTACTGTTGCCGGAGGCCGAAGTCCGCGTCATTTCGCGTCTGACATCGATGACAGAAGAAGAGACCCCTAGACTGTGATTCCGGACGGCGAGCAGGAGACAGGAGGACGGGATGAGCGGGGACCGCGCGACCATGAAGGACGTCGCCCGACGCGCGGGCGTGAGCACGAAGACGGTCTCCCGCGTGCTGAACAAGGAAGTGTACGTGTCCGACAGCATCCGCGAACGGGTGCAAGCCGCGATGCGGGAGCTCTCCTACCGCCCCAATCCCGCAGCGCAGGGCCTACGCCGCTCATCGTCCGGATCCATCGCCTTCGTCTGCGAAGACATCTCAGAACCCTTCGCCGCGCAGCTGGCGCTCAGCATCGAACACGCCGTCGGCGACCGGTACGTCGTGATCATCGCATCCATGCTCGGCGACGCCAAACGGGAACGGGAGACTCTTGAATCCCTCGCCGCCGGACACGTCGACGGCATCGTCCTCGGCCCCACCCCCGCACCGAAGCCATACCTCGCCCGGATCCTGCACAGCACACCCGTCGTCTGCCTCGACCGCCCCGCCCGAGGACACGAGACCGACGTCGTTCTCTCCGACAACGTCGGCGGCATGACCGCAGCCGTCAATCACCTGATCGCCACGGGGCACGAGCGCATCGCCTACCTTGGCGACGCCGAAGAAGTATTCACCCAACGCGAACGACTCGCCGGATACCGCTCCGCACTGCTCGAAGCAGGAATCACACCAGACCCGTCACTGATTTACCAGCACACCCCCGACAGCCCGCGCATTGGAAAACAGCTCGCCTGGCTCACCCAGACACCCAATCCGCCAACCGCGTTCGTCTCGGGAAACTCGCTCACCACGCTCGCGATGCTCCACGCCGGATTCGACGTCGCCTCCGCATCCTTCATCGCCTTCGACGACTTCCCGCTCGCCGACGTCTTCGGCGGCGGAATCAACGTCATTGCCCAAGATCCCGACGCACTGGGAACCGAAGCCGTACACACCCTGCTCAGACGCATCGACAACGACGCCGCACCCGTGAAAACCACGCGAATCGGAACACGACTCGTCATCAGATCCCATGCCGTACACGAAACTCCCCTGGCATCTTGACGCTGCTATTCAAATCTGCCCTCGAGGTCACTCGCCGACTTCAGTATTATCTCGCCGCCTCCGCCGTCCTGATATCCCCCGGCAGAGTAGTTAATCCCGACGAACACCGCGATGGTGTCGTAGTCGGCGATGCCTGTGGTCATGGTGCTGCTCCGTTCCTCGTCGAACGACAACCGCGAGGCGACATGTCTCGGCATCCACGTTACGGACGGCCTCGCCAGCTGGCGGGTCGGACTCGAAGAAGGCCTGTCGATCCCCGCGCAGCGCAAGGCGGCGCAACGCAAGGCCGACCAACTGAACGCGGTCATCGCGCGGAGTTCATCGAGCCCGGCGAGTCGGGCAAGACCGCCCGCCGCAAGGCCTTGCAGGAGATGTTGGACTACCTCGCCGAGCATCTGGTCAGGTACTGCATCATCAACAAAGTCGATCCTCGGCCTCCTCACCGACATCGGCGACGTCTACGACAAGGCCGAACCCGCCGAACGACGCATGCTCAACCGGGCACTGTTCGACCGCATCACCATCGATGACGAGGACGACGCCACCTCGAACCGAACGAAGCCATCGCCACGATCGTCGCCAGCGATCCCAAGCCACATAACGAAAGAACCTTGCCCCGCGATCAGGCGGGGCAAGGTTCGAACGTTCAGCTTTACGTGGACCTGAGGGGACTCGAACCCCTGCGCTGCTCCTTGCAAAGGAGGTGCTCTGCCACTGAGCTACAAGCCCTGGCGGGGCCGGTGCCGGCTATCACCGTGGTGCGATGCGGGACGCGCGCGTCTCTTCTTCGCCGGTCGTGCCCCATGGCGCCGAACAGCATCCAGTCGGACGCGTCGGGTCGCCGTGTCCACCGCCGGGTTCGAACCGGCAACCTCTCGGGCTTCAACCGAGCGCTCTTCCACATGAGCTTGGAGGACGTGGGTGCAGGGGCAGGATTCGAACCTGCGACCTCCGGCGTATGAGGCCGGCGGGCTGACCGAGCTGCCCTACCCTGCGTGAGCTTCGACCGGGATTCGAACCCGGGGCCTGTCCCTTACAAGGGGCCAGCGACAGATACCGGCCCGACGGCGCCGGCCACGAATACGGTGACATACCACCCGATTCTCGGAACCACCGCGACCCTACGACGGGAGCCACGCCGATCGCGATACCCGCCTCCGTCGGGAGCAGGCCCGTGCTGACCTGCGCCCAGAACTCACGCTCCTTCACTCGCGGATGCGATGGCGCACCGGGTGACCGCATCGGCGCTCGCCCGGTCACTTCCTTCATCCAGTTCGACGGTCGTCCCACAACACCCTCCAATCAGGTGTTGCTTCCACCGGTTGAGCCCAGTCAGTACACCTCTCTGGCGTTCACCGACACGCTTGTCGGCGGCGCTCCGCGAAGCCGGGCTGACCGGATCGATCGGCTCTGTCGGAGACGCGCTCGACAACGCGCTCATGGAGTCCACGATCGGGCTGTTCAAGACCGAGGTCATCGAGCACGAGCGCCCCATCTGGCAGTCCTGGCGGCAGGTGGAACTCGCCACCGCGTCATGGGTCCACTGGTACAACACCGAGCGGCTGCACTCCTCGATCGGCGACATGCCACCCACCGAGTTCGAGGACCCCAACTACGCTCTACCCAGACGGCACGACGAGCCCGTCGCGGCCTGACACCGCCCTCCACGAATCCCAGGCCGATTCAAACACCTCACCAACGAACTCTTCCAGCTCGGCCCGCACTCGCTCGCTCTCATCCGCCCGCACGCCGCGAGGTTAACAGCCCACCCGACCATTAACAAGACCTAACCAAGTACTACTAGTGCGGAGGCCGCTCCACGGGGGGCGGTTCAGTCCGCCCGGATCGTGCGGTCACGGTAGACGAGGTCGCGCACGTCGACCATCCCGCCATTGACGTACAGCTTGACTTCCTGCCCGGGGCGGCGCGTCATCCGGCTGCTCAGGGCGATGTCGTCAACGTACAGCACGCACACGTCGTCATCCACGATCAGCGTCACCTCGTGCACCGAGCCGGCCGGCTGCGCCACCGGACGCGACAGGCCGACGTTCTGCAGCTGGAACCAGGGGTAGTTGGGCATCATGTCGAATCGCACACGGTGCTCACCCGGGCTGAACAGGTAGACGTACCCCTGATCGGCGTCGCTGTTCTCGTACAGCTTCAGACCGAACTCGAACGTGTCGTCGACAAACTCCATGGTGAAGTCCACTCGGAACCTCGTGGACGATTCGGCCACCACGATCTCTTCGGCGTAGCCGTCGTCGCGCGAGAGGACAAGCGATCGAGGCTCGGCATCCGGCGCCTCGAACGCGCCGTCGAGCAGCTCGGGGTTCGGGCGCACGCCGAGGGTGCCGTCAGGTCGCTGCACGACGTCGTGCGCGACGAGGTTCCCGCCCCATACCCACGGGTCCAGGTCGTCGCCGTGCGCGCGCGTCGGGTTCCAGCCGAAGATGACGCGTCGGCCATCGACATCCACGGTTCGTGCCGCATAGAAGGCCCGACCGTCGAAGCAGTCGTCCTGCGGGGCGATCCACGGCCCGTCGGCGCTGCGGCTCATGCGATAGCGCGTGCGGCGCTGGTCGTCGTACTCGGAGTACAGGAGGTACCACCAGTCGCCGATGCGGAAGAGGTCGGGCATCTGCAGCAAGTGGTGCGTGTGGGGAGACCAGAGCACCTTCTCGAAGCTCCACGTCCGCAGGTCGGTGGAGCGGTACTCCAAGAGGCAGCCGCGGCGCACGCGCGGTCCGGAGTCGTGACGGCCTGCCACGAGCAGCCGGTACGCCCCGAGGTCGGGATCGAAGACGACCACCGGGTCGCGGAAGTAGTTCTTTTCGAATCCGTCCGGACTGTGCATCGTGAGCTCGCGGTGCTTCGTCCACTCGATGCCGTCGGGGCTCGTCGCGATCCGGAAGGTCTCGGCCGGCGCCTCGGTGTCGTCGAAAGCGCGGTTCGCGCCCGTGTAGAACGCCCAGAAGCTTCCCTCGGCGTGGATGACCGAGCCCGCGAAGAGGAAGCGTTCGGCCCCGTCGGGGTCACCCTTGTGCAGCACTTCGCCGAAGTCGACACCCGAGCGCAGGTCGTCCGTCAGGAAGAGCGACCACCCGAAGGGCGCCCCGTTGGGGTATGGCGCGGGGTCGCGCCGGTCGCACTGGTAGTACACGTAGAACCGGCCGTCGTGGTAGCACGGCATCGGGTCGCCGAGCCACCCGTCCTCGGGGCGGTAGAAAAGCACGTCGGCTGCGGTCGTCGGTTCGAGGATGTCGGTCATTCAGGTCACTCCTTCGTCGCGCCGTCTGCGAGGCCGGCGATCATGTACTTGTTGAGCAGGATGTAGGCCAGCAGCGCGGGCAGCACGCTGAAGGCGATAGCGGAGAACATCGGTCCCCAATCGACCAGCCCCTCCGCGCCGATGAAGTCGTTCAAGCCGAGCACGAGCGTGAGATTGTTGCGCGAGCTGATGAACGTGTAGGCGAACAGGTACTCGTTCCACGCGAAAATGGCACGCAGGATCGCGATCGTGATGAGCACGTTCCGCGACAGGGGCAGGATGATCGTCCAGAAGATCCGGCCGGCGCTGGCTCCATCGATAACCGCCGCCTCGATGATGCCCTCGTCGAGTTCGCGGAAGAACCGCAGCAGCAGGAACACCGAGAACGGCATGCCGAACGCGACCATCGGGATGATGACGCTCCAGTACGTGTTCAGCAGGTCGGTCTTGGCGTAGGTGAGGAACAGCGGCAGCAGTACGACCTGGTAGGGGATCATCAGGCCGAGCATGAAGAGGGCTTCGATTGGTCGCCGGGTGCGGAAGCGGAAGAACGACAGCGGATAGGCGACCATCGCCGACAGCAGCAGCGTCGCGATCACCGTGATCACGGTGATGATCAGGCTGTTGAGGAAGAACCGCGGGAAGCCGCTCTCGAACACGCGCACATAGTTGTCGAACGAAGGGAACATCCCCTGATCGCCCGCGTCGCGCGAAGGGGTGACGCTGCCGATCAGTGTGTACAGCAGGGGCGAGACGAAGCTGGCGAGCGCGAGGAGCGCGGCGATCGTGATGACGATCAGCACGAGCGCTCGGCGCGGGGTCCAGCGGCGACGTGTCGACCGAATGGGCAGGGTGGTCGTGGTCATCGGGCGACCTTCCGATCGGTCGAGCGGGTGATAACGAAGCCGAGCACCATCGACATGACGACGATGAGCATCGCGATCGCGCTGCCGTACCCGTAGTTCTGGTTCTGGAAGAGCTGCTTGTACATGTAGAGCGACTGCACCTCGGACGAGCTGATCGGTCCGCCGGCGGTCAACAGTGCGGGGATGTCGTAGGCGCGCAGGGCGTCGTTGAGCACGAGGAACGCGACGGCGCCGACGATCGGCAGTATGTAGGGGATCTGGATGCTGACGAAAGCGCGGAACGAGCCCGCACCGTCGATGCGTGCCGCCTCCATGAGGGTCGGCGGCACGTTCAGCAGCGCGGCGTAGAAGATCAGCATGTAGATGGGCACGTCGCGGTAGCTGGTGATGAGCGCGACCATCGCGAGCGAGGTATCGGGGTTTGTCAGCCATTCCAGATCGATCCACGCGGGATTAATCTGTGCGAGCAGCGAGTTCACGATCCCCGGCGGCCGCACCGAGAGGAAGATCTTGAACATCTGCGCCATCGCCGCCGTCGAGACGATGATCGGCACGCAGTAGAGCACGACCAGGGTCTGGCGGAACACGTAGATCTTGGTCAGGAGCCACGCGAGCAGAAGGCCCCCGCCAACGACGAGCACGAGCTCCGCCACAGTGAGCAGCAGCGTGTTGACGATCGCGTTGCCCAGCGCGGCATCCGTGAACATTCGCACGTAGTTTTCGACGCCGACGAACTGCGGATCGCCGATGCCGCTCCAATCCACGAGCGAGTAATACGCCGACGAGCCGATCGGTACGAGGACCGTCACGATGTAGAGGAGCAGCCCGGGGATCAGGAACCACAGGAGGGTGCTTCTTTTCTGGAGTAGTCGATGCATGGGGTCTTTCCGGCCGAACGAAAGCAGGGGGTGCGCGCCCGGCGAACGACAGCGAACGCCGGGCGCGCGAGTTAGACAGCGGGGGTGGACCTCACTGATTGGCGATGGCCGCGTCGACGGCCTCGAGGAACGCGTCAGGCGTCGTCTGGTCGGCGATGAGACGGTTGGCCTCGTCGCCCATGGTGGTCAGCACCTCGGGGTCGAGCTTGTCGTCCCACGAGACCCATCCCGTGGTCTGGTTCTGGATCTCGGTTCCCAGGTCCACTAGGACGGGAGGCAGCGCGTCGGCGGGGATCGGGGTGTCGAACCACGACAGCAAGCCCTGTTCGTACAGCACCTCGTCGATGTGGGCGAGGTAGTAGTCGAAGAAGTCGCGGAACGACTCGTCGGCCTCGTAGCTCTCGGCGTTTAGCGCGATACCCTTGCCGCCGTGCACCGGGAAGGTGCTCCCGGTGCTCTCCTTCTCGTCGCCGTCGACCGGGATGCCGAAGTAGCCCACGGTGCCGGCGTCGTACTGCTCGGCGAAGGTCGCGGCGAAGTTGGTGTTGCCGTAGGTGATCGCACCCTCGCCCGACGAGAAGGCGTCGAGGGCGTCGCCCAAAGTCATGTTCTGGAAGCCGGGCACGAAGTACCCGCCCGTGCCCAGGTCGTGGAGGAGTTCTGCTCCGGCGCGCCCGAGCGGACCGTCCGAGAACGTCTGGTCGCCGCTCTGCACGGCGTCGATAAACTCGCCTCCCGATGTCGTCCATGCCGGGAACGACAGAAAGCGCAGCAGCATGACGCTGTCGGCTCCACGCAGCACGTAGGGGGTCACGCCCGCGTCGGCCAGCGTCTGGCAGGCGTCGAGGAAGTCCTCCCACGTCTCGGGCACGTCGATCCCGTGCTGTTCGAAGAGGTCTTTGCGGTAGAGGAACATCTCGCCCCCGCGGTAGGAGGGCACCATGTATAGGTTGCCGTCGGGCGAGACGAAGAAGTCTTCGAGCGCGGCGTTCATCTGGTCGTAGACGTCGGCATCGGTGAGCACCTCGGTCATGTTCACGAGCTTGCCCTGGCTGATCAGCTCGTCGGCGATGGGTCCGTTGGCAAGGCTGAACATGTCAGGCAGGGTGTCGGCGACGAGGTACATCCGCAGCTTCTTCCACAGGTCGTCGGTGTCGGTGATGGTCTCGTACTCGACCTCAAACTCGGCATCCACCTCGTCCTGGTACATCGCGACGATCTGCTCCAGCGCGCGGAACTCGCCCGTGTCGGGACCCGACCCGGTCAGGATGCGTAGCGGCTCGCCCTCGGTTCGCTGGCCGCCTCCGGCAGAGCCGCAGGCAGCCAGGGAGGCGATCGTCGCGGCGGTGATAAAGGCGGCGACGACGCTGGCGGTTTTCGTTCTTCTCATCTTTGAGTTCCTCTCGGGTGACATGTGTGGCGGAGCGGGTGGGTGGACGCCGGCATCATGCCGGCGGGATCTCGCCACTGCCCCGAGTGACGAGTCGAACAGGAACGACGTGGGTCGCCCTGGCGGAGCGGTCGCCGTCGAGCCGCGCGAACAGCCGCTCGGCGGCGAGGGATCCAATCCGCTGGGAATCCTGGGCGATGACCGTGATGGCGGGGACGAGAAGATCGGCGAGCACGATGTCGTCGAAACCCACGAGCGCGACGTCGTTGTGCATATCGAGGGCGCGCAGAGCGCGGATGGTGCTGATCGTGATCGAATTCTGCGCGCTGAACAGTGCCGTGGGCCGATCGGTTCCGCTCATCAGCGCGCGCACCGCGTTCTCGACGGCGTCGGCGCTGTGCAGCTCGGTGACCACGGTGGCCGCCGCCGTGGGAATCCCCGCGTTGCCGAGCGACTCGCGGAATCCGGCGAGGCGCTGCTGCGTGGACTGGAGCGTCGTGAGGTCGCCGAGGAAGGCGATGCGGCGGTGGCCGCGCTCGATCAGATGCGATGCCGCCATGCGCGCACCCCCGGCGTGATCGCTCACGACCGCGTCGGCGTCGACGCCGAGCGGTTCGCGATCGATGAACACCATCGGCGTGCCGTACTTCTGCTCGGTGCGCAGGTAGGACTGGTCGCGCGAGACCGGCGCGGCGATCAGCCCGTCGACGCGACGGCGCAACAGCCCCTCGACGACCCGGGGCTCGCGCACGGGGAGGTCGTCGGTGCTCGAGGCGAGCACGGCGACGCCGCGAGCGACCGCCGCGTCTTCGATGGCACGGTGTACCGCGGCGGAGAACGGGTTGTCGACGTTGTTGATGGCGAGCCCGATGGTCTCGCTCCGGTGGCCGCTGCGCCGGAGGCTCCCCGCGCGCGGATCGGGGCGGTAACTCAACTGCTCGATCGCTTCGCGCACACGCTGCTGGACGAGGGGCGAGACGCGAGGCTCGTCGTTGATCACGCGCGAGACGGTCTTGCTGCTCACGCGAGCGAGGGCCGCGACGTCGCTCATGGTCGGACGGCGGGCAACCTGATCCTTGCGTGAATCCTTCACGTCTGCTCCTTCGCGATGACACCGATGTCATCATCGACAGAAACGCTGCGAGATGTCAAGCCTATTTTTAGCTCCTCATCTGCATTTTGCTCTACACCCTCCGGACCATGACATCGATAAACTCCCGGTCGGCCACCGAATCGCTGTCGGACAGGATCCGGCGCTCGTATCGCGGCGGCAAATCCGTCGTCGAAGTGGCCTGTTGCGACGCCCCTTGATCATTAGCGCTCGCGCAGCGTCCTATGTGGGCACTTCCGTCCGCTGAGCACCGCCTGCGTACGCGGACGCCTCGTCGGCGAAGACCACTGAGATCCTCGATGGCGCAGCCTGGCCACCCGCTACGACATCGCGGAGCTCGACCGCCACTACCGGAAATAGTCGCGTTCACCGACGCGAACAAAGACGACCTGGTCGACGGTCGCCGGCTCGGAGTCGAGCTCATCTGCAGACTGCTGCAGATGGCCCCGAGCAGCTACTACGCGACCAAGACCCGCACCCCGTCCGCTCGCGCGGTGCGGGATGTGGAGTTGGTCCCGCGGCTGGTCCAGCTGTGGGAGAGCAACTACCGGGTCTACGGAGTCCGCAATCTGTGGAAGGCAGCCCGGCGGGCGGGGATCGTGATCGGCCGCAACCAGACCGCGAGGCTGATGAAGGTGGCGGATATCGAGGGCGCGAGGCGGTCGAAGAAGGTGAAGACGACGAGGTCGGATCCGGCGTCGTCGCGGCATCCGGATCTGGTGCAGCGGGAGTTCACCGCGACCGCACCGAACCGGCTCTGGGTCACCGATCTGACATTCGTGCCGACCTGGGCGGGCGTCGCCTACGTGTTCTTCATCATCGACGCGTTCAGCAGGATGATCGTGGGGTGGCGGTGCGCGTCACACATGCGCACCGAGATGGTCCTCGACGCGATCGAGATGGCCCGCTGGTCGCGCGGCGCCCGGCACGAGAATCTGCGGTGTCACAGCGATGCCGGATCTCAATTCACTTCCATCCGCTACGGCGAACGCCTCGCAGAAATCGGCGCCACGCCGTCGATCGGGGGACGGTCGGCGACAGCTATGACTGCGAGCATCATGGTGTCAACGCCCTCGCCGAGACTGTGAACGGCTACTGCAAGGCAGAACTCGTCCGCGGACCCGCGCGGCCAGGGCCGTGGAAGACGGTCGAAGACCTTGAGCTCGCGACGCTCGGGGGGGTGCACTGGCACAACACGCAGCGCCTCCACGGCTATCTCGGCGACGTCCCGCCCGCCGAGATCGAGAACGCGTTCTATGCTGTCCCCAACGACCGCAATCTGCTGGTCGGACCCAAGCGTTGAAGATTACGAGCCACTGTGTTCCTGATGAAACCCCGGCGAGAGCTGTGGGGGTATTCCGATTCACCCAGGTCCGCTGAGCCTGGGGCAGAAACAACAGGAACGAGATCACCGATGCGAAGAGCCCAATAGTCTCTATCAGAAGTTCCAATACCCGCCCCTTCCCGGCATCGCGCCCATGTCAGAGCCCGCGCGCCACCGCGGCGCCCATCGCCAGGCAAGCTCGCTGGGTCTCAGGCCGGAGTGCGTCGAACCGCAGGACACCGTTCACGATCGCGGGGTCGAACGGGATGTGGACGACCTCTCGGACCATGCCCGCGAACCCCTCCTTGATCTTCGCGATCTCTGCGGCCTTCGCGTGCGGGTCGGCCTGCGTGATGACGACGACGGCGTTCTCCGCGAGCTCCGCGGCCGCACCTCCTTGGTCCGTGAGCGCCTCCAGTAGGAGCGCTGCCGCCTCGGCGTGGTCGGCCCGCGTGGTCGTGGGCACGACGAGCTGGTCGGTGAGGTCGATCATGCGTCGCCACATCGGATCGGACTCGTCGTTGCCGCTGTCCATGATGATCATCCGGTAGTACTTCGAGAGCACCTGATGGATGTGGTCCACATCTCTCGGTTCCACGCGCTGGCGGTCGGCGAGGTCCGTGGGCTTGGACCGAAGGATGTCGTACTGGTCGTCAGGCTGATGATGGACGTAGTGCGCGAGATCGGCTGACCGCGTTTCCGTGGAGAGCAAATACGGCACCTGCGGGAGCAGGTCCAGGATCGTCGCGTCGTGCGGACCAGATGCGGTACGCCAGCCGAGGGTCCCGCGGAACTGGTTGTTGTCCCAGGCGACGATTCCAGCCCCGCCCCACTTCGCGAAAACAGCGGCGAGGAGGATCGAGACTGGGGTCTTTCCGGCTCCTCCCTTGCCGTTCGCGACGGCCATGGTGCGAGGACCGGGCCAGTGCTGCGAGACGCACTGCAGATCGGCCCGGCGTGCGGTCTCCGCCTGCGATGGCTTCAGGCGGATTCCGAACCGGGCGAGGAACCCTCGCAGCCCTTCGTCTGCCGGCGGCTGGACCGCGGGTGCGGCGATGAACGACTCTCGCCGCGTCCGCTGTTCACGGCGGGTTGTCGACGTGCCATCGACTGGCGCGGGCGCGGGCGCGACCGGGGCGGGTGCAGGACGCTGGACTGGCTGGACCGGGTCGCGATCTGGGTCTCGGCGCCAGGTGCTTCGTGCTGGGGGTCGCTCGTGCAGCGGCGCCCGGGCCGGGAGTTCGTAGATCGGAGCGATGCTCTCCGCCTGCGGCGTGGAGGCGGCCTCTGCGACAGGCTCTTCCCGCGGGGGCTCAGGTGCCGTCGTGGCTTCGACGACCTCGACCGCACCGTTCGGCTGCACGACGAGCTCCCAAGTACCGTCTGGATCGGTGGACCGGAATGGAACCGGCGATCCCAGTTGGCGAGCGTGCTCGATCACGCGATCGACGATGACCTGACGTGCTGTGTCCGGGTCGTCTTCACGTACCTGCGCCGGCACGCCGTCGATGACGTACCGCCCGGTGCCATCGGCCAGGATGACCGCCGTCGCTGTGCCTGCTTCGATGCTCATGTCGTCCACCCCTGCGAACAGCCCGCGTACTCGGTCACTGCCGCGGCTCGATCCTGTCGAATGTCGCAGCACCTGTAAGCGCCCAGTCCTGATGCCGGTCTTCGGCGTCAGGACCCTCGAAGACGTAGACGAGCCCGTCGCTCTCGACGGGCACCTCGATCCGGTGCGTGTTCAACTCGCTCATACCCGTCCACCCCTGCGAACACGGCCGCACCTGGGGCCCCGTACAGGCATAGTCAGACACCCTCAGTCCGGCGTTTGCCCTACTCTCAACTGGTCTCCACTCCCCCGGACAGACGGTCAGACGTCTCCCGGGTGGATACATACAGACCTCGGGGCCACGATTATTACGGCCCATCATCGAAGAGCTCTCCCCGAGCGGTAGTAGTAGCTCTCTAGACGAGTCGTTAACTCTCATCTCTCTCTGTACATTTCCGGCTCTGCCCAGTCGGGAGTAACCCTGAACCCGGTCAGACCGACTCTGACCGGGCACCAACGGTTCACCCGTTCCGCCGGTCAGGAGTAGGCGGCGCACCGTACAGACTGGATTTCTGGGCAACTCTGTTCACTGACGGGCACGGGGACCCCGTACCGTTACCGCGCGGGGCCGGATATGTGGCCGTCATGAACACCACGCAGATGCCGGATCCGGTCCTGGAGACCACACTCCCCGTCGGATTCATCGAAACGTCGACGTACGGAGACGAGCTCGCGGCGATCGCGGAGACGATCGCCGCCCGGAGCGGATACTGCAGCGATCGGGACGAACTGTTCGAGCGGATCCAGTCCGTCACCGAGTCGATCCCCGAATGGCAGGCCCCCGCGGTCCTCCGAGACGTCGTCGGCCGGCTGGTCTCCGTTCACCTCGAGCTCATCGCGGAGCGAGAGGCGTCGATGCCGTGACCGACCACGCCGGCGTCCGCCTGACGAACTCGAACTGCACGCTCGCTCAGAGGCTGCACGTCCTCGACGAGCTGCGCAAGATCTGGTCGGACCCGACACAGCCGACGAACCGACGAAGGAAGGCGAAGAGCGCATGGTCCGATCTCTTCGTCGTTCCCGGGCCCGCAGTAGACCCCGCAGGGTCCCGGATCCCGCTCGACGTTCGATGAACGCTCTCGATCCTCTTCTCGTCGACTATGCCGCCGAACGCGTCGCGACGGCCCGCGAAGATATCGCCCTCGCCGGTCGCCTCCTCGCTGCCCCAGAGATGGACCTCGCTGAGGCACGCGCGATGCTGCTGAGGCTGACCGTCGAGCGCACGTTCCTCACCGCACATCTGTCGACGGTCGCCGATCAGATCGCGCGGATGCCGGCGTCCGAACAAGACGATGCCGTCGCTCAGGAGCTGCGGCCTCTGACGATGGCGGTGGAAGGCGCAGCACTGGCCCTCGCTCGTCTTCGGCGTGCCCTCACCGACCTCGAGACACGGATCGGAGCACTCCGATGAGCCAGGACACCGCTTACGAGATCCATGCTCGGGCCGGATATGTCGCACTCCGCCTGCACGCCGGTCAGACGGAGATCAGAATCAGCCCGGCGGATGCCGCCCGGGTAGCCAGGGACATCGAGTCGCTCATCCCCCGCAACGGTGGCGCAGACATCGTCATCGCCCTGGATGAGGACCATGAGATCGTCGTCCCCGCCGCTCAGGCGCAACGACTGCGAATCGAACTGCTCGACGCCGCGGCATACACCCAAGCACGACAGCGGTAACCGGGTATGTGGCGGGCATGAACGGTTAGTGTTCGTGAGCGAGGCAGACGCATTCTCTTCGAACTGCGACGCGATGACGTCGTCGCCTCACAACTGGCAACGACAATGGCTCTCCCCGCGTTGACTCAATTCCGACTGCAGATACGTCGGCGAGCACTGCGACGCCCCGACATCCGTGCTGCAATCGCAGCGTGTTCCCGCTGCCCAGCGGCGATGGGGACGCGCATTAGAAGACGAAGTCCGCTGGCTCCATCCAGAACCTCGAGCGACCGCCATCGAGATCTTCCCAGACGAACCCAAAGTCAGTGAGCCACGCATCGAGCACGTCGGCGAGCTCGTCTGTCCATCGTTCGAGATCGCTCGGGTCGACGCGGATCCCCCCGGACGGGATGACACTAAGGAGCCGTTCGAAATCCTCCCAATGGTCCTCAACCATGAGTCTCCAGAGGTCTGACTCGACGACATTCTCGGGGACAGATCCGCCGACCTCCGATTCCGCGATCCTTCGCGCAGCAGCGACATAGGCGAGTGCCTTCCACACGTGATGGGTCTCCTGGACAACCTCGTAGGCGAGCCGATCGACTTCCCTGTGCTCCTGGTAACTGGCCACGTAGCGCTGTAATGCCGACCGTAGATGGCTAAGGCCCTCCAGCGGAAAGTCGATCTCGTAGTCTTCTCGCAATTCGGGAGGTACACCCAACTCGGCGCGGTACTCGGAGATAACCTGATGTGCCGCGGTCAAGAAGTCTTGGCGGGCCCGACCAGCTGCTGAGAAGTCTGGGTTGTCCTCGCCGGCCTGCTCCATGGCGACGTGCTGCGCCTCGTGGGTTGCGGTGCGACGCGCCATGTCCGCTCGAGCTTCTTCGCTTGTCGCGACCTGCTCTGCGTCCTCCGGCGAGAGGTGCTCGCGGGCCGCGTCTGAATCGAGAAAGAGGAATGCGGGAAACACGACGTGCACCTCGCCGTCAACGACCAACGTCTTCGCCGCGACGGAGCCAGCCCCGCGTTCCAGGTCGAATGAGTCACGGTACGGCCCGTCGGGGAGCCGGGATTTCACGGATTCGAAGAAATCGCCTCCGATGACGAGCTTCACCTCGTCGGGGCGCAACGCTAGCAGCTCCAGGGCACCTCGGCAGAAGTCGATCAGCGGCGTTGCAACTGGCTGTCTCGGGTCCATGCCGAGCATCACCGAGTCGGCGTCCTCGATAACCACTTGAACGGCAGGGATGGAGGTCAACGCGTCGGCTGTGTCATCGGTCGAGGGCATATCGAATGATGGCACGATAAGCGGCTCGCGCGGTGCTCTGAGTTGCGACGTCCGTTCTCGGCAATATGCTCCACCTATGAGGGTGGAAGGTGAACGGGCCCGCGTGCTCATCACGGTGAAGGCGACGCCACAGCCGTCGACGAGCTACGGGGACACGTCTTGCGTTGCCGGCGTCCGAATCGACGCTGATGAGCCGAGCTGGATTCGGCTGTACCCAATTGCGTTCCGCTGGCTCGACGGCGACGCGCAGTTCCACAAGTACGACGTCATCGAGTTGGAGGTGCGCCGCAAGGACTCCGACACCCGCCGCGAGAGCTACTCGCCGACGCAGGATTCGTGGAACGTCGTCCAGAAGCTCCCGCCGTGGAAGGCCCGGCACAAGGTCATCGGGCAGCTGGAGTCCACGACGACCTGTGAGCTGATGCGCGCCGCATCAACTGACGGGTCAGCTCCTTCCCTCGGTCTCGTCTACCCGGCAGACATCGATCGGCTCGAGTTTGAGCCGCACCCGAAGTGGACGCCGGAGCAGTTGGCGAAGATGCAGGCGCGCATCGACAAGGAGTCATCGGCGCTCATACCGATGAGCGGTTCGATTCCCGCCATCCTGAAGGAGCCGGAGTTCAAGGTCCGGTACCGCTACCGATGCGCGGATGCCTCCTGCGCTGGACACCAGGGCCGCATCCTCGACTGGGAGCTGACGTCACTGCAGAATCGGCTTCGCCACCGAGGCGAGGACGTGAAGGCGGGCGTGACCGAGAAGTTTCTCGAGCAGATGTTCGCCCCCGAGCGGCAGGCCGGGTTCTACATGGGGAACTTCGAGCTCGCTGCACGCCGCGGCAAGTTCAGTGTTCTCGGTGTCTACTGGCCCCGTTCCGAGGACGCGATCGCTCCCGCGCCGACTCTCTTCTAGGACTTCACAAGATTGCGGGTCATCAGCAGCCGCACCTGGTCAAGCACCTGCTCGCGATGGCAGTGCTGCTCATCCTGCTCGTAACAGAACAGCACTACCTCACCCGCCTGCGCGAGATCGGTGACTTGCTGCAGTGCCGTCGTGGCTGCTTCCGACTGGAGCTCCTGGCGGAAGCGGTTGCGAACCTCGTTCGCCAGGTTGGACTCGAGCTCGCCATACCCGGCGCGGTTGTCGCGCTGGTTCCCGAGCGCCGGCAGATGGATGTACGCGATGCCCGCCTCGCCCAGCGCCTCCGCAAGAGCGCGCTTCGAGAAGCCGCGCTTGCGCGAGATCGCGTTTAGTCGGACGTCGACGAGCGTCTGGATACCACGGATGCGCAGCTTCGAGATGAAGGCGTCCAGGGTCAGCCCCTCGTATCCGATGCCCGAGATGCTCATAGGGTGTCCCTTCCTTTGACGCAGCCGATGCGCTGCAACCCGGCACCGCGAACTGCAGTACCGAGCGTCACTCCGCGCTGTGAACTGCCGTCCGCACGCCGTGCATGTGCGATTGGGGACCTGTCGAGCGCGAAGCTCGCTGGTCACGCTCGCACGCAACGCCGACAGCTCGTCCAACGATAGGCGCGCAACGTCGACCATGTAACAGATACTAACCGTTACGTGGGCGTTCCCGTGGAGGCGCGGCGGAGCTGACCCGGGATTCTTTCGTCCGGGTCAGGAACTCTCGCGCGGCTCTCGCTTTGTGCGGCGCGTGAAGCTCGGGAAGAAGCCATCCGCGGTCAGGTTGAGTGCTGACAGCTGGGCGCCGATCGCCGCTACGTCCTTGAACCCGTCGTCCTGCGCGAGCGCCCGGGCGAACTTCTTCAGCGCCTTCTTGAGCTCCTTCATGTCCGCCCGGTTGATCGAGCGACAGTTGGGCGGTGGCGTGCCCGCGCGCTCAACGACGTGACTCGGGTGAACGACGAGTGGGATGACTGTCGCGTCGGCACCGTACTCGCCTTGGGCCCAGTTCACGGAGCCGGCGAGCTGGTTGATGTCCTTTTTCCAGATGACATTGGCTGTTGCGCCGGTCTTCGCCTCGATCACCACGTAACGGTGCATACCGATCGACCACATCACGTCGCTGCCGATCTTGAAGTCTCGCTCCGGCTGCTGCGCGAGGAACCCGAGGTGCTGCCCGAGCGACGCGAGCGAATCCTCCGCCTCGTCCGTACGAACCGGGTCCCACGCCAGATCGGTGATCAGTGCGTCGATGCCGACGATCAGTTCGGCACCGTTGGCGTACGTCGCGGAGAGGAACGACTTCGCCTGCTGTGCTTGGTCGTCGTTCTGCCCGAGGTGCTCATAGTCGATACCGGCAAGCGGGGTCAGCACGGCCGGGTTGTTACGCGAGGCCTGGTCGAGTACGAGCTGCGCGGTGACTCCGTTCACGTGACCGAGGTACGCCGCGTGGGTCTCGCCGAGCCATCCGGCGAGGCGCGTGTCACCGGCGGCAACCGCAGCGTCGACAGCATTCCCCGCGTGCTCCGCGGCCTCCTCATACCGACCGACGCGCGCAGAGTTGTAGGCGGCGCGCAGATGGCGTGAGACGTCGGAGACGGCGCCAGGGTCGTACTTGACCCCGAGAAGAGCCTCGCGGGACAGGGTACGGAAGTCGGCGTCGCCGCCGATGACCTGTCGGACCACAGCTTCGATGTCCTCGACCGTGGCGCCATCGAGGTCTGAGGCGATCGTCCGGGAGAGCTTCAGCTGTGCGCGCGTTGCCGGCGAGAGTCGGTCAGCGACATCTGCCCTTGCCACGAGCTGTGTCAGGCGAGGGCCGATCAGGACGACCGCGCAACGATCGTCACGGCTGCGGACCCCGCGCCCGATACCCTGCTCGAGTCGTTGCAGTTGGCGTGCGACCATGGCTTCGCTGTCACGCAGCGCAATGGCTTCGCGCCGCTCGGAGCCGGTGTATGCAAAGGGCAGACTGTCGATCACGAGCAATCGGCATGCATCGTCCGGGAGATCGATGCCGTCGTAGCGCCCGACAATGACGACCAAGCCGACGTGACCAGCGCGTAGCTCGGCGACCACCGCACTAATGTCGTCGGGCTTGCTGGCTGTCTTGTCCGCAAACTTCGACCATTCGTTTGCGAGCCGCCAGCTCGGAACGAGCACGACCACGTTGTGGTCCTCTGCGACCGCGCCGGCGAGCTCACGAATCTCTGAGACCTTGATCGTGGGGTTCAGCTCCTGCGGCGCGAGGACGAGGCGGTCTCCCAGATCGGACGCCGTGTCGGGCACGATCGAGTTCGCGACGCTCTCGGGGTTGGCATCGAAATGCGTCACCAGCAGACTGTCATCCGCCAGGGTCGCCGTCATGTAGATGCGACGCTTCGCCTCCGCGAAGGACGGGAACTTCTCGGCGGGCGTACACGGCGGCTTGATCTCGACCTCTTCGGCGGAAGCAGTCACCTCGCAGATCGCCAGCAGGTCCGACATGACAGGCCAGGCCCACTCGAAATCCGACGTCGCTCGATGGGGTCGCAGAATGGCGAGCACCTGCTCCTGTCGCTCAATCCAAGCCCAGAAGGGAATACGGAGGACTGCGCTGCGATCTCCATCGCGGATGTCCAAGTAGGCGTTGAGCCCCTGCGCCTTGAGCTCCTCCTCGAACAGGTCAAGCAGTGGCTTATACGCCTCGTGCGTCGCGGGGATGGCCAAGCGCGCGGCCTCTTCGGCGATCGCGAGCGCCGCATGGGCATCATCGATGACGATCGTGCCGACGGGAATCGGCTGGCGCGTAGCGGAGCCTTCGATGCCGAAGCGCGTCTTGGCGTTCATCAGTGTCTGCATGGTGGTGACGCAGATCGCCTCGCCGGCGGTGAACTTATGGTGCTCCGGGTCGGTGACCACGACCAGCCCGAGAGCACGCGCTTCCTCCGCGACACGCTCGGCGAGATGCGGGTCGGGGGCGACATAAAGGGCGGGCCCCACACCTTCGTGGAGCGACGACTGCAGCATCAACAGTCCAACGATCGTCTTCCCGCCGCCCGTATTCGTCTTGATGACGAGGTCAGTCTCGGTCCTGCGTGGGTACCAAGCGTCGAGGACGGCACCCTGCACGGCGCGCAGGTATCCGTAGCCGACTTCCTTGTTCGGCAAAGCGTCAAAGAGCGCCGTCGGCTCAGTGATGGCGCGAATCGCTGTCCCGGCAGTCAGCTTGCCGAAGTTGAACCCAGGCTTCTTGGTCACACCTGAGTATCCCAGAGCAGCTGCTGTACCTACGGATCAGCCGTCGCCGAATTCCCGCAGACGCCGACATCGTGACCTCCGGCGGTGTAATGCGATCAGGCACCACCTGTACCCACGGCGCCGGGTATGTGGCGCACATGGACACCACCTCTCCCGCTCCCCAGGTCGCCGTCACCACGCCGCCGTGCATGAACTGCGGTGCCAGATCCACCGTCGTCGTCGACGCTGACCGGCTCGCGTCCTGGCAGGCCGGCGCGCTGACGCAGCTCGCCTTCGACAACCTCGATGCAGGGACGCGGGAGCTGCTGATCTCGGGCATCCACCCCGACTGCTGGCAGCAGATGCTCGGCAACTCCGAGGAGTGAGTGGTGCCAGCCGCAGGGCATGTGGCGGGCATGGGCACCAAGATCGCTGAGACCTACCTCATCAACGTCGACTCGGGCGCGAACGCCAACAAGTTCTACCGCGCGGAACTTCACGACGACGGCACGGTCGTGAAGAACTGGGGGCGGGTCGGGGCCACCGGGCAGACGAAGGTCGAGAAGGGCGGACGCTACGCCTACGAAGACGTAGTCGCGCAGAAGAAGCGTCGTGGGTACACCGTCGTCGACGTCATCGGCGCCACGGCATCCACCAAGGCCGCTCCATCGGCCATGCTCAAGCGCGCGGCTACCGCACAGCTGACCGGCGGCCGCGCCGACCCTGTTCTCGCTGACCTCATCGACCGGCTTGTGTCCGTGAACAAGCATCAGCTGCTGGAAGCTTCCGGCGGCCTGATCTCCGTGAATCTGGCCGGTCAGGTCACCACGCCGCTCGGCGCGATCAGCGCCCGTTCGATCCGGGATGCCCGAGCGCTCCTCGACAAGATGAGCGGCATGACTCGCGGCGCTGACCGTGGGCGTCTCACGGAACAGTACCTGCGACTGATCCCTCAGGCGGTGCCGGTCTCCGCTGGACGTGGCTGGTCGGAAGGATGGCTCGACGCTCACACGAGCGCGCGCGGACAGTCGGAGCTTCTGGACTCCCTCGAGGCGTCCGTTCGGTACGCGGACGCCTCGCAGGCCACCGCTGATGAGAGCGGGCGCGTGCCCGCTGACCTGTTCCGCTATCGGGTCCGGGTCCTCGATCCCACGGATGACGAGTTCCAGGCGGTGATCGATCGATACAACGACACGAAGCAGGACGCGCACGCTTGGTCGAAGACCCTCAAGCCCGTCCGCGTGTACGCCCTCGAGGATGCTCGTCATGGCGACGAGATCGCCCAGACCGCGAAGCGTGTGCGGAACGTGCGCCGGCTCTGGCACGGCACGGGCGCGGCCAACGTTCTCTCCATCCTCGCCAAGGGCCTGTTCATCCCGCCGACTACCGGGTCTGGCATTCACATCGCCGGACGCATGTTCGGGGACGGCATCTACCTCTCCCGGTCCGCCAGCAAGAGCGCCGGGTACTCGGTCGGCTACTGGGGCGGAGGGAAGTCTCAGTCCGTGTTCATGTTCCTCACCGAGACAGCGATGGGATCGGAGTACCGGCCCACCGGTTCCGCGTACGACTCCTCGATCCCTCGGCGAGCCAGGGCCGAGAAGAACAAGAGCGGCAAACCCTACGACTCGATCAATGTCAACCCGGGAACGGGCGGCGTCCGCAACCACGAGGCGGTCGTCTGGGACCCGATGCAGGTGAACCTCCGCTGGCTCGTGGAGTTCGAGGCGTGATCCATGAGCACACGGCTCGACCGAGTATGTGGTGGCCATGAGTATGCGCACCCACTCGATAGCTGGGGTGAGTAAGGCAATATCGGTCGCTCTGGGCGGTGATGCGCGGGCGGGGGCGGGCCATCATCTGAGATGCCGCTCACGAGCTGGCCGTTAGATTGTCGAGATGAGCGAAGCGCTGACGAGCGACGACTGGAAGACAGTCCTGTCACAGAGCCGCCACCTGGCGGGGTCCCTTGTCCCCGCCCAGATTCCCCGCGGTCCGGGTATCTATGCCTGGTTCCGCGAAGGGGGCTGCGTGTACCTCGGGAAGGCATCGAATCTGCGGTCTCGACTCTCCACGCATCTCGCAACGTCGCTTGATCTCAGCCGAAGCACCCTACGCTCGTGGGTCGCCGTGCGGGAACTCGGACTTGAGCGCGCGTACACCCGACGGCGCCCGTCAGCCATGACGCCAGATCAGGTGAGAGTCGTGACAGCGTGGATCCACAGCTGCGAGCTCGCATGGGTGGAAAATGAGTCCGCGGTCAGTGCGGCCGCACTCGAATCCGCGCTGCTCAACCACTGGCGCCCACCCATCAACGCGAAATGAGTGCGTTCACGCGCTGAGCTGCGCGCGGCCCCAGGCTGGGTATGTGGGCACTATGGAAACCATGACCTTCGACTATCCCGCCGCCATCGCCCGCGCTCAGGAGGCCGCGCTCGCCTACTACAACGGCGACGAGCCGACGATGACCGACGCCGAGTACGACCAGCTCCTGGCCGAGATCATGCAGCACGAGGTCGACTACCCCGACGAGAAGGTCGACCATGGCCTGTTCACCGCCGTTGCTGCGGGCTCCGCTGTCGCTGCCGACGTGCCTCACCCGTCGCCGATGCTGTCGCTCGACAAGGTGACCGACGAGAGCGACATCCTGAAGTTCCTCGCCCGCATCGCCGAGGCGGCACCGGATGCCGCCGACTCTCGTGTATCCGTCCAGCCGAAGCTCGACGGGATGGCGATCCGCGCCCGGTACGAGGACGCCAAGCTCGTCCAGGTCGTCACGCGTGGTGACGGTCGCTCTGGCGAGGACGTCACCGCTCGGGTGCTCCGCGACAACATCGAGATCGCGCATCTTCCGCGTTACCTGCCGACCAGCGCACCAGTCTCCTTCGAGGTCCGCGGTGAGCTGCTTATGAGCCACGATGACTTCCTTGCCAGCAACGCCAACCGCGTCGCTGCTGGCAAGGCTTCCTTCGCGAACCCGCGGAACGCGACCGCCGGGACCGTCCGCGCCGACAAGCTCGAATACGACGTGCAGCTCACGTTCGTCACCTACGAGCATGACGGAATCCCTGCCGACGCCGAGAGCCAGTTCCTGTTCGCTGACGATCTTCTGAACTACGGAGGTGGCGCGCACGCGACCGGCACTGCGGCGCCCGCGCTGGTTCTCGAAGCCATCGACCTGTTCGGCTCAGACAGAGCCACCTTCGACTACCCGACCGACGGCGTGGTCCTGAAGGCGACGTCACCGCGGGTGCGAAACGTGCTCGGCGAGACGTCCCGTGCGCCTCGTTGGGCCGTCGCCTACAAGTACGAAGCGCAGACCGGGGAGACCACCATCCGCGACATCCTCGTGGAGGTCGGCCGGACTGGGAACCTCTCCTTCACTGCGGTGTTCGATCCCGTTCTCGTCGACGGCTCCACGATCAGTCGCGCGTCGCTGCACAACGTCGATCTGATCGCCGACAAGGACATCCGGATCGGCTCGAAGGCCGTCGTCTACAAGGCGAACGACATCATCCCGCAGGTGCTGTCCGTGACGAACGGTCCTGACACGACCCCGTGGGTCCCGCCGACGGAGGACGCGGACGGATTCCCCTACGAGTACGCCGGAAAGTTCCTCCGCTCGACCAACCCGGCAGATTCCGTCGCGGCCCTCATCACCTATGCGGCTTCCCGTGACGTGCTCGACATCGACACGCTCGGTCGGTCGGTTGCGGATGCCATGGTCGAGTCCGGCCTCGTGTCCAACCTCGCTGACCTGTTCGAGGTGTCCTTCAACCAGCTCGAGTCGCTGCCGTTCGGCGACGGGGTGTTCGGGGAGACCCGGGCGTCGAAGCTCTACTGGAACATCGCGGCCGCCAAGGAGCAGCCCCTGAACCGGATCATCACCGCCCTCGGCATCCGCAAGACGGGGCGCACGTTCGGGCGGCGACTCGCCGCGCACTTCCGCTCTCTCGACGCGCTGCTGGAGGCCATGCCGGAAGACCTCCAGCAGGTCGAAGGCATCGCCGCTGGACGCGCCGAGGTGATCTACTCCGGTGTGCAGCGCAACCGCCAGGTCATCCGCCGCCTGATCGACCTCGGAGTCACCTCCACGGCTGATGAGGCCGCGTCCGCGGGCGCACCGCTCGCCGGGATGACGGTCGTCGTCACCGGCTCGACCAAAGGCACGAAGCTGGAGGCGTACGGGCGGAACGAGATGAACGAGCTCATCGAGAAGAACGGCGGGAAGTCCTCCGGCTCCGTCTCGAAGAACACATCCCTTCTCGTCGCCGGAGAAGCCGCCGGCTCGAAGCTCGCGAAGGCCGAACAGCTCGGCGTCGAGACGATCAGCCCCGACGAGTTCGCGGAGCGCCTCGGACTCTGACCGCCCACAACGGCGCCGGGTATGTGGTCAGCATGACCGACAAGCTGACCGCATACCTGATCGCCGGCGCACGCCTCACCGGATGCAAGGTGTCACGCAACCTCTGGGGCGGCTACACCGTGTCCGTCGGAAGCGTCGACTACATGACCTCGAAGGACGATGCGCGTGACAACCCCGTCATCCGAAACGAGTGGTCGACGGAACGGCTCGGACCGAAGCGCACTCGCCCGGAGATCGAGGGCATGACCCTCGACGACGTCCTCCGCCGCAACCAGCCGGACCTCACGTCGAGCGCCAGCGTGCAGCACTACATCGACACCGGCTGCTACCTCCCCGTCGTCCGCGATGGGGTCCCAGCCTAAGAGCCCGAACGGAGACCAGGAGAATGCCCGAGCTGCCGGCGCTGAGCACCCCGAGGATGACGATGAACACCCGAAACCACAACTTCGTGACCGAGATTCCACCGATTCAGTGCGTCTCCTGCGGAGCATCGTTCCCAGGCCTCCTGACCGCACCCGCTACATGCCCGGCGTGTGGAGCTGAGCCGTTCCTGGACAGGCGGCTCCGCGGAGGGGTGACCAAGACCTCCACAGTCATCTCGTTGTGGCAGAGCGAGGCATTCGCGGCTCACTTCGAGTCCATGCTGCAGATGGGCCGGACGCGTCCGTCCCGCACGTTCCTCTCCTGTCCCACACCGCCATTCGCCCTTGCACCGCACGCGCCCGTGATTCCGGATCCGAGGGCGTGCGGACCGTGGCAGACGGACGCGCCCGAAGCAGGCGACGCGGCCGAATAGGTCTCCCTGAACGCAGGGTATGTGGTGTCCATGGACATCCAGCACACCGCCGCATCCGCCGCTCGGACAACTCGCCTCCGCGCACCACGCGACATCGCCTCCGACGTCGCCGCCGAGCACGGTCTCGGCGGCGGATCTGCCGACACCTTCCGTCTGATGCAGCTCGCCATCGAGGCGGACCGGGCAGAACGTGATCGACTCGCTCACGTGCGAGCGATCGACATCGTCCACGAGAACTACGGAGCCGACAGCGACCCCGAAGTGCACGCCCGCGCCACCGAACTCGCGGACGCGTTCAGCGGGAACGTCGACGCGAAGTACCTCCTCGCAGTGGCGCTCGATCTCCAGCACCTCAACAGCGACGGCATCCTCGCGATGCTCGCCGAGGCAGCACGGGGATGACATCTCTCCCCGCCACCGCCAGCAGACTCACCGAAGCTGGGCGGTCCGCCCTTGCCGGCGCCGGCCTCACTGCAATGTTGTTCGTCACGAGCACCGCATTCTGGTTCGGGCTCTGCAGCCTCGAGAGCCCGCCGCAGTTCACCAGCTGCGGTCACATCCAGATCCTCTACGAGCTCACGCTGACGGACGAGCAATGCGCCGATCTTCCAACTGCGGGCGCGCTCATCGAGTACAACGGCCTGCCGCAGCGCCTGAGCTCCGTCGAGACGACGAACGGGCCGCGCCTCTACTTCATCGACTCCCCGACCCTCGCCGGCGTGATGCTGGAACCGCGTCACGCCGGCAAGTACTGGGAGCCGGCACAGCTGCTCCGTGCATTCACCCCGATCCTCGGGATCGCCGCAGTCCTCGCAAGCGTCTCACGGCGGAGGGCTTCTCATCGCAGGCAAGACGCGACACTCGACGACGTAACGGCACCAGATGCCGGGTATGTGGATCACATGACCCGCAACGCCCCCGTCCCCTCCACAGACTTCCGCTTCGGCAAGCGCGATGCGGCACTTGCGCGCGCGGTGAGTCTCGATGAGATCGCCGACGCGGGCGGCACCGCGCTGTACGACGCCGATCAGTATCGTCGCGCGGCAGGGCGCGCCCGCTCGTTCGCCGCGTGGGTTCAGTCCATGATCGATGCGCATCCGCAAACGACGACGCCGGGTATGTGATGCGCATGAGCACCACAGTCTTCGCGGACATCATCAGCCGCCACCTGGACGCGTTCAAGTTCGTCACCGCCGACGAGAGAGCGCTCGTGCATCGGGCGTTCGAGCTAGCACCGTCCGAGCCCCTTCCTGCGGAGGCCTTCGCTGCGTACCTCGGCACTGCTGCCGCCGCAGCATGGGAGGCGATCCGCTATCTCCCGCTCAGCGAACCGAACCGTCGCGGATACACGCTCACTCTCGACGAGCTCGCGGGCGGTGAGTGCGCACCGACGCAACGAGAGCTGCTCGTCGTGCTCGGCCGTGCCGCCGACATCATGGAAGGCATCTGACCATGGCTGACGCTTCTTTCTCGCGAGAGCGCACGTGGGTTGCGTTCCACTCCGACGGCGGACAGTGCGCGCTGGCGACGACCACTCACGACTGCCCGCACTCGCACCGATACGAGCAAGCCACGCACGAGGATGCCACGGAGGTCACGATGAGCACCCCCACCGAAGCGGGCCAGGCAGTGCGCGACCCTCGCGGACGCATCGGAATCACGACCGATGCACCTCGCGCCAAGAGTTCGCGCATCGGCGTCATGTTCATTGGCGCCAACTACTCCGTGCTCGCACAGGTCGACGAGCTCACCGTCATCCAGATCGTGGAAGCAAACTCATGACTCTGTTCAGCAGCCGACCGCCGTTCAACGACGACCCGCAGCCGTGGCGAGCACAGGACTTCACCGGTCGCACATACGACCATCGCGTCGCCGACGAGAACGGAGCCCCGGCATCCGCGGCGAGGCTGCGCATGGGATACATTCACGACCCGCGCCCGGAGTACGCTCGCACGCAGCACAACCCGTCGAACCCGATCCTCGTGCAGACCCGCTCTGACATCTCGCTCGCACCTGGAGCCGCGCACGAGATCATCGCCGCCCAGCTTGACCTGCTGAACGCCGGCGACGACTACTGGAACCTCGACGTCGTCACCGGCGAGCACATCGAGCACGCGCGCCGGGTGCTGATCCGACTCATCACCGACGACGACCCGGACGACGCCTGCCGCGAATGCGGTGAGGAGATCGACTACCTCGACATGCACGCCGGGTACGGCATGTGCGGCTCCTGCGTGCACAACGCCGTCCGGTCCGGATGGGACCCCAGCGAACCGGAAGCCGCCTGACCGCGGAAGCTCAAATCGGTCAGACCAGACTGATCCGGTAGGTCATCATCATCGAGCCGTCACCACGTGCGCCACGCTCACGCTGCGCACGCTCCGCGAGCTCGTTCGCGAGATCCGCCGCGGCCTCCGCAGCATCCGCGATCGGGAACCACCGGGACGCGCTCTCCCAGCTCATCGTGCGCCCCGTCTCATCCGACACGGAGACCGGTTCGAACACCCGCTCCCCCGGGACCTCCGGCGCCGCCTTCCTGCGTTCGACATCCATCCACGCACTCGGCAGCTCCGGCACGGACAGCACCGAATAGAGCGCGTCACGGACATCATCATCCGACACCCACAGACCGGCGTTCACCTGCTCGACCACATGATCCGTCACCGCCGCCCATGCCGGCTCGTCAACCTGCACTCGGAGTAGTACGGGACCGGGCCCGCGCAGCATCCCGGGCACGCGCTCCGCCTCCGGAACCTCGCCCGGATCGACGCCCTCCAGCACCTCCGGGTACATCAACCGCAACGCGCTCTCATCAACAGGCCGTGGCAATAGCGCTGTCAGCGTCGCCAGCTTCGATGATGGGATCTCGACGGCACCACCCTCATCGTCCTCAAGGCCGACAACACCGCAAGACATGTGACTACGAGTCCACGCAACAAGAATCACCGAGGCGGTCGGCGCATCCATCCGTACCGCTGCTCGTAGATCATCAAACGCAGATATCGCCAGACGCGTCGTCAACGTCACAGGAGACCTCCCAATCGCACCGGCCAAGCGTACCGAGGTCGCTCGGGTGCGACTAGGTGGGAACCGCCGATGATGCTCGTACCAGCATGCGGCATCTGATCAGACTGAATCCACCCGCTTTACGAACACGACAAACCGTGCAAGCACATCTCGGCCCGGGATGTGCGAGAGGCGATAGCCGAGCACGGATCGCGCGAGGCAGACCGAGCGCCGGCAGGCGATAGCCCGACGCGGCCGACCAGCGCAGAACCCATCCGATCCCCCGCATACATAAGAGCTCGCGGCCTCCTTCGTCGGCCGCTCGCGCGTGGCGCGGCTTGCCGCTGCCGTTCTGTTGCCGTGGTGTCGCGTGTGGCGTTCCGCCGTCGTGGTGCTGTCGTGCTGGTGACGTTGCGCTGGGTCGTTTCGCTGCCGTGCTGCGGGCTGTTCGTGCGTATCGGGGTGCCGGGTTCTTGGTGCTGCGCACGCTGTGCCTGGGTGTTGTTCCCTGTCGTCCTTTCCGTCGCGTGGTGTCGCGTCCTGTGCCGTCTCGTGCGTTCCGTTTCGTGCCGTGTCGTTCCGTCGACGTGACGCTGCCCGGCTGTGCCTGTGCTGACCTTGTCAAGGCGACCATGACGCCCGAAGGGCACAAAGTGTCTGCGCTGCGCGCGCCCCTCCCGGGCAAGGCAGGTCCACCCTCGTGGGCATGCCGGGCGTGTACCCGGTGAAGCAGCAGCAGAGCGCACCAGCGGTGCGCAGCGGATCGTCGTCGATCCGCCCGGATGGTGCAGAGGCAGAAGCCAGCTTCAGACACCCAACCATCCCGCGCGAAGCGCAGACGCGAAGCGTCTCCGTCGAGCCTTCAATGGCGAGACAAGACCCCGCCCCGGCGGCACGTCCCTGTGCCCAGGGAACTGCGGGGTCGAGCGGCGGGGGCCGTGTATGTGGCGGCGCTGGGCGAATTACGTCGCCACATACACGGCGAGAAGCCGATTTCCCGGCCGTATTTCTCCCAGCGCTCGGGGTCGCTGTTCGCAGGGGTGGACGATATGACGTCTCGACACTCAGCGCGCGCGTTCCGCTTCACGAAGGCCGGCGCGATGCACACCTCCGCCACCGATCTCGGCAACGTCGCCTCCAGCGCGATCGTCGCCCTTCCTCCTGGTGCGACGTTCCTCACGACGCGCACCGACACCGGCCTGGAACACGTGCTCGTCACCCCTGATTTCTCTGACGCCGAGTCCGTCGCATTCGCGATCGCGCGGAGCATGAACGCCCGCAGTGACGAGGTCGATGAGGTCCCGGATCTGACCCGCACTGCGCACGTCGCCCGGCTACGCCTCGACCGCGGATCGACCCCGCGCCCGGACACGCAAGCGGGCGCAGACTTCACGGTGCTGTCGCGCGTCATCGGAGACATGTTGAAGCCCGGCGAGTGGGTCGCGATGGCTGTTCGGAAGCCGTCCAAGGCAGAGAGCCGGCACAACAAGATCTGGCTCGAGCACTTCGGTGTTCGCACTCACCATTCGCTCGCTCCGAACGCGGTCGTGATGCAACTGCTCGCCGGCGGGACGGACGCCCGGCGCGCGATGGACCTGACCGTGCGAACCGCCAGCGCGATCCCCGGTTTCGGTCTCAACGTGACCGGCGAGAAGGTGTCCCCCGCGAAGCTGGTGACGTCGTTCATCGTGCTCGCCGTGCTCCTGGTCGGCGCCGGGATCGCATCCATGATGATCCCGCAGATCGCGTGGCCGTGGTGGTGGACGTCGATCCCAGCGGCTGCGGCATCTGTCGTCGTCGCAGTGCTCTTCGGCCGCCAGGTTCTTCCGTCATTCGCTCGGTCGGTGCGGCGCCTTCTGCCGTGGGGCCAAGTGCCGGTCCCGTCACGCCGCTTCGGACGCTGGCAGCCGCCGAAGGCCGCACGCACAGTCCAGAACAAGGAGACCGGTGCGCTCACCGAAGTACCGGCACAAGACGGCGACTACCCGCTTCAGGAGAACGCGTTCCTCGTCGGCCCGCACCTTCCACTGGCCTTCGTCTCTCCGCACACTGGCGCCGGGTCCGGTTCCGCATCCACGGCCGCGCGTTCCGTCCCCGGCGAGCTTCGCGCGAAGGTCGGGCCGCGCGCAGGCGTCGTGGACGACAGCCCCGTCCATCTGTCGTACGCCGACATGTGGGAGTGTATGGCTGCCATCGGCCAGCCGGGCTCTGGAAAGACGGCTCTGCTCGAACATCTGTGGGGTTCGCTCGCGTGCGATCGGAAACATCCCGGCGCCGCGTTCGGACTGCCCGCGCGCAACGCGATGGTCGCTTTCGACACGAAGGGAGATGGGAAAGCCACCGAGCAGTACGCGAAGTGGATGGAGTTCGCCGGCGACCAGCCAGATGTCTTCCACGTGGCCGACCCGACCGCGCTCGAAGGGATCGAGCTGTTCCCGGATCTGTCGGGTCAGACGGCCCACGAATGGGCACGCGACGTCGTCAGCGCCATGCAGTACATCTGGGGTGAAGAGTCGATCGGTGCGCGCTCGTTCGACACGCTCACCAACGTCATGCAGGCGTCGAAGCTGATCGCGCGTCACGACATCGCGGAGCGGGTGGTGCTGCGCACGCTCCCCACCGATGCGTCGCCATGGTTCTACGCGAACCTGCTACTCACCAACGAGGGAGATGAGATCGGCACCGAGCTGTTCGCCGCTCTCGCCGATGCCGCCGTTCAGCCGGACGCACCAGCAGAGATGGCGCAGGCCGTCGCGACGCTGTCACCGATCTACGGTTCCGGTGTGACGCAGGCGCAACGACGTCAGCTGGTGGAAGCGCCGCGCACAAAGATCTCCGCGCTCGTGTCCGCCGAGCACTGGTGGTCGCGACCTTCCACTCGAACTTGGGATGAGCTGCTCGACCAGGACCGAGCTGTCGTCATCAACACCGGCATCAGCCCGTGGGGGCACGTGCTCGACGAGAAGCTCCGAACGGACCTGTCGAGCCTGATGCTGTTCACCTTGCGCAGCGCGATCCGGCGGACGTGCGTCGGCTGGTTCGAGAGCGGCCGCGCCGTCTGGGTGTTCGCGGACGAGGTGAAGCACATCGCGAACGTCTCCGCCGAAGTGATCTCCTGGATGCGCAACGACGCGCGAGCGTACGGACTCCGCTGCATGTTCGCCACGCAGACACCGGACACGCTGATCCCCGAGCTGCGGCGCATCCTCCTCGGATTCGGGACGCTTGCGCTCTTCAAGCAGAAGGAAGGCACGACGGTCCGGGAGATCGTCGCCACGCTCACGCTCTCCGGAACCACGTGGGACACACCCGACCTGGTGAACCTTCGGCGGTACGAAGCGATCATCTCGACGATCTACGACGGCAGCGAGCTCGAACCGTTCAACGCGGTCATGCCGGACTACCGAGGCGAGCGAGACGCCGGCACCTGGGCGGCATGATGCGGTTCGATCAGATTCCCTCCGCGACACCGGATGCATCCAACCGGACCGCTCTTCGGCTGGACCCATACTGGGACGGTCTGTGGCAGTTCGGGTCCGCCGGACAGTGGGTCAAGCGCGAGCACGCCCAGCGGCTTCGCGCGGCGGGAGTGATCGGTCAGCTGCCGGGCCGGCTGCGCACAGACCCCGCCGAAGCTCTCGCCCGAATCGATGCTGACTGGGAACGCAAGCTCGACATCCTCGGCGCCCTCGCCGGGTGGCGAACACTCACCGCAGAGCAGCAGGCCGCGTTCGCCGGCACGGTCGCCGCGGGCACACGTGACCGCGTCATCGGCGACCTCTTCGCGCTCGGGCTGATCGACTCCGGCACCATCTGGGCCCCCACCTCCGAGACGGCCGGCGCTGACCGTGCAGCCCTGTGGCGGCCCGCAACCACGGAGGTCTTCGACAAGCTCCTCGCCCCGCTGCTGACGTACGCCGAGACCGTGTCCGTCACCGGCGGGGAGTCGTGGACAAGCGGCAGCCAGTTCGACCGGCACAACATCCTCACCGCGGAGCTGTGCCTCCGGCTCGCAGAATTCGCTCGGATCGGCACGGTCCTCGGCGAGCGGCTCTCGCGTGTGCGCACTCTCGCGTACTCCGGCGCCGGCGCACCAGAGCCGCCGGGCGTCAGCAATCAGACCGCCGACGCCGTCATCGTCCGACGCGATGGGCTGCGCATCGCCATCGAGACGACAGCGCATACCGGCGGGATGCACCGGTTCGTGAAGAAGGTGAAGAGTTGGTGCGACGTATTCGCCCGCCGACCTCTGGAGACCAACGGCTTGGTCGTCTGCTTCGTCGGCGTCGACCGCGTCGATGTGCGCGCCGAGAAGTCTGTCCACTATGCAGCCCGGAAGGCGATTGCTCGAGCCACACGTGATGTGCCCGGCATCGCCAGCAATCGTACCGCGGACCGCATCTTCTACACCGACTGGACGGACCTGTTCCCCGCGCCCCGGGAGGCATCCGCGGACCTGTTCACGTTCCGCGCGCAACGACCGAACGGACCATCGGGAGGATGGGTCGACGCTCACCTCCTCGATGAGGAATCCGTGCCCTTCGATCCGTCCCGGATGCCAATCGACCCCACGGCAGTGATCGCGAACGCATCCGGCATTCGCGCCACACCGCACTGGCTGCGCGACCCCGTCGACGCCCGGCCGCAGCTGCACATGCTTTCGCTCCGCGAAGCCGGCCTGGACCCGATACCGCACCCGGCACGCAACCGCCGCACCGGCATCCGACTCCAAGACCTCGAGAGCAAGAACAGGGAGATCGGCGGAGCGATTCAACCGCCCGCGCGCCTGCGCTTCTAGTGCACGACCGGTGCTCGTGTTCGCAGGGCTGGACGACATACGGCAACACATGGAGGCAGAGCAATCATGGGCAGGATCAAGGACCTCACCAGTCGGTTCACGGAGCGTGTCAACGAGGACGCTGACGACATCGGGGCATACTTCCACTCCCGCAAGGGAATGTGGTTCAGCATCGTCGCCGTCGTCGGCATCGGTGGCGCCATGCTCTTCGCCCTCGGTGTCAACATCGTCGGGATGGTGCAGGGATCATGACCGGCATTCCAGGTACGGTCATCGGCCGCCCCGGCGGCTCCCTCGTCGACGCTGGCTGGGCGAAGAACGCCGCAGTCGCCGACATCGGACGCGCCGGCGAGCAGCGCACCGCCGCGGTACTCAACGACCTCGCCCGTCTGCCCAGCGGGCCGACGGTCCTGCACGACCTTCGCATCCCGATCCCCGGGTTCACCGCGAACATCGACCACGTCGTCGTCGCCGGGTCCCGGGTCACGATCATCGACTCGAAGGTCTGGCGCCACGGCATCTACTGGACCGCCGCCGGGCGGACCCGCCGAGGCTTGGAGAAGATCGACTTCGCGGACAAGAAGACGCTACCGACGGCGCAAGCAGCGCTGCGGCGTCACCTCGACTCTCGCATGACCCGAGACACAGTGTTCGGGACGAACATCCTTGCCGTCTGGCCTGCGGGCGACGGCGCACTCCTGACCTTCGCCTACCGCCCCCAGGATGCTGTCGTGGTTCACGGTAGGACCCTGCGCCGGCGACTTCCCCGGCTCACCGGCGCGGCTCCCGCGGACCCGGTGATCGTGCAGATCCTGTCACAACTCGTCAACGGGACTGACGCATGATGGCGGCACCACGAAGCGTCGCCCCGCAGCCGAACCTCGCACCGCTTGTCGGCGCGAGTGCTGTCGTCCTGTGCGTCGCAGCGTCGGTCTTCCGCCTGCCGGGTTTCGTCATCCTCCTGCTCGGCCTCATCGTCGCCGGCATGATGAGCTCGTCCCCGCCGCTGACGGGCAAGAAGGACGCTGCTGGGTACCCGACGATCGGCAACCCCGGAGAGCATGCCGCGGTCCTCCGCCATCGCCGGTGGTCAGCGCTCCGCTGGCGTCTGCTCGTGCCGAACCGCGACTGGCTGCTCAACGACCCGTCGGAGGTGAAGCCGCACATCGAGCGCGCGAACCAGTTCGCGAAGGGGCCGCTCAAGAACATCGCACGAGTCCTGCAAGCGGCGATCGTCATCTTCTGGCTGGTCGTGCCGATGTCGTTCACGTCGATCGGGGCGCTCGGACTCTCCGCTACTGTCTTCACCTTCCCTGTCGACGCGATGGCGCTGTGGGGGTGGATGCCTGACTCGGGCGCCTGGCTTATGTGGCCGAACACCATCTGCGCATACATCACCACCGTCGAGTTCTTCGCGACCCGCCGTCGATACGCCGCAATGGAGGACCCCGCTCCGCCCGTCACGATCGGTGATCTCCTCTCGAAGTTCCTCGAGGCGTCCCGCGTGAAACTCCTCGCCGCTCTGCTTCTCCCCGCGGCGGCCGGGACCGCGGCAGCGATCGGCGTATGGTTCCTCACTGCACACCTCGGCGTGACCTGGCTGTTCGTCCCGTTCCCCCTGCTGCTGGCCGGAATCGCGACCGTGTTCGCCGCAGTGCTCTGGCGAGCTCTCGCACTTCCGGACGCCCTGAGCGACTGGCGGAACACCGTCCAGGCGCGCGAGGTCTGGCAGCAACGCTGGGAGCCGTTGAAGATGGACCCCCGCCCGTACCTCATCTCACACTCCCGGCACGGTGATCCCGCAGCGCCTCTGATCCTTGACACGTTCGATGCGCCGCCGACTCAGGGGGCATCCGGGATGCTGGGCATGGGCTCGAGGATCCACCCGCTCATCGGAGCTGGTCAGGCAATCGCCGTACTCAACGAGCCTGACGTCGACAGCTCGGGCCAGCCGATCCCAGGCAGCCGGCACCCTTCCCGTTTCAGCGTGGCCACATGGCCTGTCGACCAGCCCATCGATGTCTCAGATCCGACCGTCGACCGCGGTCTCCTGCGCGAGCGCGTCCGCTCAGCCCTGGCGATCGCCGGCAGCAGCTATCCGCAGTTGATGGTGTCCGCCCTCGACCCGATGTGGGACACCGCCGACACGGACAGCACCGCGGCGTGGTCTGTGCAGTGCGAAGCCACGGATGCCCCGGTCGCCAGCATCCTCCCTGCCATCGCCGCAGAAGTGGGAGCTGCCCTTCGAACCGATGGGGTCTACGACAAGAAGACCGGGCTGCTATACGTCGGCGCCCTGACTGCGGACAGTACGCACTATGTCGACGAACGCCAGGCCCACCGATTCGTGGAGCTCGCACGCGAGGCGCGCTGGAACCAGCGATGGAGCGACGTGCTGAAGATGGGCGAAGCACGACCCCGCACCGAATCCGACGTGTACAAGACAGCGCAGCTTCCGACTGGCCAGACGATCGAGTGCCAGCCTTTCATGACCCCGCAGGGCATCAACGGCTCGTATTTCCTGACGCAGCAGAAGGAGAAAGCGCTGGCGAACGCGTTGGGCAACGCCCCGTGGGTGTCTGTTATCGGGTGGGAAGGCCGCGGCGACAAAGCCGGCGAACGGCACCCCGGCGCGTTCCGTGTCCTCTGGTCGGCGCAGCCCATCCCGCTCGACCCGGCACGCCTGGAGCCTCCGGGCCGCGGCAGGCCGGGCGATGCACTCCGGTGGGCCATCTCCGCCGCCGTCAACAGCGGATTCGATGCGGCCAAGCTCGCCCGTCCCGAAGTCGTCGCGGTCACCTCCCTCACCACAGCTGACTCCCGTGGGCACATTTGGGATGTCCGTCTGCGTCTCTACGACGGCGTCGTCCTCTCCGAGGTCAAGCAGAAGGCCGAGAAGATTCGCGGCGGTATGGGCGGCACCCCTTGGCTGAGGGTGACCGACAGCGGCGAGCACGTCCGTGTCGTCGTCGGCGCCGTGCCGGAATCCCGAGGTGTCGAATTCGCCCGCCCCGAGGCGAAGAAGCTCACCCTGGCTTTGGATTGGGAGCAGCGCTTCACGGACGCCAAGCTCGCCTCGCCGGTCGACGGCGTCGCCCCGCGGCTCATTGCTGCTGAGCCCCTGGAGACCAACGAGCAGGTGGACGTCCTCGAGTTCACCCTCCCCCGCTCCCTGGCGATCACCGACTTCCAGGAGCAGAAGACGGTCGACAAGCTCCGCGCAGCATCCGGGAAGACGTTCATCAACGTCCGGCACAACGCCGACCCCTCCCGTTTCACGATGCTGGTCTGCGACGTCGATCCGATGCCGAGCCCGGCACCGTTCATGTGGGACCGAATGGGGGTGGTCACACCCCGGTCGACGACCTTCGGCACGCGCGTGGAAGGCGCGCCGGTCACCTGGCACCTCGACAACGACAGCCACCTCATGGTTCTCGGTCAGAACGGCTCCGGCAAGGGCATCGGCATGTCCGCGATGGCTGCGGACAACATCATGTCGTTCTGGGACGTGTACGCGGCCGACCCGATCAAGGGGTTCAACGACTTCCTCTTCGCGGATCCGTGGCTGCGCGCTCGGGCGACCACCTGGACCCAGACCGTCGCGGTCGTCCGCCACCTGTTGCGCCTCCTCGACGAGCACAAGAAGCTGAACGAGCACTACGGCGTCTCGAACATCCGCGATCTCCCTGACGATGTCCGCCCTCGGCTGTCCTGTCTGTACCTCGACGAGTTCACATCACTGGTGATCCCTGATGCCGTAGTGAAGCTCCGCGACAACGCCGATGAAGCGGAGCGGAAGGAGTACGCCGCCACCGTCGCGATCAACAACTACAAGCTCCTCATCGGCTCCGCGATCGGGCGCATCCTCCGTGAAGGACGAGCCCTGGGCCTCGTGCTCGTGCTCGCCGGTCAGAAACTCACCCGCGAGGAGCTGAAGTACATCCCCGGTGGGGCGACCATCAAGTCGCAGATGTCCCGCCTTGCGATGGGCAAGATGAGCTTCGGTGACATGATGAGCGCGTTCGCCGACGCCAGCAGCGCCCTAGGGCTGCTCGGCCCGTCCGTCCCCCGCGGCCGCGGAGTCTTCGAGTCCACGTCGGAATCCGCCTTCGCGGTGCAGACCTGGTGGGCCGGTGGATCACAGGCTGACCACTTCCGCATCCTCGCGGAGAAGATCGCCGAGATCCGCCCGCCGCTGACCGCCGGCGAGAAGCTTGACCTGTCGATCTCCGATTCGCAGGCAGATCAGAGCGTGGAGGTGTTCGGCGAAGAGATCACCTCATCGAACGACACGCTCGATGAGGCGCATGAGGAGATCGTCGACGTCGTGCTCAACCTCGACGACGATCTTGAGTTCACATTCGAACCGGACCCGGATCCGGTCCCCGACTTGCCACCGGATGCTTCTGTCGCCGATGCCCCCGGCGAGTTCTCCGCTCCGCCGACGTCGGACGCCGATGAGATGATCCCGGATGAGCTGTTCGATGACGCACCCCGGACAGCACCTGCGGACGACCTCTTCGATGACGTCTCCTCGCCCTCACCCGCACCGCCCCAGGTCGAGGACCTGTTCACCTGACTACCGAGTTGCTGACCGCCCACGGGCCGCAGCGGAGAGGACGATCCTGTGTCCACGAATGAAGAGACGATCCGCATCCGGGCGGGTCAGCCATGATGGGTGTCAACCACGCCGCAACGGGTGCGGCCGCCTGGGTGGCCGTGACGTCCACCGCGATCCCGGCGTTCGGATGGTATCCGCTCCCCGCGGAGGCAGTCCTCCTCGGGGCTGCAGTCGCTGGGGGTGCGGCGCTGCTCCCTGACGCCGACCACCACAACGCCACGATCGCTCATTCAGTGCCCGTCCTCGGAGGCGTTGCCGCGGGAGCTGTGGGACTCGTGACCGGCGGACACCGAAAGGGCATGCACTCCCTCCTCGCCATCGCCGGTGTCGTGGTCGGCACGTACTTCCTCGGGCAGCTCCAGTGGCAGCCGCAGGGATGGCAGTTCCCGATCCAGATCGGCTCGGCGGCTGCCGTCGCCGCCACGACTGCCTTCGCGTTCAAAGTCCTTGGCGGGAGGCGCTGGCTGACCGCATGGGTGCTCGGCGCTCTTCTCGCTGGGCTGGTGGCCCTGCTGATGCCGTCACAGTTTGCCTGGCTGCCCGTCTGCATCGGCATCGGCTACGCCGCTCATATCGCCGGCGACCTGCTCACCTTCGGCGGAGTCCCTCTCCTTTGGCCGCTCCAACCCGCGCCGCCCGGACCGATCCGACAGGCATTCCTTTTGAAGTCGATGTGGAAGCCGTCGGGGCGCTTCGCGGTCCCTCTTCTCGGCTCGACCGGGAAGGACCCGCAGGAGCACGTTCTCGGCACGCTGGCCGGTCTGTACGCCGCGTGGGGAGCCATCGGGGCGGTGATTGTCCTATGGCCATGGAAGTGACACCGGAGCAACTACGTGCAGGCCTACGCGCCTGGGCGCACGGTTCCCGCACCACCGAGGCTGCGGTCGAGCTGCTCATCCGGCATCAGCGAGCAATCCACGCCCGCGCCCCGTGGCTCAACGTCACGGAAGACGGGGTGTGCTCCATCGACGTGGATGCCCTGCGGTGGCATTCCGGAGCCTGGTCCGGGGGCGAACAGCGGGTCGTGCGCATCGCCTGTTCGCTTCTCGGCGGCGATCCCGTACGGCTCGACGACGACATCAGTGCTCTGGGCCGTCCCGAGATGGACCTTGTACTCGCTGCGCTGTCCCATGCAGCCGGCGCCGACCAGAGCGTCGATATCCGTCTGGACGAGGACGGTCGCCCCCATCTGCACGTCCTCGATCTCGGCCCTCTGCATCCGTGGCCGGAACATACCGAAGGCCAGTCGTAACGACCGGCCTTCGGTAGAGGTGTCAGGCGACGTTGTGCAACTGAGGCAGCCGCTTCAGTCGCGGCACAATGGACACCCGATCCGGGGTCTTGCGCGAGTTCCAGTCGATCATCGACGCGCCCTGCTGAAGGGTGAAATCCGCGGGGAAGTCCGGGTCGGGTCCGCGGTCCTCGAGGGCCACGAGCACACGCTGGCTCTCCCCTCCGACCTTCTCACCACGCTTGGTGACGAGGACCTTGTGGCCGATCAGGCTCTCGGCCTGTCGGGTGAGCTGCTTGGCGCGCTCTCCGTCTCGGGAGTCGATGCGATCGAGGCGGATGTGCTCGATGCCGTCGGAGTAGTACTTCGAGACGCCCGTCCGGATGAACACGATGGGGCGGTTCGTGGGCTGCTTGCCGTCGACCCCGTTCCCTTCGAGGTCGACGTAAACGATCGTGCCGACGAAGTGACCCACCCCGGTCGAGTTCTCGGCCTTCTTCTCGGCGTGGTCGAAGATGCGCAGCTGCGGTGAACCGTCCGAGAGCATGTCGACGATGCGGCTGATCTGACCGTTGACCTGATCGTCGGTCGCCCCGGGGCCGGCGGACGTCACTGCGGAGAGCAGGATCTGCGCCTTCAGGGAGTCAGTGATTTCGATGGACATGGGGTTCCTTCCGTCACTGCTGCACGGCGGCAGCGAAGTAGTTGTGGGAGTCGTTCTGCAGCAGGTCCCGGCCGTGGAGGTCGATCAGCTCCGTCATGCCGACGATGAGGAACTTCTCCGTGTCCGCCATCCACTTCTCGATCTCTCCGACGGGACGCTTGAACGGGAACGGGCGTCGCTCCAGACGCGCGGCGAGAAGGCCCCGAATCCGCGTCTGAGCACCCGCCTGCCAGGTGGCCTGGCCGGTCAGCTGAGCCTGCGCCCGGAGCACGATGCCGCCGAGGACGTTGTTGAAATGCGCCCATGCCTCACGGCTGACCGGGATGTTCTGCTCGTCCATGTGCTTGAACGACTGGGAGACGATGCCTGCGAGAGCGATCGCGGACCACGAGTTGAGGTTCAGATCGAAACCGATCAGTTCCTGCTGCGGTGCGGCTTCGGCTCGCACTCGAATGTTCTGCTCGGTCACGCTTCCTCCTTGGTTCGGTTCCCGTGCTGTCTCAGCACACATACCCGGCGCGGGCGGCACCTCGTCGCCCGGTGCGCTCACGACCGGCGTGCCAGCATCCGGCGTCCCCGTCGACGTGGACGGGTCCCCGAGGGTGATCGGGAACAGGTCGTCGCCCTGTGCCGGGATCGGTTCGGCCGGCTGTTCGAGTTCCGGCGTCTCGACGGCATCAGTCGCGGACTCGGGCTCAGCGGCGTTGGCGAAGACCATCGGGGTGTCGACGTCGACGCTGTCCTCTCGCGGAGCCTCGCTCGTTCGCGCTTCGGCGGCCGCGGCACCTGGTCGAAGAGTTGGGATCCCCAGCTCCACTGCGCCGTACTGTCGACGAGCCGTGAGCTGAAAGCGGTCCATCCGCTCCTCCGGTGTGCCCGGAGCGGCCCTGGTTGCCGGGTGCGCTGAAGGGCAGGAGTTCACGAGCTCACACCAAGCGCAGACCTTCGATGGACGGGTCTCGAACTTCGCTCGATCCGCGGAGTCATTCATGAGCTTCCACGCACCGCTGTAGCCGAGCAGCATCTTGTCCATCTCCGGCGCGGAAAGGTTGATCTCGCGAACCTTCCCGAGGGCTGGGAAATAGAGGGTGGCCATGGCTGGACGGATCCCGGTGTACGTCTCGATGCCGAAGGCGTATAGGCGCTGCTGGTCCCCGTAGTCGTCCGAGTACATCGGGTTGGGGGTCTTCAGCTTCTTCGGGTCGTTCGACTTCTTGTAGTCGCGGATCGCGATCTTGCCTGAGTGCTCGCCGGACGCCTCGACGGTCGCGATCGTCGTTTCGAACCAGTCCCTCCGGTCCTCTAGGTTCCTCTTTGCCTTCCAGGCCTCCTTGTCGCCGTCCGCGACCTCGGGGAGATCGTCGATCTCGGAGACGAGGAGAGAATGCCGGTTGCGCAGCTGCTCGAGGGTGACGGCCCCGACGGCATCCGGGGTGCACGGCACCCAGTCGATCCGATCGATCTTGCAGATGGAGGGGATGTCGCGAACCGTGACGAACAGCGTTGCCTCGATGCCGATGACGATCACGGAACGAGGGTCCTCGATCTCGAAGATCCCATGGCAGAGGCTGGAGATCTGCTCGATCCAGTTCCGCCGGTTCGCGTCGTTCGCTCTGAGGGCATCTTTCGTCTGCTTCTCCAGCTTCTCGAGTGCCCATTTCTGCGACCCGGCGGAGTTGACGAGCTCATCGATCTTCTCGTGGGTGCGCTCCGGTGCTGGCAGCGCGTACAGGTCTTCGAAGACGGCGTGCATCGCCGTACCGATCTCTGCGTCCGAGAATGGGTCCTCGTTCCGAGGGAGCAGGCGTGATGCGGCCATCGCCGCTGGGCACTTCAGCGTGCTGGCAGCCACCGAGGCTGAGAGGACCTTTCGGCGCACCTTGTCGACCGCTTCCGGGTCGCCGAGGAGCAGATGGCCTCCGGACCAGGCGGTATCGGGCAGCAGAGTCTGGGTCATGGGCTGCACATACCCGGTCTGCAGATTGGAGCTTCGCGTCGGGCGCACCAATCACCCCTTCGGAGTTCTTCGTCTCAGAAGAATCCACGGGCGGGCTGTTTGCCGCTCCTGGTCACCTGCTGCGGTCGGATCGCGGTCGTCTGGCCCTCGCCTCGGAAGGGGTGTCGCGCCTGCCAGGCTATGCCCGAAGGCCGTAATTCAGTTCGCCGAGAACCAATCACGGCGTGTTGTCCAGGGTGGCCAGATCATCCGCCTGGCCACCGTGTTCCTTTGAGCCAGCTGGCATCGGACCGAGCCAAAGCGAGACCCGGACAGAGCCTGTCTGTCCGGGTCTCGCCCTACTCCCTTCTGGTCAGTGCCGGACCCGACCAGAGAGAGAAGAGAGTTAACGACTCGTCTAGAGAACTACTACTACTACTACTTCCCGACTCCTGTCCCTCACTCTCTCATCTCATGTGTGGCCTCGGGGTCTCTGTATGTATCCGTCCGCAGATGTCTGTCCGTCTGACCAGCGCTGCCGTTCCCAGTCGGGAGTAGGGAATGGCCCGGTCTCGCCCGCTGTGACCGCATCTGGCCGGACAGAGCAAACGTGCTCACCAGCAAATCGACGGGGGCGCTTGTCGCTGTTCGCAGGGGTGGACGGATGTAGGGATTCACACGGCAGGAGGACCCATGTCCGGATTCGCAATCGACGAGCACTCGACCGACACCGTCAGCGACGACATCGACGTCATCGAGCAGGACGGGGAGGACGAGACCGAAGAGGTCGACGTTCCCCGGGGCGAGGCAAGCGGTCCGAAGCGCAGTAGCGCGCGGAACGCTCGCACGGGTTCGCGAGCCCGTCAACCCATCACACGGGCAGGTGCCGCACGTGCCATCGCCAAGTACGTCCAGCTCACCGAGGCCCGCGAGGACCTGGTCGCGATCCTCGCGGTCAGCCTCGGGGCACCTGAAGACGATCTCGCTTCGCTCGCGGCCACCGTCGTCGCAGGCAAGGGCACACCAGCGATCTCCTTGGTGACGGATCTTGCCGATGCCGCCGGGCGCTCCCCCCACGAGGCGACTGTTCATGCCATGCAGCTCAGCCGGGAGGATGCGAGGCAGGCGTGGGCGTTGCTCGTCGCGGCAGGTGTCGTCACCGGGCCGATCCCGGCGAAGGACGGCGCCGCCGCTGTCGCCCTCGCCCAGGCCGTGGAACAGATCGGCGACGACGAGCGAGCTGCGTTCGACCAGGTCTCCGAACTGGCTGGGCGCTGATCATGGCCGGCCGTCAGCCCCGGAGCGTTTGGGAGGATCCCGGCACCCGATACAACGCCGAGGCTCCGAACGTTCAGAAGGAGAACCGCCGAGGGAAGATCCTGCGCGTCGGCGTCTGGATCATGGCCTTCGGTGCCTTCCCGCTGGCCGTGGTACTCGGCTTCGTTTCCATCGGCCTCATCCAGAGTATGAACGCCGAGAAGCCTGCCCAACTGGGGTCGTTCGACACGAACGGTTCGGCAGGAAAGCCAGCGGCGACACGCGCTCTGATCGATTGGCTGACCGCCGATCCCTCGCCACTGCCGAACGGCAAGCTGATCTCCTGGGACGGATTCGATGTCAAGGAGCCTCCGGCACCTGTCGATGACACCGAGAAGCCGGTGAGCTACCACTTCGAGCTCCACCGCTTCACCCTGGAACGGAATGACTCGCTGTACAGCGCTTCCGTCCAGGTCGTCGTCGACGGCGCCGGCGTCAGTGTGATGGGGACTCCCAACCTCTTGCCGATCCTCGATGCCCCTGCGACAGCATCGTCGCCTTGGTTCGGTCTCGGGACCGCGACTCCGTCGGAAGCCGTGCAGAGCGCGGTCGAGGAGTGGGCAAGCGCATTCACCGGCGGCGACCCGACCGCGCTCCGACGAGTCACGCGTGATCAGGATGCCAGCAGCACGTACGTTCCGCTGGTGGGGATCGAGACTCTGCAGTCCGCGAAGATCACGACCGCGAGTTACAAAGTCGTCCCTGCCGCGGATGGGAAGACCAAGGACGACAAGACCAGGATGATCGTCCAGGTCACGCTCGAGGTCTGGTGGGACGGCCAGACCCCGACCGAGGAGGAGCTCCTCGGTCCGAAGCCACCGACAGCGCAGAAGATCACTTACGACCTCCTCGTGCTGCAAGCCAACACCGACGCCGCATATGTCGTTGCCTGGGGTGAGCCCGGGACCGGACCCGACCTCAAGCCCGAGGCGAATGCCATCGCCGGCGTCGACACCCGCAACCTCGAGCCGGGAGAGGGCTCGCAGACCCCAGACCCGAGCGAGTCCCCTGACCCGAACGACACTCCTGCTCCGGAAGGGACGCCGGCACCATGATGGCGAAGAAGCCCGCGAACAGCGCATTGACCATCCCGATCCTTCCTCAGTTCGAGACGCGTGCGCGCCGCCCGCTCTTCGATGGCTTGTGGCCCGGGATCGACGGATCCATGTGGCTGTGGCGGTCCGTACCGATGGGCTCGGTGCCGGATGCGCGCACAGAGGAGGGCGCCGTCGCCGTCGGTCATGGTCTGGCCAACGCGTACGAAGCTCTCGCCGCATTCGCGGGCAGCGGCGCGCACCGCAGCCAGGTCAAGTCCACCTACCGTGACACGCATGCGCTGCTCTTGAACGTCCCGACGACCTTCAAGGCGAACCCGAAGTCGCCGATCGCTGACGAGCTCAACCGTGAGTACGGCGATCGTCCGACCATCCAGCGTGTGCTGCTATTCGGCGTGCGACTCAAGGCGACAACCGGCAACGGGACCCTCAAGAGCGCCGTCGACTCCGTGTGGGAAACGCTCCGCTACGGCGGATCGCCCCTCTCCGACTACGAGAAGGACCACCGCGATATGGCGATGGTGTTCTCGCGAGCCGGCTTCTCCGTGCCCAGCCTCCAGGAGCTGCATCTCGCGGACAGCTGGTGGAACTACGGGCTCGCAAAGGGTGTGCCCGTCCTCCTACACGACGAGCACATCCACTTCTTCCACTCCGCTGCCGAGGCCCGCGCAGCCGTCGACATCAACCGGCTCGACTGCCGCGACTGGCCGGAGGCGATCGGGGAGCACGCGATCAGCTTCGCGGCCGTCGAGTCCTTCGACCTGGATTTCACTCCCGCCACGGACACCAAGGCTCGATGGGTGATCCCGCTGCTGGAGAACGGTGCGCGGGGCATCTCCATCCGCGCGAAGGTCGAGCCTTCCAAGGTGACCCGGAACGAGCTACGCGGGCAGCAGCGTCGGTATCGTGCCGATCTGAGCGAGCTGCAGGCCCAGGGAAAGATGGATCGTGCCGAGCTGGAGGAGCGCGAGACCCAACTGACGTCCATCGAGCGCGCCTACGCGAATGGTGGTCCGGCGACTCTCATGGACACGTCCGTGATCGTCGGGTTCAGCGGAGTGATCGACGACATCGACAAGTTCTCGCCTCCCGGCGCCGAGCTGTCCCCCATGCTGAACCGCCAAGGAACCGCATGGCACGAGACGATGGCGAACTCCGCTGTCCGGGCGAACCCGCTGCAGCACGATCTCCCTCAGACCACGATCAGCTACAGCGCCCTGCCAACGCTCACGCGGATCGGTGACGCTGACGGCGCGATGATCGGGATGACCGAGGACGACCGCCAGCCTGCGTACCTCTCTCCCGTCGCCGCGGCCGATGAGGACACGCTCCCGTTCCTGTATGTCCTCGCCGCCACCCGTGCGGGAAAGACGATGCTGCTGCAGAACATCGCTCACCAGTTCAACCGGCTGCTGCACCCGCAGGTCATCATCGACTTCAAGAAGAACAGCGACCTCTCGGACATGGTGCGCTACTCCGGCGGGCAGACGATCAGCCTCGACGACATGGTGTCCGCGGACGGCCCTCTCGACCCGGTCCGGATCTTCCCTGACCGTGCGGACGCGATCGCGAAGGCGACGAGCATGATCCACCGCGTCAATCCGTACCACGACTCGCGCGTGGATGCTTACGCCAACGACATCTCGTTCGCGATCAGCTGGGGCATCGAGAATGGGGCGAAGGCCACTGGCCAGGCGCTGATGATGGCAGCCAAGGCGGGCCTCATCGAGCAGAAGATCATCGACCCCATCTTCAAGCACGCCCAGGTGTACCCGATGTTCCGTGCGACCTTCGGCATCGAACCACACACCCAGGCACTGAACCTTGCCGACGGCCTCACCCTGGTGCGGTCCGGGGCAACCCAGGTCGAGCTTCCGCCGATGGGCATGGACCCGGCGGACCTCCCGCGCGCTGAGCCGGCAGTGCGCAACTCGCTGAACGTCATCCGCATGCTCGTCTGGGGCAGCCTGGCGTCCCTGTCGAGCCGCCGCGGCGTCCTGCACTTCGACGAGTCCTGGATGCTCGAGAAGGCGAGCCCCTCGGATCTCGACGAGGTTGGACGTCTGTGCGGCCAGTGGGGCGTGTTCCCGATCTTCTACAACCAGCGTCCCTCCGGACCGCTGAAGATCGGCCTGAAGGGATACATCAGCCGCTTCCTGATCGGCCACATCAAGGACGAGGAAGAGGCATCCGCCGCACTGCAGCTGGCGAACATCGACAACCCCCGCGCGCTGGAGCGGATCACCGCCGAGCGATACCACGGCGATGGCGGCGGCCTGAACTGGGACTCGCTGCAGCACCTCCCCGATGGGAACGGTGGTGTCGCGCGTGGAAGCGTCTTCTACTACGCGGACCTCCGGAACCGTCTCGCGACCGTCGAGCACCGCCCCAGCGACGAGTTCCTACGACTCGGAGATCAGTCGCCGGAGGGCATCAGCCGCCGACAGCGAGAGAAGGAGGAAACCCTGCTCGCACTGCGCTGACCAGAGACCCCGGGCGCCTTCCCCCTGCTCTGCGCCCGGTCCCGACCCGGCGCCGCACCTTGCCGTGGGTGCGACGCCGGGTCCTTTCCTGTTCGCAGGGCTGGACGGTATGAGGCGCACGCAGATCAAGGTCGGCCCGCAGTTCAACCCGAACAGCACGCGCCATGTCGACGAGCTCCTGGAGCGGATCGAGAAGCGCGGCGGAGGGAAGGGCTGGAAAGTCGTCGACTATGACGGCACGCACGTCACACTCATCAACCGCGGCGTGATGCACAGCGTCGAAAGTGCGACCAAGCGCACGAAGATCATCAACCTGGGTGGCGAGATGCGTGCTTCGGATGGCGAGAAGACCGCGGCGATGCTCGAATCGAACCCGAAGTACGAGGGCTGGTTCCTGACCCGATTCGAACCGCACATCAACCGCGCGGTGCTCTCTCAGCTCACCGAGGGTGAACGTCGATGCCGGAGCGCGGTCGCCAACGCCCTGCGGGTGAAGCCCTGGGACGTCCAGATCAGCCCGCGAGACGGTGGCGGATTCCTACTCGATCTCCCTGAGTCCTACACTCCGAGCGCTCACGACGCCAAGCTGCAGGAAGTCGCTGAGACAGCCGTCGGCAAGGTGGGCTGGTACTTCACCGGCGACGCCAAGTCGCTCCGAGGGGAGATCGTCCCTTCCCTCCCTCCGACCTTCGCCGACGTCATCAGGTACCCCGCCGATCTGCTCCCCCGGCCTGCCGGAGGCGGTATCCCACCGATCCCACTCGGTGAACGTCTATCCGACCGCGGCGATGTCCCGAACGACGTACTGACGCTCGACTTCGATGCTGCGCCGCACATGCAATTGGGTGGAGTGACCGGTGGAGGAAAGTCCGTCACCGTGAACATCCTCATCGCCGGCGCTCTCGCCGCACTTGCAGAGATGGTGATCATCGACGTCCCCCAGAAGGCTGTCGACTTCGAGGCGTGGAGGCCTTTCGTCCGGCCGGGCGGGTGGGGTTGCGAGTCGTTCCAGGAGAACGCAGTCGCTCTCGAGGAGCTGTACAAGGAGGGCGAGCGGCGGGCTGCGACGCTGAAGCGCTATGGCGTGAAGAAGATGTCACAACTGCCGGCAGACATCCGTGCGACGATGCACGACGTCCTCATCGTCGTGGACGAACTCACCGGCCTTTTCACGATGGACTCCGTCCCGCGCCGGCTTGCCGCCGACGACCCGCTGCGCATCGAAGCCGAGTCGAAGAACTACGCTCGTGAGCTGATCCGGACCTTCATCGAGAAGATCGCAGCAGAGCAGCGGTTCGTCGGATTCCATCTGGTCGTCTCATCCCAGGTGGCAACAGTAAACACCGGAGCGAGCGTCGCGTTGCGGACGAACCTCCCGCATAAGGCCCTTCTCGGTTCGAATGCCTCCGACCAAAACCGGAAGAACATCCACTCGGATGTGACCTCGATCCCAGGCGTCCCCGCCCATATCAAGAACGACCCGAAAGCATCCATGGGCGTCGGCACCGCAGAGTTCTCCGGGCAGGCCGCCTGCGTCTTCAAGTCGTTCTACGCAGATGAACAGGAGCTCATCGACTTGCTACGCGCGCGAGGAAATCAGGGGCTGCCGCCGACGCAGCTCGATCAAACACGTCCTGATCCATCGATCGTACGGAAGCGGTTCCCTGAGCTGGCACAGATCGCCGAGCATGCTCGCGAGCTGGAGACGCCCGACTACGCCGCGGCCGACGCGAATCGGCCTCTGGAGGCTTGGGAGATCGACCCGGAGACGGGAAGGCCGCTCACCGGCTTCGCCCGAGCGAACGCAGCGCGCGCTGAAGTGACTCGAGTGGCAAAGCAGGCCGCACCTGCACCGGGTATGTGATCGGCATGATCAGTACCGTCAGCTCCGAAAAGGCGTCGCCGTCCGTCGATGCCGAGATCGGTTCCGTCGTTATCGACGCCATCGACGCCGGCGCCGATGTTCACGTCATCGCTCCCGACGCCCGTGGAAGCTACGCCTGGGCAGAGCCCTGGCTGCGGTCGTTGAGCACGGACGCTGCTGCAGCGAGTCGGGTGCTCGCCGAAGTGACCGACCTGATGGATGCGCGGACGTTGATCCTCCCTCCGGGTGCCCCCGTCGCCCCCGTCGTGGTCATGATCCACGACATCCCTGTCGCCCAAGACTGGGCCGAAGTGATTCACCACCTGAGACGGATCGCAGACGGCGGCCGTTCGGCAGGCGTCCTGCTCGTTCGAATCTCCGGACCGCAGACGGCCATCCCCAGCAAATCCACTACGGCCGAGTGGGCGGAACGCGCACTCGAGCTGTTCGGACCAGGAAGGGAGAATCTCCCGTGACCACCCAGAACCACGGAGTCGGCCTCGCCGGGCGTACCCCACACATGTCATACACCTTCGCGATCGCAGACCTCCCGCATGTACGGCCGGGGGCCGCCGCCCTTCGACCTAACTTCGATCGGCTCCTTCGATCCCTGAACCGCTTCGATGGCTGGGCCGTCACCATTCGCGCGGACAACGTTCCTCGCATGGTCGGCGCAACCGACATCGTTGCGTGGAGCAGACGGGAACGAGTGCAACTCGGCGCGAAGGCCGTTCGCGGTGAAGAGCTCGTCGCCATCAAGCGTCCCGATGGCAGGGAAGCCCTGGATGGGGCGCTCCGCTCGATCCGAACGAACGATGTGGTGATGAGCGGCTTCGTGCTGCGCCCGGCGTGGTGGACCCGCTGGGTGACCGCGCACCTCGGCTATCAGGCCGGCGTCGATTCCCTGCAGGTCACGGTCGGGAGCATGGATCTCCTGTCTCCCTGCGACGGCATGCTGCAGTTCGAGCTGGAGGCCGCGTGATGGACGGACATGCGCTGCTGGACAACACCAGCGCCAGCATTACTGAGACACAGACCGCGTCGGAACTCGTCGATGGAGTGATCGACGGACATGCGGATGCCGACGACGACCAGCGGCTGGCGCTCCGTGCGCGTTTCCTCGCCGAGCACGCGAACGCCGTGCAGGCCACGATCCTCGCCGATGTCGCCCACCACTACGACCTCGACGAGGACGCTCTCACGGTGCTCCTTCACGACCGTGCGCGAGAGGCCGTTGCCTTCGACCGCTGGGACTCCGACATCCCGCTGATCCTGATCTCGACCGGGTACACACCGTTCACCGAACGTCCCCGGCCCGCCGGCGATTCGATCGTCTGGCTCGACCCATCGACAGAGACATCGTTCCTGCGATCGATCAGCTCCATCGGCCCCGTGACGTGGTTCGTCGCCGACGCCGCTTGATACCGACAGGCCCAAGAGGACCAAACGTCCGACAGAGTCGTTACCATCAGGCCATGGACACGATCCGATACAACGGAGCCGTACTCGCAGCGGTTCTGTGGTCTCTGGCAGGCACAGCGGCCATCATCTCGTGCATCACGATGTTGGTCCGTGGCGATCACCCGGTCTATCTCTTCGGTGTGCTCGGTGGCCTGCTCATGTTCTGGTTCGCCTGGAAGAATCTCCGCGAGGCACAGGGCAAGACCTCGAAAGGCGACTGACACCCTGCCCCAGTGCATGTCCGGGTCAAGCTCAGGCGGCCGACGACAGCCTGAGCTCCTGCCCATCGGAGCGCACCATGTCGAGGGCGCCGAAGAACCAGTCGCTGACGTCAGCGATGGTCTGAACGTGCCGCCCCAGCGGCTGTCCTTTGAACGAGAGAACAGCCATCGCCGACTCTTCCCAGTGCCCAGCTGCCGCGGCGCGGATGCGTTCTGCCTGAGACTCGTTGAGTGGGCTCCTGTTGTCGCGCGCACTCCGGGAGGCGAAATGCTCCGCCACCCACGCAGCCTCAGTCTGCTGCATCAGGCTGGACCACCCGCGCGCGGACGATAGGCCCTTCGCGGCGCGCCGCAGCTCACGGCGCTGGGCTTCGCTCGGCCGGGAGGGCATCACGACGGTTCCTCGGACGATCGCGGCGATCACCAGGGGACCTTCCTCGAGAAGAGCTCTTGCGTCGTCGACGGTGTAGTCGACCCAGAGGTCCAGGAGGTCATGATCTGGGTCCTTGCCTGCAGGGACGACTCGGCCTTCGATGATCGAGAGCATGTGGAGCAGCGAACGCGCGAGCATCTCAGGCGCGTCCTCGCGATCGAGCAGGGAGGAGATCCTCCGCCGTGCACGCGTATCCGCCGTGAATGGCTTCGGCAGTCCGTGCAGCCGGAGCAACTCGGTGGCGGTCTCCTGCTCGATCTCGTGTGGGAGCATCTTCTTGCGGTCCCACCCTTCGATACGGTCAGCGATCTCCGTGATGACTGCGTTCTCGCAGGATTCGAGGTAAGCCTCCTCGGCACTGGGGATCGGTGGCATCCACCCGTTCGACGAGGACGCCGGCGCCGCGCTGCGCGCTCGCGCGCGCCTGATCTCCGTGATGCCACCGGGGACGCAGGAGCGGGCGTACTTGGATGCCCACGCGATGGGCGCTCGTGAGATTGAAGCGAGTTCCACACGTCGACGTTCCCCGAGCTCGCGAGGCCCGCCCGTGCCGAGGATCACCCGTTCGAGAGATCGCACAACGTAGTCCTGGACTCGGTCCCGCTCGATCTGCGTGAATGTGCCGTATGAGCGGACGGCGCTGGAGACGATTTCGAGGTCCGGGTCGAGCAGCACGCCCATGATGCGCAGCCGCTCCGCATGCTCGACAGATGGGTCCGAGGCTGCCCGGGATGCGGCTGCGCGGATCTCGTCAGCTGCGGTCTTCCTGCGTTGTGTTGCCTCGCGGGTCGTCTCCATGCCCGGCACATACCCGGTGCCACGAGGGCCACGTCGCCGGGCGCACCAAGGTCATGGGACGAATCGATGAGCAGGGCAACAGCCACGACAGCACAGGCCGGTTCGACGGACGAATCAGGATCGACCCCGAACGCTCCCTTTCGGACGAGCTCCTCGCTCAATACCCGGATGCTGAGATCGTCCCCGTTCCGGCATCTCCCGGCGCGCTGGATCCGTTCCAGGCCGCTCACGGGAATCGAGGGAAGCTGACGTGGGTGGTGCAGGGGGATGATCACGAGACGCGTCTGGTCGAGGCAGAGTCAGCAGACGCTGCTGCCGAGTATGCCGCGGCGGAGTTCTCCGATCAGTACGACGAGGAGATCGGCGCGGATTCGATGAGCGTGCTCGGTGCATTCCGCGGAACCCCAGGCGAGGTCGACGCCGAGGACTTCGTCGAGATGGACGGCATGGACCGTTCCGTCGCCGTCCGCGCCCTCCGGGAGGCTGACTGAATCCATCACCGGGTATGTGCGCTGCATGGCACATACCGCTATCGCGACGGACGCTCCCCCGGTTCCCCAGGACGAGGGCGAGGACCTCGACCTGCTCGTCGCGGCTGTGCGAAGCGCCACAGGTCTCCCCCACGCGCGTCCTCGCGAAGGCCAGCAAGCGCTCTACCTGGATGCGATCTCAGCTCTCGAGCACGACCGCGATGTCATCGCGTTGGCTCCCACCGGGTCCGGCAAATCGTTCATCACCCTCTCGATCGCGTTCCGGGCCGCTGTGCGATCCGGTCATCGGACGCTGCTGTCCACGCACTCCCTGTCGTTGATGGGGCAGATGGAGGACAAGGACGTGCCGACCATGCATGTCGCTCTCGCCGAGACGCATCCCGAAGCGACCGTGCGTGTGGCGTTTCTCCGCGGTGCGAACAACTACGCGGATCCCGCGAAGGCGATCGCGACCGCCCAGGTGCTTCTCGCAACCGACGATCACGACCTCGTCCGTCTCGCCAGCGGACTCGACACCCTGATCCCGAACAGGGCAGACCTCGTAGAGCTCGGTGACGTCGGCGATCCCGGCGAGTTCGCTCAGCTGGTGAGGTGGGCACTCCGAGTACACCTCACCGATCGGGAGCCAGGTGACCGCCACACCTGCCCGATGTCGCACACGGAGGACGGCTGGCGTGCTGTCTCGGCGTCGTCGAGCGAGGCGGACGACGGCAGCCGCTTCGGGGTGACGAGCCGGCTCGAGCTCGCCAAGGACCGAGCATCCCGCGCTGACATCGTCATCACGAACCATTCGATGCTCGCTGTCCAAGCGGCAAAGCGCCTTCGGATCGTCACCGGCGGCAAACGCCTCGGATCGTTCGACCTCGTGATCGTCGACGAGGCACATGAGCTGCCGGCAGCTGTACGCAGCCAAGGCGAGGCGAAGCTCTCGGGCGGAATCCTGCTCACGGCGGCCGCTCGTGCGTATCGGGCCGCGGGCTCCCCGTCGACTCTTCGATCGTGGATGGACGAAGCGGAGGTGATCGCCGGCGAGATCGACGATCAGCTACGGCCGTTCGCCCCGCACAGGCATCAACCGGATGAGACCCGACGCCTACGACCAGACGATGCTCCGCTCGCAGATCAGGACATCCGTGTGAAGGTCTGGGCCGAGCGCGGAATGGCCGCTCTCGAATCCATGACGCACAGCCGGGACGTCACGAAGCAGATTCGTGCCACGTCAGCTTCGGACAGGCTCGCTCAGATGCCGGCCCTGGTGAAGGAGATCGGACGGCATCGAAGCGGGTGGGCCCGGTGGGTCGAACACTCCGAGCCGAACGAGAACCGACGTGCGTGGCTCGTCGGCTGCGTGAAGCCGGTCTCCGTCGGCTGGCTCCTCCAGGACAACCTCTGGACCGTGCTGGAGGAAGACGGAGAGTCCCGGCGCCTGCCGGTCTTCGCACTGAGCGCCACCATCCCCGCCGGATTCGCACAGCAGGCCGGGCTCAACGCCCAAGCAACCGCCTACCCGACCCCCTTCGCTCGCGCATATGAGCGCAGCGCGCTGTTCATCCCCCACCTGACCGGCCGGGATCTCTCCCAGGTCACCCGCGAGGGCCGGTACGGCAAGCCGCAGTTCGACGTCGGCAGGCATGCGGAATGGTGCACCGATCAGATCGTCGACCTCGTTCGAGGGAACGCGGGTCGTGCACTGGTCCTGTCCGCCACTTCCGCCAGCGGTCGACGCTACGCCGACGCCCTCCGCGCGCGCCTTCCCCGCGACATCCGTGTGCACACCCAGTGGGACGCGAAGACAACGGGAACCGTGACCGCAGAATGGCGCGCCGATGTCGGCAGCGTCCTGGTGGGAACGAAGTCCCTGATGACCGGGGTCGACGCCCCCGGCGAGACATGCTCGCTCGTGATCATCGACCGGGTGCCGCGTAGCCCGAAGAACCCGTCCGACGAAGCCCGCGTCGACGACCTGGTGGAGCGACTTCAGTTGGACCGCTTCTCCTCCTCTCATCTCATCTACGCCGCCGATGCCGCGCTCCTGCTTGCTCAGGCCGCCGGCCGGTTGATCCGCTCCGAATCCGACACCGGCATGGTCGCGTGCCTGGACCTGAGGTTGCTGAAGACGCAGCTCGCCTACCCGGAGATCACGCGGTCGCTGTACATGGGCGCCTTCAGCGCGCTCGGCAATCGGTTCACTTCCACCGACTCTGCAGTCGAGTGGCTCGTCTCGAGGGGAGTCTGATCATGCACGAACACAACGGCCTCGGCACCGTCCTCGCTTCGAGGACCGGGGCTGCTCCTCCGACGGCGTGGAGTGACAGCCCGGCGCTCATCGAGCCCCAGCCGTGGACCCAAGAAGCGCTGTGCGCTGAGACGGACCCCGATCTTTTCTTCCCGGAGAAGAACTCCGGGAACACCGCCCAGCGGGCGAAGGAGGTCTGCGATCGGTGCGAGGTTCGCGAGGACTGCCTCCTGTACGCCCTCACTGCCGGCGAGACGTTCGGCATCTGGGGCGGCACGACGGAGTCCGAGAGACGGAAGATGCGGAAGGCGTCAGGCGTGACGGCGCGGCGCTCGCGGCGACTCGCCGAAACGTGTGGCCGCGGCCACGAGCTCACATCCGAGAACGTCTACGTCAACAAGCGCGGAGTGAGAGAGTGCCGCACCTGCGCACGCGACCGGCGGGCAGCTGCCTGACTCACCGGGTATGTGGTGAGCATGAAGATCACGGCACCATCTCCAGGGACTGCACGGTACTACCGGCTTCGCCGGACGGTCCGGTGGGTGTTCTGGGGCCCGATCACGACCGCCGTCGCTTCTTGGAACCTCGCGATGGTCGCGAGCATCCTCGACGCACACTGACGCCTGGGAGAGGAGGTGAGGATATGACCACGTTGCTGGACACCTCCGAACAGGGGCCGCGACCGACAAGTGAGCAACGGCTCGAGGCGCTCGTCACAGATCTCGAAGCAGTATGCGCACGGTGGGGCTCGACTTCCACACTCGCGCAGATGGTCGTCACCGAAGTCCGCGAAGCCATCGCCGACAACGCTCCTGCCCAGTCGCATCACCACCGCGGCCACTGATCTACCCGGGATAACCTGGCTCGGGATAAGTGAGATTACCCCGGATAGATCACTGCGCCCGGTTACCTGTGCGGTCCGATGAGGCGCAGCGACGACCGGGTATGTGGTCGGTATGGATGAGATTCCCGACGCCGACGACGAGTTCGATCGGATCGTCACGCACCAGGTGGACGACGAGCACTCGGTGGTCGAGCTCGAGCTGACCACAGTTGAGGCGGTGATCGATGCTGCCGTCGGCCATGTTCTTGCCTCCGCTCGGGCCGAGCGCCGCGGCCGACTCGATGAGGCCGATGCTGCCGAGAATCGGCTCTACGGGATCCTGCCGACTGAGAGGGATGATCTCGACGAAGCGCTGAACGCCGCGATCGGAATGCTCGCCGCTGAACGTCGCCTGCACCACCGCTACCACGTCAAGGTCCGGATGACGGTCGCTGCCGGATGTCTTGGCCTCGTCCTCCCCACCGCCCTTGTAGCCGCGGTCTCGTTCCTCGCCTCGCTCGGCCAGTGACCGCCCAGAATCCGCACCGGCGCCTATCCTGCGATCATGACCACGAACCCCTTGGCCCCACTGCAGTCAGTCGATGCGAGCATCGTCAAGACGGCGATGGACCTCGCGGACGAGGCGGTGTCAGCCAACACCCGGCGGACATATGACCGAGCTTGGCGTTCGTGGACGGTCTGGGCGCAGGCGCACGATCTCGCGGCCCTGTGCCCTGAAGAAACTGGCCCAGAGCGCGACCGCTGGGTCGCTGGCTTGATCCTTCACCTCGCGGATCGTGTCGAGTCTGGAGTGAAACCTTCGACAGCCGCCCAGGCGATCCACGCCATCCGCTGGCGCGCGATGAGGTCCAACGACCTCTCGACCATCACCGCCCTCGCCCATCCGCAGATCACACTTCGCCTCCATGGCATGGCCAGGCGAGAAGCCGACCTTCCCGTGCGTCAGGCAGATCCTCTCACGCTGGATCTCCTCCGCAGCCTCTATGAGCACGCCGGGGACCCATCTGCCCGTGACCTGCGAGACCGTGCCCTGATCGCCACTGCAACGGCCGCAGCGCTCCGTGCGAGTAGCGTCGCCATGCTGACGCTTCGCGACCTCCGTCCAGCGGCGACGATCGACGGGCTCGTCCTGCATCTGCGGAAGTCGAAGACAGACCAGACCGGAGTCGGGGCAGACATCCCGATCAAGCGAGCAACGGATGCCGGCGCGCGAGCCCTCGACCCGGTCTCCAAGATCAACGCGTGGACGCGGTTCTACCGTGCAAGCGGCGCCACACCGGACTCGCCCCTCTTCCCCCGGGTGCGCGGGTCGAACGCCATCACCTTCGAGGCGTTGCGCAACCCCGACGAGGTCATCACCGCAATGCTTCGGAAGCGCCTGATCGGCATCGGGCTGGACGAGCACGAGGCGAACCGGTTCTCATCGCACTCGTTCCGGGCGACGTTCGTGACTCTCTCCGCCGCCGCCGGCGTCACCGAGGGCGACATCGCCGAAGTCACGCGTCACCGATCTCTCGCCTCCGTCGGCATCTATCGCCGCGTGTCCGCAGAGAAGGTCGCGCAGGCGGCATACCTCGGGGAGCGTTGATCTGACACACCGGGTATGTGGTGAGCATGGATACCTCACTCGCCACCGCTCCGAACCGCGTCCTCGACGCTTTCGTCGCCCAGCCCCTCACTGCCGCTGAGTTCGCAGCCCAGCTCCGTCAGGCGTGCAACGCTGGTCGGATTCCCGTAGACCTCGAAGACGAAGTGGATGCGGCACTGACCGTTCTCGACGCGATCCCAGCTTGACCTTCTCGCCCGGCATCTACGACTGCTGGCGAGTTCAGACCCGGCCCACGTCGAACTCAACAAGGTCGGCGCCCCTCAGCCCCAGCGAGTCGGGTTCCAGGAGCCGAGCCTGGATCCGTTCGACGATCCCAGCGTTTCGATCAAGGACCCGTTCTGCTTCCTTCGAGGCAGCCGTCAGGATACCCTCCACTGTGAGCTCCCCGGTCGGATAGGACTGCGGACGACGGCCGATGCAGATGATCTTCATCGCGCACAGCATCGCGTTCCGAATATCGTCGTCGGGCCCGGAGTCGTGAATGCCGTCGCCATGCTCAACGACCATCCCCGCGAGTCCGATCACGATCCTCGCCCACATCTGGTCGACCGGAGCACGAAGGATCGAGTCGGGAGCGGACCAGTGGACCTGCCCGCCGGAATTGCCCCGCATCAGGATGTCGACGCGATGGACCGTCATCCCGAAGGCGAGTGCGACCACAGCGTGGGCAGCCTCATGCCGAGCTCGAATCGGCATCGTCTCAAGGTCTCCTCGATCGGCCACTGCGGCCATCCCAGGCCCAGCGGTGCCCAGCGCGACCATCCCTGACCGAGAGCAGGCAGTCCCCGCAATCCGCCGCCGGAGGATCCACAGCACGGCACGGGAGACCGCGCAGAAGCAGAACACGAGGCCGCTCAATTGCACGGTCGTCCGTGCATCCAGGGCGAGCAGCTCTCCAAGGGGAATGAGGAAGATCTCGGGCGCGACGATCGCGATGGATCCGACGATGAGGAAGAGGATGCCAGTGCCCATGGGGTTCACATACCCTGCCCTGGCCGAGGTCACGGCTTGATCGGGATGATGAAGCGTCCTTGCTCGTCGAGGAAGAACCGCGATCGTGCTTCGTCGTAGTCGTCGAACAGGTCCAGTTCAGTGTCGAGGGAGACATCTAGGGGCTTGCCGCCTGCGTCGTAGACCTCGTCGGGGAATCCGAGGCGCTCGTCGTCCCGCCAGGCGAAGCGCATCTCGACCGCCTTCGGGTTCAGCATCACCGCCTCGGCGCGCGCGAGATCGAGCTGCGCGTCCTGGGCGCGGCCCCGCGCATCGAGCATCGCCGGGAGTTGCTCCTCCCAGAACTTCGCCGCCGCCTGCCGGTACCTCGCCTCCGCCGGTGAGTCTGCTGCTGTCCCAAGCCCCGATTCCGGGTCGCTGCGGTCATGGCCCGCAAACTTGCCCGCAATGTCGTGGACATTCCCCTTGGCGTCGGTGCCCATCATGCGCTCACCGCCCCACCAAGCCGGCGCACTGTGGGCAGTACGGCTGCTCATCGTCCCGCTCGAGGAACCAGTAGCCGCCGCATCGCGAGCAGTCCTCCGGAGAGTGCGCCGTGAAGACGACCGCGAGCTTGCTGTCGCCCGCCAGCCTCCATTCCTCCATCTTCTGCAGCGGGGTCAGTGCGTCGAATCGGTCGAGCGCATCGACCATCATGGTCGCCTGCTTCTTCGGCGACGCGTCGCGGAACGCCTCGAGAGGCGTGAACTGGGCGGGCGCCAGGGTCCCGTCGGCCTCGGTGCGGTGACGAGCGGTGAACTCCCCGCCGTGCGAGGAGACTCCGCGCGGCACGCGTGTTGTGATGGTCATGAGAGTCCCTTCTTGGGGAAATCCGGATGCTCGGGCGACAGCCCTGCAGCTGCAACCGCGGCGTCGAGTCCGTCGACGGGTCGCGTGCGGATGCCGTGGTCCTTGCGCAGTTCGATGAGCACAGACCGCTCGGTGCGTTCCTGCCCGCGGAACCGGACGGTGACGACGGGGAGCGCAGTCCCGGTCGCAACGAGCACCGTCTCCGAGCGATCCTTGAGCGTGATCTCCGTCATTCCGTCGCCCGCGCTGCAGGATCGGGTGACGGTGGCGTAGTTCGTGCGAGCCCACTCCGCGAACTCTTCGTCGTACTGCTCCTCGGTGACAATCCGAGAGAGATCGACACGGTCCCCGTCCCAGAGGTAGTCCGCTGCGGTGAGCTTGCCTGGTTGCCCGTCAGCGAGAGCTTCCGAGACCTCCCGGGCGGCGGCTGTCGCCTCTTCCGCGTCGTACGCCCACTCGGTCCCCTCGTACGCTCCCGACCAGGCCCCGAAGCGCTCAACCTCGACTGCTCGCCCCGCCGAAAGGAACTCGCGCATCTGTGTTCTCGTGGGTTCCTCCCCTGGCGGGATCTCCAGATCGCACAGCCATGAATCGACGAGACCGTTCGTCGTGCGGCTGAGCGTTCTCCTGGCCGCCGTCGTGGACAGGCCGTCTTCGTCCGGCTGCGATCGGACATGCCCGGAGAACCGCCCCCGAGTGTCGTGGATCGCACCGTTCCCATCGATCATCGTCATGGTGTTCACATCCCCGGTATCTGAGTCATCCAAGCGGGATCGCGTGTGCCGGCAGCTCACCGCCGCGGCCTCGCTCACCTCGCGTGAGGAAGGGGTCTTTGCGGTCCTCCCGTTCGGCGAGGAACCACGCGATCGCCTCGTGACGGTCCGCAGCAGCTCCGAGCTCAGCCGCTTGGCTGGCGATGACCGGGGCGATTCGCTCCAGATCGACGGTGGCCGGCGTCCGTGTCAGGACATGCCCCTCTTCAACCCACGCCTCGGCTCCGTCCTGTGCGCTGAGCTCCTCGTCAAGGGTGAGCACGACGATGCGGATTCGTCCCGTGCGTGTGTCGCGTTCGTACACGACCTGCACGCCTGACGCCGACGCCCGCGCAATGGTGTCCGGCGTCGGCTCTCCGAGGCTGCCGAGAGGGTCGCTCCGGTGATGAGATGCGAACTCACCACCGTGGCCGCCCGGCGCGCCCCGTTGCTGGCGGATGATCATGCCGACTCCTCCGGTCCTGGATCTGTGCTGCACACCTCCTGCACGCCCGGCGCTCGCTCCACTCCGGCCTTGATCTCCGTGAGATCGGTTCGTCTCGACAAGAACGACGGTGCGTCGCCGTACCCTGTAGGGAGATCACCCGGGAGGTGCGATGGCGAAGACGGTGACGTTCCTGACGCAGTTTCAGACGACCGATGACGTCAGCGGGCTGCGCGCGACCGCTCAGATCGCCGTCGGTGGCACGGGAACCTTCACCCTCGAGTCGCCTGATGGTTCGACATTCACCGCGGATGCCGCAGACATCCCCGGACTCGCGCGCCTTCTCGCCGAGTGCGATCAGTTCTGGATCGAATCGCAGCCCGGGCATCCGGAGCTTGATGCTGCTGAGGCTGCGGCCCTGTAGCCACCGGGTATGTGGGGGTCATGACCCCGCTCGTCGAACCTGACCTCCAGTTCACAGTTCGTGGCCTTCCTGCGCCTCAGGGCTCGAAGGAGGTCAAGCGCTACGTTCAGGGTCGCGCGATTCTCGGTGAGTCTTCGGCGAAGGTGCGTCCGTGGCGCCAGGACGTCGTCGCTGCCGCGGTGGAAGCGATCCGCAGATCCCCGGGTTTCCGGCCAATCGACGGGCCGGTGTTCCTGACTGTCGAGTTCTACGTTCCGCGTCCGAAAGGGCACCCGAAATCGCGGCGGACAGTGCCGACGACGACACCCGACCTCGACAAGCTGCTCCGAAGCACCGACGACGCCCTGACGACGGCCGGTGTGATCACCGATGACAGCGTCGTCGTCGACATCTGGGCACGTGACCGGTATGCCGTGCCCAACCCCGAGGTCGGCTACGACTGGGAGTTGCCGGCACCAGGCGCGGTAGTCAGCGTCTTCAGGATCGAGGCCGAGTCGACATGGGCGGATGCGCCGCTGTCCGTCCTCGCGGGTAGGCATCTCCCCCGACGTGCCATCCCCGCCCCTGTCGCTGCTGCAATCGCGCTGAGCACGGAGGAGTTCGATCCCGAGCGAGCAGGATTCGTCGTACGGTCGGAAGCTCGTGACGGCGAACTGGTGGCAACGGTCGCTCGAGCAGTGAAGCGCACGCAGCGCCGTCCCGACGAGACGGTGCTGCTCGTGATCGAGGACGGAGCCCGGCGGCTGAGCAGTTACCCGGGGCAGCCCTTCACGTCTGCACAGCAGGCGATCGCCGATCTCGGGTCCCTCACATCGGTGAACGTAGTTCTCGCGCGCCGGCTCGCGGCAGAGGCGCCTGCGATCTCCCTCGGTGCACCCGCTGAGTCTCCCGTCGCGGATCTGTTCGACTGAACGCTCTCACTCCCGCGCGTTCTGCCAGGGAAGCTCCATGGTCCGCTTGAACGCCTTCGAGAGCCTCTCCCCGACGGAGCGGATCGCGTCCGGCTCGAAGGCCTGCCACCCGGCGACGTACTCGCTGGCTGTGCGCTGGTGCGCCTGCATCCCGTTCATACGGCACAGAACGTAGGCGAAGCTCTCCGCCTCGACCTCCATCTCGCCCCGCTTGCCGCCGTGATCGGTCGAGTAGCTGCGAGTCTCCTCTTTCCCGGTGTGACCGCACATGATGTGTCCGAGCTCGTGCGCGAGGGTTCTCGCGCGCTCCCCTGGCGCAAGCGGCGAGTCGATCACGACACGGTGCGGCGCGCTCATCGTCGTGTACCCCTGCTTGCCGCCGCTCAGCTCCTCATACGAGATCGTGTAGCCCTGCGCCGCGATCGCCGATTCGAGATCATCGGTGAATCCGGGAGGAGGCTCTTCGCTGAACGGGTGATACCCCTCCGGGAGCGGCTCACCATCGGTCTGCGAGATGTCGAAGACCGTCGCGGACGTGAACCCGACGACCTTCTTGCGCGGCTTGCCGTTCGAATCGAGATCCACGTTGCCATCGTCGTCCTTGGCGTTCACCACCTTCGGGGCGAGGATCGCGATGCCTTTCTCACCCTTGCGGACACAGCGACCGAGGCTCTTCCAGGTCTGGAATCCCGCTACGCGAGTGGCTCCAGGACGTTGGATCATGATGAGCACCTGGTTCTGGAAGCTGTAGCGGTGGAACTTCCCCATGGTGTCGAGGAATCTGTTCCACTCCTCGTCGTCACTGAGCCGGTCGACGGCGTCCGCGAGTTCGGCCCGCATCGCTTCGACCTTCTCCTGGACGCTGGCATATCCCGTGAACGTTGGACGCTCAAGTGTCCCGAGCGCCCCCTCGGGCTCGGTGCGGACATGCCCGTCGAACCGGCCGGCCCTGTCGTGGATGTTCCCCTGCTCGTCGATCGTCGCCATGGTGGATATACGCCCGGCCTGAGCGCAGCGGTGGCCAGCGCCGGCACCGAGCCGGGCGTTCACCGAGCATGGGAACCACAGATGCTCACGGCAACATCCACGACTCCAGCGGCCGGTTCGACGGACACGTTCGGACCGAACCGGATGGAGGTCTGGAGCGCCGCCCGACTTCGACAGAGATCGACGGGGCCACACCAGGCATGAGCGAGGACGAGATCCGCTCGATGGACACGGCCGAGCTCCGCTCCGCATACGACGTCACCGTGCAGAGCGCCTATCAAATGCAGGAGGTGCTTCGGGACCGCGGGGAACTGGAGGGCGATTCCCTCCAGGTGGTCAACTACCTGAAGTACTCCGAGAGGGACTTCGATCTCGCGATCGACGCCGCGCGCCTCCACCTAGGACTTGCGGGCGTCGTCCGCGACCGTGGCGCATTCCGGCAGTCGGTCGACGACGGATTCGATGTCGAGACGGTCATCGGCGCCGAACGCGAAGCGCAACTGACAGATGCGCAGCGCGACGAGCTCGGTGAGCGCGCATGGGAGGTCTATCTCGAGTACGAGAAGGACGCGTACGAGAACGACGAGAGCTGGAGCGAGCCAGAGTACTGGGCGCACCATGAAGCGGTGCAGCGAGCCTACCGCCGGGCATACACAGCATGGGCGAAAGAGAACGGCATCCCCGTTCTCACCGAGGAGTGATGGGCCTCCAACAGAGTCATGCCCGGGACGACGTGCGGATCGCTTCCTCGATGACCAAGATAGCGATCTCCATCAGGCCGACCATGTCCTCTTCCGGCATCGTGTTCACCGAGTCGTTGTCGCCGAGGGCGGCGAGCACCTTCGACTTCCGAGCCAGCACTCGCTGCACGGCCTCATCGAGGGTCCCCAGGGCGACCAGCGTCGTGTAGGACGACGCCTGTGTCGCTCCGATGCGGTTTGTGCGATCCTCCGCCTGCACGATTAGAGCCGGCGTCCAGTCGGTCTCCACGAAGATGGAGTCTGAGCTGCGTGTGAGCGTCAAGCCGACACCGGCTTTCGTGATGGCCGCCACGAGTACCGGGATCAGCCCGTCCTGGAACCGGTCGACGATGCTGTCCCGGGCTGCGTCGCTTGTCGATCCGATGATCGCCTCCGCCTGCGGCAAGGCGTCAAGCAGCGCTGCGGCAACGTCGAGGTGATGGGTCCAGACGATCAGAGGGCGATTCCACCTGCGGATGCCTCCGGACTCCGCGAACCCTGTTGCGTCGACGTGAGCCTGGATGAGCTCCTTCGCCGCGTCGACTTTCGCGAGTCCCGCCGCTCGTCGCAGCTGACTGACGATCTCGAAGGAGGCGCTCTTCGCGTACTCCTCGATCTCGGGTTTCTCCGGGTCGCGGCCATGCTCGTTGCGGAACCATGTCACCCACGACTGCACGCGCGCGATGACGTCCTTGTGCGCCTTCCGGTATCCGGTGAGCTGAACGTCGAGCGGGAGGTTGGTCCGCTGCTTCAGAGGGAGCTGTGGAAGGGCGTCCCGCTTCCGCCGGCGCACCCACACGTAGTGCTCGAGGAGTGCTTTCAGCCGCGGTAGCGCGGACTTCCGGGCGTGCCAGCCGTTGAATCGGTCCTGGGTGCAGAAGTCCTCGAGGAAGGGCCCGCGGCCGCCGAAGACGGGCGCGAGCATTCGCGTGAGCTCGAGCACGGGCACCAGCTCGTGCGGCGCCGCGAAGATCGGGGTGCCGGTGAGTGCGATCGGTGCGTTCCGCACTCGAGTCGCGACGTTCAGCACCGCCTCAGAGCGCTTCGATCCAATGGTCTTCAGACGGTGCGCTTCGTCGACGATCATCTCGTCTGGCGCCCAGGCTCGAAGCCGTTCGGCAGTGGCGGGTCGCGCGGCAAGCATGCTGTCGGCGATGATGACGACGCCCTCATCGGGGAGTGCAGGCTCCTTCCGTCCAGCGCGGAACACCGCAACTGAACCGAAACCGGTCATGTCCGCCTCCCGAGCCCAGTTCGTGGTCAGGAGAGGCGGGCAGACGATGATCGTCCTCCGCGCGGCGCGCATCCGGACGGCGAGCAGCGCCTGCAGGCTCTTGCCGAGGCCCGGCTCGTCGAAGAGGCAGGATCGCCCGGCAGCGACAGCGAGAGCACCCGCCTTCTGATAGTCGTAGGGGTCGCGAGCAGTGACAGGGAGACCGGCAGGGGCGATCCGCCGAGTCTGGTCGTCAGGGATGTCGTTGATGTGCAGCGCTGCGGAGAGATGTCGCGCGAGCGGGGCGAGTGCCTCTGGAACGCTCGGCAGTGTCCTCATCTGATAGGCGGCCGCTACTGCGTCCTCGGGCCAGAGCACACCGGGCCGGATGTCGCCGTTCTTGTCGAGGACGTCAGCGACGTAGGTCCAGAACAGCTCCCGTTCCTTATCCCAGACCGCACCGGCACCGAGAAGCTCTTTCGTGAGGTCGTACCCAGCGAGGCGGTGGCGGACCATCACCAGGCGCCCATTGCCGTGGAGCTTCGCGAGCGGCATCGCGAGGGCGTTCAGCGACGGGGCGGTCCGGAGCGGCTCGGGGCAGGTGGACCAGTCGACAGTGATCCCGGCTTCAGCGAGGGTCTGCTCGGGCGTCAGAGTGCCGAGTCCATGGATCCTCCAGGATTGCTCCGCGGCGATCCAGCGGGCGTTGCAGCGCTGCTTGACCCAGTCGATCATCAGCAAGCTCGGCTCCTGCGGATGCGGAAGGCGAGGGTGGATGCGGGCGAGGATCGCGGGTTCGGTGATCGTGCCGTCGACCGTCGCGAGGCCCGTCGTCCCAGTAAGGATCTGTGCAGGCATGATCTGCACATACCCGGCCGTGGAAGCGTTACAGAGGGATGCGTTCCAAGGCGGGGCCGACAAACTGACTGATGACTCCGGTGGCGCTTCCGATCGTGAGCGTGACCCCCATCAGTAACCCCATGGCGTCCCGGAGGCCCCCGGCGATGGCACGGCCTGTTCGGGAACGAGTGAACGAGCATGCCACGGAGCCGTACGCTGCTACGGAAGCGAACGCGAGCGAGACGGCGGTGATCTCAGGAGGGAACATCCATCCGATCGCCGGGAACGAGTGAAGCTCGTGGGCGACCCAGGCCAGCACGCCGGAAACGTAGAGCCACCCGCCGATCGCGAGTCCCGGCAGCGTAACCAGCAGTTCACGGGCCGTCATGCCGGAACTGAGCCGCAGATCATGAAGTCGCTCAGCACCATGGAGGCGGTAGAAGGTCGCGATCTGCTCCGAGTTGGCAGCCGACGGACGCCGCTCATGCTCATCCGGAGCCTCCGGAACATCGTTCTCGCCCTGCGTCTTCGCAGACTGCGCAGTTCCCCTTGAGGGCACGTGCTCGAAGGAACGACGGTCCAGCGCGGCGTGCGTGTTCAGCGCCGCAGTCGGCGCGGTGACCGCGCCGGGGAGAGACTCGATGATCCGGTTGGCGGCCTCCACGACGTCGCCACAGGCGTCGAGATACCGCTGCCCCTCGTCCGCCGGGTCGCCACTGAGCTCAGCGAACTGGTCCTCCCATTCGCCGAATCCTCCGCGTTCTTCGCTCACCAAGCGGAACCGTTCGACGGCCTCGAACATCCCCAGCAAGGGCTGACGACGCTGGGCATCCCTGGTTGAGATCCACTGGTCAGTGCGACGTGCAGCACGGCTCAGGATGAGACCATGCTCGCGCAGATACCGGCGCACCAGTCCTGGCGCTTCGGCGACCGCGGCAGCCGCGTCGCGGCCGTCTGGCAGCTCGGAGCTGAAGAGGCGATGGTGATGACCAGGGCCCCGCAGGGCGTCATCGAGCGGCTCCGTGGCCATGTTCCTCTTCGTCCAGGATGCGAATCTCATCTCTGCCGAGAAGATGGCGGAGCCGAACGCAGCCGCGGCAACGAGCGGAGCGGCGGCGAGGTACTCGGGAAGCCCGAGTCCGATCACCACCCCCAGGGAAGACGCGGTGACCAAGGTGGCGGCTGCGATGGTCGCTGCAGGGCGCTTGTGGGTCCACGGTCGATGATCCTCGAAGGTGAGAGGATCACCTTCCCAGAGGACCCACGCGTGCCGCCACCAGATCCGGTGGAGGCTGATCTTCACCTCGGATGTGCTTGTGCTCACGCTGGTACTCCCCGGGCTCAGCTGCAAGAGGCGATGGTCGCCGCCAGCGACTGGCGGTCGTCTTCACTGATCTGGAGTTCGTAGGTTGCGGCAACGGTGACGAACTTCGTCGCGTAGACGCATCGGTACGACTCGTTCGGCGGCATCCAGCGAGCGGGGCCCTTGTCACCCTTGCCGTTGTTTGTTGGACCGTCGACGGCAAGGAGGTTGGCCGGGTCGTTGGCGAACGCCAGCCTTGCAGAGTCATCCCACGACCAAGCTCCGTGCTTCCATGCGTACGAGAGGGGAATGATGTGGTCGATCTGGACCGCCTGAGAGGACTGTTCACCTCGCACGAAACTGATCGCGCTCCCCGTGTACGGATCGTCGAGGACACCTGTCATCACCTTGCACTGGTCGGCAGCGAGGCGGATGTCTCGCATGTCGCGCTGAAGGACGTCGTTGCGCGTGTCGCAGAGGTTCCCGTCGACGTCGAACCAGCTCGTCCCGAAGAGGTCTCGGTCATAGTCCGGAATCCTCGATGTGCTCTGCGGCTGCAGGGAGTCGAGGACTCCGCTCAGTCCGGGGACGTCGACAGGAAGGATGTCTCCCCGCTGCGCCTTCTCCCACGCGGCCTGCACCGCCTCCGACGCTTCCTCGACCGTTGGCACGTTCTCAGGAACCGTGGCGTCAGGGAGCGGCATGTTCCAGTCGTCACCGGGCACTTGCTCGACGATCTCCGTGGTGGTGATACCCAGGAGTTCGGCAACGGCTGGCCACCACCGGGGCGACTGCACGGCGACGACGATCGCGACCGCGATGACGGCCGCGAAGGCAGCGAGCCTCGTAACGATCTGCTCCATGGAGATGCTGCGCTTTGGTCCTCTCATGCCCGCCACATACCCAGTCCCCGCCACCGTGTGGTCATGCGGCGTCCTTCGCCGCAGCCGCGGCGGTTGACCGTGCCCGGACGAGTTTCCCCTCGCATCGGTGCGTGAAGTAGCACCGTGTGGGCAAACTAGCTGGTCCAGTGAATCCGTACCTTCCGCATGCGGCGCAGGCTGCCACGGTGATGGTCGGCTTCACCCTCAGGAACGGCAAGATGAAAGAGTACCGGTCGAGTAGGGCCTGTTGCTCCGGCGTGAGGCGAACGAGCAATCGGATGTCCTCGCGAGTGGCGAGTTCCACGACCTGACCCCACGTGCCCACCTTCAGACGCCGCATGACGAGCTGCGCGACCTGAGCAGCCTGGCAGGGCTCTGGGGCGTCGAGGCTGTGCTGAAACGTCTTCGGGGGTGCGGGCTTGCGAGGTGCCATGCAGGTCACATACCCGGCGCGGCGTCTACTCGCCGTCAGGTCGTTCGGGACGCTTGTCTGTCACCACGAGGGTGTTCGATCCGCTACCCCATGTCCCGACGATCGCTTCCGGCCTGTTGTCGGTGATGATGGACGTCACCCATTCGCTTCGGTTGAACGTCGCGGGGCTCGCCGCGACGTACACGCACAGCTGGACGGTCTCGTTCGTCTCCAGCCCGTGCTCAGCGAACGGTGTCGCCAGGGCCGAGCACCCGAACTGCCCATCTCCGGGGTAGGCTTCGACGCTCTCGCCTGCGAAGTTCAGGAATCTGATCGACTGGAGCGGTTCGAAGGCTGTGATGTCCCCTGTCCCGCTCCGGGCGAATTCGCGGATGCGGAGCACGACCTTCTGAATGGCGTAGACGTCCGGGGCGGCGGCCGGTGCACCTGGTTCCGCGCCGGTCCATGCGGTCACCAGATCGCGTTCGGGACCCAATGGGAGGTTCTCGCTGATGCTGTCGATCGACACGGCGACGGAGGGGAAGACGTCCGGCGAGGAATGGTTGGCCATCGTCACCATGAACATCTCGGCCATCTCGGGCTGATCGGGCTGCAGCCATTCCGGATCGATGGGTCCTGTCAGCAGCCCGTGAGGGATCTCGGGAGGCAGCTCGAGAGGGGCGAACTCTCCGGCAACGACGCCGGCCGGATCGAACGGTGCTTCTGTCTTCCCCGGTGCGGGTTCTGGCCTCGGCGCTGCTGTCACGGTGGGTGCTGGTGTCTCGGTGCGCTCGGGTGCCGGCGCGAAGCAGCTCGACAGCGCCATGGAGGCGCCGAGTGCCACCGCCGCCGCGAGGATGTTCCTGAGGACTCGATTGTTGACCATGGTCATCCTTCCGGCTTCGCGGGAGTGTCGCCGAGCGTGGTGCTGCTCAGCCCGATCTCGATGTGCAGGTGGTGGCATGTGTCCTTGAACTCGCGCATCGTCGTGATCTTCTGCCACCCACGGCAGTCGAGCTGACCAACGCCGGAGTCCCTGGGCGCGACCTTGTCGAACGCGAGGATGAAGCGGATGCTCTCGGGGTCAGAGCCGGTGACTTGGATGCCGTTGAAGTGCCCGAAGTCGATCGCTTTCCCTTTCCAGTGGTAGCTCGCGGTGCCTGTGCCGGCGTGATCGTCCACGCAGCGGCGGTTGAGGGAGTTGATGGAGTACACGTCGTACATCCGTGTCGCCATGACGAGCGCTTGGAGGACGCCGGTGTCGAGGGTGCATGCAGGGGAGATCTTCTCGCCGTTCGCGTACGCGCCGATCTGGTCTCGAGCGGCCGGTTCCCACCAGAGCACTTTCCCGGCGGCGGCCGCCGCCATGATCTCCTGTGCGAGCTCCTGATCCGTTCCGGTGGGCACGGTGCCGTCACCGGTTCCACCGCGGCAGCCAGCCGGCTTGTCGTCGATCTCCGGTGACCCGATCCCGCCGATCCCATCAGGCAGGGCAAGAGCCGGGGTGTCGGCGCCGAAATGCTGCCAGATTGCCTTGGCGAGCTCGATCTGCTTCTCATACTTGTCCGGGAACGCGGAGACCTGGACGTCCTGGGCGACGTCACCTGGTGGCTTCGTGTCCCATCCAGCGATCTTGCCCATCGCCTCGTAGAACCGTGCGATCGAGAACGCCGGGTTCATCAGGCGCTTGATCACCCCTTCGATATCGGTCTTCCAGTCGGACTCCCCGACCGTGCCCCATGATCCTCCGATCACCTGCTGCTGGACGATTCCGACGCTGGAGTGGTCCGTGCCGACAGCGTCATGCGGCAGGGTGAGCGAGTACTCGAGCTTGCTGTAGTGCTCCAGCTGACTGGCAGGCGTGTTCGAGCGGTCCAGGTCTGTGACGACTCCGTCGTTGGCGTAGTTCTGGAATCTGCTTTCTACCCTGGCGGTGATCAGCCCGATGATCGCAGCCTCTTCCTCCTTGCCGGGCTGCATCGTTTTGGCGATCCCGATGATCGTCCGTATGATCGCGACCTGCTCCTTCGTGTAGGTCTCCCCGCCGTAGACCCACTCGTCACCCACGATCTGACCAGAGTCTCCACCGCCGCTGGTGCACTGGTCCTCGCCAAGAGCCCATGAGAGGGCTCGGTCGTAGATCTGTCCGGCCTCCCCCTCGGTGAAGCCGGCGCCCTGAAGCGCCTGAAGGTGCACCTCCCGGACCTGCTCGGCTGCCTGATGACGGGGGTCTGTGTCCGCGGCCGGGATCACGAGATAGCTCTTGTCCGAGTATGCGAGTCCTCCCGTGCGAAGGTCCCGATGACGCCTCTCCTTGTCGACCTTGTCCAGCTCGCGAGCGACTGCGGCCGACCACTCGTCGACCGACTTCCCTTCCTTCTTCTGTGCCTGGATGCTGGCCACCAAGTACCAGGGCAGCTGATGCTCGTCACCGATCTGGCGCGCTTCGCCTGGCCGGACGTTCTCGTCTTCGGACTGCTCCACCGAACGGGTGGTGCCTTGCTCCTGCGACCCGCCGAGGGCGGAAACCAGCGCACCACCGAGCATCATCGGAAGGGTCAGCACTCCGACCATGACTGCAACGATGACCAGGGCGAGACCGATGATCACTCGTCGGGTCGTCCGGTTGCGGACCGCACTGACTGCGGCTCCCTTGGCGGCGCCTGCTGCTGCACCGGCCACACCACCCGCGGCGCCTTGAAGCGCCCCCTGAGCGGCTCCAGCAGCAACGTCCTTGAGCGCCTGCTTGCCCTCCGAACCGGCATCATCGCCGGAGGGCTTCGCGCCCTTCGCGCCACCGATCTTGCTGATGGCCGCACCGGCGGCGTTCTTCGCCAAGCCGGCGCCGAGCTTGCTCGTCGTTCCGGCGGCCTTCGCTCCGCCCGCTGCTCCCACCGTGCCGCCGATTCCTGACCCCGCACGTCCCGAACGTCCAGGCCCGCTGCTCGACCCCTCGGAATCGCCATCGGATGCCTTCGAGGAGGACGACCGCGACTGCTCGCGCCGTCGCCTCATCTGCTCGTCCGCGTGCTTCCGCGCAGCTGACCCGCCGGTTGCTCCGTGCGTCCTAGCTCGCATTTCACGACCTGGCTTCGAGGCGTCCGCGGAGGGATTGCCCGGGGAAGCGCCGATCGTCGACGACTCGTCGTCTGTCCCGTTGTTCTTCGAGCTTCCGCTGCTCGCGTTGCTTCCCGTGCTCTCGCTCATGCCCTCACCCACTCACCGACACCGACGGGTGTGCCCGCCGGGAAGTACTTCCTCCGTCTGCGCTCGATCCGGAGCCGCTGCGTCGATGTCGGGATCCTCGCGCCCTTGCTGGTGTTGCACCGCCCACAGGCTGCGACGAAGTTGCGCATGCTCGTCGCGCCACCTCTGGACCAGGGATAGAAGTGGTCGCCGTGCTGCGCCGTTCGGGTGCATCGCCAGAGCAACCAGCGGTCGTACTCACACTGTTGGGCGGCCCGCCCGAACCCCTGCGCGCGTTCCAAGGCTGTGTACATGCGCCGCTCGTCGCGCGCGCCAGGTCGTCGACGAGCGATGAGGACTACGACGGTCAGGACCGCAAGAGCGAGGAGGACTACGACGGTCAGGACCGCAAGAGCGACGACGGCGGCGAGGATCCATGGGTCGACCGGCAACATACAGTCCAGCCCTGCGAACACCTCGCGTCAGATCGCGATGGGTTCCCCGCGGACCCACGTTTCCTCGACGCCGTCATCGTGGATCACGGCGGGTCCGTCCTCGCGGTGGAGAACGCCGTCCTGCCACCACTGCTGCTCGCCATCGATGCCCTCGTAGGCTGGACCGTTCTCACGGTGCTTCTGCCCGTTGTGCAGGTAGATGCGTCCCGTCGGCGCGTCGAGTGCGACATCGAACCCGCCCTCTGGGTCGCGACGCTCGAGAATGGCGATGCTCAGGGGCCGGCGATGCACACGCTCTGCGGCGGGCCCTAGCGTGCCTTCGGCTTCCGCGCGCTCTCGTCCGGCGAACTGCCCACCCCCGGGCCCCTCGCCGCGATGCTGGTTTCCGTGTCGATCGGTCGTCATGTACCGCACACGCCCGGCGCGCCCGTGTATGTGGACTTGACGCGACGAAGCCCCGGAACCGTCGGGGATTCCGGGGCTTCGCTCAGTCGGTCAGAACAGGTCGTCCGACATGGCCTCGACACCGCCGGCGGGTACCGCCTGCGGGACAGGGGCACCCTGGGGAACCGGAGCTGCCTGGGGGACGTACTGCTGCTGCGGAACGGCCTGAGGCTGTGTCGCCACGACCGGAGCCGTCAGCGCAGGTGCCGCCGGCTGGACCGGCTGAGCCATGCCAGCAGGCGGCTGAGCTGCCTGCTGCCCCTTCGGCGCGCTTTTGGTGAAGACCGTGGTGCCGAACTGCAGGCTGGGACCGATCGCAGTCGGCTCGATCTCCAGCGAGTACGCCGTCTGGCCCTCCCGTGTCTGATACGGCTTGTGCTTGAGCTTGCCGTACACGATAACCTGCTGCCCCTTGGCCAGCGAGTTGGCGACGTGCTCACCGAGCTCGCGCCATGCGGCCACGCGGTAGAAGATCGTGTCTCCGTCCTTCATCGCGTTCGCCTCGCGGTCGAACACCCTCTCCGTCGAGGCGACGGTGAAGTTCGCCACGGGGATGCCGTTCTGCGTGTAGCGCAGCTCCGGATCCGCCGTCACATTCCCCACGACCGTCACGTTCGTCTCGTTCATCTCTAGTTCCGTTCTGGGAACCCGTGGGTTCCCTTTCTCCTTGCGACCACCCGTCCACTCGGTTTGTGGAGGGTCAGACGCCGCGGGGATGCGGCCTCTGCCATGCACATACCCGGTCTGGACGGGAATGCTTCACACGGGGATCCTGCGAAGCAGATCCCACGCAGTACGGGCGACCCCGAGGTCCTCTTCGATGTCCGCAAGTGCCCGGTGCGCTTTCGCGCCGCCGTTATGGAGCTTGCTCATCGCTGTCGAGCCCGTGGCGTCCTTGAATGCCTGGGCGACGATCGAGATGTCCAGCGGCCGGTAGTGCAGCAGTGCGGCTACCTCCGGGAGGTGGAGCTTCGTCCATGGCCAGTCGAAGTTCGCTACTCCCCCGCCTGCCATCCTCAACGTCTCGCCGGGAGTTGCCAGCGCGGACAGCCACGCGCTGGTGTTCCGGTCGACCCATCCGAGCGTGGGCGCATCCCACCCTTTCAGAGCAAGTTCGTACCAGAGACCGCTCTCGTGGTGCATGCGCTTGACGTACTCGTTCGAGTTCAATTGCTCCCAGGCCTCATCGGTGGTCTGGATCAGCGATGAACGGCGGTCGATCTCGCGGAGCTCCTTGTCGGTGACGATGAACGCCACCTCCAGCAGATGATCATGCCTCTCGTCGAGTCCGGTGGTCTCGTAGTCCGTCCAGACGTAGGCTGCTGGCCCATGCTTGCGCTCTGTCATGGGCCTCAAATACCCGGTAATCTCACGCCCGCGCGTTGTAGAGCTCGCGTGCGGAGAGCAGTTCGTCGAAGGATGCTTCGCCGGCTTCAACAGCCACGTGCGCGCGGACCAGAGCGTCGTACGGGGTCACCACCGTGGTGGGTGCCGTGTGCCGTCGGCACTGGTGCCCGCGGTCGGCGTTGAACCACCGTCGGCAGTCGCCGCACTGCTCGACGGGAACGCGCGCCGCGTTGTGCTTGACGAGCGCGTTGTACTGGCCCCCGACGGACGACGACTCGCGAACGGCACGGTAGATCGACTCATCGACTCGGTATCCGTATGTTCGATCGCCGAGCTGGATGATCATCTCCTCGGACGCCCGGTTGTATCCGACACCGCGGACCCACGAGGAGTTCAGCCTGTCGGTCTCCATGGTTGCGCCTGCCTTCGCCAGACGCTGCTTGTGCCGCTCAAGGAGGTCTCCAGCCTCTCGAAGGGCATGGGCGGGACGCCGGGACTCGAGGATGCTGGTGACGGCTTCCGATGCCCGCCACGAGACGTTCGCCGGGAAGCCCAGGGGCTCGACGGACCACTGGCCCGGACCGTTCTTCGTCACGCGCACGTGCCCGATGATGGAGTTCCCTGCCTGCCCCTCGAGCTCGATGGGCATCTCGAAGGTGCCGCCGTTCTCGGCGGCGAACTGACGGACCGTGCTCACGTCATACATGCGGAGTGCGAGACCGCCGCCTTCGTACAGTTGCCGCGGGACCCGAAGGTTCCCGCCGATGGACCGCCCTCGAGCCTTCCTCTGCTGCCCCGGCATGTAGTCGTCTGGCATCAGCGGATACCCGGAGCCGACGCTGGCGTTCCGCCTCGCCTGCTCGTGCCACTCCTCGATGCCCTCCGCCGAGCGTGCGCTCGTCGACGTCGACCATGTGGCGACCGCCGGGAGGTACCCACGGTCCTGCAACTGTCGACGCCGGTCGAGGAGGAGCTGGATATCCGCGCGGTCTGCTTCGGACAGCGACCCCGCCGGTCCGGTGCGGATGTGTCCCGCGTACTGGCCGCGGCCGTCGTGGATGTCGCCGTTCGCATCGATCGAAACCATGCTCAGAGCACGCCCGGCTACACCCGGAACTCGGACTTCTCGGAGACCGGGTATTCGATGGTCATGGCGAACAAGAAGAAGGTCAGCCGTTGGACCCCGGAGGACTATGCCTCCCTGAAGGTGTTCGGGTCCGGTGCCATCAAGCTGGCGGACTCCCAGGTCGCTCCCTTGGTCGCGCAGTCCCGCGGGTACTCGACGGTCGAGGATGCGGAGGGAGCCAAGAGCATCGCGTCGCTCGCGTACGCCGAGGAAACACAGAAGAGGGCGCTCACCCGACGGCTGACAACGATGACCCAGGACGCGAACGACTTCCTCGTGCTGCCCTGGTACTCCCTCGCTGCCGTCGCGTCACGGCAGACGACCGCTGACAGCGCCTGCACCCAGGTCCGTCCTGCTCGCCCGCTCATGAACGCGAAGACGAAGAAGGCGCCGAAGTACGAGCTCCTCGCCGGCCACGACTCGGTGCTCGACGTCAACCCCGCCACACCACTCGAGTGGTTGACTGAGTCCCCGACGGTGCTGATCACCGAGGGCTGCATGAAGGGGGACGCGGCGCTCAGCGCGAAGCTGCTCGACGCCGGAATCGACCGGGATGCCCTGAGCGCGATCGCTGAGGGCACTCAGCACGAGGCCCGCCTCGCACTGCAGGCGCTGATGACGTCCCTCCCTCGGCGCGAGTGGGTCACCGTCATGTCTCTCGTCGGCGTCGGGAACTGGCACAAGCAGCCGGAATGGAACTCGGTACGGCTCACGAATCGTGATGTCTGGCTCGCCTTCGACGGCGACCTGCGAACGAACCGTGCCGTCTGGGATCAGACGGAGCGCATGTGGGAGTTCATCCTCACCAGGAAGGGTGCGCCGAAGCTGCTCGACCTCGGCGGTGCATCCGCTGAGAAGGACGCTCTCACCTCCGGGTACGACGGCAAGGTCGGCATCGACGATTACCTTTCGCACGTCGGCACATGGAAGGACCTCGAGCAGTTGCTCGAGTCCGGCCTTCCAGTGGCGCCTGAACGTACCAAGGGCGCTGGCGGATACCGGCCGGGCGACTTCCGCGTCACCGATGACGGGCTGTCCGTGGAGGAGTGCGTCAAGCGCACCGACGCGACCGGCGATACTGCGGTCATCTGGGAGCCACGGCTGCCGTATGGCGGTCGCGTCAAGCGCATCAGCTCGCTGCACGCCATCAGCGAGATCACCCCGACGACGGGCAAGGCGACGCCGCAGAACGTCATCCGCTCGGCGAAAAAGGGCCAGTGCGTCATCGAGATCAACTGGCGAGACGCCGATGGGGCCGAGCGCTCCGCGGAGATCACAGGCACGAGTGATCTCCTTCTGACGAGCCCCACGGACTGGAACCGCGCGAACGCGCACATCCCCGACGATGTCGCTGCTCTGCCTCGGTTCCCTCCTCGCAAGGGAGCGGAAGCGGACGGATTCCGTGAGGCCATCAAGGCCTTCCGTGCCGACGAGACGGAACGTGCCGACACGTGGGACGTGATGGGCTACGTACCGACGAGCAGCGGCTGGCCCGTGTACATCATCGGAAACCAGGTGCTCGGCCGCACGCGTAGCGACGAGGCGAGCAACTTCCCCGGGGTGACCAACGAGGTCCTCGACGGCGCCTCGCGCTTCGGTGTCGTCGACACGTACTGGGAGCACTTGGAAGCCGAGGATCTGGACGGCTGGAAGGCTCAGATCCGCGCGGACATCGAGACCGTGGTCCGCGCCTTCGTCGTCGAATCGCCGTGGAAGGACCCTACGATCGGGCCGATCGCCGTCGCCGTCGGCCTCCGGGCGACAGCGCCGGCGCAGAACGTCTGCAATCTCTATGTCTCGGGCGGTTCGGGCGCGGGCAAGAGCTACCTGGCGTCGTTCATCGCCAACTTCGTCGCCGCACCCGGTCGGGTCTTCACCGAGAACAGCCTCCCCGGCAGCGGCAATGACACCTTCGCGGCGCTGGAGCACAGCGTCAGCCGTACCCCGATCTTCTTCATCGACGACATCGCCCCGACGGCAAGCCGTCGTGAGCAGGAGAACCAGGCGAAGGCGATCGAGAACATCATCCGCGCGAAGACCAACGGAGGCGGCCGCCGTCGAGGAACCGCCGACGGCGATCAGAGGGCAGTGCAGCTGCCGCGCGCCGTCCAGGTGTTCACTGCCGAAAACGGTCAGACCACCCCGTCGATCCGTCAGAGGCTGATCAACATCAACCTCGTCGCCGGGGACACCGACTCTGCACGCGCGAAGCACCTCGAGAAGTTGACTCGAAGTGACGACCAGCCGCTGTCCCGGCTCACGGCTGCCATGATCCGGTTCTGGCTCAACGTCGACATCAACGAGACCGACCTCGCCCTGCGGGACGACATCCCGCTGGAGGGGCTCCGAACCTGGGCTGACCTGCACGACCTTGCTCACAACAGCATCGAGGAGGTCGCGGAAGACCTGGAGCGACGGTTCGAAGAGGAAGGCGCCCCGGGCGGAGTCGCGTCGCGCCAGGCCCGCACTTGGGCTGACATCCTTTTCACACTCGACGTCCTGCTCGCGCTCGGGAAGTGGGCGGGTATGAAGCATGACGACCCCGTCCTCCACCCGTTCAGCGACACGAAGAGGCTTCGGACCTCCATCGTCCGTCGCGCACGGATCGACGTCAGCAACGCCCGGGCGGACACGATCGTTCACCGGCTCATGGCGGCGCTGCGTGACCTTCTCGAATCCGGGAAGGCGCACCTCGCACACCCGACCATCTCCGGCGCACGTCCGGTAGAGTCCGGGGAGAACGCCGACTGGCTCAACCGTTCCGTCGGCTGGCGAATGAACCCGCGGATCGACTCGTGGGAGCCACAGGGTGAGCAGATCGGCTACCTCGGCCGTGCGAAGGACGGGGACGAGCTCATCGCGCTGTTCTCCTCTCAGACCGCGTTCAACCTCGCCGCCCGGCACTTCCCGGATCTCATCCCTCAGGGGCAGCGTGCCACGGACACGTGGCGGCAGGTGTGGACCGAGGACGGCGGAGCATTCGTCTCGAAGGAGTGGAAGCAGAACGGCTCCCGAGACATCCAGGCCCGCGCCCGACTGCGTGGTTCCGGTGAGGACCAGGCGACCATGCGCGCTCTGGGGGTCCCCGTCCTGCTGAGCAAACTGCTGTCCATGGAGGACCCTGAAGCCACCGGAGAATGACGACGATGACCGTCTGAGGACACGACGCGTCCAGCACCGGGTATGCGCTCTGTGAACGCATCTTCCGGAAGGAGACGCCGTGGCTTTCGCCCATCTGCACGTCCACACCGAGTACAGCGCCCTCGATGGCCTGACTCGAGTCAGCGACCTGTTCCCGCACATCGCATCGCTCGGACAGACCGCCGTGGCGACAACCGATCATGGGAACCTCGCAGCGTGCTGGGCGGCGCAGCAGCGCGCAGACGCCACCGGAGTGAAGTACATCGCCGGATGCCTACTCGCCGGGCAGGAAATCATCACCGACCGGGGCATCAAGCCCGTTGAGGAAATCACTGCCGGCGATCAGGTTCTCACCCATCGCGGGCGGTTCCGCCCGGTGCTTCGGACCATGACACGACGCCACCGAGGCCACGCCTACCGGATCCATCTGGCCGACAGGTACTCCAGGCCGCTGATCCTCACGGATGAGCACCCGATCCTGATTCGCGATAATCACGGGAACACGGAGTGGCTGAAGCCGGGCGAGATCGCCGCCGGGCGCGCGAATCGGCACGGTGGCAGCGAGTCCTGGATGTCGTACGTATGTCTGCCGAAACTGCAGTCCGCCACCCAAATTCTCCAGGTATCGGACTACCTGCCGGCGGGCGAACGATGGTCTTTCATCGGCAGCGTGCTCGGGAAGCGCTCATCTGTTCGCAACCGGCGGGTCCGATGGAAGAAGTTCCCTGCGGTCCTGGATATCGATCACGAGTTCGCGTACTACATGGGTCTGTTTGCCGCGGAGGGTTCATTCGGCCGCCATCGCGACGGCCGCCTGACCGGGCGGATGACATTCGACCTTCACCGTGACGAGACCGCCTATGCGCAACGAGTGGCGAAGTTCGCTGAGTCGTTGGGTGGCCGGGTTCAGATTCGCGAGCGTAGGACGAACTCTCTCGTCGTCGACGTAGCGCTCCTCCCGCTCGCCCACGTGATGGACTCGCTCATCGGGTCTGGAGCAGACAGCAAGCGCGTCCCAGCCCAGATTCTCCAGGCGCCCGAACCCGTTCGGGAGAGCTTCGTCGAGGGTCTGGTCGACGGTGACGGCCGGAGTGCGGTGCCTGACGACTCCGGACGGAGGGGGCAGTTCCGGACAACTTCGCGCGATCTGGCCTGGGGGCTCCGCACGCTCCTGACCGACCGCGCACTCTTCCTGGGCATCTCGGAATCCCACCCCGCCGGAAAGCGCCCCATCTACGCAGTCAGCTACCGAGAGGGCGCCGCATACCGGCGGACGTTCGACGACGAGAACTTCGTGTACCGTCCCATACGCGCGATCGAGCGATTCGATCTCGATGACGACGTCTACAACTTCGAGGTCCAGGACGACAACTCCTACGTCTCCGACTTCGTCCTGCACAACTGCGAGTTCTACCTCGCGATCGGCAGCCGGTTCGACCGGAACGTGCTGTGGGTCGACTCTGACGACAACAGCGCCGACGAGGACGGGGCCCGGCCCGACGAGGACACTGCGACCGATGGCGAAGAGCGCGGCGAGGAGCAGCGCAGCGGAGCGGATGGCCGGAAGGCTCGACGGTACATGCACCTCACCGTGCTCGCCGCGACGCCCGCAGGCTGGACGAATCTCGTCCGGCTGAACAACCTCGCGCAGGAGTCCATCTGGCAGAAGCCCCGGATCGACTTCGAACTGCTGGCTCAGCACGCAGAAGGCCTGATCGTCCTCACTGGATGCCTCGGTGGGCCGGTCCTCGGCCCGCTTAGCCGCCGGAATGCCGCGGTCGAACGGATGACGGAGCTCGAGGCCCAGCTGCGGGACGACGATGCGAAGCAGGGCACCGAAGCGGCCTTGTCCGAAGAGGAGCGTACGCAGCTGACGAACCAGCTGATCGACGCGTCCGCGGACGCGAACGCCGCCTGCGAGAACCTCGAAGCCCTCATCGGCGCGGTCGGACGGGAGAACGTCTACGTCGAGCTCATGGAGCACGGCATCCCCTCCGAATCGGAGATCCTCAGCGACGCGGTCGCCCTCGCGAGGGAGTACGGGGTCGGCATCGTCGCCACCAACGACTCTCACCACACGCATGCTGAGGACGCCGACGCCCACGCCGCCTGGCTGCTCGTGCAATCGAAGAGCACCCTCGACAACCCGAAGTACGCGTTCCACGGGGAGGGCTACTGGCTGAGGAACGAGGAGGAGATGCGCGCCCTCCGCCCCGAGGACTGGTGGCAGGAGGCTTGCGACACCACCCAGCAGATCGCGGATCGCTGTGCGCCGAGGACGCTACCGACCTGGCGGAACCTCATGCCGTCGTTCGAGACGCCCCCTGGCCACGACAGCAACCTGTCGTACCTGTTCCACATGCTCCGTGCCGGCGCGCACCGCCGCTACGGCGGGATCGACGCGGACACCCAGGCCCGCGTCCGCAGCGAGGTCGATGTCATCGCCGGCGCCGGCATGGTCGACTACTTCCTGATCGTGGAGGACCTCATCTCCTGGGCACGATCCACCCGTCCTGTCGCCCCAGGCGGTGAGCCGAAGAAGCCCATCCTCGTCGGGCCCGGTCGCGGATCCGGAGGCGGATCTGAGGTCGCGTACCTGCTGAACCTCACCCAGGTCCCGCCCCGCCCGAACGGTCTTCTGTTCGAGAGGTTCTACGAGCTCGGACGCAGCGAGCCGCCAGACTTCGACATCGACTTCCCGGAGTCGCGTCGCGACGCGGTGATCGAGTACCTCGGCCACCGCTACGGCCGCGCGAATGTCGCGTTCCTTGGAACCTTCATGGTCGACCGGACCAAGGCCGCGATCAAGCATGCAGCGCGCATCCTCTCGCTCGATGCCCTTGGCGCGAAGATGACCGATCTGGTCCCTCTGGTCAGCGCGAAGCCGATGGCGCCCGATGCGATGATGGACCCCGAGCAGCCCGCAGCAACTGAGTATCGGCGGATGGTCGAGAACGACTCGAACGCCCGCCGGATCCACGAGTATGCGGCTCGGTTCCACGACGTCATTGCCGGCTACGGCATCCACGCTTCCGGCATCATCGTGTCGGCTGTCCCCCTCGCCGACCTCGTGCCGCTGCGCCGCTCAAAGCGGGGCTGGGTGATCCAGTGGTCCGGCACCGACGCCGAGCAGCTCGGGCTCCTCAAGGTCGACGTGCTCGGACTCCGTTCCCTGGATGTCGTCGACAAGGCCGTGGAGTACATCCGCGAGTCCACAGGCGAAGACCTGGACTGGATGTCGCTGCCGGACCCAGCCGCAACGCACACAGGCGTTGAGGCGTCACGGATGTCGGCCGCGTGGAAGGTCATGGCTGAGGGGCGCACTGCCGGCATCTTCCAGCTCGAGTCCCCGGCGATGACGGAGCTCGCCATGAGCGTCGCCCCGAACAGCCTCAACGACGTCTCCGCACTCGTCGCGCTCTTCCGGCCCGGTCCGATGGCTGCCGGGATGCACGAGACGTACGCGCGCCGCAAGCGAGGCGAGGAGCCCGTGGACTACCGGGTCTTCACCGCGGACCCGGCCGAGCAGGCGCAGATCGCGACGGTCCTCGGGGAGACCTACGGGGTGATCTGCTACCAGGAGCAGATCATGCAGCTCGGCACCGTCGTCGCGGGTATGGACGCCTCGGAGCGCTCGAAGCTCCGCAAGGCCGTCTCGAAGAAGAAGAAAGACATGATGGATGCGACCCGCGAGCGGTTCGTCACCGGCGCCGTCGAAGAGATCCGGGACGCATCCGGCGCAGTCATCAAGATGGCGTTCGCAGAGACCACGGCGGTCACGCTGTGGGACATGATCGTGGGCTTCGCCGAGTACGCGTTCAACCGCGCACACTCGGCAACCTACGGGCTGCTCTCGTACGTCACCGCCTATCTGAAGGGCAACTGGCCAACGGACTTCGCGGCCGCGACCCTCGCGGTGACAGACGGCGACCAGAAGCGGATCCAGATCCTCCGCTCACTGCGAGACGAAGGCGTTGAGGTCCTGCCGCCAGATGTGAACCGTTCTCGCGCTGAGACGTTCCCCGAGCGTGCAGGCGCGATCCGGTTCGGGCTGTCAGAGATCAAGGGCCTGAACAAGGCGCTCGGTGGGCTGATCGTCACGGAGCGAGAGCGTTCCGGGAAGTTCGAGTCCCTCCACGACATCATCCGACTCGTGAACGTCCCCCGTGCTGACGGAGACAAGACGACAGCGGCAGCCGTGAAGTCGAACGACATCCGGAATCTGATCGACTCCGGCGCGGTGGACGCCTTCGGTCCTCGACTCGGACAGACGCTCACTGCAGCGGCAGCCGGGCTCGAAGCTTTCCCTCCTCCGCCGATGGAGTGGGGAGTCCTCGAGCGGGCCACTCGCCAGCGCGATCGCCTGCTGGTCTCCCTGGGCGAGCATCCGCTGCTTGCCCTAGCCGACCAGGTTGACACGGTGACGATCCGAGCATCGGGCGCTTCCCAGTTCGATCGCAAGCCCGTGCGGGTCGAGCAGGTTCCGGACCGTCCCGGCGAGATCGTCCACGTCCTGGCGGTTCTCGGAGCGTGGTCGGAGCGTGTGTACTCGAAGGGCCGCATGGCGAACCTCCGTATCGACGGGATCGACCAGTCCATCCCGGGAACGATGTGGGACTCAGAGCTTGCCGAGCACAATCGCTCACCTCTGACACGCCCGCTCGTCGGTGACATCGTCACCGTGCACGGCAAGGTCCGGTACCGAGAGATCCTCACCGACCCTCGGGACCCCGACTCCGAGACGGTGAGCGTCAAGGAGATGCAGGTCTACAGCGTCCGGAAGGTCGACGTAACCGATCCGGCCATCGGGTCGTTCCCGCCTTCCCCGTACCCACGGATCGATTTCACCGCCCCACCGGAGGCTGTGCGGGAGCCGGTCGTCTATTCACCGCCGCTGTTCGTCGACGATGAACCGGTGGCGCCTGCGGAACCCGAGCCTCCTGCGCCGTTCACAGCTGAGGCGCCCGTGCCGTCTGCCACGCAGTCGGCCGCCGTGGCGACCCTCGAAGCACCGCCTGCGACGGGCGTGTGGAGCATCGAACCAGGGATGACAGCCGGAGTGCCGGTCTCCGCAGGGTGGGCGCCGTCTGCGGCGATCGCGAACGCTGGGGCCCTCATCGACCGAGCCTCCCAGCGAGAGCTGCTCGCCGCGCTGAAAGCGGCCCACGCAGCACACCAGGCCACCACGTACACCGCTTCCCGGGACGGCGATGCCGTGCTGGTGCTGCAGCTGGAGTGACGCATTTTGTCGACCGATGCCCGAGCTGATGCCTCTTATCAGGTAGCGGCGGCTAATCAGGAGGAACACCGCATGAGCATGCGAGACCCGTACACGCGACCAGCGACAGCGGACGACACCACGGCGCCCGCTGACGTCATTCCGGATGAACCCGCACGCATCGCTTCGCCGTACGCTCGCCCCGCAGCGAACGGCCAGCCGGCGGACCGAAACGAGCCGGCGCCCTCGCCGCATACGGAGCCGGCGATTCGGATCGATCACCGCCCCAACCTCGACAGCGCCGACCCCGCAGACGCTGCCATGTTCCGGCGCCCAGGAGCCTCGGTCGCGGTCGAACGTCGCGGCAACCGGCGCTCAAGGGCAGAGCGCGGCGAACTCGTGATCGTCAGCTCCGGACGCGGTGGCGGCGGCAAGTCGACAACCGCTCTCGGCCTCGCCGACAAGGCTGCGAAAGCAGAGCTGTCCTGCATCGTCGTCGACGCGAACCGCGGCCAGCCGGACGTCCGCATCTACATGGCCATCCCCCGGTCGGCTCCCGTCCCGACGATCTACGACGCGCACGCGACGCAGGACGTGACCGCGGCATTCATGTTCCCCGGCGACTATGCGACGTACCGGTCGGCGCAGGGCCTGAACACCCCCGACTTCGGGCTCGTGCTCGGGCCCCGCAGCGCTCAGCAGGCAGACCAGAAGTACTCCTCGCCGCGGGTCTACGGCGACGTGATCGATCATGCGCGGACGCTCGCGGATGTGGTCATCGTCGACACGCAGATGATGGAGCAGGAGCCCAGTGACCTCTGGCGTCATCTGTTCATCCCGCTGCTTCGTGCAGACGCATGGCTCGTCGCCGTCACGGACGATTCCCCTCCCGGCCGGTCGAACCTCGAAGAGCGGCTGCGCGCACTCCGCGAGGACGGTGTCGAATCCGGGCGGACGATGGTCCTCGCCAGCCACTACGCCGCGTACACGGACCGAGACGAGGCGCAGCTGAACCAGATCTACAGCGGACTCGGGTCCGTGATCGGCCACACCGATTATGACGAGAAGTATCGGCAGATGACCCACGACGGTCACCTGGATTCGAGCAACCCCGCCGTCTCTCCGGCCCTGAGCGCCATCCTGTCCCGGGTCACGGGCCGGATCGACCTGTTCACCGAGCCCGACCACAGCCGGAACGGACTCCTCGGCCGGATCCGCCGCGGGAAGGGCCGCGCGTGATTCTCCACCTCAGCGACCACGACCGCGGGCTGTTCCCCACCAGCGATACGCTCGCGCAGACCCTCACGCACGTCGCGAACGGTCACGCCGCGTCCCGCCTGCTGGAGTCGGAGTACCCGACGATAGGACTGGTGGTCTCACTCCCCCAGTTCGCGAGGGCCGACTGGGCAGGGAAGACGAGCATCAACCGGGTGCAGTGGGAATCCGACCCCGAGGGGGCCACCGGCACCGTCATCATCGTCCCCCTCGAGACGTCGGCCAACTGCGAGTGGGTCATCGACGACACTTCAGCGGGGCAGTCCACTGGCTCCGTGACCATCTCGGCGGATGGCATCTCAGGTCTTCTTCCGCCTCAGGCCGGCGAGGTCCCTCTCGCCGTCGTGCACGATGGCGTCAACGTCGACCGCGCACTGCGGCACATCGTCGAGCTCGGCTCCAAGGCACAGTTCGACCTCCTCTACAAACTCGGGCCCTACTCGAGGTCGGCGATCGCGACCGCATCCCGACGTATCTACCGCGACATCAACGACTCCGCCCCTGACGAAGGCGGCGACGTCATCGACCGCGCGGATGCGGAGCAGGTCCTGTCTCGGCTCATGTACGGCTTGGATGGCGAGACCAGCAGCGTCGTGATGCGGATGATCACTCGCGTTGCGACGACGGGGGCTGCGATCCGCACATCCACGATGAAGTACATGGCCACCGCGATCTGGTCCGCAGCGGAGAGCATGGTGCGCTCGCACATCGGAGACCCGCCCATGGGCCGACAGTTGCGACGTATCGCCCGCGAGCTGAAGACCATCGACCCACACCGGGTCCTGGAGACATACCGCGCGAACCACCCGAAGGCGCTGATCAGCGTGAACCGCGTCCAGGCAGCACTCACCGCCGGCGCCACGATCGGTACGCACAGCCTCGAACTTGACCAGCCGCGACCGGACGACAACTGGTGACGCGCAGCCTCGCGCCCCAGCGGAGAACCTCATGACGATGCCGAGTCTGAACTCAGCGAACCTCAGCCGTGCTGAAGCTGACCGGATGAGGGCGGAATGGCTCGTTCGCCTGCACACGGGTGAGACGACTGTGCCGGAGCTGATCCGGCGGTCCTGTGCCCCCGGCTATCACCCGCTTCTGAGGATCCCCCTGGTCCGCTTGCTTGCCGACCAGGACGGCTGGGGGCGAGCTCGAGCGTTCCGGGCGATCAACCGTTCTCTGGCTCTGCTCGGCAAGCCGCCGATCAGCAGAGCGGAGGCATCGCGCCTCCCGCTACAGTGGCTACTCGACGCCCGCTCCGGCGGACGTCGGTGCATGGCGCTGAGCGAAGCGGCGAGGCAGCAGACGCGGGAATCCCGCCCTTGGACGGGGTGGCCATATCTGCCGGAACCAGCGATCATGCACGAAGGGGAATGACAATGGCGACGGAACAGAACGACACGGAGCTGCGGGCCCTCCTCCAGGGCATCGCATCCAGCGCCGAGCCAGCACGCACCGTTCGCGTCAACCAGGTCATCGAGCGTCTCGCCGCCGACCAGACGCTGGAAGTCTGGGGCCGGGCGATCGCCCGTCGCTACGCTTCCTCCGGCATCGACTGGGAAGACGCGACGAGCACTCTCACGATCGGGCTGATCCGCAAGCTGCACGATCTGACACCCGAGACGTTCAACGCCATCCGGATGCCGATCCTGTCGCGCCTGTACTACTGGGCGAAGGATGCCGTCAGCGACTGGGCCGATTCATCGGCTGTCACCCTGGCCCAGGGGATGGTGGGGATCAGCCGCCGGCACCGTTCGGCGCAGAAGAAGCGGCAGGAGATGGTCGCCGCGCTCGGCCGCGAGGTCACGCCGGCGGAGGTCGTCGAGGCGTACAACTCCGATGTGCTCGCGCACCGGACGAATGCGGCGAAGCAGGGCGAGATCATCGATGTCGGCGACGTCACCGGCGTGTACCTGCGCCGGGGCACGCTCGTCGAACAGCGCCCCGATGACCCGTATGCCGACGGAGACTGGTTCGTCTCCGAGGCCGACACCGGCGAGGAGGACCTGGAGACGGCGAGTGAGGTCGCTTCGACGATGCAGCTGCTTGAGCGGGACGCTCGCTGCCAGTTCGACCCACCGCACTCCGAGACTGTTGTGCAGACGCTGCAGGTCTGGTCTCAGATCGTCCTCGCCGGGGAAACACCGTCCGCGAGGGCGGTGGCGAAGGTCATGCACGTCAGCCGTGACCGCGCCGGAGATCTGCTCCGTGATGTGAACGGGCTGCTCGAAGTGTTCCGCGAACGAGGCGCGGTCGACGCCTGACGGTCAGCGACGGTCGAACCAGAACCGGCCGTCGATGCAGATGAGCGCTGAGGTGCTCGTGACGGGACCGTCGGGGAGGAACGAGGTGATCCCCGGAATGTCGGCGCCAGCGGCCGTCCAGTCGAGGTGGTTCTTGAACGGCCACCGGTCGAGGAATGCTCCCGCATCCTCAGGTGTGATCTGCTCGGTGATCGCACGGGCGACGTCCGCGAGCTCGGTGAACTCTCCGAGGAAGGCCTGCTCTGCGCGCGCGAGCACGTTCCGATCCACGGACGCCCCCGGGTAGATCGCGCTTCACGGTACGCGACGAGAGCCGCGCGGGGGACCTTGTACTGCCTCCCGTTGAGGTCGAGCTCCGTCAGCGCGAGGGTGATCTCCTGTTCAGAAGTGCTCGTCATCTCGGAGCTCCTTTCCGTTCTCTGCGAGGAAGGCTCCGCCGACGACGACGGGCACCTCGGATGTCTGCGGGCCCGCCGATTCGTCGGCGGACTCCTCGATGGTGGCGAGCACGTGTCGCCAGTCCTCGTCCGGGGTCTCGGGCAGGCTTTCGCGCGTCGCCTCCGCCTCGCCCTCAACTTCCTCCGACAGCTCCTCGCTCTGCTGAGCGCTGGCGTTCACGAACGCGAGGTGCATGACCTCCTCGGCAGCACCGAGTGCCGCCAGCGGGGCGAGAACGGCGATCAGGGCGCCGAACCATGCTTCCATGCGGGAGAAGTCCCAGTCCCAGAAGGCAGCTGCGTGTGCCGCGTTGAGGACCACGGACGCGAGCGTGTACGCCCAGAGCCGTCTCCGTGTCCGGCGGCGGACCTTACGATCCTCGCCACGAGACTCGTAGATGGCCAGGGCGAGGGTGTAGGTGACGATCGCCCCGTCGATGAAGAGCGGAGCGAGAGCCTGCACCCATCCGACCGCTCCAGCCCACCGACCGGAGTCCATGATCGCGACGTACGAGAACACGAAGCTCGCGACCATGATGACCGTGACCAGCACGATGGCGAGGATCGCCACCCAGAACCGATCGGGGCTGACGCGCGCGGTGCGATTTGGCCTGTTCTCAGGCATCGGTCACCGCCGCAGCGATCTCCCCGAGGTGCTGAGCGAGGACTCGCCGTGCACGGTACTTCGTGGCCTTCTGAAGCCTGCTGGACGGGTAGGAGACCTTCGGTGCGGGAGCGGGGCCGAGTGAGACCCAGTCGACGATCTCGCCCGTCGTTGCGGTGACGAACTCACCGTCTCCGATGTCGGCGAGATCCTTGATCAGCGCGGCCTTGTAGTCCGGGTCCACTTCCTCGACCGTGCGCACTCGCTCAGGAGCATGCTCCTTCACCCAAGCGAGCAGCGCCTCCTGGTCGATGACACGCGGGCGCGAGCCGATCGTCAGGGTCACGTTGCCGTACTGGGACGGGATCGGGGTGGTCTCGGTGGCGCCGGCGAGCTGTTCGATGATCGCCTGCTTCTCCCAGTTCGCGCGCTCCTCGATGGCGTCGAGCAGTGCGGTCAGCATCGCGACCCTCTCGGCGCCCGTCATCTCCTGGAACCCTTCGGCTCCGACAAGCGCGGGCGGTTCGGTGAGCTCCTTGGACTTGGTCATGATGCCTCCTTCATCTCCGCATACCCGGCCGAGGGCTCCGCGACCGTGCCACCGGCTTCAAGGAACCGCGGGAACCACTCGAGACCGCGAGGATCCAGGAACCGCTTCGCGCGAGTGGCGGCCACGTAGGCGAGCCGGGCCTCCTCAGCACGCATCGGCTGCTGGATGCCCTTCTTCCTCGGCGGCTCACGGAAGTCCTCGGCGATGTGAACCTGCGCCCATTCGAGCCCCTTGGCCACGTGAGCGGTCGACACGGTCGTCCGCGCCTGATCGACAGGCACACAGGCGTCGATGGCCGCGACAACCTGGTCGGCGCCGACACGGTCGACGAGATCGACCAGCGGCTTCATGTCTGCCCCGTCGTCGCTGTCCGCGTGGACGCGCACGTCCGCCCACGTGTTGAACACGCTCAGCTCCGGGTGGCTGGTCCAACCACGCTGCTTCAGATCGAGAGCTGCCTGAGCGAGGCTGCGCAGCTCCTGGGACTTCTTCTCCCCGGCGATACCCGTGTCCACGCCATGCTCTTGCGCGGTCACGATCTCCTCGATCGCCGCAGCGTTCGTCCGGGTGAGCACCGCGTCGGGCTGCCGACCGGATCCCGGGGTGCGGCGCCGGACAGTGGCGAGCTTGTCGGATCCGATGAGCCGCATGTCGTCTGGCGCGCCGAGTGCCTCCAACCACATGTTCGCGTACTCGGCGATCGCCGGCCCGAAGCGGAAGCTGCGGCGAAGCATCGTGCGCTCACCGCCGAAGGCGTCCATGGCGTTCACTGCACCCCGCCACGAGTTGTGCGTCAGGATCCCATCAGCGAAATATGTGTGATGGTCCGCGACCTCAAGCGAGTAGATCTTCCCCTTGTAGGCTTCCCGGGACACTTTCACCGTATGCCACGCCTCCGCGTTGGCACGATGCTCTCCCGTCCCGACGTCGGTGCCTTGGCGACGGACGTGGACCTGATCGCTGGGGAGCACAGCCATCCCGTCAATCAGATTCGCTGCTGCTGTGACGAATGGACGGCGATAGGTGAATGCGTAGCGCCCCCGAGTGAAGAGCGGGAAGTCGATCAGGCGACCGTGAGCTTCTAGCGCGACCTGCGCGCGATCTGAGTTGGGCCCAAGCTGCGACCAGAACTGGTTCAAGTCGATCCGGTCCAACTTATGCGGGTTGAAGCGGAGACCAGGCAGGCCGTAGCGAGCCTGAACGAGAACTTCTCGCTGGGCCGCACTTCGCGCGTCGTCGTGAATGCTCAGGATCCACGCGGCGTCCGCCTTCTCCTGGATGACTCTCGCCGCCAACCCCGAGGTGCCGTTCTGCGACACATACGTGAACGGGACGCGTCCTACACGGAACTGACTGCCCCGCCGCATCATGTATACGACATGCTTGTCCCGAAGTTCGTCCCCGACACGTACGACGCAATGGTGCTTGGGCGCGTACTTCGAGCGTGTTCCTCCGCCGATTTCGACGACAACCAGATCGCCATCGAAGTCGAAGGCGGAGACGGACGAGATGGGCCGCCCCGTCTTGAAGATGTGCCCGTTTGAATAGGTGACCACGTCCTGCCCTGGCACAAGGGATTCGATCGGGACTTGTTGGGTGCGGCGACCGCGGCCGTTCGGAATTGCACGGATGGGAAGCCCGGCACGCCGGTCAAGTTCGTGCAGATGACACATCTTCGATGTCTTGTGGTTGCGTCGGCGCCGGCACGTCGCGACCCGGCACTGTTCGTCCGCGGGGACATCCGGCACTGGAACCTCCACCATCGTTCCTGCTGGCTGGCAGTAGATCGCCTGATGCCGATCGCCTACGGCGACGACCTGTGACGGCTGGCCCTGAAGCACCGCAGTGATGATGGGATCAGCATCTTGGCACTCATCGAACAGGATGTAGTCGAATGGAAGCTCCGGCTTGCTCAGCGCCCACGCCTTCAGGTAGGCGTCGGGAATGTAGCGGAGCCGTCCATTGGGGTCCTGCAAGTCTCGCCAGTACGTCTGAGCGAAACCCGCGATGGTGTCGCGGAGCTTCGCAGCTGCCGCGGGCTTCAACTTGGGTTCCAGGGTCGGGGGGAGGTATACCGCGTCAGCGGTGACATCTGGATCCAGCGTGCGAAGGAAGGCATTGACCGTGTGCTGAGCGCAGGTCACGAGCTGCTGACGGCTAAGAGCGCCAGGCAGCCCGTCACCTTCCACTGAAGTCAGGACGTACTTGTCCGTGATGCCGAGGATCTGCGCCTTCTCGGTTGGCTTCAGCGGTGGTTGCTTCCCCAGGCGATGCCGCATTGGAACTCCATATTCGGCATACGCCAGTGAATGCATCGTCCGCGCGTTGACTCCCGTGCCCTGGAACCTCCGCTGAGCTTCTTGCGCGATGCTGCGATTGAAGGCGGCGTACAGTCCCCTGCGGTTGGGTGCAGTGTCAGCCATGAACCGGAGGGCCGCGGTCTTGCCGGTGCCGGCAAGGGCTTCGACGACGACGTTCCCGCCTGCGGTGAACAAGTCGACGGCGGACTGCTGCTCTTCTGTCGGACGCACGGTGCCGGCACCTCCCAGGTAGTGGTCTTCGGCGGCATCTGCCGCGCGCTGCTCACATACCCGGTTCGAAGCGGCTTGAGGAAGGAACTGAGAATGGCGAGGGTGCCGAGGCCCTATCATCAGAACCACGGTCAAGACCTGGGGTGTGAGCATGGGAAAGTACGGCCTATCCGCGACTGAGATCGGCGCAGCATACGGGCTGAACGGCCGAGTGACGAATCGGCTGCTGGAAGCGATGGGAGTGATCGAAGAAAGCGAGTACGGCGGTTGGAAGCTCACTGCGTTCGGTGAGAAGTACGGGAAGGTCATCGACCGTGACAACGGTTACGGCGGATACGCTCGCCGGGATTGGTCGACCACGTATTACGACGAGTCGATCCTCGACGAGCTGAAGATCACGCCTGTCCTCATCGCCGAGGCTCGGGCGGTAGACATTGCCCGCCGCACCGAACAGGCGCTCCAGAACGCAGCCGGAAGGGAAGAGGCCGAGTCGGCGTTCAGAGCCTTCCAGGACCAGCTCGCCGCCGAGAATCAGGCCCAGAACGGCCAAATCGACTGGGTGAAGGTGGCTGCCATCCTCGGTGGGATCATCGTGGTCGTAGGTGGCGTGGTCGTGGTGAAGAAGTTCGGTCCCGACATCAAGCGCAAATGGACCGAGGTCGCTGCGCCACGGATTGAAACAGCAAAGCAACGTCTCACAAGATCCGCTCCACTCAACTCAGATGCACCGAACGAGCGGGAGGATGAGGCGCCATCGGAGACGCGCAGCTGACACAGCCCCATGTCGCTAGGGCGAAAACACCCTACACTGGAGCTATGCTCACCGATCAGCTCACGCAGCTCCGTCGCCGGCGCGGACTCCCCGCGACGGCCCTTGGCGCGCGCACGGGCATCGACACGAGCGCGATCTACGCCTTCGAGCACGGTCGGCGGGATCCGCGGACCTCGACGGCGCAGACGTGGGCGCGCGGACTCGGCGCCCGGCTTCTCGTCGTCGATACGTTCGGTCGTGCGAGCGCGGCGGAGACCGCTGCCCAGATCCGGAACGCGCTCGCCCGCGGCGACAGAAACGCGGCCGCGCAGTCGCTCCTCCAGCTTGTGAACAGCCTCCGCGCCAGCGACGTCCTCGCCGTGGCTGCGCTCACCGTCGACGAGCCGGAGCCGTTCGAAGATGGATGGTCCTGGGCGGTCGCGGGAGTCGTCGAGCAGGAGACCGCCGCACGAGACATCCCCACTCCCCTGTGGGCGTCCGAGACGGTTGGCGATCCGAACGCGAGGTGGAGCCCGTGGGCGCCTGAACTCGCAGACCTCGTCGACGTCGACCAGGTACCGGAGCCGCTACGGCGACGCGGCGTCTACACCGAATTCGGTGAACTGGTCTCGGCGTAAGCGGATGAGAACCACGACAAGTTCCCGAGCGAAGCAAGCAAGACGCCTGCGCCACCGGCCCCTACTCGCCCGACGGCGAGGCGCACTCGGCGATCAGACCGACTAGCCTCGCGCAGTTGCGGTGATCAGGTAGTGCGCGCGGCGGTTGCGTTCGGCGCGCACTTGCTGGCGCGCCCGCTCCATCGCCTTCTGCGGATCGGCGACAGGACGCTCAATGTAGTTCGGCCTTGGCTCATTCAGTTTGACCTTGCCCATGTCGTCACCTCCTCTGACGCCTTCATGCTACCTCGGACCTCCCCCACTGCGGGTAGCCTCAGCGAAAAACACACCGAGAGCTGAAGCGAAAAGGGCCAAGGTTGTTCCATGGCGCTCGTCGAGTGAACCCGCGATCGGGGCGTCGACTGTGAGAAGACCGTAGCCTTCCACAGAAGATCGAATAGGTGCCGTGATGAAGGTCTTGTACCCCTCACCTGTCCCTGCCCACTCTCCGGGGGCGGTCTCGTCGAGGTTCTCTACCATGACGAATGCAGCGTTTCCTTCCAGCACTGCGAACGCCTTGTCTCCGCGGACGGTGCCGCGGACGAAGGCACCCGGCCGATCGTGGCGACCCGCAGGTTGGTATGGGTCCATCTGGAGTCCATCGTCGTTGATACGGAAGACAACCACTCTCACGCCGGCCACATCTTCGAACGCATTCCGAAGATCACCAGCCACACGCAACACTGCGGACTCAGCGACCCGCCGGCGGTCATCACGTGGCTGCGACGTGGTCGTAGCCGCCAGCTCCAACAGGGCGGGAAGACTCTCCTCCATCAGGCGTTCCCTCGCATCTGACTGGACTTCGTCCTCGGCGGCCCGTCTGCGCCAGAACACGCCAGGGAAAGGAAGCGCAACGGCGACAATGACGAGAAACCACCACCATCCGGACGTGGCGATTCCCGCACCGCCGCCGGTGGTTCCGAGGACGCTGAGACCCGTGACAAACGGCTCGCCACGGTTGCCCCAGTATCCCAGCCATCGCCAAGTGGCGACTGCAGGATTGATCGGCGCTGAGTCTGTCACTTGTCTACCCTACTGGCGCCCGACCATAACCCGATGGAGACCTCGATGAGTCCGATTCTTGGCGTCCGACAGGGAGCGGCCGCGGAGCCTCTCTTCTAGGCGACTCACCGGGTATGTGATCCCCACGGAGGATCACACATGCCGCTCTCATACCCGCCCCTGAAGGCCGTGGACATCGATGGGGTCAAGAAGTGGACTGCTGTCTGCCGCACCTGCGGGCAGGACGTCGTCCGAGTTCCGCAGCTGGTGAAAGCCGCGGCCGAGGAAGCCCGCCGGGCTCACGGCCACGAGGCTGAATGCACGCGGGGTCAGCGATGACCAGCTGCACTGCCGATGGCTGCGGGCAACCTGTGCGCGCACGGGGACTCTGCCGGAGGCACTATCTGCAGGCGTGGCGCGACCAGACCCTGACCGAACACAGTTCATCGCGTGCGCCCCTGCCAGAGTGCCCGCCAGGGCCCGGTCATACGCACACCGTCAATGGATGCTGGGCCCTTCATGGATGTCGCTGCTCCCCTTGTCGACACTCGCGCAAGATGGAGCGGCAGCGCAGGCGCTCCCGGCTCCGTGCGTACGGACGTGAGGATCAGATCCGCCCGCGACGCGTGGATGCCGCACCAGCACGCGCAGTCCTTCAGCGCCTGCTGGACTCGGGATTCGCGCTCGAGCGGATAGCCGTCGCCGCTGGCGTGCCCCATTCCACGCTCACCACCCTCCGATTCGGACGTCGTGGCGCCAACGCCGGCGTTCATCTGAAGACCATCGAGGCCGTCGTCGCCGAAGCGCTCCTCCGTCTGGAGCCGCAGACAATCTCGACGAGCACGGTTCCCGCGACGGGGACAACGCGGCGGCTGCAGGCGCTCGTGGCGACCGGGCAGACCCAGAGCACGATTGCACAGCTCCTCGGCCGCGGCGTCGGCAACCTGTCGCCTCTCGTGCACGGGCGACGGAAGATCGTGACCGTGGGCACCCACGATGCTGTCAAGGCGCTCTTCGACGCCCTCTGGGATCAGCGCCCGGAAGGCCCGATGCACGACGCAGCACGCCGGCTCGCGGAACGTCATGGGTGGCTGCCACCTCTCGCGTGGGACGATCCGGACACTGACCCCGAGCCTCCCGCTGTAGATCGCGACCCAGACCTGGTCGACGACATCGCCGTCGCACTGGCACTCCAAGGAGACGGACCGCGCCTGACTCCTGCGGAGCGCCGCATCTGCGTGAGGACCCTGTGGGCGCGGAAGTACTCGGACATCCTCATCGCAGCCACGATCCGCTGTGACGCGAAGACTGTCGGGCGCATCCGCGAAGAACTGGACCTGCCCGCCTTCGATCAGACTGAGCTCATCCAGCACCGGGCTGCGTGATGATGGCCGATTCATCCTGGCGCTGCAGCGGGGCAATATCCTGGCGGGATGACCGATGCTGAACTTCCGATCCGTGGCACCATCTCGGCGTTCGGTCTGGGCCAGTCACACAAGGGCGAGGTCTGGCACTATACGGATTCGTCGGGGCTCGTGGGGATCCTGACTAGCCGGACGCCGACGCCTTCACCGGAGTTCGTGCCCGGGTCGCCGCCTGTGCAGATCTACCCGAACGGGACGCTCCGGGCCACGGCCGCGACGCAGCTCAACGACTTCTCCGAGCTGCAGTATGGCGCTCAGCGCATCATCGACTGGTACGAGGCTGAGGGTAACGCGACGTCGGGCACGATCCGAGAGCATGTGCCGATCCGCATCGTGCTGGGTGACCTGCTTAAGCAGTTGGCGGACAACCCTGCATACGTCTGCTGCGCCTCCACCACCCGCGACTCCCTGGAGCATTGGCGCGGCTATGCCGGCGAAGGCGGATACGCACTGAAGCTCGACGCCTTCGAGACCTACACGCTCATCGGACGGCCGTCCGTGGACACCGGGTTCATGGTCTCGCCCGAGTGGGTGAAGGTCCGGTACCTGCCCGATGAGCAGGATGAGCTCATCCACTCGGTCTTCACGCAGCTCCTGGATCCCACTAGGCAGATGGGGCAGATCGTCAATTCCGGTGATCAGAGAGCAGCCGTTATCGTGGTCCAGGCCCACCTGGCCGGTCTTGCAGCTGCGCTGAAGCATCCGTCGTTCGAGAAGGAAGACGAAGTGCGCCTGATTGTGCAGCGGCCCGATGGCGTCACACCAGATTTCCGCCCATCGCGGCGCGGGCCAGTGCCCTATCTGACGCTGGGTCGAGCTCCTCTGGGCAACGCGCAGTCCCCGACAGTGTTCACCCCACTCCCGGTCAGCGAAGTCCTGGTCGGGCCGCCGTCGGGAGACGCGATGGAGCAGCGTGTCCGCGGCACTCGGACGCTGCTCGACGCGATGGGCCGCGCCGGAGTTCCTGTGAACCGGTCGGAGCTCCCGTACCTTCCGTGATGCGGGTGCTCGGCACCTGTCGGCGGATCAGCCCCGACGCCATGAGCGCGCGCCAACAATCGTGACCGCATCGGTGACGTCCTCGGCGCGAATGTCGTGGACGGTCGCCTGCCAGTACGACCACCGATCGAATCGCCGCCGGTCGAAAATGCATTCCCAGGAGCTCTCGGCCTCTGCCCGAAGATCCGCCGGCCACTCAGAGATCGGCGAGTTCCTCACATTGGCGACCTCAAGACGAGCGACGAATGCATCCGTAGTCTCGCTGTACCGGGACCCGAACGACTCGTCGGTCTCGCCTGGGTCCACCGTCACCGCCAGAGCCGAGTTCAAGGCTGAGTGCCATTCATCGAACTGCGACAACAGGACCCGTTCCCGGGGTATCCGGCAGGTCAACAGCACATGGGGATCGCTGGAACGAGCCGACCGTCTGCAGTTTCTGACCAGGTCGTATCGACGGATTCGAGCCCAGAGCCACAAGGCCGCATCCCCGGTCGTCGGCAACCGGTCTGCCATCATCCGGTTCATCCACGCGTACGCCTCGGGCCATTCCGTGGCCGCAAGCTCGGGTGATGGTCGGAGGACTCCGTCTGAGAGAAGTCGCTCGTACGCAACCTCCGTCTGGATCGTGTGAAGCAGCAGGATCGGGGCATCCAGGTTGTACCCGATGCGGCCAGGCGGGATCGCCTGCTCGGGCGGTGCGGACCGGAACGGGATCTTGCGCATGGTCGTATCCTCTCGCCGGCTGAACGGCCGATGCTACCGTTGTTGGTGGGCGACCGATGGCGCCTCACTCTGAGCTGGCGATGCACCAGTGCTGCAGCTGGCATTGAAGACAATCTCCTGAGGGATGACATCGGATTCTGCATCTGCCCTGACGGACCAGCGGCGAGCACGGGTGGAGCCGCATGTCTTCCGGAGCATCTGCCATGGTCAGCACGAACCGCAAACCCTTGATCCGCGCGTACATGCGCGACCACGGTGTGAAGTGCACCGAGGCGCTCAGAGCACTCGGCTTGTCCTCCCCGCCATCGTCAGGAGGGCGCCCCCAGTACAGGATCCTGAGCTGGGAGCAGCACGACTACTCCACCATCCCCGACGGCCCCAGCTTCCTGACTCTGGAGGAAGCAAAGGCCGCGGCAGGCGAGGATGGCGACGTCATCGTCGGTGGATTCTTCGCACCGGATGTGCCCGGAGGACCGGTGCTATGGCACAGCAATCCGCATGGCAACGGGTCCCAGCGCCACATCGATCCCGTCCTCGGAGGGCTGTGGGGAGATCCGGTGCGCTGGAACGACGCCCCGCGAGTGCCGAACGGCTGGTCAAGATCGTGGTTTCAGAGGTTCCCGACCCCCGCGGATGCCGCAGCGGCTCCGCGCGTGGACCGCGGCGATCTCACGGACGGTGTGAACGGGGACATGTTCCGGTGCGTGAGGGCGGACGGCGCGCTTGTCACCCGCGCGCTGCCGACTATCAGTCTCGAGGCGGCCTTCTCGCAGTTGAACGGCGATCGTCAAGCAGTCCATGCCGAGATGGCGAGCATCACAAGGAGGCTTGATCCACGCCTTGGGATCGCTCTCCGTGAGACCACCTCACCTCTCGGACCCGTGAGCTATTGGGAGTTCGTGACACCGGATCTTGCGAGCTTCGTCAGCTGGAGCAGCGTTGACCGGCACGAAGGTTCGCGCCGTGATGCGCTCGATGCGTGGACGAACGACGAGTACCCGCACTCGAGCAGCATCAACATGCTGCCGTTCAATGCCCCGGAGACCTGCGGATTCTGCGACAACGAACAGATCACTCGCCTCCACCCTCTTGCACCCGGCCATTTGATCGGGAGCATGTGCGACTCCGAATCCGTCGTCGAGATCAGTGCGCCGTTCGAGTCTGGTGGCCCACGGACCTGGGACGACCTGGTGCTCATGCACGTCTACGGCGGGATGCAGTTCGTCAGCCATGATGGTTGCGCCGAGTATTGGTCGGAATGAGCCAGAGCCTACGGCCGCCCGTAGGTGTCGTCAAACCACCGCACGAACGCCAGCGTGCTCCCCCACTGCTTGCTGATCCGGTCGTGGACGGCCCGCTGATCGTGGCCGGGAAGGAAGGTGACAGTCCCGGAGACGCTGGCTCCGCAGCCGCAAGCGCACACACGGTCGCCCTGTTCCTGGTAGGTTACGGGGTTCCGGAATGCGTCGACGACGGTTCCAATGAGAGCGTCGTAGTCCGAGTCTCCCGCGGACAGCACCCGACCGATGATGGCCTGCTTGCCGCCTGGCACGTCTTCGAAGTCATCGATCGCGACAACGACCTTGACGCGGCCTTGGTTCGAGAACGTCGCCAGTCGCTCGTTCCTCGATCGCTTCCCAAGCAGCCAGACTCCGCGGTTTTGCTCGTAGATGTCCTCGTCACTGAGGTCCTCAGCCCAGCCGATCCAGGTCCGCCCCCACGGATCGTCCGCTGGGTCAACGTCGCGACGGTCGTCGAGCTTGAAATTGATGGACATGAGAGCACTCCCTGATGAATTGAATCCTTGAGAGCAAGGTATCAGCAGCATAACCCTAGGGGCAAGCCTTAGTAGTTATCTGGCTTGGATTGCCGACCGCCGGGTATGTGGCTGGCATGACCGATCAGCTTGCTTCCGGAATGCACGACCTCGACGCCACCCGCGTGCAGATCATCGCTCACGCTCGAGCCGAGCGGACCCGCGAGATCATCGGATTCGTCCAGGACTTCGACCACCTCACCGCGGTGCGGATCGACAGCGAGATGGCTGCGCGTCATCCGGAGGAGGTCGAGCAGCCGCACCGGATGATGAACGTTGACGGCGAGATCGAGGTCTGCGACACCTGCGTGAACTCGGAGGGCAACCCCGTCGCCTGGGATCAGGCTCACTCCGCCGGCGTCCCCGCCGGCGTCCCCGCCGGCGCTCTGACCTTCGAGCAGCAGATCGAGGCCGTCGACCGTGCCGACTGGCGCTCCCAGTACCGAACCCGCCCGTACCCGGGAGTCACCGGCGGCATCCCGGACCGGCAGTGGCTCACGGGGCTGCATGCCGAGGGCTACGAGATCGTGAAGCGAGCGTCCTCCGATGCCTAGGACTTCGGTGCGATGGGCGCTCTGGGGCTTCCACCCGGCGTATCGGGGGAAGGACGGCTTCCCGTACCCGCTGAAGCTCGCGATCGGCTCCGAGCGTGCATGCAACGGCGAGCGAGCTCGCCGGGAGAAGCAGGGCGGCTGGACGCTGGGGCGGTACCGCCAGGGCGTCCCGCCGACAGGCTTGCGTCTCCAGTGCGATGCGCTGTATCCGGAGCGCTCGCGCCTCGGTGAGGCTCAGGACGGACAGCAGCGATGAGTCTGCAGGACGTCACCGATCTCCGGGAGCTGGCTGCCGAAGCCCGAGCTCATGGCCACCGCGTCGCGATCTCACCCGACGCCGCCGACCGCATCGCAGATGAGCTCTCTCGGGCTGACCGGACCGACCCAGACCCGCACACTTCTGCCGAGTGGGCAGAGCTCGTGGAGGCAACGCACGCCTTCGGGTTCGCCATCGGCCGACTCGATGCTGCACGAACCGCCTATGCACGTAGGTTCCCCGTGAGCCGGAAGGGCGCGGACAATCAGCCAAGGAGTCGCGATGCTTGACCGCTACGTCCGCGAGAACATCATCGCGCTGGAGGTGTTCGCCGATGACGGACAGAGCGAGTTCAACGGCGTCGACGGGCGCACTCTCCACGCCTTCGCACGCCGCGGTCTCGTCTGGTTCGAAGCGGTTGACCCCTTCGCCAAGAGCAAGCGGTACCGCGGCGGGCTGACGGACAAGGGACGCTCCGTGCTTGCCGAGCACGAGGCTGCTAGCCAGATCGACTCGAGGTCGGAAGCGGGTGCTGCGCAGTTCACCGAAGCTGACGTGATTGCTGCAGCGTCCGTCCACGCCGAGCACGTCACCGGCTACTCGATGCGCGACGGCGGCTACACCTACCGTTGCGGCCGATGCGCCTGGGCGGCGAGTGGTCCTGATGCAGCGGTTGAAGCTCAGCGGCACCGCATGCGCGAGGCACTGGCGGCGATCACCAGCCTGCCGGACGGGGGCAGTCGATGACGATGACCGTGAGCATCACGTGCGACGAATGCGGCACGTCCGCAGAGACCAGCACGAGCTACGACGCCGGCGCCAACGAGATCGACGGCGTCCTCGACGACGGCTGGGCTCACGACGGCGAGCAGGACCTGTGCCCTTCGTGCGCAGGTCAAGAGGAAAGGAACGAACGATGAAGATGCAGGTAGTCACCACGATCACTTCGCTGATAGACATCGACACCTTCGAGACGACTCACGACGCGCAGGTCGAGGGCGAGGCGGGTGTTCCCGAGTCCATCGCACGCGCCGCGGCGATCGGCGGATGTCGAGCGATCCTGAACAACTTCGGATACGACAGCGTCGAACGTGCGTCCGGTCCCGAGGAAGGAGACCCCGATGCCAGTCCTGCTCCGTGAGAAGACCGTGGTCGCCCGCAAGGCCCATCGCTGCGACACCTGCAAAGCAACTGCGATCAGTGCCGGCGAGAGCTACTCCCGGCAGACGTACGTGTACGACGGCCGGGTCTACGACTGGGTCCAATGCGACGGCTGCCGCGCCATCGCCGGGCTCGTCTTCACGTGGATGGCGGACTGGTACGACGAGGGGATCTCACGCGACGACTACGTGGAATGGGCTCGCGAGCACCGGGGCCACCCTCTCCACGGCGAAGCCGCGCGCCGATACCTCGACAGGGCAGTGGATGTGTGAGGAGAAGGACATGGCAGGTTCCTGGATGCACAGCGTCACCGACGACGGACGCCTTCTGAGCGATGTCGATCTCGCGGCAATGCTCGAAACCGGTGGTGACGTCTGGGAGTACGCCGAGGAGGCATACGGAATGGTGTGGTTCCTCGCAGCAGCGGTTTCACCTGCAGGTGGCAGAACTCCGAAGGAATGGGTCGAGGAGGCCCGAATCCGCTATCGAGAGGGCATCGCTCTCTCCCCAGGTATCAACGGCAACCTCAATGACTGAATTGGACATCCGAACAATGACCAGGCTCAAGGCCGGAGAGTCGATTGTCGTCGTCGAGTTCGGGCTCGAGTGGCGTGACGCGAACGGCTCGTGGCATCACGAGGTCTTCGCCTATCCCAACGAGCGGAGGAAGAAGCGCGACACCGTGGAGGCGCTCGGCGCCACAGACATCTCAGAGCACATGCGCGACCGACGGGTCGAGTACTCGCCATGGATGCGCACCGACCGAAGGATCACCTCCCATGACTGAGCACGTCCCCGTACTTGAGGGGTTCAACCGCTGGCTCGACAAGCGCCCACGCACTCGTTTCGCGGGACGAGTGCTCGCCTCCGTGATCTTCGCGGCAGCTCTGATCATCGTCGCCGGGTTCGCAGGAGCAATCGCCGGCGTGGTCCTGTTCTTCCTGGGTATGACTCTCTGGTCCGGATTCGTAGGGCCTGGCTCTGTAGCCACGACTGACCCGGACGTGTGGGTGCGTGGCGCCGGGATCATGGCGATCGCAACGGGCCTGTCCGCGAGCGTAGTCATGCTCATCCACCTCGCTTCCCTCGCAGGCAGCAAAGATCGGCGTGTCCGCGCAGACCTTGCTCGTGCGCTCGTTTCACAGGCCATCGTGGCGCACCGTCAGGGTGACACTGTTCGCCGCCTGTCTCTTGGCCTGCTCGGCGGCGGCACCATCGAGCACACCAGGGACGTGAACGCATCAGACGGCAATGAGGCGCGCATCGAGGCCCTACGCCGCGAGCTGGGCATACTCATCGCCGGACTACCGAGGACTGAGCCAGGATTCTGGCGTAACGACCCCCACGATCTGATGAGCAAGGTGACCGAAACCGCTGGCCAGATTGTGACCTTCGATGCGCTGCAGGATGTCGAGGAGGCCATCGGTATGTGGGACGAGATTCGCGTCGCCGCCAAGTTCGTCGACGAAGCGCTCCGAGGGATCCCGGAAGAAGCCCGCATCGGACTTGAGCGTGAGCTCCGGACAGCAGGTTCGATGCGCGCGAGACGTTTCGAGGATCTGCTCACCAGGGGCAGGATCGGTGTCACTCCCGACGGGGAGACCGTGTACTGGTTCCCGTCGGCGTTCATTCGCTGGCCCCTGCATCGCCGTACCAAGCCGTTCATCGACGATGCCCGGCTGCTGGGAAGGCCCGGGAAGACGATCACTTCGGCCATCCTCCTCGACCCGAAGCAGGCCAGCGATGAGCGTTGAGGCAGGGTATGTGAACAGCATGACCGACGATCGCATCAACCAATCGGCCAACGGAGCGCAGCCCCGGGGCCTTCAGACAGCGCCGATCGAGACCGCGCAGTGGCTGAGCAACCTCAGCTACGCCGCGACCGCTCTGGAAGGCTCGGCCGACAACGGCGACCGCTACTGCGCACGCCTGATCCGCGAGCACCTGGCGGCCGTTGCCGCCCACCAGTCCGAGATACCAGAGCCGAGCGTCGAGGAGAAGGACGCGGGTCTGTCCGACGCCCACGCCGAGTCCTACCGGCAGGGATGGCGTGCAGGTCGAGCATCCGCACATGCAGAACCGCAGGTCGAACCGTCCGAGGAGCTCATCCGTCTCGCAACACTCGCGGCCGTGAAGAAGGGCGCCAAGAGCGACGCGGAAGCGGTTCGCAACTACAGGGAGGCGGAACGAATCATCCGGGCTGCCATCCCGCACCTCCGCACCTCCGACGAGTGCGAGGCCTCCCCCGGGCCACTCCCCTTGTGCGGCTATTGCGGCGATCGCCCAGGTGCGCCTGGATGCCCGACGCATGGCGCGCCGCAGGGTACGCAGCCCGATGACGGCCGTATCGATGCGGCCGCCCGTGCGCTGAATCCTCAAGCGTGGGAGGTGTACGACAAGGCCTCGCCAGGCGTTGATCGGGACCTGATCGTCGAGGGATCACGGATTCAAGCCCGTGCAGCCCTACGAGCGGCCGGCGTCGTCGTTAGTCCTTGACGTAGCCGTTGGCGCCATTGATGCTCAGCGACGAGACACAGACGGTGTCCTTGTCCTTCGTGGTCGTGACGTCGAACTCGACGTCTTCTCCTAGGCTTCCGAGGACCTTGCCATCCTCAGATTCGTCGCGGATGGAGTACTCGAGTCCGGAAAAGTCCCAGCGGTCTGGCGCGGCGATGCCCAGCTCGTAGCTGTCAGGATCGTTCTTCACCCAGGCTCCCTCGCACAACAACTGGTTCGCTCGATCCACATCGGCAGCGATGAAGGCCTCCGCCAGCTCTGTGGCGACGTCGGCAGGTGTGGATGGGGCCGCGGGCGCGCACGCCGTGGCGAGCCCCCCGATGCTGATAACGGCAGCAACGACGGCAATACAGCGAGCCGTTGTCGTCGTCATGATGGGGCCTCCTCAGGATCAAGACGCCGAGTATGTGGCGTCTTACTCGATGAGACCCTATACCCGGTCTGCAACAAATCGTTGCGGACCGGCCTCAGTACGGCGAAACGAGGGGCTCTCCTGTTTCGTAACCGTCCCGCTGATCGTTGGCCTGCGCGAGGTACCGAAGGCTGTCGACCACGGGCAGATCCGCCTCAGTGAGCGCTCGGTCGGCCCACTCGATCGGGTTGTAGCGATCGACGATGTCGTCGAGGGACATCGTGCGGCCGTCCATCTGCACCGTGTACTGCAAGACGCGCTGCTGGCCAGCGGGATCCTCGATCGAACCACCGTAACTGGCAATGGAGTGAGCACGAAGCACCTGACGCATGTGCCGCGGCGAGACCTCAGCAGGGTACTTCTGCCGAAACTCGTCGATCAATTTTTGGCGTGACGCGACATTGAGCTCCTGAGCATTGGCCCCCAGTTTGCGCTGGAGCATCTTCTCCGTCTTCTGGTTGTCCTCGTCGAAACGGTGCCAGTTCGCGCGCACGTATGCATCCTCGGCGCTCTGAAGCCACGACCGATAAGCATGCGACGCGTTCGAGAGCACTCGGTCGGAGATGGGCGCCGATTCCCAGAATTCGATGTACTCCTCGTAAGAGGCAAAGCTGTCCGGCGGGTATAGAAAGCTCCCAGTCGTCTCCTCGACCAAATTCCCCTCCGGATCAGTCAGTCGGCGGGGAGAGAACTCGCCGCCGCGACCCTGTGGCGCACCCGCCGGGTGACGGCTGGCCTCGATTGCAGTGCTCATGCTAGCCCTCCTACTTCTTCATCCGGTTCGAGTACCCAGACGCGCCGCGCATGCCGGACGCGAACGCCGCGCCCATGCGCTCCTGCTGAGCAGCCATGGCGGCTTCCTGCCGTGCACGCTGAGCTTCCTCTGCTGCAGCCGTGCGTGCCGCTGCTGCCTGCTCTGCCGCTCCCGCTTGCGCGGCGCGGTACTCGGCGACCAGGCGGTTGTTCTGTGTCCGCTGCGTGAGCAGCTGGTGTGCCGAGCGAGAGCCACGTGCGACGAACTGCGCGCCACGGGCCGCAGCCTGAACGCCTCGGGACTGCGCGAAGACCTTGGCCTCGGAACGGATCGCTCCTGCAGCGACGGCGCCGGAGATCCCTGCGACCGGCGTGTTCCACGCGGTCGCAGCAGCCGAGCGGACTCCGAGCGCTGCACGGTTCGCGGCGGCCGCGGGAAGGTCGCGAACCGCAGCAAAGGCTCGGGCGCCACTGGAAACGTTCTGGCGTCGCATCTGCTCGCGGTACGCGTAGAGCCCCTCGGTATTCAGCTGCTTCTCGCGCAGCTTCCCGGCGAGCTCCTCGTCGCCGTTCTTGCGGGCCTGCTTGATCTGCTGGCGGAAGTCGGTGCGCAGCTCGCGGAGCCCCTTCCGGGAATCCTTTCGGGCGAGCCGCTCCCGGTAGGCAGCGGTGTCACCGCCAGCAGTCGCGCCAGTGGTCTCACGCTTCCAGTCCCTCGCAGCGCGGAGCTCCTCCTGGCTCGCCTTCACGCGCTCACGCTGCTGCTGCGTTGCCTTGGCCTTGTCAGCTGCCACCTTCTGCTTGTCGGTCATGCCGGGGGAACGTGCGTCCATGGCGCTGCGGCGTCCGGTCCCACCTGTGCCGCCTCGTCCGCGTCCCGTGGCGTTTCGGACCATGTTGGCTCCGCGCCGGAAGCTGTTCATCGCCGATCGCACACCGGCGAACGAGCCGAGGCCGGAGCCGATACCCGCCATCGCGCCAGCCCCGATTGCGCCGCTCGCGCCTGCCTTGCCCCATGCGGTCGCGCCGCCGACGGAAACCGGCGAGGGGAGCTTCAGCACCTTCTTGAAGAAGAAGTGCACGCCGACGAGGGCGATCACCGGCGCGATTCCGGTCCAGATCATCTGGAAGAACGAGCCGCGGCCGAACATCGTGTCGCCGATGAGGATCAGCAGGCGAGTCACGGTGACGACGAGCCCGATGATGACCGTGATCATCGACGCGAAAATCGCAAGCCCGAGAACCTGGTTCAGAGCCTTGCCGATCCGCTCCCTGAACGGGGACTCCGACATCAGCGCCGAGATCAGCACGAACCAGAGGAGGAAGATGAATCCGGCGAGGGCCAGGTTCGCAAGGAACGAGATCAGGTCGACGTACCCGAACGAGGCGAGGCCGAAGATCGATCCGGCGACGTACGCCTGGGCGCCGCCGACGTTTCCTGCTGCCCCGACCCCGGTCAACGCGCGGAGGTAGTCGGAAACGGCCGCCGGGTTCTGCGCCTTCGAAGACGCGTCGCTGATCCAGCCGCTGTCTCCTGAAACGTCGAAGACGTCTTCCAGGTTCCCGCTGCTGCCGCCTTTCTGCCAGGTCCACCAGTTGTTGCACTTCTCCTGTGCGTTTTCAGCAGTGAGTTTCATATTGTCGTGCTCGTACCCGTCCCAGCCGTCCCGAAGCGCCCAGGTCACGTCTGAGCCGTTGACGGCCGTGGCCTTGCACGCAGCCCAGGCAACCATCGAGGCAGCGGTGTCGTTGTCCGATGACGGGTTGAACGGTGCGGCGAGTGAGACGTCACCGGACCGCTCGGCGTAGTTGCCGGTGTAGGTCAGGAACGTGCCATCGCCGGTCTTCGCGGCGACCTGGTTCCGGAGTGCGTAGAAGGCCCCCCACGGCGTTGCCTTCGTCGAACGGATGTCGAGGAGGTGGCAGTACGTCGCGTCGGCGTACGGGTTGTTGTGACCGAGCTGCGACCGCTTCCAGGTCTCCAGGCCGGTCGTCGCCCACATGGCATCCATGACCCGTGCGATCGTCTTCGCCTGCGCGCCATCCAACCGCGGATTCCATGTCGCCATCGTCTCGAGGCGACCCCAGAGAGCGTCGTTGATTCCGCGGCAGTCGAACAGCCCTTCGGTGTCACGGTCGTTCGGCTGCAGCTGTCCACCGATGCCTTCGATTCCGGTGACCAGGGCTGTCGCGACGGAGTCCGACAGGTAGGAGATCGAGTCGTTCATCGTCTTCACAACCCAACCGGGGGTTAGCGGCGATGGGCGATAGGAGCCGGTCTTCTGGTCGACGACGGTGCCCGCGGCGTTGAGCGTCATCCCGAACAAGATGCCGAAGATGATGAAGATCGATCCGACCCGCCGGAAGATCAGCCCCGCGCCCCTGCCGACGGAGCGGACGATCGTGACGACGATGAGGACCAGCACCAGCACGACGATGATGAGGACGGCGGGGTTCGAGGTGGGGTTGCCGTCCATCCGGAACAGCGTGTTGACGAACGTGCCTCCGGCGATGTCCATGTAACCGCCGATGGAGGAGATCGCGTCGAAGCTGACTGCGTTCCTGGTGAGCATCCCGGTGAAGCCCCAGATCGAGTGCCCGGTGCTGAGGTATGGGGATTCGACGAGGTTCCGTGACGCCGAGTCGACGGCGTTCGGGATGGAGAAGCCATCGAACTTCGTGTAGAAGCCGCTTGCGCCGTCGTTCCATCGGGGGAAGATCCGGTAGGCGTTGTCGTCGAAGGTCGCGAAGGGGTATGCCCAGGAGTTCTCCAGCCCGTACTCCCGCTGCAGCTCCTCGACTCCGGGGTCGTTGATCTCGGGGCCTGCGGCGGGGACGATGCGTGTCGACTCGGAGCTCACCGTCGCGGGCGCGGCTGCAGCCGGGACGGCGCTTCCGGTCAACGGCAGCACAGCCGCGAGGGCGAGGATCATGGCGCCGAAGGCGCGGCGGAGCCCCGTGCGGGGCGTCTTCGGCGCGGTCATGCGGGTCCTCCAGTTGACTTCCTCCGGGCGGCCGAGGCCGCGGGATTCTTGGGCTTGCCGGAAAGGGTTGCTGGCGTTGATGCGGCCACCTCTCCGGCGGACCATCGGGTTCCGGCTTCCTTGGCGACTGCTTCAGCGAGCTGAAGTCTGAAGTCCCCTCCACCGGCGTTTGAGATCTCCGCTTGTCCAGCGGCGATCATGACGTTCAATGCGGCGTTCCAGTCCCGGTCGAGGACCGCGCCGCACGCTTGGCATTCCCACTTCCGAACCGACAGCGGCTTCGGCCCATCGACCACACCACAGACTCCGCAAGTCTGTGACGTGTGTGCGGGATCCACAGCGAGCAGCCGTGACCCGGCGACATTCGCGAGGTTTGCGAAGAACGCACCCCACGCGGCGTCGTGGATTGACCGGCGCAGCCCCCGGCCCTGAGCATCGTGTCCCCCCGATCGCGCAAGCCCCCGGATGTTGAGGCTCTCGATGGCGATGGTGGTGTTCTCGCTCGCTAGCCGACGCGCGAGTTTGCGAGCGAAATCTGTGCGAGTGTGGACGACCCCGCTATGAAGACGTGCGATCCTCGCCTGCTGTGTGCGCCACCCCTTGCTGGGCTTCTTGCCGGTGCGCCTATCCGGACCTTGCTTGCGGGAGAGATCGCGCTGTGCCTTGCGGAGTCGGCGATGCTGCCGCCGGAAGAACCGGGGATTGTCGACCTTCTCACGTGTCCCGTCCGAGTACACGACCGCAGCGAAGGTGTCCAGGCCGGCATCGATGCCCGCGTGACGTTCAATCGCAGGCGCGAGATCCACCGGAGCGACCTCGACAACGAATGAGACCTCGAACGTCTGATCGGGCTTGTGGATGATGGTGACGCTCGACGGCGTCGAGGGCAGTGCGCGCGACCGCACGAACCTGACCCAGCCGATCTTGGCGATGAACACCCGGTCCCCGTCCACGCGGAACCCGTTTGACGTGAACCGCGCCGACTGCTTCCCGGTGAACCGGGATTTGAAGCGCGGGAATCCGACCCTCGGTCGCTTGCGGTTCCCCGATACTGACGCGAAGAAGTTCGAGAATGCCTGCTCGGCGTCCCGCATCGACTGGATGAGCGCTACCGAGGACACATCGTTCAGCCACGGTTTCCGTGTGCGCTCGTAGGTGATGAGCGCCGCCTGTCGGTTCGCGTCGAACGAACGAACCGTGCGGTCTGGGTTCCCCTGGGTCGGCCGTGATTCCTCAACCGCGTGAAGCCTGGTCTCAAAGGTCATCTGCCGATCTGCGATGACCGAGTTGTAGATGTAGCGGCAGCACCCGAACAGGCGCCTGAGACCCCGCTGCTGGCGCGTCGTGGGATACGCCCGGAACACGTACCGTCGCTTCATGACCGGCCCCATCCTCGCTGCACCACAGCCAGCGGCCCCCGAGTTCCACGCGAAGGGATTTCCCGAACCGTGCGGTATCGGGGTCGAGCGGCGTCGGGAGCGTTGATGTCGGTCGGCGCCTCGAGCGGGATGACCGTCGGTTGATGCATGACGAGCACGGGGTCCCCCATGACCTCGCCGGCGGCGAAGAGGGTGCCGTTGCTGGCGTTGCGCTTGTCGAGGATCGCCTGCCAGTTCCGCAGCTTCATGCCCCTTCGCTGGCGCCCCTCCCAGAGCGCGAGGCCGACGGTGACGGCGATGACCGGTGTGATCAGTGCGAACGGGCCGAGGAACGGCAGGAGCAGTAGGGTGGGGAACGCCGAGAGGACCAGCGACATGCCGATGACGACAGCGGTACGCCTGCGCACTTCGAACGTCATGACCACCCAGCGTCGCTCGTCGTTCTTGCGTCGTCCGGTGAGGTGGGTGAGGTCGTAGACGTGCGGCACAGACATCGGCGTCCCCCGTTATCCGCCGAGGAAGCCAGCAGCCCAGGTGACGATCGCGGAGAGCACCGTGAGCAGCGCTGTGGCGACCAGCAGGATCACCGGGACGATCAGCTCCGGGCCGGCCATCAGCCCGCCGAGGACGACGAGGACGGTCGGGAACCCGCCGGGTGCCCCGTTGCCCTTGCGCTTCTTGTACAGCCAGACAGCGATGGAGACGATGATGATCAGGACGCCGCCGGCGGCGAGCAGGATCCGCCAGCCTGCCGGCACCTGCCCCCACAGCGTCGCCCATCCGGACAGCAAGTTCATGAGGTCCTCCTAGTTCGAGCTCTCTATCCGTCCACCCCTGCGAACAGGGATCTGGGGTCGATGCGTTTTCAGCTCGCGGCGACTGCGACGGCTTCGGCGTGCAGGCGGTCGGCGAGGGCGGGGTGGCGACGGAGGGTGGAGGCGACCTTCTCGTAGCCGCGCATGTCGATGTCATCCCCGAACGGTGCGAAGAGGGCCCGCTCCTCATCGGTGGTGGCCTCGCCGGACTCCCAGCGGTCGAGGAGCCCGAGTACCCCGCCGGGGGCGTTCGCGACGGTCTGCTTGAACTTACGCGCCTGACCGGTGGTGAGGACGCCTTCCTGGACCTGCGGTGCTCCGTCGCGGATCGAGACGAGACGCCAGGACTGCCGGCGCGCGTTCGCCTTCGTGGTCATCCCGTTGTCGATCTCGTGACCGATCCGGGCAGCGAAGTCGTCGACCGCGTCGTGACGGGGCTCCCCCTCCGGCGCCTCGATGAGGTCACCCAGCGTCGTCGAGCCGTCCGCGTTCACGGGAGCGTCGAGGCTGAGGGTCGACCGCGAACGGTGGAAGTCGTCCTTCGGGCGCTGGCCCGGCTTGAACGACATCAGGATGCGGTGCGCTTCCTCGTCGCGCTCGCGCTTGTTCATCCGCCGTCCGTTGGCGGCTTCGAACTCGGCTTCAGCCGCGGCGAGCTGGCGGGCCGCTGCGATGTCCTCGCTGCGGCGGCCGTTCTGGTAGGCGGCGCTGAACTTCGTCGCCCGGTTCCGGGCTGCCTGCTTGAAGTACGAGTCTTTCTGCGCGAGCTGGTCGTCGATGTCGCGCTGTGACTCCAGCATCTTCTTGATGGTGTCCTGCGCGATGTCCTCGGCGTTCGTCGGGTCGATCCGCCATTCGCGGGCGATCGCACCGGAAGTCTTCCCGAGGACGTCGACCACGTGTTCCCAGCGCTCTCGCTGTGCTGCACGCTCGGCGCGCTCGTCGGCGGCCTGGCCGATCTCCTCGATGGTGAGGGCGAGCGCCCCCTCGGGCTCAGTGCGGATGTGCCCGTCGAAACGTCCGGATGTGTTATGGATGTTGCCGTGTGCGTCGATGCTCATGAACGGCGCACGCCCGGCACTGGCCGGAAAGTGGCCTTCCCGTCATCCGAGGCGCCTCAGCAGCCGCCGCAACTTCCGCAGGCTGCGCCATGCGACGCGAGCGACACGGTGGGCGGAGCGGAGTGCTCGTCGTGACCGCGAGTGACGCGCAGGGCCTCGTTGCAGGACGGCGATCCCCGGCTGGGCAAGCTCGTCGACCTCCAGTGGAGCGGTCCCTGGTCGTGGCAGTGCGCGGCGATCCCGGGCGAGGAACATCCCGATCCGCTCGGCGTCCACAGATGCCGGCCGGAGGTCCCCTTCGGCGTCCACAGATGCCGGCCGGAGGTCCCCTTCGGCGTCGGTGCGTGACCGTTCCTCGAAACGGCCTCGTCGGTCGTGGAGGTTGCCGTGACCGTACCTGTTCCCCATGGAAGTGGAACGTCCGGCGGACGGCGACTGATGGCCGGACGTCTCTACCCGGTCAGAGCTGATCAGAGAGGCTCAGACCGGGTTTTGCTCTACTCCCGACTGGGATCGACGGCTCTGGTCAGACGGTCAGACATCGGCGGAGGAGATACATACAGACACCCCGGCAACACACAGAGGCGGGATCCATAGTGCGAACCCTGGGGAATGAAGTAGTAGCTCTCTAGACGAGTCGTTAACTCTCTTCTCTCTCTGTTCGCCCCCGCTCCTGGTCAACAGGGAGTAAGCCAGGACCTGGACAGACGTCCTCTGACCGGACGTCTGCCCCACCCGCCCCGACGCCTTCAGCCGCAAGTGATCTCGCCGACCAGGCGGGCGCTCTGGCCGAGCCTGGCCGGCTCTCACTTTCCATCTGATCTTGACAAGGCTTTCGTTTTCGTTAGTCTCGACTCAACGCATTCGAAAGTCACATCGATACGGAGGATGAGTCACATGGGTCTGTTCTCACGCAAGAAGGTCGCCAAGGCGCTGGATCTCACGCCTGCACGCGTCTCACAGATGGCAAACAGCGGAGCTCTCATCCCTCCAGTCGAGGATGCAGACGGGACCGAGCGTGGCTGGCCGGCGACCTACGTCGAAGAAGTCGTCGCCACCCGGCAGGGCAGGAAGACATCCCGCAGCATCTACGGATACCCGCCTCAGGCGACCCCGTTCGTACGGGTGGATGACGCGTTGGTCCAGGTCAAAGACGACGGGCAGCGAGCATTCGTGCAGCTGGTCAAGGTGGACGCCGGGCTCGTCGGTCTCATCGCCCTGCTGCGGAACACGATCGTGAACGACAGCCCGTACATGAACAGTCTCGGCGACCGCGGCCCCCTCTACAGCATCCACGGCACGGACCTCCTGCCCTTCATCGACGCCGCTGCAGATCAGCTCGGCGTCGACAAGTACGACGTCGCCTGGGTGCGGCTGGAGGAGGTCCAGGCAAGCGAGGTCGTGGTCGTCACGGAGCCCATCCACCCCCACCGAGACTCCTGGCATTCGCCCTCAGCTTCCCGCCGCGGTTTCGAGGAGGACGGCAAGCAGGAGCCCATCACCTGGGGCACGCTCCACGCCAAGCTCGGTGCGCCCGTCCCGATCTTGGAAATCGCCTCGGCCGAGGCGGTCGATGCGTGGCAGCGCGCCGGACGCACACACACCACGGTGATCCTCGACGTCGACAACTACTACAACCGGGCGATGGCTGCTTCGCTGCTCGCGCAGCTGGCGTCCCGGGACGACGCGGCCATCGGGCGAGCGTCGAGCGGACGATCCGATGCACTCCGTCTGGCCATCTCCCGTCTCGACAAGGAGATCAATTGGGAGACCTCCGGAACGGCGTACGAGTCGTACCTCCTCCGGCAGGAGGACGCCCACGATCACGTGGCGCCGATCGTCAGCGTCGAATACCCGGACATGTCGCTCCTGCGCCCTGTGCTGCAGGATGCCTTGATCGACGGTGACCTCAACGTCTCCCGCACCGTGCGGCAGAACGCGGCCGACACGCTCGGCAGCCTCATCTACAAGGTCTACGGCCCGTTCGGCGCGACACCGACCCCGTCGCTTGTCTACGCGCTCGAGCGCGGCATCGCGGCCGTCGTCCACCGGTCGCTCGGAGAGCTGAGCACTGAGACCTTCGGCGACGACGCGGAATGGCCGAGGTTCTATGAACTGCGCACCTTCGAGCGGCGGGCATACGCTGCGTCGTGGAACAGCTACCTCGATTCACTCGAGGAGGCCCAGAGCCGCACGTCCCCGGACTACCGGCTGCTCGAATCGAAGCAGCATGACCTGTACTCCTCCGAGCGAGGGGAGAAACGGCCGTCGATCCTCATCGACGGAGACGACAACCACGTCCTCGTTCAGGAGATCATCGGCTACGAGGACAAGCGATTCACCCGCGTCACGGTCGTGGTCCCGATCGCTCGCCTTGCCAGCCGCGACCTCGAACACCTGAAGGCGTTCGACGAGATCATCGTCGAACCGAACACCCAGGAGGGCCCCATCCTGCTCAACGTCGACGGCGAGATGCACATCATGCCGTTCGGCGCTCCGCACCCCGGAGGATTCACCCACGGGTATGGCGGCCATGGGCCGTCGAACACCTGGACGGCGATCAAGCACTTCCTCGAATGGGCTGCGGGGAGCAGGATGACCTCCACCGGCGACGAGACGCTGCGAGGGATCGTGGTCGGTTCCGACCAGGATCGTCCCCTGACCATCGGCAGGGGACAGGTCGTCAAGCCGGGGATGTTCGAACCGATCACCGCGCAGACCGGAACGGACTGACGCGGCCCCACGAGATGTTCGAGGGCTCTCGCCCAGGTCGAGGTGTTCGCAGGGGTGGACGGTATGAGCACCGCCCAGACGCAGACGCTTCGCCGGGATCGAACCCGCGGGGCCAGTGCGCCGGCACGAAAGGACCCGCACGTGAACCCCGGCACCGTCTCCCGGATCCCCTTCCTCACCGGTCCGGAGGACCGCCTGCTCCTGAATGAGGACCCGATCACCTTCCTCGAACGCTTCGACGCGTTCGCCGAGGCCTCGGCCCTCGACCCTGATCTCCTGCTGGCGTCCCCGGTGGTGAAGTCCCCACTGCCGGTGTCTGTGAAGTCACAGCAGTGGCGGGAGCGCTTCGCGTCCGTCAAGCCGGAGTTCCTGTGGCATCCGATGATGTGGCTTCCGGAGCACCTCGCGTTCCGGATCCGGTACCAGTTCGACGACAGCTCCGAGCCTGAGCTGGAGTCCGACGACGTCTGGGCGATCCGCGTCGGACTGGAGCTCACCGCGAACGGCGTCTACGACCCCGACACCGGCACATGGCTGGATGTGCTCGCCTACCATGGCCTCGACAAGGACTCCCCCGCCGATCGAGACCGCATCGCCGCCTGGATCGCCGGTGCCCCAGATCCCGTGCTCGACAGCATCGACCTGACCTCCCTCACCCTGAACCGCGACGACCCGCAGTGGTCGCTGCGCATCGCTCTGCAGCTCGCCGACGACCTCGTCCCGGCGCAGTGGGCGATGACCGCCACAAGCATCATCGAGACGATCGAGACGATGCTTCTGCAGCCGGACACCGACGACGCCCTCAAGCGCCGTCTCCTCGAGGTGATGTCGCAGGTCGCCTCCGTCATGCTCAAGAGCGTCCCCGCTGACCCCGAGACAGGACTCGACGCCGTGGACACCCTGACGATCCTCGCAGACGAGGCCGCTCACGAGGACGCAGACGTCGACGCGCTGCTCGACTCGTTCTGCGACATGCTCGCCGTCATCGCCGCCGACTACTCCGTGCACGTGCAGGCTCTCGCCGAGCCGGCCGACGACTGACCTGCCACCCCGGGAGCCCCGCCGGGCGTACTTCTCCCATGGCGACCACTGACGCTCTCGGGAACATCCACGACGCACTCGGCCGGTTCGACGGCCACATCCGCACCGAACAGGACGAGGCGCTGACCGCACCGGCTTCTCCGCCCATCGGCGAGTTGCTGGAGAAGATCAGTGCCGCAGAAGCACGACGACTGCTCCCCGAAGGCCAGCGCGTCCAGGTCCTCTACGTCCAGCGCGGGAAGCTCACCGACGGCGGAGACCCCATCCTGCGCACGATCGCCAAGCAGACCTCTCATCAGATGATTCACGTCTCCGACACAGACGACCGAGGCGTCCATCTGCGTTGGGAGGGCATCACGGCCTCCGTCGATGAGGCCACTGGCGCTGTGGTGGTCAACGACGATGAGGGCGTGCCCATGGTGGCCTACCTCCCCCTCGACACCGACGCCGACGCCCTGGATGACCCTCAGATCGCTCTCCGCGTCCTGAAAGACCGCGAGACGGCGACGAGCACAGATCGCCCCGCCGCCCTCGACGAGCTCGCCGGATCCGATGTCGTCGGCATCCGCCGGGCGGTCGCCGCGAACCAGCACACAACGGCCGCCACACTCACCTACCTCGCGGAACACGCCCGTGACGAGAAGACCCAGGAGCTGATCGTCCGCCACCCGAACGTGGGCCGGCCGGTCCTCGATCACCTCATCGCCAGTGAGCACAAGTCCATCAGGTATCAGGTCGCCTCCCACTCCGACGCGGACGCGCACGTCCTCGCTCCCCTCGCGCTGGACCCGGAGAGCTCGGTCCGCTCCGCGGCCGCTCGGAATGCGAACGCATCGCCCGCCGTCCTTGAGCGGCTCTCCGGCGACAGGGATCCGGACGTCCGCGCCGCGGTTGCCGGCAACATCACGACGAAGCCAGAGCTGCTGGACAAGCTCTCCCGCGGGCATGGGATGGTCATGGCTCAGGTAGCGAAGAACCCGTCAGCCCCCGCGGAGACCCTGCACCGGCTCTTCCAGGACACCACGACCGGGAACCAGGTGCGCGCGCTCGTGGCAGGGAACTCGTCAGCGCCAGCCGACATCCGAGCCGCGGCCGTGGACGACGCCGACGACTGGGTTCGCGAGCACGCAGCGGGCAACGCCGCCCTGACCACGACCGAGCTGCCGAAGCTCGCTCGAGACTCCTCCCAGAGGGTACGGCGCGCACTGGCAAGGAACCGGGCGGCCGGCTCGACTCTGCACGCGCTCGGGAAAGATCCCGACGACTTCGTGCGCTCGACCGTCGCGAAGAACCCCGCTGCGGCTCCGGAGTTGCTCCGATCACTTGCCACGGACGAGTTTCACGCCGTGCGCGCGGGAGTGGCATCGAACCCGAACACCCCTCGGGACGTACTGGAACGGCTGGTGGACGACCTCAACCACATCAGCATGGTTGCGCGCTCGTCGCTGAACTCCCGGCCTCAGGCGGAAGGATGATCATGGCCATGATCGATCAGGTCGGGAACATCCACGACCATCAGGGCCGGTTCGACGGTCACCTCCGCTCGGACGCCGAATCGACACTGGCGGATGAGCCTTCCGCCGCGACGTACGAGCCGATCGTGTACCGGATCCCGACGTCGCGGCTGGCCGCCCTGCAGGCGAAGCTGGACAAGCTCAACCGTCGTCTCGCGAAGGCAGGAATCGAAGAGCGATTCGCGTACAACGCGCGCCCGCGGATCGTGCACGACGAGCGCACAGGAGCGAGCCACGAGACGAACGACGTCACGATCAACACCCCGAGGATCAGCCTCGGAGACTGGCAGTTCGACTCCATGCACGAGAAGGCCGCGAACGGGAAGGTGATCTCCCACTTCGCGGGCGACACCGACCCTCATGTCGCCGACGAGACGATGCGGTGCGACTACTGCGGGCACAACCGCGCCCGCACGAAGGTGTACATCGTCACATCCCCGAGCACCGGCGAGACCAAGCAGATCGGCTCCAACTGCCTGGAGCTGTTCCTCGGCGTGAAGCCAAAGGGGCTGTGGGTCCTCGACGAGAGCTTCGACGCGTCCGAGTTCGACGTCGACGACGATGACCTCGGCGCTCTCTACGGTCAGGACACCAGGATCACACCGGGCGACAACGTCATGCTGCTCACCATGAGGCAGATCGAGCAGGACGGCGGGGTCTTCCTCTCGCGCGGCCGCGCAACCATCTACGACACCCCCACGGCGGACAAGGTGCTCGACTTGATCGAGCACGGAGCTGGCGGCGGGCATCTTGAGGCATCCGCCGCGGAAGCCGACGAGCTCCGGAGACTGTACGCCTGGGTCGACGGGCTCGAGGGCGAATCCGAGTACGAGCGGAATCTGCAGACCGTACTCGCCCAGACGGAAGAGGTCTGCGGTGAGCGCTGGGTAAGCCGCAAGCACGTCCCCCTCGTCGCATCTGCGGTATCGTCCTTCCGGCACCACGAGCAGCGTGAACGCGAACGTGCTGCGCGTGAGGAGCTCAAGGCCCGGGAGGCGGCCATGAAGAAGCAGGAGTTCCTCGCCCCTGCCGGCACGAAGCTGAAGGGGATGGACGTCACGGCGACGATCCTCTCTGCCCGACTAGGGCGGGACTACGGGTACGGCGCGCCCCTGCATGTGAAGATGATCGACGACGACGGCCATGTCCTGTACTGGCGGTCGAGCAGCGGTATCGGCGACTGGATCCAGACCGGAGAGGATGAGACGGAGGGCGTGCACTGGTCGCCCGATGCAGGCAGCCGCGTAGTCATCGCCTCCGGCACCGTGAAGGAGAACCGGGTCTCCGACTACGACGGCGACTGGGAGACCGTCCTGACTCGAGCGAAGCTTCAGCCGACTCCCGAGGCTCGTGAGCAGCTTGCGCGCGACGCTCGCGAGGAGGCAGCTCGACGTGAGACGGCCCGCAAGGAGCGGGAAGAGGAGTACCGACAGGAGCGCCGCCAGCGCGCTGAAGAGCTCGCTCAGCATTTCGAAGCCGCCGGGGACACCGCGGGTGCCGAGCAGGCTCGAGCTGAGGGTGAGAAAGGCTCGTACTACGTCTGATCGGCGCCCGTCATCGGCGCGAATGCGATCCTTCGACTACCGGCCACGTACTCGCCTTCCTGCTCAACGAGTTCGCCGGATTCCGCGGCCGCGATGAGAGAGGCGATCTCCGACTCTTCCACGAGGCGTCCCCAGGCGTCGAGGCCGACGTGGACCTGCCGCCCGTGAACGCGCTGGCTGCGATCGTGCGTGTGCCCGTGGAGGAGCCACTGGCCGGTGTCCTTCAGTCTCCACGCATCGAATCGGTCCTCGCGGGTGTGGTCGCCGGTGTACGGGAAGTGGCTGAGTGCCACGTGCCGCCGGACCCCGTGCACGTCGAGCCGGCGGACGCCGAATGCCTGCACTGACTCGAAGGTCTCCAACCATTGGCGCTGAGCCCGGATCGATCCTCGCTCGTAGGGATGCACGATGTCGTGGTTTCCTGAGATGAAGTGCTTGGAGCCTGGCAGGTCCCGCATGAAGGCGAGGACAGCATCCACGCGAGCTGCTCCGCCGACGGTCAGGTCGCCGAGGATGTACACGGTGTCTCGCTTCGTGACCTGGCTGCACCACATCTGCCGGTACCAGGCGTCGTGCGCGGACACGTCCCCGTCGCCGGTCGACGTGAGGAACCCGCGCAGTCGGGCGAGGAACTCGTGGCTCAGGTGCGGGTCCGAGGTGTAGAGGATTCGGCTCATGTGCTCCACATACCCGGTGGCCGCGCCTCAGTGGATCCGGTCCGCCATGAGCACGTCGCCGTGTCCAGCCTCGATGTACAGGTCAAGCACCTCGCAGGCGTCGTGGACGTGCGCGTACCGTCGCCGTGCTTCGGCGAACGTCAGCTGTTCCTCTGGCATCAGCACGACGCCGAGCCCCGTCGCCTGCGGCGTGACGAGCGCTGGGCGTTTCGCGAAGCCACGGCCGGACTTCAACGGCAGGTGCCACTCGGTCACGGCTGCTCGTCCTCGTCCGACGCCGGCTCGGTGACGATGATGCTGCCGAAGTCCCCGAAGTCGACACGGGAGCGCGGGGGATGCCACTCCCCCGGAGCCTTGTTCTCGTGCTGCCAGGCGAAGTCCGCGAGCTGGTCGAGCGTCTGCCCGACGACCGGATGCCCGTGCGCCAAAGCGATAGCGACGACACCCCACAGGGTGCGCGAGTGGATGGGGTTGCGTAGCTTCAGCGTCTTGAGGTGCGCCGGCCACAGATCCAGCGCGTCGGCGCCGAAGTCCTCGATGAACCGAGCCTTCGCCTGGGCGATGATCTGCTCCTCGATGCGCGCCTCGATCGGCTGCGAGTAGGCGTATGCCGCCGCCTCGGCAGCACGTCGCTGTTCCCTCTCTTCATCGGCGATCGCCGCGCACCGGATCCGGAAGGAAGCGACGGCATCGAGCATGGCTTCATCGGCCCAGATCAGCCGGGGTCGCGCGTCGCCGTCTGGGGTGGCGGTGTCCGGCCACCAGGGTGTGCTCCCCCATTTCGTGCCGCCGGAGTAGTGCGAGAACTGATCCGACGCCTGGGAGCTCCGGCTGCGGTTCCCGAGCCGGACGCCGTCGGAATCCTTCACGACCGACCACCCGGTCCGCTCGATGTACTTGTTGCTCTGCCGCCAGGAGTACACGTCGTGGCTGGAGATCGGCTCCTCCTCGGTCGGGGGCTTCTCCGCCACCCACGCGTACACGTGGATGCTCCGGCGTCCGGGGTGCTTCGGGTCGAACAGCTCGGTGACGACGACGGGGGTCCCGGAGCTCAGCGCTTTCGCCTGCTCGATGAGCTCCCGCCGCTCGCCGGCGGTCAGGTAGTGGTTCGCGTGCGCGTCGAACTTCCACGATCCCCACCGCTCGTCTGACCACGCGAGCTGGAGGGCCGATGCCGTGCGGCGGGCAACTGTCTGCGACGTCTTCGTCTCGCCCATTCGCCCGTTCCGGTAGAGCCGGGTGATGTCAAGGAAGACACCCTCGTCATGAGCGTCGGGGCTCGGCGAGTAGGACCACCACCGACCTTGACGGTCTCGGCCGACAGCGATCGCGCCGGGGATCGCCCGCCCACGCTCGATCATCCGCTTCTCGGAGTCGTCGGCGTCCCGCTTGCGACGGGCACGGTACTCGGCGACGATCTGGTCTGCGGCATTCTTCTCGTGCGCTCCGTCGCCGTTGAGTGGCTTCGACCAGGTGTGAGCGAGCTTCCACCAGTACACAAGCCCGTCGACGAGCTCGTCGACATCTTCGGCGTCGGCGCCTTCGGTGACGAGCAGCTGGGCGATGAGCCCTCGGAAGTCCGCTTCCTGGGCGGCCTCCTCGTACTTGGCTGCGATAGCCGCCCGCAGGGTCGGGACCATCGAGAGGAAGTGGTTCGATCGCTCTTCCCGCGATGCAAGGAACCGCTCCATCTCGGCGACGGTGACGAGGTCGAACGGCACCACGAAGGAGTCGTCGGGGTAGATCACGCAGGACGCCCGCTGCTTCGGTTCCGCCTCGGTCTCGAAGCGATACACGTAACCGGGCTCACCGGGCACGGGCTGATTCCGCTTCCAGATCTTCTCGGTGCGGGTGTACCGGATCACCAGACCGTTGTCGCGGCGGGCTTCGATGAGCAGCGGCGTCTGCGAAGGCGGGTACTCAGCGTTCGCAGGGTGGATCCGCTGGTGGCCACCACGGGACCAGCGGTCGCCGTCGTTGTACAGCTCCCGGAACGCCTGCGTGTTGAAGTTCGCCACGACCCGAAGGCCGGGACGCAGGAGGGAGTTCACGCGGCGCTGCCACTGTGCGAAGGTCTCCCCGCCTTCCCCGAGCTGGATCGACTCCTCGTCATCCTGGATGAGGACGATCTTGCCGGCGTCCTGGTCAGCGAGCGACATGAAGCTCGCGCCTGAGGCGGGCAGCGGGTGCCAGACGGGCGTGCGGTCGATCAGGCCCTCCAGGACCATCAGGATGCGCATGTAGTGGCGCCGCTTAGCGTCCGCGATCTTCTCCAGCTCGAACCACTCCTCGGATCCCGGACGGACCGGCTCTCCGCGCCGGCTGCCGAAGCCGAACAGCCGCTGATCGAAGACGTCGACGAACTCGCGACGGCGAGGCAGTACCCGATCGAAGATCTTCAGTTCCGGGTCCACCGTCAGCAAGTAGAGCCGCTCGCCGTTGCGGAGAAGCCAGTAGGACCGCTGGTTCTCGGCATCCCGGTATGCGTCCTCGAAGATGTTGCCGGAGCGGCTCTTCACCTTCGTGGGCACGAGGACGACGACGCCCTTCTTCTCCGGCAGGATACGGTCAAGGTTCGCGTCATCGGCGATCAGCCAGTCGATGAACTCGGGGATGTCCTCAGAGGTGACCCCTGTGCTGGTCGCGCCCATGAGGATCAGAGACTCCTCGGCCATCACGAGAACCTTCTGCCGGACGGCGATCGGGGTGTCAGCGGGTGCCGGGCTGCCTTCGCGGATGAGCCGGAGAGTCTCGTCCCTGCCGAGGTAGAGATCGACGGTCCACATGATCTCGGCGAGCTTCGCGAGCTGCTCTTTCAGCGGCTTCATCTGCTCCGCAAGCTCAGCGCGAGCCTTCTCGAACTGCGCCTCGAGCTCCCGCCGCTGGCGCTCCATCTCCGCCTTCGCCTCGGCGTGCTGCGCGTCGAGCTGCAGCTGACGACGCGCGAGCTCAGCGCGGGCGTTCACGACGGCCTCACGGGTGCTGAGCGCGTCTGCTCCGGTGTAGCGGACGAGGTCCTCGCCAGGTGCTTCGTTCATGCTCACCACATACCCGGTGACGCCGGTGCGGACTGACGGCGCACAACGGCCGCGAACCGCCTGGTCCGCTGTCGCGCGCGGGCTGCCAGTGCCGCCCTGCGGCCGGACATCCGCCGATACGCTTCCGTGTCAGCCTCCCAGCGCGCGGAGTCGATGACCGTGCTCGATCCGCCCTGCGGGTACGTCGTGACGGTGAACGGCAGTCGCTGCGAGAGGATCCCGATCCGGATGGCCCGGGCGGTGGAGGTTGTGAGACGTCGGCGCATGCTTCGCACATACCCGGCATGATGGGCTCAGCCTGTGTTGGTCAGAACCGACCCGTCATCGGTGATGATCTCGATCTCGAACCTCGCTGTCCCATGCATTCTGCTCATGTGCAGCGATAGCGCGTCGACGGCCTGGTCGAGGGCCTGGCCGGCGCGGACGGTCCAGCAGTGCTCGCAGAGGGTGCAGGCGACGGCACGGATGTCGTCGGGCTCTATGGGCCCAGTCATGGGGTGTACTCGGCCACGAGGCCGCGGCGGCGGGCTTCTTCACGTGCCGCAGGCCGGAGGAGAGCAGCCGTATCGTATGTGACCCAGTCACAGTTCGTCGGCGTCGGCTGGTGAGCTGCGGTGAGGAGGTCCAGCACTTTGTCGTCGGTGAGGGTCCGCAGGTGCCTGGTCAGACGAATGAGCCCGTGCGCGTACACGCGGCTGTATGGGGCGATCCGCTGCTTCCAGCGGCGCTCGGCGCTCATCCGAGCCCCTTCGGGATCAGGGCGAGTAGCTCATCACCGGTGCTGATCGGAGAGGCGTGCCCGTCTCGGATGAGGGCGTTGCATCCGCCGTACTGTGCCACTTCCTCGGGCCCGGGAACCGCCCCGACCGGCCGACCGGCTTCCCTTGCCTGTCGGGCCGCGTTCAGCGTCCCCGATCGGAACCCGGCTTCCACGACGGCTGTAACGCGCGCGTGGGTGACGATGAGGCCGTTGCGCTCCAGGAACCGCTCCCGCGTCGGCGCCGACGCGGGAGGGTAGGCCGACACCAGCGCGCCTCCGGAGTCGACGATGGCCTGCGCGAGGTCATCGTGGCCGGCGGGATAGACCCGGTCGACCCCGGCGGCGAAGTAGGCGACCGTTGGCATCCGTCGGGAGACCGCCGCGGCATGCGCGGCCGCATCAATGCCATAGGCGAGACCGGAGATGATCGCGTACCCCTCGTCGCTGCACGCTTCTGCGATCCGTCGAGCATTGAAGTTCCCGATCTGAGTGCTGGCGCGCGAGCCGACGAGAGCAACGCCGGGCAGGGCCAGCACAGCTGTTGTGCCACGCACCCACAGCCTCTGAGGCATCCGCTCGTTCAGGTCGAGGAGACCCGCGGGCCAGTGAGGGTGCTGCGGGGTGATCTCGGTGATTGCGTCCATGTCAATCACATACCCGGCACCAGCCGGAGAACGTGCCTGTCCTCCGGGTCAGTTGCTCAGATCATGATCGCCCGCGGGCTCACAGATCTCGCGTTTCCGGTTGCGCATGACCAGCATGTTTGCGATCAAGGACCAGCCCACGATCGGCCCGACGATCCCGGCGAAGAAGACCATCATCACGTGAGCGATGTTCGCAGGGAGGACGCTTTCTGGATGCAGCGCGATCAAGGCGAATACTCCGGTGGCGACGACGAGAAACCCGACGGCGAATGGGGCGACCGGTGACGACGCTACCCGGTAGCGGAACCGCACCTGCTGCACGAGGCACCACGATGCTCCGACTGTCATGAGGGCGACACAGACGCCGGCGCCCGTGCCTCCAGTCGCGACCAGGGCTGCGACAGAGCCACCCAGCATCTCGCCGAGTGAGCTGAGGGCAATGCGAGACACCTCAGTCACGGGTTCGCTCCTTCTCTGCGGGTGATGACGATCTCAGCGTCGAGTCCGAGGACCGCGCCGATCGCTGCGATTTCCCAGAGAGCTGGGTGCGCGGTTCCGCGCTCGATCCGGCTGATCCGCCCTTGCGGGACGGTCGTCGCGGCTTCCATCTGTCGCTGGGTGATGCCCTGTGCCTGCCGCTCGGCGGCCAGTGCCTTCCCGAGGCCCGTTCGGTCTGGGGCAGGGAGCCGGAGCGAATCGGTGATGGGCGAGGAGGTCTCAGGCATCGGTCTTCCGGTTCCAGTCGGGGATGAGGGTGTCGAGGAGCTGACGGCGCTCGGGGGTCAAGGCGACGTTCCCCTTGCCTTCGGCTGCACGTCGGAGGTGGTTGAGGATTCTGTAGAGCCGGGGTTCGGCCTCGTCGATCACCGCACGGTTGTGCGGGTACTGCTTGTGCCTCTTGACGAACGCTGCGATCTCGCGAATCTGCTCGTCGACGTCGCGGCGTGCGCCGCGACCGCGCCAACCCGGAAGCACCTCGTCGAGCACGGCGATGCGTTCGGGAGTCAGGATGATGTCCTTCGTCGTTCCGCGGTCGGCTTGTCGGATGCGCTGGAGGAAGAGGCCGAGAGAGCGGTCGTCCGCATCCGGCGTGTGCCGTGTCGGCATCTTGCCGTGCCGCGCGACGTATCGAGCGCACTCCGCCACGGTCAGCTCGAATCGGTCATCGGTCGTCGACATGCCCACCACATACCCGGTCCCGCCCGAACTGGCGAGTCGCCCTCGGGCGACTTCCACAGCCCGGGGGCGACTCTCTGTTGTTCACCACATACCCGGCATCTCCGGCTAGATGCCGGCGTCGGTGAGCCGGGAGAAGGCGCGATCGAGGATCTGAGCCGCTTCCGGGTCGACTTCTTTGAGTTCGTGGATGTAGTGCTTCTTGGTGATGCGCGAGTCCGTGTGACCGAGCACTTTCGCGGCGAGTTCGGCTCCACCGCCTTCGTTGACCACGGAAGCGACGGTCTTCCTCAAGGAGTACGGGGTGAGGAGGTCCACTTCGATTCCGATCCGTGTGAGCAGGTCTCGGTGCTGATTGCGGAATTCACGGAAGAGGCGGTCGATGTAGTTCACCGACATCGGTGTGCCCTTCTTCGTCGCTATGAGCAGCTGATCGGGGTTCGGCTTGTACGAGGCGACCAGGCGCCGCAGCACCGTGTCTGCGTACTTGGGAACGGTCATCGTGCGCTGCTGCCCACGCCCCTTCGGGTGATCCTTGCGGATGTTCTTGTGCTTCTTCGTGCGGTTCACGTTGCCGGTGACGGAGACCTTGGCTGACTCGCTCAACAGGTGGACATCGTCGAGCGACAGCCCCAGCACCTCACCGGGACGCAGCGAAGTGCCGAGCGTGATGAGGAGGAAGTCCTCCATCACGCGGACGTTGGGCTTGCTGCCGCCGAAGCGACCCGGACCTTGCTTCCCCTCCCAGTCCCTGATGAGCGCGATGATGAGCAACAGCTGGTCCTCGTCCAGCTGGATCTTCTTCCTCGGTGCGTTGTTCTTCAGCTTGGGCACGTCGTTCATCGGACTCGTGTCGATGACTCCGTTGAGCGCTGCGAAGGTGAGCATGCCGGACAGGGTCTTCCGCGTCACCGATGCGAAGCTGTAGCTGCGTTCCCGGGCAAGGCGCTGCAGCAGGTTGTGGATGAACCCCGCCGAAAGGGAGCCGATCGGCACCGCCCCGATGTACGGGAGGATGTTGTTCTTGACCCTGTTGTGGTAGGCCTCACGACTCGACTGCTCCAGCGAGTCCTCCGGCCGCAGGTCGATGTCAGCGAGCCACAACGCCGCCAGCTGCTCGGTGGTCGAGACCTTGGTGAGGGGTACGAACATCCCTGCCCAGACCTGATTCGCCTTGACCCTGACCGCGTCTTCGGCTTCCTCGAAGCTCGTGCCCCATGCCTCGAGCAGATGGAGCTCTCCGACGCCGTCACGGACACGCGCCCGGCTTCGGTATGCCCCGCCAACCTCGCGAGTGGAGATCTTGCCGAGCTCACCCGGTGCCTTCTTCGGCCTAGGCAACGCTCTGCCCCGAGATGTAGTCGCGGATGGACTCAGCCGTCCAGCGGAGGTGCTTGCCGATCTTGATCGGCACCGGTCCCGTGTTCGTGGAGCGCCATGCCTCGACGGTCCGTGGCGAGACACCGAAGTACTCGGCGACCTGTTCCTTGGTCAGCAGAGCAGGGAGCTCGACCTTCCCGAGTGCACCGATCCCGTTGTCTGCAGTTGCCTTCTTCTTGCCCATGCCGAGCACATACCCGGTGTCATCCAGATTCTGTGCGCGGGAGCGCGTACCAACACGTAGGCGTTGCTCGCCTCCCCCGGCCAAACCCCCGATTTGGGGGTTTTTGGTGAGTAAAAGGTGAGTTGAGCCGCGTCGACGGTTTCGGTCGTACATGGGAGAAGGCGCCCCATCCCTTGAAAACACTGGGATGTGGCGCCTTCTGTTGGCTCCCCGGCTTGGACTCGAACCAAGAACCTGCCG
>NZ_ATAO01000207.1 GCF_000455825.1 Microbacterium maritypicum MF109
GGGGATCGCGAAGCTCAGCGCGGTGCCGGCCAGCACGAGGGTCGGCGTCACCAGGATGTACAGGCTCGCGAGCTTGATCTCCCGCGGACCGATCCGCTTGCCCAGGTACTCCGGCGTGCGGCCGACGAGCAGTCCGCCGACGAACACCGCGATGATCGCGAGCACGAGCATGCCGTACAGGCCCGAGCCGACGCCGCCGGGGGCGACCTCGCCGAGCATCATGTTCAGCATGGGCATCATG
>NZ_ATAO01000208.1 GCF_000455825.1 Microbacterium maritypicum MF109
GTTCGGGTGGTGCTGTGTTCGTCTGGTGCTGTGTTCGGGTGGTGCTGTGCGGGGTGTACGGTGTTCAGGCGCGCATGGCGCGGTTGACGAGCTCCGTGTCGGTGATCTGCTCGAAGGCGACGACCTCGCCGCCGACGACCCGCCACACATGGGCGACGCGGGCGGCGAAGAAGCGCCCGGTCTGCGTGTAGGTGCCCGAGTAGGTGCCGATGGCCACCACGATGTCGCCGCCGTCGACGATCTCGTCGATCGCGACGGTGTAGTCGTCCCATTCCTCCTGGATGCGGCGGAACACGTTCCGGGCGACGGCATCCGGGCCGATGTACGTTCCGGCGTACGGGAAGCCGGCAGCCTCGGTCCAGCGGATGTCGGTGGCGAACGGCGCGAGCATCCCGTCGAGGTCGCCGCGGTCGTTGGCGGCGTAGTGCTGGCGGATCAGGTCGGCGTTGCTCATGGGCTCTCCTCGGAGTGGGGGTGCGGCGAACGGTCAGACGGGCTGGGCGTCGGGGTAGGAGACGGCGCCCAGCGGGTAGATGTGGCCGCCGGCCCGCGAGTGCTCGGCATCGCCCTCTCCGGTGAGTCCGAGGAAGATCCCCGTGGTCATCAGCTGGTAGCCGAGGTCGTGCAGCCAGACGCTGGCCACCGCGATACGGAACTCGCGGAAGCAGAACAGGTACAGGCCGTCGGCGAACTTCCACACGGTCGACAGGTCCATGTCGCCGTGGCCGCGCTGCACGCCCTCGAGGCACTGCCAGGCGTAGCGCCGGCTGGAGATGTACACGTGCTCGTAGAGGTGGTGCGGGCTGTACCGGTAGAGGTTGCGTTTGCCGATGAGGTCGCGGCTCGGGCCGGGGGCGTCGCCGCTGACGGGCCCCGCATCGGTCGTCGCCGCCCAGAAGTCCTGGCCGACCTGAGGGGTGCCGTCGACGGCTTCGGGGGCGATGCGCGAACGGATGACGGTCGCCCGGTTCGTCGTCGTGGAGAACACCACGGTGACGGCCTCGCGCGGACGGCTCCGCATCGGGATGTTGACGAACACGACGTCGTCCCGCACTCGCACCGCGTCGTACGGGTCGGTGCCGGAGGCTCCGAGTCCGCTCCAGACGATGGCGTCCTCGGAGAACTCCAGGGTCAGGGTCGAGTCGTCGTCGAGGGTGAGGGTGAGGGCGGTGCCGGCGAGGGGGGTGTTCGGCAGGCGGAAGGTGTCGATGCCCGCGGCGAACTCGTCGTACGTGCGCCATTCGTCCAGCGCCGGGTCGGTGGAGGTGTCGGTCATGAGGGTCCTGACGTCGCACGCGGCGGGGCCGCATCGCCCCGGGCACCGCGTCGTCGCGGTGCGCTTGCCTCATGCTGGTGGGGTGTTCCTCATCCCCTCAAGGGGGCGGCGGTCATCGCGCGCCGAGAGTCAACCGGCGTGCCCTCCCGGGCAAGCAACGTGCCGGTGCGCGGCAGACAGAGCGTCAGTGCGCGGCAGACGGAGCGTCAGTTTTCCTGACAGACGGAACGTCAGTGCGCGGCGCGATACTCACTGGGTGAGACGCCGAAGGTCGACTTGAACGCGCGGCTGAAATGCGCGGCGTCGACGAAGCCCCAGCGTGCCGCGATGGCCGCGACCGGGCGGTCGGCGAGCATCGGGTCGAGCAGGTCGCGACGGCACTTCTCGAGGCGCCGTGTGCGGATCCAGGTCGACACGGTCACGCCCTGCTCCTGGAAGAGCCCGTGCAGGTGCCTGGTCGAGATGAAGTGCGCGGCGGCGATCGACGCGGGTCCGAGATCGGTCGACGCGAGGTTGCGGTCGATGTGCGAGCGGATGCGCTGCACCAGCGCACGGTGCGGGTCGGCGGACACCTGATCGAGTCCGAGCTCGCGTGTGAAGACCGTCGTCACGAGGTCGAGCGCGCTGTGCGCGAGCCGGGCCCCCGTCGTGCCGGCCAGCTGATCGAGATTACCGGCGAGCTGCGTCAGATACGGCACGACCATGCTGCCGAGGCCTTCGTGACCGGAGATGCGCACGGCGGTGAGCTGCCCGACCATCTCGGCCGGGAGGCTGATGAGGTGCTTCGGGAACATCACGACCATCGTGCGGAAGTCGTCGTCGAACACGAGGGAGTACGGGCGGTCGGTGTCGTAGACCGCGAGGTCGCCCGCCTGGAGCACGGCCTCGCGATCGTCCTGGATCAGCAGGCCGGTGCCGGCGATCATCAGGCTGACCTTGAAATACGAACGGTCGCCGCGGGCGATGAGCTCGGGGGTGCGCTCGACGACATGCGACGTGGCGCGCACGTCGTTCACATGCACCTCGTCGACGGAGGCTCCGCGGATGATCCCTCGGAAGTGGTCGGGTCCGGCGGTCGTGACCTGCAGGGGCACGAAAGACTCCGAGACGGCGGCACGGAAGTCGCTGATGTTGCGCGCGACGAGCGTGGAAACCAATTCGGCGGGGGCGGCGGGTGCACCGTTCATGACTGATCACCTCGGGTGGTGGAACGACGACGTTGTATACGATCCGTTCCGTGATGCTATCACCGGGATCGGCCGTGCGGGACGACGTCTCGCAGATCAGTGCTCGCAGGTGCATGCGCCTGCGCCGCAGCAGCCGGTGGACGCGACCGCGTGCGCCTGCGTCGACTCGGGCACATCCATCGCGGGGTTCTGGTCGAGGAAGCCGTAGGGCTTGAACCAGAAGCCGGCGTAGTCGACGGGCATGATGGGCCAGTCCTCCGGGCGCGGGAAATGCGTCAGCCCGAACGTGTGCCACAGCACGATGTCCTCTCCGTCGATCGATCGATCGCCCGCGGTGTACTCCGGCAGGCCGGCGCCGCCCTGGTGGGCGTTGGGATAGCGACCGGCCGGCCAGATCTGCCCCTGTTCGTGCCGGGTGGCCCAGAGGTGCTTCGTGGCGAACGCGGCGCGCGCGGCGACGGAGGATGCGGGATCGGCCATGAGCAGAGCGGTCGGCTCCGGCACCAGGTGGTAGGCGGTCGGGCGCCCGACGCGGTTCGTGCGGGAGGCGCTCTGCACCTCCCAGACGCGGGCGACCGAGCTGTCCGCCTCGCGCTGTGCCTCCGCTTCGGTCGCGAGGGTCGTCTCGGTCCAGCTGAACGCGTTGCCGAAGGGGTTCTCCTGGCCCATCGGCACCCGTTGAGCGTCGACCTCGACCAGGCGGTTGTCCTCGCCATCGATCGCCACGTCGAGGCGTGCGCAGAAGAGGTGCTGGTGCACCGGGGCGAAGACGCCGGGGGCGAGTTCGGTCGCGTGCTTCTGGCGGACGCCCGGCTCGCCGGCCGCGGCGAACACGATGCCGGTCGCCTTCGCGACCACCTCGATCGATCCGTCCAGGGAGAAGTTCCAGTAGAAGCCGTAGTCGTAGTTGCCGATCGTGGAGAAGTACGACACCACGAAGCGGCGCGAGCGACGCACGTCGGCGCGGCCGGCGAGATCGGTGTGCTTCCAGAGGATGCCGTAGTCCTCCTCATGCATGCAGATCACATTCGGGATGCGCACCGGGTGACCGTGGTCGTCGGCGACGTAGCCGTCGAGGTAGCGGATGACGCCGAGGCAGTCGCAGCCGAGCTCGAGGTGGTTGGCGTTCTTTCCGAGCAGGTACTCACCGGCATCGAAGTAGCTGATCCAGAAGCGGCCGGGGGCGGTGTCGCCGTAGGGCACGACCATCTCCGGAACGCTGGCCCGACGGAGCACCGAGCGACCCTGGAAGCAGACGTCGTGCAGCACGAGGCCTTCGCGGGCGTTGAAGTCGACGCGCATCGACCAGCCTTCCCACTCGACGAGCGAGCCGGAGACCGTGAAGCTCGGACCCTCCGGCTGGCTGATCTCGATGGGCTTGAGCGAGGTGCGAGCGTCGCCCTGCGCCTCGGGGTAGTAGTTTCCATGGCCGGCGGGGACGGGCACGTCGCCATGGTCTTCGACGCGGATGACGCTGTTCGCCGTGAGGTCGATGTGCACGATGAGTCCCTCGACCGGGTGTGCCCACGGCGAGTCGTGTTCGTCGTGGCGGAGGAACGTGAGGGAGCGGATCACCCGACGCCCGACCTCATCGGCGCGTCCGGTGTAACCGGGGGCGAGCGGCCCGCAGAACGCGAGGTCCATGTGCGCGGCGAGGCCGCGGCGCGTCATCGCCGCCTGCCATTCGGGGGAGGCCTTCGCGATCGCTTCGGCGCGCTCGTACTCCTCGAACAGGTACTGCGGCTGGCCGTAGGGCGGGGCGTCGTTCGGCACGCGCGCGGTGCGCAGGACCTCGCCCCGTGTGATCGACACGATGGCCTCGGTCGCGACGCCGGTCGCCGTGTCGAGCAAGGTCACATCGACGCGGCGATCGATCGGGGCGCCGGGCTGCCACGCGGCGAGCTCCTCCTTCGTGATCTCGTCGGGAAGCAGCATCGGCACGCGGGTGCTCTCCGTCAGGAGTCCTGCCGCGTCGAGGACCGCGCGAGCGGCGGCGATCTCGTCGCCCGTCAGCGGATCATGCGGGTGCGCTGCGGCGATCTTCTCGATCGAGACGGGCTGCGGTGCGTGGTGGGACATCATCGACCTCACTATTTTCGAGCAATTGCTCAATAAACGGGTTGCGATGATGATACGACGGGTCGTCGGCGGTCCACAACCACCGATTCCCGGGGCGTCGAGAGCGGGGCTGGCGCGGGTTCAGGCGCGCCAGGGCGCGAGGATGCTGTCGAGCACGGCGAGGTGCGCGGCCGCGGGCTGGGGCTCGGTGACCTCGACGATCTGCTGCCCGTAGGTGATCGAGCGCAGGAGCGACAGCACGGCGTCGGTGGGGGTGCCGGTGCGCAGCTCGCGGTCGTGGACGGCCTCGTCGAGAGCGAGTCGGATGCTGCTCTGCCAGGTCGCGAGTGTGGGGGCTCCGGCGTCAGGGGTGGGGGCGAGGGTCGCCAGTCGTCCCCAGAAGCCGACGACCACGTGCGCCTCGGTGCGGGTGGTCTCATCGATCGGCAGCACTTCACGCATCAGTGCCTGGAGCCTCGCCAGTCCCCGTAGCCCCTCGGCGGCTGCGGCGATGCGGGCGTCAGTGCGGCGGGTGACCTCGGCGGCCGCGGCGCGCACGACCTCGTCGAAGCCCTCGAAGTAGTGCCAGAGCGATCCGGTGGCGACGCCGAGCTCCTTGGCGACGGCGCGTGAGGAGACGCTCTCGTGCCCGTCGCGGGCAGCCACGGCGAGCAGCGCCTCGGCGATCTGCCGGCGGCGCTCATCGTGGTCGACGATGCGGGGCACGTGCCCATCCTCTCGCATCATGACGAGGTCTAGCTATATTGAGCGGTTGCTCAATATACTTCCCGGGTGGATCACCTCCTTCCCGCAGCACCGTGGCTGATGGCCGCAGCGGCGATCGTCTCGGCTGTCGCCTGCATCGCGGCGTGGCGCGTCGTGCCGTGGCAGGGACGGCAGGCGGCCCTCGTGATGGCCGCGGTGATGTTGTTCCTCGCCTTCACGGACGGCGACACCCTCACGGGGCTGATCCTCGGCGCCGTCCTCCTGCTTTCGGCGATGCTCGGCACCATGGGGGTGCGGGGCACGCCGTCGGCGGCCACGTGCTGCCACCGCGCCCTCGTGTCGCTCGTGATGGCCGCGTGCGCCTTCGAGAGCGCGTCGACGAACGCCACGGGAGCGACCGGCGCGTCGATGCAGGCGGCGGATGCGGGGCACGGCGGTCATGCACTGGACGGCGTCCTGTCGGTTCTGGTGCTGGTCGGGGTGGTGGGGGTCGTGGTGTGGACCGTCGTCGCCGAGTGGTTCGTGGCGCCGGTGCATCACGGCAGGACCGCACGACTGCTCACGACCGAGTCGTGGGCCATGGCCGTCGGTGTCGCTGCGATGTGCCTCGGGTTCTGATCGGCGAGGCCCGTCTCCGCTGGCCGGTGGCCGACGGGCTGCTACCGAGGCTCCGCGGCGGGGCGCACGAACACCCAGGCCGCGACGGCTGCCACGGCGGCGGCGATCGTCATGGTGACGGCCATGGTGAGGGCATTCGTGCCGCCGAGGCCCGCGGCGAGGGGCGCGAGCACCGGACCGAACAGGAACGTCGCCATGCCGAGCAGGGCCGAGGCCGTGCCGGCGCGTGCGCCGTGGCGGGCGAGTGCGAGCGTCTGGCCGTTGGGGCCACCCAGTCCGGAGCACAGCATGAATCCGATGAGCGCCCCGATGACTCCGGAGACCCCGGTGCCGGTCGAGGTCAGCACGAGCAGCAGGACGGTGGCGAGCAGCGTCGCCGTGATACCGCCGAGATACACGCAGAGGGGTCCCCAGCGGCGCACCACGAGCCGGCTGGTCTGGCTGCCGACGATGCTGGCCAGCGCCCCCGCCGCGAACGCGAGGCTGAAGGCCTGCGGGCTGAGGCCGAACTGATCCTGCAGCACGAACGACGACATCGACAGGTAGGTGAAGAACGCGACACCGCCTCCCGCCGCGGCGCACAGCACCGCCACGAAGAGGCGATCGCGCACGACGGCTGCGGTGTGCGACCGGAGCGCCACGGGGCCGGCGCCGTGCCGCCTCGACGGGGGCAGCGTCTCGGGCAGGGCGAACACCACGACGACGAGCAGGACGACCCCGACCGCGCTGAGCACGCCGAAGATACCGCGCCAGTCCATGATCAGGGCCAGCTGGCCGCCGACGACCGGCGCGATGATCGGCGCCGTGCCGGACACGAGGAACAGCAGTGACAGCATCCGCGACAGCTCGGCACCCTCGAACTGGTCGCGGGCGATGGCCAGGCAGATCACGATGCCGGCCGAGCCCGCGAGCCCCTGCAGGAAACGGGAGATCAGCAGGAGCTCGATGTTCGGAGCGACGGCGCACACGAGGGAGAGCACCGCGAAAGCCGCTACTCCGACCATCAACGGCAGTCGTCGGCCGAGTCGATCGCTCAGCGGCCCTGCCACGAGCTGGCCGAGTCCGAGGCCGATCATGCACGCCGACATCGTCACCTGCGCGAGAGCCTCCGTCGTGCCGAGCGACGTGGCGAGCTGCGGCAGCTGCGGAAGGTACAGGTCCATCGACAGGGGCCCGAAGGCCTCCAGCATCCCCAGCACCAGCATCGCCCGCAGGGTGCTCATACGCGGACGGACGGGCTCCTCAGGGGCGGGGAGGCTCATCCGCCGAGGCGCAGGATGCGGCGCAGCCAGCTCTCGCGGGCGGCGACGGCGGCCTTCGAGACCTCGGCATCGGGGGAGAACCCGGAGAACCCGTGATATCCGCCGGCCCATACGTGCAGTTCGGCTCGTCCCCCGGTCGCCCAGATGCGGAGAGCGTAGTCGACGGCCTCGTCGCGGAACGTCTCCGCGGCGCCCACCTCGATGAACGTGGGGGCGAGTCCTGAGAGGTCAGCGGCGCGCGCGGGCGCGGTGTACGGCGAGACGCGGTCGGTGAAGCGGTCCTCTCCGGCGATGGCGTCCCACGCGGTGTCGTTGTTGTTCCGATCCCACGCGCCGAAACCGTCGTACTGACGGCTGGATGCGGTCTCGTTGCGATCGTCGAGCATCGGACACCCGAGCAGCTGACCGGCCAGGCGTGGCCCGCCCCGATCCCGAGTGATCAGAGCGACCGCGGCCGAGAGGCCGCCACCGGCGGACATCCCCGAGGCGATGATGCGGTCGGGGTCGATGCCGAGTTCCTCGGCGTGCGCGGCCATCCACTCGAGCGCGGCGTAGCAGTCCTCCGCCTGGGCGGGGCCGGGGTGCTCGGGCGCCAGGCGATACTCGACGGCCACCCCGACGACACCGTGCCGCTCGGCGAGGTCGATGAGCTCCGCCGTGCCGAAGAACCGGGTGCCCAGCACCATGCCACCACCGTGGATCGACAGCACGGCGGGAGCGGGGGCGGGCGCCGGCCGGGCGGGCCGTACGATCGTGATCTCGATGGCGGGAGCCCCGATGGGCCCGGGGATGGTCCGGTCCTCCCACGTGATCGCACGGCCGTCGGACTGCACGGCCATGGACGGGATGATCGTCGCGAAGTGGTCGCGGTTCGCGTGGATCGTGTCGGCACGCAGCGGGATGATCTCGACCATCTCGACGAACGCATCGAGTCCGGCGACGAGCTCCGAGTCGTAGGGGACAGGCAGCGGCGCGGTCATCGCGCGGCCCGCCAGATGCGACGCAGCCACGATGCGCGGGCCGCGAGAGCGGCGCGCGAGATCTCGGCGTCGGGCATGTACATGTCGAAGCCGTGCGCGCCACCTCCCCACACATGCAGCTCGGCCTGACCGCCGGTCGCCCAGATGCGCAGCGCGTACTCGGTGTCCTCATCGCGGAACGCCTCGGCCTCGCCGACCTCGATGAAGGCGGGTGGGAGTCCCGCCACATCGACGGCGCGGCTGGGGGCGGCGTAGGCGGGAGCATCCGGATGGAAGGCGAGGTCGTCGCCCAGCACGCACGACCACGCGAGCAGATTCATCTCGCGCTGCCAGGTTCCGATGCCGTCGTACTGAAGACTGGCGACCGTGGTGTTGGTGTTGTCGATCATCGGGCACAGCAGCAGCTGTCCGGCCATGACCGGACCCTGCCGGTCGCGGGCCAGGAGAGCCACGGCCGCCGTGAGACCTCCGCCCGCGCTGCCGCCGCCGACGACGATGCGCTCCGGATCGATGCCGAGCCCGGCAGCGTTCGCGTGCACCCAGACGAAGGCGGCATAGCAGTCCTCGACTCCGGCGGGGTAGGGGTTCTCGGGGGCGAGGCGGTACTCGACGTTGACCGCGACCACGCGGTGTTCGTCGACGATGTCGACCACGCGCCCCGTCTCCCACGAGCGGTGACCGACGATCATGCCCCCGCCGTGGATGTTCACGAAGGCGGGAAGCACCTCGTCGCGGGTGTCGGCCGGACGGAACACCGTGATCTCGATCTCGGGCGCTCCGGGAGGACCGGGGATGACGCGGTCCTCCCAGTCGATGTCGCGCCCGGCGATGACCGCGTCGTTGTCCGGGAACATCCGGTCGACACCGTCGCGCGGAAGGGTGTCGCGAGTGAGGGGCGGCTGCGGATTCTTGGCGAGCTCGTCGAGCACGGCCTGCACCTCGGGGTCGAAGGGCACGGGGGCGACGGTCGGGTGTCCGGCGGCGGTGGCGGTCATGGTTCTCCTGGAAGCGATGGGGGCGGCGGGTCAGGGGCCTTCGGGGTCGACGACCCCGCGGTCAGCCCAGAACGGCTCGACGAGGCGGCGCAGCTCCTCGATGCCGATGCGGTCGACCAGGGCTGCGGCGTCGAGATTCGCGCGCAGCTGGTCGATGCTCGATGCGCCGAACAGCGTGGTCGTGAGTGCCGGATGGGTGAGCGTGAACGCGATCCCGAGCTGCGCGGGTGAGACGTCGAGCGACGAGGCCAGGTCGGAGAAGGCGGGTACATCCGCGATGATCCGTTCCCGGATATCGCCGGGGTCGCGGCCGATCTGCCTGTCCCCGTTGATCTTGCCTGCGAGCACACCGCCCTCCAGGCAGTCGGAGGCCTGGAGCGTCAGCCCCTGATCCCACAGGCGTGCGAAGGGCGCGCCGTCGGGGATCGAGCGCCGGGAGACGCTGTATTTGAGCTGCGCGATCTGCGGCCCGGAGACGCCCTCCGCGGCGGCGATGTCGATCAGGGTCTGGATGCTCGACGCCGACCAGTTGTTCACACCCCAGGCGCGGATGAGTCCGGCCCCCTCGAGACGGGCGAGGTCGAGGACGAGGTCGCGCAGGGCGAGGTCGTCGCGGCGCAGGTCGCCGAGGATCACCAGGTCGGCGTGCTCGACGCCGACCCGCATCAGCGCGTTCTCGAGCTGCGGGCGGAACCCGTCATCGCCGAACGCCTCGAGCCACAGCTTCGACGAGAGCAGCCATTCGTCGCGCTGGATCCCTGCGGCGCGCACCATCGCCGAGAAGATCACGTCGGTGAAGACGGGCGGCGCTCCCGGTGCGGAGTACACGCCGACGTCGAACAGGTTCACGCCGCGGTCGACGGCCGCCCGGAGCATCGTGACCGCGTCGCCGAAGTCCATCCGGTCGTAGGTGTGCCAGGAGCCGAGGGAGAACAGCGAGGCGTCGATGCCGCTGCGGCCGATCTCGCGGCGGGGCAGGAGGGGAGTGGTCACGGGGTCCTCACCGTCTCGGGTCGATGACGGCCTTGACCTCATCGAGCTGGTGCATGTGGGCGATCTTCGCGGAGGCGTCGGCCAGGCCGACCGGGGCGCTGAACAGGTCGTCCCAGGGGAAGCGGTCGGCGAACGCGGTGAAGAAGTCGATCGCGCGCGAGTAGTCCGAGATGTCGCCGTTGAGCGAGCCGACCACCGTGAGCTCCTTGCCCATGATCGTGCTGAGCGGGAAGCCGTCGCCTGCGGGACCGGTGGACCCGACGATGGCGACCGTGCCGCGCTGTGCCGCCATCGCGATCGCGTCGGGTCCGACGCTCGGCGCGCCGGCGAAATCGAACACGTGGTCGGCTCCGCGGCCTCCGGTGAGCGCCATGACCTGTTCGACGACCGGGCCGTCGCGGAAGTCGACGACCGCGTCGGCGCCGAAGCGTCCGGCGAGTTCCAGGCGCGACGCGGGGGCGCCGATCGTGATGACCTGGCCGGCTCCCGAGATCTTCGCGACGGCCGTGGCGAAGATGCCGAGCGCGCCGGCGCCCTGCACGACCACGCGTGAGCCGGGCCGGATGCGCCCGGCCCGTTCGAAGGCCCGCAGCACGGTCTTGGCCGCGCACCCGGCCATCGACGCCCAGGTGTCCTTCACCGACGCCGGGAGCAGCAGTTTCGCCGCCCCCGGGGTCACGTAGGCATACTCCGAGAGTCCAGCGGTGGCGAAGGGATGCACGTCGGCCCGCTGCAGGAACCCGTAGCCGCGGCGGGAGCACGCGACGGATTCGCGCAGCACCACGCATCCGTGGCACTCGCCGCAGGTCGACTCGGACCAGCCGATGCGGTCGCCGGGGGAGAGCGGGCGTCCCAGGGCGTCCTTCGTGTCGGGCCCCGTAGCGACGATCTCGCCGACCATCTCGTGTCCGAGCACCATCGGGAGCATGCCGGGGAAGCTCATCCGGCCCTCCCAGATCTCGATGTCGGTGCCGCACAGCGTGGTGCACGAGATGCGCACGAGGGCGGCGCCGGGCTCGATCTCGGCGGGGAGGGGAAGGCTCTGCAGGGTGAGCGGTTCGCCGTGCGCGGTGAGCACGGCGGCGCGGGTCGAAGTCGGAAGCCCGGGGGCGGGCGGCAGGTCGAGCGTGGGGAGGGACATGGTTCTCCAGACGGCGGTGTCGGTCAGACCAGGAGCTGTCCGCCGTCGACGGCGACGGAGACTCCGGTGATGTGGCTGGCGGCGTCGCTCGCGAGGAACAGCACGAGCGGCGTGATCTGGGAGACCTCGGCGATCGAGCCGAGGGGGATGCGCGACTCCCAGGCCGCGCGCGCCTGCGGGTTCGACGCGAAGTCGGCGGTCAGGGGCGTGAGCACAGGCCCGGGGGCGACCGCGTTCACGCGCACTCCCGCCGCGGCGAGCTCGATCGCGGCCGTGCGGGTGAGGGCGTCGACCGCGGCCTTGGTCGCCTCGTAGTGGCCGAGGCCGGGGGTGGGCTGGCGGGCGCCGATCGAGGAGATGTTGACGATCGACCCGCGTCCCGCCTCGGCGAGCAGACCGCCGAAGACGCGGAGCATGAGGAAGGTGCCGCGCACGTTGACCCGCAGGGCCGCATCGACGACGTCGACCGGGACCTCCTGGAGGGTGCCGCCGCCGGCGACGATGCCCGCGTTGTTGACCAGGACGTCGAGTCCGCCGTCGGCGACGACCCGCTCGGCCGCGGCGCGCACGGAGGTCTCGTCGCTGATATCGAGCGTGAGGGCCGTCGCGCCGATCTCAGCAGCGCCGGCGGCCGCGGCATCCGCGTTCACATCGCCGATGAAGACCTCGTCTCCGGCGTCGCGGAAGGCGGCGGCGATGCCGCGGCCGAGCCCGGATGCGCCTCCGGTGACCAGGATCCGGCGGGGAGATGCGGTCATGTTCGTCCTCACTGACGGCTGTTCTGACGGGATGTCTCCGTTATATTCTACAAACATAGAAAAACACAACCCCGTGTCTCGAGAAGGCGAAGGAGCCTCCATGCCCGAAACGACATATCCCCGGAAACGCCTGGACCCCGTAGGCGTGCCCGTGCCTCCGCTGGCGCTCGGATCGTGGAACACCTGGGACCGGATGGGGCCCGACGAGGCGGTCGCCATGATCCGCCGGGCGGTGGAGCTGGACGCCGGGTTCTTCGACGTCGCGTACTACAACATGGGCCCGCACGCCGAGAACTCGAAGACCGACGTCCTGTTCGGGCAGGCGCTGCGAGCCAGTGGCGTCGATCGTGCCGACATCGTGCTGTGCGGCAAGCTCTGGCTGTGGGACTGGCCGAACCAGGGATTCCGCGCGCAGCTCGAGGAGTCGCTGGAGCGAGCGGGACTCGACCGCTTGGACACCCTCGTGGTGGGCGACTACCTCGACGCCCCCGATATGCCGCGCCTCGTCGCCGACGTGAACGAGCTCATCGCCGAAGGGCTCGTCGACTCCTGGGGCATCAACAACTGGCGGATCGAGCACACGGGGGACGCGCTCGCCGAGGCCGCGGAGCAGAGCGTGGCAGGTCCGGTGTTCGCGCAGTTGAAGTACGGCATCGCTCGGAGGGCGATGGCGGAGGGCGATGCCTACGGCCCGCTGTTTGCCGACGGCACGCTCGCCCTGCAGGCGTCCGATGTGTTCGAGGGCGGCATCCTGGCCACGGGGCGTGTGCCCGAGCGGAAGATCGGCGCCGACGTCGGAGGCGTCCGTGAGCAGATCGTCGCCGTGTATCCCGAGGTCGCGCGCGTCGCCGCCGGGTTCGGGGTCACACCGGCCGCACTCGGCATCGCCTTCTGCCTGTCGAACCCCGCCACCGCGAATGTGCTGTTCGGCGCCTCTCGTCTCGCGCAGCTGGAGGAGAACCACGCGGCGCTCGCGCTCGCCCGGGATCACGGAGCCGAGGTGCGTGCCGCGCTCGCCGGATGCCGGGTCGACCGCGAGGTGCGGGCCGACGGCGCGTGGTGAAGGGGGTGCCTACGCCTCGCGCTCGCGGGCGACGGTCAGAGCGCGCTCGAACGTCGAGACGATGACCTGCCGCCGGTCGACGCGGTAGTCCTCATCGGGTTCGAGCTCATCGATGTACTCGTCCCACACGCGGACGTAGCGATCCCGCCAGGCTTCGAGCGTGCTGCTCGGCGGGAACGTCGCCCCCACGCGGCCGGCGGCACCCTCTTCCTCTCGGCCGTTGCGATCGGATCCTGTGAACCACGGAGTGGCTGCGGTCTGCGTGCTCGCGTCAGTGCGCGCCGCCGAACTCGATCATCGCCACACCGGCCGCGATGAGCACGACGCCGATCGCCATCCCGCGATCGAGCGCGACCGACAGCAGCCCCAGTGAGCCGGTGTAGCCGATCACGACGACGATGAGCCAGAGCGGATGCGTGAAGCCCTCGGCCGCAGAGGGGTCGCGCTGACCTCCAGGGCGATCGCGATCAGAAGAGGTGGCCAGGCCGACGGCCGCGGGCGGTCTGTCGTCGAGTGCCTTTCGTGGACCGCACGAGGGAGGGAAGGGGTTTTCGCGCGCAGCGCTCGACCGGGAACGACCGTCAGAATACCGGCATCCATTCGAAGATCTGTTCGAAACTCGCGACCTGCTTCGGTAGAATCGAGTCATGTCGAAGTTGGCCGTACTGCACGAGGCGATGTCCCGCCTCGACGCGGCGTGGGCTGGCGCCGACGAGTCGGGCGCGTTGTCGCGCGAGCAGCTGATCGCGGTGAGTGCATCCCTCGGGGAGCTGCAGAGACGGTTGGATGCGGTGCACGTCGAGGTGGCCGCGTGCATCTCCCGCGAGTCCCGTCCGGAGTTGGGCGCGGAGAGCCTCGCGAAGCAGCAGGGCTTCCGGAACCCCGGCGACGTTGATCGCGGCGACGGTGGGTGTGTCGTGGGGTGACGCGACGCGGCTCGTGAAGGTCGGGGAAGCCGTGGTGCCCCGCGAAGACCTCTTGGGTGCGCCCCTGCCGGCGAAACATCCGGTGGTGCGCGAGGCGCTCGGTGCGGGGGTGTTGAGTGCCCAGGCGGCGGCGGTGATCATCGCGCTGTTGGATCGGTGCCGACTGCCGGCGGGAGCGGTGCGTGTCGCCGAGGCGGAGCGGGTGCTCGTGGAGAAGGCGGCGGGGCTCGCTCTCGACGACGTGCGCAAGCTGGTGGTTCGCGCAGAAGCGTGGCTCGATCCGGATGGCGTGGAGCCGCGGCTCGAGGAGCAGCGTTCCCGCCGATCGCTCACCATTCATGAGCGCAACGGGATGCTGCATCTGAACGCGATCCTCGACGCCGAGACCGCAGCCCCCGTCGTCACGGCGATCCGCGGGTACGTGACCGCCGCATTCGCCGCTCGGAAGGATGCGACGGACGCCGATGCGCCGGACGCCGACCGCCGCACGGTGCCGATGATTCAGGCTGATGCGCTCGCCGTGTTCGCCGCGCACGTGCTCGGATGTGCGACCAGGGTGCCGCTGGCGGGTGCCACGATCGTCGTGAGGGTGGGCCTCGACGACCTCGAGGCCGGCACCGGCTCCGCCGAGATCGACGGGATCGAGCAGCCGGTGAGTATCGGAGCTGCGAGGCGCATGGCCGCCGGCGGGGGAGTGATCCCGTGCGTGCTCGGAGCCGCGAGTGAAGTGCTCGACTGGGGGCGCGAGAAGCGCCTGTTCACACGGGCGCAGCGGTTGGCGTTGGCGGAACGGGATGGCGGCTGCGCCATGTGCGGGCTGCCGCCCGAGATGACGAAGGCGCATCACATCCGGTGGTGGAGACGCGACCACGGACCGACGGATCTCTCGAACGGCGTGCTGCTGTGCGAGACCTGTCACCACCGCATCCATGACAACGGATGGGATGTCCGCATCGACGGTGGCGGCGGGTGCGCGAGGGTGTGGTTCCTCCCGCCGGCCTCGGTCGACCCCGCCCGCACACCTCGTCCGGGTGGCAGAGCGCGCTTCGACATCGCCGCCTGAGCGCTGCGATCCGAGGGCAGGATGCGCCACGCCCGGCCATGCCTGCGCGCACGGACAAGGCCGGTGCGCCCCGAGGCATGAGTCGGCGCTCTCCGCGGAGGAAACGCTCTTGCGCTCTTTTTCCACGCATGTAGACTAACCAGCACGACACATCGAAGTGACGTCGGATCCGGCCTCCGGTCAGCGGCACCTCACCCCTTCTTCACCACCCCTGCACCCGAGAGAAGGAACCATGAAACGAATGCCCCTCGCGCTCGTCGCGGCCGTCGCCGCGACTCTCGCGCTCACCAGCTGCAGCGGCTCGACACCCTCGCCGTCCGGCGGCAGCGATGTCGAGAGTCCCGATGCTCTCAACATCGGGAACTTCCTCGACATCACCTCCTGGGATCCCTCGCTCGCCGACATCGGCTTCGACGGCCCGTACCTCTCCGCGGTCTACGACGCCCTGATCGCCCTCGACGCCGACGGCAACCCGATCCCGTCGCTCGCCACCGAGTGGAAGGTCGCCGACGACGACCTCAGCATCGACCTCGACATACGCACCGACGCCGTGTTCAGCGACGGCACCCCGGTCGATGCCGACGCCGTGATCACGAGCCTCGAATACCTCAAGGTCGGCGCTCGTTCGGGGGAGGCCTACGTCAATGCCGCCTCCTTCGAGAAGGTCGACGACGACACCGTCCGTATCGCCCTCACCCAGCGCGACGACACGATCCTGTACCTCATGGGTCTCGGCCGCAGCTACATCGCCTCCCCGGCGTCGATCGAAGCGGGCACCCTCGGCAGTGAGCCGATCGGCTCCGGGCCCTACGTCCTCGACAGCGCGACGAGCGTGGCCGGCGCCGAATATCACTTCACCAAGACCGCCGATCACTGGGATGCCGAGACCTATCCGTTCTCCGAGCTGGCGATCTTCCCGATCACCGACGCCACCGCACGCCACAACGCCATGCTCAGCGGTCAGATCAACGTGCAGTACGGCGACGTCGCCAACCTCGAGCAGGCGAAGCAGCAGGGCTGGAACACCGCCGAGCGCGTCTCCGGCTGGGCGGGGCTCGTCATCACCGACCACACCGGTGCCAAGAGCGAGCCTCTCGGCAAGCTCGAGGTGCGGCAGGCGCTCAACTACGCCTTCGACGGAGCCGCCGTCCTCGCTGCCGTCGGCAGCGGAGCCGGGGTCGCCACGAACCAGGTGTTCCCCGACGGCGGGCCGATCAACGACCCGTCGCTGAACGAGACGTACGCCTACAGCATGACCAAGGCCAAGGAGCTGCTGGCCGACGCCGGCTACCCGGACGGGTTCGCGATCTCGATGCCGATGTCGCCCATCTTCGAGATGTGGAAGCCGTCGGCCGAGCAGGCGCTCAACGAGCTCGGCGTGAAGGTCACGTGGGACAACATGCAGATGCCGGACTACCAGTTGAACGCGCCGAACTACCCGATGTTCATCTCGTTCCTCGCGATGGACGGCAACGACGTGGCCACCGTCTCCCGTCAGGTGACCAGCGTGCAGTGGTTCAACCCCGAGCCCGACTACGCGCAGAACGAGGTCATCGCTCCGCTCGTCGAGAAGGTGCAGACAGAGCGCGGCGACGCGCAGACCGACGCCGTCAAGGAGCTCAACAAGGCCCTCGTCGACCAGGCGTGGTGGTCGGTCTGGTACCAGGCGAACAACATCTACTACACGGCGCCCGGCATCCAGCTGCAGCCGGTGGTGGGGATGATGTTCCCGACGCTGCGCTACATCACTCAGGGCTGACGCCCGTCGGGGCGGCCGCGACGCCGGCCGCCCCGACACCCTTCCCCCTCCGACCCCCACCTTCCGAGAGGTCCCCATGCTCCTGTTCACGGCGAAGCGGTTGCTGTCCGGCATCCTTCTGCTCGTCGCGGTCTCGATCGGCACCTTCTTCCTGGCGCACCTCGCCATCAGCGACCCGACCGCTTCGCTCCTGGGGACCACGGCGAGTCCCGCCCAGCAAGCGGCCCTGGCCGAGAAGATCGGTCTGGACCGTCCGCTCCTGGTGCAGTTCTGGGACTGGCTCTCGCATGCCGCGCTGCTCGACTTCGGCGTCTCCTGGCGCAACTTCCAGCCTGTCAGCGCACAGCTCGCGATCAAGGTGCCCGTGACGCTGTCGGTCGTGACGTTCGCGACGCTGATCACCGCTGTCATCGGCATCGCCTTCGGGATGATCACGGGGTTGCGGCCGGGAACCTGGTTCGACCGGATCATCAAGGGCATCTCCGTCGTCCTGTTCGCGCTCCCCGGCTTCTGGGTGAGCCTCGTGCTCGTCATGTGGCTCGCGGTGCAGCTGAAGTGGTTCCCCGCCGTCGGCTACGTGCCGCCCACGCAGTCGGTGGACGGATGGCTGCGTTCCATCACCCTCCCGGCGATCTCGCTCGCCCTCGGCGGCATCGTCGCCGTCTCCGAGCAGTTGCGCAATGCCGTCATCACCCAGAGCCGCCAGGACTGGGTGCGCACTCTCCGCAGCCGCGGTCTCTCGGCGACCAGGGTCAACCTGCACATCCTCCGCAACGCCTCACCGGCCGCCCTCACCGTCATCGCCCTGATGTTCGTGGGGTTGCTCTCCGGAGCCATCGTGGTCGAGCAGATCTTCAGCCTCCCCGGCCTCGGACAGCTCACCAACCAGTCCTCGCAGAACGGCGACATCCCGATGCTCCTCGGCATCACGGTCGTCTCCATCGTCTTCGTCGTCCTCATCAACCTCCTGCTCGATCTCGTGCTCGGCTGGATCAACCCGAAGGTGCGCGTCGCATGACCACCACAGACATCCGGGTCGCCTTCGACCGGGCGGCGCAGAAGCGACGTTCCAGCCTGTTCCGTCGCTTCCTCCGGCACCCCGGCGGGTACATCCCGCTGGCGATCTTCGTCCTCATCGTGCTCGTGGGGGTTTTCGCGCCGCTGCTCGCGCCGATGGACCCCAACTTCGTCGACCTCGCCGCAGCCAAGGCGCCTCCGGGGCCCGAACACCTCCTCGGCGGCGACTCGACCGGCCGTGACATCCTGAGTCGTCTCATCTACGGCACCCGCACGACCCTGTGGGGCGCGCTCATCACGATCGTCACCGCGCTCGTGATCGGCGTGCCGTCCGGCGTCGCGGCCGGCTACTTCGGGGGCACGTTCGACCGGGTCGCCACCTGGATCAGCGACGCACTCCAGTCGATCCCCGGCATGATCATCCTGCTCGTGGTGGCCGCGGGCAGCCGCAACAACTTCGAGCTGCTGATGGCGACGGTCGGCGTGTTCATGGTGCCCGGCTACTTCCGCATCGCGCGGTCGCAGACGCTCGCCGTCCGCAACGAGCCCTACATCGACGCGGCCCGTGTCTCCGGGCTGTCGGACGGGCGCATCATCTTCCGGCACGTCATCAGGGCCGTCTACCCGCCGGTCATCATCCAGACGGCGCTCACTGCGGGCATCGCGATGGGCATGCAGGCCGGACTCCAGTTCCTCGGCATCGGCGACTCCAACGTTCCCAGCTGGGGGGCGATGATGCTCGAGGGCTTCCGTCTCATGCTCACCTATCCGCTCATGCTGCTGTGGCCTTCGGCGGCCCTCGGGCTCACGATCGCGGTGCTCGCGATCATGGGATCCACGCTCGCCGAACTCGTGCAGGTGCGCACGCCGCGGGTCTCCCGACGGCGTGCCGACGCCGAGGCCACCCCGACGGCACCGCGGCACGCCGCCACCGGTCACGCACAGCACGCGCCAGAGGATTCGGCGCTGCGGGTCGAGAACCTCCGGGTCGTGCACGCCACGCCGACCGGTGAGACCGAGGTCGTGCACGGTGTCACCCTCGACGTGGCCCCCGGCGAGGTCGTCGGCATCGTGGGAGAGTCGGGCTCCGGCAAATCGCAGACCGTGTTCTCGGTGCTCGACCTGCTGCCCGCCACCGGGCGGGCGGTCGCCGATGCCATCTGGGTGCGCGGAACCGACGTGACGAAGGCGACGCCGAAGCAGCGACAGGCGCTGCTCGGCCGCGAGATCGGCTACGTGCCGCAGGAGCCGATGAGCAATCTCGACCCCTCGTACACGATCGGCAGCCAGCTCGTCGAGCCGCTGCGGCGCACCCACGGTCTCCGCAGGTCGGAGGCCGAGGCGCAGGCACGGGCGATGCTCGTGCGTGTCGGCCTCACCGACCCCGATCGGGTGATGCGCAGCTACCCGCACCAGGTGTCGGGCGGCATGGCGCAGCGGGTGCTGATCGCCGGCGCGATCGCGGGCAAGCCGTCGCTGCTCGTGGCCGACGAGCCCACCACGGCGCTCGACGTGACCGTTCAGGCCGAGGTGCTCGAGCTCCTGCGCGAACTCCAGGCCGAGTACGGCATGGCGATGCTCATCGTCACCCACAACTTCGGCGTCGTCGCCGACATCTGCGACCGCGTGATAGTGATGCGCGGCGGCGACATCGTGGAATCGGGACCGGTCGATTCGCTGTTCGCCGCGCCGACCGAGGAGTACACGCGTCAACTGATCGCCGCCTCGCTCGACGACGCCGAAGGTCGCGCCGCGCTCGACCGCACCAGGATCGAGGCGAACGCATGAGTGCGCTGCTCGAAGTGAACGATCTGGTCGTGGAATACGGCCGAGGGCGGACCTCCTTCCGTGCCCTGCACGGTGTCTCCCTCGACATCGCGCCGGGCGAATGTCTCGGCCTGGTCGGCGAATCCGGCTCGGGCAAGTCGACGCTCGGCAAGGCGATCCTCGGCCTCGCGCCCGTGACCGACGGGAGCATCCGCTTCGACGGGAAGGAGATCAGCAGACTCGGCGGCCGTGCCCGACGCGCTCTCGCGGATGACGTCCAGGTCGTCTTCCAGGACCCGTACGGCTCGCTGAACCCGGCCATGACGATCGGCGACATCCTCGCCGAACCGCTGCTCACCAGCGGCATCGGGACGAGGTCTGCCGAGACGAAGGTGCGCGAGATGCTCGACCGCGTCCGTCTGCCCGAATCGGCCATGGACCGCTACCCGAGCGAGTTCTCCGGAGGGCAGCGTCAGCGCATCGCGATCGCCCGTGCCCTCGTGCGCGGACCGCGGCTCATCGTGTGCGACGAGCCCGTCAGCGCCCTCGACCTGACCACGCAGGCGACGATCCTCGATCTGTTCATCGAGCTGCAGCGAGACACCGGGGTGGCGTACCTCTTCGTCTCGCACGACCTGGGCGTCGTCCGCCGCGTCTGCCACCGCGTCGCCGTCATGTACCGCGGCGAACTCGTGGAGGTCGGCGAGGGTGAGCAGGTCACCCGAGCCCCGGAGCATCCGTACTCCGAGCGGCTGCGCCTGGCCTCGCCCGTCGCCGACCCCGTCGCGCAGCGGGAGCGGCGTGCACAGTGGCTCGCTCTGCGGGAGGTGCGCGATGCGGCGGTACGGTAGCTCCAGGCCCGATCACTCCACGCACCGGAATCGGCCGGAAGGACCTCATGCCGAAGATCATCGATCACGACCAGCGTCGACGGGACATCGTCGAGGTGGCCAAGAGCATCATCCTGAAGGGGGGCTTCGAGGCGGCGACGATGCGCAGCATCGCGGCGGAGGCCGGCTTCGCGAACGGCGCACTGAAGCACTACTTCCCCGGCAAGGAGAGCATCGTCGCGGCGACGTTCGAGACGATCCTGCAGCAGATGTCCGAAGGGGTGCAGGCCGCGGGCGAGGAGCCGGCGTCGGCGGACGCCGCGTTGCGGGGGTTCCTGCGGGCGACGATTCCTCGCGACCAGGAGCAGATCGCGGCGGGGCGGGTGCTGCTCGCGCTGTGGGAGTACGCGATGGCCAACGAGGCCCTCGCCGAGCTGTATCGCGGACACCTGGCGTCCTGGCGCACCTCGCTCATCGAGCGGATGGAGGCGGCGCGCGACGAGGGGTCGATCCGCGACCAGGACTACGGGCCCCTCGCGAACGAGTACATCTCGGCGGCGGTCGGCGCGACGGTGATCAACCTCATGTATCCCGATGGCGAGCGGATCGCCGACTACGAGACCTATATCGACCAGTTCCTGGCGCGGCTCCGCTGACGGCGACGCGCCTGATCCGAGAGGACCGCGCGTCATGACCTCACCCCTTTTCGTCGAGCGGCACCCGGGTACCGGGCGTCCGGTGGTGTTCCTGCACGGCCTCGCCTCGCAGGGCGCGCAGGACTGGCCGGAAGCCGAGTGGGGCGGATCCTTCGGCGACCGTCCCCGCGTCGTGGTCGATCTCCCGGCACACGGAGCGAGTCCGACGCTCGGCACGGCCCCGACCTCGGTGGTGCTCGACGCGCTCGCGGACGCCGTCGGTGCGGATGAGATCGACCTGGTGGGGTACTCGCTGGGGGCCCGGCTCGCCTGGGACCTGGTGCGGCATCCCGCGGTCGCGGTGCGCCGGGCAGTGCTCGGCGGACTCAGCGCGGGGGAGCCCTTCACCCTGGTCGACCTCCCGGTCGCGCGCGCGGCCGTCTCCGGCGGCGCCGCCCCGGCGGATCCACTCACGGGAATGATCGTGCACATGGCCTCACTGCCCGGCAACAGACCGGGCGACGTGATCGACCTCATCGAGGGCCTGGCCGCGGAGCCGTTCGCCCCGCGGCCCGATGGGCTCACGCTGCCCGTACTGCTGATCGGCGGCACGGACGATGCGATGGCTGCCGGGATCGACGAGCTCGCACAGCTGCTCCCGGCGGCGCGCGCCCACCGCGTCCCCGGTGATCACCTCTCCGCGCTGCACACGGCGGAGTTCCGCACCGCTGTGCAGGACTTCCTGGCGGACTGACCCGGTTGGCCGCCCATCGGTCTCCTCATGCCCTTTAATTCCAACATTCGTAGATAAACATCGAAAGGCCACTCATGACCGACACTCCCACCGCGGACGCGGCCCGGATCCTCGACATCGCCACCGGATACATGGCATCGAAGCAGCTCTTCCACGCCCGTCGCATCGGCCTCTTCGCTGCCGTCGACGGCGGAGCCGACACGGTGCCGGCGATCGCCGAGAGATGCGGGGTGAGTGAGCGCATCGCGCACCTGCTCGCCGACGCGATGGCGGCCCAGGGGCTGCTGGTCCGCACGGACGGCAACTACGTCGTGGCCCCGGATGCGGCCGCCTACCTCACCGGTGCCGATGCGGCGATCGACCTCGGCCCGTTCCTCACGTTCCTCGACGAGATCAGCTACCCGCACTGGCTGCAGTTCGCCCATACGGTCGACACCACCGAACCGGGTGACCTGCGGATGGACGACGCCCGCTGGGCGACCTTCATGGCCGGCGTCATGACGTACAACCGCCTGCACGCCCAGGAGTTCGGCCGACACATCGACCTCGCCGGTGCCACGAAAGCCCTCGATTTCGGCGGGCTCTCGGCGGATTTCGCGCTGTCGGTCATGGCGCAGAACCCGGCGTTGCACACCACGTTCGTATACGCTCCCGGCTTCGAGGACGGCATCGCCGAAGCCGTGGCGGCGGCGGGCGTCGCCGACCGTGTCGTCGTCGAGATCGCCGACACCGCGACTGCTGCACCCGAGGGGGCATACGACGCCGTCTTCGCCAATCACGTCATCCATCGCTTCACCGCCGAGGAGAACGCCCGGATCTTCCGAAACCTGCGGGCGGCAGCGACTCCGGGAGCGACCCTGACCGTGCTCGACTTCTTCCTCGACGACGACGCGGAGCAGCGCGGGATCGACGCCCGGCACGCCGGGGAGTACCTCGTCATCGACGGGACCGTCGTGTATCCGGAATCTCAGGTGCGCGGCTGGCTGAACGATGCGGGCTGGGAGGTGCGGGATAAGGTCGCCCTGCCCGGAAGCCCGCGGGTGCTGGTCGCGACGGCGGTGTGAGACTTCCCCGGCGTCGGGTGCCCGACGCCGGGGGCGCGGACTGGTCCGAGGGGGATCAGAGGCGGGCGGCATGCGTGAACATGCCG
>NZ_ATAO01000209.1 GCF_000455825.1 Microbacterium maritypicum MF109
AAGGCGAGGCCGACCAGGGCCAGGCCTCCGGCGAGGACGCCGACGATCATCCACGGTGCACGCCGGCCGAAGCGGGAACGCGTCCGGTCGGAGATCTGCCCGGCGATCGGCTGCGCGATCATCGCCGCGAACGCACCGATCGTCGCGATGATCGCGAGGTTGGCGACCTTGTTCTCCTCGCCGAGCGCGACCGTGACCTGCTGGGGGAGGAGGATGCCGGGGACCGCGCCCCAGATCAGGAAGATGCCGAGGTTGGCGGGGATGATCCAGCCGAGCAGGCGCCGGATCCCCTTGAGGGGCGGGGGCGGGTCGTCGTTGCCGGCGGCGGTGCGGATGAACGTCGTCTCCGTGATCGGGACGGTGCTCTCGGGGACGGTGCTCTCGGGGGTTGCGGGCGT
>NZ_ATAO01000210.1 GCF_000455825.1 Microbacterium maritypicum MF109
GGAGGACACCATGAAGAAGCTCCGCGCAATCGCCTTGATCGGCGCCACCGCTCTCATCGCCACCGGATGCTCGGCCGGAGGAGGCGGCGGCGAAAGCTCAGCCGACGGCACCGGCCCCATCAGCATCTGGCTCTCCAACAACGAACAGGAACTCGCCTGGGGCACCGCCGTGGTCAAGGCCTGGAACGACGAGCACCCCGACGAGAAGGTCAAGGCGCAGGAGATCCC
>NZ_ATAO01000211.1 GCF_000455825.1 Microbacterium maritypicum MF109
ACCGACGACCGACGACCGACGCGACGATGCCGACCCGACGGATCCCGACGGGCCGCCTCGATCGTCGCGGTCGGGAGAGTCGGGACATCGGAGCGTAACCTGCCACCGACGGGTCCCGGACCAGGCGAGAATGGGAGCATGGACTGGCAGACGACCTCCGAGGACACGGTGCCCTCGGCGCCCGTGACGGAGGCCGACGTCAGGCTGCTCCGTGCCCGCCCGCCGGCGACCGGAGCATGGCGTGACGGAGACCCGGTGGGCGGTCGCCGGTTCGCCGCCTTCGGCGCCTTCTCGACGGAGAGCGGCGCCGAGCTCCCCGGCATCCGCATCGCCTACGAGTCCTGGGGCGAGCTGAACACGGCACGGGACAACGCCGTGCTCGTGCTGCACGCGCTCACCGGGGACAGCCATGTGCGCGGCGCAGCGGGATCCGGGCACCCCACCGCGGGCTGGTGGGAGGACATCACGGGTCCGGGAGCTCCGCTCGACACGGACCGCTGGTTCGTGATCGCCCCGAACATGCTGGGCGGCTGCCAGGGCTCGACGGGCCCCGCGAGCGTCGCCCCCGACGGCTACGAGTGGGCCTCCCGCTTCCCCTACCTCACGATCCGTGACCAGGTCGCCGCCCAGGTCCGCCTGGCGGATGCGCTCGGCATCGAGAGCTGGGCCGCTGTCATCGGCGGTTCCATGGGCGGGATGCATGCGCTGGAGTGGGCGGCCACACATCCCGAGCGCGTGCAGCGCCTCGCCGTGCTCTCATCTCCCCCGGTGACCACCGCCGACCAGATCGCGCTCAACACCGTGCAGTTGGAGACCATCCGGATGGATCCGCGGTTCCAGGGCGGCGAGTACTACGACCTCGGTGACGGCGACGGCCCACACCGTGGCCTCGCCCTGGCCCGGCGCATGGCGCTGCTGAACTACCGCAGCCCGATCGAGCTCAACCAGCGTTTCCAGCGTTCGTGGCAGTCCGACGTGTCGCCGCTCGGGCACGGCGGTCGCTTCGCCGTGGAGTCGTATCTCGACTTCCACGGCAACAAGTTCACACGCCGCTTCGACGCGAACAGCTACGTCACGCTCGTCGAGGCCATGAACTCGCACGACGTCGGCCGTGGACGAGGGGGCGTCGAAGAGGCGCTGCGCGGCGTCACCGCCACCACGCTGGTTCTCGGCATCGACAGCGATCGCCTCTTCCCCGTCGACGGACAGCAGCGCATCGCCCGCAGCATCCCGAATGTCATCGACGACGAAGCCGTGGTGATCACGAGCGACTTCGGGCACGACGGCTTCCTGATCGAGACCGAGGCGGTGGGCTCGAACCTGCGGCATCTGCTCGACAGCTGAGCCCGATCCCTCAGGCCTCGACGAACCGCCACGGCAGGGCACCCGCCTCGAGGCGTCCCTGCTCCCAGGCGAAGGCACGCCCGGCTTCGGACTCGAGCACCCGGGTCTGGAACAGCTGCGCCGCACCGCCCGACGACAGGGCCGATTCCACGTCGCTGAACGCCGCAAGCTGGTGGAGCGTGATCCACGTCGGCGGATACAGCGTCCACTCCCCCGCCGCGTGCCTCGCGAGCGCCTCTCCCGGCGGCACCCAGGCGATCTCCACGACCTCGTCGGCAGCGGGCGAAGGCTCTCCGGCCGGCGCCTCGGCGAGGAAGAACCAGGTGCGGATACGCGTGGGGGCCTCCACCGGCGGCTGCCACTCGGAGAGCACGACGAGGTCGTCGACAGCGAGGCCCACCTCCTCGCGCGTCTCCCTGATCGCGGCACGGCGCGCGTTCTCGGACTCGTCGTCGCCGTCGTGGACGTCGCCCGGTTCGACCTTGCCTCCGGGGAAGACCCACGCTCCCGCGAACGACCCGCGATCGGGCCGACGCATCAGCAGCACATCGAAGGCGGGGTCCGACGCGCGCAGCAGGACAGCAGTGCCGGCGACGGGCAGGGACAGCTCGGGGGCGCTCACCCCGTCACTCTACGACCGGATCGACCGGATCGACCGGACCGACCGCGACGAAGCTACGAGGCGATGAGCTCCGCTGCCGCCGGGCGGCGTCCTTCGACGCGGTACGAGAGCAGGGCGATCAGCAGACCGGCCACGGCGAGCGCGGCACCGGTCCATGCCGGTGCGGTGAAGCCCCAGCCGGCGGCGATAACGACGCCCCCGAGGAACGCGCCCAGGCTGTTTCCGATGTTGAGCGCCGAGTGGTTCATGGCTGCGGCGATCGACTGGTTGTCGCCCGCCACGTCCATGAGTCGGGTCTGGATCGTCGGGCTCAGCACGGAGGAGACGAACCCGACCACCAGCACCACCGCGGCCAGGCTGACGATCCAGAACGACAGGAACGCCAGCAGCGCGAAGACCACGGCCATGGCGGCGAGTCCGAAGAGCAGCGTGCGGCGCAGATCGATGTCGGCGAGGTGACCGCCGACGAGGTTTCCCGCCGTCATCCCGAGCCCCATGAGCACGAGGACGATCGGCACCACCCACTCCGGGGAGCCGGAGACCTCGGTCACCAGCGGGGCGATGTAGCTGTAGACGGCGAAGAATCCGCCGAAACCGATTGCGCCGACGCCCAGGGTGAACCACACCTGCGGGATACGGAACACCCGCAGTTCCTGGCGCATCGTGCGTCCCGGGTCTCCCGGATGTTCCGGGACGAAGAGCGCGATGCAGAGCGTGGCGAGAGCGAAGACGAGCGCCACGACGGCGAAGGCGGAGCGCCAGCCCCACTGCTGCCCGAGGAACGTCCCCAACGGCACGCCCACGACGTTGGCGACCGTGAGGCCGGTGAGGATGAACGCCACACCCTTGGCGCGGTTGCCCGGCCCCATCACATCGGCGGCCACGAGCGCACCGATGCCGAAGTATGCACCGTGCGGCAGCCCGGCGAGGAAGCGCGACGCGGCGACGAGCTCGAACGTGGGCAGCACGACCGTGAGGGCGTTGAACACCGTCAACGCGAGGGCCAGCACGATCATCACCCGATGCCGCGGGTAACGCGCGACGAAGCCGGCGATGGTCGGTGCGCCCACCACCACGCCGAGCGCGTAGAGCGAGATCAGCCAGCCGGCCTGGCTCAGCGCATCTTCCTGGCTGGTCGCCCAGAGCGAAGGCAGCAGGTCGGCGGCGATGTTGGGCAGCAGGCCCATGACCACGAATTCGGTCATGCCGATGCCGAAGCTGCCGATGGCGAGGGAGAGGAGCGCCCACTTCGCCGCACCCCTCGATTCAGTCGAGGGATTCACCGGATCAGCTTAGCGGCCGTCGGACCCGGAGGTCGCCCGCCCTGCGCGATCGAGCGTCATGAAGACATCAACGTCATCCTGGGTGTCGACGACGAAACCGTGGCGTTCGTAAAGACGGCGCGCCGGGCTGCCCTGGAGCACGTTGAGTCGATACGGGGTCGCGTCATCGAGCACGATCCCCAGCACGCGGTCACCGAGACCACGGCGCTGATGCGAGGTCGCGATGTAGAAGTGCTCCAGCCAGCGGGACTCCCCCTCCGCACGGATGGCGACCGAGCCGACATCGGTGCCGTCCACGACGATGATCAGGGTCTGCGTCGGTTCGAACGCATCACGGAACCGCTGCCGGACGCGGGTCTCGTCGAAACGCCCCAGCCGCTCCAGGTCGGCCCGAAGCACTTCGGCGCGGAGTTCCGCGATCCACTCGGAGTCGTCGGCCGTCGCCGGTCGAAGAGCTATCGACATGGACGACGGGGAATCAGTCACCGGACTCCTCGACCGTTGCTTCGTCGATGGCTGCTTCCAGCCGCTCGATCTTCGCGTCCAGCTCTCCGGAGTAGCCCGGGCGGATGTCGGCCTTGAGCACGAGCGAGACCCGCGAGCCGAAGGGCATCACGGCCTCGGTCGCACGCTTCACGACGTCCATGACCGTGTCCCAGTCCGGTCCCTCGATCTCGGTGAACATGCTCGTGGTGCGGTGCGGCAGTCCGGACTCGCGCACCACCCGTACGGCAGCGGCCACGGCGTCGTGCACGGAGGCATCGGTGCGCTCTGCTCCCGCGGAGGGGGTGCCGCTCGGGGCGACGGAGAAGGCGATCAGCATGGTTTCACTCCTGGGTTTTCGGATGACGGACGGGCACGCGCACGAGAGCGCGGGCTGCGAGGACGAGCAGGACGACGAGAAGGATGTTGCGCACCGTGAGGACGGCGACCGAGAGGGCGTCGGCCCGCAGCAGCCCGTCGTAGCCGATCGGATAGACGAGGCACGTGAGCAGGCAGAGCGCGAGGACGAGGACGGCGGGAACGCGTGCTCGGGCCCGGTCGAGCACGAGCCACAGGATCACGGGCGCGATCATCCAGGTCTGGAACTGCGGTGAACCGACCTTGTTGGTGACGATCAGAAGCGTCACCAGTGTGAGCGCGAGCGGCGGGAACAGTCGCGGGAAGATCGCACCGCGCATCGCCTTGAGCGCGCCCAGCACGGTGACCGCCAGCACGGAGAGCACCATGAGCGGCGTGAGCGCGGCGGACACGGCATCGACCCCAGGCGCGGTGATCTGGAAGGTCAGGATCTCGAAGCTGTACTCGATGCGGGCGGCGCCGGCGACCGCGAGCCACAGGAAGGGGGTGGCGGCCACGGCTTCGATCTGCAGCCCTCGTCCGGTCTGCTCGGTCAGGAAGCCGAGGATCTCGGTGTCCGCCCCGAGCAGGAGCAGAGTCGCGACGACCCCGACACTGACGACGGCTGCGGCGACCAGCACCCGCACGCGCGCACGGAGCGCGACGACGGCGGCGAGCACGAGCGCGCCGGGCCAGATCTTGATCCATGCCCCGATCGTGAGGAGAGCGGCCCCGACAGCGGGCCGCGACACGAGCCAGAGTCCGCCGATCACGGCGATCGGGACGGTGATCGCATCGATCCGGTAGAGCGCGATCGGTCCGAGGAGCGCCAGCGCGCCGCACCAGAACCAGGCCGCGACACGGCGCGCGTGCGAGGGCGCGCGCCCCACCAGCACAGCGAAGGCGACAGCGTCGAGGATCACGACCAGCACCGCCCATCCGACGAGATACGCACTGGATACTCCGAGCAGAGGCACGAGCGGCGCGGAGAGCACGGCGGCGACGAGCATCGGCACGAGGGCGAGCTGAGGGTAGACCCATGTCTCGGTGACACCGACGATCGGCCCCCCACCGAGTGCAGAGGACGCCCAGGGCTCGTACACGAGCACCACATCGCCCATGGGCTGGCTGGGGTAGACCCAGCCGGCCCATGCGGTGAGCGCGTGCACGATGAGGAAGACGCTCCACAGCGCGACCACCCGGGCCGTCGACGCGCGATTCACGCCAGGACGTCCGCGATCGCGAGTGGAAGGGCCTCGGCCACGTCCATCGCGACGATCGGATGCCCCGCCCCGCCGTCACGCACGCCGGCGGCGATACGCCCGGCGTGGCCGTGCAGCCACGCTCCGGCCGCGGCGACCTCGGCGATCGGGCGTCCGGGGTTCGCCGCGAGCACGGCGCCCAGCGCGCCGGCGAGGACGTCGCCCGTCCCCGCGGTGGCCAGCCAGCCGGTCCCCGCTTCGACGGCGATGACCGTCCCGTCCGGCGCCGCGATCAGCGTACGCGCGCCCTTGAGCAGCACGGCGCCCCCGAGCGTGTCCGCCATGTGCCGCGCGGCCTGCGCGCGATCCTCCGCGGTCGAGGACATTCCGAGCCTCTCCTGCAGCCGGACGAACTCCCGCGCGTGGGGCGTCACGAGGAACGGCGCCGTCGCGCGTTCGGCGAGATCGAGCGCGCCGGCGTCGATCACGACGGCGGCGGTGCCGGAGAGGATCTCCCGCAGAGCACCGGATTCCGTGTCGCTGCGGTGCGCCGGGTCCGTCCCCGATCCGATCACCCAGGCGTCGACCCTCGAACGCCCCGTGTCCGCCCCGGCGACGGTCTCCGGTCGTCGGGCGAGAACGGCATCCGCCACCCGCTCCGCGCCCACGTAGCGGACGAAGCCCGCCCCGGCTCGCCACGCCGCCTCGACGCCGAGCACCGCGGCACCGGGATACGCGGGCGATCCGGTGCGCAGCGCCACCACGCCGCGGGCGTACTTGTCGTCATCCGCGGTCGGCGCACGCAACAACCGCGCCGTGTCGCCGCGTGTCCACTCGCGCACCTCGAACATGACTCCACGTTAGTGCGACGGCCCGTCCTGCACCCGCGCGGCGGTACCGTCGAACCGTGAGTCTTCTCTTCTCCCCGCTGCGCATCCGTTCCGTCGACTTCCGCAACCGCCTCTGGGTCTCGCCCATGTGCATGTACAGCGCGGTCGACGGCGTGGCCCAGGAGTGGCATCACACGCACCTGGCACAGTTCGCGTCCGGCGGCGCGGGACTCATCATCGCCGAGGCGACGGCCGTGGCCCCCGAGGGACGGATCTCACCGCGTGACCTGGGGCTCTGGGATGACGAGCAGCGCGACGCCCTCGCCCCGATCGTCCAGGCGATCCATGACCGCGGAGCCCACGCCGGCATCCAACTCGCCCATGCCGGCCGCAAAGCATCGACGTGGTGGCCCTGGGCACCCGAACGCGGATCGGTGCCGGCCGCCGATGGCGGGTGGACGACATCCGCTCCCTCGGCCATCGCCTTCGACGGCTTCGACGAGCCGGTCGCCCTCGACCTCGCCGGGATCGACCGTGTGGTCGACGCATTCGCGTCCGCAGCACGGCGCGCGACGGACGCCGGGTTCGACGTGCTGGAGGTGCACGGGGCGCATGGGTACCTCCTGCACCAGTTCCTGTCTCCCCTGTCGAACCTGCGCGGGGACGAGTACGGCGGCTCGCTCGAGAATCGTGCCCGCCTGCTGCTGCGCGTCGTCGACGCGGTCCGCGAAGCCGTAGGAGCCGATGTGCCGTTGTTCGTGCGCATCTCCGCCACAGATCATGCCGACGGCGGTTTCACACCCGAGGAAGCGGCGATCGTCGGCGACTGGGCCGCGCAGCGGGGTGCCGATCTGATCGACGTCTCGAGCGGCGGCCTGGTCGCGCACCAGCGGATCAGCGTCTTCCCCGGGTATCAGGTCCCGCTCGCCGAGACCGTGCGACAGGGTGGCCGGATCCCGGTATCAGCGGTCGGTCTCATCACCGCGGCGGCCCAGGCCGAGCAGGTGCTCAGCGAGGGAGCCGCGGATGCGATCTTCGCCGGACGGGAGTGGCTGCGCGACCCCCATTTCGCGCTCCGTGCCGCGCACGAGCTCGACGCCGAGATCGTCTGGCCACCGCAGTACGAGCGCGCCCGCCTGCGCTGAACAGTGCTCGGACGACGAAGGCCGCC
>NZ_ATAO01000212.1 GCF_000455825.1 Microbacterium maritypicum MF109
CGAGGATCGTCAGGTCGGCGACGTGCCCGACCTCGAGCGACCCCTTCCAGTCCGATGCGCCGTCCTGTCGCGCGGCCTCCACGGTCATCGATCGCAGGAGCAGGTGGCGGGTCGCTGCGTCGTCGATGAAGCCCGCGTCGGTGAGCAGGGCGAGCGCGGCGTCGAGCCCGAGCCGCCAATCCGGACTCGCGATCGGCGCGTCGCTGGTCACGGTCGTGAGGGCGCCGGAGGCGAGCATCGCGGCCAGCGGCCAGGCCGTGGCGATGCGCGCCTCGCCGAGCTGCGCCGCCGCCCAGGAATGGGTGTGCGCAGCGATCAGGGGCTGCACGGCGAATCCGGCATCGACCCGTCGCATGCGCGCGATCTGCTCGGGCGTGGCCAGATCTCCGTGGACGACGTAGTGCGGAGCGGCCGGTGCGGGCGCATCGGAGAGGCGCTCCAGGACCGCGAGGAACTCGGCGATCGACCGGTCGCCGGTCGCATGCACGGCGATCTGCATCCCGCGGGATGCGGCCAGTTCGACCATCTGCTGGAATGCGGAGAGCGGGTCGCTCCCTCCTCGGGTGAGCAGTGCTCCGGTGGTGCCGTCCGCATACGGCTCCTCGACCCAGGCGGTCGCCATCGGGGGGATGCCGTCGGCGAAGATCTTCACTCCGGGGATCGCAAGCCATCGCGGGTCGTGGGTGGGTGGCGGGGTGCGGATGCCGTGCGCGAAGTCCTCGAGCGTGCTCTCGCCGTCGATCGTGCCGAAGAGCCGCAGCAGGGTCACCCGCGATGTCTGGGCGCCTTCGCGGTGCAGTTCGCCGTAGGTTTCGAGCATGTCGGCGCCGAAGCATCCGGTCTCCCCGGCGTCCTCTCCCGGACCGATGCCCGGTTCGGTGTAGCTCGTGATGCCGTGTTCGGCGAGGAGGCGCCACGCGCGGCGCAGGGCGGATCGTCGCTCGCTCGTGGTCGACACGAGTCTTCCGGGCGGCTGCTCCTCCGGGGGAGTGTCCGAGAAGAACAGGTGCGGCCAGCGCGCACCGAGCCATGCGGCATGCAGGTGTGCATCGTTGATGCCGGGGACCGCGGTGCGTCCGTCGAGTTCGAGGACGTTCCGTGCGTGGAGTCGGGTGGCGGCGGCATCGGTGGCGACGATCACGCCGTCGCGCACGGCGAGGGCGTGAGCGATATCGCCCGTCCCGTCGAAGGTGTGGATACGGCCGCCGCGGATGATCAGGTCGGCGTCGTCGCCGGGAAATGTCTGGCTCATTATTCCACCAGTGTAGACGTAAAACCCGGCCGAATGCGGGGCGGGGACGCACCGATTCGGCGCGCGGTTCTGCGGCTTGTACGCTGGAGACATCCCCCGATTCACCCGGCAACTCGCGCGCCGGCGACCTCGGCGCGCGCTCACACATGCAAGGACGCAGATGAACGATTCCGCGGCACACCGCGACGACTGGACTGAGAGCGAAGAGCTGGCGGAGCGGATGATCCCGCTCATCGGGGCGCTCCGACGCGAACACGACGTCGTCACCTCGCTCCACGGGCACCGCCTGCTCGGTCTGTCGGCGACCGGCCTCGTCGAGGTGCACGAGCGCGTCGCGCAGCTCGGGCACGAGAGGCTCCCCATCGAGGACAGCCTGGCCGTGCTGGAGGCGATCCATGCGCTCGCCCCCGGTGCATCCTCCCTCGATGTCGCCCGCCTCGTCGCCGGCCATGCCGAGAGCGGTCAGCCGCTGGAGACGTACCTCGCAGACGTGCTCGCCCCTGCGATGGGAGCCGTCGCCGCCGAACCCACCGACGTCGTGCTCTACGGCTTCGGGCGCATCGGCCGCCTGCTCGCCCGCATCCTCATCGCCCACACCGGGGGAGGAAGCGGACTGCGCCTGCGCGCCATCGTCGTCCGCCGCGGCGCCGAGAACGACCTCGTCAAGCGCGCATCCCTGCTCCTGCGCGACTCCGTGCACGGCCGCTTCGCCGGCTCGGTCACCGTCGACGAAGACGCCGAGCAGATCATCGCCAACGGCACCCGCATCCAGGTGATCTACTCCGACGACCCGGCGACCATCGACTACACCGCCTACGGCATCCACGACGCGATCGTCGTCGACAACACCGGGCGCTGGCGCGACGAGGCCGGTCTGTCGCAGCACCTGCGCTCGACCGGCGTCGCCCGGGTGCTGCTGACCGCGCCGGGGAAGAGTCCGCTCAAGAACATCGTCCACGGCATCAACGACGACACGATCGTCGAGACCGACCGCATCCTCTCGGCCGCCTCCTGCACGACCAATGCCATCACGCCGGTGCTCGCGGCGATCGACGAGGCCTACGGCGTCGTCAAGGGACACGTCGAGACCGTGCACTCGTTCACGAACGACCAGAACCTGATCGACAACTTCCACAAGGGCGATCGACGCGGACGCTCGGCGGTGCTCAACATGGTCATCACCGAGACCGGTGCCGCCAAGGCCGTCGCCAAGGCGCTGCCGCAGTTGGAGGGCAAGCTCACGGGCAGCTCGATCCGTGTGCCCACCCCCGACGTCTCGCTCGCGGTGCTGCACCTGACGATCGAGCGGCCCGCGACGAAGGATCAGGTCAACGACTACCTGCGCCGGGTCTCGCTGCACTCGAAGCTGCGCCAGCAGATCGACTACGTGGAGAGCCCGGACGTCGTCTCCACCGACTTCGTCGGGTCGCACCGTGCCGGCATCGTCGACGGTCTCGCCACGATCGCCGATGAGGACACCCTCATCCTGTACGTCTGGTACGACAACGAGTTCGGCTACTCGTGCCAGGTGATCCGCGTGCTCGAGGTCATGGCGGGCTCGCACCCGATCGTGCTCCCCGAGCGCCGAGAGGTGACGCTGCAGAGCTGAGGTTCCTCGTGCGCCGCGTCGGCGGCACCCGGCATGATGAGGTCATGAAGACCGCGACCCTGCGTGCCGAGCGCCTCCGATCGCACCGCTTCCGATCGCACCGCCTCCAATCGCACCGCCTCATCTCGCCGGCACCCACGGTGACGGATGCGGCGCGCCACATGCTCGCGGTGCAGAGCCAGGACTTCACCGCGGGTCGCTGGGCTCTGGCCGTCCGCACCCGAGGAGAGACCACGGTGCGCGACGTCGACCGCGCCTTCGACCGCGGCGACATCGTGCGCGGGTGGACCATGCGCGGCACCCTGCACACCGTCCCGGCGCGCGACCTCGGCTGGATTCTGCAGGTCACCGCGGGGCGGCAGCGACAGCAGGCGGCCTCGCGCCACCGCGATCTCGGCATCGATGACGACATGGTCGCCGCGAGCGTCCGGGCGCTGACGCCGGCGCTCCGCGACGGAGGGTGCACCCGCGCCGAGGTGTTCGACATCCTCCAGGGCATCGACATCGACCCCTCGGGCCAGCGCGGCATCCATCTGCTGTTCACCCTCACGATCGACGGTCTGATCTGCCAGGGGCCGGTCGTCGCCAGGGCCGGCTTCGCCCGCGAGCAGCGCTTCGTGCTCGTGCAAGATCACATCCGCGAGCACGTCACGCCCGATGACCCGCTCGCCGAGCTGTTCGTCCGCTACACCGACGGACACGGCCCCGCCGGTATCGCCGATTTCGCCTGGTGGGCGGGCCTCACCCTCGGTCAGGCGCGCGAGGCGGCCGAGCGGGCGGGAGCGGGAACGGACGGTGGCAGGCTCGACGAGATCGACGAGGGTCTCTTCGCCGCGCGCCGACGTCCGCGAAGAGCATCGGGTGCGGCCTCCGTCCACGCCCTCGGCGCGTTCGACGAGTACTACATCTCCTACGCCGATCGCACGACCGTCTGCGCCCCGGAGCATCTCGCGGCCGTCGGCCCCGGAAAGAACGGCATGGTGCGTCCGACCCTCGTCGAGCAGGGGCGCGTGATCGGGACCTGGTCCCACGCGACCGCGACCAGGGGTACGCCGCCTGAGCTGTTCGAGGAGCCGGAGGATCCCGCCGCCGTGGCTGCGGCCCTCGCCCGGTTCGCCCGGTTCGCCGACGACTGAGCCGCAGGGATCACCGACCCCGCCGCGACTACTCGCTCGCGTGACGCGCGAGGAAGTTGTAGACCTCGTTGTCGTCTACCCCGGGGAACGCGCCGCGGGGGAGCGGCGAGAACATGTGCGTGTGCACCCGCGCGCTCGGCCACGCCCGTCCGCTCCAGCGATCGCTCAGCTCGGCGGAGGGGCGACGGCAGCACGACTCGTCGGGGCAGGTCGACACCGCTCTGTCGTTGGTCTCGCGTCCGCGCCACCAGCGGGCGTCGTCGAACGGCACGCCGACCGTCACCGAGAACTCGCCGTCGCTCGACGATCCGGTCTGGGTCGAGCACCAGAACGTGCCAGAGGGGGTGTCGGTGTACTGGTGGTGCTCCACCGTGCGGTTCTGCTGCGTGAACGCCGCGCGTGCCTGGAACTTGCGGCACACCCGCTGTCCCTCGACCGCGCCGGTCACGTCCATCGGCAGCGGGAGGTCGTCGTTCTCGTACACGCGGGTGATCGCGCCGGTGGAATCCACGCGCAGGAAGTGCAGCGCCATGCCGAGGTGCTGCGTCAACAGGTTCGTCATGCGCATGCCGGCGGCTTCGTGCGTCACGCCGAAGCCGTCGCGGAAGTCCTCGACCGCGAGGTTGCGGTCCTTCTTCGCCTGCTGCAGGAACGCGACCGATGCGGTCTCCGGCATCAGGCAGCACGCGGCGAAGTAGTTGATCTCCAGGCGCTGCTGCAGGAAGTCGGCGTAATCGGTCGGCGGTGTGTGCCCGAGCAGTCGGTGCGCCATCGCCTGCAGCGCCATCGAGCGCAGACCGTGGCCACCCGGGATCGACGCCGGCGGCAGGTAGATGCGTCCGTTCTCGAGGTCGGTGACCGAGCGGGTCGAGTGGGGAAGGTCGTTGACGTAGATCAGCTCGAAGCCGAGCTTCTCCGCCATGATGCTCACCGTGCGGTGGGTGAGCGCCCCCTGTACGTGCCCCGCGGCCTTGAGGTGCTTCTCGGCGAGCTTCTCGATCTCGGGGAGGTAGTTGTTCTGCGCGCGCATCCGCAGCCGCAGCTCGGTGTTCGCGCGCCGCGCCTCCTCCGGCGTCGCGATGGCCTCGCGTTCACGACGCTCGAGCTCGCGGTGCAGCCCCAGGACCGATTCGATCGTCTCGTCGCTCATGCCCTTGGTCACGCGCACGGGCGCGACGCCGAGCTGCCGGAAGACCGGGCTCTCCTGCGCGCGCTCCAGGGCGATCTCGAGGGCGGCCCGACGGTTCGGCGGTTCACCGGAGATCAGGTCGGTCACCTCGGTCTTGGTCGCCTGTGCGATCGCCTGCAGCAGCGAGAGCTTGGGCTCGCGCTTGCCGTTCTCGATCAGGCTCAGTTGAGAGCCGGCGACGCCCACCAGAGCACCGAGCTCGTCGAGCGTGAACCCGTTCTCCAATCGGTGGTGACGGATGCGGTGGCCGAGAGTCGTGAGGTGGATGCCGGAGGACGCCATTCCTTGAGTCTAGCGAAAGAATTGAAGTTCTTATCGCTCGAATTGTCCGAAAGTCGCGCTCAAACCGGAAGAAGATAGGTGCAACGCCCCACACTTCAAAGGAGCACACGTCATGGCTATCGCCGAAGTCTTCACCCCCCGCACGTCTCCCGTCGCACCGACGCGTACGTTCGGCGCGGCTCCGACGTATGACACCCCCGCCATGGCGGAGCTGGCCGCGTGGGTCGAGGAGATCCGCGCTCTCACCCAGCCCGACGCCGTGCACTGGGTCGACGGCTCGCGCGCCGAGAACGACTGGCTGCTGCGCGGACTCGTCGATGAGGGCAAGCTCATCAAGCTCAACCCCGAATGGCGTCCCGGTTCGTACCTCGCACGCTCGCACCCCAGCGACGTCGCCCGCACCGAGGGGCGCACGTTCATCGCCTCCGAGCGCGAGGAGGACGCCGGCCCCACGAACAACTGGGCGGCACCTGCCGACATGCACGCCAAGATGGACGAGATCTTCGAGGGCTCGATGCGCGGCCGCACGATGTACGTCGTGCCGTTCTCGATGGGCCGCGTCGGCGGTCCGCTCTCGCACATCGGCGTGCAGATCACCGACAGCGCCTACGCGGTCGCCTCGATCGGCATCATGACCCGTGTCGGCGATGCCGTCACGCGGCAGATCGCCGAGTGTGCGCCGTGGGTCAAGACCGTGCACACGGTCGGCGCCCCGCTCGCCCCGGGAGAGCAGGACGTCGAGTGGCCCTGCAACGACGACAAGTACATCGTGCACTTCCCCGAGACGCTCGAGGTCTACTCGTACGGTTCGGGCTACGGCGGCAACGCGATCCTCGCCAAGAAGTGCTTCGCGCTGCGCATCGCCTCGGTGATCGCCCGCGATGAGGGGTGGCTCGCCGAGCACATGCTGCTCATCCGCGTGATCGACCCGCAGGGCAAGGCGTACCACGTGGCCGCGGCGTTCCCCTCTGCCTGCGGCAAGACGAACCTCGCGATGCTGCGTCCGACCATCCCCGGATGGCGGGTGGAGACCCTCGGCGACGACATCGCCTGGATCCGTCCCGGCGAAGACGGCCGCATGTGGGCGATCAACCCGGAGGCGGGCTTCTTCGGCGTCGCACCCGGAACCGGCGAATCGACCAACGTCACGGCGGTCGAGACGCTGTGGGGCAACACCATCTTCACGAACGTCGCTCTCCGTCCGGACGGCGACGTGTGGTGGGAGGGTCTGACCGATGAGGCGCCCGCGAACCTGATCGACTGGGAGGGCAACGACTGGACTCCCGAGTCGGGACGGCCGGCAGCGCACCCCAACTCCCGCTTCACGGTGTCGGCGGCGCAGTGCCCGCAGATCTCCGAGGACTGGGAAGAGGCCGTTCCGCTCGACGTCATCCTGTTCGGTGGACGCCGCGCCAGCAATGTCCCGCTCGTGGTCGAGGCCACCGACTGGACGCACGGCGTCTTCCTGGGCTCGAACATCTCTTCCGAGCGCACGGCGGCCGCCGAGGGCACGGTCGGGGAGCTGCGCCGCGACCCGTTCGCGATGCTGCCGTTCTGCGGCTACAACATGGCCGACTACTTCGGGCACTGGCTCAAGGTCGGGCGCGGTCTGCGCTTCGACAGGGCGCCGCGCATCTTCCAGGTGAACTGGTTCCGACGTGGCGACGACGGCCGGTTCCTGTGGCCGGGCTTCGGCGACAACTCGCGTGTGGTCGACTGGATCATCCGCCGCATCGCGGGTGACGTTCCTGCGGTCGACAGCCCGATCGGTCGCCTGCCGCGCGTGGAGGACCTGAACCTCGACGGGCTCGACATGCCCGCTGCCGACCTCGACGAGTTGTTCTCGGTCGATGCCGAGGCATGGAAGACCGAGGCCGACCTGACCGAGGAGTTCTACGACACCTTCGGCGACAAGGTCCCCGCAGCGCTGCGCGCCGAGCTGGCGTCGCTGCGCTACCGCCTCGACAAGGCGTAGTTCCCCCAGACCGGTGCCGGTTCGGGGGAGCCGGCACCCTCGGGGCTTCGTGCCCCGCAAACCCGCGAAGGCGGGACATCAGAGACGAACCCATGGCTGAGTGGTCTCCGACGTCCCGCCTTCGTGTTGTCGTGCGTCAGGTGAGCAACTGGTGTCGCGCGAGGTCGCGGTACAGGGGCGTCGACTCCACGAGCTCGGCGTGCGTGCCCTGGCCGACGACGACGCCGTCCTGCAGCACCACGATGAGATCGCTGTCGACGACCGTCGAGAGGCGGTGCGCGATCACGATGAGCGTGCGGTCGGTCGACACGGCATCGATGGCTTCCCGCATGCGCTGCTCGTTCACGCCGTCGAGCGATGACGTCGACTCGTCGAGCAGCAGGATCGGGGCGTCCGTGAGCAGGGCGCGCGCGATCGCGAGACGCTGACGCTCACCGCCCGACAGCATCACGCCGTCTTCGCCGACGGGGGCTTCGATGCCGAGCGGATCGCGCTCGAGCACGTCGCCGAGGTTCACGGCGCGCAGCACCCGTTCGCAGTCGGTGTCCGTCGCTTCGGGAGAGGCGAGCCGCAGGTTCTCGGCGAGCGTGCCGGCCAGCGTCGGCGCATCCTGCTCGACGTAACCGAAGTGGGCGCGCAGCTCGTCGCGCGGGTAGGTGCGCGCGTCGTGGCCGTGCAGGCGGATCGAGCCGCCGGTCGGATCGTAGAAGCGCTCGATCAGCGAGAGGATCGTGCTCTTCCCCGCGCCGCTGGGGCCCACCAGGGCGACACGGGAGCCCTGCGGCACGGCGAACGACACGCCGCGGAGCACCTCGTGGTCCTGCACGGCGGGGGTGGCGTCCTCCGCGGATTCCAGGTGCGCATCGGCGAGCAGCGTGCGCGCCTCCTTGGCCGCGGCCTGACGGGCGGCGACGACGTTCGCAGGGTAGTGGAAGCGCACGTCGCGGAACTCGATGGCCGGTGCGTCCGCCGCAGCGGTCTCGCGCGGCAGCGAGGCCGCGATCTTCTCGTCGTCCTGCGACTCGGTGGGCAGGTCGAGAACCTCCTGGATGCGGCCGAGCGCACCGAGAGCCTGGTTGACCGAGGTGATCGCGCCGAACGTCGTGGCCAGCGGCATCACGAGCAGGAACAGGAACATGATGAACGAGATCAGCGAGGCGATCGTGATCGCTCCCGCGGCCACCCGGAATCCGCCCACCCCGAGCACCACGAGCAGCGACAGCTGCAGGGCGATGCCGGAGACGGGAACGACCATCGAGGAGATCTTGGCGATGCGCACGCCGATGCCGTAGGCGTCGGAGGCGAGGCCCGACACGGCGGTGGTCTCCCGTTCGGTGGCTCCCGAGGCGCGGATGGTGCGGATCGAGCCGACCGCGCGCTCCACGCCGGAAGCCAGCTCGCCGACCTTCTCCTGCTGCGCGGTCGACGCGGTGCGGATGCGTCCGCTCAGCAGCACGACGACGGCGACCGAGATGCCGATCACCACGACGATGAGCAGCAGCAGGATCGGGTCGATCACGAGCATCGCGATGAGCGCGCCGAGGAAGAGCACGGCGCTGCCGACAGCATCGGCGAGGCCCTGGGTGAGCACGGCGTAGAGCAGCGTCGTGTCGGTGCCGACGCGGGAGACGAGGTCGCCGGTGCGGCGGGCATCGAACTCCGAGGTCGGCAGGTGCAGGATGCGGGCGATCAGCTTGCGGCGGCTCGAGTACACGACCGCGGTGCCGGTGCGCTGGAGCAGGTAGTGCTGGAAGCCGGAGATGACCGATGACACGATCACGAAGCCGACGAGCAGCCACACCAGGATCCCGATACCGGTGTCGGACTGCACGGCCTCGATGACCTGGCCCACGAGCAACGGCTGCACGAGCGAGGTCGCGGCGCCGATGACGCTGAGCACCGCGACCACGATGAGGGTGCGCTTGTGTTCGAAGAGGAAGGGTAGGAGCTGGCGGAAGGTGGCGCGGGGGCCTTCGGGCTGTGCGCCACGTCCGCGGCGGCGTGCTGTCGCCGAACCGGACATGCGGGACCTCTATCTGGAGATGGTACTTCGACCGTACTTCGTTCGCGGTCGAATCCTATGGAGCGGCTGTATGCGGCATATCGCGGGCTCAGGACCGGCCGAATCGCCGATGAGCCGCCTGCTTGCTCACGCCGAGGGCGCTGGCTATCGCCTGCCAGGAGTACCCGAGGTTCCGCGCGCGACGCACGTTCGCCTCCTCGGCACGGGCCACCTCCTTGCGCACCTCGGCGAGCCGGTGCAGCGCGGCCAGGGGCTCGCTGCCGTCGTCCTGTGCGATCGCGGTCGGCATTGTCATGATGGACCTCCTGCGTCAATCATCGTTGACGTGTCCGCGAGTGTCAATACATGTTGACGTGGCAGTCTGGGGGGATGCCGACGAAGAAGTGGATCCTGTTCGACATCGGGGGAGTGCTGGAGGTCGTCGACGACGATGCCTGGCAGCAGCAGTGGTGGGAGCGCTGGCGTGCGGTGGTCGGTCTCGAACCCTCCGCTTTCGAGGTGCGCATCGCAGAGGCCGATCTTCCGCCGATCGATGTCACCGTCGGCACCGAACCCGCTTTCTGGACGGCGGTGGGCACGGCGCTCGGTCTCGACGAGGTCCAGCGCCGCGCGATGCGCGCAGACTTCTGGGATGCCTACTGCGGCACCGGCAACCACGACCTGATCGCGTACGCGCGCACGCTCTCGGCGCGGGCGGGAACAGCGATCCTCTCCAACTCCGCCGATGGCGCGCGCGAGGAGGAGGAGCGCCGCTTCGGCTTCTCCGAGGTGTTCGACCCGATCTGCTACAGCCACGAGCAGGGCGTGAACAAGCCGGATCCCGAGGCCTACCGACGAGCACTCCAGCGCATGGGCGCCGACCCGGGCGACGTGCTGTTCATCGACGACCATCAGGTATCGGTCGACGGTGCCGAGGCGGTGGGGATCCGCGCCGTGCGACACCTCGACAACGCGACCACCATCGCCGCGATCGAGGAGTTCCTGCGGCCGTGACGTGAATCGTCACGGCCGCAGGATCACAGCTCGACGGCCGCCGCGACGCCGAGGTCGTCGTCGTAGTCGTGGTCCTTGGTCTCGGGGGAGAGGATCAGCGCGATGAACGTGAGCACACCCATCGCGGACAGGTACAGACCCACCAGCCACGGAGCGCCGCCGGCCACCTCCCACAGCTTCAGCGCGATGAGCGGGGCCACCGCGGCGCCGAGGATCGACGAGACGTTATAGGCGATCGCCGACCCCGTGTAGCGCACGTTGGTCGGGAACAGCTCGGGAAGCAGAGCGCCCATCGGGCCGAACGTCGCGCCCATCAGCATGAACCCGAACACGAGGAACGCCTGGGTGAGCGCACCCGTGAACTTCGGGTCGACCGCGGGCAGGAGGAAGGCGTTGAACGTGAGACCGAACACGATGATGGTCCCGGTGACCCACAGCAGCAGCTTCCGTCGGCCGACCGCATCGGCGATCGGACCGGAGAGCAACGTGAAGATGCCGAAGAACACCACGCCGATGATCTGCATCAGCACGAAGTCGGTGTAGCCGAAGCCGAGACCGGGATAGAACTGGGCCGCGAACTTGATCGGGTCGAACGGGGCGCCGGTCGCCTCGGCAGCGGCCTTCGCGGCGGCGGTGGCGGTCTCGAGCGAGGCGGCCTTGGTTCCGTAGGCGAGGGTGAAGTTCGTCATCAGGTAGAACAGCACGTACGTCGCCAGCATGATGAACGTGCCGAGGATGAGCTGCTTCCAGTGGTGACGGAACACGGTCGCGAGCGGGAGCTTGCGGATCACGCCCTTCGTCTCCGCCTTCTTGAAGGTGTCGGACTCGACGAGCTTGAGCCGCACCCACAGGCCGATGATGACCATCACTGCGGAGAACAGGAACGGGATGCGCCAGCCCCAGGAGAGAAACGCCTCGGACTTCAGGACCGGGTTCTCGGCGTGCGGCAGCAGCCAGTTGATCGCGAGGAAGAGGAAGTTGGCGATGATGAAGCCCAGCGGCGCGCCCAGCTGCGGGAAGGTGCCGTACCAGGCGCGCTTGCCCTTCGGCGCATTCTCGGTGGCGACCAGTGCCGCGCCCGACCACTCGCCGCCGAGCGCGAAGCCCTGAGCGAGTCGCAGGATCAGCAGCAGCAGGGCGGCCCACCACCCGATGTCCTGGTAGGTCGGCAACAGGCCGATCACGAAGGTCGCGATGCCCATCGTCAGCAGTGATGCCACGAGCGTGGCCTTGCGCCCGAACTTGTCGCCGAAGTGGCCGAAGACCACCGCGCCGATCGGACGGGCGACCATCGCCGCACCGAACACCGCGAACGAGGAGAGGAGCGAGGTGGTGTCGTCGCCGGTGGGGAAGAACAGCACCGGGAACACGAGCACGGCCGCCGTCGCGTACGCGTAGAAGTCGTAGAACTCGATCGTGGTGCCGACCAGGCTCGCGGTGATGACGCGCGAGCGAGGATTCGCGGGCGCAGTGGCAGTACTCATGAAGCTCCTCCGATCGAGTCCCCGGTATACCGGGGGACCCGGGCGAGTTTACGCCTTCCTGAGTGTTTGCTGTGCGCGTGTTTCGCGTGTCATCTCGCAGCGGGACCCGGCCCCGGGTCTCCCACGGATCGGCGACGGCAGCCCGTCTGCACGATGATGCGGGTCGGGATCGAGGGGACGATGGTGGACGCGACACCGGTGCCGCTGACGTGAGCGGTCCGCCCGCCTCCCGCGCGGGGACTATTCCTCCGTGTCGCCGAGCGCGGGGGCTCCGACGAAGACGGCGCGCGGCTGCAGCACGTCTTCGAGCTCCAGCACGACGAGGTGATTGGCGCCCGCTCGGGTGACGGGTGCGGGCACGGCGAGCGTGCGTTGCGGGCCGTTGCGCCAATATCGACCGAGGAAGAATCCGTTCACGAACGCGTAGCCCTTGCTCCACGATGCGGTGTCGACGAAGAGATCCGCAGGGGCATCCAGGGAGAACTCGGCCGTCCACGCGGCGGGACCGACCTCCCGGCCGCGCTCGCGGCCGCCGTCCGCATCGATCTCCGCGGCGATCTCCGCGACATCCAGGGTCGTCGCTCGCCAGCCCGTCACGGGCGCACCGTCGAGGGTGATCTCGCCGATCAGCCCCTTCTCCTCGCCCAGACGACGGTCGTAGTTCACGCGCCCCTGATCCTCGACGAGAATGCGGAGGCTGCGGCCATCCGGGATCCGGATCGCGCGGTCGTGCCGAGTGCGGGCGAGTGTGCCGACCGGGTGACCGTCGACGCTCACCCAAGCCAGGTCGCGCACGTCGTCGACGACGAGGAGCCCGCCCGCTCCTGCCGGCAGCTCGGTGTCGTAACGTACGAGGGCGCTCAGATGTCCGAGCTCGTCGAAGGTCTGCGGCAGGGCGGTGGTCGGCGCAGCCCCCGCGACATCGGTCCACGGTCCCGCCGCTCGAAGCGGAACCTCGAACGCGGGGGAGGCCTCGGCCGCCGCGGGCACCTCGTCGGGCACCGGCGCGTAGCGGGCGATCACCTCGCGGAAGGCGAAGAACTTCTCCGTCGGGTTCCCCGTCTCATCGAGCGGGGCGTCGTAGTCGTAGGAGGTCACCAGGGGCAGGTAGCGCCCCTTGTCGTTCGCGCCGTTGGTCAGCCCGAAGTTGGTGCCGCCGTGGAACATGTAGATGTTGACCGAGGCGCCGGCCGCCAGCAGCTCGTCGAGGTCGGCGGCGGCCGCGGCGACATCGGTCGTGTGATGCACGCCGCCCCACCAGTCGAACCATCCGTCCCAGAACTCCGCGCACATCAGCGGACCCGTGGGCTGGTGGCGGCGCAGGGTGGCGAGCCGTTCGGTGCTCCGGGAGCCGAAGGATCCGGTCTTGTGCAATTGCGGGAGGCTTCCGTCGCTCAGCATCCGATCGACGGGCTGATCGACGGTCGTCAGCGGAACGGTGATCCCGGCATCGCGAGTCGTGGTCACCAGTGACTCGAGATAGGCGCGGTCGGCGCCGTAGGCGCCGTACTCGTTCTCGATCTGCACCAGGATCACCGGCCCACCGTGGTCGATCTGCCGCGGTGCGACGATGTCGTACACGCGGCGCAGGTAGGCGGTCACCTCGGCGAGGAAGGCCGGAGCGGAGGAGCGCGGTCCTTCGACGCTGCCCGTGAGCCACACCGGCAGTCCGCCGTTGTGCCACTCGGCGCAGATGTAGGGGCCGGGGCGCACGATCGCGTCGAGGCCCTCGGCGTGCACCAGGTCGAGGAAGCGCCCCAGATCGTTCCATCCACTAGCGTCCCACTCTCCGCGCCGAGGTTCGTGCGCGTTCCAGGCGACGTAGGTCTCGATCGTGTTCAGTCCCATCAGTCGGGCTTTGCGGATGCGGTCGCGCCACTGGTCGGGGTGCACGCGGAAGTAGTGGATGGCGCCGGAGATCACCTGGTGCGGCTGTCCGTCGCGGAGGAAGTCGGTGTCGCCGAGGGAGAAGGAGGTCACGTGTCGTGGTGCTTTCGATGAGGCGGGCGGAGCCGGCCCGGCGGGGACCGGGCCGGCTCAGCCGCGGGGTCACTTGTTGACGCTGAAGCCCTGGGAGTTGCCGTACTCGACCAGCGCGTCCTGCCAGGCGGCGAGGCCCTCGTTCAGGTCGGTGCCGTTCTGGTACGACTGGCCGACGGTGTCGCCGAAGATGCTGTTCCCGTACACCTGGTAGGGCAGGTAGCTCCAGCCCTCGACCACGTCATCGGCCGCGGCCGCGAGGACCTCGTTGATCTTCTGGCCGCCGAAGTACTCCGGCGCCTCGGCGAGGAACTCCGTGCTGGACAGCTCCGCGGTCGTCGACGGGAATCCGCCGGACTCGAGGGCGATCGAGATGCTTTCCTCGGAGTTGTTCAGCCACCACAGGAAGCCCGCCGCCAGCTCCGGGTTCTTGCTCTGCTTCGTGACGGCCTGCCCGCCCCCGCCGTTCTCCGCGCTCGCCGGGGAACCGTCGTACGTCGGCATCGGCGCGACGCGCCAGTCTCCGGCGCCGTCAGGGGCACCGGAGATGAGGTTCGCGGGCATCCACGCGCCGATCACGAGGCTCGCCAGGCTGCCGTCGCCGAGGGCGCGGAACCATTCGTCGCTCCAGCTGCCGTACGGGGCCAGCAGGTCCTCCTCGACGAGGCGGTTCCAGTTCTCGGTCCACTTCTTCGAGCCGGTGTCCTGCAGGTCGATCGTGACGTCGGTGCCGGAGGTCTCGAACGGCTTTCCCCCGGCCTGCCAGATCATCGAGGTCGCGAAGCCCGCATCTCCCGTGTCGTTGGTGATGTACGCGTCGGGGTTCGCCGCGTGGATCGCCTTGGCGGCCTCGTAGTACTCGTCCCAGGTGGTGGGGACGGCGACACCGGCCGCATCGAACACGGTCTTGTTGTAGAACAGGGCCATGGGGCCGGAATCCTGCGGCAGACCGTAGATCGCGTCGCCGTCGGTGACGGAGTTCCAGGTGGAGGCGGTGTAGTCGTCCTCGAAGTCGGCGAACCCGTACTGCGACAAGTCGGTGAAGGCGTCCGTCAGCGCGAACTGCGGGAACGCGTAGTACTCGATCTGCACGACGTCCGGAGCGCCGGAGCCCGCCTTGATCGCGTTCTGCAGCTTGGTGTACTCCTCGTTGTTGGTGCCGGCGTTCACCAGCTTGACCTTGACGTTCGGGTACTCCTTCTGGAAGGCCTCGACCTGGGCCTCGGCCGACGGTGTCCACGACCAGTACGTGATCTCGCCGCCCTTCTCGAGCGCCGCCTCGACGGAGTCGAACGAGCCGGAACCCGTGTTGCCGGCGCCGGCGTCGCCGCCGGTGCTGCATCCGGCCAGCGCCAGCGCTGCCACGGTTCCTGCGGCGAGCACCGCGAGGGTGCGCCGCGTCGGGGAGGGAAGGTGCTTCATTGCTGTGTCCTTTCGGGAGGTGCGGTCCAGCGTCGGATCGCAGAGGTGATGCAGGGGGTACGGGGAGCTACTGCTTGACGCTTCCCGCGGTGAGACCTGACTGCCAGAAGCGCTGCAGCAGCAGGAAGGCGATGACGATCGGCACGATCGTGAGCAGCGAGCCCATGATCACGAGGTTGTAGATGGGCTGGGACCCCGCGCCGATGGCCTGGGCGCTCCACTGGTTCAAGCCGACCGTGAGCGGATACCAGGCGGGGTCCGAGAGCATGATCAGGGGCAGGAAGTAGTTGTTCCAGGTGGCGACCACCGTGAACAGCGCGACCGTCACGATGCCGGGCGCGAGCAGCCGCATCGAGATCGTGAAGAACGTGCGGAACTCTCCTGCGCCGTCGATGCGGGCCGCCTCGAGCAGCTCGGTCGGCACCGACTCCGACGCGAACACCCAGATCAGGTACAGACCGAAGGGACTGATGAGGGACGGGATGATCACCGCCCACGGCGTGTTCGTCAGTCCGAGCTCGCTGAACAGCAGGAAGGTCGGGACCGCGAGGGCGGTGCCGGGCACCGCCACGGCGCCCAGGACCACGGCGAACACCGCACGGCGTCCGGGGAAGCGGAACTTCGCGAGTCCGTAGCCGGCCATGGTGGCGAGCAGCGTCGCGCCCCCGGCGCCGACCACGACGTACAGGAGGGTGTTCCCGAGCCAGCGCAGGAAGATGCCGTCGCGATACGAGAACGTGGCGACCAGGTTGTCGAAGAATGCGAAGTCGTCGGCGAACCACAGTCCGAACGAGCTGAAGAGTCCCGCCTGCGTCTTGGTCGAACTGAACAGCAGCCACACCAGGGGCACGAGCGTATACAGCGCGTAGAGGATCATGACGATCAGCAGGGTGTTCGACGTGCGCGGCTTCAGCGGATCGTGGCGGCGGTGCGCGGGGCGGGCGAGGGGGAGTGCCATGTCAGCGCACCTCCGACTTCGAGCCGCGCAGCTGCACGACGTAGGCGATGACCGCGGTGATGACGCCCATGATGATGGCGATCGTCGCGGCGTAGTTGAACTGCTGCCCCGCGAACGACAGGTTGTACGCGTACATGTTCGGCGTGAAGAACGTCGTGATCACGTTCGGGGCCAGGGGGCGCAGGATGTTGGGCTCGTTGAAGAGCTGGAAGCTGCCGATGATCGAGAAGATCGTGGCGATCACGAGCGCTCCGCGCACGGACGGGATCTTGATCGAGAAGATCGTGCGCCACGCCCCGGCGCCGTCGAGGGAGGCCGCCTCGTACATGTCGGTCGGGATGGTCTTGAGCGACGAGTAGAAGATCAGCATGTTGTAGCCGACGAACTCCCAGGTGACGATGTTGCCGATCGAGACCAGCATCCACTCCTTGGCGAACGGCGTGATCGCATCGACGCCGAGGATGTCGTTGATGTTGCTCGTGAGGCCGAACTGGTCGCCGTAGATGTAGCCCCACATCAGCACCGCCACCACGGCCGGCACCGCGTAGGGCAGGAAGATCAGGATGCGGAAGAACGACGCTCCGCGCAGGCGGGCGCTGTCGAGGGCGAGGGCGGCGCCGAGGGCCAGGATCAGCATGATCGGCACCTGCACGACGAGGAAGACCAGTACGCGGCCGAACGCCTCCCAGAACTGCGGGTCGCTCAGGGCGCGGACGTAGTTGTCGAGCCCCACGAACGCGGTGCCGCCGATGAGCTTCTCCTGGAAGAAGCTCAGGTACAGCGCATAGGCGAGCGGCGTCAGGAACACCAGGGCGAACACGACCATGAACGGGCCGACGAAGGCCCATCCCCTCCAGTCGCGCTTGTCGCGGCGCCGGATGCCGGGGGCACCCGGGGCTGCGGGGATTTCAGTCGTCATCGACGAGTCCTTCTTACGTTTCGGGCGCACCGTGCGCCGTGTGTCAACGTCAACATATTGGACCGACTGGTAGTGTGTCAACGTCAACATATGAGGGGATGGGTGATCGTGACCCCGGAGCATCCGACAGAGACGTCGACGCGTCGACGTGAGCCCTCGATGGAAGACGTGGCCCGCGAGGCCGGCGTCTCCGGCCAGACCGTGTCGCGCGTCGTCAATGCCAGGGGCTACGTCGGTGCCGCCACGCGCGAGCGTGTCGAGGCCGCCATGCACAGTCTGGGGTACCGGCCGAACAGCGCCGCCCGCGCACTCCGGTCAGGGCGATTCCGCACGATCGGCGTCGTGATGTTCTCGTTCAGCTCTTACGGGAACCAGCGCACGCTCGATGCGATCGCCGTGCGCGCCGCCCAGCTCGGCTACGCGCTCACTCTCATCCCCGTCGAGTCGAGCGCGGGCGAGACCGTGGCCGGTGCGTTCCGTCGGCTGGAGGAGCACGCGGTCGACGGCATCATCATCGTGATCGAGGCGCATCAGCTCGACGAGGCCGACATCGAGATCCCCGAGGCGCTTCCCGTCGTATTCGTCGACTCGAACCGCACGGCGACGCATCCGTTCGTCGATACCGATCAGGCGCAGGGCGCTCGGCTCGCGACCGAGCACCTGCTCGAACTCGGTCACGACACCGTGTGGCACGTCACCGGCCCCGCGCGCTCCTACTCCGCCGAGCGCCGCCGTGAAGCGTGGCGGGAGACGCTCGAGACGCACGGGCGTACGGTCCCGGAGCCGCTGGCGGGGGACTGGACCGCGTCGTCCGGCTACGCAGCCGGTCTCGAACTGCGTGCGATCGACGGTGTCACCGCGGTGTTCGTGGCGAACGACCAGATGGCGATCGGCGTGCTGCGTGCGTTCCGAGAGATCGGGCTCGACGTGCCGCGAGACGTGAGCATCGTCGGGTTCGACGGACTGCCCGATGCGGCACAGCTCTGGCCGCCGCTGACGACCGTGCAGCAGCACCCGGAGCGCGTGGGCGCGCTCGCGGTGGACGCGCTGCTCGCCGAGCTCGACGGTGTCGAGCGTCAGCAGACCCCGCTCGTCGGTACCGAACTCATCGTGCGGGCGAGCACGGCGTCGCCGCGGACGCGCTGACGGCTCAGCGCCAGATCGCGGCGATCGCGGCGTTGACGGCCGTGAGGATGCCGACCAGCCAGAACACCGCCGGCGGGATGGCCGCACCGCGGCGCTGACGACCCAGGCCGATTCCGAGCAGGGCACCGATGATGAGCAGGATCACGAGCTTGACGCCGATCTTGACGTAGTTGAGCTCATAGGAGATGCCCCACGGCGCCGCGAGCGCGAGGCCCGCGACCGCGGCGATCGCCATGCCGATGTTCATCAGGCTCGTGAACTCACGCTTTCCGCCGAACGCCTGCGCGGCCCAGGAGCCGAAGAGCACGGCGAATCCGATGAGGTGGACGAACAGCACGATATGACGGAGAGTCTCCATGCCCTCACCGTACGAGTGCAGAGCCCTTTCACGCTAGCAAGGGCAGGCTGACCTCAGCCGCGCAGCTCCCGTGTCACGAGCGCCGTGCGCAGGGCAGCATCCGCTGCTTCGGCGCCCTTGTCCTCCTTGGAGCCCTCCAGGCCCGCACGGTCGAGACCCTGCTGCTCGTCGTCGAGGGTGAGCACGCCGAAGCCGACGGGCTTGCCGGCGTCGAGGGCGACGCGGGTGAGGCCATCGGTGGTCGCCGCCGACACGTACTCGAAGTGCGGTGTGCCCCCGCGGATGATCACGCCGAGTGCGACGACGGCATCCGCCCCGCCGGCGAAGGCCGCCTGGGCGGCGATCGCGAGTTCGAACGAGCCGGGCACGCGCACCAGTCGGTGCGTGGCCCGGGCCGCGTCCAGCACGCGCTCCGCACCGGCGATCAAGCCGTTCGAGATCGTCTCGTGCCAGGTTCCGGCCACGATGACGACGTTCAGACCGCGTCCGTCGATGGTGCCGATCTCGGGTGCTCCTGCGCCGCTCATTTGTCGTCCTCTCCGTGGGCGAGCGCCTCTGCGAGTTCCGCTTCGCCGATGATGTGACCCATCCGGTCACGCTTGGTCTCCAAGTACTGGTGGTTGTTGGGTCCCACACCGACGATCAGCGGCACCTGCTCGACGACGTCGAGGCCGAGCTCGCGCAGCTGCGCGACCTTGTCGGTGTTGTTCGTCAGCAGGCGCACCTTCGACACGCCCAGGTCGGAGAGGATGCCGGCCGCCGCTGCGTAGTCGCGGGCATCGGCTGGCAGCCCCAGCGCGAGGTTGGCGTCGACCGTGTCGAGCCCCTCCTCCTGCAGGCTGTAGGCACGCAGCTTGTTGATGAGGCCGATCCCTCGACCCTCGTGGCCGCGCATGTAGATGACGATCCCGCCTTCCTTCTCGATCGCGTCGAGGGCGGAGTCGAGCTGCGGGCCGCACTCGCATTTGAGCGAGCCGAACGCCTCGCCGGTCAGGCACTCCGAGTGCACCCGCACGAGCGCGGTCTCGCCGAGTTCGCCCGAGACGACGGCGATGTGGTCGGTGCCGGTGATGCGGTCCTTGTAGGCGAGGAAGCGGAAGGTGCCGTGCGTGGTGGGCACGGTGGCGTCGGCGCGCAGGCTCACGCGACGGCCGCGATGCGCATTCGGGGTGGCGCCCTCGGGATCGATCTCGTTGAGGTGGGCGATCAGCTGCTCGATCGTGATGACCGGCACGCCGTCGCGCGCACCGAGCTCGATCAGGCCGGGAAGGCGCATCATGCTGCCGTCCTCCGCCACGACCTCGGCGATCGCGCCGACGGGGCGGAGACCGGCGAGCTTCATGAGTTCGACCGCGGCCTCGGTGTGGCCACTGCGCTCGCGCACTCCGCCGTCGACCGCCCGCAGCGGCAGCACATGGCCGGGCCGGATGATGCTGGTCGACGTGGACTCCGGGTTCGACAGCACGTTCAGCGTGTGGGCGCGGTCGTGGGCGCTGATGCCGGTCGTGACCCCCTGCGCGGCGTCGACACTCACCGTGTATGCGGTCGAGCGGGCGTCTTCGCTGGCGGCGACCATCGGCGGCAGGTTCAGGTGATCGGCGAGATCGGCGGGCATCGGGGCGCAGATGAAGCCCGAAGACCAGCGCACGGTCCACGCCACCCACTCGGGCGTCGCGAGCTCTGCCGAGAGGATGACATCGCCTTCGTTCTCGCGGTTCTCGTCGTCGGCGACGAGGACGGGACGCCCGGCGCGCAGCGCCTCCAGGGCCTCGGCGATGGTGGAAAGGCTCATCGCGAGCCTCCTTCCGGTGCGGCGCGGAACGCGAGCAGGCGCTCGACGTGCCGGGCGAGGATGTCGGTCTCCAGGTTCACGCGGTCGCCGACGGCGCGGACGCCGAGCGTGGTCGCGGCGAGGGTCTCGGGGATCAGCGAGACCTCGAACCAGGGGGAGGGGTCTGCAGGGGCGCTGACGGCGCTCACGGTCAACGAGGTGCCGTCGACCGAGATCGACCCCTTGTCGACCACGAGCGGGGCGAGGTCGAGGGGCAGGCTGATCCGCAGCACGCTCCACTGCGCGCCGGGGCGCACCTCGAGCACGTCGCCGGTGCCGTCGACGTGGCCCTGCACGATGTGACCGCCGAGACGGGCGCCGACCGGCATCGCCTTCTCGATGTTCACGCGGGTTCCGACCGTCGCCGACCCGATCGCGGCGACGTCGAGAGTCTGCTTCATCACGTCGGTGTCGAAGGTGTCGGCGGTCGACCCCACCACGGTGAGGCACACACCCGAGACGGCGATGGACTCGCCGTGCACGGCGTCCGCTGCGGCCCGGGGCGCGCGGACGGTCAGGCGCCAGCCGTCACCCGCGGGGGCGATCGCGGTGATCTCGCCCATCTCCTCGATGATTCCGGTGAACATCAGGCGGCTCCTTCGTTCTGCGGGTCTTCCGCGGGATCGGTGGCGTGCGCGGGGTGCGCGATCGCGAGCAGGTCGTCTCCGAGGGGAAGCCACTCGTCGACGGTCAGGCGTCGGGCCTCGTCGATGGAACCGACGCCGATGTCGGTCAGGGCGAGTCGGCTGCCTCCGAGCAGCACCGGGGCGATGTAGGCGAGCACGCGATCGGCGAGCCCCGCCTCGATGAAGGCGCTGGCGAGCGTCGGGCCGCCCTCCACGAACAGGCTCTGCACGCCACGGGTGTGCAGGTCGGCCACCACCGCACGCAGATCGCGGGTGTTGAAGAACAGCGGGGTGCGGGGATGCCGGTGCACAGCGGCATTGGACGGGGTGGGCCCTGTCTCTTAT
>NZ_ATAO01000213.1 GCF_000455825.1 Microbacterium maritypicum MF109
GAGCACGTAGAGGGCGAGCGCGAGCACGTGCAGCGGATGCGCGATCGTGATCGTGAACAGCGGAGCGACGAAGAGGAAGTCGAGAGTGACGCCCGAGAGCACCGCCGCGAACACCGCAGGGCGGATGCCGCCGATGAGGGCGACAACGACCACGAGCAGTTGGTACGCGAGCACCTCGGCGGTGATCGACTCGGGGCTGCGGAACGTGAACATGATCCACGACAGGATCGGTCCGAAGACGAGCGCGACGCCGAAACCGAGCAGCTGTCGACGCCAGCCCAGGGCTCCGCCGGTGATGCGCGGCAGCACCATCCGCCCACCCGCTGCGGCGTGCGTGACGATGTGCACGTCGATGTCGCCGGAGCGGCGGATGACCTCAGAGCCGATGCCAGGAC
>NZ_ATAO01000214.1 GCF_000455825.1 Microbacterium maritypicum MF109
GTGGAGGCGGATGTCCTCGCGGCGGTGGATGCGCTTGTCGGTCCACGGCGCCATCACCTTGGCGGGGTCGCGGTGGGTGTACACCACGGTGCGCTCGGCGAGCCTGCTGCCGTAGTGCAGCCGCTCGGCGTCGGGCGCCCCGATCTCGACCCAGACGGTGACGAGGCCGGTGAGGTCGCGCACGAGCACTGCGGGCTCTTCCGTCGAGGAGATGCTGCCGCCGAATGCGATGCCTTCGGCGAACTCGAGCCCGTAGGGCCAGCACGCGTGTGAGCATGTACGCATCGGTCTCGGACGGATGCCGGGCCACGCGCAACGAGTAGTCCTCGTAGAC
>NZ_ATAO01000215.1 GCF_000455825.1 Microbacterium maritypicum MF109
GTACCGGGGGCTGTATCCCGGGGCTTCCGCCGAGGCGCCCAAGGGATACCGGCAGTGGCTCGCCAAGCGCACCCGTCCGCTCATCCGCATGCACGGACTGGACGGCCGCCACGAAGACGACTACCCCCGGCGCGGGCTCCGACCGGGGCAGGGCCATGTGCAGACGAGTGCCGCCGCCGCGACCGCGGTGCGGTTCACCCCCAGCGCCCGAGCCGAGGCAGCGCCCGCGCAGCCGATGCTCTTCTGACCCCGCGGTCGGGCGCGCATCCCGCAGCCGCGTAGGCTCG
>NZ_ATAO01000216.1 GCF_000455825.1 Microbacterium maritypicum MF109
TCGATGTCGGCCTGGGTCACGACATACGAAGCCGTGCAGGTGACGGTCGCGCCCGCGGCGAGCGATGCCGCGCCCGCGGGGCACGTGACCACGGGGGGTGTCCCCGTTCCGGTGAATGCCGTCTCCGTCACCGTCACACCCGTGAGTGTGACGTTTCCGGTGTTCGTCACCAGGAACGAGTAGTTGATCGTCTCGCCCGCTGCCGTGATCCGCGTGCGGTCGGCGGTCTTGGACACGGTCAGCGCCGGCGCCGAGACGACGGGGATCTCGACCGTGGACGGCGCCGACACGGGCGGAGTGCCCGAGGGCGGGGTTCCCGTCGCGGTGGCGGTGTTGTCGAGGGAATCGGCGGTGTAGTCCGCAGCGGTCGTCGTGTACGACGCGGTGCACGTGATCTGTGCACCCGG
>NZ_ATAO01000217.1 GCF_000455825.1 Microbacterium maritypicum MF109
TATAAGAGACAGCGCCTACACCGATCATGGTCGACGACGCGAGCCCGAGATCGCGGCATGGGTCGCGGCCACCCATGGCATCCTTCCCTCCTCCGCACTGTTCCGCGCCGAGGTCGAGCACCGGCACCTGGCCACCCCCGACGGCATCGCGGTCGACGCCGACGGACGCGTGAAGCTCGCCGAGATCAAGACCACGAACAAGGCGTTCCGGGGCATCCCGCGCACCTACCTCCGTCAGGTGTGGTGGCAGCAGCACGTGCTCGGCGCCGAGCGGACCCTGTTCGTCTGGGAAGAGCACGTCGACTTCGCCCCGATCCACGATGAGCCGCGCTGCGTGTGGATCGACCGCGACGACCGCGAGATCGCGAAGCTCGTCGGCCTCGCCACGGATCTCATCGATGAGCTCTACCGACGCACCACCGGCCAGCAGGTTCCGAGCCGGGTGATGGATGCCGCCGCGAGCCGGCGCGAACAGCTCCGTGAACGCGACGCGTTCCGCGCGCTGGCCCTCGCCGACTGATCCGACCCCGCCGAGGCCGAGCCCGCCCTCACGTGCAGGTGTTGTTGCCACCGAGACCGAGCAGACCACCGACCGAGAGCGTGCGTGTCGCGGCCGGTGAGACCCACGACGTTCCCGCGTAGATCGTCTCGACCTTCACCGCGTTGGACGATCCGAGAAGACTCCCCAGCAGCGTGTTCAGCAATCCGGAGCTGATCGTGGACGAGTAGGTGTAGGGGCCGGATCCGCTCTGCGTGACGTTGCTGTTGTCGACGACGACGTTGTTGATCGACAGCCGCTGCTGCACGGTCAGGTAGGGCGATGTCCACGTGATCGTGAAGCCGGTGAACGTGCCGAGGAAGCTCGTCACCGTGCACGAGGTGACCACGGGGGCGGCCAGGGTCGCCGCGGTGAACGTGCGCGTCGCATACTCGCTGTCGGTGAACGCGGCGTCGGTGACCTGCACAGCGGGCGTCGAGGCGACGCCGACAAGCACGACGATGCCGAGGGCCCCTGCCAGGATGCGTGCGCGCGTCGGCCGCCTCATCGTCGACTCCGCGTCTCTGACGTCGCGCGTCGACGCCGACCCGCGAGTGCGATGCCCGACGCCACCAGCGCCGAGCCGGCCATGACCGCCCACGGCATGCCCGGTGGCAGCCCCGTCGTCGCGAGGCCGCCGTCCGACCCCACGATCACCGTCTCGCCCGCCCCCTGCGCGTGCACGCGCACATCGGTACTGCCCGCACCCGCACCCCCGGAGGGATCCAGGAAGATCGCGAGGCGAAGATGCGCCGTCTCGGTGTCGGCGACCTGTGCGAGCGGGATCTCGACCCCGTCGCGCGGGATGCTCCACGACGTGCGAAGCGTGGCGGCGCCATGGGGACACCCGGCGTCGGTCCATTCCTGCAGGCACAGGGCGACGTCGAGGAGCAGCTGTGCATCACCCGTCGCGCTGACCGCGATCCGCACGACCCCCGGATCCGGGGCATCGGCACTCACCGCGATGTCCCATTCCACCGGCTGTCCCGGCAGCAGACTGCCGGCTGCCGTCCAGTCCGCGACGGAGACGAGGCGCAGGACCGACCCCTGGATGATCTGCGTCGTCGGCGCACCCCATGCGGCCGTCGGCATCGTGACCACCGGCATCGTGACCGCGAGGACGGAGAGCAGGACGACGGCGAGCGCGCGCCTCATGGGCCGTTCCCGTCGGGATCGCGCCCGGACCGATGCTGCCCGCGCGGCCAGAACGCCCAGACGACCAACGACGTCGCCGCAACTGTCAGGGCTCCCAGCACGATCGGGTTCCCCATACCCGCGACGACGAGCGCGATACCGGGAACGGAGAACAGCACCTTCCGCACCGATGTCACCGAGCAGGGGAAGGGATCGTCTGCGGCGTTCGCGTCGCCACGCATCGAGATCACCCGTTCATCCGCGCTCGCACCCCGGACGATCGTGGTGACGCGGTGGGTCACCGGCAGCTCCCCTTCGCGGTCGACGGTCACGACGTCGCCGACCTCGATCTCGGTCGCCGGGACGCGCTGCACCACCGCGACGGAGCCCGCGGGGATCGTCGGGGACATCGACCCGGTGCGGAACATGATGAGCGTGATCTGCGCCGTGAAGGCGAGCACGACGAGCAGGATGCAGATCGCCCCGGCGACCGCAGCCATCCAGAGCAGCGCGTCGCCGATCACACGCCCCGGCCGCATGCCGGTATGTACCCTCGCCGCGGTCGCGTGGGGTTCGACCGCGGCGAGGGACGTCTCTTTCTCGCGCAGGCTCCTTCGCGTCATGGGGGTCGTCATCTCGTCCTCCTCCCTGCCATCCGCGCCTACGACGACGTTCCGAGGAACTGCCAGGTCTGCGTCATCGTGAGTCCCTGCGCGGCGTTCGGGGCCGTCGTCGGGAGAGTGACCGCGAAGCAGTAGTTGACCTGAGCCGCACCGTTCGCCGTCACCGCCTGCATCCCCGAACCCCCGGCGGTGAGCGCCGACCCGTCCGCGACGACGGCCGTCCCCGCCGCGTACGTGGTCGCGTTGCAGGTGGTGCCCGCGATGGTGCGCACACCGTAGGTGAGATACGTCGCGAGCCCCGTGCCGCCGGGTGTTCCCGCGGTCAGCTGGAGGGTTCCCGCCACCGAGGGGTTCGCCGTCTTCACGCTGAACAGCGCATACGTCGCGTTCCCCGGCGCCATCGCGGTGGGCGCGAGCTGGAAGTTCAGGGTCGCCGCCGCGCCCGTGGTGGCGTGACTCGAGAACGTGGAACCGTCGACCGCTCCGACGATGTCGAATCTCCCGGCCGTGAAGCTGGCGGATCCGTACTCGGAGTCATTCCAGGCGGCGAGGGTGGCGGCGACGCCGATGCCGAGTACGAGCCCGCCCGCGAGGACGGCTCTCAGCCGACGGGAGCGCAGCCGCCGCCTCTCCCGCACATCTCTGCGGGTGACCATCACATGCTCAGTTCGTCGACGTGGCCGTGAACTTCCAGGTGGCGTTGGTCACCAGGCTCGGCGTGAGCGACGCATCCGCCGTCACCTTGAAACACAACTGCACCGCCGTGCCGGGCACGGCCGATGTGCCGCCGGCCGTGAGCGGAACCTGCGTCACGCCGGTCTGCACATCGAGCGTCGCTCCGGTCGCGATGGGCGTGCCCGTGGCACTCGCCGCGTTGCACGTGGCGCCCGGCGCGAGCTGGTAGATCGAGTACGACAGATGACCGGTGTTCGAACTCGCGGCGGGGTCGGCCGTCGTGCCGTCGGCGACGAGGTTCGCTCCGCTCGTGGTGCCGGCTGCGAGGCGCACCCAGAATCCGGCGTAGACCGAACTCGTCGGCGACATGTTGCCCACGAGCCCCGCCGGCAGGGTGAAGGCGAGAGTCGCCGCGGAGCCAGCGGAGTTGTGGTCGGCGTACGCGGTGCCGTCGGTGGACCCCTGCAGATTGAATGCGCCCGCGGTGAACGTGCCGTTCGCGAACTCGGAGTCGTTCCAGACCGCGAGCGTCACTGCGGCGCCGATGCCGAGCACGAGTCCACCGGCCAGTACCGCCAGGACCTTGCGCTGGGTTGCCTTGGTTGCCATGTCGCTTCCCCCTCAGGAATTCGTGAACCACGCGAATGCCTGTCGTCCGGTCGCCCCTCAACGACCCCGCATCCGCGCGTTTGCGCCATCCTCTCCCCGCCTCATCCGCAGAACAAGGCGATTTCGCGCACGACATTCGCTCATCCCGCGCAGATCCGAATCCCTCTCGAAGATCGTTGACGTATATCAACGATCGGCGTATAGTTGACGCAGTTCAACCATCTCGTGCGCGCCAGAGCTGTCGCAGCATCTCCACCACCCTTCTGCGAAAGGTCACGCATGACCACGGATTCCCCCGTCAAGATGACGCATCGCCAGGTGCTCGAAGCCCTCACCGGCCTCCTCCTCGGCATGTTCGTCTCGATGATCGCGACCACGGTGGTCTCCACCTCGATGCCGGTCATCGTGCACGACCTCGGCGGCGACCAGGCCGCCTACACCTGGGTCATCACGGCGACGCTCCTCACCACCGCGATCTCGACCCCGATCTGGGGCAAGCTCGCCGACCTGTTCAATCGCAAGCTGTTGATCCAGATCGCGATCATCGTCTTCGTCGGAGCGACCGCTGCGGCCGGATTCGCGCAGGACACCAACACCCTCATCGCCTTCCGCGCCATCCAGGGCATCGGCGGCGGTGGGCTCGCCGCCCTCAGCCAGGTCATCATGGCCGACATCATCAGCCCGCGCGAGCGCGGCCGCTACATGGGTCTGTTCGGTGCCGTGATGGCTGTCGCCACCGTGGGCGGCCCGCTGCTCGGCGGATGGATCACCGACGTCGCCAACTGGCGCTGGAACTTCTTCGTCGCCCTCCCCTTCGCCGTGGCCGCACTGATCATCCTGCAGAAGACTCTGCACATCAGCACCGAGCGCACCCGCAAGGTGTCGATCGACTACATCGGCATCGTGCTGCTGTCGGCCGCCGTCTCGCTGATCCTCATCTGGATCACCAACGCCGGCTCGACGTTCGACTGGTGGAGCACAGAGACCGTGCTCATGGTCGGCGGCGCGATCGTCTCGGCCATCGCCTTCATCATCGTCGAGCTCAAGGTGCGCGAGCCGCTCATCCCGCTCACGCTGTTCCGCGGCCGCACCTTCACCCTCTCGGTGCTCGCGTCGATCTCGATCGGCGTCGCGATGTTCGGCACCTCGGTGTACCTCGCGCAGTACATGCAGCTCTCCCGCGGTGCGACGCCGACCGAGGCCGGGCTCATGACCCTGCCGATGATGGCCGGCCTCCTGATCTCGTCGATGGTCATCGGCCAGCTCGTCACCCGTTTCGGCAAGTGGAAGGGCTACCTGATCCTCGGGTCCGTGCTGCTGATCGCGGGCTCCGTGATGCTGTCCACGTTGCACTACGACACGAACTTCGTCCTCGTCTCGATCTACATGTTCGTGATGGGCGCGGGCGTCGGCATGACCATGCAGAATCTCGTGCTCATCGTGCAGAACGTCGCGAAGCCCAGCGAGATGGGCGTCGCGAGCTCGGGCGTGACCTTCTTCCGCAGCCTCGGCGGCACGATCGGCGTCTCCGTCATGGGCGCCGTGCTCGCGAACAGCCTCACCGGTCTGTTCAGCGACGGCAAGGAGCGCATCGGGGCAGCGATCGCCCAGCTCGGCGACAAGGGCGCCGAAGTCGCCGCACAGCTCTCCAGCGGAACGCTGCCGGAGGTCCGCCTCCTCCCGGAACCGGTGCGCTCGATCATCGAGGACTTCTACGCCCAGGCCATCTCGCACGCGTTCCTGATCGGCATCCCGCTCGCGGTGATCAGCCTCATCGCGATCCTGTTCCTGCCGAACCGACCGCTGACGACGATGACCACGACGGAGCGCGCCCAGGCGGACGCCGCGAAGAAGAAGCCCGTCGACGGCAGCGTCGACGGCGCGGTCGACGTGGCGATCGCCGACGCGACTGCGCTCTCCGGTGCCCCGACGACCGGTACCGTGACGGTCGTCGACCGCGCAGGTGACCGTGGGGACGGCGCCTCCGATGTCCGACGCTGAGAAAGACATCGACACCCCGGAGGCGCGGGCCGAAGCGGTCCGCGCCCTCGAGGCGGAGTTCAGTGAGCTGATCACGCACTTCCGCCGCGTCATCACTGAGAACGCCCATCGGGTGAGCCCCGGTCTGCTGCCCGGCGGCTACAAGATCTTCACGACGATCGCCCGATGCGAACGGGTGACCGTGTCGACGCTGTCCGAGCGGATGCTCATGGACAAGGGACAGGTCAGCCGCACGGTGCGCGAGCTGGAGGAACTCGGTCTGATCGAACGCACCGCCGACCCCGCCGACGGCCGTTCGTCCCTCCTGGAGCTCACGCCCCTCGGCACGGAGCGGTTGTCAGCGGCTCGACTGCCGCAGGAGGGCCTGCTGCTGCGCACGCTCGAGCAGTGGAGCCTCACCGACATCGGCAACCTCACCCGGCTGCTGCACGCCCTGGCTTCCGGAGTGACACCGGGGTCGACCGCGGCCGATTGACCGGGACGCTGCCGAGGACGCGCCGGGCCTCGGTGGCGACCTCCGCGGCGATCGTGTCGAGCAATTCCGAGCGCAGGTTCCACTGCTGCCAATAGAGCTGCACGCGCAGGGTCGGTCCCCCCAACGGCACGAGCCCAGCCGACTCCTGCAGCAGCGGCACCATGCCCCAGCCGAGTCCGAGGGTGACCGCGAGGGCGTAATCGTGGGATGCCGGGACGTAGTGCCGCGGCACGCCCTCCTGCGCGACCGACATCGCCCTGAGCCATTCGTGCTGCAGGGTGTCCCTCCGGTCGAAGTCGACGAACGGCGCGGCCGTCAACGCGGTCGATGTCACTCCCTTGGGGAACCATCGGGCGGCGAACCCCGGCTCTGCCATCGCCCGATACTCGAGCACTCCGAGCGGCGACACGGAGCAGCCGGAGACCGGAGTCTCCTCACTCGTGACGGCCGCCATCACCGTCCCCGACTCCAGCAGACGGGCGGTGAAGTTCTGGTCATCTCGATGCAGGTCGAAGTCGATGTCGTGCGCTGCGGACAGGCGCGCGAGCGGAGCGAGGAACCAGGTCGCCATCGAGTCGGCGTTGACCGCGAGGGGGATGCTGATCCTGCGCGCCGCGCCGGCCTCGTCGATACCCACCCCGGCCAGCGCATCATGCTCCAGCAGAGCGACCTGCCGCGCCAGACGGACGACCGCCTCCCCCGCCTGCGTCAGCCGTGCGGGCTTGGTGCGCACGACCAGGATGCGCCCCAGCTGCTGCTCGAGAGTCTTCAACCGCTGACTCACCGCGGAAGGAGTGATCTGCAGTCGCCTCGAGGCGGCATCCAGTGTCCCCTCGTCGACGATGGCGGCGAGGGTGGCCGCGAGTTCGGGATCGATTCGCACATCAGCAATGCTAATGGTTCGGTAGAAATCTTCGCTTCTCTTGATGTCCGGCCGTTCCTAGGCTGTATCCATGCTCACGGTTCTCGCCGGCCTCGGCCTCGGTCTCTCCCTCATCGTCGCCATCGGCGCGCAGAACGTCTTCGTGCTGCGTCAGGGGATCCGCCGCGAGCACGTCCTCGCCGTCGTGGCCATCTGCGCGCTCTCCGACGCAGCGCTGATCGCGGCGGGCGTCGCCGGGCTCGGCTTCGTGATCTCTGCCGCGCCGTGGCTGGTGGTCGTCGCACGATGGGCGGGGGCGCTGTTCCTGCTGACCTATGGCATCCTGGCCGCACGCCGGGCCTGGCGTGGAGGTGAAGAGCTGGTCGTCGAGACCTCCGACTCCTCGCCCTCCGCATCGCTCGCATCGAGCGGCGTGACGGCGACGCTCACTCGCACGCGGTTGACACCCGTGATCCTGACGACGCTCGCGCTGACGTGGCTCAACCCTCACGTCTATCTCGACACCGTGCTGATGCTCGGATCGATCGCGGCCACCCACGGCGACGAGCGCTGGCTGTTCGCGGGCGGGGCGATCGCCGCCAGCATCCTGTGGTTCACGGCGCTGGGGTTCGGCGCCCGCTATCTGGGGCGCTGGTTGCGCACCCCGCGGTCGTGGCGCATCCTCGACGCCGTGATCGCGGTGGTCATGATCGCGATCGCGATCAGCCTCGTGCTGCCGGTGCTAGGAATCTGAGCGGAGTCAGACGCTGTCGATCTGCGCGAGCCGGGCGCGGACGAGCGTCTCGAGCACCTCGCCCGGGATCGGATGCTCGGGCTGGAACCGGATGGTGCCCTTGTCGACGCTGACTCCCGGATGCCCGTCGAGCATGTCGGCGACGGCGGCGACGGCATCCGGGCTGAACGGGTAGATGCCGATGTGCTTCTTGGCGCGCATCACCGAGAGCAGCGGCTTGCCGCCGTGCACGAGCGCGGGCATGCCGTAGCCCGTGCCCTGCTCCGCATCCGGAGCCTCCCGACGGGCGACCGCATAGACGCGGTCGATCGCATCACGATCGGCAACGGCGAGATCTGCGAGGTAGTCGTCGATGGTTCCCACGAGGGCATCCTGCCACCGATCGGCGCACAGGGCGAGGAGATCGCCGGATCAGGCCCCGTCGAGCGGCCGCATGATGCGGGTGAGGAATCGCTGCGTGCGCTCGTGCTTCGGCGCGCTAAAGATCTCGGCCGGCGGCCCCTGCTCCACGACGACGCCGCCGTCCATGAACAGCACGTGATCGGCGGCCTCGCGCGCGAAGCTCAGCTCGTGGGTGACGACCGCCATGGTCCAGTTCTCGTCCGCGAGCTCCTTGATCACGAGCAGCACTTCGCCGACGAGCTCCGGATCGAGCGCACTGGTCGGCTCGTCGAACAGCAGCAGGTCGGGCTTGAGCGCGAGCGCGCGCACGATTCCCACGCGCTGCTGCTGCCCACCGGAGAGTTGGTGCGGGCGGGCATCCGCCTTGTCGGCCAGGCCGACCCGGTCGAGCAGCGCGAGTGCGTCGGCGACCGCTTCGGTCTTCGGCCGCCCCTGCACCCGCCACGGCCCCTCGATGACATTCTCGAGCACCGTCAGGTGCGGGAAGAGATTGTGGTGCTGGAACACCATCGCCGAGCGGTCGCGCAGCGCGAGTCGCTTCTGCTTCTGCACGCGGGGCTTCGGCTGCACGGCGGGCGAGAAGTCGATCTCCGGGCCGCCCGCGACGACGATCGTGCCGGCGTCGGGCGTCTCCAGCCCGTTGAGCGCACGGAGCACCGTCGTCTTGCCCGAGCCGCTGGGGCCGATGAGCACGACGACCTCGCCACGGTGCAGAGTCAGATCGATGCCGCGGAGCACCTCGTTGTCACCGAAGCTCTTGTGCAGGCCACGGGCGGTGAGCAGAGCCTCTGAAGTGTTGTCAGTGCGCGACACGACTGTCGAGCCTCCTCTCGAGGGCGCTCTGTCCGAACGACAGCACCAGGCAGAACACCCAGTAGACCAGCGCCGCGGCGAGGTAGAGCACCATGAACTCGTAGGTCGTCGACGCGATCTGCTGGGCCACCTTGAACAGCTCGGTCACGAGGATCAGCGACGCGAGCGAGGTGTCCTTCACGAGGGAGATGAACGTGTTCGACAGCGGCGGCACCGACACCCGCGCCGCCTGCGGCAGGATGATGCGCGTGAGCGTGCGCGTGCGGTTCATCCCCACGGTGTACGCGGCCTCCCACTGCCCCTGCGGGACGGAGAGGATGGCCGCACGCACCACCTCGGCGCCGTAGCCGCCGACGTTGAGCGAAAGCGCGATGATCGCGCTCGGCCATGGATCGATCGTGATCCCGATCGACGGCATGCCGTAGAAGATCACGAACAGCTGCACCAGCAGCGGCGTCCCCCGGATCACCGAGATGTAGAACCGCGCGACGCCAGAGAGGAGCGGGTTCACGGAGATCCGCATCAGCGCGATGCCGATGGCGATGACGAGTCCCAGCGCGAACGATGCCAGTGCGAGCGGCACCGTCGCCGTCAGCCCCGCCCAGGCGATCGGCCCGAGCGAGTCGAGGAACAGCTGCCAGGGGTTCTCCATCGATTACTGCGAGACGTCTTCGCCGAAGTACTTCTTGCTGATCTCGGCCAGAGTTCCGTCCGCACGCAGCTCGTCGAGCGCCCCGTCGACCGCCGTGACGAGCGCTTCCTTGTCCTTGGTGAACGCGAAGGCCTGCTCGCCGGCATCGTCGGTCTCGGCGGCGATCTTCAGACCGGTCGGGCTGTTGGTCGTCTCGTAGTCGAGGAACGTCAGCTTGTCGTTGATGGTCGCATCGACGCGGCCCTGACGCAGGAGCTCGACGGCCTGCGCCCAGCCCTCGACGCCCTCGACCTTGGCACCCGATTCGGTGGCGAGGTCGTTCCAGTTGCTCGTGAGCGACTGTGCGGTGGTCTTGCCCTCGAGGTCGGCGAACGACGAGATCGAGTCGTCGTCCTCGTTCACGACGATCACGCCGGGCGAGACCGTGTAGGGCGTGCTGAAGAGGTATTTCGCCTCGCGCTCGTCGTTGATCGTGACCTGGTTGGCGATCACGTCGAAGCGTCCGGCGTCGAGGCCCGCGAAGATTGCATCCCACTGGGTCTCTTCGAACTTCACCTCGAGGCCGAGCTTGTCGGCGACGGCTTCGATGATCTCCACGTCGTATCCGGTCAGGTCACCGGCGCCGTTGTCGCCGTGGAAGCTGAACGGGCGATACGTGCCCTCGGTTCCGACGGTGAGCGTGCCGTCCTTCGCGAGACCGTACTCCGAACTCGCGGAGCTCTCGCCACTGCCCGAGGTGCTCGCGGGCGTGCTCGACCCGCTGCAGGCGGTCAGGGCTGCGGCGGCGACGACGAGTGCGGTGACGGCGATGAGACGACGGGACATGAACCCTCCTGGGGTGTGAAGCGCGGTGCGAGTTTACGCGACCGACGCGGGAACTCCCCCACAGTACGTGGCGCTCGGCGGTTCGCCGCATCCGATGACGTTGCGTTTCGCGGGCTGGCCGGCCCTCTCGGGGTCCCACCCCGCTCTCGCGCCAGCAGGACGCAGAAACGCCCCCGGGCGAACCCGGGGGCGTTTCAGAGAGTCAGACTCAGATGGAGTTGACGTCCAGCGGGATGCCGGGGCCGAACGTGGTCGACACCGCACCCTTCTGGATGTAACGGCCCTTCGAGCTCGACGGCTTGAGGCGGACGATCTCCTCGAGCGCTGCGCCGATGTTCTCGTTCAGCTGCTCTGCGGTGAAGGATGCCTTGCCGACGACGAAGTGCACGTTGGCGTGCTTGTCGACGCGGAACTCGATCTTTCCGCCCTTGATCTCCTCGACGGCCTTGGCCGGGTTCGGAGTCACGGTGCCGGTCTTCGGGTTCGGCATCAGACCACGCGGTCCGAGCACCTTTCCGAGACGACCGACCTGGCCCATGAGCTCCGGGGTGGAGACAGCGGCGTCGAAGTTGGTCCAGCCATCGGCGACCTTCTGGATGAGCTCGGCGCCGCCGACCTCATCTGCACCTGCGGCGATCGCAGCCTCGGCCGCGGGGCCGGTGGCGAAGACGATGACGCGGGCGGTCTTACCGGTGCCGTGGGGCAGGATGACGGTGCCGCGCACCATCTGGTCTGCCTTGCGGGGGTCGACGGCGAGCTTCAGCGCGACCTCGACGGTCGAGTCGAACTTCGTCGAGCCGGTCTCCTTCGCGAGGGCGACAGCCTCGGTGGGGGTGTAGAAACGGTCTGCCTCGATCTTCTCGGCGGCAGCCTTGTAAGCCTTGGACTTGGTAGCCATGATTATTCTCCTCAGCCCTCGACCGTGATGCCCATGGAACGGGCGGTGCCGGCGATGATCGAGATCGCGGCCTCGATGTCGTTCGCGTTCAGGTCGGCCTGCTTGGTCTCGGCGATCTGACGGACCTGGTCCTTGGTGATCTTCGCGACCTTGACGGTGTGCGGGGTCGCGGAGCCCTTGGGGACGCCGGCGGCCTTCTTGATGAGCTCCGCAGCAGGCGGGGTCTTCAGGACGAAGGTGAAGCTGCGGTCCTCGTAGACGGTGATCTCGACGGGGATGACGTTGCCGCGCTGCGACTCGGTCGCGGCGTTGTACGCCTTGCAGAACTCCATGATGTTGACGCCATGCTGACCGAGCGCGGGGCCGATCGGCGGCGCCGGGTTGGCTGCACCGGCGTTGATCTGAAGCTTGATCAGGCCGGTCACCTTCTTCTTCGGTGCCATTCTCTTTCCTTTCATCGAATCGGATGCCGGAGCATCCGCTTCTCCCACAGATCCGGCGGTTCCGGAACGTGGTCGTCTCCGCGCACGCCGAAGCGTCGCACAAACCACACAAGTCTACCCGATCAGAAGGAGTCCTGCCGGCCACGGCCGCTCAGCGGCGCAACGGACGCCTGCCCGACGCAAGAGGCGCCTGCCCGACGCAAGAACGGCCGCCCCGAGAGGGACGGCCGTTCTCGTGTGAATGTGTGTCAGACCATCTTGGTGACCTGGTCGAACGACAGCTCCACCGGGGTCTCGCGCTCGAAGAGGGAGACGAGGACCGTGAGCTTGCCGCTCTCGGGCTTGATCTCGCTGATCGAACCGGGAAGACCCGCGAACGAGCCCTCCTTGATCGTGATGGTCTCGCCGACCTCGAAGTCGACCTCGGCCGGCAGGGGACGAGCGACGGCGACGCCGCCCTTCGACGCGATGTTCTTGGCCGTGGGGACGTCCTTGACCTCGACGAGCGACTTCAGCATGTTGAAGGCCTCTTCGAAGCGCAGCGGCGTCGGGTTATGGGCGTTGCCCACGAAGCCGGTGACACCCGGGGTGTGCCGCACGACCGACCAGGTGTCTTCCGTGAGCTCCATGCGCACCAGCACATAGCCGGGGATGCGCACGCGGGTGACCATCTTGCGCTGGCCGTTCTTGATCTCGACCACGTCTTCCATCGGGACCTCGACCTGGTAGATCTCGTCCTCGACCTCGAGCGTCGACTTGCGCTGCTCGATGTTGGCCTTCACCTTGCGCTCGAAACCGGCGTAGGAGTGGATGACGTACCACTTGCCCGGGAGCATGCGGAGGTCCATGCGGAAGGCCTCGTACGGGTCTTCCTCGGCGTCCTCGTCGTCTTCGTCCGTCGAGGAGTCCTCGTCGGCCTGCGCGTCGTCGGCGCCGAGCTCGGGACCGTCGTAGGGAGTGACCTCGTCGGCCGCCTCCGCCTCCTGCTCGGCGACCTCTTCGGCCACTGATTCGTTGAGGACCTCAGCGGCAGCCTCAGACTCAGCCGCTTCGTCCAGGTTGAGAGCGTCGTTCACGATCGCGTCCGCCTCCGGGTCGTCGATGTCGATGTCGATGTCAGCCGTGTCATCCTCTTCGCCGTCCTCATCTTCGACGTGGACCGCGACGTGTTCGGCCGAGGTGACCGAGAGCTCTTCCTCAGCGAGGACGTTGCCCTCCTGGGCCTCGTCTTCCTCGCTGGACTGCTCTGCGGCGGTCGCCCAGTCGGCGTCGTCGGAATATCGTTCAGACACGTTGTTTTCTCCATAGCTGCGGCGCGAGCCGCGGGGGTCATCAGCCAGGGATTCCGAACACCCAGTGCGCCAAGAGCCCGAAGGCGAAGTCCAAGCCGTAGACGATGCCCATGACGATGATCACGAAGACGAGCACCACCCCGGTGAACTTGAACAGCTCCTTGCGAGTCGGGGTGACGACCTTGCGGAGCTCGGCGATGACCTGGCGGATGAACAGGGCGATGCTCCCGAAGAACCGGGAGAAGGGGTTGCCCTTCTTCTCGCGGGTGGCGCCGGCCGCGACGACCTCGCCGCGCGGTTCGTCCTGATCCATCCTGAATGTACCTTTCGTGTGTCAGCGTTGCGCTGACGCGCAGGGCGGACAGGAATCGAACCTGCAACCTGCGGTTTTGGAGACCGCTGCTCTGCCAATTGAGCTACCGCCCTAGAGACCGGGAGGTCTCGGGGTGTTCTCCCCACTCTGCCACCGTAGCCGCGATCAAAAGACCCCAGGCATGGCGAAAGAATGCAGACAACAACTGCCCCACAAGCATACGGCATCGATCCGGTCGCGCCGAACCGGGATCGCGATGGCGTGTTCTTGTTAGGCTCAGCGAGCGTATGCAGGAGGAGGGAGCGCCGGTGAGCGCTGAAGTGCAGCAGTTCCAGGTGGATCTGCGCGGAGTCGTCGATCTGCTCAGCCGGCACATCTACTCCAGTCCTCGCGTGTACCTGCGAGAGCTCTTGCAGAACGCCCGCGACGCGATCACCGCCCGCCGCGAGGTCGACGGTGGGGGCGGCCGCATCCGGATCACTCCGCTGACCGCCGAGACCGGCGAGTTCGTGCTGCGCGACGACGGCGTGGGACTGACCGCCACGGAGGTCGCCGATCTGCTGGCGACGGTCGGCCGCAGCTCCAAGCGGGACATCTTCGACCTCCCCCGCAGCGACTACCTCGGGCAGTTCGGCATCGGTCTGCTCAGCTGCTTCATGGTCGCCGACACGATCGTCATCCGCTCGCGCAGCGCCCGCGGCGGCGCCTCGGTCGAGTGGACCGGCAGTGCCGACGGCACGTTCCAGGTGGCCGAGATCGACGAGGAGCTGCCGATCGGCACCAGTGTGCACCTCGTCCCGCGCTTCGACGCCGACGAGCTGCTGCGCCCCGCCGCCGTGCACGAGCTGGCGACGACGTTCGGGGAGTTCCTGCCGGTACGCGTCACGATCGACGCCGCCGCCGGCGACATCGACATCACCCGAGACGCTCCGTTCCTCGACGCCGCGCAGGACCCCGAAGCGGCGGTCGGCTACGGTCGGGATCTCCTCGGCGCGAGTCCGCTCGACGTCATCGAGCTGAGCGAGCCCGCGACGGGCACGCGCGGCCTCGCGTACGTGCTGCCGTTCGCCCCTCCTCCCGGTGCACGCCAGGCCACGCGCATGTACCTGGGACGGATGCTGCTCTCCGAGCGCGTCGACGACGTGCTCCCCGACTGGGCCTTCTTCGTGCGCGCCGTGATCGATTCCACCGGCCTCGCTCCCACCGCGAGCAGGGAATCGCTCGTCGAGGACGCGGCGCTCGAACGCGTGCGCGAGCAGCTGGGCGCCGGCATCCGCCGCTGGGTGCTCGAGCTGGGGCTGCGCGAACCCCATCGTCTCGCGCAGTTCGTCGCCGTGCACGAGGTCGGCCTCAAATCCCTGGTGCGCCACGACGAGGAGCTCGCCCACTTCATCTCCCGCTGGTTGACGGTCGAGACGACGCACGGCACGGTGCGGATCGGCGACCTCGTCGAGAGATACCCGCACATCCGCTACGCGCAGAGCGTGGACGAATTCCGCCAGGTGGCCGGCATCTCCCCCTCCGATGAGGTGCTCGTCAACGGCGGCTACCTCTACGACGCCGATCTGATCCGGATGCTGCCCGACCTCTACCCGCACGTCTCCGTCGAAAAGGTGGATGTCACGGGCGAACTCGATCGTCTCGATCCGCCACCCCTCGACGACCGCGATGCGGCCGTCGCCCTCGAAGCGCGCGCCGGTGCCGTGCTCGCCGCATCCGACTGCTCCGTGGTCGTCCGGTCGATCGACCGCCCCGATCTCGCCGGGCTCTACGTGGCCGACCCCGAGGTGCTGCGGGCGATCGACCGCGGACGCACCAAGGGCGTCACCGGGGCCCTGTGGGGCGGTGTGCTGGATCGCATCGACCAGACCCTGTCATCCGCCCGCGACGACGATCTGCGCGCGCGCCTGTGCCTGAACTGGTCCAATCGGGTCGTGCGCGCCCTGGTGCGCGTGCAGGACGACGCCGTCTTCGCGCGCACCGTGCAGCTCCTCTACATCCAGGCGCTTCTCGCCGGGCACCATCCGCTCGCGGACGCCGATCGGACGCTGATGACCAGCGCCCTCGCCGACCTCGTCTCGCTCTCGGCCGGCCTGGAGGGCGACACCATCCCCTTCGGCGACGCCCGCTGACTCTCCACCGAAAGGTCCCCTCCATGGCACGTCCGAAGAAGCGCTTCCAGCAGCTGATCGAGGAGATCGATCGCACCCCCTGGGGGCCCGCAGAGCAGGCGCTGGTCTCCGAGGCCGTCGCCCTGGCGATCGAGATCGGCGACGAGCGGCTCGAGTACGAGGCTCGGATGCGTCAGACCGCGTCGGCGAACATGAACGGCGCCACCGACGTGATGCTCAACTCGTTCGCGTGGTGCCTCTCCCATCATGATGCCGACCCGCAGCGCTTCCCGGCCGATCTCGACAACGGCGGCGCCGATCTGATGTGGCAGTTCAAGTGGATGGCCTCGTCGCTGCGGTCCTCCCCCGCGTTCTCGCAGGAGCAGATCGCCGCCGTGCTCGACGACATGGAGTCGCACTACCGCGCCGCGGGGCTCGGCGTCAGCGGCGTGCTCACCGCGCGCTTCGAGGACGCCTGGGACGCCGGTCGCATGGACGAGGCCGAGGCGCTGCGCGTGCAGCTGGAGGCGACGCCGCGCGACGACCACAGCCACTGCGACGCCTGCGGACGCAGTCAGATCGCGGGCTTCTTCGCCGACACCGACCGCGACGCCGAGGCGATCGTGCTCGTCGAGGAGATGATCGAGGGCGGATTCTCCTGTGGAGAGGAGCCCGAGCACGCCCTCTCGCGCGTGCTCCTGCCCTACCTGCGTGCCGGACGCCTCGACGAGGCGAAGACCGCGCATCTGCGCAGCTACCGACTGGCCAAGGACAACCCCGACAACCTTCGCATCGTCGCCAACAACATCGTGTTCGCAGCCCTCACCGGCAACGAGGCGCGCGCGCTCGCACTGGTCGAGAAGCACATCTCCTGGCTCGCGCACGACGGCCTGAACGTCGACGCCCATTTCGCGGCGCTCGCGGCCCTCGCCGTGGCGCTGGACCGGGTGACGGCCGTCGGACACGGCGACACTCCCGTGCGCGGCGCGGAGTCGGCCGCCCTCGTCCCGTTCTTCGGCGAGCACGACGGCACCTGGAGCGCCGCCGAGCTCGCGGCAGCCGCGTGGACCGCTGCGGACCGGATCGGAGCGGGCTTCGACGGGCGTGACGGGACGGACGGGCACGCCCGCAGCCTGGAACGGATGCGGGCGCTGGCGGACGAGCGGTACGACGTTCCGATCCGCTCCGACGCGTTCGTCGCCGCGGCACCCACCACCACACCGGTCGACGCGGACGGATGGTTCGAGCGGGCGATGCAGCTCGCCCAGTTCGGCGCCGAGCACGAGACGCTCGAGGCCCTGCCCCGGGCTCTCGAGGTCGAGGACCCCGCGAAGCGCGCCCAGTTGCTCTCGATGCGCCTGGGCATCCTGATCGCCCTCGATCGCGCCGACGAGGCTCTGCAGCTCCTCCCGGAGCGTGTCGCCGCACTGCGCGCGGCCGGTCGCGATGTGCAGGCCAATCTCGAAGAACGTCTCGGCCTCGCGACGTTCGGGCTGAACACCCCGGAGACGACCGCCGCCCTCGAGGAGGAGATCGGCGCCTCCGAGCATCTCCCCGCCTGGACGCGCGGCGACCTCGCGATCAGCCGCGCCGCCCTGCACCTGCAGTCCGGCGAACCCGACGCCGCGCTCGATCACGCCGAGGTGGCGGCGCGGTCGTTCGCCGAGGCCGAGGACACCCGTCTGACGAACACCACTACGCTGCTGGCCATCTCGGCCGTGCTGAGCAAGGGCGACCTCGAAGCGGGGAGCGCGCTGCTCGACCGCTTCCTCGCTCAGGACGACCTCAGCGCGGGCCACCGGGCCCAGGCGCTGCAGACCCGCGCACGCGTGCGCGGCGGCGGGAACACATACCTGGAGGGCGCGGCCGATGCCGACGAGGCCTGCCGCCTGCTCGCCGAACTGGGAGCGACCCGCGCGCTCGGTGACGCGCACCTGCTCGCCGGAGCCCTCTGGGAGGACGCGGACGAGCCGGAGAAAGCCGTCTCGCGCTACCGCCTCGCCGCGCGCCTGGGAGGCGAAGCCGGAGCGGACACGACCGGACTCGACTTCCGTCTCGCGCGCGCGATGCTGCGTGTCGGCGATGCAGAAGAAGCCGCAGAGCTGTTCGGCGACGTGCTGCAGCGCGAGGAGGAGGCCGACGTCCCCGCCGGCTCGCGCGCCATGACCGTGTCGATGCTCGCGCGCGCCCTGAGCGCCGCGGGCGAGTTCGGTCAGTCGGTCGGTGCGCACGGCTATGCCTCCGAACTGTTCGGGCAGGCCGAGGAGCACGCGGACCAGGCGATGTCGATGACGGAGCAGGCCAAGATCCTCGCGCGCTTCGACGAGCACGACGATGCGATCGCCCTGCTCGAGTCCGCCGCCGAGATCGTGCGGCGCGCGCCCGAAGCCGTCGGCGCGCTCACCGAGGTTCTGCACAGTCTCGGCCAGGCCTACGGCGGACGCGGCGATGAGCGGGCGTTCGGGCTCTTCGACGAGGTCGCCGCCCTCGCGCAGCAGCACGAGGCCGAGTGGCTGCTCGCGGATGTGACCGACTCGCGCGCACGGGCGCTGGCCGAGCTCGGCCGTGTCGATGAAGCCGTCTCGGCTGCTCTCACCGCGGCCGACGGCTTCGCAGCGCTCGGAGACCTGGGCTCGGCCGGAGGCTCGGAGTTGTTCGCGGCACGGGTGCTCGCCGGCAACGAGCGCTCAGCCGACGCGGTCCCGGTCTACCGCAGCGCCATCGAGCACGCGGCCGGACACCCGCCGCTGTTGCAGGTGTCGGCCCTCGAGCTCGGCAACGTGCTCGAGGCACTCGGCCGTCACGGCGAAGCCGCCGAGATCCGCGCGCACCTGGAGAGCTGAGCGCAGGGCCGGCGAGACGGCGCCGTCGCTGGGGGCGCCGTCTCAGAAGAGCTGGCGCCAGTTGGCTTTCGCGAGATCGAGGAGTTCGTCGCCGCGCCCGGACATGACCGTGCGGATCGCGTAGAGCGCGAAGCCCTTGACCTGCGCCGCCTCGATCGCGGGCGGCATGGAGAGCTCCTGCCGTTCGGTGACCACGTCGAGCAGAGCGGGACCGTCATGGGCCAGCACTTCGCGGACGGCGTCGGGGAGGTCCTCGCTCCGCTCCACCCGGCGTGCGAAGATCCCCATCGCCTCGGCGATCGCAGCGAAGCTGGGGTTGTCCAGCCCCGTCCCGTACGTCACGAAACCGGCGGCCTTCATCTCGAGCTCGACGAAGTTCAACGATGAGTTGTTGACCACGACGGTCTTCACGGGCAGCTTGTTCTGCGTCAGGGTCAGCAGCTCGCCGAGCATCATCGAGAGGCCGCCGTCACCCGCGAGCGCCACGACCTGACGGTCGGGGTGTGCGACCTGGGCCCCGATGCCGTGCATCAGCGCATTGGCCATGGAGCCGTGCGTGAACGAGCCGATCAGTCGCCGGTTCTCGGTCATCGAGAGGTATCGGGCCGCCCACACGGTCGGCGACCCCACGTCGGCCGTGAAGATCGCATCGTCGGCCGCGTATTCGTCCAGGAGACGAGCGAGGTACTGCGGGTGGATGGGACGCTTGCCCTTGGCCGGCACCGCCAGCTCGTCGAGCTTCTTGCGAGTCTTGCGGTAGTGCGCGGTGGCATCGTCGAGGTGCGTGCGGTCGTCCTTGCGCGCCAGTCGAGGCAGCAGTGCGTCCGCCGTGGCACGCACATCGCCGACCAGCCCCAGATCGAGCGGATGCCGCTTGCCGAGCTGGGCACCACGGATGTCGACCTGGATCGTCGTCGCGTTGTCGGGGTAGAACTGCTCGTACGGGAAGTCGCTGCCCAGCACCAGCAGCGCGTCGGCGGCCTCCATGGCCCGGAAGCCCGAAGCGAAGCCGAGAAGCCCCGTCATCCCCACGTCGAAGGGGTTGTCGTACTCGATGAACTCCTTGCCGCGGAGCGCATGCACGATGGGAGCACCCAGTGTGTCGGCGAGCGCGATGACCTCGTCGTGCGCGCCCTCGACGCCGGCTCCCGCGAGGATCGTGACCTTCTTCGCGGCGTTCAACAGCGTCGCCGCCTTCTCGAGCTCCGCCGGATTGGGCACGACCACCGGGCGGGTGCGCTCGATCACGACGGCACGGTCGTCGGCGATGTCTGCCAGGGCGACGTCACCGGGGATCACGAGCACCGCGACCCCGCGCTCTTCGATGGCAGCACGCATGGCGATCTCCATCAGGCGCGGCATCTGCTTCGGATCGGCGACGTACTCGACGTAGACGCTGCACTCGCGGAAGAGCTCCTGCGGATGCGTCTCCTGGAAGTATCCGGTTCCGATCTCGGTGGTGGGGATGTGGGCGGCGATCGCGAGCACGGGAACACGTGAGCGGTTGGCGTCGTAGAGGCCGTTGATCAGATGCAGGTTCCCGGGCCCGCAGGATCCGGCGACGACGGCGAGCTCGCCGGTGGTTGCGGCATCGGCGGCGGCGGCGAACGCGGCGGATTCCTCGTGCCGCACATGCACCCATCGGATCGTGCCGTCTTTGCGCAGCGCATCCGTGAAGCCGTTCAGCGAGTCCCCGGGAATGCCGTAGACACGGTCGATCCCGTTGGCGTGCAGAGTCTTGACGATGTTCTCAGCGACGTTTGCCATGCTTCGACCCTACGCCCGAGGCAGGGGGCTGAGGCTCGTCGGACGACCGTGACAGATGTCACTCGAACTGCCGACATCCGACACTGTCCGCGCTTCGGCGCGCGATCTAGCCTCGAGGCATCAGAAGAAGCCGAGACGCTCGCCGGTTCATCCGGGTCACGGCACGACGAGAGGATGCAGAATGAGCGACTTCGCCATCGGAGACACCGTGCAGATCACCGGACCGACGATGACCGGCAATGTCGGAACCGTCGTCTCGATCGACGGGAAGCGGGGAAAGTACCTCGTGCGCATCACGGACGTGACCCAGAACTACTTCACTTCCGAGGAGTTGAAGCTCTTCTCCGCCTGAGGGCGACGAGCGGCGCTCAGTACTCCTGAGCACCATCCCGGTCCGGCTCTGCACTGCGACGGAACGCCCGCCCGGAGACCGACGTCGGGTCGATGCGCACGTAGACGCGCTTGAGGGTGGGGATCCAGGGGCGAAGGCCCGCGGCATCCGCGCGGTGCACGTCCGCATCCGCCTCCAGAGCGGTCGCGTGCCCGCGGACGATGACGCTCCAGGCGTCCGTGTCGGTATGATCGTCGACCTCGAACAGCACCTCGGTGTTCACCGTCAGCTCGAACAGCTTGCTGCCCGGCGCCGTGCGGAACAGGATGCCGTCGCCGTCGACCACGTAGTTCACCGGGAAGATGTCGATCGTGTCCCCGACGTGGGTGACGAGTCTTCCCAGTTCCTGCGTGCCGAGCAGCTCCCGGCTCCGGTCGGTGGTCAGCATCTCGATGGGGTCGGTGTGCGCGCTCATGCCGCCATTGTCTCCCACTCGATGTCCCCACCGACAGGGCATCCGTCCCGCATTCGGTGGTGGATGCGACAACGGCCCCCCGCGTTCTGCGAGGGGCCGTTCATCGTGCGCTCAGCCGATGCGGATGAGCTTCTTGTTGACGAACTCGTCCGCGGCCAGGTGACCCAGTTCGCGGGCCGTGCCGCTGCGCTTGACGCCGCCGAACGGCAGCTCGGGGCTGTCGGCGAGCACGAGGTTGACGTAGACCATGCCCGCCTCGATCTTGTCGGCGACGCGCTCGGCCTGCGCGGCATCCGTCGTGAAGACGTAGGAGCCGAGACCGAAGGTGGTGTCGTTCGCGAGCTCGACCGCCGCGTCCTCATCCGCCACGCGGTAGACGACGGCGGCGGGGCCGAAGAGCTCCTCGCGGTAGACGTTCATCTCGGGCGTCACGTCAGCCAGCACGGTCGGAGCGAAGAACGCGCCGTCACGGGTGCCGCCGGTGAGGAGCGTCGCTCCCTGCTCGACCGCCTGGTCGATCTGCTTCTGCAGGTTGACCGCAGCCGTCTCGGACGACACCGGACCGAGGACCGTGTCGTCGAGCATGGGATCGGTCGCCTCGACGGCCGCCATCGCCGCCGTGAACTTCTCGACGAAGGCGTCGTACAGGCTGTCGACGATGATGAAGCGCTTCGCGCCGTTGCAGGCCTGCCCGTTGTTGTCGAGGCGCGCATCGACGCCGGCCTGCACCGTGGCGTCGAGGTCGTCGGTGGAGAGCACGATGAACGGGTCGGAGCCGCCGAGCTCGAGTGCGACCTTCTTGAGGTTGCGTCCGGCGATCTCGGCGACCGCGGCACCGGCGCGCTCGGATCCGGTGAGCGAGACGCCCTGCACGCGCGGGTCGGCGATCATCGTCGCGATCTGCTCGTTCGTCGCGAGGACGTTCTGGTAGGCGCCCTTCGGGAATCCGGCATCGTGATAGATCTTCTCGATCGCGGTCGACGACTCCGGGCACTGCGGGGCGGGCTTGAGCAGGATCGTGTTGCCCACGATCAGGTTGGGAGCGGCGAAGCGCACGATCTGGTACGCCGGGAAGTTCCACGGCATGATGCCGACGAGCGGGCCGAGCGAGGAACGGCGGATGATGGCCGACCCCTCCCCCAGGATCGCGATCGGCTGGTCGGCCATGATCGACTCCGCCTGGTCGGCGTAGTACTCGGCGATGTCGGCGGCGAAGTCGACCTCGCCGAGGGCGGCCTCGCGGGGCTTGCCCATCTCACGCACGAAGATGTCGGCGAGCTCTTCGCGGCGTTCGCGGTGCAGCTCGGCGGCACGCCGGACGAGGGCCGCGCGCTCGGCGACCGTCGACGAGCGCGACCACTCGCGGTGGGCCTCGTCGGCGGCGGCGACCGCCTCATCGATCTGGGCATCCGTGAACGTGTCGAAGGACGCCAGCGTCTCTCCGGTGGCGGGGTTGATGACGGCGTAGTCGGTCATGACATGTCCTCTCGTGTGGTGGTGCGGGGCCCGACGCGCGGGCCCCGCATCGGAAATCAGGAGACCGGGATCAGCGTGTACTTGGTGGACAGGTACTCGTGGATGCCCTCGAAGCCGCCCTCGCGGCCGACGCCGGACTGCTTGACGCCGCCGAAGGGTGCGGCCGCGTTCGAGACAACGCCCACGTTGAGACCCATCATGCCGGTCTCGAGCCCGTCGATCATCCGCTGACCGCGCTGCAGGTTCTCGGTGAAGACGTACGACACGAGTCCGTACTCGGTGTCGTTCGCCAGGCGCACGGCCTCTTCCTCGGTCTCGAAGGTCGCGATCGCGAGCACCGGTCCGAAGATCTCCTCGCGCAGGATCGCGCTTCCCGCGACGACATCGGTCAGCACGGTCGGCTCGTAGAACGTGCCCGTGCCCTCCACAGCCTTGCCACCTGCGAGCAGCGTCGCACCGCGACCGACCGCATCGTCGACGAGTTCGCCGGCCTTCGCGACGGCATCCGCGTCGATGAGCGGTCCGATCGCCACGCCCTCTTCGGTGCCACGGCCGATCTTCATGCCGTTGACGCGCTCGGTGACACGCTTGGCGAACTCGCCCGCGACGTCCTTGTGCACGATGAAACGGTTCGCCGCCGTGCAGGCCTGTCCGATGTTGCGGAACTTCGCGGCCAGCGCACCGTCCACGGCCTTGTCGAGGTCGGCGTCGTCGAACACCACGAACGGGGCGTTGCCGCCGAGTTCCATCGACACGCGCAGCACGCCCTCCGCCGCCTGGGCGATGAGCTTGCGTCCGACCTCGGTCGAGCCCGTGAAGGAGAGCTTGCGCAGACGCGGGTCGGCGATGATCGGCGCCGACAGCGCGCTCGACTTCGAGGTCTGCACGACGTTGACGACACCGGCGGGAAGGCCGGCCTCTTCGAGCAGCTTCGTGAAGTAGATCGTCGTCAGCGGCGTGAGTGCCGGGGGCTTGATCACCACGGTGCAGCCGGCCGCGAGTGCCGGAGCGATCTTGCGCGTCGCCATCGCGAACGGGAAGTTCCACGGCGTCACGAAGAACGACGGTCCGACCGGGCGCTGCGACACGACCATGTGACCGGTGCCCTCGGGGTTGATGCCGTAGCGGCCGCTGATGCGCACGGCCTCCTCGCTGAACCAGCGCAGGAACTCGCCGCCGTAGCCGACCTCGCCACGCGCTTCGGCGAGCGGCTTGCCCATCTCGAGCGTCATGAGCAGCGCCAGGTCCTCCTTGTGCTCCTGCACGAGGTCGAATGCCCGGCGGAGGATCTCACTGCGCACGCGCGGAGCCGTCGCGGCCCACGCGTCCTGCGCGGCGACGGCCGCATCGAGGGCGCGGATGCCGTCTGCGGGCGTCGCGTCGGCGATGGTGCGGATCACGGCACCGGTCGCGGGATCCTGCACGTCGAACGTGCCGCCGGTCTCGCCGTCGATCCACTCACCGCCGATGAAGAGGCCGGTGGGGATGCTGTCCAGGAGCGCCTGTTCGGTCTGAGTGCTCATGATTCTCTTTCTGTGAGGAGGGCTAGGAGCGCGTGCGTCGGCTGGGAGGTGCGTCGATGCTCAGCGTCTGACCGCGGAAGAACGCCGGCCGTCTGATGGCGTTCCAGACCATGACGACGATGCCGACGCCGACGATCAGCATTCCGAGGATGAAGACGATGCCGACGCCGCCGATCTGAGAACCCGAGCCGTAGGCCGGGTCCATCGAGTCGATCAGCGTCGTGAAGAACAGCACCGCGAGGATCGCACCGCCGACGAGCGGGAAGAGGAACGTGAAGAAGAAGTTCCTCGTCGAGTCGAACCACTGCTTGCGGAAGTACCAGACGCACGCGAAGGCGGTGATCCCGTAGTAGAAGCAGATCATCATGCCGAGCGTGAGGATGGTGTCCCACAGCGTGTCCTCGCTCACGACGCGCATCACAGCGTAGAAGGCCGACGCGACGATGGCGGAGATGATGGTCGCGTACCCCGGGGTGAAGAAGCGGGGGCTGACCTTCGCGAACGACTTGGGCAGGGCGCCGTAGTGCCCCATCGCCAGCAGCGTGCGCGCCGGTCCCACGAACGTGGACTGCAGCGACGACGCCGAGCTGGTCAGCACCGCGAGCGACACCAGGAAGGCGAGCGGGCCGAGGATCGGGCCGGAGAGGTGGAAGAACACGTTCTCCTGGATGTCCTCGTTCCCGAGACCCAGCGCACCGGTGCCGACACCGGCGAACATGATCATCGCCACCGCGAGCAGCAGGTAGAGCGAGACGATCATCAGCACCGTGACGGTGGCCGCGCGACCCGGGGTCTTCTCCGGGTCCTTGGTCTCCTCGTTCATGGTGAGGGTGACGTCCCAGCCCCAGAAGATGAAGATCGACAGCGAGAGTCCGGCGGCGACGGCGCTGAACGACGAGATCGCGAACGGGTTGAACCAGTTCAGATCGAAGGGCTGGTAGTCGAAGCCGTTGCCGTTGACGGCCTGCACGATCGCCGCACCGGCGAAGAAGAGCAGGACGAGGATCTGGAAGCTGACGAGCCAGTACTGCAGCTTCTGGGTCGTCTGCATGTCGCGGTACGAGATCCAGGTCGCCCCGAGCATGAACAGCAGGCACACGCCGATGTTGATCCAGGTGACGCTCGCGAGGGAGGCGATGTCGGGGTTGCCCGTGATCTGCGAGATCAGCAGGAAGAGGAAGTCGACGGCGATGCCCGCGAGGTTGGACAGCACGAGGATCGTGGCGACGACCAGGCCCCAGCCCGCCATCCAGCCCACCCACGGACCGAAAGCGCGGGCCGCCCAGGTGAACGAGGTGCCGGAGTCGGGCATCCGGTTGTTGAGCTCGCGGTACCCGAAGGCGACCAGGAGCATCGGGATGAAGCCGACCAGGATGATCGCGGGGATCTGCGACCCCACCGTGGAGGCCACAGGGCCGACGGCGGCGGTGAAGGTGTAGGCGGGTGCGATGCACGATATGCCGATCACGACCGCGCCGATCAGGCCGACCGTTCCGGCGCTCAGGCCCTTGGTGGAGATCCCGGTCGTGACACCGGATTCGGGCTCCGTCGCCCGGTTGGTGCTGCTCATCAGCGTTCTCCTGCTTCGTTGCGGGTGCGCGGGACGACGATCATGGGGACGGGCAGCTCGTGCAGCATCTTCGCCGCCGTGGAGCCCAGGAAGAGACGACGGGGCTGCGCCAGCCTGCTGGAGCCGACCAGGACCACCTCGCCGGGAAGCCAGGAGAGGTTCGCGACCGCATCTTCGACGGTGTCGCCCGGAGCCTTCTCGACGGCGGCGGTGCGCCCGTCGGGGAGCAGCTCTGTCGCCATCGCGAGGACCTCCTGCCCGTGGTCGTCACCGACCGTGCGGATCGCGCCCGTATCGAGCCCCGGGGGCACATCGAACGGCACGAGGGACACGAGGCGCAGGTCGACGCCGCTGTCGCCGGCGAGGGCGACAGCCTCGTCGAGCAGCGCATCGGCGCCCGGCCTCGATCCGACGGCGACCGTGACGCGCGGGATGACGTGGTCGTCCTGCTGGGCGGTGCCCACCGGAGCCAGTGCGACCGGGATGGTCGACGAATGGAGCAGCTCGGAGGCGACGCTGCCGAGCCGGTGGCGTCCGAAGATGCCCCCGCCCGCCGCACCGATCACGATCACCCGGGCGCCGAACTCCTCGCCAGCGGCGATGAGCCCCTCGGCGAACGACTCGGAGAACCGGACATGACCGCTGCGGGTCAACTCCTGCGGCAGCCGGACGACGGCGTCGGCGAGCCACTTCCTGGCCTGCGACCGGATGTGCTCCTCATAGGCGCGCTCCGGCGGCACCGCGGCGTTGCGTGTTCCTTCGTTCGGCAGCACGATCACCAGGTGCAGGGTCGCGCCCAGGCTGCGGGCGATGCGCGCGCCCAGCGCCGCGGCATCCGCTCCCGCATCCGTCGCCGTGTACCCCACGACGACCGAGCCGGTCATCAGCTGCTGCTCTCGACAGCGCCGGACTCGCGGCTCGCATCGACGATGTTGGATGCGACGAGGTGTCCCATCCGGATCGCACCGTCGACGTGCTGGTACCCGGCTCCGGCCATGTCGCTGCAGGCGAAGTGGATCGGGCCGACCGCCGTGCGCAGGTCCGCGCCGTAACGGTGCAGGCCACCCATGTCGAAGCTCGCGGCATAGGCACCACGCGTCCACTCCTCGCTGCCCCAGTCGCTCTCGTAGTAGACGACCGGGTTCTTGGCCTCGGGGCCGTAATAGTGCGAGAGCGACTCGAGGATGCGCTCCTTGCGCTCCTCGGCAGAGAGCTCGAACACGCCGTCGGCGTTGGCGTCGGAGACGAAGCCCACCAGGGTGCCGCGCTCGTCGCCGTGGTTCGTGTTGTCGTACGCCTCGTGCGACAGCTCGTACGGGCTGAACGCGGTGCCGCTGAGACCCTGCTCGCGCCAGAACGGACGATCGTAGACCGCGTGCACCTTGATGACGAAGCCCATCGAGAGGTGCTGGTGCAGCTGGTGCTGACGACGCGGCAGCGGCGGATCGAAGGAGATACGGCTGTACAGTACCGGCGCGTGCGCGAGGATCGCGTGGCGGGCGCGGACCGTGAGCTCGTCGGTGGTGGCGACGACCCCCGCGTCCGACCACTCGAGGCTGCGGACCGGCTGGTTCAGCAGCACGTCGTCGCCCAGGCGCTCGGCGAGACGCAGCGGCACCTGCTGCAGACCGCCGACCACGCGCTTGTCGAGGATGAAGTCGGCGTCGACGAGGTTCGAGTACGAACCGGCGGATGCGGCCATCAGCAGCGACTGCAGCAGCGAGAACGAGTGCGTGGGCTTGGTGAGCATCGCCGATCCCGTGGCGAAGGCCAGGTTGCGCACGGCCTCGTCGTCATCGGTCTGCGAGCGCAGCCAGGCGTCCCAGGTGATCGAATCCCACTCCTCGGCGTTCGGGTGCGCCCACGGCTGATCGGGGTCGATCTCGGCGACCAGGGCGTCGAGGATGCCCGTGATCCGGGCGATCACGGCCTCGGTCTCCGGCGACACGGGGAACATCTCCCCCGTGAAACGGTGCGTCTTCCCGTCGGGGCCGACGTAGACGCTGTCGCCTTCGCGGTAGCGGCTGTAGGTCTCGAGGCCCAGTTCTTCGATGGCGTCCTTGAGCGCATCCTGATCGGGCGAGACCCACTGACCGCCGATCTCGAGCATGGCGCCGTCGATGACGTCGGTCCACAGGCGTCCGCCCACGCGGTCGCGGGCCTCCAGCACGGCGACCGACAGGCCGGCCTTGCGCAGGTCGTTCGCGGCGGTGAGCCCTGCGGCTCCGGCGCCGATGATGAGTACGTCGCGGGTGATCTCAGACATCTGCAACTCCTTCGTTGGGGGAAGTAGTGCCGGTCGCGACCCGAAATCCCCCGATTGGGGTCGCGACCGGACAGGGGGTCGGGCCGCACGGGAGTGCGGCCCGGATGCTATTCGGCGGCGGCCAGGGCGGCGGCGACGATGTCGAGTCCCTCGTTCAGCAGGTCGTCGCCGATCGAGAGCGGAGGGAGGAAGCGGATGACGTTGCCGTAGGTTCCGCAGGTGAGGACGATGACGCCCTGCGCGATGCACGCCTTGGCGACGGCGGCCGTGAGAGCGGCGTTCGGCGCCTTGGTCTCGGGGTCGACGAACTCGGCGGCGATCATCGCACCGTGGCCGCGGACGTCGCCGACGCGCGGGTCGTTCTGCTGGATCGCGGTGAGGCGGTCGATGAGGATCGTGCCGATCTCGCGCGCCCGCTCGATCACGCCGTCGTTCTCGAACACGTCGATCGAGGCGAGGGCTGCGGCGCAGGCGATGGGGTTGCCCCCGTAGGTGCCACCGAGGCCGCCCGAGTGCGAGGCGTCCATGATCTCGGAGCGACCGGTGACCGCAGCGAGCGGGAGGCCGCCGGCGATGCCCTTGGCCGTGGTGATCAGATCGGGCTCGATGCCGAAGATCTCGCTCGCGAACATGTGCCCGGTGCGGGCGAAGCCGGTCTGCACCTCGTCGGCGATGAACACGACGCCGTTCGCGCGGCACCACTCGACGATCGCGGGGAGGAACCCGTCGGCGGGGACGATGAAGCCGCCCTCGCCCTGGATGGGCTCGATGATGACCGCGGCCAGGTTGTCGGCGCCGATCTGCTTCTCGAGCTGGAGGATGACGCGGGCCGCGGCCTCACGTCCATCGAGTCCGTCGCGGAACGGGTACGACATCGGCGCCCGGTAGACCTCGGGCGCGAAGGGGCCGAAACCGCTCTTGTAGGGCATCGACTTGGCGGTGAGCGCCATGGTGAGGTTGGTGCGGCCATGGTAGCCGTGGTCGAAGGCGACGACCGCCTGGCGACCGGTGTGCTTGCGGGCGATCTTGATCGCGTTCTCGACCGCCTCGGCGCCCGAGTTGAACAGGGCGCTCTTCTTGGCGAAGTCACCGGGGGTCACGCGGTTGAGCGCCTCGGCGACGCCGACGTACGACTCGTAGGGCGAGATCATGAAACAGGTGTGGGTGAACTGCGCGGCCTGAGCGGCGACGGCCGCGGCGACCTTGGGGTGCGCGTTGCCGACGGTGGTCACGGCGATGCCGGAGCCGAGGTCGATGAGCGAGTTCCCGTCGGCGTCCACGACGACGCCGCCACCGGCGGCGACAGCGGCGACCGGAACGGTGTGTCCGACGCCCGCTGCCACGGCATCCGCCTTGCGCGCGAGGATCTCGGCGGAACGGGGGCCGGGAAGATCCGTGACCAGACGACGCTCCTGGGGGAGGTCGGGTCCGCCGAGAGGGACTGCGGGGGCTGCGGTGTCGAGGAGTGCCATGTTCGCGAGCGTACGGCGGCCACCGAGCCGGCTGCACTCACCGGTCTGTACAATCTGGAGAAGCAAATCGCCCGCTCGTACAACTCGCCGGAGGTCACCGTGGTCGTCACCGCCCAGCCGACCCTGCGCGCCCTGTTGCAGCGTCGCGACCTCGGGCTCTCTCTGATCCCCCGCGAAGGCGACATCCCCGATGGGGCACTCGACCGCCCGCTGCGTTGGGTGCACAGCTCCGATCTCGCCGACCCCACCCCGTTCCTGTCCGAAGACCTGGCGCTGCTGACCACCGGAACCCAGTTCGACGAAGCCGTCAGCATCGACACGTACGTCGGGCGGCTCGCGGACCGCGGGGTGATCGGTCTGGGATTCGGCACCGAGGTGCACCGATCCGGCATCCCGGAAGAGCTCGTCGACGCGTGCGCCGCGCACGGGATGCCGCTGTTCGCCGTTCCGTACCGCACCCCGTTCATCGCCGTCGCCCGCGCGCACTCCGAGGCGATCGCGGCTCAGGCGTATGCCCGACGGTCCTGGGCCCTCGACACGCAGCGTGCCCTCGCTCTCGCCGCCCTCCGTCCGCACGGCCTCGATGCGACGATCGCCGAACTCGGGCGGCGAATCGGCGTCTGGGCCGGGATGTTCGACGCCGCCGGAGCGCTCACCCTCTCCCACCCTCGGGAAACGGTGGAGGCCCGTGTGCTCGACGAGCTCGGGAATCGCGCGGTGGAGATCCTGACCCGTGGACTCGAGGCGGGGCAGTCGCTCAGCATCGAAGACCATTCGTTCATGCTGTTCACGGTCGGCCGCGGCGGCCATCTGCGGGGCGTCATCGCCCTCGCCGTCGATACGCTCGATCCCGAAGCCCGGTCGGTCGTGACCTCGGTGATCGCCATGGCAGGACTCGCGATGGAGCAGAGCGAGCAGCTCGCCCGCAGCCGTCGTCGCCTGCACGCGCAGCTCCTCAGATCGCTCCTCGCCGACGACCCCACCTTGGCCAGGAGGGTGCTGGGCAGCCTGCCCACCGCACCCGTGCTCGTGGCCGTCGCCGCCGACGCGCCGGCAGGGCCGCTCGCCGACTGGTGGGAGCGGCACCGCGCCGAGCACGGGACCTCGATCTTCCTCGCCGAATCCGAGGACGGGGTGACGATGTGCGTCTCAGCCGGAGACGAGGCCCTGCTCGACGAGGTCGCCGCCCGCTTCGGCATCCGCATCGGCGTCTCCGATCCCGAAGGGTACGACTCGTTCGCCCGGGCACACGCGCAGGCGCTCACGGCGCTGCGTCAGCAGGGCACCCACGGGGTCGCCCGCTACTCCGACACCGTCGGGTCGAGCATCCTCACGGCCCTCGCGACCGACGAGGCGCGCCTCGTCGCCGAATCGCGCCTGGCCCCGGTGCGCGAGCACGACGCCCGTACCGGCGCCGAGCTCGAACGCTCGCTGCGCACCTGGCTGGAGCATGACGCGAAAGCGGAATCCGCCGCGGTCGCGCTCGGAGTGCATCGGCACACCCTGCGCTCCCGCATCGCCCACGCGGGCGCGCTGCTCGACGTCGACCTGTCGACCTTCCCCGCCCGCGCCGAGCTCTGGACGATCCTGCAGACCGCCCGCGACTGAGCCGGGGCGGCTGCACGCTCCCGAGCATCCACGTGCTTCCTGCTCGCACCCCGCGCGGCGGGAACGCTCCGGTCGCACTTCGCGCCGCCCCCGCGACGTCTGAGCGGCAGGAACTGCAACCGGAGCAGCGGGCCAACATCGGGCCAAGAGCGGGTCAGGAGTGGATGCGCGCTCCCGCAGCCAGCACCGCCCGGCACCGCGTGACGTCATCGGCAGTCTGGGCGATCAACGCCTCGACGCCGTCGAACCGCAGCGTCGGGCGAAGGCGCGCGACGAGGGTCACGCACAGGCGCCGACCGTAGAGGTCGATGTCGGCATCATGCAGGTGCACCTCGACGCGTCGCTCGCGATCGCCATCGAAGGTCGGGTTCATCCCGACACTGACACTCGCCGCCCACGACAGCAGGTCGTCGTCGATCCGCACCCACGCCGCGTAGATCCCGTCGTCGGGCAGATCTTCGTGGTCGAGCGCCAGGTTCGCCGTCGGGAAGCCGAGCTCGCGACCCCGACCGTCGCCGGGGACGACCAGTCCGACGATCGTCCCGGGCGGCGACGCGCTCACGCGTTCTCGGGGGCGGCGATCGAGCGGTAGCGGCTCTGATGGAAGACCAGTGGCTCGACGTCGTCGAACAGCGTGATGTCGGCGATCTCGTACAGCGCGATCTCGTGGTCGCCGCCGTCGAACGTGCTGTGCAGGCGACACGTGAGCCAGAGCGCTGCGTCCGCGATCAGCACGGCTCCGCCATCGGTGCGGCGCCACTCATGGCCGCCGAACCGGTCGCCTTCCCTCGCCGAGAGCGAGCGGCTGAGCGGCTCGTGGTGCGCGGCGAGCACACTCATGCCGAGCTCGGGCACGGTGCGCAGCACCGGCCAGGTCTTCGACGTACGGGCGGCGCTGATCGCCACCAGCGCCGGTTCGAGCGAGATCGAGGTGAAGGAGTTGACCGCCATTCCCACGGCACGGTCGTCGACGTGCGCGGCCAGGGCCACGACGCCGGTCGGGTATACCGAGAAGGCCCGGCGGAGGGCGAGGTCGCGCGGGACCGTATCGTTCGTCAGCGCGTCGGTCACGACAGTCGTCATTTCGGCTTCCTTTCGTTAGTCAACTTTGACTAGTTTTGATAATAGGCAACTTTGATCATGCAAACAACAGGAAAGGCGAAGGCCAGCCGTTAGCATGAGGGGCATGTCGACCACCCGCCTCGTCGTCCTCGGCGCCGTGAAGCAGTTCCAGCCCGTGCACGGGTACTTCCTCCGTCGCGAACTCATGACCTGGCACGTCGACGAGTGGGCGCATATCCAACCCGGATCGATCTACAACGCCCTGCGCGCCCTCGAGGTCGACGGCTACATCGCCGAAAGCGGCACCGAGGCCGAGGGCAAGCGCCCGGCGCGGACCACCTACCGCATCACCCCGGCCGGCGAGGTCGAACTGCAGCGCATGCTGCGCGAGAACCTCTGGAACGTCGCAGCCTTCGACACCCAGGCCATCATGACCGTGGCCTCGTTCATGTTCGTTCTGAGTCGGCAGGAGGTGATCGCCGGCCTCGAGCACCGCCTCATCAAGAGCGACGCGATCATCACGCAGAACGGCTTCGACGTGCAGGACACGCTGCGCTCCGAGACGACGCCCAAGTACGTGCGGGAGATCTTCGACCTCTCCACAGCCCGCCTCACGGCCGAGAAGCAGTGGCTGCTCGACCTGCTGGAACGTCTGCGCGGTGGGGAGTACACATTCGCCGGCGAGACGACCGAGGGCGCAGCGTCGGCCGACGCGGCCTCGTCGGCCTGAGGTCAGCGCGACGAGACGAGCGCGTCGATCGACGCGCGCGACAGGGCCGACGTCGTCGCACCCCGATGCTGCGCCACCACGGCGCCGGCCGCACAGGCCCGGATCAGCGCCGTCTCGATTGCTTCTCCCTGGGCGAGCGCGGCGGCCAGGGCTCCGCAGAACGCATCGCCGGCGCCGGTCGTATCCACCGGATCGATCCGGAACGCGTCGACCTGCAGAGGATCGCTCCCCGCGCGATGCAGCACCACTCCCCCGGCACCCCGGGTGAGAACCACGACCGGGGCTCCGGCGGCGTGCAGCCGGTCGATGCCGCCGAGCGCGGTGCACTCGGTCTCGTTGACCACCAGCACGTCGACGTCGCCGAGCATCTCGACCGCCTCGGCATGTGCGGGCGCGGCGTTCAGGATCGTCAGGGCTCCGGCCGTCCGGCCCGCGCGCAGGGCGGCCGCCACGCTCGCGAGCGGAACCTCCAGCTGCGCGAGCACGACCGCCGCGCCCGCGATCCCGGCGACCGCGTCGTCGACATCGAGCTCGGCGTTCGCACCGGCCGCGACGATGATGCTGTTGTCGCCGTCGTCGAAGGCCAGCACGTGGGCGACGCCCGTCGGAACGGCGGCACTCCGGCGCAGGGCCGCCGCGACTCCGGCATCCGCCAGCGTCTGCTGCAGCACGTCGGCGGCCTCGTCCGTTCCGACCACCGCACAGAACCGGGTCGGAGCCCCGCTGCGTGCGGAGGCGACGGCCTGATTCAGCCCCTTGCCCCCGGCGAAGCGGCCGCCGGCCCGACCGAGTAGGGTCTCGCCGACGCGGGGAGGGCGCGAAACCTCGACCACGAGATCGAGATTCGCGCTCCCCACGACGGCGACACCGGTGAGGGTGTCAGACACGCGACATCGTCCGTCGGTACTGGGAGCCGGTGTGCGAGTCGGCGAGCGCCGGCGTCGGCGTGCCGATCAGACGCTCACGCAGCGACTGCGGCTCGGCCGAGGGTTCGGCGATCGCACCGCGCTCCTTGAGGATCGGCAGCACGTGCTCGATGAAGTCGACCGTCGACGCCGGCGGGATGACGGGAGCGAACAGGAATCCGTCCAGGTCGGCGCCGTCGGCGAGCTCGATCATCCGGTCTGCCACCTGCTCGGGGGTGCCGACGATCGGGCGGGCGCCGACGCCGTGCGCGTGCCAATCTCCGAGGACATCGCCGACCGTCTTGTCGGCGAAGCGGGCGACCTGGGTCTGCGACAGCTCGGTGCTCAGCTCCGACATCGGCGTGTTCGGCGCATAGGCCGAGAGGTCGAGGCCGGTGAACCATGCGTAGGAGGCGACGGTGACGTCGGGGTTCTGCGCGTCGGCGACCTCGGCGTACTTGCGCTGCGCCTCTTCCTCGGTGCTGCCGACGATCGCGGCGAATGCCGACATGATTTTCACCTCGTCGGCTCCGCGGCCGTTCTTGACGGCCTCTTCGCGGATCGCCGATGAGTGCGCACGCAGCTGCTCGACCGAGCCGCTGCCGACGAAGATCGCCTCGCCGTGCTTGCCCCCGAACTCCCGACCCGCGGGGGATGCGCCGGCCTGGAAAAGCACCGGGGTACCCTGCGGCGAGCGCGAAGTGTTGCCGTAGCCGTGCGATCGGAAGTACGGGCCGTCGTGGGCGATGCGGTGCACCTTCGACGGGTCGGCGAAGCGCCCGGACTTGTCGCGCTCCAGAGCCCCTTCCTCCCACGCCTGCTCCCACAGCTTGTAGACGACCTGCATGAAGTCGTCGGCCATGAGGTAGCGCTCGTCGTGGCCGACCATCGGCACGCCGAAGCCCTGCACAGCCGTGTCCGCCGTGCCGGTGGTGACCACGTTCCAGCCGATGCGGCCGCCGGAGAGGATGTCGAGCGTCGCCATCCGTCGCGCGAACGAATAGGGCGGTTCGAGCAGCGTCGAGCCGGTGGCGACGAGCCCCAGGCGCGTCGTCTCGGGGATGAGAGCGGCGAGGATGATCGCCGGGTCCAGACGCGGCAGGTCGAGACCTTCGAGGGAGCAGATGTCGGGACGCTCGCCGGCGACGTCGGCCCACCCCCAGGCATCCGCGAGGAACAGGAAGTCGAACCCGGCGTCCTCGACCATGCGCGCGGTGTCGCGCCAGTACTCGAGCTTGTCGAACAGGTAGCGCCCGTTGTCGGGGTGCCGCCACGTGGCGGTGCCGGAGTCGTTCGCCTGGGCGTTCTCGAAGAGGCCGAGACGCAACTGCTTGACGGTGTTCTGATCGGTCATGTGCGGGTGCCTTCCTTGTGGGTGGTTCGTTCTGCTGGTTCCGGAGTCGTTCTGCTGGTTCCGGAGCGGTTCTGGAGTGGTTCCGGGCACGCCGGAGGAACCCCGGGACGGGTTGGGGGGCACCCGTCCCGGGATGAGGGTGCCGCGTCAGCCCTTGGCCGTGACCTCGCCGTCGCTCCACCAGAGCACGCGCTTGCGCACCAGGGCGAGGACGATGATCAGGAGCACACCGAGCAGGCAGAGCAGAGCGATGCTGGCCCAGGTGACCGCGAGGTTCGCCTGAGCCGCAGACGTGGTGACGAGCGAGCCGAGACCGGCCTGCTGTCCCGCCGCGACGAACTCGGCGACCGCCGCGCCGACCACCGCGAGCGGCAGGGCGATGCGGAGCCCTGCGAACACGTAGGGCATGCTGCCGGGAAAGCGCAGCTCGCGGAAGATCTCCCACCGCGAGGCGTGCAGCGTCTTGAAGACGTCGAGCGCCTTCTGATCGACGTCGCGCAGACCCGCGAGCGAGTTCACGAGCATCGGGAAGAACACCACGAGCCCCGTCACGATGAACTTCGGCACCATGCCGAAGCCGAAGGCCACGACCAGTGCGGGGGCGATCGCCACGATCGGGGTCACCATCACGATGATGACCAGCGGCATGACCGCCCGCTCGATGATCTGGAACTCCGCCATGACGACCGCCAGGAGGAATCCGGCGAGGATACCGGCGGCGGCGCCGACCACCACCTCGAGGAGCGTGACGAGGAAGTTCGACCAGTACATGCCGGCGTCATCGACGAGGCTGGCGCCGATCGCCTCCAGCGTCGGCAGCACGTACGGGTTGGTCCAGGCCACGACCTGCCAGAGGAGAGCGGCGATCACGAAGGTGATCAACGTGGGTCCCCACGCTCCCCAGCGCAGCCAGGAAGGAACTCCCCGGCGTGGCTGGGCCTTCAGGCGGGCGGTCGCGAGGGTGGCGGTCGTGTCTCTCATCGTCAGCTCAGACATGGGCCTTCTCCGTCTGCGCGCGCAGCGCACCGCGCACGACTGCTTCCAGTTCGCGGAACTCGTCCGTCGCGTAGGCCTCTTCGGTGCGCGGCCGCGGCAGGTTCACATCGATCACCTGGGCGATGCGCCCCGGGTGCGCGGCCATCACCACGATGCGGTCGGAGAGCATGATCGCCTCCGGCACCGAGTGCGTGACGAACATGACGGCCTTGCGGTTGGACTGCCAGAACTCCAGCAGCGCGATCCGCTGCAGGTCGCGGTTCATCTCGTCCAGCGCCGAGAACGGCTCGTCCATCAGCATGATGGCCGGGTCGAACACGAACGCCCTCGCGATCGCGGCACGCTGCTGCATGCCGCCCGACAGCTGTCCGGGGTACTTCTTCATCGCCTGGCCGAGCCCGAAGGTGGCCAGCAGCTCCGCGGGATCACGGAGCGCTCGCCCGGCGTTGGCCTTGGCGTTGATCCGCACCGGCAGCTCGACGTTCTCGCGCACCGTCTTCCACGGCAGCAGTGCGGGCGACTGCGGCACGAGACCGATCTTCTTGTCGCGCGAAGCCGCCGTGACGCTCTCGCCGTCGATCGTGACGGTTCCGGAGTCGGCGTCGAGAAGGCCGGCGACGACCTTGAGCAGTGTGGACTTGCCGCAGCCGCTCGGGCCGATCACCGACACGAACTCGCCCATGCCGATCGTCAGGCTCACATCATCGAGTACGGTGACCTTCGCGCCGTCGACGCCGAACGACTTCGAGACGTTCCTGACCTCGACGCCGGCGCCGTGTGCGACCGTCATCACTTCTCCTGCCAGATCAGGGTGTCGCCGTCGTAGAGGTCGGCGACCAGGTCGGCGTCCATCATGTCGGCGATCGCGGGCAGCTCCTTGACGTCGCCGTACTTCTTCACGAGGGCGTACTCGGGCTCCCACATCGACTCGTTCTGCACGCCGGGGTTCCCGCCGGCGCTCTCGCGCACCCACGCGGACTCCACCTCCCACGTGCGGGCGAGCTGGTCGCGGGGGAACGCTGCGCCCTGACCGCTGTCCTCGGCCAGCTTCGCGAGCTTGTCGATGCAGGCATCCGACTCGTCCAGGCAGTACTGCAGCGCCTTGAGGCTCGCCCGCATGAAGTCGGCGGCGACCTCGCGGTGCTCGTCGAGGAATCGGGAATTCACCTCCATCACGTTGTATGTACCCTCGACGCCGAGATCGGCGGGGAGGAACTCGCTGAACGGCAGGCCCTGAGCCTTGAGCGACTGCGGCTGGTTGGAGGCGTAGCCGACGATCGCGTCGACCTGCTCGCGGACGACGACCGTGGGGTCGTAGTTGGTCATCTTGACCATCTCGACCTTCGAGACGTCGACGCCGGCCTCGTCGAGCATGGCCGAGGCGATCGGCGTCAGGTTGATGAAGTATCCGAGCGATCCGCCCTCGAGGTCCTTCAGGCTCTCGAGCTTCTCGTTGCCGAAGATCGAGAACGGCGGGGTCGTGCCGTAGGTGGCGACCGCCGTGAGGTTCTTGCTGTTCGCCGCCGCCAGCATCACGTCGGATGCAGAACCGAGAGCGGTGAACTGGGCCTGACCCGATGCCACGAGCTGCTGCCCGTTCGCCCCGGAGGCGTTGATCTCGACATCGAGGCACAGGTCGTCGAAGTAGCCCAGCTCCTCGGCGAGGAACACGTCGAGCTGGCCGGCGCTGGCGGAGTAGCCGTAGCCGGAGATGTAGGTGATGGTGCCGGCATCCTGATTCCGCTTGCAGGCGTCGGTGTCGCTCGCACTCGTGGGGGCGGTATCGCCGCCTGGCGTCTGCGCGGAGCATGCTCCGAGCGTCAGCGTGGCGGCGAGAACGCACGTCAGGGTGGCAGTGATGCGGAATCGGGTTTCCGCAGAGGAAGTAGCCATGAGGGTCCCTTCTCGGCCGTTCGTCGTTGATGGCTCGATGAAAATAACATAGTCAAGATTGACTAAGCAAGATCAAACTAACTTTTGACGACAGGCACGACACGGACGGGGGCTGGACGGGCGTCGAGTGCACGCGAACTCGCCGAGTGCACGACTTGTCGACGTCGAGAAGCCGTGCACTCGGCAGGAAGCCGTGCACTCGGCGATACAGAGCGGGAGCGCGGGCGGAGCGCGTGCCGTCAGGACTGAGGAGGAGCGGCAGGGTAGAGGTAGCGGCGCACGAACTCGTCGAAGAGCGGGACCATGTCGACGGATTCGTCGAGGAGCCACTGCAGCTGGATCCCGTCCATGACGGCGCTGATCAGGCGTGCGGCGAGCGCGGGGTCGATGTCGTCGCGCACCTCACCGGCTTCCTGCCCACGGCGGAGGATCTCCACGGCTTCGTCGGCTCGTGCCCGGTAGCGGGCGGCGAACTCGGCGTGCGACGGATGCTCCGGATCGGTCGCCTCGGCCGAGACGATCGCGTACAACGACGTGAGGCCGCGCGAGGTCTGATTGTGGGCGACGACTCTCTTCGCCTGCTCGAGGAGGGTGTGCTCCGCGGGATCGCCCGCGGCCGCTCGTACCTTCTCGTCGCGCTGGTGCAGCACCTCGGCGAACAGCTCCTCCTTGTCGGCGAAGTGATGCAGGAGGCCGGCAGGCGTCACGCCGACGCGCTTCGCGATCTCCCGCAGCGACCCGCCGTGGAATCCGGTCCGGGAGAACACGACCAGCGCTTCGTCGACGATCGCCTGCCGTCGCGCCTGCCCCGTGGCGTAGGAGCCACGGGGGCCACGACCCGCTGTCGGCTGGCCGTCCGTTCCCACTGCCCACTCCCATCCCTCGTCGAGGGAAGCGGCAGTTCAGCCCTGGTGGCCGTTGCCACCCGCACCCCACGACGAGCTGAATTCCTGCTGTCGCATCGCGGGGCGCAGAAGCTTCTCCATCTCGCGATCCACGAAGTAGTCCTTGAGCTTATCCTTCGTGAGTTCGTTGCCGATCGCCGCCATGATCATCGACTGGTCGAGTGACAGGTAGCGCTCGGCGATCGTGCCGCTCTTCACGGCGACCGCGTCGTAGAACCCACCGGGGCCATAGGCGCCGAGATCCTCCTCGATGCCTTCGAGGTTGCGCAGCACACCCTTGCGGTCAAAGGGCAGCGCGAGGAAGGCCGCATGCGGCGTGATCACGCCGTCGCCGAACTCGGGAGCGGGGTTCGTGCCCACCGCACAGCCCGGACGGTCCACATCGACGTCGGTCTTCTCCATGTCGGACGTGTAGCCGTCAGACCGCATGCCCGCGATGTCGACGCCGTATTCCGCGTATCCGCCGAAGGGATCACTCGCGGGCGAGAAGCCCCAATACCCGTATCCGGCCTCGTCGAGCCCGTGCTGCTTCTGCACGGCGACCGTGATCGGATGATTGAGCTTCCACGACTTCGGACCCCACTTCGTCTCCGGGACGAGCAGGTCGGGCATCAGCGACTCGAACATGCTGCCGCCCCAGCTGGGGACGAACGACATACCGTCATAGCTGTACGCGCCTTCCCAGACCTCGACGCCGTCGTAGGTGCGGTACTCCCCCTCGGGAAGCTGCTCCTGCCAGGCCCAGTCGCAGCCGGGCGGCATCGTGCGATGCGTGCCGTACAACGCCGTCGCCGGGATCTGGCCGTTGGCGATGCCGAGATAGGTCGCGATGCGGCTCTCGCTCACGGTCGTGTCGTAGTGGTGGCAGGTGTAGTAGGCGGTCTCGCCCGATCCGTTGTACATCGGGGCCGCGACGCTGCAGTCCGGCGGCACCTCGTCCCAGAAACCGCCGCGGTTGGTGCCGGCGGGGAGGCCGGCGGCACCCGCGGGATCGAAGAACGAGGCGAAGTCCATGGAGTCGTAGAGGGCGTCCGCCTGCACCGCGAGGGCAGGATCCGCCTCGCGGACGATACGCAGGGCGGCGGCCAGCCACCCGTTGTCGACCGTGCTGAGGAACGGGTGCACCGGATCGCCGGAGTCGGGCCAGGTCGTCAGCTTCTCCCCCGTCGTGGGCGAGTACCAGTTGTAGAACATGCCGCTCGCGTCATTGCGCTCGAGCCCTTCGAGGGTGTCGAGCGTGGCGGACATGCGGCTGCGCGCCTCGTCGGCGCCGATGATGCCGAGGTCTCGCGCCGTGACGGTCGACCACAGGTATCCGCCGATGTTCGTCGGAGAAGTGTATGCGCTGGGGGTCTGCAGGTCGCCGGTGATGTTGTCGGCCGGAAGGCCCGTCTCCTCATCGGTCATCGCCGCGAGGGAGCCCCAGGTGTCCTGTGCCCAGCGCGTGAGCTCGGCGTCGCCCTGACGGCCGCCTCCCGCCGCCGCCGGTCCGGCCAGGGCCAGGCCTGAGACGACCAGTCCGACCGTGGCCAGTGTGCTCATCCATCGCTTCATCACGTCTCCTCATCGAGAACGGGCGCCGCTGACCGGAGCCACTCCACACGCGAAAACCTAACAGGTGTTCAGTGTTGGCTCAACCCCCGCTTCCGTCCGCTCCGTAGCCTGCGCAGGATGCCCGCGCGAGTCGATCCATCCGCTCCGGTCGCACTTCCTGTCGCCTTCGCCGCTCCCGGGCGGCAGCAACTGCGACCGGAACGCCGGGCGGAGCGGGCGGGAGCGGGGGCGGACGGCGGGGACGGGCGGGGCGGGGTCAGCGGGGGGCGTGCGCCTCCAGGAACTCGTACACGTCGGTCGTGTCGACGCCGGGGAAGGCCCCGGTAGGAAGGGTCGCCAGCAGCGTGCGCGGGGTCTTCACGTTCGGCCAGGAGTTGTCTCGCCAGCGGTCCTCCAGGTCGGCCGGCGCCCGGCGGCAGCACACCTCGACCGAGTGCTTCGAGACGCCCCGATGCGAGGTGTCGCGCCCCACGAACCACTTCGTGTCGTCGAAGCGCACGCCCACGCTGACGGAGTGCAGCCCCTCGCTCGACGACTCCACCCGGGCGGTGCACCAGTAGGTGCCGTTCCCGGTGTCGGTGTACTGGTAATACGGGTTGAAGCGGTCGTCCTCGTCGAACACCACACGCGAGGTCCACCGGCGGCAGCACATCTGCCCCTCGATGGCCCCGAGACGGTCGGTGGGGAAGTTCACGTCGTCGTTCTCGTACGCCTTGGTGATCGTGCCCGACTCATGCACCTTGAGGAAGTGCACCGGGATGTCGAGGTGCCGGGTCGCGAGGTTCGTGAACCGATGCGCGGCCGTCTCGTACGACACCGAGTAGGCGTCGCGCAGGTCTTCGATCGAGATCGCCCGACGCTGCTTGGCATCCTTCAGCGCCGGGACCACATGCGCCTCGGGGATGAGGAGCGCACCGGTGAGGTAGTTCGTCTCCACGCGCTGACGCAGGAACTCGGCGTAACTGCGCGGCTCGGAGTGCCCGAGGATACGGCTCGACAGCGCCTGCAGCACCGCGGTGCGGGCATCGCCCTTCGCGGGCACGCTGCTCGACAGGTAGAGCCGGCCGTTCGCGAGGTCGGCGACGCTCCGGGTGGTCTGCGGCAGGTCGGGCGCGTAGTGCAGGGTGAAGCCCAGGTAGGCCGCGATCTCGGACGCCGTGCGCTGGGTCAGCGGACCACCCGGATGACCGACCGCGGAGAGGATCTCGGCGGCCTTCGCCTCGAGGTCGGCGAAGTGGTTGTCCTGCCGACGCATCAGGTGCCGCAACTCGACGTTCGCCCGCCGGGCCTCCTCCGGTGTCGCGGCCCGCTCATCCTTGAGCCGGTCGATCTCGCCGTGCAGGGCGAGCAGTGCTTTCAGAGCGTCGGTCGGCAGACTCTTCGCGATGCGGAACGGCTCGATGCCCAGCGCCTGGAACGTCTGCCCCTTCATCGCCCGCTCGAGTGCGATCTCGACCGCGCTGCGCTCATCGAGCGGCTCGCCCTCCAGCAGGGCGTCGATCGTGACCCCGAGCGCCCGGGCGATCGCCTGCAGCTGCGTGAGCTTGGGTTCACGCTTCCCGGTCTCGATCATCGACATCTGGCTCGGCGCCCGATCGACGGCGGAGGCGAGGTCGTCGAGGGTCATGCCCTTCGCCGTGCGGAGCTGGCGGATGCGGCGGCCGATCGTGAGAGCGTCGGCCTCTTCTGCAGCGTCGATGGTGCTCATGCGGCCGATTCTGTCACAGAAACAGAATTTCTATCGATCTTCTCCTCACATTCGGTCGATCAGCCCTCCGAACTTCACGCACAGTGGAACCACGCCACACCGGCACAGCCGCCGGATCCACCGAGGAGACACCATGACGAACACCGCCCACACCCCGACGCCCCGCCCCGCCGGTCTGCGAGCCGGCGACCAGGTTCAGACGGCCGCCGAGCTCCAGGAGATCTGGGACACCGACCCCCGCTGGGACGGCGTCGAGCGCACCTACTCGGCCGAAGACGTCATCCGCATCCGCGGTTCGGTCCGCGAAGAGGCCACGCTCGCCCATCGCGGTGCCGACAATCTGTGGAACCTCCTGCACACCGAGGACTACGTCCGTGCGCTCGGCGCCTACACCGGCGGCCAGGCCGTGCAGCAGGTGCGGGCGGGACTCAAGGCCATCTATCTCTCCGGATGGCAGGTCGCCGCCGACGGCAACCTCGCCGGCCAGACCTACCCCGACCAGTCGCTGTATCCCGCGAACTCGGTGCCGGCGGTCGTGCGCCGCATCAACAACGCGCTCATCCGCCAGGACCAACTCGAGCACGCTGAGGGCGAGACCACGCAGGACTGGCTCGCGCCGATCGTCGCCGACGCCGAGGCGGGCTTCGGAGGGCCCCTGAACGCCTACGAGCTGGCGCAGTCGCTCATCCAGTCCGGTGCCGCCGGTATCCACTGGGAGGACCAGCTGGCCAGCGAGAAGAAGTGCGGCCACCTCGGCGGCAAGGTGCTCGTGCCCACCCAGCAGCACATCCGCACCCTGAACGCGGCCCGCCTCGCGGCCGACGTCGCCGGAGTGCCGACCGTCATCATCGCCCGCACCGATGCCCTCGCCGCCGACCTGCTCACCAGCGACGTCGACGAGCGGGACCAGCAGTTCACCACCGGCGAGCGCACCACCGAGGGGTTCTACCGGATCCGGCCCGGACTGGAGTCGGTCATCAGCCGCGGCCTCGCCTTCGCCCCTTATGCCGACCTGCTGTGGGTCGAGACGGGAGAGCCCGACATCGAGCTCGCCCGGTCGTTCGCCGCAGCGATCCACGAGCAGTTCCCCGGCAAGCTCCTGGCGTACAACTGCTCGCCGAGCTTCAACTGGAAGAAGCACCTGTCGGACGCCGAGATCGCGACCTTCCAGCAGGAGCTGGCCGACCTCGGCTACAAGTTCCAGTTCATCACGCTGGCCGGCTTCCACGCCCTGAACTACTCGATGTTCGACCTCGCCCGCGGCTACGCCGATCGCGCCATGAGCGCATACGTCGAGCTGCAGGAAGCCGAGTTCACCGCAGAAGCAGACGGCTACACCGCCACCAAGCACCAGCGCGAGGCGGGCACCGGCTACTTCGACGTCATCTCCACCGCGCTCAACCCCGACAGCGCGACACTCGCCCTCGCCGGCTCCACCGAAGCCGCGCAGTTCCACTGATCCCCACGCCCCCTCCACACGGCGCTGGCGCGCCGCGCGGAGCCTCCGGGCGCGTGGCCCCTCTTCGTCGCGGTGCTCGACGCATTCGTCGCAGTACTCGACACGACTCAAAGGACTCACGATCATGACCACTCCCACCGCTCCCCCGACCACGGCTCCGATCCAGACGACCCAGCAGGGTCCCGCGATCGAGGTCACCGGTCCCCTCCGCGACCGCTACGCGGAGATCCTGACCCCCGAAGCGGTCGCCTTCCTCACCGAGCTGCACCACCGCTTCGCCTCCCGTCGCCACGACCGCCTCGCCGACCGCATGCGCCGTCGCTTCGAGATCGGCAACGGTCATGACCCGAAGTTCCGCGACGACACCGCCCACATCCGTGAGGATCGCGACTGGCGGGTCGCCGGTGCCGGGCCCGGCCTCGAGGATCGCCGCGTCGAGATCACCGGACCGACCGACCCGAAGATGACGATCAACGCGCTGAACTCCGGCGCGCGGGTGTGGCTCGCCGACCAGGAGGATGCCACGAGCCCGACCTGGAAGAACGTCATAGAGGGGCAGCTGTCGCTCCGTGACGCCATCCGCGGCGAGCTGTCGTTCACATCGCCCGCCTCTGAATCCGGCCCCGGCAAGGAGTACCGCGTCACGGCGGAGCGCACGCCGACGATCGTGATGCGCCCTCGCGGGTGGCACCTGCCCGAGAAGCACATCGCCTTCATCGACCGCGCCGGTCGTCGCACCTCGGCATCCGGCTCCCTGGTCGACTTCGGCCTCTACTTCCTGCACAACGCGCGGGCGCTGATCGACGGCGGTCGCGGACCGTACTTCTACATCGCCAAGCTGGAGTCCAGCGAGGAGGCGAAGCTGTGGGACGACGTCTTCTCGTTCAGCGAGGAGTACATCGGCATCCCGCACGGCACGATCCGCGCGACCGTGCTGATCGAGACCCTGCCGGCGGCGTTCGAGATGGACGAGATCCTCTACGAGCTGCGTGACCACTGCGCGGGCCTGAACGCCGGCCGCTGGGACTACATCTTCTCGATCATCAAGAACTACCGCGGCCGCGGGGCGCGCTTCGTGCTTCCCGATCGCAGCGAGGTCACGATGACGGTGCCGTTCATGCGGGCGTACACCGATCTGCTCGTGCAGACCTGCCACAAGCGGGGCGCCTTCGCGATCGGCGGCATGAGCGCGTTCATCCCCAACCGCCGCGACCCCGAGGTGACAGCACGCGCGATCGAGAAGGTCACCGCCGACAAGAAGCGCGAGGCCGGCGACGGGTTCGACGGCACCTGGGTGGCCCACCCCGACCTGATCCCCACGGCTCAGGCCGAGTTCGACGCCGTGCTGGGCGACCGCCCCAACCAGGTCGACCGCCAGCGTGACGACGTGCACGTCGAGGCCCGCGACCTGCTCGACCTGCACATCGGCCGGCCCATCACAGCACAGGGCGTGCACGACAACGTGTCGGTCGCCATCCGCTACCTCGAGGCCTGGCTGCGCGGACTCGGGGCCGTGGCGATCGACAACCTGATGGAGGATGCCGCGACGGCCGAGATCAGCCGCTCGCAGGTGTGGCAGTGGATCCACCAGGACCGCACCACTCAGGACGGCACCCCGATCACGGCGGAGTACATCGAGGGTCTGATCGCCCAGGTGCTCGCGCAGGCGACGCGCAGCCACGGCGACCGGTACGACGACGCGGCGGAGATCTTCCGCGAGGTCGCCCTCCAGGAGGAGTTCCCCACCTTCCTCACACTGGGCGCCTACAGCCGGTTCCTGATCGACGAGGACTGAGCAGACGAGGGAGCCCCCGGGACTGCGGCATCCGCCGTGGTCCCGGGGGCTCCCTCTGTTCCCGCTCCCATACCCCTCCCCGGGCGTAGCCTGGACGCATGACCGACGTCTGGGCGGACATCGCCTCCGAGTTCCTGCACTTCTACCCGCGCGGCCGACGACTGCTCGCGGTGGCCGGGGCGGATGCCGGGCGCTCGCGACAGGCGGCAGACGACCTCGCGGCCGCGCTGACGGCGTCAGGGCAGCCGGTCATCCGCGACCACTCACCGGACGGTGCCGAGGCCGAGCTCCGCTCCGTGGTCACCGCGTTCCGCGAAGGCCCGAAGAGCGGCGACATCCTGCTCGTCTCCGGACCGGCGACTCTGCTCGGCGAGCGCACCAGGGGCATGTGGAACTACGCGGTGTGGCAGCTGGCCGGCGACGAGCCACCGCACACGGTCGCGGGTGCGATCGTCGACGTGACCGACCCCGCGCACCCGACGCGGCGGTTCGCCGACTACTGCGCACTGCCCGCGTCCTACGGCGCCTGACCCGCGGCAGCCCTCAGCGGAAGGAAGCGGCCACCGAGTTGCGGTGGTAGTCGAACACGATGCTCGTGCGTGTGGAGGCGACGCTGCTCTGCGCCGAGAGATGCTCGAGCACGAACTCGCGCATCTCCGACGAGTCGGCGACCGCGATGTGCAGCAGGAAGTCGTCGTCGCCACCGAGGAAGAAGAGCTGAATCACCGGCGGCAGCACGCGCACGCGGTCCGCGAACTCCACGATGCTCTCCCGGCGTCCGCTCGGACGCAGCGTGACGCCGATGATCGCCTGCAGGCCCGCGCCGAGCGCCCGCTCGTCCACGCTCGCGTGGAAGCCCGTGATCACGCCACGATCCACGAGCGCCCGCAGCCGGGTGTGCGCCGTCGAGGGCGCGACACCCAGACGCCCGGCGAGCTCGGCATTCGTCATGCGCCCGTCGGCCGTGAGCAGCTGCACGATCCTGGCGTCGATCGCATCCAGGGCGGGGGCCCGAACGGTGTTCGGCTCCGGGGCCTCTGAGGTGGTCTCCATACGAAGCATTATTCAGGATTTCCGCATCACACGAATCATCTTCACCAATTCTGTTGTTCTGTCGATGTTTCTGCGATCCTGGGTGCCGCACCGCATCGAACCTGGAGGATCAATGAAGATCGGCGTCCCCACCGAGGTCAAGAACAACGAGAACCGCGTCTCCCTCACTCCCGCCGGCGCCGACCGTCTGGTGCACGAGGGCCACCGGGTGCTCGTGCAGTCCGGGGCCGGGCTCGGCTCGCGCATCACCGACGACGACTACCGGGCCGCCGGCGCAGAGATCGTCGCCACCGCCGCCGACGCGTGGGGCGAGGCCGATATGGTCATCAAGGTCAAGGAGCCGATCGCCCAGGAGTACGGCTTCCTGCGCGACGACCTCACCCTCTTCACCTACCTGCATCTCGCTGCCGACCGCGCGCTGACGACGGCCCTCGTCGAGGCGGGGACCACCGCCGTCGCGTACGAGACCGTGCAGCTCTCCGACCGCAGCCTGCCGCTGCTCGTGCCGATGAGCGAGATCGCCGGACGCCTCTCGGTCACCATGGGCTCGTACTCGCTGCTGCGTTCCCAGGGCGGACGTGGAATGCTGCTCGGCGGCATCGCCGGCACGCCGCGCGCCAAAACCGTCGTGATCGGCGGCGGCGTCGCTGGAGAACACGCCGCGGCGAACGCCCTCGGACTCGGCTCGAAGGTCACCGTGATCGACGTCTCCCTACCGCGTCTGCGCGAGCTCGAGCACCGCTACGGCGGCGCCCTCGAGACCCGTGCGTCAAGCCGCTACGACATCGCCGAAGAGCTCAAGACCGCCGACCTCGTGATCGGATCCGTGCTCATCCCCGGTGCCGCGGCCCCCAAGCTCGTGACCGACGACATGGTCGCCGCGATGAAGCCGGGGTCCGTGCTCGTCGACATCGCGATCGACCAGGGCGGGTGCTTCGAGGGCTCGCGCCCGACCACCCACGACGACCCCACATTCGCGGTGCACGACTCGATCTACTACTGCGTGGCGAACATGCCGGGCGCGGTTCCCGAGACCGCGACCCGTGCACTGACGAACGCGACCCTCCCCTATGTCTCGGCGATCGCCGGCAAGGGCTGGGAGCGGGCGGCGGCCGACGACGCCGCGCTGGCCGCGGGTCTGAACGTGCAGGGCGGACGCATCACGCTTCCGGCCGTCGCACAGGCGCACGGACTCACGACCGACTGACCTTCCGAACCCGAAAGAACTCCGGATCTTGGCGGCATCCCACACCTCTCCTGCCGCGCCGACCCGAGTACGCTCGTAATCGTGACCGAACGCGCTCCCCTCTCCCGCAAGCTGTCCGCCATCGCCGAGTCCGCGACCCTCAAGGTCGATGCCAAGGCCAAGGCCCTCAAGGCCGAAGGCAAGGACGTCATCTCGTACGCTGCCGGCGAGCCCGACTTCGCGACGCCGCAGTTCATCGTGGATGCGGCGGCCGAGGCTCTGGCCGACCCGGCGAGCTACCGGTACACGCCCGCTCCCGGCCTCCCGGCGCTGCGCGAGGCGATCGCGGCGAAGACCCTCCGCGACTCCGGACTCGAGGTGTCTCCGAGCCAGGTCATCGTCACCAACGGCGGCAAGCAGTCGGTCTACCAGGCCTTCCAGGCCGTGGTGAACCCCGGCGACGAGGTGCTGCTGCCCGCCCCGTACTGGACCACGTACCCCGAGGCCATCCGCCTCGCCGACGGCACCCCCGTCGAGGTCTTCGCCGGGGCCGACCAGGAGTACAAGGTCACGGTCGCGCAGCTCGAAGCCGCACGCACCGCCCGCACCACCGCCCTCGTGTTCGTCTCCCCGTCGAACCCCACCGGCTCCGTCTACACCGCCGAGGAGACCAAGGCCATCGGCGAGTGGGCGCTCGAGCACGGCATCTGGATCATCAGCGACGAGATCTACCAGAACCTCACCTACGAGGGCGTCAAGGCCACCTCGATCGTCGACGCCGTGCCCGAGGTCGCCGGCCAGACGATCCTCGTCAACGGCGTCGCGAAGACCTACGCCATGACCGGCTGGCGCGTGGGCTGGATGGTCGGGCCGGCCGATGCCATCAAGATCGCCGGCAACCTGCAGTCGCACCTCACCAGCAACGTGAACAACGTCGCCCAGAAGGCCGCGATCGCCGCGCTCACCGGCCCGCAGGACGAGGCCGAGCAGATGCGCCAGGCCTTCGACCGTCGCCGCCAGCTGATCGTCTCGGAGCTGTCGAAGATCGACGGCCTCGTCGTGCCGAACCCGCTGGGCGCGTTCTACGTGTACCCCGACGTGCAGGGCCTGCTGGGCCGCACCTGGGGCGGCGTGACCCCGACCACCTCGCTCGAACTCGCCGATCTCATCCTCGACCAGGCCGAGGTCGCGGTCGTCCCCGGCGAGGCCTTCGGTCCCTCCGGCTACATCCGCATGTCATACGCACTGGGCGACGAGCAGCTGCTCGAGGGCGTGCAGCGCCTGCAGCGTCTGTTCGCCTGACCCGCGGAACCCGACGAAGGCCCCTCCCGTCTGCAGATGGGAGGGGCCTTCGTCACGACGTCTCCTGCCCTCAGGCGAGGGTCAGCGATACTGGAGGCATGACGAACGGCGAGCGGGAGTATGAGCGGATGCCGGTGACTCTGCGGGTGGCATTCCCCATCCTGATCACGGTGACCGTGCTGGTCTTCTTCCTCTCCCTCGCAGTCGCTCCCTTCCTCTGGTACTGGGGAGGAGAGTCGCGTCAGTGGCTCAGTGCGCTCGCCTTCGTACCGGTGGTCGTCTACGCGACCATCACGGTGCTCGTGATCAGACGAAAGTCGTGGGCCCGATACGCGACCCTGCTGTTCCCGCTCCCGCTCGCGCTCTATGTTCCGGCGGTAGCAGCCCCGATCTGGGAGTTCTGGGTCGCCATCGCGGCCCTCGCCGTCACCACGGCGGCGGTCGTGTTGATCCTCCTGCCGTCGTCTCGTTCCTACTTCGGCAGCGGGACACCTCAGTCCTCGGGACGGAAGCCGATCAGCCAGCGCACGCCGTAACGGTCGACGAGCGTGCCGTCGAAGTCACCCCAGGGTCGCTTCTGCAGTGCGTCGATCACGCGGCCGCCGGCGGCGAGCTCGTCGTACCAGTCGGTCAGAGTGAGGGCGTCGGCCGTGCCGAGGAGCGAGAGGAACATGCCGCCCATCTGCACGGCATCGTCATCGGCTCCGGCATCCGCTCCGGCGATCTCGACCAGTCCGCTCAGCTGCCCGTGCGCGATCGCATCGCCGGGGCCGTCGTGCCTCCCTGCGGTGGCGTAGTCGAGCAGCTGGAGCTCACCGCCGAACACCGATCGATAATGACGCAGCGCCTCCGCGGCGTTGCCGGGGAACAGCAGGTACGGGATCAATCCGCTCATGCCGCGAGTGTAGCCGCGACAGCCGACGTGTCCTGCGGTTCGACGCCTTGCGGTTCGACGCCTTGGCGTTCGACGCCTTAGAGTTCGACGCCGACGAGAACCGGCTCCGGCTGCAGCACGAGACCGAACTCGGCGTGCACCCTGCTCTGGATGAACCGGGCGAGCTCGGCGACCTCACCCGCGGTCGCCCCGCCACGGTTGGTCAGCGCGAGCGCATGCTTCGTCGACACGGATGCGCGGGAGCGCGGGAGCTTGAACCCCTTGCGGATGCCCGCCTGCTCGATCAGCCACGCCGCGCTCACCTTCACGTCGGAGACCGCCGCGGGCTTCGACAGCGGCACCTGTCCGTCATAAGACGCCAACGGGATCACGGTCACGGCGTCCAGATCGGGGGCGACCGGCCAGCGCGGGCACTCCGGGGGCAACGAGCCGGCGACCGCCGCCGTCACGATCGCGTTCTGGAAGAAGGAGCCGACGCCGTGGGTGTCGGGGTCATCCGCGTCGAGCAGCATGCCCTTCGACGCGCGAGTCGAGAGAATGCGCTCGCGCACCCAGCCGAGCGGAACCGGTGTCTCATCGGTCAGACCCAGTGCCCGACGCAGCTGCTCACCGCGCACCACACGCTCGCCCGCGATCAGCAGGTCGACGGTCACGGAGAGGATCACGGCACGGCGCAGCGGCACACTGCCATGGTGATGCTTGAGCACCGAGGTGCGGAAACCCAGCCCGAGCTCGGCAGCGGGAACCGTCGAGATCTCGCCGGTCGACTCGTCGATCAGCTCGACCTCGACCAGCGTCTCCTGGATCTCCTGCCCGTACGCCCCGATGTTCTGCACGGGGGCGGCGCCGACCGTGCCGGGGATCCCGCTCATGGCCTCGAGGCCCGCATACCCGTGGGCGACGGCATAGGCGACGAGGTCGTCCCACCCGTGGCCGGCCTGCGCGCGCAGACGGATGCGGCCAGCGTGCGGGGACGGCAGCTCCTCGATGCCCTCGGTGCGCACGCGGATGACCGTGCCCTCGAACGGCTCGTCGCCCACGAAGAGGTTGGAGCCGCCACCGAGGACGAACCACTCGTCGCCGCGCGCCCACGTCTCACGCAGAGCATCGACGAGACCCGCCGTCGTCGTCGCCTCGAACATCCGCTCCGGTGCTGCTCCTGTGCGCAGCGTGGTCAGCTCCGCCAGACGGACCGGCTCGATCTCCCGCATCAGCTCGCCCTCATCAGACAGCGACGCGCAGCTGCGCCTTGACGAGCACGGTGGTGTCGCCGAACGTGACCTTGAGGTCGATGCGCGCGGACTCGTCGTCGACGGCGCCGACCGTGGCGACGACGGTGATATCAGCGCCCTCGTCGGGGTCGACCACGACCGGCTTGGTGAAGCGCACGCCGTAGTCGAGGATGCGCGTGGCCGGGTCGAGAGCCGCGACGACCGCCGACGAGGCGATGCCCATCGTGAGCATGCCGTGCGCGAGCACGCCGGGAAGCCCGACGGACGCGGCGACATCATCGCGGTAGTGGATCGGGTTGAAGTCTCCGGACGCTCCCGCGTACCGCACCAGCGACCCGCGGGTCAGGTGTACGGTGCGCTCGGCGAGCACGTCTCCGACGGTGTAGCCCATCAGGCGGCCTCTCCTTCATCCGCGCTCGGCTCGGCACCGACCAGCAGCACGCTGGTGGCGGTGACGACGTGGGCACCCGCGGGGTCGGTGATCTCGGCCTCGCTGGTGATCATCGCGTTGCCGCCCATCATCCGGATGCCGGTGACGCGCAGTTGCGCGGTGAGCTCGTCGCCCGCGACGATGGGGCGCGTGTAGGTGAAGCGCTGCTCGGCGTGGACGGTGCGCGCGAGCACGATGCCGGAATCCTCCTGCCCCAGGAGCTGCTGGAGCGAGAGGTCCTGGATGACCATCGCGAAGGTCGGCGGCGCCACGACGTCGGAGAAGCCCGCCGCGCGGGCCGCCTTCAGGTCGGTGTGCTGCGGGGCGTCGGCGAAGACGGCACGAGCGAACTCGCGCACCTTCTCGCGGCCGACGAGGTACGGGGCCGTCGGCGGGAACTCCCGGCCGACCAGATCTTGGTTCACTGCCACCCTTCGATCCTACCGAGGGGTGGCGGCGACCCAGGCCGCGGGTCGGCTCCCGGGAGTTCAGGCCGCACGCGCGGACATCGCCGATCCGAGCAGCACCATCCTCATGCTGCGCTCCGCGGCGTCGCGCAGCAGTGCCTCGCCGTGTTCCACCGCCTGTTCGAGGGGCATCGGCACGGTGATGATCGAGGCGATCGCGTCGATGCCGATGTCATGCACGGTCGGCGCGCCGACACCCAGCGATCCGGCGATGCCGAGCACCGGGACGCCGGCGACTCGGGCGCGCATCGCGATCTCGGCCGGCACCTTGCCCCGAGGCGTCTGGAAGTCGATCGCCCCTTCGGCGGTGATGACGAGATCGGCCACCGCCATCAGCTCATCGAGGGGCTCGGGCAGCAGCCCGCTGTCGAGGAGCACCTCGAAACGCGGGGCGAGACGCGCACCGAGCACGGCGGCGAGACCCGCCCCGAGCCCGCCAGAGGCGCCGGTGCCGCCGCCGGTGCGCACATCCATCGCCGCTCCGAACGGGCTCTGCTCCTCAAGCAGACCGGCCCAGACGTCGAGGGCGTCCGCGAGCTCCTCGACCTGCTCGGACGTCGCTCCCTTCTGCGGACCGAACACCCTGGCCACGCCGCGCGGTCCGCACAGGACGTTGTGGATGTTGCAGGCGAGCACGATCTCGACCTCGCCGATGCGGGGATGAAGACCCGCGAGATCGAGGCGCACCGCATCGCGGAGATGCCGCCCGCCCGCGGTGATCGGCACACCGTCGCGGTCGAGGATGCGCACGCCGAGCGCTTCGAGCGCTCCGGCACCGCCGTCGCTCGTGCCGGAGTCGCCGCAGCCGACCACGATCCGCTCCACACCGGCGTCCAGCGCAGAGGCGATCAGCTCGCCCACGCCACGCGTCGTCGTCTCCCCCGGGTCGCGGCGATCGCGCGGCACGAGCCGCAGACCCGCTGCCGAGGCCATCTCGACCATGGCGGTCCCGATGGCGTGCCCACCGAGCCGCGCCCAATGCGCGTCCACCGGGTCGCCGACGGGGCCCGTCACCCGTGCCGGGATGAGCTCGCCTCCGGTCGCCGCGGCGAGCGCGGCGGCCGTGCCCTCTCCGCCGTCCGGCACCGGGTACTCGTCCACCTGCACGCCGGGGATGACCCGACGAACGCCGGCGGCGATCGCCTGGGCCACGGCCTCGGCGCTCAGGCTCTCCTTGAAGCCACTGGGTGCGACCAGGATGCGCTGCGGGGTGTGGATCGACATGATTCCTCCTTCTGCGCCCGAGACGGGCGACGAGCGCCCGGTGTGCGGGCACGACGAGCACCGGTGCACCGGCGGTGCACGCGGAGTGAAGCGGGTGTGGGATGGGCCGGGGCCGCGGATCAGAGCAGCAGCGGCAGCCCCATCAGAGGCCACACCCACAGGGCGAAGACGGCCACGAGCACGAACATCGCCGGTGCCAGCAGCACCGAGAGCCGGCGCAGGTCCAGCGGGGTGAAGCCCCCGCTCACGATGTCGGGGTCGGCGAACATGGCGACCGGCTTCGCCGAACTGGGGAGCGTGTGGCAGAACCCGGCCGCGGCGGTCGAGGCGAACGCCGCCGCCATCGGGGAGACGCCGAGTGCGGGAGCGAGCGCGATCACGACCGGGACGATCGCGGCGGAGCGGGCCGACCGCGACGGGATCAGCAGGTGCGCGGCGGTCGAGATCGCGATGACCACGAGCACGAACGCGACGGCTCCCGCGGCGCCGAGCCCCCGGAGCGGGGCGAGCGCCGACGAACTCAACCAGGCGGCGGCGCCCGTGCTGGTGAGCGCGGATGCCAGCGCGAGAGTCGCGGCGAGGAACAGCAGCAGCGACCACGGCACGCGCTTGATCGCAGCGGGGAAGGTCAGGCAGCCGATCCCGGGCGTCACGGCGGCGACGGCTCCGATGAGGGCGACCAATGCCGGCGACAGATGGTGCAGCGGTTCCGTGGCCCAGAGGAGGATCACGCCGCCCAGCAGCACGCCAGCGCGTCGCTCCATGGTGCTGAGAGGTCCGGTCACGGCGGTCGATGCGGAGCGACCGATATCCGTCGCGCTCATCCGCAGCGGCGTGCTGCGGTCGTCGCGGCAGGTGAAGCGCCAGAGGATGAGCTCGCAGGCCAGGTGCGACGAGACCGTGGCGAGAGGCAGCCCGAGCCAGAGCCAGCTCAGGAACGTGAAGCCCTGCTCGCCCGCGGCCCGCAGCAGCTGATCCGTCACGATGTGCGCCCCCGCGCCGAGCAGCGAGCCGACGGCCGAGAGCAGGACCACGGTCGGCATCAGCAGGGCGAGGGCGCGGATCACCCGCTCGCGTCCGGGAAGCGCGGCCGCGACCGCCGTGTGCACCGGGACGGCGAGCGCGGCGCGCCCGGAGGTGGCGGGCACGGCGAAGGCGGTGAGCGTGAGGGCTACGGTCGTCAGGTGGAACAGGCTCCGCGGCCCGCGTGCGAACCGCAGCAGATGCGAGGCACCGCGCAGAGCGAGGCCGGAGGACGACACTGCGGAGGCGATCACGAACGCGCCGATGAGCAGCCAGATGGTCTCGTCGCCGAGGGAGGCGAAGAAGTCGCTCGCCGGCAGCACGCCGGTGACGATCAGGGCGATCGCGGCGAGGAAGGCGACGAGCGTGTCATCGAGGCCGGTGGATGTCCACGCCCACACCGCGAGCAGGAACACGGTGAGAGTCACGGCGATCGGCATGGTCACCCGGCCGGGGCCGGCGCCCTGAGACAGCGACGACAGCGCCATGGCGAGCCCCGCGATCAGCACGAGTCCGAGGGCGAGGAGGCTGAGGATGCGCCCACGCCCGAGCCGGCGCACCGCGAAGCCACCTCCGGCCGGGTTGCGACCGGGGAACGGAGTCGGGCGCTGCGGCGGCATCGTCGAGAATCGCGTGCGCTCGACCGCCGACGGCTCGGCCAGCCGGCGCGCGTTCTCGGCATGGGTATGGGTGGGATCACTCATCGGAATCGGTATCCCGCCCCGCGCACCGTCTCGATGCGATCGACACCGATCTTGCCGCGCAGTGCCCGAACGTACACGTCGACCACGTTGGAGGCCGGATCGAAGTCCATCCCCCACACGTGCCCGATCAGCTGGTCGCGCGACAGCACCTGGCCGGCGTTCTGCAGGAACACCTCGAGCAGGGCGAACTCCCGCGAGGTGAGCTCGCGCATGTCGCCGTCGACCGTGACCGTGCGGGCGCGCACATCCACCCGCACATCGCCGTGGGTGAGTACGGGCCCGGCCGCGCGTCCCTCGCCGTCGCCGATCCGCAGCCGCACCCTGGCGATGAGCTCGGCGAACTGGAACGGCTTGGTGACGTAGTCGTTCGCCCCGTTCTCCAAGCCCCGCACCGTGTCGATGACCGAGTCACGGGCGGTGAGGATGATGACCGGTGTCGCGACGCCCTCGCCGCGCAGGTTGGCGAGCACGTCGAAACCGTCCATGCCGCCGAGCCCGATGTCGAGCAGCACCAGATCGAACATGCCGCTGCGGGCCATCAGCAGCGCGGTGTGGCCGTCGGCCGCCTCGGCGGTCTCGTAGCCGGCCGCGCGCAGGCCCCGGCGGACGAACGAGGTGATGTGCGGGTCGTCTTCCGCGATGAGGATGCTGCGCATCTCACTCGCTCCTCTCTGCCGCGGTGTCGAACCGCGTGGTGGTGGGTGCCGGAAGGTCGATGCCGAACGTGGCACCTTCTCCGAACACGCTGTCGACCCAGGCTGAACCGCCGTGTCCATCGGTGATCGCCCGCACGATCGCGAGCCCGAGCCCCGACCCTCGTCGCGCACCAGAGCTGTCGCCGCGGGCGAAGCGCTCGAAGATGCGCTCGGCGTCGGCCACGGCGACCCCGGGACCGGAGTCGCGCACCCACAGCCGCAGCCGCCGCTCGCTCCCCTCGCCGTCGAAGCGCGAGCCGATGAGGATGCGGTCACCTGTCTCGGTCACCTGCACCGCGTTCGCCGCGAGCTGCAGCACGGCCTGGGTCACCCGCTGGGGATCGAGCGCCGCCGTCCCCTCGGCCACCTCCATGAGCTGCCAGCGACGATCTCCGAGGTTCTGCGCCTTGGCCTCGATGTCGAGGGTGAGGGCGGCGGTGTCGCAGTTCGCGACCCGCACGAAGTCGGGCTGCTCGGCCCTCGCGAGCACGAGCAGGTCGGTGACGATGCGGCTCATCCGGTCGAGCTCGTCGCTGACGAGACGCAGGATCGCCGCACGCTCCTCCGGGTCTTCGCTCAGCAGTTCCAACTGACCGCGGACGATGGTGATCGGCGTGCGCAGCTCGTGCCCCGCATCGTCGACGAAGCGCTGCTGCGTCGCGTGCACGGCCTCGAGGCGGTCGAGCATCTGGTTGAAGGTCGTGGCCACGGCCGCGATGTCGTCGGTGCCCTCGACCGGCACGCGCGCCGAGAGGTCGTGCTCTCCGATGTCGCGGGCGACCCGGTACACCTCTCGCACGGGAGCCAGGATCTGCCCGGCGACGAGCCAGGCGACGCCGGAGCTGAGCAGGATCCCGATCAGCGCCACCCACGCGATCGTGGCGAATCCCGCGTCGACCTGCGAGCGCGCCTCCTGCGTGTACTGCACGATCAGCACCGCACCGCCGCGATCACCGGTGGTGAACTCCAACCGCCCCCAGCGCAGGGGGCCCACGTCGGGCGGATCCATCGCGCCGGACGCCGACGTCTCATCGAGCAGCCGGTTCACGAGCGCCTCCCCGCCCGGCACCGCGGCGAGCGCGGAGGCATCCGTCGCTTGCACCCGGCCGTTCGCGACCGCGATCACCGCCCCCTCGACGGTGGCGATCACGACCTCGTTCTCGTGCACGGACTGGCGGGCGACGTACTCGCTGACCAGTTCCTCGGCCGTCGTGTGACCACTGGCCGCGGCATCCTCCGCGAATCGGGAGAACTCGGAGGCCTCCTGCTCGATCTCGGCGTTGGCCGACTGCTCCACACCGGCGAGGAAGATGCTGCGGCCGACCATGCCGACGGCGAGGAGCGTGATGGCGGTGCTGAGGATGATCCACAGCGTGATACGCCAGCGGGCGGGCAGAGTGCGTCGGCGCAAGGTGCGCAGCGGCGCACCGGTGGCCGCGAGGCCCTGCGCCGCCGCACGCGTCGGCGCGTGCGGCGTGGCGCTCTCGTCGAGATCCAGGGGCAGGGTAGGGGCGTCAGTCATCATCGCCGCCACCGTCATCGTCGTCGTCGCCAGCGGGTGGGGCGGGCGCAGGCGCAGGTACCGGTGCCGGGGCAGGGGCCGGCGCAGGTCCCGGCGCAGGCGCAGGTGCCGGCGCAGGCACGGGCGCAGGCACCTCGCTCGGCACCGGCGGCGCGAGCTGCACCGACACGGGTTCGGTAGGGATCCGCGGCGAGGGCGGCATCTGCGCCAGCACGACGCTTCCGACCGCGAAGGCGACCGGGATCGCGATCAGGGCGCCGGTGACGAGAAGGCGACGTGGAGTGGGCATGACCCCATGATGCCCGTCGATCATGATGGGCAGATGAGCCGTGGATGAAGATCCCTTCATCCGGACACGCTCAGGCCCGTTTGCGCCCTCTGACCGCCTTGATCGCCATCTGCACCGCGATCACGACCAGATATGCCGCGAACAGCATGTTGCCGAGAGTCGGATCGACGATCGTCGCCAACCATGCCCCGAGCGCCGTCGTCGTGCAGGCGGAGACGCCGATGAGCAGCGCGGCGAGCAGATCGACGTTGCGGTTGCGGAGGTTTCCCACGGTGCCCGAGATCGCCGTCGGGATCATCATGAGCAGCGACGTGCCCTTGGCGACCAGGTCGCTGGTGCCGAACGCCAGCATCAGCACGGGCACGACGATCACACCGCCGCCGACGCCGATGAGCCCGGCGAGGATGCCGGTGCCGATGCCCACGCCGACGAGGGCGATACCTGTCAGCCAGGACAGTTCGAACGCGGCATCGCGCGAGGGGATGACCAGGAAGAGGCTGACGATCACGACCAGCAGGAAGCCGACGAAACCCCAGCGCAGGGCGGTCTGCGAGATGCGCGGCAGCAGCCGTGTGCCGATCTGCGCACCCACCACGGCGCCGGCGGCGAGGATGATCGCGGGGATCCAGGCGACAGACCCGGTCGTGGCGTAGGAGATGACGCCGACGCTCGCCGTCGGCACGATCGCCGCGAGGGATGTCCCTGCCGCGAGGCGCTGATCGAAGTGCAGCAGGAGCACGAGAAGCGGAACGATGACCGTGCCACCGCCCACGCCGAAGAGTCCGGAGAGGAGGCCGGCGAGAAGGCCGATGCCGATGAACGCCGCGTAGGCGCGAGGCCCTCGTGCGGGGGCCTGTACGTCACTCACCGGATCAGCCTACTCGCGGCCTCCTCCCCTCTCGAACCCGCGTCGCGGATCAGACCTCGGAGTCCGCCTTGATCGGCACCGCGATCGACGCGGTCAGCGCCTGCTCGTACCGGCGCTGGCGACGCCGCAACCAGAGTCCGCCGACGATCAGCAGGGCGAGCACCCCGTAGGCGATCGCCGCGAACGGCTGCATGACGAGCGTGCTCAGATCCCCCTGGCTCAGCTGCAGCGCCTTGCGCAGCTGCTCCTCGGCCATCGGCCCCAGGATCATGCCGACCACGAGCGGTGCGACCGGATAGCCGTACCGGCGCATGAAGTATCCGAGGATGCCGACGATCAGCAGGATCACGATGTCCGCCGGCGAACTGTGCAGCGCGTAGGCCCCGAACACCGCGAACAGGAGGATGCCCGCGTACAGATACGGCCGCGGGATCTGCAGCAGCTTCACCCACATGCCCACGAGCGGCAGGTTGAGCACGATCAGGATCACGTTGCCGATGTAGAGGCTCGCGATGAGCGCCCACACCAGGTTCGACTGGCTCTCGAACAGCAGCGGTCCCGGTTGGATGCCGTACGACTGGAACGCCGTGAGGATGATCGCCGCAGTCGCCGTCGTCGGCAGGCCCAGCGTGAGCAGGGGCACCAGCACTCCGGCGGCCGCGGCGTTGTTCGCCGACTCCGGACCGGCGACGCCCTCGATCGCACCGCGGCCGAACTCGTCGCGGTGCTTCGACAGCTTGCGCTCGGTCGCATACGACAGGAACGTGGCGACGTCCGCGCCGCCGGCGGGGATCGTGCCGATCGGGAAGCCGATCGCCGTGCCGCGCAGCCACGGCTTCCAGGACCTCCGCCAATCGGACCTCGTCATCCATGAACGCCATCCTCGGGTGACCGGGATCACATCGACCCCGCCGTGCCGCAACCGGGCGGCGATGTAGAACGTCTCCCCGACCGCGAACAGGCCGACGGCGACCAGCACGATGTCGACGCCGTCCGACAGTGCGGGAAGCCCCAGCGTGTAGCGCTGCTGACCGGAGAGCCAGTCGGTGCCGACCAGCCCGAGGAACAGGCCGACGCCGAGCGAGAGCATGCCGCGCGAGATCGAGCTGCCGATCAGCGCGCCGACCGTGATGAACGCGATGACGATGAGGGCCACGTAGTCGGCGGGCCCGAGGTTCACGGCGAACTGCGCGAGCAGCGGTGCGAGCAGCGTGAGGCCCAGCGTCGCCAGGGTGCCGGCGATGAAGGACCCGATGGCGGCGGTGGCGAGCGCGGCAGCGCCCCGCCCCATCCTGGCCATCTTGTTGCCCTCGATCGCTGTGACTATCGAGGCCGACTCCCCCGGTGTGTTCAGGAGGATGCTCGTCGTCGAGCCGCCGTACATGCCGCCGTAGTAGATGCCCGCGAATGTGATCAACGCCGCTGCGGGGTCGAGCGTGTAGGTGAGGGGAAGCAGCAGCGCCACCGTCATCGCGGGGCCGATGCCCGGGAGCACCCCGACCGCGGTGCCGACGAAGACGCCGAGGAAGGCGAAGGCGAGGTACTGCGGCTGCAGCGCGGTCGCGAAGCCCTCCAGGAGCAGGGTCCAACTGTCCATCAGAACATCCTTCCGAGCCAGCCGAGAGCAGGGCCCCAGGGCAGCGACAGGCCGAGCAGACCGCCGAAGACGACCTGGATCACGAGCGCGACCACGATGCCGATCAGGAACGCCATCCACCACCGCTTGGCGGCGAGCGACCACGCGACCCCGCCGAACAGCAGAGCGGCCGCCGGCGCCCACCCCAGCGGCTCGATCAGGAGCAGGTGCGCGACGACGAGACCGGCCAGCTTGGCGAGGGTGACCCAGTCGGTCGGCAGGCTCTCATCGATGTCCTCCGCCTCCTCCGCACCGCCGCGCTCCCCGCGCAGCACGCCGATGAGAACGGCGACGGCCGAGGCGAGCAGGATGACCGAGACGAAGATCGGGAAGACCGTCGGACCGGCCTTCATCCCGACGGGGACGTGGATCAGGAAGATGCCGACGACGGCGAAGACGCCGAGCGCGACCATGATTCCGGCGAACACGAGCTCGCCGAGGGGGACGGAGGGAGAGCGGCGTGCGGGTCGACCATCGTGGTCGACCCGCACCCCCTGCTCCTCGGTCCCCGATGAGGCGGGGACCGTCATGTCACTGCACCAGACCGATGTTCTTCAGCGTCGCCGTGACCTCTTCGATGTTCCCGGTGAGGAAGTCATCGAACTCCGCGCCGACCAGGAACGCGTCGGTCCACCCCTTGGTCTCCAGCTGCTCCGTCCACGCCTCGGATTCGTGCAGCTCGGTGATCACGCGCACCAGCTCGTCCTTCTCGCCGTCGGAGATGCCACCGGGGGCGATCACGCCGCGCCAGTTGGTCAGGACCACGTCGTACCCCTCCTCGGTGATGGTCGGGACATCCGGGAGCTGAGACACCGGCTCCTCGCTCGAGACAGCCAGAGCCTTGAGCGCGCCGCTCTCGATGTGCTGCGCGAACTCGCCGACGCCCGAGATGCCCGCGGCGACCTTGCCGCCGATCAGCAGCGGAACGGCCTCGCCGCCGCCGGAGTTCGGCGTGTAGTTCAGCTTCTCGGCGATCTCGGCCCCGTCGAGTCCTGCTTCCTCGAGCATGAGACCGGCGAGGATGTGGTCGGCGCCGCCCGCCGAGCCGCCGGTGATCGTGACCGCCTGGCCGTTGTCGACGACGTCTTCGACGAGGTCTTCGAGCGTGTCGTACTTCGAGTCGGCCGGCACCACCACGACGAGCGGTTCGTCGGTGAGCCGGGCGATCGGTGTGGTGTCCTCGATCCGCACGGCCGAGGCGTTGGTCTCGACCGCTCCGACCATGACCAGGCCCATCACCATCAGCGTGTTCGGGTCCTTCTCGTTGGCGAGCTGGGCGAGGCCGACCGTGCCACCGGCACCGCCCACGTTGGTCACCGGGGCGGAGGCCACGAGGTCGTCCTGCGTGAGCACCTGCGACAGCGCCCGGCCCGTCTGATCCCATCCCCCACCGGGATCCGCCGGGACCACGATCGAGACGTCGGTGACGGTGGCGGTCTCTGCTTCCCCTCCACCGTCGTCGGTCGCTGCGCTGCCTCCCGCGCACGAGGTGAGTGTGAGGGCTGCGACCGCGGCCAGCCCGGCCAGGGTTGCGATGCGTGCGTTCTTCATGTGCGCTCCTCCTTGAGCGTTCGTGGTGCTGTGGCTCCACCCTGGAGCGGGAGCTGCGCCTGCTCCAGCTTCGGAAACCATTGGTCGGAGTTTCGGAACTATTGGTCACGAGCGGCTCTCCCGCCCGCTCGCACCGCACTCGCCGAAGGGCCAGAATGAGCAGGTGGCCTCGAAGATGACGCTCCGCGTGCAGTTGCTCGTGCTGCAGGCGCTGATCGTGTTCCTGGTGACCCTGGCGACCGGCATCGTGGCCGGCGCGTTCCAGGAGCAGGCTCTCCGCGAGGCGTACAAGGACCGGATGCAGGCCGTGGCCCAGTCGATCGCCGCGCTCCCGACGGTGCACGCGGCGTTCGACGATGCCGAGCCCTCCGCAGCCATCCAGCCGATCGCCGAGGTCATCCGCGAGGCCTCCGATCTCGCCTACGTCGTCGTCGCCAACGAAGACGGCATCCGCTACTCGCACCCGAATCCGGAGCGCATCGGCGAGAAGGTCTCCACCGACCCGTCGATCCCTCTCGCCGGCGAGATCTACGTCGGCACGCAGACCGGCACGCTCGGCACGTCGTGGCGGGTCAAGGTGCCCATCCGTGACGATGAGGGCGACGTTATCGGCACCGCATCCGTCGGGATTCTCGAGTCGGAGCTCAACGAGGAGTTCTCGGCCAATCTCGTCTGGCTGATCTCGGCGATGCTGGCGGCTGCTGTTCTCGGGGTGTTCGGCTCGGCGTGGGTGACCTCCATCATCCGGCGGCGCATCTACCGTCTCGAACCCCACCAGATCGCCGCTCTCGTGAAGAACCAGGAGACCACGCTGCACGGTCTGAGCGAAGGGGTCATCACGGTCGACGGCACCGGGCGGATCACGCTCGTCAACGACGCCGCCGCCCGATTCCTCGACAGGGATGCCGCCGATCTCGATGGCGAACCCGCCGCCGAGGTCCTGGGCACAGAGCTCGCCACGGTGCTCCGGGAGGGCGAGTCCGCCGGCCGGCCGGTGATCGTCGGGGCGCACGTGCTCGTCGCCCGCAGCACCGGAAGCGAGGCAGACGGCGAAGGCATCGGAGCGACGCTGCTGTTGCGCGATCACACCGAGTTGCATGACGTGGTGCGACGGGTCGAGGCCGCGGATGCGATCATCGCGTTCCGACAGCGACTCGGGCTCCCCAAGGGACTGAGCGCCGAGACGCTCGATCGTGTCTGCGCAGCTCTCGCTGCGCGCCCCGACGCTTCGGCGACCGAGATCGGCGACGACCTCGAGATCTCGCGCGTCAGCGCCCGCCGCTACCTCGAGCATCTCGCCGGCTCCGGCCGAGCGACCCGCACGCTCGACTACTCGACCAAGGGCCGCCCGAGTACCCGCTACCGGTCGAACGACGCCGTCTGAAGCCCGTCACCCCTGGGACGCAGTGCCATTGTGTGCGACACTGGATCGCATTCGACGTCGTCGTCAGCCTGCCCGGATCGAAGGAGATCTCATGGTTCGCAGTACCTATCCCGATGTGGAGATCCCCGAGGTCTCCATCCACGAGTTCCTGTTCGGCGATCTCTCCGAAGCCGAACTCGACACCATCGCCCTCGTCGACGGGATGAGCGGGGCGACCACCACCTACCGGCAGCTCGTCGGACAGATCGACCTTTTCGCCGGCGCCCTCGCGGCACGCGGAGTCGGGGTGGGCACCACTGTCGGCGTCCTCTGTCCGAACATCCCGGCCTTCGCCACCGTTTTCCACGGCATCCTCCGCGCGGGGGCGACGGCCACCACCATCAACTCCCTCTACACCGCCGACGAGATCGCGAACCAGCTCACCGACGCCGGAGCGACCTGGCTCGTGACGGTCTCCCCTCTGCTTCCCGGCGCACAGGCCGCCGCGGACAAGCTCGGGTTCGACGCCGACCACGTGATCGTTCTCGATGGCGCCGAGGGCCACCCGTCCCTCCCCGCGCTGCTCAGCGAAGGGCACCCCGCACCGGACGTGACATTCGACCCGGCGACCCATCTCGCCGTCCTCCCCTACTCCTCGGGAACGACCGGCCGCCCGAAGGGCGTCATGCTCACGCACCGCAACCTGGTGGCCAACGTGTCGCAGTGCCGTCCGGTCCTCGGCGTCGATGCCAGTGACCGGGTGCTCGCCGTCCTGCCCTTCTTCCACATCTACGGCATGACGGTGCTGCTGAACTTCGCGCTGCGTCAACGGGCCGGGCTCGTAACGATGCCGAAGTTCGACCTCCCCGAGTTCCTGCGCATCATCGCCGATCACCGCACCACCTGGGTGTTCGTCGCTCCCCCGATCGCAGTCGCGCTCGCGAAGCATCCGATCGTCGACCAGTACGACCTCTCCGCCGTGAAGGTGATCTTCTCCGGCGCCGCGCCTCTCGACGGCGCCCTGGCCTCGGCGGTGGCCAACCGCTTGGGGTGCATCGTGACCCAGGGGTACGGCATGACCGAGACCAGCCCCGCGGTCAACCTCATCTCCGAGGCGCGCACCGACATCGACCGTTCGACCATCGGGCCGCTCGTCCCGAACACCGAAGCACGGCTCGTCGATCCCGATTCGGGCGAAGACGTCACAGTGCCGGCAGAGGGCGCGAGCGAGCCCGGCGAACTGTGGGTGCGGGGACCGCAGGTCATGGTCGGCTACCTCAACCGCCCGGACGCCACGGCAGAGATGCTCGATGCCGACGGCTGGCTGCACACCGGTGATGTCGCCACCGTCACCGATGAGGGCATCTACCGTATCGTCGACCGGCTCAAGGAACTCATCAAGTACAAGGGCTACCAGGTGGCTCCGGCCGTGCTGGAAGCCGTGCTGCTCGAGCATCCCTCCATCGCCGATGCCGCCGTGATCGGCGCACTCGATGAGGACGGCCAGGAGGTGCCCAAGGCCTTCGTCGTACGCCAGCCGGAAGCCGAACTCGATGCCGAGGCGGTCATGGCCCACGTCGCCTCGCATGTCGCGCCGCACGAGAAGGTACGCCAGGTGGAGTTCATCGATGTGATCCCCAAGTCGAGCTCGGGGAAGATCCTGCGCAAGGATCTGCGTACCCGCTGACGACGTCACCGGGTACACGAAGAAGCCCGCCATCCCTTTCGGGGTGGCGGGCTTCTTCGTGAGCGAAGTACTTACTCGGACTTCTTCTCGACAGCGTCCTCGGCGGCAGCCTCGGCTGCTTCGCCCTCGGCCTGCGACTCGGCGCCGGCCTCGACGGTCTCGTCGGCGGGAGCCTCCTCAGCGGGAGCCTCCTCGACGACCTCAGCCGGCTTCTCGGCCTTCTCGGCCTTCGGAGCAGCAGCCTTCTTGGTCGACTTCGCCTTCGGGGTGACGGGCTCGAGGACGAGCTCGATCACGGCCATAGGCGCGTTGTCGCCCTTGCGGTTGCCGACCTTCGTGATGCGGGTGTAGCCGCCCTCACGGTCAGCGACGAGCGGCGCGATCTCGGAGAACAGGACGTGCACGACTTCCTTGTCACCGATGACCGACAGCACGCGACGACGCGCGTGCAGGTCGCCACGCTTGGCGAAGGTGATCAGACGCTCGGCGAGCGGACGAAGGCGCTTGGCCTTGGTCTCGGTCGTCTTGATCGACTTGTGGGTGTAGAGCGCCGCCGCGAGGTTGGCAAGCATCAGGCGCTCGTGTGCGGGGCCGCCTCCGAGGCGGGGACCCTTAGTGGGCTTGGGCATAATCGTCTAACTCCTGGTCAGAAAGGTCGGGTATCAGAAGGACTCGTCTTCGCTGCCGCCGTAGAAGTGGGCGCCGTCGAAACCGGGCACCGAATCCTTGAGCGACAGACCGAGCGAGATGAGCTTGTCGCGCACCTCGTCGACCGACTTCTGGCCGAAATTGCGGATGTTCATGAGCTGCGTCTCCGACAGGGCGACGAGCTCGGAAACGGTGTTGATGCCCTCACGCTTCAGGCAGTTGTACGAGCGGACCGACAGGTCGAGGTCCTCGATCGGCATCGACAGCTCGCTGGAGTTCACTGCCTCCACCGGCGCCGGGCCGATCTCGATGCCCTCGGCCTCGACGTTCAGCTCGCGGGCGAGACCGAACAGCTCGGTGAGCGTCTTCGCAGCCGAAGCGACGGCGTCGCGGGGGCTGATGGCCGACTTGGTCTCGACGTCGAGGACGAGCTTGTCGAAGTCGGTGCGCTCCCCGGCACGGGTCGCGTCGACGCGGTAGCTGACCTTGAGGACCGGCGAGTAGATCGAGTCGATCGGGATCTGACCGGCCTCGGCGTACTCGTTGCGGTTCTGCGTCGCCGAGACGTAGCCACGGCCACGCTCGATGGTGAGCTCGAGCTCGAACTTCGCGGTGTCGTTCAGCGTCGCGATGACGAGCTCGGGGTTCTGCACCTCGACACCGGCCGGAGCCGAGATGTCAGCGGCGGTGACTTCGCCCGCACCGGTCTTGCGCAGGTACGCGGTGATGGGCTCATCACGCTCCGACGAGACGACGAGCTGCTTGATGTTGAGGATGATCTCGGTGACATCCTCCTTCACGCCGGGGATGGTGCTGAACTCGTGCAGCACGCCGTCGATGCGAACGCTGGTGACAGCAGCACCGGGGATCGACGACAGCAGGCTGCGACGCAGCGCGTTGCCGATCGTGTAACCGAAGCCGGGCTCCAGAGGCTCGATGATGAACCGGCTACGGTTCTCGACGATCTTTTCCTCGGTCAGTGTGGGACGCTGTGCAATAAGCACTCTGTGTTCCTTTCGATCACATGCCCGCTATATGACATGTGGTGGGGTGAGGTTTTGAGTTGTGGAAGTCGATGCCCGCACGCGGGCGTCGAGCCGCTCAGACCACGAAGGGACCGAGCGGCTCGACACGCGAATCAGACGCGGCGACGCTTCGGCGGACGGCAGCCGTTGTGCGCCTGCGGGGTGACGTCCTGGATCGAACCCACCTCGAGGCCGGCGGCCTGCAGCGAGCGGATCGCGGTCTCGCGGCCGGAGCCCGGACCCTTCACGAGGACGTCGACCTTCTTGACGCCGTGCTCCGCAGCCTGGCGGGCAGCCGACTCGGCGGCCATGCCTGCGGCGTACGGGGTCGACTTGCGGGAGCCCTTGAAGCCCACGCCACCCGACGATGCCCAGGCGATGACGGCGCCGGACGGGTCGGTGATCGAGACGATCGTGTTGTTGAACGTCGACTTGATGTGGGCCTGGCCCAGCGCGATGTTCTTCTTTTCCTTGCGGCGCGGCTTGCGCGCGGCGGCCTTGGGTGCAGCCATGAAAGTGTTCTCCTAGTCCCTGGGGCCGCGCTTAGCGGGCCTTCTTCTTGCCTGCGACGGTGCGCTTCGGGCCCTTGCGGGTACGGGCGTTGGTCTTGGTGCGCTGACCACGGACCGGGAGACCACGACGGTGGCGGATGCCCTCGTAGGAGCCGATCTCGACCTTGCGGCGGATGTCTGCTGCAACCTCGCGGCGCAGGTCACCCTCCACCTTGTAGTTGCCTTCGATGTGGTCGCGGAGGGCGATCAGCTGGTCGTCGCTGAGGTCCTTCACGCGGATGCTCTCGTCGATGTCCGTCGCCTTGAGGATCTCGACCGAGCGGGTACGGCCGACGCCGTAGATGTAGGTAAGGGCGATCACCACGCGCTTGTCGCGCGGGATGTCAACGCCGGCAAGACGTGCCATGCGGTTCTCCTGGGTGTTGTGGAGGTATGGAACAGGATCGGTGCCCGGGCCTCCGCCCCGAGGTGTCCCCCGCTTCCGCGAGTTCTGATCCTGCCGTTGTGTTTTCAGTTGTGAGATGTGCGTGAGCGATGCCGCGCAGCGCGGGCCCGTCGATCAGACCGGCGGGCCCGCCAGGGACTCAGCCCTGGCGCTGCTTGTGACGCGGGTTGCTCTTGCAGATCACCATGACGCGGCCGTGACGGCGGATCACCTTGCAGTGATCGCAGATGGGCTTGACGCTGGGGTTGACCTTCATGATGTTTCCTGTTCGCTGTCTTCGTACCGCCCCAGGCAGGGGCAGGCCGTTACTTCTCGACCGATCAGCGGTAGCGGTAGACGATACGGCCGCGGGTCAGGTCGTAGGGGCTGAGCTCCACGACCACACGGTCCTCGGGGATGATACGGATGTAGTTCTGCCGCATCTTGCCGGAGATCGTTGCAAGGACCTTGTGTCCGTTGCTGAGCTCAACGCGGAACATCGCGTTGGGCAGAGCCTCGGAGATCACGCCCTCGATCTCGATGACACCGTCTTTCTTAGCCATAGCCTCGCTGACGCTTCTGCAGATCGGTCGATCTGCGGTGGGTGATTGGTTTGTGGTGCTGCACCGCCGGACACGCCGAATCAAGGCACAAAGCACCAAAGATCTATGTTAGACGCTCCGGAGCCATCCGGCAACTTGACGGCCAGGGCCGGGAAGCCGCCGGTTCAGCTGATCAGGTCGGTGAACTTCTTCAGGTCGGCCTGGTCCTGCAGGTTGAGGCGCGTGCCGTTGATGTCCACCGTCGGCGTGCCGGCGATCTCGTGGGACTTCGCCTGCGCCGCACCGAACTTGCGGTACGTCTCGTCGGTGATGCACGAGACCGCGTCGTCCGCACCGACCTGTGTCGCGAAGCCGGCCAGCTGGTCGTTCGTCAGACCGGTCGAGTTCTCCTCGGGCTGGTTCTCGAAGAGCGTCTTGGCGAAGTCGAGGTACAGGTCAGGGTTCGACTCGGCGACGCAGAACGCGGCACCTGCCGACCGCGAGGAGTACTCGGTGCCCTGCGAGAAACGGTCGAGGATCGCGATCGGGTGGTACTCGAGCGTGATGCGGCCGTCGGCAGCCGCGGCTTCGAGCTGAGCACCGAACTGGTCCTCGAAGGTCTTGCAGACCGGGCACTGGAAGTCGACGAACACCGCGATGGTGTCTTCACCGTCGCCGAACGAGACCGCACCGGTCTCGGAGTTGAAGGTGTCGTTGGCCTTCGGCGCCGCGCCGGGCGAGGTCGCCTGGTTGTTGAGGAACACCACGAGTCCACCGATCGCCACCAGCACCACGACGACGGCGATGGAGACGCCGATCGCGAACCAGTTGGTGTTGCTCTTCGCCGCTGCCATTACTTTCCGATCTCTCGAGGCTCGACCCCGAACGGGGCGAGTCCGGCTCTTCCACCATCGGGCGCAGTCAGCACCCAGATACCCCCATCATGCAGGGCGACGCTATGTTCCCAATGGGAGCCGTCTGTGCCGTCCACCGTGGTGACGGTCCAGTCGTCCTCCTCGATGAAGGTCGCCTCCCCACCGGCGGTGACCATCGGCTCGATCGCGAGCACGAGGCCGGGCTTCACGTCTTCACCGCGGTCGGGTGTGCGGTAGTTGAAGACGCTGGGGGCTTCGTGCATCTTGCGACCGATGCCGTGTCCGACGTATTCGCGCAGGATGCCGTATGGCTCGCCGGAGACCGCTGACGGTCCCTGAGCCTCGATGTAGTCCTGGATGGCCGCACCGATCTCGTCGATGGACGAGACCGAGGCCATGGCGGCGATTCCCGCCCACATGGACCCCTCGGTCACGCGGGAGAGCTCCTCGCGACGGGCGACCACCTCGGGGCGCTCCGGGTCGGGCACGACCACGGTGATGGCGCTGTCGCCGTTCCACCCCTGGAACTGCGCACCGCAGTCGACCGACACGATGTCACCCGGCTGGAGCACCCGCTCCCCCGGGATCCCGTGCACGACCTGCTCGTTCACCGAGATGCAGGTGGTGTGGTGATAGCCGCGCACCAGCTGGAAATTCGACTCGGCGCCGCGGGCGAGGATCGTGCGGTTCGCCACCGTGTCGAGCTCGAGCGTCGTCACACCGGCCTTGATCAGCGGGCGGACAGCATCCAGTGCCGCCGCCGTGATGAGGCCGGGCTCCACCATGGCTCGCAGCTGAGCCGGGGTCTTGTAGATCGACCGGCGGAACATCTCAGGAGGCGGAGGCCGCGAGACGCAGACCGCGCGCGGCCAGGGCCTCGGCGATGCGCTCGGTGATCTCGTCGAGGGAGCCGACGCCGTCGATACGGTCGACGATGCCCTTGGCCCCGTAGACCTCGAGGATCGGGGCGGTCTCGCGCTCGTAGATGTCGAGGCGGTGGCCGATGGCCTCCGGGGTGTCGTCGGAGCGTCCCTGCTCGGTCGCACGGAGCGTCAGACGCTCCAGACTCTCCTCGCGCGGCACGTCGAGGAGGATGACGGCGTCGAGCGCCTGTCCCCGTTCGGCGAGGAACGACTCGAGGTGGGCGACCTGCGCGGTGTTGCGCGGGTAGCCGTCGAGCAGGAAGCCGTGAGCGGCATCCTCCTGTGACAGGCGGTCGCGCACGATCTCGCTCGTCAGCTCGTCCGGAACGAGGTCGCCCTTGTCGAGGATCGCGGTGACCTGCTGCCCGAGGGGCGTCCCCTCCTTGATGTTCGCCCGGAAGATGTCGCCGGTCGAGACGACCGGGATGCCGTAGGACTCGGCGATGCGCACGCCCTGCGTGCCCTTGCCGGAGCCCTGCGGGCCGACGATGAGAAGACGTGCGGATGCTGTCATCGGAGGAGCCCTTCATAGTGTCGCTGCTGCAGCTGCGCGTCGATCTGCTTGACCGTCTCGAGACCCACACCGACGATGATGAGGATCGAGGCGCCGCCGAACGGGAAGTTCTGGTTGGCGCCGACGGTGGCCAGAGCGATGAGCGGGATGAGCGCGATCAGACCGAGGTACAGGGAGCCGGGGAGCGTGATGCGGGTGAGCACGTAGTCGAGGTACTCGGCCGTCGGGCGGCCCGCGCGGATGCCGGGGATGAAACCGCCGTACTTCTTCATGTTGTCCGCGACCTCGACCGGGTTGAACGTGATCGCCACGTAGAAGTACGTGAACCCGATGATCAGCAGGAAGTACGCGGCCATGTAGACCGGGCTGTTGCCCGACGTGAAGTTCGTCGTGATCCAGGTCACCCAGGCGGCCGGAGTCGATCCGTCCTGCGGGGTGTTGAACTGCGCGATGAGCGCCGGGATGTACAGCAGCGACGAGGCGAAGATCACGGGGATCACGCCCGCCATGTTCACCTTGATCGGGATGTAGGTGTTCGTGCCACCGTAGGTGCGTCGACCCACCATGCGCTTGGCGTACTGCACCGGGATGCGTCGCTGGGATTGCTCGACGAACACGACGAGCCCCATCACGATGATTCCGACCAGCAGCACCAGCAGGAAGACCTCGAAGCCCTTGGTCTGCCAGATGAGGCTCATGGCACCGGGGAACGTGGCGGCGATCGAGGTGAAGATGAGCAGCGACATGCCGTTGCCGATGCCGCGCTCGGTGACGAGCTCGGCGAACCACATGATCAGGCCGGTACCGGCCGTCATCGCCATGATGATGAGCAGCTGCGCCCACCACACATCGTTCGTCAGAAGCTGCTGGCAGGCCGCGAGATCGGTCGTGCCGAAGAGCTGGCCGCTACGGGCCACCGTGACGAGAGTCGTCGACTGGAGCAGCGCGAGGGCGATCGTGAGGTAACGCGTGTACTGGGTCAGACGGGCCTGGCCGGCCTGTCCTTCCTTGTGCAGCGCCTCGAAGTGCGGGATGACCACGCGCAGGAGCTGCGTGATGATCGTCGCGGTGATGTACGGCATGACGCCGAGCGCGAAGATCGACAGCTGCAGCAGCGCGCCGCCGGAGAAGAGGTTGACCAGTCCGAGCAGCCCATCGGTGCCCGCGTTGGCGGCAAGACACTCTTCGACGTTCGGGAAGTTCACGAACGGCGCCGGGACGTTGGAGCCGAGCCGGTAGATCGCAACGATGGCGAGTGTGAAACCGATCTTCCGACGCAGGTCGGGGGTGCGGAAGATCCGCGCGATGGCGCTAAACAAGGACGTTCCTCCTGAAAAGGTTGCCGATTCCCGAAGGACGGCTGAAAGACCAGGGTAACGCAAACCGGGCTTCCCGGAATTCGCCACCGATACCAGGCCCGCCGGATGCGGCCCCAGAGCGAGGTCTCGGAGTGTGAAACCACAAGAGGGGCCGGAGAATCTCCGACCCCTCTTGCTAAGCGGTTACTTGACGGATCCGCCAGCCGCGACGATCTTCTGCTCGGCAGAACCCGAGACCTTGTCGACCGAAACGGTGAGCTTCACGGCGATGTCGCCGTTTCCGAGAACCTTGACCTTCTCGTTCTTGCGAACGGCACCCTTGGCGACGAGGTCGCCGATGGTGACATCGCCACCCTTCGGGTACAGCTCCGCGAGCTTCTCCAGGTTCACGACCTGGTACTCCACGCGGAACGGGTTCTTGAACCCGCGCAGCTTCGGGGTGCGCATGTGCAGCGGCATCTGCCCACCCTCGAAGCCGACGCGAACGGTGTTGCGCGCCTTGGTGCCCTTGGTTCCACGACCAGCGGTCTTACCCTTGGAGCCCTCACCACGGCCGACGCGAGTCTTGGCGGTGTTGGATCCGGGCACGGGACGCAGGTGGTGCACCTTCAGCACGCCGGGGCGGGACGCCGGAGCATCCTTCTTCGGCGCAGCCTTCTTGGCGGCCGGCTTCTTGGCAGCGCCCTCAGCCTTGGCGTCGGCGGCAGCGGTCTTGGCCGGAGCCTTCTTCGCGGCCGGCTTCTTCTCGGCGGCAGCCTTGGGAGCTGCAGCCTTCTTCGTGGCCTTCTCAGCCTCGACGGCCTCGTTCTTCTCAGCCATTAGTCGATCTCCTCAACCTTGACGAGGTGGGCGACGGTCTTGACGTAACCGCGCGTCTGCGCGTCGTCGGGGCGGACGGTGGTGTCACCGATCCGCTTCAGACCGAGGCTGCGCAGCGTGTCACGCTGGTTCTGCTTCTCGCTCACCTTGGACTTGATCTGCGTGACCTTCAGTCGCGCGGCCATCAGGCACCTACCTTCTGTGCGGCGATGGCCTCGGCCTCGGCGCGCACGAGGCGCGCAGGGGCGACCTGGTCGAACTCGAGGCCACGACGCGCGGCGACCGCACGAGGCTCCTCGAGCTGCTTCAGGGCGGTGACCGTCGCGTGCACGATGTTGATCGTGTTCGACGAGCCGAGCGACTTCGACAGCACGTCGTGGATACCGGCGCACTCGAGCACGGCGCGGACCGGACCACCGGCGATGACACCGGTACCGGCAGCGGCCGGACGGAGCAGGACCACACCAGCGGCCGCCTCACCCTGCACGGGGTGCGGGATGGTGCTGCCGACGCGCGGAACGCGGAAGAAGTTGCGCTTGGCCTCTTCGACACCCTTCGAGATCGCCAGAGGGACCTCGCGGGCCTTGCCGTAGCCGACGCCGACCAGACCGTTGCCGTCACCGACGACCACGAGGGCGGTGAAGCTGAAGCGACGACCACCCTTCACGACCTTCGAGACGCGGTTGATGGTGACGACGCGCTCCAGGAACTGGTTGTCGCCACGGTCACGGGAGTTGCGGTCACGGCCGCCACCCTGGTTGCGGTCACGACCGCCGCGGCGGCCATCACGCGAATCGCGAGCCGGCTCAGCCTGCGTGGTGCCGGCAGCCGTCTCGGAAGTGGCAGCAGCCGCTTCGGTCACTTCGTTCTCCTTGTTGTCACTCACAGTGCCAGACCCCCCTCGCGGGCGCCGTCGGCGATGGCGGCGACACGACCGGCGTAGCGGTTGCCGCCACGGTCGAACACTGCCTCGGAAACGCCGGCAGCCTTCGCACGCTCGGCGAGGAGCTCGCCGACCTTGCGGGCCTTGGCGGTCTTGTCACCCTCGAGCGAGCGCAGGTCGGTCTCGAGCGTCGAAGCCGACGCCACGGTGTGACCCTTGCTGTCGTCGACCAGCTGCACGAAGACGTGGCGGGCCGAGCGGTTGACGACGAGACGCGGACGCGCCTCGGTGCCGACGACCTTCTTGCGAAGGCGGGCGTGACGACGCGCGCGGGCGTCAGACTTTGACTTGAGAGCCATGGTTACTTACCACTCTTTCCGGCCTTGCGACGCACGTTCTCGCCGGCGTAGCGCACACCCTTACCCTTGTACGGCTCGGGCTTGCGGATCTTGCGGATGTTGGCAGCTGCCTCGCCGACAGCCTGCTTGTCGATCCCGCTGACGGTGAGCTTGGTGGTGCCCTCGACCGTGAGCGTGATGCCGGCGGGCGGGTCGATCAGGACCGGGTGCGAGAAGCCGAGGGCAAACTCGACCGAGCTGCCCTTCTGCTGCACGCGGTAACCGGTGCCGACGACCTCGAGACCCTTGGTGTAGCCCTGGGTCACGCCGATGATGTTGTTGTTGATGAGCGTGCGGGTCAGGCCGTGAAGCGACCGCGACTCGCGCTCGTCGTCGGGACGGGAGACCAGAACCTGGTTCTCCTCGACCGCGACCTCGATGGGGCTGGCCACCGTGAGGGTGAGTTCACCCTTGGGGCCCTTCACCGCGACCTCGCGGCCGTCGACCGAAACGGTCACGCCCGCGGGAACGTCGATGGGAAGTCGTCCAATACGCGACATTTCGAATTACCACACGTAGGCGAGAACTTCTCCGCCCACGCCCTTCTGCTCTGCCTGACGGTCGGTGAGAAGACCGGAGGAGGTGGACAGGATCGCCACGCCAAGGCCGCCGAGGACCGTGGGAAGCTCGGTCGACTTCGCGTAGACGCGGAGACCGGGCTTCGAGACGCGCTTGATGCCAGCGATGGAGCGCTCACGGTTGGGACCGTACTTCAGCGTCAGCGTGAGGTTCTGTCCGACGCGGGCGTCAGAGGTCTCCCAGCCGGCGATGTAGCCCTCCTGCTGGAGGATCTGAGCGATGTGCGTCTTGAGCTTGCTCGACGGCAGGGTCACGGAATCGTGGTGCGCCGAGTTCGCGTTGCGCAGACGGGTCAGCAGATCTGCGACCGGGTCTGTCATTGTCATTGTTGATTTCCTTTGTTCATGAGGTTCCGGCTGCCGTTACACGACAGACGGCCTGCGATGACACGCAATTTTCAATTGTACGTGCACATCGACGGGCTCAGTGACACGAGACCACTGAGCCCGTCGAGGGTGTTACGCCTGTGCGTCTTCCGAGCGGAACGGGAATCCGAGGTGACGGAGCAGTGCCCGGCCCTCTTCATCCGTCTTCGCGGTGGTGACGACGGTGATGTCGAAACCGCGAACCCGGTCGATCTTGTCCTGATCGATCTCGTGGAACACGCTCTGCTCCTGGAGACCGAAGGTGTAGTTGCCGTTGCCGTCGAACTGCTTGCCCGAGAGACCGCGGAAGTCGCGGATACGGGGCAGTGCGAGCGAGACGAGGCGATCCACGAACTCCCACGCGCGGTCACCACGGAGGGTGACGTGCGCGCCGATGGCCTGACCCTCGCGCAGCTTGAACTGCGCGATGGACTTGCGAGCCTTCGTGACGATCGGCTTCTGGCCGGTGATCTTGGTGAGATCGTCGACCGCGCCATCGATCACCTTGCTGTCGCGAGCTGCCTCGCCGACACCGGTGTTCACGACGACCTTGACCAGTCCGGGGATCTGCATGACGTTCGCGTAACCGAACTCGTCCTGCATCGCCTTCTTGATCTCGGTGTTGTACTTCTGCTTCAGGCGCGGCTGGATCTTGCCAGCCGGCGCGGCAGTGTCGGTGCTCATCAGAGGTCCTTACCGCTCTTCTTCGCGTAGCGCACGCGGACGGTGCGCTTGACGCCGTCCTTGGTCTGCTCCTCGACCCGGTGGCCGACCTTGGTCGGCTTCTTGGTCGAGGGGTCGACGAGTGCGACGTTCGAGATGTGGATGGAGGCTTCGACGGTCTCGATGCCTCCGGTCTTGGTGCCACGCTGCGTCTGGCCGACGCGGGTGTGCTTGGTGACGTAGTTCACGCCTTCGACGATGACGCGGTTCTTGTCGGAAAGGACGTCGAGGACCTTGCCCTGCTTGCCGCGGTCGCCGCCACGCTCCTGCGTGGCACCGGTGATGACCTGAACCAGGTCACCCTTCTTGATCTTCGCCATGATTAGATGACCTCCGGCGCCAGCGAGACGATCTTCATGAACTTCTTGTCGCGAAGCTCACGACCGACCGGCCCGAAGATACGGGTGCCGCGGGGCTCCCCGTCGTTCTTCAGGATCACTGCGGCGTTCTCGTCGAACTTGATGTAGGAGCCGTCCGGACGACGGACCTCCTTCTTGGTGCGGACGATGACCGCCTTGACGACATCGCCCTTCTTGACGTTGCCACCGGGGATCGCGTCCTTGACGGTCGCGACGATGGTGTCGCCGAGTCCCGCGTAACGGCGCTTCGAGCCACCGAGAACACGGATGGTGAGCAGCTCCTTGGCGCCGGTGTTGTCGGCGACCTTGAGTCGGGATTCCTGCTGGATCACTTGGCCTTCTCCAGAATCTCCACCAGGCGCCAGCGCTTCGTGGCGCTCAGCGGGCGGGTCTCGTTGATCAGGACCAGGTCGCCGATGCCGGCGGAGTTCGCCTCATCGTGCGCCTTGACCTTCGAGGTGCGGCGGATGACCTTGCCGTAAAGCGGGTGCTTCACGCGGTCCTCGACCTCGACCACGATGGTCTTGTCCATCTTGTCGCTGACGACGTAGCCGCGACGTGCCTTGCGGTAACCGCGGGCAGCGGAGTCGCGGACGTCGTGCTCGGACGACTCGTGTCCTGCGGCCTGCGTCTCCACAGTCGCTTCCTTCTTGGTGGCCATCACTCAGCCTCTTCCTTCACGGCGTCGTCGGCGGAGTCCGCCTTCTTCGCCTTCGACTTGGTCGCCTTCTTGGCCGGAGCCTCGACCGGAGCGGGCGTCGCACGGATGCCCAACTCGCGTTCGCGGATCACGGTGTAGAGGCGCGCGATGTCGCGCTTGACGGCGCGGATGCGGCCGTGGCTCTCCAGCTGGCCCGTGGCCGACTGGAAACGGAGGTTGAACAGCTCCTCCTTGGCCTTGCGCAGCTCCTCGACGAGGCGCTGGTCTTCGAATGTGTCGAGCTCTGCCGGGGCGAGCTCCTTGGTGCCGATCGCCATTACGCGTCGCCCTCCTCGCGCTTGATGATGCGTGCCTTGAGCGGCAGCTTGTGAATTGCACGGGTCAGAGCTTCGCGTGCGAGCTCCTCGTCGACACCCGCGACCTCGAAGAGGACACGGCCCGGCTTGACGTTGGCGACCCACCACTCGGGGGAACCCTTACCGGAACCCATGCGGGTTTCGGCAGGCTTCTTCGTGAGCGGACGGTCGGGGTAGATGTTGATCCACACCTTTCCACCACGCTTGATGTGACGGGTCATCGCGATACGAGCGGACTCGATCTGACGGTTCGTCACGTAAGCGGGCGTGAGGGCCTGGATACCGTACTCGCCGAAGGAGACCTTCGTGCCGCCGGTGGCCTGACCCGAGCGACCCGGGTGGTGCTGCTTGCGGAACTTGACCTTACGGGGGATGAGCATTATGCCGACGCTCCTTCTGCGACAGGTGCCTCGTTGCGCGGGGCACGGCGGCGGTCGCCACCACGGTCGTCACGACGAGCCTTGGGTGCGTTGGCCTGCTCGCGAGCGAGCTCCTTCGCGGTCAGGTCGCCCTTGTAGATCCAGACCTTCACGCCGATGCGGCCGAAGGTGGTCTTCGCCTCGTAGAAGCCGTAGTCGATGTTCGCGCGCAGCGTGTGCAGCGGCACACGACCCTCGCGGTAGAACTCCGAACGGCTCATCTCGGCGCCGCCGAGGCGGCCGGAGACCTGGATGCGGATGCCCTTGGCGCCGGCGCGCTGCGCGCCCTGCAGACCCTTGCGCATCGCACGACGGAACGCCACACGAGCAGAGAGCTGCTCGGCGATGCCCTGTGCGACCAGCTGAGCGTCGGCCTCGGGGTTCTTGACCTCGAGGATGTTCAGCTGGATCTGCTTGCCCGAGAGCTTCTCGAGGTCGCCGCGAATGCGCTCCGCCTCGGCCCCACGACGACCGATCACGATGCCCGGACGGGCGGTGTGGATGTCGACGCGGACGCGGTCACGGGTGCGCTCGATCTCGATGTTCGAGACACCGGCGCGGTCGAGCTGCGTCTTGAGCAGGTTACGGATCTTGATGTCCTCGGCGACGTAGTCGGCGTAGCGCTGACCCGGCTTCGTCGAGTCAGAGAACCAACGCGAGACGTGGTCCGTCGTGATGCCGAGACGGAAGCCGTACGGGTTTACCTTCTGTCCCATTACTTGCTCGCCTTCTTGTTGCTGTCGCCCGTGGCGGCCGGAGCTGCCTCAGGCGTCGAGAGCACGACCGTGATGTGGCTCGTGCGCTTCTTGATCTGGAAAGCGCGACCCTGAGCACGGGGCTGGAAACGCTTGAGCGTGGTGCCCTCGTCGACGTACGCGTTGGCCACGTACAGGTCCTGCTCGTCGAGGAACTCGCCGTCGCGATCCGCCTTCACCTGCGCGTTGGCCATGGCCGACGCGACAAGCTTGTAGATCGGTTCGCTGGCGCTCTGCTGTGCGAACTTGAGGATCGCGAGAGCTTCCTGTGCCTGCTTGCCCTTGATGAGCGCGACGACACGACGAGCCTTCTGAGGGGTCACGCGGATGTGTCGCACGCGTGCGATCGATTCGACCATTAGCGGCGCCGCCCCTTCTTGTCGTCCTTCTCGTGGCCGCGGAAGGTGCGGGTGGGCGCGAACTCGCCCAACTTGTGACCGACCATGGTCTCGGACACGAACACAGGGATGTGCTTGCGTCCGTCGTGGACCGCGATCGTGTGACCCAGCATGGCCGGGATGATCATGGACCGACGGGACCAGGTCTTGATGACGTTCTTGGTGCCGGCTTCGTTCTGCACGACCACCTTGCGAAGCAGGTGATCGTCGACGAAGGGGCCCTTCTTAAGACTGCGAGGCATCTTCTCTTACTCCTACTTACGCTTCTTGCCGGCGTTACGACGACGCACGATGTACTTGTCGCTTTCCTTGTTGGCATGACGGGTACGACCCTCAGCCTGGCCCCACGGGGAGACGGGGTGACGACCACCGGAGGTCTTACCCTCACCACCACCGTGCGGGTGGTCGACCGGGTTCATCGCGACACCACGCACGGTCGGGCGGACGCCCTTCCAGCGCATGCGGCCGGCCTTACCCCAGTTGATGTTCGACTGCTCGGCGTTGCCGACCTCGCCGATGGTCGCGCGGCAGCGCGCATCGACGTTGCGGATCTCGCCCGAGGGCAGACGCAGCTGGGCGTAGGGGCCGTCCTTGGCGACGAGACGGACGGATGCACCGGCCGAACGTGCCATCTTCGCGCCGCCGCCGGGGCGGAGCTCGATCGCGTGGATGACGGTACCCGTGGGGATGTTCTTCAGCGGGAGGTTGTTGCCCGGCTTGATGTCAGCCCCGGCACCCGACTCGACGATGTCGCCCTGCTTCAGCTTCGCCGGAGCGAGGATGTAGCGCTTCTCACCGTCGAAGTAGTGCAGCAGCGCGATGCGCGCGGTGCGGTTGGGGTCGTACTCGATGTGAGCGACCTTGGCGTTGACGCCGTCCTTGTCGTTACGACGGAAGTCGATGACACGGTACTGGCGCTTGTGGCCACCACCGATGTGACGGGTCGTGATGCGGCCCTGGTTGTTGCGACCACCGGTCTTCGAGAGCGGGCGCAGCAGCGACTTCTCCGGCGTCGATCGAGTGATCTCGGCGAAGTCAGCCACCGACGAGCCGCGACGGCCCGGGGTCGTGGGCTTGTACTTGCGAATAGCCATTATTGTCCTTATCCCCCGGATCAGCCGATTGCCGTGAAGATGTCGATGGTGCCCGACTTCAGGGTGACGATGGCGCGCTTGGTGTCCTTGCGCTTGCCGGTGCCGAAGCGGGTGCGGCGTGCCTTGCCGACGCGGTTGAGGGTGTTGACCCCTGCGACCTTGACGCCGAAGATCTTCTCGATGGCGAGCTTGATCTCGGTCTTCGAAGCGCGCGGGTCGACGAGGAAGGTGTACTTGCCTTCATCGATGAGACCGTAGCTCTTCTCGGACACGACCGGCTTCAGGATGATGTCGCGCGGGTCCTTGTTCAGGGCCGTCTGGAGAACAGATGCCTGCTCGCTCATGCGGAGACCTCCTGGTTGGCGCCGGACTTGGAGGCGATGAAGCCCTCGAGCGCGGCCTGGGTGAAGACGATGTCGTCGGAGACGAGCACGTCGTATGCGTTGAGCTGGTCGAACGTCAGCACGTGCAGGTTCGACAGGTTGCGGATGCTCTTCAGCGTCACGTCGTCGTTGCGCTCGATCACGACGAGCACGTTCTTCGACGAGACGACGTTGGTGAGGAAGTTCACCGCGGTCTTGGTCGAAGGCGTTCCGTCGATCCCGAAGGACTCGATGGCGTGGATGCGGTCACCGCGGAAGCGGTCGCTGAGCGCGCCCAGCAGGGCGGCGGCGATCATCTTCTTGGGGGTGCGCTGCGAGTAGTCGCGCGGCTTGGGGCCGTGCACGATGCCACCACCGGTCATGTGCGGCGCGCGGATGGAACCCTGACGGGCGTTACCCGTGCCCTTCTGCTTGAAGGGCTTGCGACCGGCACCCGAGACCTCGCCACGACGCTTGGTCGAGTGCGTGCCCTGGCGAGCCGCCGCGAGCTGCGCGACGACGACCTGGTGGATGAGCGGGATGTTCGTCTTGGCGTCGAACAGCGCGGCGGGAAGCTCGATCGAGCCTGCCTTCTTGCCGTCTGCCTTGAGGACGTCGAGCGCGAGAGTGGAGTCAGCCATGATCAGGCACCCTTCACTGCGTTGCGGACATAGACGATGCGGCCACGAGCACCGGGGACTGCGCCCTTGACGAGCATGAGTCCCTTCTCGATGTCGATGGAGTGCACCGTGAGGTTGAGGACGGTCACGCGCTCGCCACCCATACGGCCGGCCATGCGCATGCCCTTGAAGACGCGGCTCGGGGTCGACGATGCGCCGATCGAGCCGGGCTTGCGGTGGTTGCGGTGCGAACCGTGCGAAGCCGAGACGCCCTTGAAGTTGTGACGCTTCATGACACCGGCGAAGCCCTTGCCCTTGCTCGTGCCGACGACGTCGACGAGCTGGCCCGCTTCGAAGGTGCCGTCGACCGTGAGCTCCTGGCCCAGGTTGTAGTCGCCGGCGTCCGCGGTGCGGATCTCGGTGACGTGACGACGCGGCGTGACGCCGGCTGCCTCGAAGTGAGCGGAGAGCGGCTTGTTGACCTTGCGGGGGTCGATCTGGCCGTACGCGATCTGCACGGCGTTGTAGCCGTCCTTCTCGGGCGTGCGGACCTGGGTGACCACGTTGGGTGCCAGCTCGATGACGGTGACGGGAACGAGCTTGCCGCTCTCGTTCCACACCTGGGTCATGCCGAGCTTCGTGCCCAGCATGCCCTTGGAAACCTTGGAGTTGATGTCAGCCATGTCGAACCTCAGAGCTTGATCTCGATGTTGACATCGGCCGGCAGGTCGAGACGCATCAGCGAGTCGACGGCCTTGGGCGTCGGGTCGACGATGTCGATCAGACGCTTGTGGGTGCGCATCTCGAAGTGCTCGCGGCTGTCCTTGTACTTGTGCGGCGACCGGATGACGCACACGACGTTCTTCTCGGTCGGAAGGGGCACGGGGCCGACGACGGTTGCGCCCGCACGGGTCACGGTGTCGACGATCTTGCGTGCGGACGTGTCGATGACCTCGTGGTCATACGACTTCAGGCGAATGCGGATCTTCTGTCCCGCCATTGTCTGCTCTCTCTCTTTAAGCGTCTTACCGACCGGGACCGGGTGGCCCTGGGGCATTGGACGCACGTCGGCGCTGTTCGCGCCTCGGCACGAGAACGACCCTCGCGAGTCGATCTGCTGCACCACTGTTCTTCTGTCAGCCGGAAGCCGTGAGGCGACCGGATGCCGACCTTCCGCCGCGCACGGCGGAAGCCTTCGTGAAGAAGGGTGTCGGGGTGTGTTCTGCTACCCGCGGCCTAGAACCCTGCACCGTCCCGGAGGAGGCGCCGTCTATGCACTGCCCTGGCAGTGATCCGACGCACGCACAGCGGCGACGGAATATCGAACCTGTCTATTCTGCCACGGCTGATTTCACTTGTGCAAACCCGGGCGTGTCGCGGTCCGTCGAACGCGACTCCAGACGGTGCGTGAACAGGTCAGAGTGCGGGAGATAGCGGGGCGAGGCATCCCCATGCCTCGCCCCGCTTGGGGAGGGCGTTCAGTGCGAGGGGGCACACCGAACGCGAGTAGCCCGGCGTGAAGGGACGCCGAACTCCTCGACCGAGGGCGCGGCGGAAGACCCGCCGCGCAGGCGGGGTGACGCTCAGGCGCAATGAGTGCGCGCGTCGCACGATGATCCCCAAGATCGCATATCCCCAGTTTGTACGCGGAACTCCGCGTGCTTCGGGAAACCGAACCCCTTCGGCTCCCCCGACCGCAAGATCCCCAGGCGGTCGAGACGATCCTACTGGATACAACCGTGAATGCGCCACATCCGACGACATTCCGGCACGGACGCTGCCCCTCCAGCACGCACGAGCGGCGACCCACAGGTCGTGGATCGCCGCTCGGGGCTTGCGGTCTTTCTTACTCGTTGCCGACGGCCTTGTCAGCGCCGTCGCGGATCTCATCGATCTTGTCCGCGGCGCCGGGGGCGATCTTCTTGGCGAAGTCCGCGACGCCGTCGAGCACCTTGTCGCTGATGTCCTCGGCCTGCTCGCTCTTGACGGCCTCGGCGATCTTGTCCTTGTTCTGCTCGTACAGATCCTTGCCCTTGTTCACGGCGTCTTCGATACCCATGTGATTCCCCTTCTGAAGGTGTGCCGCCGACCGATCGAGTCGACCACACTCATTGTGCATGTCCACCCCGGCAAACGGAACCCTCGCGTCCCGGGTCTACGACAGCACCGCGCCCCACAGGGCGGCATCGACGACAAAGGGGTCGGACCCGAAGGTCCGACCCCTTTGCGAGGAAGCAGATGCTTACTTGATGATCTTCGTGACCGTACCGGCGCCGACGGTGCGTCCACCCTCACGGATGGCGAAGCCGAGGCCCTCCTCCATGGCGATCGGCTGGATCAGCTCGACCGTCATGTCGGTGGTGTCGCCGGGCATGACCATCTCGGTGCCCTCGGGCAGCGAGATGACGCCGGTGACGTCGGTGGTGCGGAAGTAGAACTGCGGGCGGTAGTTCGTGTAGAACGGGTTGTGACGGCCACCCTCGTCCTTGGACAGGATGTACGCGGTGCCCTCGAAGTCGGTGTGCGGCGTGACCGAACCCGGCTTGACGATGACCTGACCGCGCTCGACGTCCTCACGCTTGGTGCCGCGGAGCAGCAGACCACAGTTCTCGCCGGCCCAGGCCTCGTCGAGCTGCTTGTGGAACATCTCGATACCCGTGACCGTGGTCTTGACGGTCGGACGGAGTCCGACGATCTCGACCTCGGAGTTGATGGCCAGCGTGCCACGCTCGGCGCGACCCGTGACGACGGTTCCACGACCGGTGATCGTGAAGACGTCCTCGACGGGCATCAGGAACGGCTTGTCACGGTCACGCTCCGGGTCCGGAACGCTGTCGTCGACAGCCTGCATCAGGTCCAGGATCGCCTGGGTCCACTTCTCGTCGCCCTCGAGGGCCTTGAGAGCGGAGACGCGGACGACAGGAGCGTCCTCGTCGAAGCCCTGGCCGGCGAGCAGCTCGCGGACCTCGAGCTCGACGAGCTCCAGGATCTCCTCGTCGTCGACCATGTCGGACTTGTTCAGCGCGACCAGCAGGTACGGAACGCCGACCTGCTTGGCGAGCAGCACGTGCTCACGCGTCTGAGCCATGGGGCCGTCGGTGGCGGCGACCACGAGGATCGCGCCGTCCATCTGAGCCGCACCGGTGATCATGTTCTTGACGTAGTCGGCGTGGCCGGGAGCGTCAACGTGCGCGTAGTGGCGCTTCGGGGTCTCGTACTCGATGTGCGAGATGTTGATGGTGATACCACGCTGGCGCTCTTCCGGCGCCGAGTCGATGGAAGCGAAGTCACGCTGCACGTTGGTGTCGGACGGGTACTTGTCAGCAAGCACCTTCGAGATCGCTGCGGAGAGCGTGGTCTTGCCGTGGTCGACGTGACCGATCGTTCCGATGTTGACGTGCGGCTTGGTCCGCTCGAACTTGGCCTTAGCCACTGGGTCCTCCTCAGGACGTCGTTGTAGAGGTGACCGGGCACTGGTTTGCGACCGGTTCTCTACGGGTTAGGTTCTCAGTTTAGTAGAGAGGGAATGTGAAGTTGTAGGTGTCCTGGGAGCCGGACCGGGGCCCGGCTCCCAGAAGGACGATTACTCGCCCTTGGTCTTCTGGACGATCTCGTCGGCCACTGCGCGGGGAACCTCAGCGTAGCTGTGGAACTCCATCGAGTAGACGGCGCGGCCCGAGGTCTTCGAGCGCAGGTCGCCGATGTAGCCGAACATCTCGGACAGCGGGACCTGAGCGCGGACGACCTTGACGCCTGCGGCGTCTTCCATCGACTGGATCTGGCCACGACGCGAGTTCAGGTCGCCGATGACGTCGCCCATGTACTCCTCGGGAGTACGGACCTCGACGGCCATCAGCGGCTCGAGCAGCACGGGGTTGGCACGACGAGCGGCCTCCTTGAAGCCCATGGAGCCCGCGATCTTGAACGCCATCTCCGAGGAGTCGACGTCGTGCGCTGCACCATCGACGATGGTCGCCTTGACGCCGACCATCGGGTAGCCCGCGAGCACGCCGACGTTCATCGCGTCCTGGAAACCGGCGTCGATCGAGCCGATGTACTCACGAGGGATGCGACCACCGGTGACGGCGTTCACGAACTCGTAGGTCTTCTCGGAGTCGAGGTCGAGCGGCTCGATGGTGAACTGGATCTTTGCGAACTGTCCAGAACCACCGGTCTGCTTCTTGTGCGTGTAGTCGTGCTTCTCGACGGTCTTGCGGATCGTCTCGCGGTACGCCACCTGCGGCTTGCCGACGTTGGCCTCGACGTTGAACTCGCGCTTCATGCGGTCCACGAGGATGTCGAGGTGCAGCTCGCCCATGCCCTTGATGGTCGTCTGACCGGTCTCGGGGTTGAGCTCCGTGCGGAAGGTCGGGTCCTCTTCAGCGAGCTTCTGGATGGCGACACCCAGCTTCTCCTGGTCGGCCTTGGTCTTCGGCTCGATCGCGACCTCGATGACGGGCTCGGGGAACGTCATCGACTCGAGGACGACCGGAGCCGTCGGGTCGGTGAGGGTGTCACCCGTGGTGGTGTCCTTGAGGCCGATGACCGCGTAGATGTTTCCGGCGGTGACCGAGGGAACCGGGATCTCCTTGTTGGCGTGCATCTGGAAGATCTTCCCGATGCGCTCCTTCTTGTTCTTGGTCGAGTTGACGACCGCAGAACCGGAGTCCAGGTGACCCGAGTAGACGCGCACGTAGGTGAGGCGACCGAAGAACGGGTGCACGGCGACCTTGAACGCGAGGGCGGCGAACGGGTCATTGGCGTCGGGGTGACGCTCGATGATCGTGTCGTAGTCCTTCGGGTCGTGCGCCTCGATCGAGCCCACGTCGAGCGGGTTCGGGAGGTAGTCGACGACCGCGTCGAGCATCGGCTGGACGCCACGGTTCTTGAACGCGGAACCGCAGAGCACCGGGTAGATCTCGCTGGCGACGGTCAGCTTGCGGATCGCACCCTTGATCTCGGCGACCGTGAGCTCCTCGCCACCGAAGAACTTCTCGAGCAGCGCGTCGTCGGTCTCGGCGACGGTCTCGAGGAGCTGCTGGCGGTACTCCGCTGCCTTCTCCTTGAGGTCCTCCGGGATCTCCTGGATCTCGTAGGAGGCGCCCATGGTGACATCACCCTTGGCGTCTCCGGCCCAGACCAGTGCACGCATCTCGATCAGGTCGACGACGCCGATGAAGTCGCTCTCCGCGCCGATGGGCAGCTGGATCACGAGCGGCTTGGCGCCGAGGCGGTTGATGATGGTGTCGACAGTGAAGTAGAAGTCGGCGCCGAGCTTGTCCATCTTGTTGACGAAGCAGATGCGCGGGACGTTGTACTTGTCGGCCTGACGCCAGACGGTCTCGGACTGGGGCTCGACGCCCTCCTTGCCGTCGAACACGGCGACCGCACCGTCGAGCACGCGGAGCGAGCGCTCCACCTCGACCGTGAAGTCCACGTGGCCGGGGGTGTCGATGATGTTGATCTGGTTCTTGTTCCAGTAGCAGGTCACGGCGGCAGACGTGATCGTGATGCCGCGCTCCTTCTCCTGCTCCATCCAGTCGGTGGTCGAAGCGCCATCGTGCGTCTCACCGAGCTTGTGGTTGACGCCCGTGTAGAACAGGATGCGCTCGGTCGTCGTGGTCTTGCCGGCATCGATGTGCGCCATGATGCCGATGTTGCGGACCTTGCTCAGGTCCGTGAGCACGTCTTGTGCCACAGGAGTGTCCTTATCTTTTCGAGCAGTCGTACTGCGAAGAGGGGGTGCCCGCCCCGCGGCGAGTGGCCGAGGGGCGGGCGAAGCTGTTTACCAGCGGTAGTGAGCGAACGCGCGGTTCGACTCGGCCATCTTGTGCGTGTCCTCGCGGCGCTTGACCGCGGCACCCAGGCCGTTGGATGCGTCGAGGATCTCGTTCTGCAGACGCTCGGTCATCGTCTTCTCACGACGGCCCTTCGCGTAGCTCACGAGCCAGCGCAGAGCGAGCGTGTTGGCGCGGTGAGGCTTGACCTCGACCGGCACCTGGTAGGTCGAGCCACCGACGCGGCGGCTGCGGACCTCGAGGGTCGGGCGCACGTTGTCGAGCGCCTTCTTCAGCGTGGCGACGGCGTCCTGACCGTTCTTCGCCTCGACGCCGCGGAGGGCGCCGTAGACGATCGACTCGGCCAGCGACTTCTTGCCGTCGACGAGGATCTTGTTCACCAGCGAGGTGACGATGGGTGCGCCGTATACCGGGTCGTTGACGACGGGGCGCTTCGGGGCGGGTCCCTTACGAGGCATCTAACTCAACCCTTCTTCGCGCCGTAGCGGGAACGAGCCTGCTTACGGTTCTTGACTGCCTGGGTGTCCAGGGCGCCACGGACGATCTTGTAACGCACACCGGGGAGGTCCTTGACACGACCGCCACGCACGAGCACGAGCGAGTGCTCCTGCAGGTTGTGACCCTCACCGGGGATGTACGCGGTGACCTCGGTGCCGTTGCGGAGCTTCACACGAGCGACCTTGCGCATCGCCGAGTTCGGCTTCTTCGGGGTGGTGGTGTAGACGCGGGTGCAGACCCCGGCCTGCTGCGGGTTCGACTTGAGCGCCGGCGCCTTGGTCTTGGTGACCTTGGGCGAGCGACCCTTGCGAACCAACTGCTGAATGGTTGGCACGTTCTCTCCTCATAGTGCTGCACGGTGACAGCGTGATGGGTTTCACATCATGACCCACCGGCACGCCGGAACCGACGAGCTTTTGGTGTGATGGGTATGCCGTGGGGGCGGACCGGCATGGTGCCGGCGCCCAGCGCACACGCGGAGGCGTGCACACACCTGATCAAGTGTAATGCCGCGTAACGTAGCGGTCAAATGAGCGCAACTCCGGCCGCGCGACCCGAGTGCAGGATCAGGGCAGATCGGGATCGAACGGCGAGTCCAGCGATTCGGTCAGCTCAGCCAGCAGTGCCTCGATCTGCGGTTCGACGTGCTGAGAGATCGCGGCCTGGATGTGTATGCGATGACGCAACAGGATCCCGCAGATCTCGCGGCCGACCATGTTGGCGTACTCGTCGGCGAGGGCGACCTCCTGGCGGAGGGCGATCTTCGCCTCCTCCGTGAGCGGGGGCAGCGCGGGCAGCGCGGCGGCGGATTCGTCTGCGAGCCCCGCGATCGTGAACAGGAACGGTGCTCCGGGCACCGGATCCGGATCGAGGGGCAGCCCGTCGAACTCGGGATCGAGGTCCTCGGCCGGGCGGTAGCTGCGGGCGCGGTTCCGCGCAGCCTGCTGATCCAGCTCGCGCTGCAGCATCGGCAGATTCCGCGCCGTGTACTCCGCGACGGCGTGATCGACGATGGTCTTGATACGCGTCGAGAGGCCGTGCTGCACGCCGTGCGGCACGTTGGCACCAATACCGGCTGCGGAGAGGATCGGCGATCCGAGGCACCGGCGGCATGGCGCGACGCGACCACGATGGGTTGCCGGCTCCCAGCGCGGCACCCAGCGCAACCATGCCTCCACGGCCTGGTCCACCTGCGTCTCCAACGAGCGCTCCACCCCACCAGAGTACGGCGCGTCGCCCGTCACCGTCGCGATTTCCCGGTCCCGGCGGGGCGCGGAGGGAGGATCGCTCGGACGTCATTCCTCTTCGTCGCGCTCCCACGGCCAACGCGGATGCTCGGCGCGCGTGCGACGCAGCGCGATCCCACCCCATCCGGCGATCAGGCCCGCCAGCACGAGGACGGCGCTCGCGCCGCCTCGCACGAGACCGCCGGCGACCGCTGTCGCGAGCACGATGCTCCCGGCGCCGACGAGGACGGCGACCCATACCGCGATCAGATGGACGAGGCCGGCGACCAGCGCGATCGCGATCGTGGCGACATACGACGGATGCGGTCGACGCAGAGTGGACCACAGCACGAGCGCGAACGAGACGACAGCCGCGATCATGCCGAGCACGCCAGGGGTCTGGCCGAGATCGGGGACCGCGATGATGTCCGTGTCGGTGGCGATGCTCACGGCGCCGAGCCCGAACACCGCGAGCGCGAAGAAGCTGATGGTGGCGAGCACCACCGCCAGGATGGCCGAAACCCCCGCGGACTCGGGTCCCCGGGGGTTCGGCGTGGTGGAGTTCGTGATTACCTCGACAACGTCGGGCCGGCCTCGAGCGTGCGCTCGTACTCGCGCTGCGCCTCGGCATTCAGCTCGGTCTTGCGAGCACCGCTTCGGGCGACCCAGGCACCGAACCAGATGGTCAGCTCGCGGGCGAACACGAAGGCCGCGATCGCGAGCGGGGCGAGCATCTGCTCCCCGACGAGGTCGAGTCCCTGGCTGGCGCTGAGCTTCCAGAACGGAGCTTCGAAGAGCTGCCCGAGGATGTGGCCCCCATACGCGATGACGCCGACGATGAGGCCGAAGACGACCCAGAGGCCCCAGCGTCCACGGTTGATGACCGCACCCAGCAGCCAGAATCCGAGGAAGAACACGACGACGGGCGTCCAGAACCCCCATGTCATCAGGGGTGCGATCGCGGTCTGGCCGATGTTCTCGCCGGTCACATCTCCGGCGATGGCACCGAGTCCGAGCGCAGCCCCCAGGTAGAGCACCGCGAAGACGAGTGTCGCCAGGAGTCCGATGGCTCCCGCGGTGCCGCGGTTGCCGCGGTCACGGGGCGGTTCGGGCGCCTGGACGAAGATGGGCTGCGGCTGTGCGGCGGCAGCGGCGACGAGCGGCTCCGACGGGACGACGCGCGTCTCGACCTCATCGCCGTACTGGGCGTACGCCGCACCGGCCATCCCAGACTGCTCGTGGCCGAACGGGACGGGCTCGCCCACGACGGGCTCGGGGTAGAACGAGGTGGTCTCGGCGTCGGCCTGAGCCCTGACCTCGTCGGCGTAGTCGCGCGACGGAGCGACCGGAGCAGGCGTCACGGCCGGCGGCGGGGAGGCGAACGTACCGGGGTGATCACGCTCGGCCTCTTCGAAAGCGGCGAGGTCGGGGTCGACCGGCGTTGCGACGGGCTTCTGATCGATGCCGTCGTTCACGCCGTCGTTGTTGCCGGGAACGCCAGCACCCGCAGCCGCAGCGGCGTCCAGGCCTTCGTTCGCACTGCCGACGACGTCGTCAACGTCAGCCGGCTTCTCGGGCTGGGGAACGTTGGGGTCACTCATGGGGTGCGCCTCTCATCGGATACGTGCACTGCGAGGGTACCTCCGCGCGAACGACCGCTCGCGGAGGCGTGCCGACGTGTCGTCATACGCGGAGACGCGTCGTCATCCGCGAGGACCGGTCGTCGTGACGCGGGTTCAGGGGAGCGCGCTGCGCAGCGCATCGCCCGCGAACTGCGCGAGCACGGGGACCATCGGCAGGGACAGCCACACGAGAGCCCCGATGATGCCGACGCACACGATCCCGGCGAACCAGCTCATCCCGAGGTTGCGTCCCCCCACCCGTGCCATGGCTCCACGCTACGGCCGAAGCCCCGACAGGCTGCGGAGCAACGCCGATATCCGGCAACGGCAGCGCCTGTCATCCTGCGGTGCGCCCGCGAAGTCGCCACAGCAGCCACAGCCCCGAGAGGGGGACGAGGAGGAACCCGAGGAGGATGAGGACGTGCCACTCCCCCACGCCGGGGACGAGGGGGTTGACGGCGGCAACCTCCGGGGGCGTCCCGGTCCCCGAGGAGCTGCTTCCCGTCTCCGACGAGGCGAGGGCCGTCAGCGTCGAGACCGTGAGGAACGAGATGCCGGTGACGACGAACGGCACGACGATAGCGATCGCCTTCTCCCAGGCCCTCCAGAGTGCACTCGCGCTCACGAGCGCGGCGCCGACGAACCAGCCGACCGCGGGCACCACGATCCCTCCGAAGCTCAACGTGAGCGCCGCAGCGATCGCGAACCCTCTCGTCGATGTCGCGGGCGGACGGGGTGTGGGCGCTGCGGCGATCGTGGGAGCACCGACGATCGTCGCCGAGGGCACCTCCGCCTGGGCTTCATCCGCGATCACGACCGGATCGCCGAGATGCGCGATGCGCGCCGCCGTCGCTTCGGCGTCGAGTCCCTGCAGCTCTTCGAGGATGCCGGCACGGATGTCGCTCGCGACACCGTGCGGCAAGTTGCGCATGGCCTCGTCGAGCCGCGCGAGGTAATCCGCACGGAGGTCGTCTGCGGTGAGCTCTGTCATGGTCGTCCCTCTCCGACGATGCCCGTGACGACACGGGCGAATGGTGTCCACTGCGCACGGAACCGCTCGAGCTGATCGGTCCCGCTGGCGGTGAGCCGGTAGTACTTGCGCACCGGACCGCTTCCGGAGGGCTGGTCGAAGGTGGTGACCCAGCCGTTGTCCTTCAGCCGCCCGAGCAGCGGGTACAGCGTCCCGATACTGGCGATCAATCCCGCGCCGGTGAGTGCGTCGGCCAGCTGCCAGCCGTACATCGGCTCACGCGCGAGCAGACCGAGCACGCAGTACTCGACCACGCCCTTGCGCATCTGGGCGCCGACGTCCGCTGTCATGCATGACAAGGTAGCATGCGAGACAAGTGAGCGGGAAGCGCCGGGGAGAGGAGGACCCGGGGAGGGACGGCGGTCGCCACCGAAGGGACGACCGCCCGTGCCATCAGCCCTTCGTCGCGCCTGCCGTCAGCCCGCCCACGATGTACTTCTGCAGGAAGAGGAACAGGATCATCACCGGGATCGCCGCCATCACCGCGCCGGCGGAGAACGCCGACCAGTCCGCGTACCGCGGGTTCGCGACGAGCTTGGTGAGTCCGACGACGAGCGTCTGCTGTTCGACGTCGACGAGCATCACGCTGGCGATGACGTACTCGTTGACCGTGCCGATGAACGACAGCAGTCCGACCACCGCGAGAATGGGCGCGACCAGGCGCAGGATGATCGTGAAGAAGATCCGCGCGTGGCCGGCGCCGTCGATGCGCGCCGCCTCGTCGATCTCTTTCGGGATCGTGTTGAAGAAGCCGTACATCAGGTAGGTGTTCACGCCGAGCGCTCCGCCGAGATAGACCAGGATCAGCCCTGTGTGCGTGTTCAGACCGATGGCGGGGAACCAGTCCCCCAGCGTCGACATGAGCAGGAAGATCGCGACCACGGCGAGCAGCTGCGGGAACATCTGCACGACCACGATCGTCACCAGTCCCACGCGGCGCCCGGCGAAGCGCATACGCGAGAAGGCATATGCGGCGCAGGCTCCGATGAACACGGTGACCGCTCCGGTGACGACCGCGATCAGAAGCGTGTTGAGGAACCACGTGCCGTAAGGGTTCTGCGGGTCGCTCAGGATGCGCACGTAGCTGTCGATCCCGATCGCGGAGAAGAGCTGGTTCGAGCCCGTCAACGTCCCCTTCGGGTTCAGCGAGGCGGAGACCACGTACAGCAGCGGGAACAGCGCGAACGCACTCACGACGATCGCGACGAGGTGCCGCCATCCGGTGTCTGCGAACCAGGCACCGAAGCTGCGGCGCCGTGGGGCGAGAGTCTGCACGTCGTCGGTCGAGCGAGGGGAGGTGGAGCGAGTGGTGGCGCGGCTTGCGGTGCTCATGTCAGTTCAGCTCCTCGAAGGCCTTGGTCTTGCGGAAGCTGATGATCGAGATCGTGGCCACCACGATGAAGATCAGGATCGTGAAGGCCGACGCCAGACCGTAGTCGCGCGTCTGGCCCGTGAACGCCACCTTGTAGACCATGGAGATCAGGATGTCGGTGTGCCCGACCGGGATCGACACGTCGCTGAACCGCGGACCACCGTTGGTCAGCATGTAGATCAGGTTGAAGTTGTTGAAGTTGAACGCGAACGACGAGATCAGCAGCGGCGCGACGGTGACCAGAAGCAGCGGAAGCTTGATCCGACGGAACACCTGCCAGGGGTTCGCGCCGTCCATCACGGCCGCCTCGTTGACGTCCTCGGGGATTCCTTGCAGAGCCCCCATGCACACGAGGAACATGTACGGGAAGCCGAGCCACAGGTTCACCAGCAGCACCGACACCTTGGCGAGCACGGGGTCGGTGAGCCACGGGATCGCGGCCCCGCCGAAGATCACCTGGTTGATGAAGCCGAAGCTCTCGTTCATCATGCCGGCCCAGACGAGCGCCGAGAGGAAGGCGGGGAACGCGTACGGGAGGATGAGGATGATCCGGTACCCGTTGCGGAATCGCATGCGGGTGTTGTTGAAGACGAGCGCGAGCAGGAGTCCGAGGAAGAACGTCGTCGCGACCGAGATCAGCGCGAACGCGAAGGTCCACAGCGTGACCGAGATCAGCGGCCCGCGGATCGAGGAGTCGGTGACCGCGCGGACGAAGTTGTCGAAGCCAACCGTGGTCTGCCATCCGGGGAGCAGTTGCTCTCCGCCTTCGGCTGTGAAGGCTCCGTCGCCCGTGTCGGAGTACACCGTGCCCGTGGTGGTGTCGGTGATGGTGTCCGCGGCCTCGTCATACTCGAGCGTCGAGACGTACAGGTAACCCTTCTGGCCGTCAGGAGCACGCAGGCTTCCGTCGTTCGGGTCGTCACTGAACGGGACCGACAGCTTCTCGAGCTCTTCGGAGAGCGTGAAGACGGTCGCCAGGGGAAGGGTCGTCCACCCGTCGACGGCAACGGCCTTGCCGCCCTCGAACTGGGCGTCGACTTCTTCGAGCGGCTGCTCCGAAGTGCCCAGGAGCGCGTCGCCCGACTCCGGGTCGGTCGCGAGCAGACCATAGGTGCCGAACTGCTCCACCACCGTCACCGGATAGGTCGGCGAGTCCTCGACCCGCTCCTGCGCCGAGGCGAGGAGCGAGGAGATCGCCTGATCCTTGGTGCCGTTGTGGCCGGTTCCGTAGTTGGTGAAGCCGATGTACCCCGTGTAGAGCAGGGTGAAAACCTGGAACACGATCAGGAAGATGATGCCCGGTGTGAGGTACTTCGCCGCGATGCGTTTGCGGGAGAAGTAGATGTAGTTGACGAGCACGGCGACCACCACGACGATGCCGAGGATCAACCACTCCTGGTGGGCGAAGAGCACGAACGCGGCATAGAGCGCGATCGCGTCGACGACGGCCAGCAGGAGGATCTTCAGCAGCATCCACCCGATCGGTCCGGATGCGGCCTCCGCGATCTTCGCGGCCTGGCGCTGGCGTCTGGTCGGAGGAGCCGTGCGCTCGTCGGTGTCAGTCATGTCGTCCTCGTCATGATCCTGCCGGAGCGGGCGAATACGCCCACCCCGGCAGGGTCAGTGTGCTGGCTGTTACTTGATCGCGGCGGTCACGTCGTCGACGAGCTTCTGCCACGTCGTCGCCGGGTCCTCGCCATTGATGATCGCGGCCTCGGCCACGCCCCAGTACTGCCAGACCGCACCCATGGCCGGAATGGCCGGCATCGGCACAGCGTCGGCGCCGACGGCCTGGAAGCCGGCGATGATCGGGTCAGCGGCGGCAGTGTCGGCGGCAGCGGTCAGGGCGGGCAGGATGTTGCCGGCCTTGAACAGCTCGAGCTGAACGTCTTCGGTGCCGATGTAGTTGACGAGGAAGTCGTTGGCCGCGACCTTGTTCTTCGACTCCGAGCTCACGAAGAAGCCCTTCACGCCGGCGAACGGCGAAGCAGTCTCACCGGTCGGGCTCGGGATCGGGTCGATCGCGACGTTGATGCCCGCGTCGGTGGCCGCACCCACGTTCCACGGACCCGTGAGCCAGAAGGCCGCGGTGCCGTCGAGGAACTGCTGCTTGGCGATCTCGCCGTCGACGTCGGTGTTCAGAACACCCGCTGCGCCCTGCGCGCCCAGCCAGTCGGCGAAGGCGAAGCCGCCCTCGCTACCGAGCTGGAGGTCGGTGGGGTCGTAGCTGCCGGTGTCATCCGTGCCGAAGACCGGGGCTCCGAAGGCCGTCTGGAACGGGTACAGGTGGTACGGGTTGCCCTCGGCGCCCTGCTCCACGACGAACGTGCCCTTGGCGACCATGTCGTCGAAGCTGGTCGCAGCGGTCGGGACGAGGTCGGCGTTGCGCAGCACCGCGATGTTCTCGACGGCGTACGGGAGCATGTAGACGGTGCCCTCGTACGTGGCGGCCTGGAGGGCGACGGGAAGGTAGTCCTCCGAACTGTCGCCGAGCTCGATCGGGGCGACCACGCCGTTCGTGGAGAGCTCACCCAGCCAGTCATGTGCGCCCATGACGATGTCGGGGCCCTTGCCGGTCGGGACCTGCTGGATGAAGTCGTCCTTCATGTCGTCGACCGACTTGCCCGTGAGCTCGACCTTGACGCCGGTCTTCTCCTGGTAGGCGTCTGCCGCGCCCTGCAGTGCATCGACGCGCTCGGCATCGACCCAGACGACCAGCTTCCCGCTGTCGTCGGAGCCCGAGGTGTCGTCGCTGCTGGTCCCCGTGGAGCAGCCGGCAAGCGTCAGAGTCGAAACGATGGCGATCGCGCCCGCGGCGACGATGCCCCTCTTGTTCACCTTCATTGGTGTGTGCCTCTCTCAGTGCTGATCACCTGCAAGGACTGCAAGCGCTTACAGTATGCATCGAAAACGACGCTGTTTGCAATGAGACCGGGCGTCGATATCAACCCGTGACCGAGAAGAGGAGTGGCCGTCAGGTGTGAAAACGCTTCCACCTGCGGAGAAGAGGTCGCCCCGTAGACTGCCGACATGGCTGATGGTTCGCTTCGCAGCGCGCGGATGACGGCAGGGTTCGTCCTGGCGTTCTCCGCTGCTGTCCTCAGCGGGTGCACCGCGTTCGCCACCGGCTACGCCGTTCTGGACCGTGAAGCCGAAGGCGCAGACGCCCTTCCGGACGCGTTCATCGAGCAGGACCCCGCAGACATCGCCGACCTTTCGTCGGCGCGGTACGTCGGCGAGCATTCCGGCAGCTCGCTCTGGCTGTTGCGCGGGCTGGATCAGGGCTCTGTCTGCATACTCGCCTACCGGGACGAGACCGCAGGGATCATGGGGTGCGGCAGCGAAGGCGGCCCCGTCGAGATGAGCGGCCCCGCCGGCCATTTCGTGACCGTTCCGGACGACTACCCCGCCCCGGACGGAGCCACCCGGATCTCCGACAATGTGTACGCGCTGAGCCCCTGAGTAGGATGAAACCATGGCTGACAGTTCATTTGACATCGTCTCGAAGGTCGACCACCAGGAGGCGGAGAACGCCCTGAACCAGGCCCGCAAGGAGATCGAGCAGCGCTACGACTTCAAGGGCACCGGTGCGTCGATCGCCTGGAGCGGCGAGAGCATCCTCATCATCGCGAACACCGAGGAGCGGGCCAAGGCCGTGCTCGACGTGTTCCAGTCCAAGCTCATCAAGCGGGGCATCTCCCTGAAGAGCCTCGAGTCGGGCGACCCGTTCGCCAGCGGCAAGGAGTTCCGCATCGTCTCGACACTCAAGGACGGCATCTCCTCGGAGAACGCGAAGAAGATCAACAAGATCATCCGCGACGAGGGCCCCAAGGGAGTGAAGAGCCAGATCCAGGGCGACGAGCTGCGCGTGCAATCCAAGAGCCGAGACGACCTGCAGTCGGTCATCGCACTGCTCAAGGGTGCCGACCTCGATCTCGATCTGCAGTTCATCAACTACCGGTAAGCCGCCGCGACACGTCGCGGGGAGGGGGTCGGGTGCAGCGCACTCGGCCCCCTCTCTCGTCATTGTTGGATTGCATACCGATATATGGGTTGCGGTGCCCAAGACTGGGAGTGGTCGACTCAATGCGACCGATGACGCGAACGCCGCATGACGCACTGCCGTCGTAGGGCTACGCGATCTCGGGATTGCGAGCTTGCCCTCGTGGGGACGAGGCCGCGGCAGTTCCATGCGCTCGCGTCTTCGGTGGCCGGCGGATGCCCTGCATCCGCCGGCCACGGAACCGCGAGCAAGGAGACCGCGAGTAAGAAGAGCCCACCTGAGTCACGCTGCGCGCCCCCACGCGGTTCGCGGACTCGGGTGGGGCTGTTGGCATCCGATGCGACTTCATGATGTAGTTGCCCTCCCGGGCGAATCATGGGGCGCTCGGGATCAGAAGGACAACTGGGGGCAGGTCCATGGCGAGTATCGGATCGACGAACATCGGAGAGAGCAAGCAGCTCTTGGCCGAGGAGGTCTTCCACCACATCGGAAGGCAGATCATCGACGGCACGTTGGCAGAGGGTGAGCGCATCCGCGATGTCGACGTCGCCGAAGAGCTGCATGTGTCGCGCACACCTGTTCGAGAGGCGCTTCAGCGCCTGGAGCGACTGGGAATGGTCACGATGTACCCGAGCCGGTACACCGAGGTCACGGCGGTGACGCCCGAGACGATGGCGCAGTCGCTCGAGTTCGCGGGGTATCAGGCCGGAATCGCGGCGCGACTGGCGGTGCCGAGGCTCACGGCGGCTCAGCGCGAGCATGTCATCACGCTCGTCGCCGCGATGAATGCGTCATTGGACGACCTGGCGACGACCTCCGGCGCCCGTTGGGCCGTGTTCTCGTACCTGGGCTCGCACAGCGGCAACGAGCAGCATCGCACACTGATCGACGATGCGAGCATGGTGCTTTTCCGCAACCTTCGGGACTGGGTGGTTCCCGCGTCCGATCGGGCGCGGATGGGGCAGGTCTACGACGATTTCCGCGACGCCGTGCGCGATGCCGACGGCGATGGAGCCGAACGCCTGGTCAGGGCGATGTACTACCTGTGAGCCCCGTCACAGCGCCGCGCGCCAACCCGTGACCCATCTGTCCAAGCGCCGGTAGGCGTCCTCCCGCGCGTCGTGTCGGGAGAGGAAGACGTCGTGGAGCGCGCCGTCGATGCGCTCGACGGTCACACTGGGACCGAGGCGGAGTGCCGCACGCGCGATGTCGTCGACCACCAGCACCGAGTCGGCGGAGGTGAGATCGTTCGACCAGCGCGTCGGCGGCACGAATCGTGCCGAGAGCAGCACACATACCGGTGCGGTGATCGACAGCCCCGCGGCCACCGTCTTGTGCCCGGAGAGCACGGCGTGCAGCCACCCCGCGTACACCGCCATGGTCTGCGCGGGGCGCCACACCGGGTTGACCTCCATCGGGTCGTCGGGATCGGCGACCTCCTGCTGCGCGCGGGTGTAGAAGCCGAGGTCGATCTGCGGTGCGGCCTCCATCGGCCGGATCCGCGCCTGCAGTTCGACCATCGGCGCGATCGCGGCCCTCGCCGGCGCGAACTGGAATTCCAGCCAGGGGCTGTTGAGGATCACCGCGTCGGCCGCGCCCGGGTGCCGGGAAGCCCACAGGCTCAACGTCAGGCCGCCCGTGGAATGCCCGAGAAGAACGAGTCGTCGATCGGATTCGAGGCCGCCCTCACCTCGACCCATCCCATCCAGCGCCGCCCCGATGTCCTCGTCGTAGATGGCGAGGTCGGCGATGTAGCCCGGGGTCTGCCCGTCGCGGAGGCTGCGACCGTACTTGCGCAGGTCGAGGGCGAAGAAGCGGGCCCCCCGAGACGTCCAGAATCGAGCGAGCCGCTTCTGGAAGAAGTAGTCGGACCAGCCGTGCACGTACAGCACATCGACTCCGTCGAGAGGCGGACGATTGCCGCTCGCCCGCGCCCACAGACCGGGCCTCTTCGGCAGCGCACGCACCAGAGTCGCCACCACGGGGCCCTGATCGTCCGTGCCGAGATCGAGCGTCAGCTGCTCGAACTCGTCGCCCAGGACATCAGGGATCCACTCGGCCATGCGTTCCTCCCCCGTCGTCGCCAGGCTAGCCGAGAGCGCGACCGGTCGGGGGAAGGCCGACCGCGACCGCGCTATTCGCCGCGCGAGACGCGGACCATCTCGTCGCGCGGGACCACCTTCACGCGGGCGCGCTCCTCCGGGGCGCCGAGAGCGATCTCGTGCTCGTCGAGGCGGTGCCAGCCATCGAGGTCGGTCCAGCGCACACCGCGCTCCTGCAGGAGTTCGACGATCGCCTCCTCCGATGGGTCCTCCGGGTGCCACCAGGAACCCTGATCGTTGATGATGTGGCGCACGGTCTCCATCGCATCGGACTTCGTGTGCCCGATCAGCCCGACCGGGCCGCGCTTGATCCATCCGGTCGCGTAGATGCCGGGCACGCGGTCGTTCGAGTCCTTCGCGAGGACCTGGCCCTCGCGGTTCGGGATCACCCCGTGCTTCTTGTCGAACGGAACGCCGGGAAGCGGGGATCCGAAGTAGCCGATGGCACGGTAGAGAGCCTGCAGGGGCACCTCGCGCAACTCGCCGGTGCCGACCGCGCCACCCTGGCCGTCGGGCCGGGTGCGCTCGTACACGAGAGCCGCGACGCGACCGTTCTCGTCCTTGCGGACCTCGACCGGCTTCGCCCAGAAGTGCAGATGCAGACGGCGCGATGCCGTGCCTCCGGCGTTGTTGACCGACCCCCGTTTGCGCCACGACTGCAGGATGCGATCGATGACCATGACCTGCTTGTTGCTGGCGACGGCGTCTTTGGCGGCATCGTCGTAGTCGAAGTCCTCGTCGTAGACGACCATGTCGACGTCGCGCAGCTCGCCGAGCTCGCGCAGTTCGAGCGGGGTGAACTTGACCTGCGCCGGCCCCCGCCGCCCGAACACGTGCACATCCGTGATCTCGCTGGCCTTGAGGCCCTCGTAAACGTTGGCCGGCACCTCGGTGACGAGCAGGTCCTCCGCGTGCTTGGCCAGCATGCGGGCCACGTCGAGCGCGACGTTGCCGTTGCCGAGCACGCCGACGGAAGCGGCGTCGAGCGGCCATTCACGCGGCACGTCGGGGTGGCCGTCGAACCAGCTGACGTAGTCCGCCGCCCCGTACGAGGCGACGGCATCGATGCCGGGGATGTCGAGCGAGGTGTCACGGATCGCACCGGTCGCGAAGATCACCGCGTTGTAGTGCTTCTTGAGGTCTTCGAGGGTGATGTCCTCGCCGAAGCGTACGTTGCCGAACAGGCGGATGTCACCGCGGTCCAGCACGTCGCGAAGGGCGGTGATGATGCCCTTGATGCGGGGGTGGTCAGGGGCGACGCCGTAGCGCACCAGTCCGTACGGCGCGGGGAGTTGTTCGAAGAGGTCGATCGAGACGTCGAACTTGCGCTCCGCCTTCAGCAGGATGTCTGCCGCGTAGATGCCGGCGGGGCCCGCACCGACGATGGCCAGTCTGAGCTTGGTCATGGGAGGTCCTTTCGTATGCCGTCGCAGCCGGTGCCCGCGGCCCGAAGGGCCGCCGCGCGGAGTCAGCTGGAGCGTTCGGCGAGGGTCTCAGCGAATCGGGTCAGCGCCTCGCGCACGGTTCCGCGCGGGAGAGGCCGGAGAGCGTCGACGGCGTCGCGCGTCCACGCGTGGGCGAGCTCGAGGGTCTTCTGCGTCACGACATGGTCGCGCAACTCGTCCAACGGGCCGTCGAGGATGGCCGGGTCCGCTCCGTCGGCGATGAGGGCGACGCCGTCATCGATGCGCGCCGCGAGGTCGATCGACGCCTCGTCCCCCTCCGCCTTGAGCAGCAGATACGGCATCGTCGGAACGCCGGCGCGCAGGTCGGTGCCCGGCACCTTGCCGGTCTCCTCGGGCTTCGCGGAGAGGTCGATCACGTCGTCGAGCAGCTGGAACGCGACTCCGATCTTCTCGCCGTACACGCGCAGGGGCTCCTCGTACTCCGAGGGAGCGTTCGAGAAGATCACCCCGCCCTGCGTGGCCGCGGCGATCAGGGAGCCCGTCTTGTCGGCGAGCACCTGGATGTAGAACTCGATCGGGTCGTCGCCGTCCTGCGGTCCCAGGGTCTCGTGCATCTGACCGAGCACCAGACGCTCGAACGTGTCGGCCTGGAGACGGATGGCACGCTCCCCCAGCCGCGACATCAGCTGGCTGGCGCGGGAGAACAGGATGTCGCCCGTGAGGATCGCGATGTTGTTGCCCCACACGGCATGCGCGGCGGGAACCCCTCGGCGGCGGTCGGCACCGTCCATCACGTCGTCGTGGTACAGCGAGCCGAGATGCGTGATCTCGAGGGCCTTCGCGACGTCGATGACCTCGGTGGTGTTGCCGTCGCCGAGCTGCGCGGCGAGGAGCGTGAGCACGGGGCGGATGCGCTTCCCACCCGCCTCGTACAGGTAACGGCTGGCGGCGTCGGCCAGCGGGTCGGCGACGCGGACGTCGTCGGCCAGGCCGGTCTCGACGAGCTCCAGCCCGTCTTCGATGGCGCGCGCGACACGTCGGGCGGCAGGGCCGATGAAGACGCGATCGCTGAAGCCGAGACGGCTCGCCAGTCGCGAACCCGGGGCGATGGGGCTCGAAGTCACGTTCTCAGCCTACCTTCGTCGGATGTCGAGGTTTCGCCCGAGAGACTCACTCCGGCTTGCGCGCTCTGTGCAGGGCCACGATGCCGAACGAGAGATTGCGGTAGGCGACGTCGCTCCAGCCCGCCTCGCGGATCCAGGCGGAGAGCCGCTTCTGGTCCGGCCACTCGCGGATCGACTCGTTCAGGTAGTCGTAGGCCTCGCCGTTCGTACCGGCGACGCGGGCCACCCGCGGGAGCACCTGGGCGTTGTAGAAGCGGTAGGCACTGCGGAAGAGCTTTCCCGGCGGGGTCGAGAACTCGTTGATCACGAGCCGTCCTCCGGGCTTGGTCACGCGGTAGAGCTCGCTCAGCGCCTTCTTCGGATCGTTCACGTTGCGCAGCGCGTACGACATCGTGACCGCGTCGAACGTCGCATCCGGGAACGGAAGATCCGTGGCATCGGCCTGCACGAACGACAGGTTGCGCATGGCGCCGTGCCGGCGCTCGCCCTCGGCGAGCATGCCGGGAGAGAAATCGGCCGCGACCACCTGGGCACCGCTCCGCGCAAGGGACGCCGACGACGAGGCCGTGCCCGCCCCCAGGTCGAGGATCCGCTCCCCCGGCTTCGGAGCGACCGCTCGGGTGGTCGCCGCACGCCACAGCACGTCGTTGCCGAAGGTCATCGCGGTGTTCGTCCGGTCGTACCCTGCGGCGACCTGGTCGAACATGCCGCTGACGCGGGCGGGGTCCTTGCCGAGATCGGCGCGGTTCTTCTCGTTCGAGGTCACGAGTTCAGTCTAGGCGCGAGGCCCAGCGCTTCGAGGCGGTCGAGCCAGGGATCGGCGGTCGCATCGTCGAACGGCGCGACCCGGGCCCGCACCCGCTCCTCGAGGTCGAGCGCGAGGGCTTCCAGATGCGCCATGACATCGGTCGGGTAGCCGTAACGGGCACTGTGGTCGGCCCATTCGTCGCGGTCGTCGACCCACGTTCCCCGTTCCCCTTCCACGCGCACCACGTCGAGGTCCATGTCGATCCCGGTCGCCAGCAGCGGATCATCGGACCAGCGGATGTCCCACCCCAGATCGATGTAGATGCGCATGCCCTTGCGGTGACGGCGATTGACGGTGAGCGCATGGTCACCGCTCGCCGGGACCAGGGTGACGTTCGGACCGCCCGCGTGGAACTCGGCGCCGGGGCGCACACTGTGCCATCCGACGGGCTGCCCGATCCAGTCGCCCCACTCGTCGGCGCCGAGATAGACGCACTCGTGCCGCCAGTGCGGCGAGCCATCCCATTTGCGCCATTGGAAGACCATCTCGGTGCCGGGTGCAGGACGTGCGTCGCTCATCCGCTCACCCTACGACCACGCGGATCCATGCGCCCTGAGCGGCATAGGCTGGAGACGTGCACACCACCCACCTGGTCGTGGAGACCCGCGAGATCGACCCGGTCGAAGACCTCCTGGCCTACGCGGACCCCGCCCGCCCTCTTGCCTGGCTGCGCCGCGGAGACGGGATCGTCGCCGTCGGCCGACCGCTCACGGAGATCCGTCCCGCGGTCGAAGCGGGAACGTCACGCGTCGAGACCCTCGCGGCTGCCTGGCGCACCATGGCGGCGCAGTCCGAGATCTCCGACCCGATGGGCCTCCCGGGCACGGGGCTCGTGGCCTTTGGGGCATTCGCGTTCGACGAGGACTCGGCCGCGGACAGCGTGCTCGTGGTGCCCACGCAGGTGGTGGGGCGACACGGCGACCGGTTCTGGCGCACCACGCTCCGCCTCGCCGGCGCTCCGGACGACCGTGACGAGCTCGTCACCCAGCCTTACGGCCCGCACTGGGCCGGCACCGTCGGCCCCGGAGCGCAGAGCCCGCAGGGATACCAGGATTCGGTGCGCCGCGCCCTCGCCCGCATCGCCGACGGAGACCTGAGCAAGGTCGTGCTGGCCCGCGACCTCACCGGGAGCATCCCGGCAGGCTCCGACCTGCGTCGGCTCGTGCGCGCCCTTGCGACCGGCTACCCCGACACGTGGGCGTTCGCCGTCGACGGGCTGATCGGTGCGAGCCCGGAGACGCTCGTCACCGTGCACGACGGAACCGTCACCGCACGGGTGCTGGCGGGGACGATCGGCCGTGGCGCGGACGCCGACGCCGACACCGCCGCATCCGCTCACCTCGCGTCGAGCGTCAAAGACCTCGACGAACACCAGTACGCCGTGCAGAGCGTGCTCGCCTCGCTCCGATCCCACACCCGGGCGCTGGCGGCGAGCGAGCAGCCCTTCCTGTTGAAGCTGCCGAATCTGTTCCATCTGGCCACCGACGTCGAGGGCGAGCTGGCCGATGGGGAGAGCGCGCTCGACCTGGTGCGGGCACTGCATCCGACCGCCGCCGTCGCCGGCACGCCGACACCGGCGGCGATCGACGCGATCCGCGAGCTCGAACCCTTCGACCGCGGGCGCTACGCCGGCCCCGTGGGCTGGGTGGATGCCGCCGGCAACGGCGAGTGGGCGATCGCGCTGCGCTGCGCGCAGTTCACCGTGCGCCAGGGAGAGATCGGGGTGACGGCCTACGCGGGCGCCGGGATCGTCGCGGGCTCCGACCCGGAGAGCGAACTGCTCGAGACGCGCGTGAAGTTCCGCCCCCTGGTCGACGCGCTGGCCTGACCGCGGCCGACCCTCAGCTGGCGGCGAGACGCTTCTTCTCGGCCTCGACATCGAAGTCGGCACGTGGCCACTGCGGGTCGATGTCTTCCAGGGCCGCGAGCAGCAGTTCCTGCACGGCCAGCCGGGCGTACCACTTGGCGTTCGCCGGGATCACGTGCCACGGGGCCACCTCGGTCGAGGTGCGCTCGAACACCGTCTGGTACGCCTCCATGTACTGCGGCCACAGCATGCGCTCGTCCACGTCGCCGGGGTTGTACTTCCAGTGCTTGTCCGGACGCTCGAGTCGCTCCATCAGCCGCGACTTCTGCTCATCCGGTGAGATGTGCAGCATGACCTTGACGATGCGGGTACCGGATGCCGCGACCCGGGACTCGAACTCGTTGATGGCGTCGTAGCGGCGCTCGATCTCGTCCGGCGGGGCGAGTTCGCGCACACGCCCGATCAGCACATCCTCGTAGTGGGAGCGGTCGAACACCCCGATGAACCCCGGTTCAGGCAGACGCTTCTCGATGCGCCAGAGGAAGTCGTGCGCGCGTTCCTCTGCCGTCGGCGCCTTGAACGCGGCGAGCGCGACGCCCTGCGGGTCGACGCCGCCGACGACGTGCCGCACGATGCCGCCCTTGCCGGCCGAGTCCATCGCCTGCAGCACCAGCAGCACCGCATCCTTCGCCACCCCTGCCCGGCTCTCGGCGAAGAGCCGCTCCTGCAGCACATTGAGGTCGGTGAGCCCGGCTGCGAGGTCGGAGACCCCGCGGGACTTGCCGTGGTCGTATCCGGGCTTGGCGTCGGGGTCGATGTCGGCGAGACGGAATCCCTCGTCGACTCGCAGCGTCTGCGTCCAGGTGTGCGCGTTCATACGCACATCCTGCCAGTCAACGCGCCAGTGGCACCTCGATGATCTGACGTCCACCACGAGGCGAGGTCAGGGCCTGATCCAGTGCCGTGCGGGTGGTGACCCGCTGGTACTCCCAGCCGTACGCGAGGGCGAGGTGCTCGAGGCGGACCGTGTGCGGCGTGTAGAAGGCGCGATCGAGGTCGCCGGGGCGTGCTGACGATGCGACCTCGAGAGAGTCGAAGATCGTGCCCCCGCCGTCGTTGCCGACGACGACCTGCAACCGGGGCTCGGTCTCGTCAGGCGGCAGCAGCAGGGCGCCGACGTCGTGCAGGAAGGCGAGGTCGCCCAGCAGCACCCGCGTCACGCCGGGGGCGCCGGCCGCCTGACTCGCGATCGCGACTCCGGTCGCGGTGGCGATCGTGCCGTCGATGCCGGCGAGACCGCGGTTGGCATGGACGGGGACCTTCTTGCCGCCGAGCACCTGATCGGCGACGCGGACGAGCCGGGAGGAGCCGAACACCAGGCGGTCGTGCGGCCAGGTGGCGCGCCACACGGCATCGACGAGCAGCTCGCGATCGAGCGGACGGCGGACGGCGTCGAGCTCGGCCTTCACGGCTTGCCTGCGCGCCGCGAAATCGGAGGACGCCAGCGCTTCCGGATCGGGGGCGCGCTCGCTCAGGTCGACGGTCTCGGCCGCGGATGCTCGCATCCACTCCCCGAGCCAGCTGCGATCCGCGACGCCCGGAGCGACGACGACGGCGTCGACCCCCCTCGTACGGTGATTGAGGTTCAGCTCCTCGCCGCCGCGGTGCACGGCCACGACCTCGACATCCTGACGCGAGAGGAGTGCCGCGACCTCGCGACTGAGTGTCGGATGCCCGAGGACGACGACCCGCTCGACGCGTCCGCCGAGATCCTCACGCGCGAGCAGTCGACGGTAGCCGTGTACGATCTGGCGTCCGAATCGCGCGCCGCTCACGATCTCGGCGATCAGCGGCCAGCCGCCGGCGTGCGCGATCTCCTCGGCATCGGGGCCGGCGTCGGCCCCGGCGACCACGACGGTGCGCGGCCCGCGGTCGAGTTCGAACGGTGTGCTTCTCAGAGCCTCCGGCGCCTCGCCCGGGGTGATGGCGATCGAGGGCAGATCGCCCGAGAGCGGTTCCCGGGACGGGAGGTTCAGATGCACGGGTCCGGAGATCCCGCGAAGGCCGCTCTCGACCTCGCGAGCCCCCATCGCCGCGGCCACGGCCTGCGCGGCGAGTCCCGACCAGTCGCCATCCCCGGGCACCGGAGCGTCCAACTGGTCACGCACCCAGGGGTGGAAGAGGCCGTCCTGGAGCGTCGCCTGGTTGGCACCGACCCCGCGCAGCTCGGGCGGCCGGTCGGCGGTGAGCAGCAGCAGCGGCACCCCGGAGTGGAAAGCCTCCATCACCGCGGGCAGCAGGTTCGCGACGGCCGTTCCCGAGGTGCACACCACCGCGGCGGGCACGCCCGTCTCACGGGCGATTCCGAGAGCCGTGAAGCCGGCGACCCGCTCGTCAATCCGGACGTGCACCCGGACGTGTCCTTCATCGGCGGCCCGTACCGCGGCGAGCGCGAGGGCCTGCGAGCGTGAGCCCGGAGACACCACGATGTGGCGCACGCCCTGGGCGACGAGGTCGGCGATCAGGGATGCCGCAGCATCCATGGCCGGCGACGGGGTCACGGGCGCTGGTCCGTGGCGGGAGGCTCGTCGGTCTCCTCGTCCAGACGGGCGAGCTCCTCTTCGAGGCGGCGGATGCGCGCATCCTGCTCGGTCTTGCTGATGCTGCGCAGGAAGGCCGGGTCGTCGTCGGGCGCGACGACCGGACGGACCCCGGGATCGTTCGCACGTCGACGGCCGATCACGAACCAGAGGATGCCTCCGATCACGGGAAGGAGCACCACGATCAGGATCCAGACGGGCTTGGACACACCGCGGTGCCGCGTCGCCGGCTGCACTGCGCAGTCGACGATGCTGAACACCCAGAACACGGCGGCGAGGAAGCCGCCGACGATCAGTAGTCTCGCCACCCCTCCAGTGTAGGCGCGCCACGGCTTCCCCGGCCCCGGGGAGGACAGAGGCGCCGTTGCTAGACTGCGCGGGAAATGCTGCCCTCATCGCCGGATCCGATGCCGCGAGCGCGGGCCGAGCGGATGCTGATCGCCCGGGTGATCACCGCCGTCGGCCTCGCGCTCCTGCTCGTGGTCGGCGCCTGGTCGACCTCGCGGGGTTCGGCCGATGTGCACGCGACGCTGTGTCTCGCCTCCGGCGTCTCGGAGTCGACGGCTGCCGCCCCGACGGCAGGTGACCCGGCGGCAGCGCCCACGATCGACGTGCTCAGCTCCGGTGTCGGGATCTGCCTGCTCGCGGTGCTCGGCGGCGTCGCGCTGGTCCTGCTGTTCCGCCGGCTCGCCGGGGGCACCCGGCCGCTCGGCACCCGCGCCCCGCGCACGGTGTCGCCGAGTCGCGCGGGTCCGCGCGCCTTCGTCCCCGCCCTGACTCTCACGCAGCTCTCCATCTCCCGCACCTGACCCGCCGACGCGCGCATCGAGCCGCCCGAAAGCGGCACCCTTCCCTCGTCGTACCCGTGTGTCTGGAGACCCCATGAAGAACTCTGTCAAAGCGACCCTGATCGCCATCGCCGTCACCATCGTCCTGCTGATCGCCGGAATCGTCTTCGCGATCAGCCAACAGCAACCCGCCGCGCCCGCGGAGGGCGGAGAGCCGCAGCAGACCGTCCGCACCGATTCCCATGTGCTCGACGACGGGGGCGAGGGCGCCGTGACCGTGGTCGAGTTCCTCGACTTCGAGTGCGAGGCGTGCGGGGCGTTCTACCCCGTCGTCGAAGACCTCAGGGAGAAGTACGACGGCGAGATCACGTATGTCGTCCGCTACTTCCCCCTGCCCGGGCACATCAACTCCACCCAGGCCGCGCTGGCCGCCGAGGCCGCCGGGCAGCAGGACCGCTTCGAGGACATGTACCGCCGTCTGTTCGAGACGCAGGCGCAGTGGGGCGAGCAGCCCGAGGAGACCCCCGAGGTGTTCCGCGGGTTCGCCCAGGATCTCGGGCTCGACATGGGCGCGTACAATGCCGCGATCGCCGACCCGGCCACCGCGGAGCGCGTGCAGTCCGACAAGGCCGACGGCGAGAAGCTCGGGGTGAACAGCACGCCGACGTTCTTCATCGACGGCGAGAAGATCGTGTTGCAGGAGTGGGATGACCTCGAACAGGCCATCGAGAAGGCCGTGAACGGCTGACATGGAAAGGCGGATCGCGCGGCTTCCGTGTCGAAGCCGCGCGATCCCGCCGCACCGATATTCTGGCCGCCTACCCAGGAGAGGGCCAGAATGACCATCGACATCACGACCGCCTTGCAGACGACCCACAACGCCCGCGAACTCGCCGGGATCCCGACCTCGGGCGGCGGCACGCTCGCCTCCGGTCTGCTCTTCCGATCGGACGCGCTCGCAGCGCTGACCGACGAGGGGATGCAGGCGCTGGCCGACCTCCGCATCGGCACCGTGATCGATCTGCGCACCGAGGGCGAACGCGCACGCGCCGCGGATCGCCTGCCCGACGACGGCAGCGTGACGCTCCTGACTCTGCCCATGCAGGGCGGCGCGATGGACGAGATGGTGAAGCAGCTGCTCCCTGCAACCGGCGGAGCGGGACTCTCGGTGACCCAGGTCGCCGAGGTGCTGAAGCAGGTGCCGACGTTGGAGGAGCTGTACGTCTCGATCCTGGCGGCCAGCGCCACCCCGTTCGCGACCATCGCGCGGACGGTGCTCGAAGCCTCGCGCACCGAACGACCCGGCGTGCTGTTCCACTGCACTGCGGGCAAGGACCGCACGGGGCTCGCCGCCGCGATCCTGCTGCTCGTCGCCGAAGCACCTCGCGAGGCGATCGTCGAGGACTACACGCAGACGGAGAAGAATCTGGCGCGGGGTTTCGCCGAAGCCCTCACCGCACTGATCACCTCGCTCGGCGTCCCCCTCACGCCGGCCCTGAAGACGCTCGCGACCGAGGCTCCGGCATCCGCCATCGAGGCTGCGATGGACTGGATCGACGACAACCACGGCGACGTCGCGGGCTATCTGCGAAGCGGCGGTCTGACCGACGACGAGATCGCCGACCTTCGTCGAGTGCTTCGCGGGGAGTAGGAGTGCCCGCGCCCGTGCGGACGCAGCCCTCGCTACGCTGAGCGCATGACCGAGGAGCACTCCCCCTCTCCCCATCCGGTGATGGCCGTCGTCCGGCGCATTCCGGCGACGCTGACGATGGTGCTGCTGATCATCGCGGTGGGGGTCGTCTGGAGCGGCCTCTGGGCGCCGTTCGAGGACACCGCGCTCTTCCAGACAGTCGCCTACGGGCTCCCGAACCTCGCCGACGGCAAGTGGTGGACGCCCCTGACCGGCACGTTCTTCGTGAACCAGCCCTGGGTGTACCTGTTCACGATCGCAGGCTTCTGGGGTATGGGTTACCTGGAGTTCCGTCGCGGATCGCGCGTGGCGCTCGCCTACTACTGGCTCGGTCAGCTGTTCGCGATCTTCGCCACCGCCCTGCTGCTGTACGTGCTCTCGCAGTTCCCGTGGGCGTGGGCGGCGGAGCAGGCCCAGGCGCTCGACGTGGGAGCATCCGGCGGCACCATGGCGTGCATCGCCGCCGCGGTCGGCCTGTTCCGTCCGCCGTGGCGGGTGCGCGGCTGGCTCATCCTGCTCGGCTTCGTGTTCATCGCGATGCTCTTCTGGGGCAAGGTCGCCGACCTCGAGCACCTGCTCGCGGTGCTGCTGATCCTCGTCGTCGACCGATCGCTGCGGGTGCGGCACACGACGGTCCGCGAGCAGCGGCTGATCGCCGTGGTGGCGATCCTCGTCCTGGGCGCCGTCGAGATCATCACGACCTTCCTGCCCACGGACGGACCCTTCGGACCGACCGATCCCGCGTCGGGAGGATTCATCGACCTCGCGATCGACCTCGTCGTGATCGTCGTGCTCGTGAACGGGCTCCGTCGCGGGCGGCGCTTCGCGTGGGTGCTCGCGATCCTGCTCGGCCTGTTCAACATCTCGGGCGCCGCGCTGGTGCTCACCCTCATCATCATCACGAGCCAGGCGGAGCTCGATCTGCGCTGGGACGGTGAGACCGAGCTCGCGATGGCCAACGGCTTCCTGTGGCTCATCATGCTCGTATACCTGGTGTGGGTGCGACGCGCGTTCCGAGCCAAGCGCCGCGCCAAGCTGGGCATCCAGCCCGCTCCGAACGTCGATGACATGAAGCGCGAGCTGCGCACTCATGGCGGCGGAACGCTCTCGTGGATGACCACCTGGGAGGGCAACAGCTATGCCCGGGTGGCCGGCGGCATCGTCGCGTACCAGCGTCGCAACGGCGTCGCCCTGGCCCTGGCCGACCCGATCGGCCCTGCGGAGACACGCGCAGAAGCCGTGAACGATTTCATCCACGCCGTGGAGCTCGCCGGCCTCGTTCCCTGCTTCTTCAGTGCGGATGAGGCCACGCGGGCGGCCGTCCCCTCGACCTGGCGCAGCATCGTCGTGGCCGACGACACGATCGTCGACCTGCCGGGGCTGGAGTTCACGGGCAAGCGCTGGAACTCGGTGCGCACCTCACTGAACAAGGCCGGTCGCGAGGAGATGACCTTCCGGATGACACACCTCAAAGCGGAGCCGTGGGGTGTGCAGCAGCAGCTCAGAGCGATCTCGGAGGCCTGGGTCGGAGACAAGGACCTGCCCGAGATGCGCTTCACGCTCGGCACCCTCGACGAGGCCGAGGATCCGGAGGTGCGGCTCGCCCTGGCGCTCGCTCCCAACGGCGACGTCGACGGTTTCCTCTCCTGGCTGCCGGTGTACGGCGACGACGGTGCGGTGCGGGGCTGGACCCTCGACCTCATGCGTCGCCGCGAAGGCGGTTTCGGGCCCGTCATGGAGTATCTGATCGGTTCCTCGGCCAAGCAGTTCGCCGAGGAGGGCGCGCAGATCATGTCGCTCTCCGGCGCGCCCCTCGCCCACGACTATCCGCCGGATGCCGGGATGATCGCCGCTCTCAGCGACCGGCTGGCCGATGCGCTGGAACCGGTGTACGGCTTCGGGTCGCTGCATCGGTTCAAGCAGAAGTTCCACCCCCGTTACGAGACCATGTATCTCCTCTTCCGCGACGAGAGCGACCTCACCCGCATCGGTGGAGCACTCACGCGGGCGTTCCTGCCGGATGCGACGCTGCGCCAGTTCGCGGGTGCCGGGCTCGAACTCGTACGGGGCGGGAAGGACTGACGGAGCCCACGCCGCCCGAGAACGCGTCGGGTGGGTCGATCTCCGGATGGCGTCTGTTCTCCGACGGCGTGAGACCACGTGAGTACGATCGGTGTCGTGCTCGATGAAGACCGCCTCCGCTCGATGGCCGACGAACTGAGCCGGGTTCCCGGCGTGCGTGCCGTCGCATTGGGCGGCAGTCGCGCCCGCGGGACGCACCGACCCGACTCCGACATCGATCTGGGGCTCTACGTGGACTCGGATGTCGACCGCGCCGGTATCGCGCGCGTGGCGAGCGGGTGGACGGGCGAACCCGTCGAGGTCGCCGAGCGCGGCGGATGGGGACCCTGGGTCGACGGCGGCGCCTGGCTGATCGTCGACGGCGTGCCGGTCGACCTCATCCTCCGCGACGTCACCCGCGTCGGAGAGCAATGCGCTCGCGCCGTCCGCGGCGAGTTCGCCTTCCACACCCAACCGGGTCACCCCCTCGGCTTCCTCGATGTCGCCTATGCGGGCGAGGTGGCCACCAGCGTGCCGCTTCGCGATCCGGAGGGACTCCTGGTCGGTCTGGCACGGAGCGTCACCCCCTATCCCGCGGCGCTGCGCGAGGCGTTCCTCACGAGCCTCTGGCAGGTCGACTTCCTGCTGAACGCGGCGGTGAAGGGCGCGAAGGCGGGAGACGTCGCATACGTCTCCCTCTGCGGAACCACGACGGCCATGCTGACCGCGCACGCCTGGCACGCCGCCGCCGGGAACTGGGTGACGAACGAGAAGGGGCTGGTGCCGAACGTGGCACGCCTCCCGATCGACTCGGCGGGATTCAGCGCGTCGGCGGCACTGGCACTCGGGAATCTCGGCACGACGCCGGAGGAGTTGCTCGCCTCGATCACGCGGCTGCGGGAGCTGCCGCGTCCGGCAGCTCCCGCAACCTGATGCTCAGCCGACGGTCTCGACGGCTTCGACCGGAGGCGCTCCCACGCCATCGGTGACCGGGCGCTTCGCGGTGTTCGCGATGTGTGCGCGGCTGACCACGATCACGGCGACGATCATGAGTGCGACCCCGAGCCAGTACGGGGCGGCGTGGCTGACCAGCGCGTAGAGCGCCCCCGCGATGAGCGGGGCGGCCGTGCCCATGGCCGCATTCAGTGACTGCGTCGCTCCGCCGAGCCAGCCCTGCTCGTCGTCGCCCACCGCGTTCGACATGGCACCGTCCATCGCCGCCTGGGATGCTCCCTGGCCGGCAGCGAGCATGAGCGCACCGACGATGAACACCCACGGCTGGGCGAAGATCGACGCGACGATGGCGAGCGCCGCGAGACCGACCATCTGCGCGACGATGCCGCTGATGATCACGCCGCGCTCACCGATGCGCGGGAGCAGGATGCCGAGCAGCACACCCTGGATGAGGATGTCGATGATGCCGACGGCCGCGGTCAGGAGTCCGATCTGCGTCGGCCCCCACTGGATGGAGTCCAGCGCGAGGACGCTGAAGTTGTTCACGAAGAAGCCGAACGGCAGGGCGAGCAGACCGAAGCCGATCATCAGTCCGCGCAGCTCCTTGCGCCCGAACGCCTCTTTGAAGACCGCGAACGGCTGCACGTCACGCAGCCGGATGGCGCTGATGCGATTGCCGGGCTTGAGGCTCTCCGGAAGCAGGAAGATGCTGAGGATCGCGATCGTGAGGGCGACGGCGGAGGTGAGGAAGACGGGAAGCTGAATGCTCACCGCGGCGAGCAGACCACCGATCCCCGGGCCGACCATGGTGCCGATTCCCGTGAGAGCGCCGAGGAGACCGAAGCGTTTCGCCCGCTGTTCCGGCGGGGTGATGTCGGCGAGGTAGGCGAAGAGGGCGGGGAGATCTCCCGCGGTCAGGCCTTGGATCATGCGCGCGAGCACGAGGACCCAGATCGCACCGCCGATGCCGAACAGCGCCATCGAGAATGCGGCGCCGAACGCGGCGACGATGATGACGGGTCGACGACCGAAGCGGTCGGAGAGCCGGCCGAGGAAGGGGGCGACCAGGAAGGCGCAGAGGCCGTTGACGGCCTCGAGCACGCCCACCCAGATGGCGAGGTCGCTCTCGTGCGAGACGTATTGCAGCACGACGAAGGGCAGGACGGGAAGGACGACCGTCATACCGATGACGGTGAGCATCGTGAGCACGATGAGCATGATCCACGCGCGGTTCTGATCCCGTCGCGTGAGGACGTTGGGTGAAGTCATACCGAAAGTGTACCGATACCAGTTTTGGTGTCAAGCCAGGTTTGTAGTCGGTCCACGATAGACTGCTGTCATGACGAACCCAGAGCCCCTCGGACGCCGCGAGCGCAAGAAGGCCGCGACCCGCAAGGCGATCTCCGACGTCGCGACGATGATGTTCCTCGAGCGCGGCTTCGACAACGTCAGCATCCGCGAGGTCGCCGATGCGGCGGACGTCTCCCCTACGACCGTGTTCGCGCACTTCCCGCAGAAGGAGGCTCTCGTCTTCGACGAGGACGACGAACAGCGCGACCGTCTGGTCTCGGCCGTGCGCGACCGGCCCGCCGGACGCACGATCAACCGCGCGATCCACGACTTCTTCGCCGCCGAGATCAGGGCGAACTTCGACGAGCACGGTGATGACGTCACCCGCGTGTTCATGCGCTTCCTCAACGAGACACCCGCCCTGCGCGACTATGCCGCGAAGATGTGGCTCCGACACGAGGATGCCCTCGCCGCGGCCATCGCCGACGAGCTCGGGCTCGCCGAGCCGGTCGCCGAGATCCGCGTCTACGCCCGATTCGTCCTGCAGATGCAACTGCTGATCAACGACAGCGAAGATCCACTCGAGACGGTGGACGCGGGATTCCGGGTGCTCGCGAGTGGCTGGGACCCTGTCGAAGAGCGTCTCGCCAGGTGATTCTCCGGCGCCGGGTCAGTCGTCGCGAGGGCGTCGTCGCAGACTCTTGACGTCGGTGCGCCGCTGCTTGGCCTTCAGCCGGCGCTCCTTCGACCCCCGACTCGGCTTCGTCGGCCGTCGCGGTGGTGCCGGCGGGCGCAGAGCCTCTGCGACGAGGGCGACGAGCCGCTCCCGCGCCGCATCCCTGTTGCGCAACTGGGCACGATGCTCGGACGCGGCGATCGTCAGCACTCCATCGACCAGGCGACCACTCAATCGGTCGAGCAGCCTCTCGCGCTGATGCGGCGAGAGCACCGCGGAGTTCGCCGCATCCCAGACGAGTTCAGCGCGGGAATCCGCGGTGTTGACGCCCTGTCCCCCCGGCCCGGATGACCGCGAGAAGCGCCACGACAACTCGGCCTCGGGGATCGTGAGACCCGACGAGACCCGCAGACCGGGGCGATGGGCAGAAGGCATGTGTCCATCATCGGGCCTCGCGGGGCGCTCGCAGCTCACCCGGATAGCATGGCGAGGGCGGCAGGACCTGTTTTCCCGCGCAGTCGGCGCCGCCTCACGCGGAGCACGAATGAACTCTTACCGGCAGGACGACTGGGCGGCGAGCCCGTCGTATCCGTCGACCGTGAACGAGCCGTACCTGATGGGCACCGGCGTGGTCACCGCCGAGGACACCGGCACCCGCCCGCTCTCCCCTCCGCACAGCCACGCCGACCCGATGCTCGCCTGGTGCTACCGCGGCACGGTGTGGGTGCACCTGCAGGACGCACGGTGGCGCCTCGCCCCCGGTCAGGGCGTGTGGATCCCCGCGCACACGCCGCACACGGCCCACCACGAGCCCGACTCGACCGGCTGCTACACCTACATCCCCGACTCATCGCTGATCGCCCCGATCGACGACATCACTCGGGTGCTCGTGCCGCGCGCGGTGCAGGAGATGCTGCTCCACCTCGGCATCAACGACATGCCCACCGACCTGCGCGTGCGCATCCAGTCGGTGCTCATCGAGATGCTGCAGCAGCCGCTTCCCGAGGCCGCGAGCGAATGGGGCGAGGTGCCGATGCCGGCGGATGAGCGGGTCGCCGCGCTCGTGCAGGCCGTTCTCGCCGACCCCGGCGACCCCCGCAGTGCGATCGAGCTGTTCCTCGCGCACGGGCTCCACGAGCGTACAGTCCTGCGCATCTTCCAGAACGACGTCGGCATGAGCTTCGGGCGGTGGCGCACCGGCGTGCGGATGACCCTCGGGGCGCGCCTGATCGTCGACGGCACTCCGATCGGTGCGGCCGCGCACCGCTGCGGTTACGCCACGACGAGCGCCTTCTCCGCCGCGTTCAAGGAGCGCTTCGGGCTCACTCCCCGGCAGCACGTGGCGCGCGTGCAGGCCGACGCGGCGCACCAGCTGTACTGGCGCTGACGGCGGGGCGATCCTGATCCCCTGACGGCGAATCCGACCGTCGTTGTCGGTTCCGCGATACAAGTCGTCGCTCCCGCGACACTGAGCGCAGGATCCGCGTTCTAGCATCGTTCTGTTAGGGCATGCTTACCTAACTTCTCGCCGCGTCGACGCGGCAACACCCTCCCCCCTTCCCGAAGGAGAACCATGTCGCTCGCTTCTGCGCGCCCGAAGATCCGCCGAGGCTCGGCCCTCGTCGCCGCGGCCGTCGCCGCCGCCCTCGCCCTCGCCGGGTGCTCGTCCACCCCTGAGGAATCGAGCTCCGCCTCGACCGCAACGGACGGCGTGGTGATCGAGCACGGCCATGGAAAGACCGTGATCCCGGAGAAGCCGCAGCGCATCGTCACCCTCGGCTGGATGACGGCCGACATCGTCGCCGCCCTCGGCACCAACCCCGTCGGCATGGAGGAGGTCTGGGGCGCAGGCGAGAGCGGCTACCAGCCCTGGTTCGAGGACTATGTCACCGAGGAGTACGGCGAGACCCCCGAGATCATCCCCTTCCTCGAAGACGGCCCCAACTACGAGGCCATCAAGGAGCTCAAGCCCGACCTGATCCTGAGCCTCTACTCCGGCGTCTCCGACATCGAGTACGAGCGCCTGACCGAGATCGCCCCGACCGTCCCCTACATCGAAGGCCCCTGGAACCCGGGGACCTGGGAGGACATGACCCGCACGGTCGGCAAGGCACTGTCCGAAGAGGACAAAGCCGATGAGCTGATCGCCGAGACCGAGAAGCAGATCACCACCCTGGCCGGCGAGCACCCCGAGTTCGAGGACAAGACCTTCGTCTGGGGTCTGACCCTGAACGAGGGCGGCACCGACCTCGGCGTCTACCTCGAGTACGACCCCCGCGTGCGCATCACCGAAGCCCTCGGATTCACCTCGACCCCGGCGATGGACACCTTCCTCCAGACCGCGGAAGGCGACAACTGGTACACCGGCGTCAGCCTCGAGAACCTCTACGACGTGGAGGCCGATCTGTTCGCGGCCTGGGGCGGCAGCGCCGACGAGGGCACGTACACGGTCGAGAACAAGGTCGTGTCGCGCTGGAACCCGATCGCCAACGGCTCGTACGTGATCTACGCCGACGACGCCGAGGCCTCGGCCATCAGCGCGCCCACCGTGCTCTCGCTGAAGTACATCCTGCCGACGTACGTCGACGACCTCGCCGGGGCGCTCCAGGGCGAGCCCACCATCACCGGCAAGTGATCCGAGAGATGTCCCTGGCGACGGATGACGGCACGGACGTCTCGAACACGGGTGCGGGGAGTCGTGCAGTCGACTCCCCGCACCGTAACGGGACGCTCGTGGCGGGACTGGTCATCTCGGTCGTGGTGCTGGCCATCGCCGCCATCGCCTCGCTCGCCGTCGGTGCCCGCGCGATCGACCCCGTCACCGTGCTGCAGTCCCTCTTCTCCTACGACGACGAGAACCCGCTGCACCTCATGGTCATGGAGCTGCGTGTGCCGCGCACCCTGCTCGGCATCGTCGTGGGTGCCGCTCTCGCGGTGTGCGGCGGCCTGATCCAGGCCTTCACCCGCAACCCGCTGGCCGACCCCGGCATCCTCGGTGTGAACGCCGGTGCATCCTTCGCCGTCACGTTCGCCGTCGGTGTGCTCGGCCTCACCGCCCCCGGCGCCTACGTGCCCTTCGCCCTCGGCGGAGCCTTCGTCCTCACCATGCTCGTCTACATACTGGGCTCGTTCGGAGCCTCGGGGGCGACCCCCATGAAGCTCACCCTCGCCGGCGTCGCCCTCGGCGCGGCCTTCACCGGCTTCACCACAGCGATCGTGCTGCGCGACCACAGCACCCTGCAGGTGATGCGGTTCTGGGGCGTCGGCTCGATCGGTGGACGCACCCTCGACCAGCTCACCTGGGCCGTGCCCCTGATCGTCGCCGGTCTCCTGATCGGGCTCCTGTGCGCGCGCTCCCTGAACGCCCTGGCCCTCGGCGACGACCTGGCGCAGGCCCTCGGTGCACGCGTGCGCGTGACCCGCATCCTCGTCATCATCGCCGTCACCCTGCTGGCCGGAACCAGCGTCGCCGCCGCCGGACCCATCGCCTTCGTCGGGCTCATGATCCCGCACATCGTCCGCTGGTTCACCGGCCCCGACCAGCGCTGGGTGCTCGGGTACTCGATGATCATCGGCCCCGCCTTCCTGCTGTTCGCCGACGTCCTCGGCCGCATCGTGCTCCCGAACGGGGAGATGCGCGTCGGCATCGTCACCGCACTCCTCGGAGCCCCCATCCTGATCATGCTCGTGCGTCGCAAGCGGGTGAGCGGGCTGTGAGCATCGACCAGAAGACCCGCACCGCGCCCCACACTGAGGCATCGCCCGCCGCGTTCACCCCGGTCGATCACGGTCGACGCCTGTTCCGGATCGAGACCGCGCGGATCGCCACGCTCATCCCGGTGCGATCCGTCATCGTCAGCCTCCTGCTGGTCGTCGTGATCATCGGCGCGGGCCTGTTCTCCATGACTCTCGGCGCCTACGAGGTCGACTTCGCGGCCGTCATCCGAGCGATCTTCGACCCCGCATCCGACCCCGACATCCGCCAGGTGGTGTTCGAATGGCGCCTGCCGCGCGTGCTGTTCGCGGTGCTGTGCGGAGCAGCCCTCGCCCTCGCCGGCGGCATCTTCCAGTCCCTCACCCGCAATCCGCTCGGCTCCCCCGACATCATCGGCTTCGGCATCGGCGCACAGTTCGGTGTGACGCTGGTCATGATCGTCTTCGAGCTCAACACCTACATGTTCAAGGCGGCGGGTGCGCTCGTCGGAGGCCTGTTCACCGCGCTGCTCGTCTACGTGCTCGCCAGCAAGAACACGATGTCGTCGTTCCGGCTCATCATCGTCGGCATCGGCGTCTCGGCGGGACTCGGATCCCTCACCTCGTGGATCCTGATCTCGGTCAGCGTCGAGAAGGCCATGATGGCGGCGACCTGGGGTGCGGGCTCGATCGCCTCGCTCGGCTTCGACCAGCTGATCCCGGCGGCGATCGTGTTCGCGATCGTGACCCTGCTCTCCCTCCCCCTCGCCCGCACGCTTCCCGTGCTCGAGATGGGCGACGACGCGGCGACCGCCCTCGGTATCAGTCCCGGTCGCACCCGTCTCGCAGCGATGGTGTTCGGCGTCGCCCTGGTCGCGCTGGTGACCGCCGCGGCCGGCCCCATCTCCTTCATCGCCCTCGCGGCCCCGCAGATCTCGCAGCGCCTCACCCGCTCGAACACCCCGATGGGCACGGTGCCCGTGATGCTGACCGGCGCCGCCCTCGTCGTGGTGTCGGACGCCGTGGCCCAGCTCGTCGCTGTGCCGGTCGGCGTCGTGACGGTGTCGGTCGGCGGCCTCTATCTCGCCTGGCTGCTCGCTGCCCAGTACGCGCGCCGCACCTGAAAGGAACACCCATGACCGCTTCGCTGCGGGCCCGCGACATCACGCTGGGCTACGGGGACACCCCGATCATCTCCGACCTCACTCTCGAGGTTCCCGACAACTCGTTCACGATCATCATCGGACCCAACGCGTGCGGCAAGTCGACCCTGCTGCGCGGATTCGCCCGGCTGCTGCGCCCGACCACCGGCGCCGTGCTGCTCGACGGCGACGAACTGCGTTCGCTCAAGCCGAAAGAAGTCGCCCGCAAGCTGGGACTGCTTCCGCAGTCGTCCATCGCCCCCGACGGCATCACGGTCGCTGATCTCGTCGGGCGCGGACGCTTCCCGCACCAGAGCGCCCTGCGCACGTGGAGCAGCGCCGACGAACGCGCCGTGTCCGAGGCCATGGCCGCGACCGGGGTGACCGACCTGTCGCGCCGCCTGGTCGACGAGCTCTCCGGTGGGCAGCGGCAGCGCGTCTGGGTGGCCATGGCCCTCGCCCAGCAGACCACGCATCTGCTGCTCGACGAACCGACGACCTTCCTCGACATCGCGCACCAGATCGACCTGATGGAGCTGTTCGCCGACCTGCACCGCAGCGGCACCACGCTCGTCGCCGTGTTGCACGACCTCAACCATGCGGCCCGTTACGCGACGCACCTCGTGGCGATGCGCGACGGGGCCATCGTGGCGCAGGGCGACCCGCGCGCGATCATCACGGCCGAGCTCGTACACGCCGTGTACGACCTTCCGTGTCGTGTGATCACCGACCCCGTCTCCGGGACGCCGCTGGTGCTCCCGCTCGGTCGGCGGACACCGTGACGCCCACGCCGCGGAGGCTCTTCGGGATCGCGCTGAAGTCGGAGGGGCGTGGCATCGCCCTCGCCGGAGCGACCGCGCTGCTCATCGTGCATGCGCTCGCCGAGGCGACGATCCCCGTCATCATCGGTGCGACGATCGACCGCGCCGTGCTCCCCGCCGACCCCGCAGCACTCGCCCTCTGGCTCGGCGCCCTGGTCGGCACGTTCCTCGTGCTGACGGCGAGTTACCAGTCGGCGTCCCACCTCATGGTGTCGATCTACGGCTACGGCGAGCAGGCGCTGCGCCACCTCACGCTCTCTCGGATGCTGCGCCCCCGGCTCTCCCGCCGCACGGTGACCCCCGGCGAGGCACTCACCTTCGTCACGTCGGACACCTATCGGGTCGCCGGCGTCGCCTGGTCGGTCGCACAGCAGTGCTCCACGATCGCCGCGATCATCGGAGCCGGTCTCGCGATGCTGGTGATCTCGCCCGTCGCGACGCTCGTCGTATTCGGCTCGACCATCGCGATGATGCTCGTGATGCAGGTCGTGTCGCGCCCGCTGGAACGCCGTGGCCTCGTCGAGCAGCAGGCGGCCACCGAGGCCGGGGCGGTCGCCGCCGACTTCATGAGCGGATTCCGGGTGCTCGTGGGCATCGGCGCCCGCGAGGAGGCCGTGCGCCGCTACATCGCCGCGAGCGACACCTCTCGGCGGGCGGCGACCGCGGCAGGTCGCTCCCTCGCGTCATACGAGGCGGTGAGCGGCACGCTGGCGGCGATCGCGACCACCGCGCTGGCAGGTATGTCGGCCTGGTTCGCCTCCGAGGGCCGCATCAGCATCGGCGAGCTGGTCACGGTGCTCGGGCTCGCTCAGTTCATCAGCGGCTACCTCGCGTATGCGGGCTCCTTCCCCTCGAACTGGATCCACAAGCTCGCCTCGGCCAAGCGACTCGCCGAGGTGATCGACGCCGACGACCTGCTCGATGCGCCCGTCGCGGCGGCCGCCCCGGTACGACCGGCGGAGGACGTCGTCCTGACCTTCCGCGCGGGATCCGCCTCCGCGCCCGTCGAGGTGCGCGAGCGCGAACTGCTCGGCATCCGTCCCGCCGACAGCGACACGGCCCGTGCCCTCTCGCGCCTGCTCGGTCTGCACACCCGACCCGACCGCGGCCGGGTCGCGCTCGCGATCGACGGTGAATTGCACGATCTGACCGACCTCGACCCGGTCGAGTATCGGCGTCGGGTCGTCGCCCCTCCGCACAGGCAGACGATCGTGAGCGGCTCCCTGCGCGAGGCCGTGCGCGGCCACGGCGTGGAGGACCAGCCGCACGCGCCCTTCATCGAGATGGCGGCGCTGCACGACACCGTGGTGCAGGTCGGAGGGTGGGAGTCACAGGTAGGAGAGGCCGGGCGACGCCTCTCGGGCGGACAGCGCCAGCGCATCGGCATCGCCCGAGCCCTGCACGCGGAGGCCGACGTGCTCGTGCTCGACGAGCCCACCTCGGCCGTCGACGCCATCACCGAGGCGCACATCGCCCGCGCCCTTGCAGAGCACACCGAGACCGTGATCGTGATCACCACCTCTCCGGTGCTGCTCGGGGCGTGCGACCGGGTCGTCGAGCTTCCCTCCGAACGATCGGATACACGCCATGAGTGACTCGACCTCGACCGCCGCGCTGCTCCCGATCGCCTCCGGCTCCCGTGTGCGGGCCGTCGTGGGTGGGTTGCTGCGACAGCATCCCGGTCGTACCGCCGCTGTCGCCACGCTGTTCCTCGCGGCATCCGCTCTCGGGATCGTGATGCCCGCGTGCCTGGGGCGCATCGTCGATGCCGTGTCGTCCGACGCGGGCTTCGCGACCATCGCCGGCTGGGTCGCCGGGGCGGGTCTGGGCGCCATCGGCGCCGCTGTGGTGATGCTGTGGGCCGTGCGCGTGCTCACCGGCTTGGTGCAGGACATGCTCGCGAGCCTGCGTGAAGACGTGTTCGCCTCGGCGATGCGACTGCCGGTCAGCGAGGTCGACGACGGCGAGAGCGCCGACCTGCTCTCCCGCGTGACCGGTGACGTCGATGCCGTTGCCGAAGCCGGAGGGAACGTCGCTCCGACCCTGCTGTCGGCGGGGTTCGCGATCGGCGTCTCGGTGGTCACGCTGACCGTTCTGGATCCCTGGCTGGCACTCGCGGGCCTCGCCTCCGCGCCGTTCTACATCCTCGGTACGCGCGCTTTTCTGCGGAAGTCCCGCGTGGTGTTCCGCGAGGTACGGGTGCGCGAGGCCGCGCGCAGCCAGGCCGTGCTCGACGCGGTGGAGGGCATCGAGACCCTCACCGCGTTCAACGAGCAGGAGCCCGCTCTCGAGCGGGTGCGCGAGCGCGCGGTGGCGTCGATCCACATGCAGATCGAGGGCGTGCGGGTGACGAATCGCCTGTTCCGCTGGATCAACGGCGGTGAGCTCGTCGGGCTGGCCGCGATCCTCGGCGCCGGATTCCTGCTGCAGTCCGCCGGCGCTGTCACGGTAGGCGCGGTCACCACTGCTGCGCTGCTGTTCCATCGCCTGTTCGGCCCGGTCGGACAGCTGATCTTCGGACTCGACGACATCCAGCGGGCAGCCATCGGTCTCGCGCGACTCGTCGGAGTCATCGATCTCGCGCCCGCGCCGGCCGCCCAGAGCCCGGAGACGGAAGCTGCACCACCGGTATCCGCGGGCATCGAGGTGCGGGACGTGACGTTCCACTACCCCACCACCGGCCGGGGGATCAGCGGCGTGAACCTGCGGGTCGACCACGGCACCACGGCGGCGCTGGTGGGCACCTCGGGGTCGGGCAAGAGCACGCTGGCGCGCGTCATCGCCGGGCATCACCCGCCGACGTCGGGAAGCGTGCACCTGGCATCCCGCACAGACGCCCCGTACTACCTGTCGCAGGAGCTGCACCACTTCCGGGGCAGCATCGCCGACAACCTGCGCCTCGTCGCCCCCGAAGCGAGCGGCGAGGAGATGGTGGCGGCGCTGCGGGCGGTCGGGGCGCAGTGGGCGGTCGAGGCCTTGATCCGCGAGAGCGAAGGCGCTTCCACAGACACTGTCGCGCCCATGGACGAGGGACGCATCCAACAGCTCGCGGTCGCGCGGGCTTTCCTCGCCGACCCGGATGTGGTGATCCTCGACGAGGCCACCGCCGATGTCGGGCTCCAGCACCGGGACGCCGTGGAAGAGGCGATCGCCGCACTGCGCAAGGGACGGACCGCTCTGCTCATCGCGCACCGGCTGCAGCAGGCCGTCACCGCGGAGCAGATCGTGGTGTTCGCCGATGGCAGGGCGACCCAGCGCGGCACCCACGAGGAGCTCCTCGCGACCGACGGCCCCTACCGCGACTCCTGGCTCGCCCAGACCCGCAGCACATCCCACCCGGCCCCCACCGACCCATCCCCCACCGAAGAGATTCGCCCTACAGAGACGGAGACTCCGTGAGCATCCACCGCGGCATCGTCAGCAGCACGACCACCCTCACCCCGACCCTGGTCCGCGTCACGCTCGGCGGCGAGGGCGTCGCCGACTTCCTCAGCACCGGCATCGGCGACGAATACGTGCGGGTGTTCTTCCCGCACGGCGACGACCCGAAGGAGGTGTCGCTGCCGGTGCCGGCGGGCGACTGGTGGGAGACGCCCGAGGGTGCGCCCGAGGCCCCGATGCGCACGTACACCATCAGCGGCGTGCGCCCGGACGCCGGCGAACTCGACATCGACTTCGTGATCCACGAGGCAGGTGTCGCGGGCCCCTGGGCCGCGCGGGCGGAGCCGGGGCACGTGCTCGGGTTCAACTCCCCGACGGGCCTGTACTCGCCGCCGGAGGGCATCACGTGGCAGGTGCTCGTCGCCGACCTCACCGGGCTTCCGGCCGTGGCGCGCATCATCGCCGAGGCCCCGGAGGGCGTGCGCACGCGGGTCGTGCTCGAAGTGCCGAGCGAGGCGGACCGCGTCGCTCTCGAGGTGGGCGCCGACGTCGAGGTCACCTGGGTGGTCGGCGGCAACAACCACGGGCCCAGTGCGCTCGGTCCGCTCGTGCGCGGCATCGTCGACGACCGGCTTCCGCTCGACGAGGGCTACGTCTGGGCGGCCGGTGAGACCGTGGCACTGCGCGACGTGCGCAAGTACCTGCGCAAGGAGCTCGGCCTGCCCGCGACCCGCTTCAAGGTCGTCGGCTACTGGACGCCGGTCGTCGCGTGGGACGAGAAGTTCGCCGCCCTGCCCGAGTCGGTGCAGAAGGAGTTGGACGCGATCTGGGCCGAGTCCGAGGGCGATGAGCCGGAAGACGTGCAGGTGCGCTTCGAGGAGAGACTGGACCAGTTGGGGCTGTGAGGCGGATCCTCCCCGGGAACCCCGTCGTGTTCCGGTCGCAGTTCCTGCCGTTCTGCGTGCGTCGAGGCAGCAGCAACTGCGACCGGAACGGGTGAGATGGCTTCAAGTGGACGCGACGGCGGGAGTCGAACCCGCAACGCCTTCAGGTATGAACTGAGGCCCGGGACCGCCCGGATCGCCGCGATGGGAATGACGTTACCCGGCCGTGATCTTCCCCGCCAGGATGGTTGCCTGGGATAACCCTATGAGTCTGCGGATGACGCCTCTTCGTCACCCGGCGTCATCCGGCTCCGGGGCGTCGAGGGCACGCATCAGCCGTGCGACCGCCTCGCGCAACTCGCTCCGGTGCGGTTCGGCGAGCGCCACCGCGTACTCGACGCCCTCGGGGATCCAGAGCAGCGCGTACATGGCCTCGCGCCAGTCCGACCCGCCGACGGGCCAGCGCGTGTGCTCTTCCCCCACAGCGGTCGCGCCCTGCCACCACGGCCCGAAGCGCTCCTGCATCTCGGCGAGCGGCAGCTCCATCACGGCGGCCGCCTCGACCTTCTGCGGCGACCACGACGAGGCGACGAGCACGCGCTCCTCGATCTCGTCCTCCATGATCTCGCGACGGGTGAACAGCACACGCGTGTGTTCCACCGCGGCGATGCGGTCGACGCGGAACGTGCGCCAGTCGTCCCGATCGAGGTCCCAGCACAACAGGAACCACTTGCGACCGGCCGGGGCCAGGGCATGCGGCTCGACGCGGCGCACGCTCTCGCGCCCTTCCCCGTCGAGGTACCGCAGGCGCAGCCGCTCGGTGTCGCGGGTGGCGAGCGCGATCTCCCCCAGCACCTCGGGTGAGACCACCGGCCCTTCTCCGATGCGCGGCGCCTGCACCGATGCGGCGAGCGCGTTCACCCGTTGCCGCAGCGCCGATGGAAGCACCTGCTCCAGCTTGGCGAGCGCCGTGAGCGTCACGTCGGGCCCGCCGACCAGCTGCTGCGTGGCGGCGATGCGGAGTCCGATCGCCATGGTCACCGCCTCGTCGTCGTTGAGCAGCAGCGGAGGCACGGCGCTCCCCGCCTCCAACCGGTATCCGCCGGCGGCACCGGGCGTCGACTCGACCCGATAGCCGAGTTCGCGCAGCCGATCGACGTCGCGGCGCACGGTGCGCTCGGTCACTCCCAGCCGGGCGGCGAGTTCCGTCCCCGGCCAGTGCCGGTGCGTCTGCAGCAGGTTGAGCAGAGCGAGGGCACGGGAGGTGGTGTCGGTCATGCGTCTCAGATTGTCAGAATATGCGGACAGGATCTGTCCGCATTGGTTCTTACGCTCGCTCCCATGAACGAATCCCTCATCGAGACCGAAGGCCTGACCAAGGTCTTCACCGTCAAGAAGACGCCGGTCCACGCCGTGACCGATGTCTCCTTCACCGCCGTGCGCGGAGAGCTTGTCGCCTTCCTCGGTCCCAACGGCGCCGGCAAATCGACGACTCTGCGGATGCTGACCACCCTGATCCCGCCCACCTCCGGCCATGCGCGGGTCGTCGGCCACGACATCCGCTCCGACGCGGCCGGGGTACGCGCACGCATCGGGTATGTCGGTCAGCTCACGAGCGGTAGCTTCTCGCAGCGCGTACGCGACGAGCTGCTCAGCCAGGGCGCCTTCTACGGCATGTCGCGTCGGGACAGCGCCCGGCGAGCGGACGAGCTCATCGACTCCCTCGATCTCACGTCCTTCGCGACCCGCAGTGTGCAGCAGCTCAGCGGCGGACAGAAGCGCCGACTCGACATCGCGCTCGGACTCATGCACGCGCCGCCGCTGATCTTCCTCGACGAGCCCTCCACCGGACTCGACCCGCAGAGCCGGGCGAACCTGTGGGAGCACATCTTGGATCTACGCACCCAGCACGGCACGACCGTCTTCCTCACCACGCACTATCTGGAAGAGGCCGACCGCTACGCCGAGCGGGTGATGGTGATGGACAAGGGGCGGATCATCGCCGACGACGATGCCGACTCCCTCAAGGCGACTCTTGCCGGCGACGTGCTGACCTTCGGATTCGCGGATGCCGCCGAGGCGGCGAGCGCCCGCGCCGTGGTCGCCCGTCTCAGCCCGGCGCCGGTGACCGCGGACGGGCAATCGATCTCCCTCGCCGTGCAGGACGGCGACCGGCTGCTCCCGGTGATCGTGCGCGAACTCGACGCCGCCGGGATCCTGGTCCGTCGGGCCACAGGAGTACCGCCGACGCTCGATGACGTCTTCCTCGCCCTCACCGGCCGCACCCTCCGCGATGCCGGAGAAGGAGCGGATGCCACGGGCGAAGCATCCGCTCCCGGCACCCCCGAGAACAGCGCCGCCTCCGAGAACCGCACGACAGGAGTCCTCTCATGATCACCAACGACACCCTCGTGCGCCCGAACCTCGCGCGCGACACCCGGAACGTGCTGACGCGCGAACTCAAGCCCGTGCTCCGCGACCCGTTCACGCTGATCTTCAGCCTGCTGCAGCCGCTCATCTTCCTCGGGCTGTTCGCGCCCCTGCTGATCGGCGACTCGGGTCAACCGGCCGGTGAGACGCTGGCGTGGTTCGTGCCGGGCGTGCTGGTGATGATCGTGCTGTTCGGCACCGGGTCGACCGGGTCGAACCTGCAGTACGAGATGATGACCGGATCGCACGAGCGCACCCTGGTCGCCCCGCTCGCCCGGTCCTCGCTGCTGGTCGGACGCGCCCTCAAGGAGATCGCACCGATCGTCGTGCAGGCTCTGGTGATCGTGCTGATCGCCTGGCCGTTCGGATTCGCGGCCGACATCCCCGGTCTGCTCATCGGCCTGGCACTGCTTGCCGTGTTCGGAGTGGGTCTCGGCTCGCTGTCGTACTCGCTGGCTCTCGCGACGAAGGATCGGGAGTGGCTGTTCTGGGGTGTGCAGCAGTCGCTGATCTTCCCGCTGCTGATCCTCTCCGGCATGCTGCTGCCCCTGGACGCGGCACCCGACTGGATGCGGGTCGTCGCCTCGGTCAACCCGGTCAACTGGGTCGTCCAGGCCGAGCGTGCCCTGTTCGCGGGAGACCTCGGCGATGTCACCGTGTTGTGGGGCTGGGTCTCGGCGCTCGCCGTCGCGGTCGTCGGACTGATCGTCGGAGTGCGCGCGATCCGTCGCAGCAACTGACCGCGCCCGATGGTGCGCCGCTGCGGGCATGCCGAAACCCAGACGCAGTGGCGCATCATCCGCGCGTCGTGGCGCGACACCCCGACGGTGGAACGAAGCGTCTGGGTTTCGGCAGCGCCTGAGGACCGCGGCTCAACGGCGCAGGGAGTCGTCGAACGGGTTCGGCTCCAACGTGTAGTCGGTCAACGCGTCCGCCCAGGTTCCCCCGTCGGCGGGCAGTCGGCGTCCGCGCACCGCGGCCAGCGCTCGGGTCGCCGGCGCGCCCATGGCCAGCGCCACCGTCCCTCGTATCGTGCGATCCTCCGCGCCGAGCACACTCGCCCGATGCCAGGCCTCGTGCAGTGATCCGCCGCGGGCCGACGGCACCCGCCGCGCCGGCAGTGCCCCGGAACGCCGCAGCGCCACGAGCTGCTCGACCCGCTCCCACCACGTCGACTCGCCATCGGGGTGGAAGTAGTTGTCGCGCAGCCAGTCAGGGTGCGGATGCCGGAAGCGCCCCGCCACGACCTCGCTACGACCGCCGAGCAGCCCGCTTCCCACGAACACCGTGTTCAGCAGGTTCTTGCTCACCCCGAACGCGTCGAGGGCGATCACGGGCACACCGAGAGCCGTGGCCTCGATGGCGGCGGTGGAGCTCACCGTGACGAGGCCCGCGGCCGTCTCGAGCGCGGTGCTCATCGAGTCGTAGGAGAAGACGAGATTCGGCGGCAGGCGCGACGGCAGCAGCCCCGCATACGGTTCGCGCTCGAGGTGGGTCTCCGACTCCCCCGGCCGCGAACGCAGCTTCACCACCACACGGCGACCCGGCTCGGCCTCGGCCGCCCGCACGAGCATGGCCGCGATCTCGGCCCGCTGGTCTTTCGCGAGCGGAACGAGGGCCTGCGCGGCGAAGACGACGTCGGTCGCCGGTGGCTTGACCGGGGCAGGCCGCGGAGGGCGCTCGGCGACCGCGACGCCACCGCCCCGCGCGGCAAGACCGGCTCGCCGACCCGCCACCGCATCGATGCCGACGCGCTCCGGACGCAGCATGCGCTGCCGCCGCCGGGCGAACGGGAGGGTGGCGAGCGCCGCCGGCGTCTGCACCCCGATGCGGCGGCCGAGTTCTTCGAAGGCCCGCACCTCCCTGTGGGAATGCACGACCAGCAGATCGGTGTGGCGGCGATAATCCAGCGCCCCGCGCTGGGCGGGGATCGCCATGCCGGGCAGTCCCGAGACCGTGACCGGTCGATGCTCCAACGCGTCGATCACGCGTCCCATCAGCCGCACGAACGGTCCGCGCCCCGCGAGCAGGACCACGTCGGGGCGCTGTCCGGCCAGCCAGGCCTCCGTCTGCGCGAACCCGATGCGGGTGACGTCATCCGGTCTGAGCGTCGTGCCGGCGAGAGCCGTGCGCTGCTGCTCGGCGCTGGCCGTGAGCGGTGTGCGCACGAGCAGCAGGTGCGGGCGCACACCCGGCACGGAACCGAGAAGGGAGGCGGCCCACTTCACGAACGAGTCGGCATCCGCGATGGCGACGACGCGGATGCCGGTGGCCGCCGTCATGCCGGAACGCGGCGCAGCTTCGCCATCGGCGCACGCTCGCTGTCGAACACCCGCTTGACTCCGTCGCCGGTCGCACGCTCGATCACACGGATGTCGCGTACGAGGTGCTCGAGGCCCGTCGGCTCGAGCGAGGCCGCATGGTCGGATCCCCACATCGTGCGGTCCAGGGTGATGTGGCGCTCGACAGCGACGGCTCCGATGGCCACGGCGGCGAGAGAGATCTGCAGTCCGCGCTCATGACCCGAGTAGCCGACGGGCACGCCGGGATAGCGGTCGCGCAGCGTCGCGATCACCCGCAGGTTCGCCTCTTCCGGCTCCAGCGGGTAGGTCGACGTCGCATGCATGAGGACCACCCGATCGGTGCCGAGCGTGTCGAGCGCCCGGTCGATCTGCTCGATGGTCGACATGCCGGTGGAGAGGATCACGGGCTTGCCGGTCTCCCGCAGCGCGATCAGCAGTTCGGTGTCGGTGAGGCTGGCCGAGGCGACCTTGTGGGCCACCACGTTCAACTCTTCGAGGAACGCGACGCTGGGAACGTCCCACGGCGAGGCGAACCAGTCCAGGCCGAGCATCGTGGCGTGGTCGCCGATCTCGACGTACTCGTCGCGCCCGAACTCGACACGACGGCGGTAGTCGAGGTAGCTCATCACACCCCAGGGCGTCTCGCGCGGAACGTCGCGCATGTGCTCCGGCGTCGAGATCTCCGGAGTGCGCTTCTGGAACTTCACGGCATCGGCACCGGCTCGGGCCGCGACGTCGATGAGCTTCTTCGCGATGTCGACGTCGCCGTTGTGGTTCAGGCCGATCTCTGCGATGACGTAGGCAGGACGCCCTCCGCCGATCACTCGTGAGCCGATGCTGACAGTCATGATTCCTCCGGTGTTCGAGCGTTGGTGCTACCCCTCCTTCCTGGATACGGGCCGAGGATGAACACCGGGCGACCGCCGGGTTACCGGCATCGGTCAGCTCGACAACACCCGCTCGATCAGCTCCCGCACCGCACCCTCTCCACCTCTGCGACGCAGCACGACACGGGCCTCTTCGATCACCAGCGGATGCGCGTTCGCGACCGCGACCGGCCACCCCACGATCCGCATCGCCGGCAGGTCGTTGACGTCGTTGCCGAGGTAGGCGATGTCGCCGAGAGGCACCTCGTTGTCGCGCGCCCAGTTGCGCAGCGCCGTCTCCTTGTCGTCGATGCCGTGCAGCACGGGGACCCTGAGCTTGTCGGCGCGAGCGCGGACCACCGGATTCACCTCGGTCGACAGGATCAGCAGCGGCACGCCGGCTCGGCGCAGCAGGGCGACGCCCATGCCGTCCTCCCGGCTGACCCGCACCCGTTCACCGCCGTCGGCGTCGATGATCGCGGTGTCGTCGGTGTGCACGCCGTCGAAGTCGGTGACGACCGCGCGGACCACGATGGGCGTGGGGGCCTCGTGCAGGCGGGCGAGCGCACGGGCGACGCGGAGTTGATCCGCATCGTCGATCTCGATCGCCGTCCACTCCGGCACCGCCGCGATGCGGGTCCTGCCGAAGAAGCGGTGCCTGTTCTCGCGGAAGCCCGCGGCACGGAACACATAGAACGCGCCGGTCTCGAGGTGGTGCGGCTCGCGGTCCTGTCGGCGCGGGCGGTGCGCGGCTTCGTGGTTGATCGCCACCGCCTCGCTCCCCTCCCCTTCCCGCCACAGGAACGCATAGGTCTCGTGAGCCGAGAAGACGCTGTCGGCGCGGTCGGCGCGGATCTCCTCCACGGCGTCAGCGAGCGCATCGCTCGGGATGAACGGCGAGGTCGCCTGCAGGAACGCCACGATGCCGACGGCGGCTCCGTTCACCTCGAGGTCGTCCAATGCATGCAGGATCGCGCTCTCCGAGGTCGCGGTGTCACCGGAGAGCGCCGCGGGGCGACGGACCACCCGCGCGCCGGCCGACGTCGCCACCGCAGCGATCTCGTCATCGTCTGTCGAGACGACGACCAGATCGATGCCGGGTGCGGCGGCCGCGGCGCGGACCGCACGCTCGACCAGGGGCACACCGCCGACGCGCTGCAGGTTCTTGCGTGGCACCTGCTTCGATCCCCCGCGCGCCGGGATGATCGCCACCGTGAGGGGCTTCCGCTCGTCCATCGTCCACATCCTCGTCGTCGCCATCGTCATCGTCCGCGTAGCGCCCGCCACGCACGCCCTGCCCGCCTCCTGGCCCCGAGGGCGTGAAGGCGCCACTCCTCGATCCTGCCCACTCCCCCGGCAGGACGCAGCGCACGACGCAGGGCGTTCTCCGCCGGCGCACCGGGCAGCCGCAGCTCGGCGAGCCGTCGGGGCGTGAAGTACCGAGCACGCTCGTCGGCGTCGAGGCCACGCAGCAGTTCCTCGGCCCGACCCCGCAGGTGGCCGGCGATCTCCGGCTGCATCGCATAGCCGACCGCGTCGATGAGCAGCTGCAGTCGGGCAGGATCGGCATAGGGCGAGTCCTCACGCGTGAGGGCGTCGACCAGGGTGACGGGAATCCGGTTGCTGTTCTCGAAAGGCGTCAGGGCGGCCAGCACGGTGTCGTTTCCCGCCGAACCGATCGCCCGGCCGAAGAGCGCATGCACGGTCGGCAGCGCGGTGGAGAACCCGGCGACCACCGCCACCGCGTCCAGTCGCTCGGCGAGCAGTTCCGCGGGGAGGGGGCCGCGATACTCCTCGAAGTCGATGCCGCGACGGGCCGCTGCCCCTTCGACGGCGGCGGTCACCAGCGGCGGAGCGGCCGGATGCGGTTTGAACACGATGCACTGCGGTCCCCACTGCGCCGCGCGGTCGACCAGGCGCGTCTGCAGATCGATCTCGGCAGCCGCCGTCATCAGTCCGAGCGCCGACAGATACTGTCCGAGCACGAGCACCGTCGGACCGGCCTCGTCCCGAGGCTCGGGGGAACCGGCATCCGTCTCGCGCAGGGCGGCGGCGAACACCCGCGGCGGCACCGGCACGACCTGTGCACCGGGTGACCCGACGAGCGGTCGGACCCCCGGTACGACATCGGCGTAGACGACCTGTTCGATGCGTGCGGCGACGGAGTAGGGGATCCGCACCCGCATCGGCGAGTACGTCATCAGACCATCGCCGATGATCGTGATGCGCGCCTGCGGGAACAACGCCATCAGTGTGCGGGCCGGCGCGACCTGCGGACTCTGCACGAACAGTTCGAGATCGTGAGGATCCAGATCCCACGCGCGTGCGAACAGCCGCTCCAGCATCGGCAGGTCGGAATCGGCCGGCTCCCACGAACTCGGATGCATGGGCCCGAGCAGGTCTTCCCACGGCTCGATACGGTCGAACCGCGCACGCAGAGATCCGAGCGCCGGGTCGTGCGCGATCCCGACCACCGTCTCGGGCACTCGAGACGAGGTGAAGGGAACCAGGAGGCGCTCGCCGACGGACGCGTCGAGGAGTCCGGAATCGATCCCGGCGACGGCCGTCACCAGGCCATAGGCGCTGTGGAGCGCGAAGATCTGCGTCATGCCGCACTCCCTGCCTGTCGGAGGATGCGCGCGAGCACGCGGCGGCGCGGCCCGTCGAAGCGCCCCAGCACCGCAGTCACCTCATCAGTGGGGAGCCGGCGGAGCATGTCGCGGATCCCGGATCGCATCTCCGTGCGCAGCTGTGGGCTCATCCGCCGTGCGCGCACGAGGTGGTGGGAGCTGAGGGCGAGTGCGGTCCAGACGACCTTGGGCAGGAAGCGCTCCGCCTCCGCGTCCTGCTCGACCACTGAGACGACCTCATTCATGGCCCTGGCGAAGTCGAGTTGCCGCCGATCGTGCACCTGTGTCAGCGATGTGGCGACGCCTCGGCGGTAGAGCAGGGCAGGCGCATCGACCACAGCGAACGCTCGGGCCTGCAGGTGCAGTCGCCAGATCCAAGGACGGTCCTCCGCTGTGAACAGGCCCTCCGGGAACGCCGCGAGACCGCTGTCGATGATCCGGCGGTGGAAGAGCCCTGCCCAGGCGTAGGGATAGTCGACCATCGTCGACTCGTTCTCGGGCAGGATCGCCTCTCGCGGCGGTGTCACCCGCTCCCGCCACGGGTGCGGTGCGCGGACGAGCGCCCGCTGTCCGTCGGTCACCGTGACGTGGTCGGTGCGCACGAAGTCGCAGCCGAGCTCCCGCATACGCGACAGCAGTACCTCGAGCCGCCGCGGCTGCATCCAGTCGTCGCCGTCCAGGAAGCAGAAGGCGTCGCCCTCGACATGCGCGAGGCCTTGGTTGCGGGCCGTCGCGAGCCCGCGCGCCGTCGGATTCCGGAGCACCTCGGCGTGATCGAAGCACTGCGCGTACTTCTGCATGAGCTCGCCGGTGTCGTCGCGGGACCCGTCGTCGATGGCCACGAGCTTGACCGCTCCGGCATCGTCGAACTGGCGGGTGAGCGTTTCGAGCGTCGTCCCGATGTACTCGCCGGCGTCTTTCGCGGGCAGGATGACGGTGACGAAGGGTGTGCGCACAGGACTCCCGGAGACGGACGGTGTCCGGGAATGGTGCCAGGCGGTCGTTGCCGGATGGCGACGCGGAGGTGAACGATGGGTGTCCACGGAGACGAGCACTGAGGTGTGGTCCCGCACCCGAACGGAACCACACCTCCCAGTGCATCGCACTGCCGAACGTGACACGTTCGGGATGCAGGATCGCAGATACGACCCCGCGGGCCACGGGGTCGTCTGACCCCCATCAGACTCCCCCGAGACGTTCTTCGTCGTCGCATTCGTTCCCAGAGACGAAATCGACCTCCGGTAACATAATACATGCCAGCATGATGGAATCTGCGCGCCGCGATGCCGCGCTCTTCGAGGTTCGGTTCGCACCCGCGCGACGCATCGACGACGATGGGAGCATGCTCTGGCCCTTCGGATCGACCTGGCGTCCCGTGCGACAGCGTCGTCGCGACACCGTCGATCTGCGATGGCTCAGCGCGAGGACGTGGACCAGGCGCTGGTACCCGCAGGGCGTCGACGTCGGCGAGTGGCGCGGGCGACGCACCCTGGCCGTGAGCTGGTTCCGTCAGGAGCTCTCCGGGGAGCACCTCGCCTCCCGCGTCACGCTCGTCGATCTGGAGCGCTCGCGCCACATCGACATCCTGCTCGCGGTCACCGATGACGAGGGCGAGCTGCAACCGGCGCGGATCCACGCCGGCGGGCTCGCCTGGTTCGGGGATCGCCTGTTCGCCGCGGCCACAGGACGCGGTGTCTGGGAATTCGACATGTCCGACATCCGTCAGGTGCACGGCGCACTCGCTCAGCGACTGGCCGGGGCACGCGGTCGCAGTGGACGCACGACGGCGCTCATCGCGGTACGCACCCGCGCGCATCCGATCGCGCTGCGCTGCTCGTACCTCGGCCGCGTGTTCGACGACGCTGGCGCGTCGTTGCCGCGAGTGCTCATCGGTGAGCACCGCACGGATGACAGCGGCCGGATCGGCGAGTTCATCGTCCCCGCGAGCGCCGAGGACGACTTCACCGAGGTCGATCGCTTCACCCCGGGCATCCCGCGGATGCAGGGGGCCGTCCGCTGGGGCGATCGGCACTTCGTGTCGCAATCCGACCGTATGCACCCCGGTACGCTCTGGAGCGGCCGGCGCGAGGCGCTCGCGCCGACTCCGGTGCCGCTGCCGGTCGGATGCGAAGACCTCGCCCTCGACCTCGAGGCGGGACTGCTGTGGTCGCTCGGCGAGCATCCGTGGCGGCGCGTGGTGCGCGGCATCCCCTTCCCCCGACTCGGCATCCCCCGCAGCACCGACGACGGGACCGACGACAGCACCCGCGACGGAGGCCGTCCGCAGCGAACGTAGACTGGAGGGGTGAAGAAGCCCGCGCCTTTCCTCGTCTACACCGTGCTGCGGCTGCTGGCGTTCCTCGTCCCGCTCGCCATCCTCTGGGTGTTCTTCCCGATCTTCCGAGAGTTCTGGTGGCTCGCCGCGATCTTCGCCGCGCTGATCGGCATGAGCATCTCGATGCTGTTCCTGCGTACGCCCCTCACCGACGCCTCCGCCCGGTTGCAGGAACGCCGCGAGAGCCGCTCGTCCGCCGGACAGGCCGATGCGGACGCCGAGGACCAGGTCATCGACGAGTCGAACGACCCGATCGACGGCGACGCCAGGGCCTGAGCGCCCCGGCTGCGCTCAGCCGACGAACGCCCAGAAGAGGGCGCCGGCGTAGAGCAGCGACGTCAGCGACGTGAGCGCCAAAGCGGTCACGAGTTCCTTGGGCTGCCGGTAGGACCACACGATCGCGATCGCCGGGAGCCCTGCGAGCAGCGCCAGCAGCGAGATCCATGCGATCGGGAACGCCAACGCCAGGAAGGCCGCGATCCCGAACGGCGCGATCACGAAGAGGGTGAACAGCACCTGGGTGGCCCGGCGTCCGATCAGCACCGTCAGCGTGCGCTTTCCCACTTCGCGGTCCTGATCGATGTCCCGCAGGTTGTTCGCGAGGAGCACGGCGCAGGCGAAAAGGCCGGTCGCGATCGCACCGAGCCACGCCTGCTGCGGCAGCGCGAAGATCTGTACCCAGGTCGTGCCGAGGGTGGCGACGAGCCCGAAGAACACGAACACGAAGACCTCGCCGAGGCCGTAGTAGCCGTAGGGCCGCTTGCCGCCGGTGTAGAACCAGGCGGCCACGATGCAGGCGGCGCCCACCGCGAGCATCCACCACTGTCCGGTACGCACGACGATCGCCAGCCCGACGAGCGCGGCGAGCGCGAAGAACACCAGCCCGATGATGAGGACGGTGCGCGGCGCGACCCGCCCGGATGCGGTCAGGCGCGCGGGCCCTACCCGGTGGGCATCGGTGCCGCGCACGCCGTCGCTGTAGTCGTTCGTGAAGTTCACGCCGATCTGCAGCAGCACCGCGACGGCGAGACAGGCGAGCGCGATGACCCAGTGGAACTCGGGCCCGGTGCTGCGCGCGGCTCCCGTGCCGATCACGACCGGCGCGATCGCGAGAGGAAGGGTGCGAAGACGCGCGGCCCCGATCCAGTCGGAGGCCGTCACGGGGCCCGCTTCGATCGCCGGACGCTTCGCCGGGTTGCCGCTCGTGCGGACCGGGGTGCGCTTCGCGGTCGGGGTCTTCTTCTTGCGCTGGGAGGATGCTGCCACGCAGGGAATCCTACTGGCCGGGGCGATGCCCGACCTCAGCGTGAGGGCCCATCAGGAGTTCGGGTTGCTGTCCTTGCCGTCGAGCCACAGAGTGTCGGACGCGTCTGCGTGGGCACCGCCCGTGCCCACGTGCTTGTCGCTGATCTGCGGGCCCTTGGTGATCACGTGCACGAGCGCCATGGCGTGCCCCTGACCGAGTTGGTAGTCCTCTTTGAGCCACGCGACGATCGGCGTCGCCTTGGTGGTGCGGTCGAACCCCTTCTCGGTCGCGAGCGCGATGAACTGCCGCGGGGTGAGGCCGGTCTTGGTCTCGATGTTGTCGAGGTATGCCTGGAAGGACATCGGTGCTCCTGTGGTCAGTCCTCATCGAGGAACGTCTGGATGATGGTGGCGGAGGCGTGGATGCCGATGATGCGGAGCACCCCGTCCCCCACGTTGGTGAAGCGGTGCGGGATGAAGGCGGGCCCGGTGGCCGTGTCTCCCGCCCCGGCCACGAAAGTCTCCTCGCCCACCGCGATCGAGGCAATGCCCTCGATCACGACCCAGGTCTCAGGATAGGGATGCCAGTGCAGCCCCGGCCCTTCCCCCGGCTGGTTCTCGACGAAGAAGTACGACACCTCGGCGCCGTGCTCGGCTCCCACGAACCTGCGGCTGCCGCCCGTACCGATGCGGATGTCCGCCCCGGAGACGACCCCGTTCGATGGTGATGTGCTGTTCATGGCACCAGTCTCGACAGACGCGCGAAGAGTCCCTAGAGTTTCGACGTGGATCGAAACTCCGGCCCGATCGAGGGCGTCGAGCACCCCGATCACCGCGTCGAGTTCCATCTGAGCCCGGGTGACGTCGAGGCGGTGCGGTTCGGCATCTCGCCCGGACACGAGCTCGCGCACGCGGTACGTGTACTACGGCGACCGACCGCCCACCCCCTGCAATGGGGGTGGCTGCGTTCCGTGCGCGAGCGCCTCCCCCGCGACGACGTCGCGCTGCTCGCCACCGTGATCGGCGACGACGGCTACCTGCCCGACTTCCTGACGACCACACCCCGCTGGGACCTCACGCCCGAGATCGAGCTCGACGAACTGCGTGCCGCATCCCTCGACCCGATGCGCGTCGACTTCGGCAAGATGGTGGCGCGGTCGAGCGGAGCCCGGCGAGAGGCTCTTCGCGAGATGCGGGATCACCCCGCCCGCGCCCGCAGCCTGATCGCCGACGCGTGGAGCGCCGTGTGGGACGCCGCACTCGCCCCGGTGTGGCCGCAGCTCGACCGGCTGCTGCGCGCCGACATCGCCGTCCGCACACGCAGGATGGCGAGCGCGGGCATCGCCGGCATGGCCGGCGATCTGCACCGACAGGTGACCTGGGGGTCCGGTGCCGTTCGCGTCTCGCTGCGCCGCCACAGCGAACAGGTCGACTGCCGGGGAAGCGGCCTGGTCCTGGTCCCGTCCGTCATGTCGTCATGGGGATGCATGGTGCTCACCGAGCCGCCGGCACAGCCCACCCTGTTCTATCCCGCCCGGGGAGTCACGGCCGGATGGGCCCGCGACGCCACCGAGATCGCCGACGCCCTCGGCGCCCTGTTGGGGCCGGCCCGAGCGGCCATCCTGCTCGGCGCCGGCACGGCCCGCACGACCTCGCAGGTGGCACGCGATGGCGACATCGCGATATCGACGGCATCGCACCACCTCTCGGTGCTGCGGGGCGGCGGTCTCATCGCCAGCGAACGCGACGGCGCCAGGATGCTGCATCTGCGCACGCCGCTGGGCGAGGCGATGGTCGGCGCGATGCTCTGACGCCCGCTCGTCCGACTACTCGGTGGAGCCCACCGGGATGATCGGCCGGTGCTCGTAGTACGTCTGCAGGACCACGGTCGTGCGGGTGCTGACGTTCGCCGAGAGCCGCACGTCGCGCACCAGTTCTTCGAGCGCACGCGGTGACGGAACCCGCACGAAGAGCATGTAGCTGGCATCGCCGGCGATGGAGTGACATGCCTCGATCGCGTCCAGGTGCTCGAGCAGCTCGGGCGCGTTGTCGGGCTGCGCCGGGTCGAGCGGGGTGATCTCGATGAACGCCGAGAGCGGCGTGCCCACCTGCTCGGGGTCGAGGATCGCCTGGTATCCGGCGATGACTCCCCGCGTCTCCAACCGACGCAGGCGCGACTGCACCGCCGAGACCGACAGCCCCACGGCATCCGAGAGCTGGGAGAGCGTGGCACGGCCGTCACGGGAGATCGCGGTCAGGATCGCGCGGTCGACAGAGTCATCCATGGCTGTAAGATTATCGTCAGGATTCCGTTTGTGCAGGAATCTTTCCGTCAAAAACTCCGATCGGAGGTCCCGATGTCCCTTCTTTCCGCCAACAGTTCCGCTGTTCAGGCCATCGTCGGCGAACCCGAGGTCGTCGAGGACGCATCGATCGCCGAGCAGTCGACCGCCTGGGCACAGCTCAAGGACGCGGCGATCGCGATCCGCGAGATGCAGATCAAGGACGGCTCGATCCCGGACGCCGCTCATCATGCCGCCGCCCGCGAGCTGGTCGGCGCCATCACCGCCGCGATCCGCGCGCTCGCCCCGGCCTTCCCGCACGACGCCGAGTATCTCGCCGCCTCCGTGGTCGACTTCGACCGCTGGTCCGCCTCGGACTTCGGCGTGCCGGACTTCCTCGACTCGCTCATGGCCTTCCAGCCGCAGCAGCACCGCGTCGACGGCATCCGTCACCTCGTCGTGTTCCCGATGTACACGCAGAACGGATCCAGCGACCGCCTGGTCGAAGCGCTGATCGTCGAGACGATCTGGCCGGAGTTCATCGCGGCGCTCGAAGCGGGCGACTACGGCAACAAGCTGTTCGTCTCGCTGCGTCTGGTCGACTTCACGCCCGGATACGACACCAACTCGGCCGTGCTGTTCCCCGAGACCGTCGCGATGCGCGAGATCCCGTCCTTCACGTGGGGCGCGATCTTCCAGGACCGCGAGGCGGCCCGCTACCGTCGCGTCACCCGTGCCGCTGCCGAGATCACCAACCTCGACCTGCCGGAGCGCGCGGCCGCGATGCTGGACGATCAGCAGGTGGCAGAGAAGACGTTCGTGATGTGGGACATCATCCACGACCGCACCCACATGCGCGGAGACCTGCCGTTCGACCCGTTCATGATCAAGCAGCGGATGCCGTTCTTCCTCTATTCGCTCGAGGAGATGCGCTGCGACATGACGGCGTTCCGCGAGTCCGTGAAGATCGAGCGCGCCCTCGCGGCACGCATCGACGCCGGCGAGGAGCTCACTGCGACCGAGCAGGAGATGCACGACTACGCGCACCTCGTGCAGTACGCGGTGATCTTCGACCGCATCTTCCGCTTCTCGATCACGGGCACCCGCACCCGCAACTACGACGCGGTCGGCGGGCAGCTGCTGTTCGCATGGCTGCACCAGCGCGGCGTGCTGCACTGGACCGACACCGCTCTGGCGTTCGACTGGGACAACGTGCCCGATGCCGTGGTGGCTCTGGGCGATGCGATCGACGACCTGTACTGGCACTCGATCGACCGCCCGAAGGTCGCGCACTGGCTCGCCGCATACGAACTGGTGCGCGGCACGCTCACCCCGCACCCGGCATCGCAGTGGGCTCGCGGGCTCTCGGACGAGATCCTCGCCGGTGCGCCGAAGGGCTACACGGACGCCGTGATGGACGACGAGTTCCCGCTGTCGATGTTCTTCGAGACCCTCGACAAGAAGATGAAGCCGGTCATCGAGTCGACTGTCGGCATCCGCGGTACCGACGACTGAGGATGAAGACCACGCGCGCACCGCGCGCGTTCCGAGTGTGACGCTGGGGCGCACCGCGCTGCGGCCGGAACCTGTTCTGCGGATCTCTCCGCGGGTTCCGGCCGCAGAAGCCCCGACGACGCGGAAGAGTGGACACATGGCTGAACGCACCGATTCGAACGCCGCCGGACGCACCGTCGTCCTCGCCGGAGCGACCAGCGCCGCCGGCCTCGCCGCCACACGCGCACTGGTCGCCGCGCATGCCCGTGTCATCGCCACCGGCCGCTCCGCGGAGCGCCTGCGGGAACTCGCAGATGCCGGGGCTCAGGTCGAGGTCGCCGATGCGACCTCCCTCGACGCGATGACCGCCGTGGCCTCGCGGATCGGCCCCGTGGATGCGGTGGTCCCGCTGGTCGGCGGCTGGCGCGGTGGTGGAGGGCTGGCCGGGCAATCCGACGCTGACTTCGCCGCCCTGCTGCCGGCACTCGAAGCGGTGCGCGCCACGAGCCGGGCGTTCGACACTGCCCTGCGCGCCTCCGCGGCCGGACGCTTCGCGATCGTCTCCTCGACCGCCGTCGCACGTCCCCTCGCCGGCGGGGCGAACTACGCCGCCGTCAAGGCCGCGAGCGAAGCCTGGGCCCGAGCGGTCGCTCAGGGGTATGCCAAGGCGTCGCGCGAGGCCGGGGAGCCACTGCGGGCCGCATCCGTCGTGTTCCGCGCCCAGGCGCTCGACGCCGAGGTGCTCGCTGCACGGATCGTCGCGCTGTGGGATGCGGACGCCGCCGAGCTCAATGACCGGGTGTTCGACGTGGCCTGATTCCGCCCGGGATCACCGACGCGGTCCCCCGGATTCGGGGGGCATCCCCGGCACGACGGGCGGTGCGTCCGCACGCCGGGTCACGACGGGCTCGGTCTCGTCATCGTCCGGTGTCCGGTCCGAGATCTCCTCCTCCGCCCCCGCGACCTCCTGCTCCGGAGCCTCTGCGTACAGCTCTGTGAGCTTGCGATACGAGCGGGTGAAGAAGGCCAGGGTGGCGGCGACGACCATGATCAGTCCGGCGAACAGGCAGATGAGCGCGATGCCTCGAGCCTCTCCCTCGCCGAGCAGCCACCCCCACTGCCGCTGCCCCTGCGCCGTGTCCATGTACGGGATGATCAGGAACTCGGCGATCGGTGCGATCAGGAATGCGGTGATCGGGGCCGCTGCCGCCTCCATCGCGGCGGCCACTCCGAACACGCGCCCCTGCCGCTCGAACGGCACGACCTTCTGGATCACGGTCTGCTCGGCCGCCTCCACCGGAGGCACCAGCGCCATGTACACCCACATGCCGACCACATACAGCGGCCACCACTCCCGCAGCATGAACACGGAGCCCAGCAGCCCCATCGCGATGACCACGAGCAGCATCGTGCGCATCGGCTTCGGACCGAGACCGAACTTGGCCACGAGTCCCCCGCCGACCAGGAATCCGGTCGACGCGAACGCCAGGGCGAATCCCCAGGTCTGGGCGTCGAAGAGCGTCAGCCCGTAAGGATCCATGAGCGCCATGTAGACGCCGCCGATGAGGTTGTTGAACGTGGAGAAGATGATCAGTGCGAAGAGGCCGGGAGCCAGCCGGATGGCCCGCACGCTCCCCCGGAAGTCGAGCGCGCTCGACGCGTTCGGGTCGGGCTCCGGATTGCCCTCGGGGATGCGTACGAACAGCAGATGCACGAACGTGAGCGCCATGGCGGCGATCGCGATCGCGAGCGTCCACCCCATGCCGAGGAAGCCGATCGAGAGTCCCGAGAACACGCTCGTGACGAGGAAGGCGATGCCCTGCACCGTGCCGACCAGGCCGTTGGCGTTCGCACGTCTCTCTTCGGGGATGAGCAGGGTGACCGTCGTGGACAGCGCGATGTTGCGCAGCTGCTCGATGACTCCGCCGAACAGGATGATGCCAGAGAACAGCCAGAACCACGGTCCTCCCAGGTCGAGCAGGGCCGCCTCGGGCTGCCAGAGGTAGAGCACCCCGGCCACCAGGAAAGCGACAGCCGAGATGACGCTCGAGATCACCATGACGGTGTGCTTGCGGTTTCGATCGACGATCGTGCCGAACGCCATCGCGAAGAACGCGACGAACAGCATGTAGGCACCGCCGATGATGCCCGTGGCCAGCACCGACTGCGTCTCGATGTAGACCCAGAACGTGAGCGCGAACCACAGGAAGCTCGTCGTCACGTTCGCGATGAGCGTGTTGACGAGGACGTTGGCGAAGGCCATCTTCGCTGCGGTGCGCTGCATGCCTAAGAGGGTAGGACCGGCCTCCGACATCCGGAAGCCCCTCTCCGGACAGAGCATCGTCGTCGCACCGCGAGCACCGGCCGGACAATTAGGCTGGGGAGGTGAGCATCCAGCATGACCCCGCGATCCGGGGCTTCGCCAGTGACAACTACTCCGGTATCCACCCCGAGATCCTTGCGGCGATCGTCGCGGCGAACGGCGGCCACCAGAGCGCCTACGGCGAGGACGCGTACACCGCGCGCCTGCAGGAGGTCTTCCAGGAGCACTTCGGCGAGGGCGTGGAGGCGTTCCCGGTGTTCAACGGCACCGGCGCGAACGTGACCGGCCTGCAGTCGATGCTGCCGCGTTGGGGCGCGGTGATCGCCGCCTCCACCGCGCACATCAACGTCGACGAGGCTGCGGCGCCCGAGAAGATCGGCGGCTTCAAGCTGCTCACGGTCGCCACCGACGACGGCAAGCTCACCCCCGAGCTGATCGACCGCGAGGCCTGGGGCTGGGGCGACGAGCACCGGGCGCAGCCGCTGGTCGTCTCGATCACTCAGACCACCGAGCTCGGCACGCTGTACACGGCCGAAGAGATCCGCACGATCGCCGACCACGTGCATGAGCGCGGCATGAAGCTGCACCTCGACGGCGCACGCCTCTCGAACGCCGCTGCCGCCCTCGACCTGCCGCTGCGCGCGTTCACCCGTGACGCGGGTGTCGACGTGCTCACCTTCGGCGGGACGAAGAACGGTGCCATGCTCGGCGAGGCGATCGTCGTGCTGAACCCCGAGGCCTCCCACGGACTGAAGTACTCGCGCAAGTTCAACATGCAGCTGTCGTCGAAGATGCGGTTCGTGTCGGCGCAGCTGATCGCCCTGCTCGAGAGCGACCTCTGGTTGCGCAACGCCCAGCACGCCAACGCCATGGCTGCGCGTCTGCGCTCCGAGATCGAGGCCGGCATCGCCGACGGCTCCATCCGGGGCGTCGGATTCACCCAGCCGACCCAGTCCAACGGCGTGTTCGCCACGCTCCCCGACGGCGTCGCCGACCAGCTCCGCGACTCGTTCCGCTTCTACGACTGGGATGCGGCGCGCAAGGAGGTGCGGTGGATGTGCGGCTTCGATACCGAGGAAGCGGACGTCGACGCGTTCGTCGCCGAACTCTCCCGCCTCACCACGGCCTGACCCTCCGCGAGCGTCAGCGCAGAAGACGTCAGCGCAGCGGACGTCAGCGCAGCGGACGTCAGCGCAGCGGACGTCAGCGCAGCAGACCGAGGCTCGCGAGAGCCTGTCGGATGAGCGTGCCCCGGCCGTTCTCCATCTCGGCGGCGACCGCGTCGGAACCGGCGGCCTCCGGCGAGAACCAGGTGACCTCGAGAGCGTCCTGACGCGGCTCGCACGTTCCCGTCACCGGCACCACGAACGCCAGCGACACGGCGTGCTGCCGATCGTCGTGGAACGCACTCACCCCGGGGATCGGGAAGTACTCGGCCACCGTGAACGGCAGCGGCTGCGGCGGCAGCAGCGGGAAGGCCATCGGGCCCAGGTCGTTCTCGACGTGTCGGAAGAGGGCGTCGCGGATCGTCTCACCGAAGCGGACGCGACCGGACACGATCGTGCGGGTCATCTCGCCCATCGGAGTGGAGCGCAGCAGGATGCCGATCTCGATCACCTGGCCGGAGCCGTCGGTGCGCACCGGGATCGCCTCGACGTAGAGCATCGGCAGACGGCGCCGAGCCTCTTCGAGCTCGAACTCGCTCAGCCAGCCGGGATTCGCGTCGGGCGCGGGCCGGTTCGAATCCGGGAAGTCACCGAGACCGTCGTCATCGGGCTCCGGATCGGGATCAGGTGTGCGGACGGCCATGTGTCCTTTCTACCAGCCGCTTCTGCGAACCGACACCGCGCGCACGTCGGTCGCCCCTGGCAGGATGACGGTGTGAGCGAGAACCTGACGATCGACGACACCGCGACCCGATGGTCGTCCCCCGACCGCGCGGGGATGCCACTGCTGGTCCTGCTGCACGGCTACGGCGCCGACGAGCACGACCTGTTCGGACTCGTCCCCTTCCTCCCCGAGGGCATCGCCGCCGCATCCGTCGCTGCGCCCCTCGCACCCCCGTGGCCGATGCCCGGGCGCTCCTGGTATCCGATCGAGGGGCTCGACGGGCGCAGCTCCGAGGCCGTGACCGCCGCGGCGGAGGCCTTCCTGCGCTGGCTCGACACCGCGGCGGTCGATGCTCCCTCGGTCGCCCTGCTCGGCTTCTCTCAGGGCGCGGCGGTGTCGCTGCAGGCTCTGCGCCTGGCACCGGAGCGCTTCGGAGCCGTCGCGGTCCTGAGCGGCTACGCGGCACCGGGCGAGCTGCCGAACGACGAGTCGCTGGCAGAACTGCGCCCGCACGTGTTCTGGGGTCGGGGCACGCACGACGACGTCATCCCGCCCGCGTTGATCGATCACACCGCGCAGTGGCTGCCTGCGCACTCCGAGCTTTCCGGACGGGTGTACACCGGCCTCACGCACAGCATCTCCGAGGAGGAGCTGACCGACGTGCACCGGTTCCTCACGAAGTGGCTGGAGGGGATCACCACCGGCTGATCAGAGCTCGGGCTTCTTCTCTGGCTTCTCCGCGGAAGCGCCGGGATCGCCGTCAGGGCCGTCGTCGGTGTCGTCGCCGTCAGGGCCGTCGCTGTCAGGGCCGTCGTCAGGGTCGCCCTCAGGCTGGCTTCCCGGGCGGGAACCCCCGCCCGACGTGATGGCGACGGAGAGCGCGACACCGATCGCCACTCCGATCCCGATACCGAGCGCCCAGTTCTGCAGGGCGGCACCCATCGACGCTCCGATCGCCACCCCGAGCGCGAGCCCCACACCCAGGCCCATGCGCGAACGCGACTCCTGCGGACTCGGATCCTGATCTGCCATGACTCCACGGTACGGATCCGCAGGCTCGACGGCATCCCCCGCACGACGGATGTCCGACACGCCCGGGGGTTGCGCGATCCTGACAGCCCCGGGTATCGTCGGGGAGTCCTGTCCGCCGTGTCTGGAAGTCCTTTGATCTGATCCGTCGCCTCCGCGCTCTTCTTTCCGCGCGCTGACCCGACGATCGCCGACTCCACGGCAGACCCTCTCCTCTCGCATCCTGTGACGCGTGTCACGGCCCGGCAGGGGCTCGGTGTCAGTGCACCCTCGCACTCGACAGGAGACACTCATGTCAACTCCCACCACTCTTCACGCGTCGGTCATCCTCGACCGGCTCACCTTCACCTGGCCCGACGGCTCGGTCGCGCTCGACGGCGTCTCGGGCGCATTCGGCTCTGGACGCACCGGCCTGGTCGGTCGCAACGGCGCGGGCAAGTCGACGTTGCTGCGGCTGATGGCCGGCGAGCTCGAACCGACCTCGGGCATGGTCACGGCATCCGGCGAGGTCGCGTACCTTCCGCAGCAGCTGACTCTCGATGTCGACCGCCGCGTCGCCGAGCTTCTCGGAGTGTCGGAGGCGCTCGACGCCGTGCGGGCGATCAGCGCCGGCGACGTCGATCCCGCCCACTTCGACGCGGTCGGCGACGACTGGGACATCGAGGCGCGCGCCGAGGCGTCCCTGGCGGAGGCCGGTCTCGCGCCGGACTTCCTCGACCGCAGGGTCGGAGAGCTCTCCGGCGGGGAGGCCGTGCTCGTGGCGATCGCCGGCATCCGCCTGCGCCGCGCACCGATCACGCTCCTCGACGAGCCGACCAACAACCTCGACCGTGACGCCAGGGCGAAGCTCGCGGCGATGGTGCGCGCCTGGAAAGGCACGCTCATCGTCGTCAGCCACGACCTGTCGCTGCTCGAGCTGATGGACGATACCGCCGAGCTCTACGCCCAGACCTTGAGCGTGTTCGGCGGTCCGTATTCGGAATGGCGTGCGTGGCTGGACGCCGAGCAGGATGCCGCGAAGCAGGCCGAGGTCACCGCCGCCCAGGTGCTCCGCAAGGAGAAACGGCAGCGGATCGAAGCCGAGGTGAAGCTCGCCCACCGCGCGCGCACGGCGAAGAAGGCGGAGATCGAGAAGCGGGTCCCGAAGATCGTCGCGCACGGCCGGAAGATGGCCGCCGAGGTATCGGCCGGCAGGCTCCGCACCGAGGTGGGAGCGAAGGAGGATGCCGCGCGCTCGGTTCTCGACGAGGCCGGGCGACGGGTACGCTCCGATTCGTCGATGAAGATCGAGCTGCCCGACCCGCAGGTGTCGCGCAGCCGCCGCATCGCGACGGTCGGCGATCACGAACGCGCGTGGGTGATCCAGGGGCCGGAGCGGGTCGCGCTGATCGGACGCAACGGCGCGGGGAAGACCACGCTGCTGGAGCGGTTGGTCGCCACCGGCGTTCACAGCTCAGGAGCAATGACTCCCGTCGGGCCGCAGGGGCGGGAAGGAAGCGGATCCGAGACGGAGGTCCTGAGTTCCGTACGGCCAGCCCTGCATGCCGAAGCCCATACCGACCTGATCGGCTACCTGCCGCAGCGGGTCGACGGCCTCGACGAGGAGCGGTCGGTGTTCGAGAACATCGCGGCCGCGGCGCCGCACGTCCCGGAGAAGGAGCTGCGCAACCGCCTCGCGCGGTTCCTCATCCGAGGGGCCACCGCCGAGCGACCGGTCGCCGCCCTCTCCGGTGGCGAACGCTTCCGCGTCGCGCTGGCGAAGCTGCTGCTCGCCGACCCGGCACCCCACCTCGTGGTGCTGGACGAGCCGACGAACAACCTCGACCTCGACACGGTCGACCAACTCGTCGACGCCCTCCGCGCCTACCGCGGGGCCGTGCTCATCGTGAGTCACGACGATGCGTTCCTGCGGCGGCTCGACCTCGATCTGACACTCCAGATCGACGCCGACGGCGCGCTCCAGGAGGTCTCGCTGGAGCAGTGACGCGCGGGAGGACGACAACGCGCGGAAGACGACGACGCGCGCCGGGACTCCGTTTCCTCGGCGCGCGCCGTCGTCGCACCGGAACCGTCAGACCAGGCCGACCTCGTAGGCGAGGATGACGGCCTGCACGCGGTCGCGCAGATCGAGCTTGAGCAGGATGCGGCCGACGTGGGTCTTCACCGTCGACTCCGACACGAACAGGCTCTCGCCGATCTCGGTGTTGTTGTATCCCTTGGCGATCGCGAGGAAGACATCCCGCTCGCGTTCGGTCAACACGTCCACCCGTGAATCGACCGCCTCGGCCTGTCGGGGAAGACGGGTGGCGAACAAGTCGAGCATCGACCGTGTGACGCGCGGCGAGACAAGGGCGTCACCGGCGGCGATCGCGCGGATCGCGGCGGTCAGCTGCGCGGGCGGGGTGTTCTTCAGCAGGAACCCGCTCGCTCCTGCGCGGAGGCTGCCGAACGCGTACTCGTCGAGGTCGAAGGTCGTGAGCACCAGCACCCGGCTCGACGGCGTGCTCCGCACGATGCGCCTGGTCGCCTCGATACCGTCCATCTCCGGCATCCGGATGTCCATCAGGATCACATCGGGTCGCAGATCGGCCGCGAGGTGCACGGCCTCCGCTCCTGAGACGGCCTCCCCGACCACCTGCATGTCATCTTCGGCATCGAGCACCATCCGCATGCCGCGACGGATCAACTCGTGGTCGTCCACGATGAGCAGCCGGATCTTCTCCTCGGTCATCCCTGTTCCTCCTGTTCGGGAAGTTCCACCCGCACGCGCCATCCGCCCTCGGGGAGCGGACCGGCGTCGACCGTCCCGCCGGCCAGCCGCGCGCGTTCCCGCACGCCCACGAGGCCGCGGCCCGATCCGACCGAGACCGCCGGCGGGCCCTGCCGGCCGTCATCGGTGACCTCGATCACGAGGACCTCTCCACGGAAATCGAGACTCACGAGCACCTCACGCGGGTCCTTGGCATAGCGCAGCGCATTCGTGAGCGCCTCCTGCACGATGCGGTGGATCGTGTTCTGCAGCGCCGGTGCCCCGGGCGCCGCCCCTTGCATATGCACCGTCACCGGCAGACCCGCGGAGCGGAAGGTCTCGACCAGCGGCGTGAGTTCCGTCAGTCCGGGGTTGGGGCGCAGCGGGCTCTGCTCCTCGCCGTCGTCCGCGTCGTCGCCGAGCGCGCCCAGCAGCTGGCGCATCTCGACGAGCGATTGCCGTCCGACCTCGCCGATCTCCTGGATGGCGCTGCGCGAACGCTGCGGATCCTTCTCCGCGAGCGCGCCGGCGCCGTCGGCGAGCGACACCATGACCGACACGCTGTGCGCGACGACGTCGTGGATCTCGCGAGTGATCCTCGCACGCTCGGCCAGCGTCGCGATCCGCGCCTGCTGGTCACGTTCGCGTGCGAGCTGGTTGGCGCGGTCGAGGATCGCCCCGATGTAGCGCCGCCGGTCACCCACGGTGACTCCGAGGAGCGCGGCGATCAACATCACGACGAGGAACAGCAGGCTGCCCGGCACATACGTGAAGCCGCCATCGGGGGCACCGCGGCGCAGCCAGTCCAGAGCGGGGAGCACCACGACCCCGGCCAGCACCGTCACCGCGAAGGCGATCCATCCGCTGCGGTTCGAGCGGTAGACGAAGAGCGCGTAGAGGGCGAAGCCGACGCCGATCGGCTCGGCAGGCGTGTCGGCGATGAGCGCCACGACCGCGACGACCGCGAAGACCCCGAACGTGAGCCACGGTCGATACCTGCGGAAGAGGAGTCCGATCGCCGCGAGCACGCCCAGCACGATAGGGACGACGATCGGAGCGAGCGGGGACCAGTCGCCCGAGGAGAGGGGAGCGACGACCGCCCAGAACACGCTCACGACGAGGTAGGCGAAGGCGAGCAGACCGTCGAAGAGCCAGGGGTGGTTTCCCCAGAACCGCCGGACAATCCCCGGCGGCCGCGGCAGGTCCACCGACCGGACCCCGCTCTCGCCGACGGATGCTGACTCTCGCATATGACGACTCTACGCATCGCACGTCGGGTTCCTCAGCGGGAGACGGCGACGAGCGCACCCGTCGCGGTGCGACGCGCGGTGCTCTGATGCGGGTCGAGGGTCGGCGCCACCGGTTTCCACGTCTCGCGCCGCACCCGTCGACGCCGCTGCGCGACCGCCGTGTCCATTCCGAGGATCGCGAGCCACCCCATGCCGATGGTGGTCGCGACGAGCTCGAAGATGCTGCCGATGTCCGTGCGGAACTGCAGCAGGGAGAGGATGCCTCCCGCCGCGGCGATCACGGCCGTCGAGATGCCCGCGCCGAGCGAGAGCACCCGGAGCGTGCGCCGACCTTCGACGAAGGAGACCTGCAGCATCGCGAACGCGGCCAGGGCGAAGGCGAGCACGGCGACCGTGGTGTGCACCAGATCCTGCCAGGTGAACGCGGGCCCCACCGGCAGCGGGCACCCGGTCGTGCACGTGACCTGCGAGGCCACCAGGAACAGCGATGATGCCATCGCCACCGAGAACGACGGCGACCAGATGCTCAACCACGGCACCGTCGAACGCAGCCCGCGCGAGGCCCAGGCCACAGCGAAGCCACCGGTGACGAGGAGCAGCAGTGCGAGCTCGAACCATCCCGCGGTCGGCTCGCCGTCGGCTCCGAGTCCGCTCACATACAGGACGCGGTCGATGCTCAGACGGGCGACCCAGATGATGGTCAGCGCGACGGCGACGAGCAGGCTTCCGACGATCGAGGCGATGATGCGGAGAGTGGTCCCGGCAGGGTGAGAGGCGGTGTTTTCGGTGGGCATAGGGAGACGGTATGAGCGGAGGGAACCCGGTCGCGTCGGCCCGGAGTGCCCACTGTCGAGGGGCGTCGTACCGAGGTACGACGCCTCGTCGTCGCCGCGATGCGGGGGAACGACCTCTGCCGAAAGCCGTCCCTTCGCGGTCGCGGGAGGTGTGCGCATGCGAACATCCCGCCTTCCGCCGACATCGTCACGACCCCGATGTCCCCGGCCTCGACGAAGATGGAGTGATGAGCGACGTGCTCGACCGTTTCACCTCCGCGACGCAGGACTGGTTCCGGGGGGCCTTCGCCGCGCCCACGCCGGCGCAGGCAGGCGCCTGGAATGCGATCTCCGCGGGCAAGCACGCACTCGTGGTGGCACCGACCGGGTCGGGCAAGACACTGTCGGCGTTCCTGTGGGCGATCGACAGCGTCTTCCGGGAGCGCATGGCGGAGACCGCCCCTCCGGCGAAGGGCGAGCCACGCACGCGCATCCTCTACATCTCTCCGTTGAAAGCGCTCGGCGTCGACGTCGAGCGCAACCTCCGCTCGCCCCTGATCGGCATCGGACAGTCGGCCAGACGGCTCGGAGTCCCGGCGCCGGCGGTGACGGTCGGCGTGCGCTCGGGCGACACGACCTCGAGCGACCGACGCAAGCTCGTGTCCGACCCGCCCGACATCCTCATCACGACCCCCGAGTCTCTGTACCTCATGCTGACGAGCCGCGCAGGTGAGACGCTGCGCGGCGTGCACACCGTGATCATCGACGAGGTGCACGCGGTCGCCGCCACCAAGCGCGGCGCGCACCTCGCCGTGAGCCTGGAGCGCCTCGACGCGCTGCGCCGCGCGAACGGCATCGAGACTCCCGCGCAGCGCATCGGGCTCTCGGCCACCGTCCGCCCGATCGACGAGGTCGCCCGGTTCCTCGGCGGCTCGGCTCCGGTCGAGATCGTCGCGCCCCCCGCATCCAAGACCTTCGAGCTCGGCGTGGTCGTGCCGATGGATGACATGACCAACCCGCCGCCCCCTCCCGGTGTGCCGGGGGATGCCGCCGATGCCGAGTACTCCGAGGTCACCGGCTCGGTCTGGCCGCACGTCGAGGAGGCGATCGTCGACCGCATCCTGCAGAACAACTCGACGATCGTGTTCGCCAACTCCCGTCGGCTCGCCGAGCGCCTCACCGGGCGTCTGAACGAGATCTACTCCGAGCGGATCGGCGTCGAACTTCCGGCGGCGACCGTACCCGCCGCCATGATGGCGCAGGCCGGAGCGACCGCAGGTGCCGATCCCGTGCTCGCGAAGGCGCACCACGGTTCAGTCTCGAAGGAGCAGCGCGCGCAGGTCGAGGAAGAGCTCAAGTCCGGCGTGCTGCGCTGCGTCGTCGCGACGAGCAGCCTCGAGCTCGGCATCGACATGGGAGCGGTCGACCTCGTGATCCAGGTCGAGGCACCGCCCTCGGCGGCCTCCGGTCTGCAGCGGGTGGGCCGCGCCGGTCACCAGGTGGGCGAGATCAGTCGCGCCGCGCTCTTCCCGAAGCACCGCGGCGACGTGCTGCACACCGCGATCGTCACCGAGCGGATGCTCGCGGGCAAGATCGAGGCGATCCAGGTGCCGCGCAACCCGCTCGACATCCTCGCGCAGCAGACCGTCGCCGCGAGCGCCCTCGGAGCCATCGGCGTCGAGGAGTGGTTCGAGACGGTTCGCCGGTCGGCGCCCTTCCAGGCTCTTCCGCGTTCGGCCTACGAGGCGACGCTCGATCTGCTGGCCGGTCGATTCCCGTCCGACGAGTTCGCCGAGCTGCGCCCCCGACTGGTGTGGGATCGCGATGCCGGCACGCTGACCGGGCGACCGGGAGCACAACGGATCGCGGTGACCAGTGGCGGCACGATCCCGGACCGCGGCCTGTTCGGCGTCTTCGTGGCCGGCGAATCGACGGGCGCGCGGGTCGGCGAGCTCGACGAGGAGATGGTCTACGAGTCGCGGGTGGGCGACGTGTTCACGCTCGGTACGACGAGCTGGCGGATCGCGGAGATCACCCACGACCGCGTCAACGTGATCCCTGCCTACGGGCAGCCGGGCAAGGTGCCGTTCTGGCACGGCGACGGGATCGGTCGGCCATTCGAGCTCGGCGAGGCTCTGGGCGCGTTCTCCCGCGAGGTGTCGTCGGCCACGCCCGAGAAGGCGGCGCAGAGACTGATCGACGCCGGACTCGACGAGCAGGCGCGAGCGAACCTGATGGCGCACCTGACCGAGCAGCGCGAAGCGACGGGCACGCTCCCGACCGACCGCACGCTCACCGTCGAACGCGGTCGCGACGAGGTCGGCGACTGGCGTGTCATCCTGCATTCCCCCTACGGCATGAAGGTGCACGCACCCTGGGCGCTGGCGATCAATGCCCGGGTGCGTGAGCGCCTCGGCGTCGAGGGGTCGGCGGTCGCGAGCGATGACGGCATCATCGTGCGCATCCCCGATGCCGAGGCCGAGCCGCCCGGCGCAGAGCTGTTCGTGTTCGAGCCCGACGAGCTGGAACACCTGGTCACCGAAGAGGTGGGCGGCTCCGCCCTGTTCGCGTCCCGCTTCCGCGAGTGCGCGGCGCGGGCACTGCTCATGCCCCGCATGAACCCCAACAAGCGCACCCCGCTGTGGCAGCAGCGACAGCGGTCGGCTCAGCTGCTCGAGGTGGCCAGGCGCCATCCGACCTTCCCGGTGATCCTCGAGACCCTGCGCGAAGTGCTGCAGGACGTCTACGACCTCCCCTCGTTGCGCACCCTCGCGACGTCGATCGCCGACCGCCGCATCCGCCTCGTCGAGACCGAGCCCGGCCAGCCCTCGCCGTATGCCCGTGACCTGCTGTTCGGCTACGTGGGCGCCTTCATGTACGAGGGCGACTCCCCTCTCGCCGAGCGCAGAGCGGCCGCTCTCTCGGTCGACCCCGCACTGCTCGGCGAGCTGCTGGGCACGGTCGAGCTGCGCGAACTGCTCGACCCCGACGTGATCGCCCAGTTCGAGCGCGAGGCGCAGCGTCTCGATCCCGATCGCCGAGCGCGCGGACTCGAGGGCGTCGCCGACCTGCTGCGGATGCTCGGTCCCCTCGACGCCGACGAGGCGACGGCCCGCCTCGACCCCGACTCGATCGTCGACACCTCGGCAGCCGCCCTGCTCGACGAGTTGATCACCGCGCGCCGGGCGATCCCCGTGACCATCGCCGGCACGAGCCGGGTCGCGGCGATCGAAGATGCAGGACGCCTGCGCGATGCCCTGGGCGCTGCGCTCCCGACCGGTGTCCCTGTCGCCTTCCTCGAACCCGTCGCCGACCCGCTCGGCGACCTCATCGCCCGCCATGCCCGCACGCACGGCCCGTTCACGACGGATGCCATCGCCGCCCGGTTCGGACTCGGCGCCGCGGTGGCCCGGCACACCCTGCAGCGCCTCGAGACCGCGGGGCGGATCACGAGCGGCTACTTCCTGCCGGAGGCGGCGGGCAGCGGCGATGCGATCGAATGGTGCGACACCGAGGTGCTGCGCCGCCTGCGGATGCGCTCGCTCGCCGCGATCCGTGGATCGGTCGAACCGGTCTCCCCCGAGGCGTACGCCCGATTCCTGCCCGACTGGCAGCACATCGGTCGCCCCCTCGACGGCGTCGACGGCGTGCTCAGCGTGATCGAGCAGTTCGCCGGTGTTCCGATTCCCGCGAGCGCCTGGGAATCGTTGGTCCTCCCCTCCCGCGTGCGCGACTACTCCCCCGGGATGCTGGATGAGCTGACGGCCGCCGGCGAGGTCATCTGGTCGGGGCACGGCACGCTTCCGGGGCGCGACGGCTGGGTGTCGCTGCATCCCGCCGACATCGCGCCCTTCACCCTCCCGGAACGCGACGCCGAGATCGCCTCCTACTCCCTGGAATCACGTATCCTCATCGCCCTCGACGTCGGCGGCGCCTACTTCGCCGGCCAGCTGAAAGAGATGGCCGCGGCCGAGAACGAGCAGTCCGTGCTCGAGGCGCTGTGGTCGCTGACGTGGTCGGGCTACGTCACCAACGACACCTTCGCCCCGATCCGCTCTCTTCTCGCCGGCGGCTCGCAGGCACACAAGGTGAAGCGCCGCGCCCCCCGTGCCCGCACCTACCGCGGCGTGTCCTTCACCGGATCCGCCGCACCGCGGCCCGCGTCGATCGGCGGACGCTGGTCGCTGCTGCCCGCACTCGAGACCGATCCCTCCCGTCGGGCGACCGTCACCGCCGGCCTCCTGCTCGACCGCTACGGCGTCGTGACCCGCGGCGCCGTGCAGGCCGAAGGCGTGCCCGGCGGCTTCGCGCAGGCCTATCGAGTGCTCGCCGGTTTCGAAGAGGCGGGGCACTGTCGCCGCGGCTACGTGATCGAGAAGCTCGGCGCCGCGCAATTCGCCGCCTCAGGCACCGTCGACCGACTGCGCACCTACGCGGGCCTCGCCGATCCACCACCCCGCACGGCCGTCACCCTCGCCGCGACCGACCCCGCGAACCCCTACGGTGCGGCTCTCGGCTGGCCCAAGCTCGACGGGGTGTCGCACCGCCCCGGGCGCAAGGCGGGAGGTCTGGTCGTCCTGGTCGACGGCACCCTGGTGCTCTCCCTGGAACGCGGTGGCCGCACGGTGCTGTCGTTCAGCGATGACGTCGACGTGCTGCGTGCCGCCACCGCCGACCTCGCTGCCACCGCGCGCAGCCGACGCCTGGATACCCTCACCGTCGAGAAGATCAACGGCGAGGGGGTCTACGGCACCGCACTCGCGCTCGCCCTGCAGGAGGCCGGCTTCGTGGCGACGCCGCGCGGATACACCCTCCGCAAGGTCGTCTGAGCGATGCCTCTACGCTGGAAGCCATGATCCGAGAGTTCGCCGCCGGCATCCGTACGCTGCTGCGGGGATTCGGCCTGTGGCGCACGCGGCCCGGCCTCATGGTGCTCGGACTGATCCCCGCGATCATCGCGCTGATCCTGCTCGCCGCCGCACTCGTGCCGCTGATCATCTCGCTGCCGTCGGTCTCCACCTGGCTGACGCCGTTCGCCGAGGGGTGGCTCGAACCGTGGCGCGGACTGCTGCGGTCCGCAGTGAGCTTCGTGATCGTCGCGGCGGCGCTCGCCCTGGCCAGCGTCGTGTTCAGCGCTCTGACCCTGACGATCGGCGACCCGTTCTATCAGCGCATCTGGCACGCGGTCGAGGTCGATCTCGGTGACGCTCCCCCTGCCGACGGCGGCGGCTTCTGGAGCGCCCTCGGCGAAGGGCTCCGACTGGTGCTGCTCGGCATCCTGATCGCGATCCTCGTGCTGCTGATCGGCCTCATCCCGGCCGTCGGCGGATTCCTCGGCCCCATCGCCGGTGTCGTGCTCACCGGTCGACTGCTCGCACGCGAACTGACGGGCCGCGCCTTCGACGCCCGCGACCTCAGCCCCGCCGACCGAGCCGTGCTGTTCTCCGGCAGCCGCGCACGGGTGCTCGGCTTCGGTGTCGCGACCCAGCTCTGCTTCCTCATCCCCGGCGGCGCCGTCGCGATCATGCCCGCCGCCGTCGCCGGGAGCACCATGCTCGCGCGGGACATGCTCACCCGCGCCGGAACCGCTGCGCTGCCCACGACGACGACCCCGACGCCGCCCCCGCCCGCGCCCCTCGGGGCTTCCTGATGCCCGAGGGCGACACGGTCTTCCGCACGGCCCGACGCCTCGACGAAGCACTGGCCGGTGCGGAGGTCACCCGCTTCGACCTCCGTGTCCCCCGGTTCGCCACGCTCGATCTGACCGGGCAGCCCGTGCACGGCGTGGTTCCCCGCGGCAAGCATCTGCTCATGCGCATCGGCGACAGCACGCTGCATTCGCATCTGCGCATGGACGGCGCCTGGTTCACGTACCGCCCGGGAGAGAAGTGGCGGCACCCGGCGTTCAAGGTGCGCGCCGTCGTCGGCACACCGCGGAGTGAAGCCGTGGGCGTCGACATCGCCGAGATCGAGGTCGTCGCCACGCGCGACGAGGACCAGCTCGTGGGGTACCTGGGGCCGGATCCCCTCGCCGACAGCTGGGACGCGGCCGAAGCGGTCAGGCGTCTCCGGGCCGATACGCGCAGCATCCATGTCGCGCTCCTCGATCAGCGCAACGTCGCGGGGTTCGGCAATGAGTACGCTGCGGAACTCCTGTTCCTACGCGGAATCCTGCCGACCACGCCGACGCCGGACGTCGATGTGTCCGCCCTCATCGATCTCGGCGTCCGCACCATCCGCGCCAATCGCGACCGCCGCCACCGCACCTTCACCGGCATCGATCGCCCGGGTCAGGGCACCTGGGTATACGGTCGCGCCGGACGCCCGTGCCGACGCTGCGGAACCCTCATCCGACGCGGCGAGCAGGGCGCCGATCCGACCCGCGAGCGCGTCACCTTCTGGTGCCCCTCCTGCCAGCGCTGACCACATCCATCCGCGGGAATGAATCCGCCCCTGCCGTGGTTGTTGATATATCCGGAGAACTCCGGAGCACGGGAGGAATCGTGGGCAAGAACTACGTCGACATCGAGAACGACCAGGGCGCGACGCTGCGGTATCGCAAGCACGCGAACGGCCGGGGTCTCGTCGCGCACGGCGCGAAGGTGCACCCGAAAGCGCACATCGAGGCCGGTGCGTATATCGAACCGGGGGCGCGCGTCGGCGCCGGGGCCACCATCGCCCGCGGCGCCTGGATCGACGAGGATGCCGTGATCGGCGAAGGCGCGTTCGTCGACGCGCACGCGCACGTCGGCCACGGTGCGGCGATCGGCGATCACGCCTACGTGGGTGTCCGCACCGACATCGGCGCCGGAGCGCGCATCGTCCGCGGCGCCAGGATCGGCGACGACGAGACGGTCGCCGCGGGACTCACCATCGCGACGGACCAGAAGGGCCTGTGGCTCGCGGCCTGACCGGCCGAGCCCTGAGCCGGCTCACAGCAGGCGCCGCTCCGACGCCCATGCGGTGAGTTCGTGCCGCGACGACAGCTGCAGCTTCCGCAGCACCGATGACACGTGCGTCTCGACCGTCTTGATCGAGATGAACAGCTCCGACGCCACCTCCTTGTAGGCGTACCCGCGGGCGATGAGGCGCATGACCTCCTGCTCGCGCGCCGAGAGCCGGTCGAGCTCGTCGGTCGCGGTGGCGGTCTCTCCGGAGACCGCCCCGAACGCGTCCAGCACGAAGCCGGCGAGTCGCGGCGAGAACACGGCGTCTCCCTCGGCCACCGCCCGCACCGCGCTGCTGACCTCGATGCCGGACGAGCCCTTGGTGATGTAGCCCCTGGCCCCCGCACGGATCACCCGCACCACGTCGGCCGCCGCATCCGAGACGCTCAGCGCGAGGAACCGTGCGCCGGTGGGTGCCGAACCGCGGATCACGGCTTCACCGCCGGCCGCATCGTCGCCGCTTCCGCCCGGGAGATGCACGTCGAGAAGCACGACATCCGGCTGTGTCGCGCCGATCACGGTGATGGCGGAGGGCACGTCGGCCGCTTCGCCGACCACGTCGACGCCCGCGTCGAGATCGGCACGCAGGCCGGAGCGGAAGATCGAGTGGTCGTCGACGATCACGACCCGGATGCTGTCAGCCACGTTGTTCCTCCCGAGCGGGTGCCGGCCGCGCGGCCGGGCGATCCTGGAGCGGGCCCGTCATGATCCGCAGGTGCACCTCGGTGCCGTTCTCGTCGCTGCGGACCGCTCCGCTGCCACCCGCACGCCGCATGCGCCCGATGATCGACTCCCGCACGCCCAGCCGATCGCTGGGCACGTCGTCGAGGCGGAACCCTGCACCTCGGTCACGGATGAACACGTCGACGCCCGAAGCGCTCCCCTCGATGTACACCGAGATCTCGCCACCCGCATGACGGGCTGCGTTCAGGATCGCCTCCCTGGCGGCCGCCGCGAGCTCCCCGCTCGCACGTTCGGTCGACAGTCCGGCCGAGACCACGTCGATGCGCACCGGATAGTCGAGCTCGAGCGCTCCCGCATAGTCGCGCAGGTCTGTCGGAAGGTCGCTGTCGGCAGGGGCGTCCCCGTCGTACAGCCACGCGCGCAGCTCGCGCTCCTGCGCCCTGGCGAGGCGTGCGGCCTCACTGGAGGCCCCCGCCCTGTTCTGGATCAGCGCCAGCGTCTGCAGCACCGAGTCGTGCAGGTGCGCGGCCATCTGGCTGCGCTGCTCCTCGCGGATGCGGCGCACGCGCTCACCCGAGAGCTCACGCCATCGGGGGATCAACGTCGACGACACCACGGCCGCGAGTCCGGCCAGAGGAAGGAGCACGAGTGCCACGCCGGATCGGGCGACGGGCCAGGACAGCAGGATCGTGAACAGCAGAGCCAGCAGCAGGATCGAGAGGATCCGGATGCTCATGGTGTGCCGGGGTCCTCGCGCCGTGTCCGTGCGGTCGATCAGCGTGGCCCAGAGCCCGGCACCCGTCGCGAGCGCCGCCGTACCGCCCACGACCAACGCGGCGAGGTCCGGCGGGATCGATCCGCTCAACCAGTCGCTGCCCCCGCGCCAGACCAGCACGACGAGCATTCCCACGGCCGCGGGAGCGAGCAGCAGCCAGGCCACCGGCATCCGCCTCGTCGGCGCACCCTCCCCCTGCTCCCACGGCGTGAACATCCAGCACCAGGCGTAGAGGAGCACTCCTGCGCCGCCGCACAGGGTGAGGGCGATGAACAGTGCCCGCACGGTCCACACCCGCACGCCGAGATGACGCGCGAGCCCGGTGCTGACGCCGGCGACCAGGCAGTCGCGATCGCGGCTCAACGGCGGGCGCGGCGGTGCCGCGGCACGCGGGGGTCGCGCGGGAACGTGCGCCGAAGAGGACATGTGGCAATCCAATCATCCGCACGTGTACTCCGGGGGCTCCCCTGCCCGGAATCAGGGTCCGTTCAGGGGTTCCCCCCATGGCAGCAATCCCGCTGTCGCCGCCAGGATCGAAGCATGACGATTCCGACTGCGCCCCCACCCCCCGCCGACCCCGCCGCTCCGGCCGTCGGCGCTCCGGGCACCGACATCCCGCGCGGTGCCGATCGCTTCCTGCTCTGGGTCGCCGGTCTCGGCGTCGCCCGTTCCGAGGGCTGGCTCGGCGGTGTCGCCGCCGGCATCGCCGCCCGCCTCCGCATCGACCCGCTGATCGTGCGGGGTGTGCTCGTGGTCGCGGCCCTGTTCGGACTGCCGACGATCTTCCTCTACGCCGCCGCCTGGGCACTGCTGCCCGACATCGACGGACGTGTGCACGTGCGCGACCTCCTGCGCCGCGATTACCAGCCCGTGCAGTGGGGCATCCTGGCGATGGCCGTCATCGGCCTGTTCCCGACCGCGCCCCTCGCCGGCCGCCTGTTCGGGCTCGGATACGACGGCTGGTCCGCTCTGTCCCTCATCAGCTGGATCCTCGGGCTGGTGCTCGTCGCCGGTCTGCTCTTCCTGATCGTGCGTGCTGCCAGCCGCACCCCGGGTGCTTCCGCGTCCGATCTGCCGATGGCGTCTGCAGATCAGACGGCCCCGGCCGCGTCCGCTCCCCTCGACGGTTCGGGTACCGCCGAGGAGGCGGACGCCACTCTCTCCACGCAGGCGCTCCCCGCTGCCGACACCGTGACGCAGCCCGCCGCACCGGATGCCGGGCTCGGGCTGACCCCGCCGGCGCCGCCGGCCCCGCTGCCGCCCGGATCCCAGGACCCTCTCGCGCTCGAGGCCTGGCGCGCTCAGCACGCCGCCTGGAAGGAGCAGGATCAGGCATGGCGCCGCCAGCAGCAGGATGTCGAACGGGCCGCCCGTGACCAGCTGCGCCGCGAGCGACAGGCTGAGGCCGCCGTGTTCGCCGCGGAGGCGGCCGAGCGCCGCCGCATCCGCCGCGCATCGAACCCGCGAGCGGGCTTCGCCTTCGCCGCGACCATGATCGGCCTCGCCATCATCACGGGTGCCGCCGTCGGTCTCGTCGCCGGTGGGGAAGCCCTCGGCGGGGCACTGGGCCTGCTCGCCGCCGCCCTCATCCTCGCCCTCGGGATGATCGTCGCCGGGGCGTTCCGTCGGCGGAGCGGCTTCCTGGCCTTCGCGACAGTGCTCACGCTGGTGGGCGGACTGGTGGCCGGTGCATTCTCGGCCTTCCCCGGCGTCACACTCGGCTATGCCTCGATCGGCAACAACGCGCCCGCTCATGTGCGCCAGCCCTTCGGAGATGTGTACGTCACGCTGAACCCGCACGACGACGGCCCCCGGTCGATCGTCGTGGACAAGGGTTCCGGGAACACCTTCATCTACGTGCAGCCGGGAGTGGAGCTCGATCTGCGCGCCACCGTCGATACGGCCACTGTCTCCTGGACGCGGCAGGACGAGGAGAGAGGCGGGATCGTCGACAGCGGCGTCTGGCCCGTCGAGGAACGCGACGGACGCTCATCCGTGTCGGTGAAGATCGCCGCGGAGAACGCCTCGACGACCACGGTCCAGCCGGTCACCATCCATCAGACCAGCGGCGAGATCGCCGTCATCGTCATCGAGCCCGCGAAGGAAGACCAGTGATGAGCACGCCGACGATCACCGAGACGACCACCCCGCCCCGCACCCGCTGGGCCGCCATCATCTGGGGGCTCCTGTTCGCCGCCATCGCGGGAGGTGCCCTCTGGGCGCTCGCCGACGAAGCCCGACGCGAAGCGGTCGCGGACGCGCTCCTGACTCTGACCCCGCCCACGATCATCACGATCCTGCTGCTGACCGCGGGCGTGCTGCTGCTCGTCGGCGGCGCCACGGGACTCATCCGCCGGGCGCAGCGCAAGCTCGCGGCCGCGACCCCCGCTGCGTCGCCGGAGGTGTCGGGGCCGCTCGCCGAGTAGCCTGGTCCCCATGGCGAATCAGGGAAGACGGCCCGCGAAGGGCGCAAGCCGCGGCACACCGGTTCGCCGGAACAAGGCCGCTCCTGCCGAGCGCTTCCCCCCGCAGAAGCCGAAGAAGAAGACCACCAAGGTGGTCTTCGACTCTCCGCAGCCCGAACCCGAGGCACCGCGCACCTTCCGTCTGGGCGCGGTGCCCGGCGCGACGCCGGGCAAGTGGGTCGATGCGTGGAAGCAGCGGATGCCGCACGTTCCGCTCGAACTCGTGGAGATCGAGGCGGCGTCCTCGCGGGCAGCGCTGGACGATCTCGATGCCGCCCTGGTGCGCCTGCCCCTCCTGGACGAGTCGTTGCACATCATCCCGCTCTACGACGAGCTCCCCGTCGTGGTCGCCGCAGCGGACTCGCATCTGATGGCGGCCGATGACCTCACGGCGGCAGACCTGGAGGGCGAGATCGTGATCGCGCTGACCGACGATGTGCTCGGTCCCCTCGATCTCCCGGGCGCACTCCCGGCGACGTTCGCGGCGCTCCCCACCGATGACGCGATCGCGACCGCAGCATCCGGAGTCGGCATCGTGATCGTCCCGATGTCGCTCGCCCGCAAGCACCACCGCAAGGACGCCGACCACCGCATCCTCACGGACGGACCGACCTCGACCGTGGCCCTGGTCTGGCCCCGCGAGCGCACCACGCCCGATGTCGAGACGTTCGTGGGCATCGTCCGCGGCCGCACGGCGAACTCCTCGCGCTGACGACCGCGACGGCCGACCGCCGCACGCTCGTTAGAATCTCCTGATGGCCTCGCTTCTCTACATCTGCGTGCGTCCCGAGATCGGGGCGGCGGATGCCGAGCACGCTTCGTTCCGGCGGGCGCTGGGCGTGGACGTGGTCGACCGGCTCGACCTGCTGCAGACGCCGTTGCACATCGAGCGCCTGCGCGGCTACCGCGGCGTCGTGGTCGGCGGCTCGCCCTTCAACGTCTCCGACGCCGTGAAGGCCCCGGAGCAGCTGCGCGTCGAAGCCGATCTGCGGACTCTCGCCGATGCGGCGATGGCGGCGGAGATCGCGGTGTTCTTCACCTGTTTCAGCATCGGAGTCGTCACCCGCATGCTCGGTGGCGACGTCGTGACCGACACCCCCGAGCCCGCGAGCGCCACCGTGATCGAGACGACCCCCGAGGGTGCGCTCGACCCGGTTTTCGGTCCGAGCGGCTCCGCCCTCACCGTGTTCACCGCGCACAAGGAGAGCGCGGCGAACGTGCCTCCCGGTGCGGTGCTGCTGGCGACGAACGAGGTCTGCCCTGTACAGGCCTACCGCGTGGGCACGCACCTGTATGCGGCGCAGTTCCACCCCGAGCCCACCCCTCGCGACTTCGCCGACCGGATGACCTTCTACCGCACCACCGGCTACTTCGACCCCGACGAGTTCGACGCGGTTCAGCAGCAGGTGCTCGCCGCATCCGTCACCGAGGGCGCAGCACTCCTGCGCCGCTTCGCCGAGACCTTCGCCTGAGTCGGTCCGCCGGAGTCGCTTCGCCGGCGTCAGCTCGACGCGGAGTCGCGCAGCAGCGCCACGCGCTCGCGCAGGTATGCCTCCAGCGGCATGAATCCACCGGCGGTGCTCCACCGCACGGAGGGCACCGCATCGATGAGGGCGAGCGGCCCCGAGGAACCGCCGGCATCCACCGCATCGACGTCGATCACGCTCCACCCCACGTGCACCACGTCGCCCTCGTCGAAGCCGCCGCGCAGGGCCTCGGCACGGCGCTCGGCGCGCTCCCTCGCCGACTCGGCCGTGTAGCCGCGGCGGCCGGGGTCGGCGGCGCGCAACACTTCATTCGTGGCCAGCGCATGCGTATCGGTCAGCAGCAGCACGCCCAGGTGCCAGGCCGCGCCGACCCGCACGATGCGACGCCCGCGCCACCGGGAGTCGCGCTGCTCGCCGAGGCCCTCCTTCGGAGCGTCCTTCAGGTCCTTCGCGGCCTGGGTCAGGAGGGCGGATGCGGTGGTCACAGTTCTCCCTGCGTGGATTCGGCGGCGTGCGTCGGCCCGACGACCTCGGCGCGATCGCCGCGGAGCGTCATGCCGATGAGCGGATACAGCAGCACCGACAGCATGCCGGCCCCGACCAGCGCCGCGGCCGTGCCGGTGTCGAGCATCTTCTGGTCGACACCGATGGCCGTCACCGCGACGATGATCGGCAGGCCGGTCGCGGCGAGGAGTCCGAGGGCCGCCCGATCGCGCACGCTCGCACCGTGCGGAACAGAGAGCTGCGCCGCCGATCCACGGATCACCAACAGGGCGACCAGGAAGATCGGCACCAGTGCGAGCGCGGACGACGAAGTGAGCAGCGCCTGCAGGTCGAAGGTGACGCCGGTGTAGAGGAAGAAGATCGGCACGAGGAAACCGAAGGCGATCGCCTCGATCTTGCTCTCGACCTCTTCCGCGTCCTTCTTCGGGGCGCGCGCCATGATGATGCGCCAGATCGCACCTGCCACGAAGGCGCCGAGCAGCATGTCGAGGTCGAGCATGACGCTGAGGCCGACGAGCGCGGCGATGAGGAGGATCACGAAGCGTACGCCGAATTGGTCGGAGGTGTGCAGCGTGGCGCGCACGATACGGTGCAGCCGTCCATGCGGCACACGATTGGCGAGAAGCACGGCGAGACCGGCGAGCACGACGAAGGTCAAGAGGATCACGGTGGCGATCGGCGTCGTCCGCGTGCTCAGGAAGATCGAGATCGCGATGAGCGGCAGGAACTCGCCGACCGCGCCGATCGCGCTGATCGCACGGCCGAAGGGGGTGTCGAGCTCGCGGGCATCGCGCAGGATGGGCATCAGCGTGCCCAACGCAGTCGAGCTCAGCGCGATGCCGATCACCACCATGCCCTCCCCCGGCGCGAAGAAGAACCCCAGCCCGATGCCCAGCAGGACGCTGAGCAGCCACCCGAGCGATGCGCGCGCCAGCGGCTTGCCTGCGACCATCTTGAAGTCGATCTCGGTTCCGGCGACGAAGAACAGCAGTGCCAGGCCGAAGTCGCTGAGCTTCTCGAGCAGCGGTCCCGGCTCGACCCAGCCGAGCACGGCCGGGCCGACGAGGATGCCGAGCACGAGCTCGAACACGACGATGGGCACCCGCACCACGGGTCGCACACCACGCGCGAGCAACGGCGCGGCGACCGCCAGCAGGGGGATCAGCACCAGACCGAGGTCGCTCGCTTCCATGCTCTCAGGGTAGGTGAGCCCGCCGCCTCGCGGGTGACGCGCTGCGGGTGATCTTTCGCGATTCGCCCGCTCGGCGCATCCACGGCAGAATCGATGCACACCCTCGAGGAGCCCCCATGTCTCAGCCCGATACCGCCCGCCTGCTCATCGCCTGCGACGACCAGCCCGGCATCGTCGCCGCCGTGGCCGGCGTGCTCGCGCAGCACGGGGCGAACATCATCTCGCTCGATCAGCACTCGACCGACTCCGAGGGGGGCCGCTTCTTCCAGCGCACGGTCATCCACCTCGACGGGCTGGCGGCCGCGCGTCCCGCGCTGGAGGCCGACATCGCGGTCGTCGCCGAGCGCTTCCGCATGGAGTGGTCGCTGCATGATGTCGCCCGTCGCAAGCGCGTCGCGATCTTCGTCTCGAAGTACGATCACTGCCTGATGGAGCTGCTCTGGCGCACCCAGCGGGGACAGCTCGACATCGACATCACGATGGTCGTCTCCAACCACCCCGACCTGGCGGAGGCCGTCCGCTCGTTCGGGGTGCCGTTCGTGCACATCCCCTCCGGCGACAAGTCCGCGATGGAGGAGCGACAGCTCGAACTGCTGCGCGGCAACGTCGACCTGGTCGTGCTCGCCCGCTACATGCAGATCCTCACCGACGACTTCATCACCCGTCTCGAAGCCCCGGTGATCAACATCCATCACTCGTTTCTGCCCGCGTTCATCGGGGCGAACCCGTATGCGCGCGCCAAGGATCGCGGCGTCAAGCTCATCGGCGCGACCGCGCACTACGCGACCGCCGATCTCGACGAAGGACCGATCATCGAGCAGGATGTCACGCGCGTGACCCACTCCGAGTCGGCGGCCGAGCTGCAGAGCCGCGGTGCCGATGTCGAGCGCCTGGTGCTCGCCCGCGCCGTGCAGTGGCACGCCGAGGACCGCGTGATCGTGCACGGCAAGTCCACCGTCATCCTCTAGAGCAGCGTCTGGCTCGTAGAGCAGCGTCTGGCTCGCGAGGGTTCCGGTCGCACTTCCTGTCGCTCCGAGGCCGTCAGCGCGGCAGGAACTGCGACCGGAACGCCGCAGAGCGAGCGTCAGCGAGCGTCAAGGAGCCCCCGGAACCCCCGCGAGCAGTTCGGCGAACACGTCCGCGGCGACGCCATGGTGCACGAGCGGCGCGGCCTGCCCCATCCACAGCGACTGCAACGCGCCCAGGTTCTGCTCGCCGGCCGCCGTGCGAAAACGTCCGGTGAGCCAGTTCTGCATCGGGAACGGCGCGATCGTGCCGCTCGCCTCGATCGCCCGCACCACGCGGTTGCGCGCACCCCGGGCGAGGCGTCCGCTCATCGCGCGCGTGAGCACGGTCTCGTCGGCGGCGGTCGAGCGGATCGCGTCACGGTGCGCCTGGTTCGCCGCCGACTCCGCCGTCGCGAGGAAGGCCGTACCGACCTGCACACCGGTGGCGCCCAGAGCGAACGCCGCGGCCGCACCGCGCCGGTCGGCGATGCCTCCCGCGGCGATCACGGGCACGTCGACCGCATCGACGACCTGCGGGATCAGGGCGAACGTCCCGACGAGCGACTCCTCGGCAGGGCGCAGGAACGACACCCGATGGCCGGCGGCCTCAGCGCCGGTGGCGACCACGGCATCCACTCCTGCTGCGGCGAGCGCGACCGCCTCCGCCACGGTGGTCGCCGTGCCCACGAGCCGGATGCCGCGACGTCGGGCCTCCTCCACCAGCGCGTCGGAGGGCACCCCGAACACCACGCTCAGCACCGCGGGGTCGATCTCCCAGATGGCGTCGAGCTGCTCATCGAGGGAGGGGGTATAGCGCTCGGGTCTGCCGGGAACCTCGGCCCCCACGGCTTCGTAGAAGGGCTGAAGCGCCTGCGCGAACACCGTGTGCTGCGGGTTCGGTTCGACCTCATCGCCTCTGGGCAGCCAGATGTTCACCGCGAACGGTCGATCGGTCAGGGAGCGCAGCTCGGCCCCGGTCGCGCGGATGCGGTCGCCGTCGTATCCGTACAGGCCGAACGAGCCCAGTCCGCCCGCATCGCTCACGGCCGCGGTGAGCGCCGTCGAGGAGAGCCCGCCGAAGGGGCCGAGGATGATCGGATGATCGATGCCGAGCAGGGCGCGCAGGTCACTCATGCTTCGACGTTACGCCCGCGGCGGAAGCACCGTCCCCGTTCGAATCGCGAACGGTTGCATTCGAGCCGCCGATGCGACGATTCGCGCGATTCGAAGCCGAGGTGAAGCCCGGGCCCCGGTGATATCCTCGTCGCAGGGAGGAGCGCGCACATGAGCGAGTGGTTCGGGCAGATGCTGAGCTTCGTCGCGACCGCGCTCGGTCTCGTCTCAATGCCGGATGCGGCGGCCCTCGGCCTCGCGATCGCGCTGCTGGCCGTGACCGCCCTCACGCTCGCCATCGTGCTGAGCGTGCGCCCCGGAGCCACAGCCGACACCCCGCATCCGTTGCGCGCGATCGACATCGGCACCCTCCTCACGCAGAGCGATCCCGATGCCGCCGGGCATCCGCGCCCTCGGGCGCCGGGAGTCGCGACCGCCGCGTAGTCCGTTCACACGACGGGACCACGCGGCTTTCGCCGACCCTTCCCGACGCCACGAACGGACACCCGCATGGACATCTTCGCCTTCCCCCCTCTCGCCGCCCTCCTCGACGCCGCCTACGGCGCCCTGACCGGGCTCTCCGACCTCCTCACCCCCCTCGCCGGTGCCTCTGCGGCCGCCCTCGCGGTGGTCCTCGTCACTCTGCTGGTGCGGGCGCTGCTCATTCCCGTCGGCATCTCCCAGGCCAAGGCCGAGCAGACCAGGGCGCGCCTCGCCCCGAAGCTGCGTGAGCTGCAGCGCCGCCACAAGAAGAACCCCGAGCGCCTGCAGAAGGAGACGCTGGCGCTGTACAAGGCCGAGAACACGTCGCCGTTCGCCGGGATGCTTCCCGTGCTGGCGCAGGCTCCGGTCGTCGGCATCCTCTACACGCTGTTCCTCCGACCGGAGATCGCGGGGCACCCGAACGAGCTGCTCGCACACGACCTGTTCGGCGCGCCGCTCGGCACGAGCCTGGTGTCGGCGCTCTTCGGTGGCACGGCGACCCCTGCCACGTTCCTCGTCTTCGGCGTGCTGCTGGCGGTGATGATCGTCGTCGCCGAGATCACCCGTCGCGTCTTCCGTCCGGCACCGGTGGAGGGCGACGACTCTCCGCTGAACTCCCCCGCCATGCTGCGCGTCGTCTCGGCGATGCACTACCTCACCGCCGTCTTCGCCGCGTTCGTCCCGCTCGCTGCCGCGCTGTATCTCACGGTCACCGTGGTGTGGACGCTCGTGCAGCGTGTCATCCTGCGGCGGCGGTTCCCGCTGCCGACGCCCGCGGTCAGTCGGGCAGCGGTATCGGCGCGGTGAAGGGGCCGGAGGGGCCGCCGTCGCGACGGTCCCTCCGTACGCCGAGCGTGGTGCCGACGCTCGCGGCGATCACGAGCCCGACGGCGAGCATCCGCAGCGGTGTCGCGTCCTGCCCGAGGATGAGCCACCCGGCGAGGGTCGCGAACGCGGGTTCGAGGCTCAGCAGCACCCCGAACACCCGCTGCGGCAGACGGCGCAACGCCGCGAGTTCGAAGCTGTAGGGGATCACCGACGACAGCACCGCGGTGATCGCCGCGAGCAGCAGGAGCTGCGGGTCCATCGCGACCGTCGATGCGGCGGGGATACCGACCGGGATGAGGAGCACGGCCGCGACCACGAGGCCCATCGCCAGTCCGCTGCTCCCGGGGATCAGCGCGCCGACACGGGCGCTCATCCGGATGTACATCACCCAGAAGCCGGCGGCGATGAGGATGAACACGACCCCGAGCGGATCGAGCGGCTCGGCGCCGATCATGCCGTCGATGCCCAGGACGACCATGCCGAGCAGGGCGACCCCGACCCAGGCGAAGTCCGCGAGCTTGCGGGTGAGCACGGCGGCGAGCACGAGCGGACCGAGGAACTCGATCGCGACGGCGGGGCCCAGCGGGATGCGATCGATCGCGGCGTAGAAGAAGCCGTTCATCGCGGCGAGTGAGACACCGAAGAGCACCGCGGCGAGCCACTGCGGGCGGGTCCACTTCCGCGGTCGCGGGCGCACGATGACGACGAGCAGGATCGCGGCGATCGCGACGCGCAGCGAGGTCACGCCCCACGGCCCGAGCACGGGGAAGAGCTGGGCCGCGACCGCGGCCCCGAAAGGGAGCGAGAGGCAGGAGCCGATGACGAGCGCGACCCCCACGAGGGGACTGGACGCGGCGGGCTTCTGCACCAGACAAGCTTAGGCGGCGGCCCCCGGCCGGACCGCCGCCTCGACGCAGATCAGAGAGCCTTGCCGCCCGTGACCGCGATGACCGATCCGGAGGTGTACGACGACTCGGACGATGCCAGGTACACGTACGCCCCGGCCAGTTCTGCCGGCTGTCCCGCCCGACCCAACGGGGTGTCGTCTCCGAAGGTCGCCAGCCGCTCGGCGTCCCACCCGGTCGCCGGGATCAGCGGCGTCCAGATCGGCCCGGGCGCGACGGCGTTGACCCGGATGCCCCTGGGCCCTGCCTCCTCCGCGAGCGCCTTCACGAACGCCACCTGCGCCGCCTTCGTCATGGCGTAGTCGATCAGTCCCGGCGAAGGGTTGTACGCCTGCACGGACGCGGTCACGATGATGCTCGCTCCAGGCTCGAGCTGACGGTAGGCCGCCCGTGCCGAGAACAGCATTCCCGCGAGGTTGGTGTCGAACACCCGGCGCATCCGCTCCGTCTCCAGGTTCTCGAAGCCGTCGATGTCGTGCTGGTAGCCGGCATTGAGCACGAGCACATCGAGTCCGCCGAGCGCACTCCGCGTCCCCGCCACGATCTCGGTCGCGAACGCCTCGTCCCGCAGGTCACCGGCGAAGCCCACTCCGGTGCGTCCCGCCTCGCGGACCAGGGCGAGGGTGTCCTCCGCGTCGTCCTGCTCCTCGGGCATGTGCGCGATCGCGATGTCCGCGCCCTCGCGTGCGAAGGCGATCGCCACGGCCCGCCCGATGCCCGAGTCTCCGCCGGTGATGAGGGCGCGGCGTCCGTCCAGGCGACCGTGGCCGACGTAGGTCCGCTCACCGTGGTCCGGTTCGGGCCTGGTCTCCTCGGTCAGTCCCGGCTGGTCCTGGTGCTGTGCGGGGAAACCCTCCTCGCGGTGCGCGTGCCGTGGGTCGGTGGTGTCGTCGGTCATGGCCGATCCTCCTCGTCTCGTCGGACGTGTCGTCGTCGGAGCAACCCTCCCCGATCGTCCCGTCCTTCGTCAGGGGGTTGACAGATCTCGCCGTTCGCCGGGGTGCCGTCGATGTCCGGGGCGCAACGCCGAGACCCACCGACGGATGCTCCGCGCCGGTGGGTCTCGATGAGGTGCGTGGGCTCGAGGAGAGCCCCGGAGGTCAGAGCGGGGGCGTGACCGGAACCTCTCCGGCACCGGGCTCGTCGCCGGCCTCGGCGGGTTCTGGCACCAGGTACAGACCGCTCGGAGCGTTCGCCGTGAACGCCAGCGCCTCGATCCACGCGCGGTTGATCGAAGGCTGACGGCTGCCGAAGTACTTGAAGACGAGCGAGCTCCCGGGCTGGATCCACACGGTGGTGCGCCCGCCGCCCACGCTCGCATCTTCGCGCCAGCTGAACGGGAACGGCTCGCCGCGCCGCAGCTTCGCGGTGATGACGAGTTGCAGGTGGGTGAGGGCGCGGTCCTCGATCTCGGTCTTCACGCCGCCTTCGTAGACGAACTTTCCCATTGGTGGTGCTCCTTGGTCGCTGCCTGGCCGAGACGACGGCTTCGATCCATTGTCGCGCACTCCTCCGCCGGATGCCGCCCTCACCGGCAGGTGTGCCCGATGCCGACTCGATACACCGAAGTCAACCCCCTCGGCGAGACATCGACCGGAGCCTAGCCTCGGGGTCACTCGAACTCGAGAAGGGCAATGCCATGAACGACCGACACATCGACGACCGTCCCGACGAGGGCTACACGCCGACGACCACCCACGCCCAGTGGGGCGCGGGAAACCCGCGGCTGCGCATCACGCGGGACGACGAACGCACCGAATTCGCCCTGGAAGACGACGTGGTGCGCATCGGCTCGGCCGACGGCAACGAGCTGCGCCTCGCCGACACCGACCCCGTGCATGCCACGATCACGCACGACGACCGCGACGAGTATGTGTTGACCATGCACGGCGAGGGCGAGACGAACGCGAGCCTGGGTGTGGACGCGACCCATGTCGATGAGGACTCCGAGACACTGCGCACGGGAGCGCACTTCACGGCCGGTCCGTGGACTCTCGTGTTCGCGCGGGATGAGTTCGCCGATCACGGTCGCCCGTACGGAGGCCGCGCGGGCGGCGAATACTCCGACCAGCCGCTCCAACCTCCTCGCCCCGACTATGACGAGAGCGAAGAGCGATGACCACCACCCGCGATCTGATGACGCCGAGTCCGCGGTGCATCGGGGTGAACGATTCGCTGCGCATCGCCGCGTCCGTCATGGCGGATCTGGATGTCGGCGCCCTGCCGATCTGCGGCGAGGACAGCAAGCTGAAGGGCATGCTCACCGACCGCGACATCGTCGTCGGAGCGATCGCCCTCGGGATGGACCCGGAGACGACGCCGGCGTCCGCTCTCGCGAAGGGCAGGCCGGTCACGGTCGACGCCGACGACGACATCCGTGTGGCCCTCGATCGGATGCAGGAGAACCAGGTGCGACGCCTGCCGGTGATCGCCGATCGGCGACTGGTCGGGATCGTCAGTCAGGCGGACATCGCCCGTTCGCTCTCCGCGGCGACGACCGGCAAGACAGTGGAGAGCATCTCACGGTGACCCTGCACGACGACCCCACAGCCGATCCGGACACCGAGACGGACGACGCGGACGACACCGAGGCGGACGGCACGAGCGGCGACCCCGGCATACGCAGCCACATCGCGCGACTGAGTGAACTCGCCGCCGAGCGACCGTTGCGGGTCGGGGTGGCGGAGTCGCTCACGGCCGGCCTGCTCGCGCACACCATCGGCTCCGGCGACGCGGCCTCGGACTGGTTCGCCGGCGGCGTCGTCGCCTACCGGACGGACGTCAAGGAGCGAGTGCTCGGGCTGACGCCGGGGACCGATCCCTGCTCCTCCTCGTGCGCAGAACAGCTCGCCGCGGGGGCACGGCACCTCTTCGACGCCGACATCGCCGTGTCGACCACGGGCGTCGGAGGCCCCGAGCCGCAGGGGGGTCACCCCGCGGGGACCGTCTACCTGGGCTGGGCCACCGCTGACGATACGGGTCATCGGAGGCTCGCTCTGGTCGGCGACCCGGAAGAGGTCCTGGCCGCGACCGTCGCCGCCGCCGTCCGCCTGCTCGCCTTCCATTCCGAGGGGCTCCGCCCGCTCGGGCCCCTGCGCGGTCAGGACGCCGACGAGTAGCGTCGGCGATACGGGCGTCACTGCCCCGGGATGAGCCCGATCCGCAGGGGCGCGCACGGGCTAGCGGCTGCCGCCAGAGCCGCGTCGATCTCGAACAGCCCGCGCACCGCGCCGACCGCATCCGCGAACGGGTAGGCCCGCCCCCGTCCGGCGAGGAAGGCCACGGCATCGGCCAGCTCGGCACCGGTGTAGTTGTGGACACCGGCGACCGTGACCAGCCGTCGCACGATGCTCTCGGCGTCGAACGGCACCGGGTCGGCGGGGAACACGCTCCCGACGAGCACGACCGTTCCCCCGACCGCGACGCCCGCGAGTGCCTCGGCCACGGCATGCCCCGAGGCCTCGATCACCACGTCGGGTTCACGGGCGAGACCCGTTGCGCCGAAGCGTGCGGCGAGCGCGCGTCGATCCGGATTGGGGTCGAGCACCTCGACGGTCGCGCCCTGCTCGGCCGCGATGGCCGCAGCCGACAGCCCGACCAGTCCGGCCCCGTGAATCCGCACGGCGGCCCCGTCGAGGTCGCGGTCCTTGGCGGCCCTCGCCACCGCCGCCCAGGCGGTCGCCGTGGCGCACGAAGCGGGGGCGAGCACCGAGGCGGGGAGCGCCTCCGGCACCCGCACGATGGCCGTCCCCTCCCGCAGCTGCACATGACTCGCGAAGGCTCCGGTGAGATCGCCGTGCGCCCCGACCCGGTCATGCCCGTACTTCCCCAGGTCGCGGCATTTCTGCGGCATGCCCTGCAGGCAGCGGTCGCAGCGCGCACACGACACCGTGACCGACCAGACCACCCGGTCGCCGATCCGCAGCGGAGTGCCGTCGACGGTGAGCGCTCCGGCGTCGCCGGTCGCGATCACCCGCCCGACGCTCTCGTGTCCGAGCACGAGCGGCGTCGGCGCGGATCGACGGCCCTGCACGGTGTGCACATCCGAGCCGCAGATCGTCGACATCTCGACCGCCACGAGCACATCGCCGTCGGCGAGCGCGACCCCGGGCACGGCGATCGTCTCGTGCGGATGGCCCTCGCCGATCCAGACCATCGCGGTCGCCGCCGGGCGCAGAGCGACGTCTCTCCGGTGTCCGGGAGGACGGATCAGCAGCGTTCCCATGTCGGGCCTCTCAGGAGGTGGCGACGAGCGGGAGCAGTTCGCGCTGGACGAGCACACCGCGCAAGGCGGTCACATCACTCAGCACGGCATCCGCCCCTGCGGCGCTCAGCGCCGGACGATCGTGTGCACCGGTCAGCACGCCCGCGACGAATCCGGCACCGGCTCGGCGGCCCGACTCGACGTCGCTGACGGTGTCGCCGGCGACAGCGACGGCCTGGACAGAGGCGGTCTGCGTGCGCAGCAGCGCGGTGAGCACCAGGTCCGGGGCGGGACGCCCGCGTCCGGCATCGATCGGCGACAGGACGAGGTCGACGAGATCGCCCCACCCCAGACCGTCGATCAGGGCGTCGCGGGTCACCGGGGCGAAGCCGGTGGTGAGCACGACCGTCAACCCGGCATCCTTCAGCCCCTGGATCGCGTCGGCGGCGCCAGGCACCTCGGAGACTCCCTGCTCGGAGACGATCTCGGCGTACGCGCCCTCGAACGCGGCGGTCGCCCGTGCGGCCGACTCGGCGTCGCCACCGGAGAGGTGCGTGAAGACATCGATCTTCGACTGCCCCATCGTCACACGCACGTAGTCGAGCGCCTCGTCCCACGGCATCCGGTCCGCGACGCCCGTACGCTCGGCGGCGCGCTGGAACGCCTGTTCCACGACGCCGTCGTCGAGCACCGTGGTTCCCGCCATGTCGAGGACGACGAGTTCGAGAGGAGTGGTCATGATGTTCCTTCCATTGCTGCCGCCCACCCGAAGGCGGCGGTGAGATTCTCTTCGGCGAGCCCCAGCCCTGTGGTCATCCCGATGCCGGTCGTGGCGGCGAGCACCAGCACACCGTCGTCGGTCCGGTCGATCAGGAACTCCTGCCGCCCCTTCGCGTATACGCCCTGCCACCGCTCGATCACGCGGGGCGCCGGCGCATCGAACAGCGTTTCCGCCTCGCTGAGGAAGGCGGTGAAGGCGGCCTCGGGCTGGAACGGCACAGGGGCCACGGCCGTCGCGTGCGAGTCGCCGATGATGAGCGTGCCGTCGGGGAGCTGCGTGTACATCTGGTTGAGGTCGATCGCGGCGAGGTCGGGCCGCTCGATGTGCAGGCGCTCCCGCAGCACGGCGGCCTCGGGTCCGTCGGAGAACCGACCGTAGCGGACGAGCGACCAGCCGGTGAGCAGCGGCGCCGCCAGCGGATGCCGGAACGACACGGCCGCCCGCATCATGTCCAGGGCGCAGCGGACCACCCCGTGCCGTTCGGCGACCTCGGGGAGCAGCTGATCGATGTCGTGGTTCACGGCGACGACGACGCTCCCGCAGGCGATCGGACCGCGGGTGGTCTCGACACGTCCGTCTCCGACCGCGGTGACGGCGGTACGGAAGCGGAACTCGACACCCAGACGAGCCAGGTGACGCACGATGGCATCCGCCGCGGTGCGCGGATCCGTCTGCAGGTCGGTCTCGATGTGCGCGCCGCCGATGAGTCCCTCGGCACGGAGCGGGGCGAGACGCAGGAGCTCCGTGGAATCCAGCATCCGGATCCCGCCCTCGCGGGAGGCGGCCTCCAGCACGGCGAGCTCATCGTCGTGCCGGGCGGCGACCAGCGTGCCCGACTCGCGCAGCCAGAAGCCCGCATCGTGGGAGAGGCGCAGCCACAGGTCGCGCGAGATGTCGGCGTACCGCCGGGCCTCCCCGCCCTGAGCCCCGATGCAGAGATGCCCGAAGTTGCGGATCGTGGCGCCGACCGGTGCGTCGGTGCGGTCGACCACGATCACGCGCAGACCGCGCCGGACCGCCGCGTACGCCGCACCCAGACCGACGATCCCGGAGCCGACGACGACCACGTCGGCCGTGTCGAGAGGACGATTCATCGGAACACCTTCCGCATCCACATCGCGAGCCCTTCGACCACCAGCACAGTGGCGAGGATCATCAGCACGATCGCCGTCACGGTCTCGTAGCGAGAGCCCTGGCTGGCGTTGAGCAGGTAATAGCCGACGCCGCCGCCGCCGACGATCCCGAGGATCGTCGCCGCGCGGATGTTCGTGTCGAGCATGTAGAAGCTGTGGCCGATGAGCGCCTGCATGCCCTGCGGCACTGTCGCCGAGGTATAGGTCTGCAGACGCGTCGCGCCCACCGCGCGAAGTGCGCGTTCCGGTCCGCGGTCCACTTCTTCGAAGGAGTCGGCGATGAGCTTGCCGAGCAGTCCGATGCCGCCGATGGCGAGAGCGATGACGCCGGCCTGCGCGCCGAGTCCGGTGATGACCACGAGCACGATCGCGAGGATCAGCTCCGGGATGCCCCGGATGCCGACGAGCAGCAGACGTGCCGTGCCACGGGCACCGGAGCTCGGGGCGACGTTGCGTGCCGCGAGCGAACCCAGCAGCAACGACGGGAGCAGGGTGAGCACGGTGGCCGCGAGGGCGATCGCGACGGTCTCGCGCATCGCCTGAAACATCGCGCTCGCGTCGTAGTTGCCGAACGACGGCGGCCAGAACTTCGCCGCCACCTCTGGCAGCTTGGCCCAGAACGTGATGAGGTCCATCCAGTTGATCTGGCTGACCACGACGCTGCCGATCACCACGAGCACCGCGACGACGCCGGCGATCGTGTGGCGCACGCGCTGCGCGGTCCAGGGCCGCCGCACCGCGGTCTCCGGGCTGGCCGCCCAGGCGGGGCGAGCGTCGGGTGCCGATGCGGCGTTCGCGCCGAGACGCGGATGCAGGATCCTGTCGATCCACGATCGGGTGTGCTTCTGCTCGCCGAGCATCGCGCCGCGGACCATGCTCGAGACGATCTCCATCGCGACGCACAGGATGAAGATCACGAGGGCGATGCCGAGGCCCTTGCCGTAGTTGAGCGACTTGAACGCATACGACATCTCCAGGCCCAGACCGGCGACGCCGACGTAGCCGAGAACCACGCTGCCGCGCAGGTTGATGTCGTTGCGGTGCAGCACGGTGGCCACCCAGCTGGGCAGCACCTGCGGCAGGATGCCCGACGTGAACTCCTGCATCTTCGAGCCGCCCGCCGCACGGATGGCGAGGCGGGGGCCTTCATCGATCTGCTCGATCGCATCGGCGAACATCTTCGAGATCATGCCGATCGAGTGGATGCCGATGGCGAGGATCCCGGGAAGGGTGCCGAGCGAGAACATCAGCACGAACGCCATCGCGAGCACCACGTCGGGAAGCGCACGGGTGAGCACGCCGATGAACCGCGCGGCTGCGCGCCATCCGTTCCCCGGCGTGGTGTTGGCGGCGGCGAGGTAGGCGATCGGCACCGACAGCACGGCGGCGAGCAGCGTGCCCACGAGCACGAGTCCCACGGTGAGGGCGATCAGCCAGGCGAGGTCGCCAGGGGCGGGGAAGGTGAGACCGCCGACGCGCGCCATGAAGTTCTCGGCATTGCCCCAGCTCTGCACCATCGCCGGGAGGGAGATGTCGACATCGCGGACGGCGAGGATGCCGAGCACCACGAGGGCGACCAGGGTGAGGGATGCCGCGATCCGCTCCGGCGAGATCGGACGCCTCGGGGCACGCTCGGCGACGCTGCGCCCGCCGCCCTGAGCCACGGGGCCTCCGCCGCGTGTGGCGGCATCCGTCGCGGAATCGAGGGCCGTCATGATGCGGCCACCTGCGCAGCCGCCTCGACCAGCTCTTCGGCCACGGCACGGATCTCGGCGGTCGTGGTGGCGACGCGGCCGTAGATCTCCATGACCTCGGCCTTGGTGAGATCGTCGGTCGGGGTGTCCAGCACCACTTCGCCGTGACGCAGACCGACGATGCGGTCGGCCCACGCGATCGCGAGGTCGACCTGGTGCAGGCTGCAGACGACGGTGAGTCCCTCGTCGGCGGCGATCTCCCGGATCAGCGCCATGACCTGCTCGCTCGACTCCGGGTCGAGCGAGGCGACCGGCTCGTCGGCGAGCAGGATGTCGGGCTTCTGCATCAGGGCCCTGGCGATGGCCACGCGCTGCTGCTGTCCACCCGAGAGGGTGTCGCTGCGCTGGTAGGCGCGGTCGAGCAGACCGACGCGGTCGAGGTGCTCGAGTGCGGTGAGCTTGGCGGCACGCGAGTATCCCCAGAGGCCGAGGCGCGGCCCGCGCACGCCGGACAGCGATCCGGTGAGCACGTTCTCGAGCACGGTGAGCGAGGGCACCAGCTCGAACTGCTGGAAGATGAAGCCCACGCGGCTGCGGAGGTCGCGCAGCGCCCTGCCCTTCAGCGCCGGCACCTGGGAGCCCAGCACCTCGACCGAGCCCGCGGTGGGGGTCTCGAGACCGTCGAGGTGGCGCAGCAGGGTCGACTTCCCCGAGCCGGAGAGGCCGAGGAGCACGACGATCTCGCCGCGGGACACCTCGAGCGAGGCATCCTTCAGTGCGGTGGTCGTCCCGAAGGTCTTCGTCACGCCGTCGAGGCGGATGAGGGCGTCGGATGCCGAGGCGGTCATGTCGTAGCTCCTGTGGTGTCGTGAGTCGTGCGGTGGTGCCCTCCGTCCCCGTCCGTGCGCGACGGAAGGGACGGAGGGCGCCGGGTGAGGGGAAGCGGTCAGGCCGGGCTCAGGCCTTGCACTGCTCCGCTTCGGTCTCCTTGCAGATGTCGCGGATCAGGTCGTAGTACGCGTCGTCGACCGGCTTCGTGGCGTAGAACACGCTGCGGAAGGCGTCGGTGTCGGCACCGTCGATGCCCGCGGCGATGATGTCGTCGATCGTGATCTCGGCGAGGCCGTCGATGAGCTTCTTCGAGACGTCGTCCGGGAGCGTGGAGGAGTAGACCAGCGGCGCACCGGGCACCATCGTCTCGTCGACGACCTTCACCTTGTCCGACTTCTCGACCTCGGAGTCCTCGGCGAAGCCCGCCTCGCACTCCACGCCCTCGCCGACCTTGGTGACGCTGACATCGTGCTTGCCTGCGAACACCGGAGTGATGTCGTTCTTGGGGTCGATGCCGGCCTTGAGCAGGTTGTACGACGGGAACAGGTAGCCCGAGGTCGACGACGGGTCCACGAAGCAGACCTTCTTGCCCTTGAAGTCGTCGATGCTCGTGATGTCGCTGCCGACCGGGACGATCGCCTGCGAGAAGTAGCCCGGCTCCTGGCCCTCCTCGGTCACGATCGAGGAGATCGGGGTGAGCTTGGCGCCGTTGTTGGTGGCGGTGACGTAGGTGAATCCGGAGAAGGACGCGACGTCGACCTTGCCGGCGACCGCGGCCTCGATGAGTGCGGCGTAGTCGGTCGACTCGTGGTACTCGACCGTCTTGCCGGTGATCTCGGCGATGTAGTCCATGAGCGGCTGGTAGTTCGTCTCGGTGTCGACCGAGTCGGGCACGACGCCGAAGACGAGCGTGTTCTCGTCGACCGCGAATCCGCTGGCGGAGGACGACTCGTCGGCACCGGGTGTGCCGGCTGCGTCGGCCGAGCCGGAACAGGCGGCGAGGCCGAGGGCGAGGAGCGCGACGCCGGCGAGGGCGGGAAGAGCGCGAAGCTTCATGAGGACCTTTCAGGGTGTGAGGGGTGATCCACGGAAGACTCTCTCAGGTGCCACGCCGAGATATGTACCTAACTCGGAAGAGTTCAGGGCTCGTTTACCGAGCATTCGCCTGGATGAACACTCCTCGAACGTGATCGCGCTCACCGAGATGGCGAAGTAATGTACCTATGTGGCCGAAGCTGTGTACACCCAGATCGCCGACGACCTTCGCGCGCAGATCGCGGCGGGCACCCTGCGCCCAGGCGACGACGTCCCGACCGAGGCGGACCTCGCCGAGAAGTGGCGCACATCTCGCGGTCCGATCCGCAACGCCCTGGCCGCTCTGCGCGGCGAAGGTCTGATCGAGACGAGCCGCGGGCGGCCGGCGCGCGTGGTCGCCCGCAAGGCTAATCAGGCCGTCGACGTGTCGGTGCCGTTCACGCGCTGGGCTCGGGAGCTGGGCGTCACCCCGGGGGCGCAGACGCAGGAGCTGAGCCTGCGGCGCGCCGGCGATCTGGGAGCAGCACTCGGCGTCGACGCGAGCGACACCATCGTGAGCGTGGTCAGGCTGCGTCTGCTCGACGGCCGGCCGACCATGCTGGAGCGCCTCCACTACACGGAGGTCGCGGGACGACGATTGTTCGAGGTGAACCTCGACGAGGTCTCGATCACGGAGTACCTGGGCTCGGTCGGACACCCGATCGTCACGCTGCAGCACGTCATCGATGCGGTGGCCGCCGACGACCAGGATGCGGCACTGCTGCGCGTGCCCCGTGGCACGCCCATCCTGCGCCTCACACGCACGTCGCGCGATGCGGAGGGGCGGATCTTCGAGGCCTCGGAGGACCGCTACCTGAGCGAGGTCGTGCGCTTCACGGTCGCCGCGTCGGGGATCTCCACCGACGGCCATTTCATGCGTGCCGTCGGCGCCTAGCAGGACGTGCATGAGCACCGGTCGGGAGGCCGGAGAATCGGCCGTTAACGCAGAAGGCGATCGCGAGCGCGCAAGGTGTTTCAGAAGCCAGAAAGACCGCGCCCGCGATCGCAGCGCTGGGGACGCTTTATCTGGGGAGCCTTCAGATTACGGGAGGCTGCAACGCGTTCCACAGGGTCGAACGTCGAGACTTCTCTAGACTTTCGTCTAGGTTCTCGCGGATCGTGGAAGGCGTGCTCACACACTCTAGAGCATCAGACGACCGGAAGTCGGGCCGACACGACCCAGAATCCCTCGACTTCGCCGGCGCTGAACTCGCCGCTCGCGCCCATGACGCGCTCCGCCATCCTTCCCAGGCCGGTGCGACTGGAGGAGAGCTCGCGGCGCGGCGTCGTCGGGAGCGGGCTGCGCAGCGTGAGGTGGGCGACGTCGTCGTCCACGGCGAGGTCGATCTGCACCTCACCGGGTCCTGCGTATTTGAGGATGTTCGTGGCGGACTCGCGCACGATGCGCGCGAGGACGATCTCGACGGCACGCGGGATGCGCTCGTCGCGGGGGTCTCCGTCGCGGGCCACGGAGTGACCCGCGGATTCGAACTCGCTCTGCGCCTCGTCGATCGCCGCTGCGAGGTCGCCCGTCTGCACACTGGACGACTGCGGACCGTCGTCCGCCAATTCGATCACGAAGCGAAGATCGGTCATCGCCTTGCGAGCGGCGACACGGATCGCTTCCTGCGAATCGGTGCTGGTCTCGGGGTCTTCGAGCATCTGCACGTGCAGCGCCACCACCGTGAGGTGGTGCGCAATGCTGTCGTGCAGCTCACCGGCGATCCATCGTCGCTCGGCGAGCACTGCTTGACGTTCTTGTTCCGCGCGCTCCTCGAGTTCGCGCTCGAGGCGACTGCCCCGAGCGAAGGCGAGCCGCAGGGCGAACCCGACAGCTCCGGCCACCGTGGCGAAGATGAGGAACAGACCGACGTTCACATCGGTGTCGGCATCGCCGTTGGCGACGAGTGCTGCAGCGATGAGGAACGCACCGGTGTACGACAGGATCAGGGAGGTCCATCCCAGCCTCATGACCAGCCCGGCCGCGACAGCGGCTGCGGTCAGAACCTGGGACTCGGTTCCCACGAGGAATGATGTCGCGAACACGACGCCGAGGGCGCATGTCGCGATGAGTGGATTCCAGAGATAGAGGGCGAACGCTGCGGTACATGCGACGCTCACCAAAAGTGCGACCGGGTTCACACCCGGCGTGGTGAAAAAACCTATGACGTCCGTGGCGATGGTGATGGAGACGATGACCAGGACGACGATCCGCTCGATCGCGCTGAGCTTCTCGCCCCGACCCAACCGGAACGAATCCGCAGATCGTCGGGTGGACTGGTCGAAGGCCATGGTTCACTATCTCCTATTCGCCAGGTACGCTAGCGGACGAGACCAAAAAACTTGCCAACCTGCTGCCAGAAAGTCATTACGTTCACCTCCATTATGTAGTCGTTCGTCGATGTCTGTATTCATCTTCTCGGCGAACAACGCGGCGCACATCTGTCTCACGTCTAGAGGTTTTTGGCCAAAGGTCTACATGACGTCATCGAAGCGCTCCCGCCGTTAGGCTTCCCCCTATGCAGGAAATCCGTGTCGTGATCGTCGACGATGATCCACTGGTCCGTTCGGCGCTGTCGCACTTCGTGTCGCGTGACCCGGAGATCACCGTGATCGCGCAGGCGGAGGACGGCCTCGAGGCGATCGCCACGGTGGAACGCGAGCAGCCCGATGTGGTGATGATGGACGTGCAGATGCCCGAGATGGACGGCATCGAGGCCACCGGCGTGATCGCCGAGCGCTGGCCTCACGTCCGCGTCCTCGCGGTGACGACGCTCGACGGCAGCGACACGGTGCTTCCGATGCTCAGCGCCGGCGCCTCCGGCTACCTGCTCAAGGACTCCAGCGCCGACGACATCGTCACGGGCGTCCGCGAAGTGCACAGCGGCGCCAGCTCCCTCTCTCCCCGGATCGCCTCGATGCTGATCAAGCACGTCCGCGAATCTACGCCCGTGGCGGCCGACGCCGACGCCCTCGAGCCGCTCACCGAGCGCGAGGTCGAGGTGCTCCACTGCCTCGCCCAGGGCATGTCGAACGCAGAGATCGCCAAGGCGCTGATCGTCTCCGAGGGTACGGTGAAGGCGCATCTCGGCCGCATGATGTCCAAGTGGCACCTGCGCGACCGCGTGCAGATCCTCGTGACGGCCGCGCACGCTGGTCTCGTCAGCTTCCGCTGATCACCACGCGAGCAGGACGATCCCCGCGACGACGACGAGCGACGCCGCGATCCGCCAGGCGGGACGCGACTCCCGCAGCACGAACACCCCGAACAGGCTCACCAGCACCACGCTGACCTCGCGCAGGGGGGCCACCAGCGCGACCGGTGCGATCTGGATCGCGGTCAGCACCAGGATGTACGACAGCGGCGACAGGATGCCGAAGGCCAGGATGCGGCGCCATTGCGTGCGCCCGAGCGCCCATACCGCACCCCAGCGCCGACGCACCGCGATCGAGTAGAACGGCACCTGCAGCAGCGTGGTTCCGACCATGAACGCGACCGGCGAGAGGCCCCAGGTGCGTACCGCGTGCGCGTCCCAGATCGTGTAGACGGCTATCGCGACACCGGTGAGGAGCCCGAAGACGATGCCGGGATCGAGCCGCCGAGAACCCGCCCCTCTCCCCCGGTCGACGAGTCCGATGGCGACGACGCCGACGATCACGGCGGCGACGCCCACGAGCGCGACCGCCGAAGGACGCTCGCCGAGCAGCAGCACGGCCACGATCACCGAGAGGAAGGGGCCCGTGCCCCGCGCCGTCGCGTAGACGGTGGAGAGGTTGCCCTCCCGGTACCCGCGCTGGAGCACCGCCATGTAACCGACGTGCAGCACCGACGAGACGGCGACGCCGAGGGCGAACGATCCCAGGTCGTCGGCCCCGAGACCGCCGGTGAACGGCACCGCGCCGATCCACACGACGGTGCTGCCGACCGATCCCCACCACAGGAACGGCGCTCCGGCCCGGCTGATGCCGTGCGCGATGATGTTCCACGCCGCGTGGGCTATGGCGGCGCCGAAGACCAGGACGAAGGCGAGTGGAGACACGACGAGACCCTTCCGTCCGACGCGCGGCGCGACGAACAGGGTCCTCCGGGCTTTTGTCCTGTCAGATGACGGCTCTCCTGTGGAGGAGGGCCGTGGCGCCGCTCGGACCAGACGGGCGCGAACCCCGGAACCCTAGGCGCTATCGGGACGAGCCTAACGCGATCGGATGAACGGCGGGGAAACGACGACGCGCCCCGCTCGATCATCGGGCGGGGCGCGTCGTGCGGATGGAGCGGCGTCAGACCTCGACGTCGCGGCGACGCACGCGGGCGATCAGCAGCACCACGGCCCCGACCGCGAGCAACGCGAGCGCCCAGCCGATTCCGGTGATCACGCCACCCGTGGCGGCGAGCCCGTTCAGGTCGACCGTCGCGGTGGCGGCAGCCGTGACCGTCACGGCCCCGCCGACGCCACTCGCCGTGGCCACGTTGACGACTGTGCTCGCCGCGATGTCCGCCGTGGTGAGGGCGTAGGTCACCGGACCGCAGCTCGCCGTGGCGCCGGGAGCGAGGGCGGGGATCGCGCAGTCGACGACGCCACCCAGCTTCGGGTCGTCGATCTTCACGTTCGTCAGCGTCACCGCTCCCGTGTTGGTGACGGTGAACCGGAAGGCGATGGTGTCGCCCGCGTTCATCTTCCCGTTGCGGTCGGCATCGACGTAGTCGCCGCCGGTCTTCGTCAGGGCGATGGCCGGCTGTGCCACGAGCGGGGTCACCACGGTGTCGGTCGCGACCGGCGGGATCTCCGAGGTGCCGGTTCCCGTGGCGGTGGCCGTGTTCTCGATCTCGCCCGCATCGATCTCGGCCTGCGTGAGCACGGCAGGGGCGCCGGCCGCGCAGACGGTCGACTCACCCGGGGCGAGCTCGGTCGCATCGCACGTGACCGCCGCCCCGAGGCGCGGGTCGCTGACCGTGACGCCTGTGAGGGTCGTCGTGCCCGCGTTCGTCACGGTGAACGTGTACGCGATGGTGTCACCGGCATCCGTGCGTCCGTTGCCGTTGGCATCGACCACGGCTGCCGCGGACTTCAGCAGCGTGATGTCGTCGGTGCCCGCGACGCGCACGTCGGCCTCGTCCTGGGCGTCGGCGCTGCCGTTGCGCGACTGCCCCTCGACGGTGGCCACGTTGTGCACGGTCCCGTCGTCGACGTTCTGCTGCGTGAGCACGTAGTCGACCGGCCCGCAGGTGACCTCGTCACCCGGACTCAGCTCGAGACCGTCGAGAGCGGCGCAGTCGACCCTGCCACCCAGCAGTGGGTCGTCGAGGACGATGTCGCGCAGCACCGTCGTGCCGCTGTTGCGGATCGTGAACGTGTAGCCGACCGTGTCACCGGCTCCTGCCCGACCGTCTTCCCCGAGCGCGATCGCTCCCGGGGTCTTGGTCAGCTCGATCGCGCTCGTGCCGGTGATCACGACGTCGGCCGATGCGTCGTCGCTGACTGGACCGAGCGGGCTGGTGCCGGTCGTCGTGGCGGTGTTGCGGACGATCTCGGCCTCGATGTCGGCCTGGGTCAGCGTGTACGTGAACGAGCCACAGTCCGAGGTGCCGCCCGGCGCGAGAGCACCGACTGCGCAGAGGGTTCCCGCACCGAGCATCGGGTCGGTGATCACCACACCCGTGAGGGTGGTGGTGCCGAGGTTGCGCACCGAGAAGGTGTAGTCGACCGTGTCACCGGCACCGATGAAGCCGTCGCCGTCGGCGTCGAGCACGCGCCCGACGTTCTTGAGCAGTTCGATCGCCGCGGTACCGGTGATGTCCACGTCCGCCTGCGCGGTGTCGGTCACCGTGCCGATCGGTGCGTTCGCCGTGACCGCGGCCTCGTTGTGCACGAGCCCGCCGTCGATGTCGGCCTGGGTGAGCGTGTAGGTGATCGGTGTGCAGGAGACCGACTGCCCCGGTGCGAGCGCGATTCCATCGAGCTCGGGGCACGCCACGGTTCCGCCGAGCATCGGGTCGGTGATCACCGCGTCGCGCAGCGTCGTCGTGCCGTTGTTCGTGACGGTGAACGTGTAGTCGATCGTGTCACCGGCTCCGACGGCGGAGTCGCCGTCCACGTCGACCACGGTCGACGGGTTCTTGGCGAGACTGATGCCGTTGGTCGCCGCGATCGTGACGTTCGCCTCGGCATCGTCGGTCGCGGGGCCCTGGGCCGACTCGGCCGTCACCGCGGCGGTGTTGCGCACCGTTCCGGCATCCACATCCGCCTGCGTGAGCGTGTACGAGACCGGCGCGCAGGTCACCGCGCCGCCCGGCGCCAAAGGTGCGGCGAAGGCCGCGCACGCCACCGCACCGCCGAGCAGCGGGTCGGTGATCGCGGCGCTGGTGAGCGTGACGTCGCCGGTGTTGCGGACCGTGAAGGTGTAGGCGACCGTGTCACCCGCACCGATGCGTCCGTCACCGTCGGTGTCGGTCGGAGCGCTGACGCTCTTGACGAGTTCGACCTGCGGCGTTCCCGAGACCGGAACGGTCACCGTCGACGTGTTGTCGCTCGGGTCGGGGTCAGGAGTGCTCGAGGTCACCGTCGCCGTGTTCGACAGCGTCGCACCCGCGATCGACGGGTCGACCGTGCCGCTCACCGTCGCGGTGAAGGTGGCGCCGACCGCGAGGGTCGGCTGCGTGCACGCGAGCTGCGATCCGGTGACCGTGCACCCGGGGGTGGCGGTCGACGGATTCAGCAGGCCAGCGGGAAGGGCATCGGAGACCGCGACGGCGGAAGCGATGCTCGGCCCGTTGTTGGTCACGACGAGCGTGTAGGTCACGGCGCCGTTGAGAGGAGCCGGGTTCGCCGAGATCGTCTTGACGATCGCGAGGTCGGCGGAGGGCGTGACGGTCACCGACGCGGTGCCGGTGTTGTTCGACGTGTCAGGATCCGGCGTACGCGAACTCGCCATCGCGGTGTTGGTCAGCTGTCCTTCCGCGTTGACGGTCGCGGTGACGGTGATCGTCTCGGAGTCGCCCGGCAGCAGGGTGCCCACCGTCCAGCGCGCGTCCTCCATCGACCACGTGCCTGTCGACGGCGTGGCTCCGGTGAGCATGAACCCGACGGGGAGCAGCTCGTCGAGCACCACGCCGGCGGCCGCCGACGGACCTTCGTTGGTGACCGTGACCTCGAACGTCGCGGTCCCGCCGAGCGGAACCGTCGGGGTCGAGGTCGTCTTGACGACGCTCACGTCGGCGTTCGGCGCGAGCGTGACGTCGACCGTCGAGGTGTTGTTGTCGGTGTTCGGATCCGGAGTCCCGGAGGTGGTCGTCGCGGTGTTCGACACCACGCCCGTCGCGGTCGTGCTCCACGTGCCCGTGACCTCGATCGCCACCGATCCCCCGGGAGCGATGTCGCCGAGCTCGCACCCGACCGTCCCTCCGACGATCGAGCAGCCCGGTCCGTTGACGACGACGTCGAGGAATCTCGCCGGGAGCGTGTCCGAGACCGAGGCGCCGCGGGCGACGGAGGGCCCCGCGTTCGCAACCCGGAGCGTGTACGTGAAAGAGCTCCCCGGCTCGCCCGTCGTCGGCGCCGTCTTGACGATGCTCAGGTCAGCGCTCTGGACGACCTCGACGTCGACCGAGCTGGAGTTGTTCGTGGTGTCCCGGTCGGCCGCGGGGGCCGCGACGGACGCGGTGTTCGTCACGGTGCCGACGGGTGCATCGGCGTCGACCAGAGCGTGCACGACCACGTTCGACGGTCCCCCGACGAGGAACGACGCCCAGGTGCACATGATCGAACTCGCGGTGGATGTGCACGTCGCGCCGGGCGGGGCGTCGACACCCGTCACCGAGAACCCTTCGGGCACGGTGTCGACGAGCGCCACGTTCACGGCGTCCGACGCACCGAGGTTGCGTACAGCGAGAGTGAAGTCGATCGTGTCGCCGGCCGAGACCTGCGCGGCGGAGGCCGTCTTCACGACGGCCATGTCGGCGATCACATCGGGCTGGAAGCTGGTCGACGAGACGTTGTTCGCCGGGTTCGTGTCGGTCGTGCTGGTCGTCACCGTCGCGGTGTTCTGCAGCACAGCGGTGGCGCCGGGGTTGATCTCCACCACGACGAAGGTTTCGACGGAGCTCGCGCCGGGGGCGAGCGTACCCACCTGGCAGGTGAGCATCGACCCCTGAGCCGTGCACGTGCCCTGGCCGGGATCGGCGCTGATGAAGGTCGTGTCCGGGTCCAGCGGGTCGGTGACCACGACGTTGCGCGCCTCGGACGGCCCGGCGTTGAAGACCGAGAGGGTGTAGGTCACCTGCTCGCCGGCGACCGGCGTGGACGGGGAGAACGTCTTGACGATCGACACGTCGGTCTGGGCGGACATCGTGCTGACGACGCTCGCGGTGTTGTTCGCGAGATTCGGATCGGTGCGGGTGCCCGAGACCGTGGCGGTGTTCGACAACGAGGCCCCGGGGTCGCCCGACGGGGAGAGCGTTCCGGTGATCTTGATCTCGGTGCTCTGCCCGACCGCCATGTCCGGTACGGCGCAGTTCACCGTCGCGGTGACGGTGCACGTCACGTCACCCGAGTCGACCGTGACGTTCGTGATGCCTGCAGGGATGGGGTCGGTGACCGTCACCCCTGTCGCAGTCTGCGGGCCGTTGTTCGTCACACCGATCGTGAACGTCACCGGCTGGCCGGCGACCAGCGGATCCGTGTCGATGCTCTTGGTGATCGCCAGGTCGGCGGCGGCGTTCACAGGGGTCTGGGTCTCCTGGCTGACCGAGGTGCGGTCCTGGCCGACGACGTTGTCGCGGAAGGCGACCCGTGCCTCATTGACGATCGTGGTCGCCGCGGCCGAGACATTGACCTTGGCGTCGAAGGTGTAGCTCGTGCTCGCTCCCACGCCGATGGACCCGCCTGCAGTGGCCGTACCCCCGTCACCGAGGCGCACCTGCACCGTGCGGCTCCCCGAGGTGTACGAGCCGCGGTCATCGCCGGCGGCGTCGGTGAGGGCACCCGTGCCCGCTCCGCTGATGATCTTGAGCGAGCCCGGGACGAAGTCGATCCCTGCGGCGAGCACGTCGGACGACACCGACTGCAGCGCCGGGTTCCCGCCGCCGTTGTTCGTGGTGACCGTGTAGCGCAGCGTGTCGCCCACCTCAGCGGTCGTGCCTCCGCGCGTCAGATTGGTCACCGACTTGTTCGTGATGAGACAGGGGCCGGTTCCGAAGGTGATGTCGTCGAGGAAGTTGCCGACGGAAGCGCTGCCACCAGCCGAGCTGACCGCCTCGAAGCCGAAGCGCGTCACCGTCTGACCCGCGGGAACGGTGTACGTGCCGGTGTGCGCGCCCCAGGCCGTGTTCCCGTCGGAGAGGTTGGGGCCGCTCTGCACGAGGGCTCCGGTCGGGGTGCCGATCACGACGCGCATGACGTCGGTCCCGGTGCGCCCGCGGTGCTTGAGCGACCACGACAGCGTCTGGCCCGGCGTCGTCGCCACGTCCTGATAGAGCCGGCTGGGGCTGTTCGCGTTGAGCTCGGCGAACTGCCGCCCCGCGGCGGCGGTGACGCCGTTGAATCCGCTGCTCCACAGCTCGATCTGGTTCAGGCTGTCGTTCGTGAACCACCCGGGGACCTGGTTCTCGTCGGGGAGCGACACCGAGGCGTTCGGGATCACCGGCGCCTCGAACCCGCCGTTGACGAGGGCGACCGTTCCCTGACAGCTGGTCGGGGTCTGCGCCGCCGATGCCGATGTCGGAGCGACCGCTTCGGTGACGACGGTGAGGCCAGCAGCCAGCAGCAGTACCGAAGTCGCCCCCGCGATGGCGCGACGAATGGACAGACGTGGGTGTGCACGCATGTGAAGTTCTCCCCGGTTCACGGAAGAGCCCGAACCGGCATCTCCCCCGCTGGAAGGCTAACCCGGGTGTAGCCGAAAGTGGTAGACCCGCCTTCGGACGAAGTCCCCGACTACGCTCGAAGCACCGCGTTCTCCAGGAAGGTCACGACATGCCCGTCACCCCCGCAGCCCTCGCCCACGCCGAGGACCTCGCCGACTTCGTCGCCGCCTCGCCCTCGAGCTACCACGCGGCGGCCGAGGTCGCTCGACGACTGGAGGAATCGGGGTTCACGCGGCTGCAGGAGGAAGACGAATGGCCTCTTCAGCCCGGTGGGCGCTTCGTGGTCGTGCGCGACGGCGCGGCGATCGCCTGGGTCGTGCCGTCGGACGCCGCGACCACCACGCCGGTGCAGATCTTCGGCGCGCACACCGACTCCCCCGGGTTCAAGCTCAAGCCGCAGCCGACCACCGGTTCGCGGGGCTGGCTGCAGGCTGCAGTCGAGGTGTACGGCGGACCGCTGTTGAACTCCTGGCTCGACCGCGAGCTGCGCCTCGCCGGGCGACTGGCGCTGGCCGACGGCCGTGTCGTGCTGGCGGACACCGGCGCCCTGCTGCGCCTGCCGCAGCTCGCGATCCACCTCGATCGCGGCGTCAACAACGGGTTGGCCCTCGACAAGCAGACCGAGACGCAGCCCGTGTGGGGGCTGGGCGACCCGACCGAGGCCGACATCCTCGCCGAACTCGCCGCAGCGGCCGACGTGGCAGCGTCCGAGATCCGGGGATACGACGTGGTCGTCGCCGACTCCGCACGCGGCGCGGTGTTCGGCAAGGACGACGCGTTCTTCGCCTCCGGCCGTCTCGACGACCTCGCCTCGGTGCACGCCGGCGTGGTCGCACTCGCGACGCACGAACCGTCCGCGGGCGCACCGATCGCGGTGCTCGCCGCGTTCGACCACGAGGAGCTCGGCTCGGAGTCCCGTTCCGGGGCCGCCGGCCCCTTCCTCGAAGACGTGCTCGAGCGCGTGTATTCGAGGCTGGGCGCCGATGGATCCGCGCGCCGTCAGGCGTATGCCTCGTCGTGGTGCCTGTCGAGCGACGTCGGACACTCGGTGCACCCGAACTACGCCGCCAAGCACGACCCCGTGGTGCAGCCGGTGCTCGGCTCGGGACCGATCCTGAAGATCAACGCCAACCAGCGCTATGCGACGGATGCGATCGGCACGGCGTCATGGCGGAGCTGGTGCGAGCGCGCAGGCGTCGCGACGCAGGAGTTCGTGTCGAACAACAGCGTGCCGTGCGGCTCGACGATCGGCCCGATCACGGCGACCCGCCTCGGCATCCGCACGGTCGACGTGGGCATCCCCATCCTCTCGATGCACTCCGCACGAGAGCTCGCCGGGGTCTCCGACCTGCACGATCTGGCCCGCACCGCGCAGTCGTTCTTCGCCGGCTGAGCACGCGGGCGGTTCCGGCCCACGCGAAGTCCGCCCGGCCGCGCCCCCGCAGTGCCAGGATGTGAGCATGACGGACATCAAGCCGGCCCTCATCGAGCGTGCGGGCATCGAGATCATCCCCGAATCCGAGCGCACCGCGAAGCCTCGTGACCTGTTCTGGCCGTGGTTCGCGGCGAACGTCTCGGTGTTCGGCATGTCGTACGGCTCGTTCGTGTTGGGCTTCGGCATCTCGTTCTGGCAGGCGACGCTCGTCTCGATCATCGGCATCGTGGTGTCGTTCCTGCTGTGCGGGCTCATCGCGATCGCCGGCAAGCGCGGCTCGGCGCCCACCATGGTGCTCTCCCGCGCGGCGTTCGGCGTGCAGGGCCAGAAGGTTCCGGGGATCGTCTCGTGGCTGACCTCGATCGGCTGGGAGACGTTCCTCGCGATCATGGCGGTACTCGCCACCGCGACCGTCATCACGCAACTCGGCGGTGACGGCGACAGCATCTGGCTGCGCATCGTCGCGACCGTCATCGTCGCAGCGCTGATCGTGACCGCCTCCGTGCTCGGCTATCACACGATCATGAAGCTGCAGTCGGTGCTCACCTGGATCACCGGCGTGGTCACCGTGGTCTACATCGTCCTCGCGGCGCCGGCGATCGACTTCTCCGCCGTGCTGGCCCGCCCCGACGGCGGTATCGGTCAGGTGATCGGCGCGCTCGTGATGGTGATGACCGGATTCGGGCTCGGCTGGATCAACATCGCCGCCGACTGGTCGAGGTACCAGAAGCGCACGGCGTCCGACGGGGCGATCGTCGCCTGGAACACGATCGGCGGCTCCGTGGCACCCGTGATCCTCGTGGTGTTCGGCCTGCTGCTCGGCGGCTCCGACGAAGACCTCATGAACGCGATCGCCGCCGACCCGATCGGCGCGCTCGCCTCGATCCTTCCTCCCTGGGTACTTGTGCCGTTCCTGCTGACGGCCGTGCTCGCGCTCGTCTCGGGCGCGGTGCTGGGCATCTACTCCTCCGGGCTCACCCTGCTCAGCCTCGGCATCCGCATCCCGCGCCCGTCGGCGGCCGCGATCGACGGCGTGATCCTGACGCTCGGCACGATCTTCGTGGTGTTCTTCGCGACCGACTTCCTGGGGCCGTTCCAGAGCTTCCTGATCACGCTCGGTGTGCCGCTCGCCTCGTGGGCCGGCATCCTGATCGCCGACATCCTGCGCCGCCGGAAGGACTATGACGAAGAGGCCCTGTTCGATCAGAACGGTCGTTACGGCGCGTGGGACTGGACATCGATCGGCACCCTGGTCGTCACGAGCGTGATCGGTTGGGGCCTGGTCGTGAACAACTTCGCCGAGGATGCCGCGTGGAACAACTGGCAGGGCTACCTGCTGTTCCTCATCGGCGGCAGGGACGGCGAGTGGGCATACGCGAACCTCGGGGTGTTCTTCGCGCTGGTGCTGTCGTTCCTCGTGACCTACGTCGCCAGGGCCGCGAAGATCCGGCGCCAGGAGGCCGTGTGAAAGCTCCGGCGGCCGGGGACACCTGGCTCGTGGTGATCGATCCGCAGGCGATCTTCGCCTCGCCGGAGTCTGCGTGGGGTTCACCTTTCTTCGCCGAGGCGATGCCGAGCATCCGCGCCCTGGCGGAGGCGTTCGGCGACCGCGTGCTCGTGACGCGCTGGGTGCCGACCGCCGATCGGTCCACCTCCTGGGGCGACTACTTCGCAGCCTGGCCGTTCGCCGACCAGCCGCCGGGCGACCCGCTGTTCGCCCTGGTGCCCGAAGCGATCGACCTCTCCCCGCATCCGAGCCTCGACCTGCCGACGTTCGGCAAGTGGGGCCCCGAGCTCGAAGCGGTGGTCGGTCGCGGAGGGCGCCTGGTGCTCGCCGGGGTCTCGACGGACTGCTGCGTAATCTCGACGGCTCTGGCCGCGGCCGACGCGGGTGCGCACGTCACGATCGCCGCGGATGCCTGCGCCGGCTCGACTGCGGAGAACCACGCGACCGCGCTGCACGTCATGGGACTGTATCCCCCGCAGATCACCGTGAGCGACACCGCCACCGTGCTCGGCAACCGCTGACGGTGGACGTGGGCCTCAGGCCGAGGCTCGCACGGCGGCGGCGATGTCGGTCGGGGAGCCGTGCCAGGGCGCGCCGTGACCCGGCAGCACCCAGGAGGCCGAGACCGCGGCCAGGCGGTCGAGCGAGGCGAGCGCCTCGTCGGGCTCGTCCGTGAAGGGCGCGGGCTGCGCCCCGGTCCGTCCCGTGAGCACGTGCCGAGTGGCCAGCGCGTCGCCGACGAACACCGCGTCGACGGCCGGCACGTGCACCGCGATGCTCCCCGGCGAGTGGCCGGGCATCCCGATGACGACCGGAGCACCGGGCAGATCCAGCACGTCGCCGTCGCCGACTTCCGTGACGACCGACACGTGATGTGTGCGCAGGGCGTTCTTGCGCAGGCCGTAGGCGAAGAAGCCGAGCGTGGGCCCGATCTTCGCCGGTCCCATCGCGGTCTTCGGCTTCTCCCCGGTGCGCACACGATGGCCGTCGGCCGCATGGATGAACACCGGCACTCCCGCCTCTGTGCGCAGCCGCTCGGCGAAGCCGATGTGATCGCCGTCGCCGTGGGTGAGGACGAGTCCGCGGATGTCGGACAGCGGGCGACCGAGCGCGGCGAGTTCGCGCTGCAGATCGTGCCAGTGCCCTGGCAGCCCCGCGTCGATCAGGGTGATGCCCTCGGGCAGGTCGATCAGGTACGAGGCGACGATGTCGTTGCCGAGGCGGTGCAGGTGCGGTGCGAGCTTCATGGCGGATCCTCTCGGGATGATTGCGATGGCTACGTTACGTAGCTATCATGGCTATTGTCAATAGCCATCCAGGGAGGATCCGATGCCGACACCGGAACGCACGTCCACCGACGAGATCGTCGCGGCCGGCCGGGAGATCCTCGAGGTCGCGGGACCTTCGGGCCTCACGATGCAGGCGGTCGCGAACAGGGTGGGCGTCCGCGCCCCCTCGCTCTACAAGCGGGTGCGGGACCGGCATGCTCTGCACGCCGCCGTCGCCACCGCGTCGATCGATGCGCTCACGGCGCGGCTCGAAGCCGCGGGCGACGACATCGGTGCGCTCGCTCATGCCTACCGCGACTTCGCGCACGCGCATCCAGAGGGCTTCCGGATCATGTTCACGATCGCGGCTCCGCATGACGCGCTGGAACGTTCGGCGGCACCCCTCATGCGCGCCGCCGCCTCCCTGGTCGGTGACGACGACGCGCTCGACGCCGCCCGTCTGTTCACCGCCTGGGCGACCGGCTTCCTGCAGATGGAGCTGTCCGGAGCGTTCCGACTCGGCGGCGACGTCGACCGCGCTTTCGAGTACGGCCTGCGTCGACTCATCGCCGGGATGGCCGGCTGAACCGCCACGGGTTCGATCACTGTCGCGCACCGGCATCCGCATCCGGAGTCGCGCACCGCGGGCCGCCGGGCTACTTCATCGTGTCGAGGATGCCGACGAGGTCTTCGAACGTGGTGAGGGGATTCAGGATGGCGAAGCGTGTGTTCGGACGCCCGGCATGGGAGCTGGGGACCACGAACGCCCGCTGCGAGTCGAGCAGGGCCGCCGACCATCGGTCGTAGTCGGCACGCTCCCAGCCGTCGCGCTCGAACACCACGATCGACAGCTGCGGGTCTCGCACCAGACGCAGCTCCGGACGTCGGGCGATCTCCGCGGCGATCCGTCGCGTCAGCGCGAGTCCGGCACTCACCGCCTCACGGTAGGCCGTGACCCCATAGGTCGCGACCGAGAACCACATGGGCAGGCCGCGCGGGCGACGCGTCAACTGGATGGAGTAGTCCGAGGGGCTGAACTCGTCGACGTCGGTGAGGATGTCGAGGTATTCGGCATGCTGCGTGTGCGCCCGGCGCCCGCTGTCGGGGTCGCGGTAGATCAGCGCGCAGCAGTCGAACGGTGCGAACAGCCATTTGTGCGGATCGACGATGACCGAGTCGGCGCGCTCGACGCCGGCGAAGATGTGCCGCGCTTCCGGCGCCAGCATCGCGGTGAGACCGTAGGCACCGTCGATATGCAGCCAGAAATCGAACTCGTCCTTGAGCGCCGCGATCCCCTCGATGTCGTCGACGATGCCGAAGTTGGTCGAGCCGCCGGTCGCGACGACCGCACAGATCTCGTCACCGTGCGCGAGGAGGGCTTCGCGCACGCCCTCCGCACGCAGCACGCCGTCGTCGCCCGCAGGAACCAGCAGCACGTCGGCATCCATCACCTTCGCGGCCGACTTGTTCGAGGAGTGCGCCTCGACGCTGCACAGGATCTTCCATCGGCTCGGCAGCTCCTTGCCGGCCGCGATCAGCCGCGCCTTCGCCGCCTCGCGCGCGGCGACCAGTGCCGAGAGGTTGCCGATCGTGCCGCCCTGCACGAACACTCCGCCCGCGGTCTCGGGCAGCCCGAACTCGCTCGCGAGCCACGACAGCACCTCGTTCTCGGCGTGCACGGCCCCCGCGCCCTCGAGCCAGCTGCCGCCGTAGAGTCCGGATGCCGACACGACGAGGTCGAACGCGATCGCCGCCATGGTCGGCGCTGTCGGGATGAACGACAGATACAACGGGTGACTCGTGGTCAGGCACGCCGGGGCGAGGACGTGCTCGAACACGCTGAGGGCACGCGCGGCCCCGAGTCCCGCATCGGTGATCGTGGGCCCGACGAGGCGGTTCAGCTCGGCCTCGGACTGGGGCTTGTCGAGCGGCACGTCGGCGGCGAGCATGCGACGACGCGAGTAGTCGAGCACGGCGTCGACGATCGCCGTCGATTCGGGCGAGGCCGCGTGCATGCGCACAGCATCCATGGGCGTTCCTTTACTTGTCATCAGATCGGGAGTCGGCAGATAGAGAGTCGGCGGGTGCGGTGTCGAGCGGTGCGATGTCGAGCGGTGCGGTGTCGAGCACGGCCGACAGTGCACGCCTGGCCAGGTCGGCGCGGTCGCGGGGCGCCCACTTCACGAGGGAGTGCGCGTTCATTCCGTCGACCATCGCGAGCAGCAGCCACGCGGCCATGTCGGCGCGGCCGGCCGCGATCGCACCGGTCGCCGCGGCCCGGGCGAAGATCTGCTCCAGCGCGCTCTGCCACGCGTCCATCTCCTGCCGCACGCGGGCGGCGAGCGCCTCGTTGCGAGCACCGAGCGCCCACGCCTGCACCCAGATCAGGGTGACGTCGTCGCGGTCGGCGTCGAGGAGTGTCTCGATCAGGCGCAGCAGACCGGCCCGCAGCGCGGCGGGGCCGTCGGCGCCATCGAACGCGGCGATCACCTCGTCGCGCTCAGCCGCCACGATCAGCCCGAACACATCGGCGACGAACGCGTCCATCCCCGGCCGGTAGTGCGCCACGAGCGCCGGAGTCACCCCGACGCGAGCGGCGACCGCCCGCACGGTGAGGCTCTCGAGACCACTCTCGCGCGCAAGGCCGATCGCGCCGTCGAGGATCGAGTGATCGCGCTCCTCCGGCGACATCCGGCGAGCGCCCGCACCTGTTGACGTGGTCTTCATCAGGGGTTACCGTAACACCTGTTGATCGCATGTTCAATAGAAGAACCGGCAGCAGCGAGGAGATCACGATGAGCTGGCGCATGCCCACCGAGACCGCACGTCACGAGCGCACCTGGATGGCGTTCCCTGCAGAGGGCGAGACCCTCGGCGACACCGACACGGCGCGCGAAGAGGGCTACGCCACCTGGACCGCCGTCGCCCATGCGGTCGCAGAATTCGAGCCCGTGTCGATGCTGGTCGACCCGAGCGAGGTCGACAGGGCCCGGCGCATGCTCAGCAGCAGCATCGAGATCGTCGAAGCGCCGGTCGACGAGTTCTGGATGCGCGATTCCGGGCCGACGTTCGTGGTCGACGACGACCGGCCGGGAGTGCTCGGTGCGGTCGACTGGATCTTCAACGGCTGGGGTGCGCCGGAATGGGCCGAGTGGCGCAAGGCCGCGCAGCACGCGCGCATCGTCGCCGGCGCCGTCGGGGCGGAGCTCGTGAGCTCCACACTCGTGAACGAGGGCGGCGGCATCCACGTCGACGGCGAGGGCACCGTGCTGCTCACCGAGACCGTGCAGCTCGACCCTCGGCGCAACCCCTTCGCCGACAAGCAGCGGATCGAGGCCGAGATGGCCCGCACTATCGGCGCGACCAAGGCCGTGTGGCTGCCCCGTGGGCTCACTCGCGACTACGACGACTTCGGCACGAACGGCCACGTCGACATCGTCGCCACCATCGTCTCGCCCGGGCGGCTGCTGCTGCACGATCAGCAGAACCCCGAGCACCCCGACCACGCCGTCACCCGTGAGCTGCGCGCCCTGCTCTCGGAGCAGACCGATGCCGCCGGACGCCGCTTCGAGGTGATCGACCTGCCCGCACCCTCCACGCTGACGGACCAGGAGGGGCCCGTCGACTGGAGCTACGTCAACCACCTGGTCACGAACGACGGCGTGGTGGCGTGCGGCTTCGGCGACGAGAAGGCGGATGCCGCGGCGCGCGAGATCCTCGCCGACGCCTACCCCGGACGCCGGGTCGTCACGGTGGATGCGCGCCCGCTGTTCGACCGCGGCGGAGGGATCCACTGCATCACTCAGCAGCAGCCCGCCCTCGACGGAAGCCACTGATGTTCGACGTGGTGGAGGCATCCATCGCCGAGCTGCGGCGCGCCCTCGAGACCGGCGAGACGACCGCGGTCGAACTCATCGACGCCTACCTCGCGCGCATCGCCGCCTTCGACGCCCCCGGCACGGCTACGGCGCTGAACGCCGTCGTCGTCGCCAACCCGGAGGCCCGTGCCGAGGCGGCGGCATCGGATGCTCGTCGCGCCCGCGGCGAGGCCCTCGGGCCCCTCGACGGCATCCCCTACACAGCGAAGGACAGCTACCTCGTGCGCGGCCTCACCGCCGCCGCGGGAAGTCCCGCTTTCGCGGAGCTCGTGGCCCAGCGCGATGCCTTCACGATCGAGCGGCTGCGTGCGGGCGGAGCCATCTGCCTCGGGCTCACGAACATGCCTCCGATGGCGAACGGCGGCATGCAGCGTGGTGCCTACGGTCGCGCGGAGAGTCCGTACAACGCGGCCTTCCTCACAGCGCCCTTCGCCTCCGGCTCGTCGAACGGCTCCGGCACGGCGACGGCGGCGAGTTTCGCCGCTTTCGGCCTCGGCGAGGAGACCTGGTCGAGCGGCCGGGGCCCCGCGACCAACAACGCGCTGTGCGCCTACACCCCCTCACGCGGCGTGATCTCGACCCGCGGGAACTGGCCTCTCGTGCCGACCATGGACGTCGTGGTGCCGCACACCCGCTCGATGGCCGATCTGCTCGAGGTGCTCGACGTGATCGTCGCCGACGACGCCGAGACCCGCGGCGACTTCTGGCGGGCGCAGCCGTGGGTCGAGCTGCCCGCCGCATCCGCCGTCCGCCCGGAGTCGTATCGCGCCCTCGCCGCGGACACGGCGCGCACGCTCGTCGGTGCACGCATCGGCATCCCCCGCATGTACATCAATGCGGACCCGGATGCCGGCAGCACCGAGAGCCCGGGCATCGGCGGCCCCACCGGCCGGCGCATCGACACACGGGCGAGCATCATCGCGCGCTGGGAGGCCGCCCGCCGCGACCTCACCGCTGCCGGAGCGACCGTGATCGAGGTCGACTTCCCCGTGGTGTCGAACTACGAGAGAGACCGTCCGGGGGCGCACACCATCGCGACTCGCGGCCTGGTGTCTCCCGAGTACCTGCACCGCGAGATCGTCGACCTCTCGGCGTGGGCGTGGGAGGACTTCCTGCAGGCGAACGGCGACCCGGGCCTGCGCTCGCTCGCCGAGGTCGACGGCGCCAGGATCTTCCCGCATCCGGAGGGCGCGCTTCCCGACCGTTACACCGGGTTCGACGACGATATCGCCGAGTATCCGGACTGGGTGCGCCACCATCCCGACGTCTCGTACAGGGACATGCCCGAGCTCGAAGACGGGCTGCGCGGTCTGGAGGAGACCCGCCGCCGTGACCTCGAGGTGTGGATGGATGTGCTGCGGCTCGACGCCGTGGTCTTCCCCGCGGTCGCCGACGTGGGGCCGGCCGACATGGACGTGAACCCGGAATCCGCCGACCTCGGCTGGCGCAACGGCGTGTGGATCGCGAACGGCAACCTCGCGATACGTCACCTCGGCATCCCGACCGTCACCGTGCCGATGGGACTGATGAGCGACATCGACATGCCGATCGGGCTGACATTCGCGGGACGGGCGTACGACGACACGCGACTGCTGCGTTTCGCCTCGGCATTCGAAGCGGCAGGCGGCCCTGGCACGCGTCGCACGCCGCCGACGCGCACCCCCGCGCTCTGAAAGAGCCGCCAGCGTGACATAACACTCCTGTGACGCTCGCCACGATAGTGATATGTTCGGCGCATGCACACCGAGAACGAACGCGCCCTCGAATCCGGTATCGTCACCGACCTCTCGGGGCGGATGACCTACGGCTCGTACCTGGCGCTCGACCAGCTGCTCACCGCGCAGCATCCGGTGAGCGCACCGCAGCACCACGACGAGATGCTGTTCATCATCCAGCACCAGACCACCGAGCTGTGGCTCAAGCAGCTGCTGCATGAGCTGTCCTCCGCTCGCGAGCTGCTCGCCCGCGACGACCTGCGCGAGGCCCTGAAGCGCATCGCCAGGGTCAAGCGCATCCAAGACGTGATGACGCAGCAGTGGTCGGTGCTCGCCACGCTCACCCCCACTGAGTACGCACAGTTCCGCGGGGCACTGGGCAACTCGTCGGGCTTCCAGTCCGTGCAGTACCGGGCGGTGGAGTTCGCCCTCGGCAACAAGAACGCGAAGATGCTGAGCGTCTTCGCCGACCACCCCGCCAATCTCGCTCTGCTCACCGCCGAATGGGAGAAGCCGACCCTGTACGACGAATTCCTGCGTTTCGCCGCCCGCCGTGGGCTGCCGATCCCGAGCTCGATCCTCCAGCGCGACGTGCGCGAGCCCTACCGGGAGATCCCTGAGCTGGTGCCGGCGATCCGCGAGATCTACCAGGACCCGAGCCGGTACTGGGACCTGTACGAGGCGTGCGAAGACCTGGTCGACCTCGAGGACAACTTCCAGTTCTGGCGCTTCCGGCACCTCAAGACCGTCGCCCGGACCATCGGAATGAAGGTCGGCACCGGTGGCTCCAGCGGGGTCGGATTCCTGCAGCGCGCGCTGGACCTGACGTTCTTCCCCGAGCTCTACACCGTGCGCACCGAGATCGGCAGCTGATGAAGGCCGCGACGTTCTTCGACGGGACCGCATGGCGCGAGGGCGTCGTCGAGCTCGCCGACGGGCGCGTGCGGCTGCGCGATGAGCGCCCCACCCCCGACCTCCCCCGCATCCCCGGCGCCATCACCGGCGGATTCACCGACCACCACGTGCACCTGCAGCTCGTCGCGCACGGCCTGCTGGCAGGGTCGCGCCTCGGCCGCGTGATCGACCTCGGCGGCAACCCCCAGGTGCTGAGCCGGCTCGCCGTGCAGGCGGTCGCGATCGACTATGCCGGCGCTTTCCTGACCGCTCCGGGCGGTTACCCCTCCGACCGCGACTGGGCACCGGAGGGCTCCGTCCGCGAGATCACCGACGCGGATTCCGCCGCCGCCGCGGTCGCCGGGATGGCGGCGGCCGGAGCCACCCGCCTCAAGGTCACCAGCAACAGCGCCGCAGGACCGGTGCTCTCCGACGACCTCTTCCGCGCGATCGTGCGGGCGGCCGACGAGCACGGCCTTGCGGTCGTCGCGCATGCCGAAGGGGCGGGCGAAGCGCAGCGCGTCGTGCGTCTCGGCGCCTCCCACCTGGCCCATGCCCCGTTCACGGAGCGCCTCGACGACGCGGAGATCGTGCGCCAGGCGGCCTCGGCCTCGTGGATCTCGACGCTCGCGATCCACGAAGACCCCGAGCGCGCGATCGCGATCGACAACGTGCGTCGCTTCCACGCCGCAGGCGGGACCGTGCTCTACGGCACCGATCTGGGCAACGGGCCGATGCCGGTCGACCTGAACCCGCGCGAGATCGCCGCCCTCCGCGAAGCCGGGCTCGACGACGCCGCCCTCCTGCGCGCACTCGCGCCCGGGGATCCGTTCGACCCCACCTCCGTGCTCCTCCTCATCCCGGGCGGAACCCCGTCGAGCGCCGATCCGCTCGACGCCCGCCCCCTCACCCCCGCAGACCTGAAGGTGTGACATGACCACGACATCCGCCCCCTCGCTCCTCGCGCACGCCCGCGCTCTCGACGCCGCCGATCCGCTGCGCGCCCACCTCGACGCGTTCGCCGAAGCCCCGGGCGTCACGGCCTACCTCGACGGCAACTCCCTCGGCCGACCGCTGCGCGACATGCCCGACAAGCTCGCCGCGTTCGTGCGCGACGACTGGGGAACACGGCTGATCCGCTCCTGGGACGAGCAGTGGATGGCGCTGCCGATGGAGCTCGGTGACCGCATCGGGCGGGTGGCGCTCGGTGCCGCTGCCGGGCAGACGGTCGTCGCCGATTCGACCAGCGTGCTCATCTACAAGCTCATGCGCGCCGCCGCGAGCGCCGATCCCACCCGCACCGAACTCGTGATCGAGGCCGGCAACTTCCCCACCGACCGGTTCCTCGCCGAGGGGGTGGCCGTCGAGACCGGGATGACTCTGCGCTGGCTCGAACCCGACCCGGTGCACGGGGTGACCGTCGCCGACGTCGAGGCCGTCGTCTCCGCACGCACCGCGCTGGTGTCGCTGAGCCATGTCGACTACCGCTCGGGCGCCCTGGCCGACATGCCGGGCATCACGGCTGCCGCGCATGAGGCCGGAGCACTGATGATGTGGGATCTGTGCCACTCCGCCGGCGTGGTCCCGATGCAGCTCGACGAGTGGGGTGTCGACATGGCCGTCGGCTGCACCTACAAGTACTTGAACGGCGGACCGGGCTCCCCCGCCTTCGCCTACCTCCGCCACGGACTGCAGGGGGTGCTGCGCCAGCCGATCCAGGGCTGGTGGAGCGCGGCCGACATCTTCGCGATGGGGCCGGAGTACGTACCATCGGGCGACATCCGCCAACTGCTCAGCGGCACGCCGCCGGTGACCTCGATGCTCGCGATGCAAGGCATGCTCGACCTCATCGAGCAGTCCACGGTCGAGGGAGTGCGGGCGAAGTCGCAGTCGCTGACCGATCTTGCGGTGCAGGCCTACGACGAGCTGCTCGCCCCTCTCGGCGTGCGACTGCTCAGCCCCCGCGACGCCGGGGGGCGCGGCGGTCATGTGACGATCGGCCACCCCGACTTCCGTGAGGTCACGCGGCGCCTGTGGGCGGACGGCATCATCCCCGACTTCCGGTTCCCGGATGGCATCCGCCTCGGCCTCTCCCCGCTCAGCACTTCGCACGTCGAGACGGTGACCGGCGTTCTCGCGGTGCGCGACGCGTTGGAGTCCGGTGATCTCTGACCCCGCCGTCGCACCCGTGCTCGACGACATCGATGCGCGCCCCGGCAGCACCGCCTCGCTGCTGCGGACGTTCATCGGCGTCTTCCTGCGCCCGCTCGGCGGATGGATCTCGACGGCCGACCTGGTCGCCTTCGCCGGCGACCTGGGCATCGAAGCGGCACAGGCACGCACGGGTGTCGCCCGCCTCAAGCAGAAGGGCCTGCTGCTCGCCTCGCGCGAAGAGCAGATCGGCTATCGCCTCAATCCCGCAGCCACCGGGATGCTGGAACGTGGGGATCGACGCATCTTCGAGATGCGGGAGATGACGGATGCCGACACCTGGTGCCTGGTGTCGTTCTCAATCCCAGAGAGCGCACGGAGCGTACGCCACCAGTTGCGTCGACGGCTGCAGTGGATCGGCGCGGGTGTCGTATCGCCGGCGCTGTGGATCTGTCCCGGCCACCTTCAGGCGGAGGTGGAGCAGATCCTCCAGGAACTCGACGTGCGCGGCTGGGCGACGCTGTTCCCGACATCCGTGCCCGTCCCCGCCGGCACGCTGATCGAGGCCGCGGCGCAGTGGTGGGACCTGGAGGCGCTGCGCGGCGAGCATCTCTCTTTCCAGGGCGCGCTCGCGACGCTGCCCGCCGAGCCGTTCGCCGCGTACGTGCAGCTGATCGACCGTTGGCGGGTGCTGCCGTACACCGACCCGGGGCTTCCCCCCTCGATGCTGCCGACCGATTGGCCCGGTCGTCGCAGCTTCGACGAGTTCGCCCGTCGGTCGGCGGAGCTGGCCGCACCCGCCTGGGCGCATGTGCGCGCCCGGATCACCTAGTTCCGTCATCCACCCCGCCGTTCCGGTCGCACTTTCCGTCGCCTGCGCGCCTCGCGGGCGACAGGAAGTGCGACCGGAGCAATCCGAAGCCGGGATCAGCCCGCGACCTCGGCGAGGAAGCCGGCCACGTGCTCCTGCAGTCGCAGGATGCGCAGGTCGCGCGCGAACTCGCGGTCGAACCCCTGGTAGGCCAGGGGCGGCAGGATGCGGACATTGTGGTTGCAGCCGAACTCGGCGCAGGTGAGCACGCCCACGCTGTCGCCCTTGCGTCCGGCCGGCCCGGCCTTGCGCGCGACGTACAGCTGCACGTCGTTGCGGAGCGTGACGTCTTCGCACCATGAGCATTGCGCCCGCGCGATCACGCGCTGTTCGGCGCGCTGCAGGAAGACGCCGACCGGGGCGTCGTCGACCCAGCTGACGACGTAGGCCCGGCGGGGCATCCTCGGGTCAGCCCAGCCGAGGAAGTCGAGGCGATCGAAGTCGATCTCGGCGAAGCCGTGCGGCAGGGTCAGGTCGGAGACCTCCTTGCGGGAGGCGTTGAGGAAGGAGGCGCGGATGCCGCGCTCGTCGATGGGACGCATGAGAATGAGTGCTTTCGGGGTGGTCGCCGCGAGGGCGAGTCGATGGGAGGAAGGTCCCGGACGCGGATGCCGGGTACGTCACGACACCGGGGACGGGGGTTCCGCCTCCGGTGGGTCCTCAGCCTCTGTCTGCGGCGCGGAAGGCGCCTGCAGCTCCGTTCTGCGCCCCGTGGGCGCTCATCGACGACAGCACCCGGCGAGCTTACACCCGTTTGTTTCACTCCGTGTCGGCCCGCCTGGGCGCAGCGCGAAGGGCGTCTTAGTCTTTCCGGAACGTCCGACCAGAAGGAGACCACCGTGTCCACGCCGCTGAACCGCCTTTCGCCCCTCCCGGTGCGTGAGCGTGCGGCGTGCATGTGCAGCCACGGCGGCCGGTGCTCCTCCTTCGCCCCCGGCCATGCTCTGCACCTCATCCAGGCACGCATCGCCTCGGCGACGCCCACGGAGTGGGTCGACGCCCTGGTCGAGTCTGCCGACGCGGTATCGGGAGACCTCGTGGTGCGCACACTCGACGGCGAAGCGCACGATCTGTGGAACGGCTCCGGCGCCGCGCTCGAAGCCGCTCCGGGCACCCCCGTCGCACTCCACGCGCGCTACGGCGTGCTGGCCGTCGGCGGCACGCAGTTCAACGTCGCAGCCGTCTGATCGCGCCCTGAGCCCGCCCCCGGTCCAGGGCGCTCAGGTTCAGGCGTTCCGGTTCAGGCGCTCGCCATCAGCATGTCCTTCATGGCGGTGCAGGCATCCATGCAGGCCTGGCACGCCTGAGCGCACATCCGGCAGACGTCGCTCTCGTCGGCATGCCGCCCGCACGCGTCCATGCACGTCCTGCACATCGCGATGCAGGCGTTCAGCATCGCCATCATCGACGCCGGGGTCATGCCCTGCATCCGCATCATCGACCGCATCATGGTGTTGCACATGTCGGCGCAGTTCATGCACGCCGGTGAGCAGTCCATCATCTGCGTCGAGCACACCGTGCAGGCCTGCTCGCAGGCAGCGCACGCATCCATGCACGCCTGCATGACGGCCATGTCCATCATCTGCATGTCGGGCATCGACTCCATGTTCTTCGACATGGCGCCCATCATCATCGAGTCCATCGCACACCGCTTCCTTGGTCGAGGTCCGCGGGCAGGACCACCCGCCTGGCGCCAGGCTAGTCCTTCCCGGTGCATGAGTCGATGGGCGCCGAACGTTGTCATGGTGCGAGCCGATTGTCAATCCCGTGGCCGCTTCTCCGCAGGAGTGAGAGTGTCGGAAGCAATCGATCCGCCTACGAGAGGAGCCGCACATGAGTGCCGCAGACGACATCAAGAACGCCGCCGAGAAGGCCGCCGGAAAGGTCAAGGAAGGCGTCGGAAAGCTCACCGACAACGAGAAGCTCGAAGCCGAGGGCAAGGCGGATCAGGTCAAGGCCTCCGCCAAGCAGGCCGGCGAGAACGTGAAGGACGCCGCGGGCAAGGCCGGCGACAGCGTCCGGGACGCGTTCGAGAAGTAAGACGCCCCACACACCGAAGAGGTGAGGCCCGCCGAACGGCGGGCCTCACCTCGATGGGTCAGACGTGTGGAGTCGTCAGACCTTGCGGCTGCCGCTGATCGCTCGGATCAACCAGGCGATCACAGCGATCGCGAGGAGGACGAGCCCGACCCACAGGAGGAACTGGAGCGACTGCACCAGTCCTCCGGTGATCGCAAGGATCACTGCGACGACGATGACGATGATCAGGAGGATGTTCATCGGTCTTTCCCTTCTTTCGGCAGGCGCGAACGCCCGACTGTGGTGCCTCCACGCTAGCCGTGGGAAGCGTTATGCCCGAGGGGGTTGACTTACCCCCTCCGAGTGCGCGAAGGAGACGAGCACATGCCAGGAAGACGCGACAACTCGCTGAAGGATCCCGAGCTGTACGAAGAGCTGAGGAAAGACGGCGCCTCGAAGGAGAAGGCCGCGCGCATCTCGAACGCCGCGGCGAAAGAGGGGCGCAGTGCCGTGGGGCGCCGCGGTGGCGAACACGGAGACTACGAGGATTGGACCGTGCCGGAGCTGCGCGCGCGTGCGAAGGAACTCGGTCTGACCGGCTACAGCGGCAAGCGGAAATCCGAGTTGATCTCCGCGCTCAGGAATCACTGAGGCCGCGGATGGCGCGCTTCGGCATCGAGGAGGAGTTCCTCTTCCTGGATGCGCACTCGCTGGTGCCCGTGACGCTCACCGCCGGCACTCGCGAGCGCATCACGCGCCTCAGGACGGGCGGAGAAGTAACGAGAGAGTACCTGACCTCGCAGATCGAGTGCCTCACCGAGCCGGTCACGACCGCGACGGACGCTGAAGCGCAGCTGGCCCATCTGCGCGGCCTCATCGGATGGCACGCCCAGGATCAGCATGCCATCGCCGCCGGCACCGGCACCCCGTTCGCCTCGACCCGGTCCTCCGCCGTATCGCCCTCGCCGCACTACGACGACGTCGCGTCGCAGCTCGGACATCTCACGCGCGACCACGAGGTCAACGGGCTGCACGTGCACGTCGAGGTCACCGACGACGAGGAGCGGGTCCGCGCCCTGAACCGGGTGCGCGGCTGGCTCCCCGTGCTGCTGGCGCTCACCGGGAACAGCCCGTTCGTGAACGGACGGGATTCCGACTTCGCCAGTTGGCGCAGCATCCTGATCCGTCGGCTGCCGTCGTCATGGGCCCCGCCATGCTTCCGCGACTACGACGACTATCGCTCGGGTGTGCAGCGTCTCATCGACGTCGGCGCGCTCACCGATGCGGCGTCGCTTTCATGGTCGGCCCGGATATCGGAGCGGTACCCGACCGTCGAGGTCCGGGTCTTCGACGCCCAACTGACGGCCGAGGACTCGGTGTCGGCCGCGCTCCTCTCCCGCGCACTCGTGCTCACCACCGATCTGCCGCTCGCCGACATCGGTGTCGACGGCATCGACGCCTCTCTGTGGACGGCGGCCCGTCGAGGGATGGACGCACGCCTGCTCGATCCGACGACCGGCGAGGCCGAAGACGCCTGGAAGCTCGCCGACCGCATGCTGTCCGCGATCGCTCCCACGCTCCGCGAACTCGGCGACGAGGATCGGGTCCGCGATGGCATCGATCGGCTGCGCACCGACGGGTCCGGTGCGCAGCGCCAGCGCCGCGCCGTCGCCGAGGGCGGGACGCGTGCCCTCGGCGATCTTCTCCGCGCAGGGACAGCCGCACCGCTTCCCGCCCCCGCAGAGCAGCCGGCCTGATCTTCACCGGCCCCGATCTTCGCCGGCCCCGACGTCCGACGACGACGGTATGGTCGGCCTGTGGCCTCCTTCGCCCCGCTCCAGCGCCTCGTGATCTCGATCGCGGTGCTCGCGTCGTTCGTGACGTTCCTCGACGGCACGGTCGTCAACGTGGCGCTGCCCGCGATCAGTCGCGAACTCGGAGGCGGCATCACCACCCAGCAGTGGGTCGTCGACGCCTATCTGATCACTCTGAGTGCCCTGATCCTGCTGGCCGGATCGGTGTCGGACGCCTACGGCCGGGTGCTGGTGATGCGTATCGGGCTGATCGCGTTCGGCGTGGCATCCATCGCCGTGGCCGCGGCATTCGATCCACTCGTCCTGATCATCGCCAGGGCCGCGCAGGGGGCCGCCGGTGCGCTGCTGGTGCCGAGCTCGCTCGCACTGATCACCGCGACCATGCGCTCCGACGTGCAGTCGAGGGCGATCGGCGTCTGGACGGCGTTCACCACGGGAGCACAGCTGGTCGGTCCACTGCTGGGCGGATTGTTCGTCGACTACCTGTCCTGGCGCTTCGTCTTCCTCATCAACGTGATCCCGATCGGCATCACTCTCCTCCTGCTCTCCCGTCTTCGTCTGCCCGAGCATCCCCGTGGCATCACGGTCGACTGGTGGAGCGGGGCGCTGTGCGCGGTCGGACTCGGCGCCGTGGTCTTCGCACTCATCGAACAGCCGAATCTGGGGTGGCAGTCGCCCGCGATCTGGATTCCGGCCGTGGCCGGCGCCGCCCTGTTCGCCCTGTTCCTGTGGCGTCAGCAGCATTCGGCGTCGCCCCTCATGCCCCTGTGGCTGTTCCGGGTGCGCGACTTCGGCTGGGGCAACCTCGCCACCTTCTTCGTGTATGCGGCCCTGTCGCTCAACGGCTTCGTCGTCGGCGTCTACCTGCAGCAGGGGGCGGGCCTCAGCGCGACCGCCGCGGGATTGGCCAGCCTGCCCATGACCATCCTGATGATCCTCGTCAGCTCGCGCGCGGGCCAGTGGGCCGGCCGGTGGGGACCGCGCATCTTCATGACGGTCGGACCGCTGCTCATGGCCGTCGGCGCCCTCATGCTGCTTCTCGTCTCGGTCGACTTCGACTACTGGTGGCAGGTGCTGCCGGCGATGATCGTGATGGGCCTCGGGCTCTCGCTCACGGTCGCTCCGCTCACGGCCGCGATCCTCGGAGCGATCGACGAGAACCACTCGGGTATCGCCTCGGCCGTCAACAACGCCGTCTCGCGTGTCGCCGGGCTGCTCGTGGTGGCGATGCTGTCGACGATCGTCGGCGGTGCGCTCGACCTCGACGGGTTCCACAGCGCGGCATGGGTCACGGCGACGCTGCTCGTGATCGGCGGCGTGGTGTCGTGGATCGGCATCCGCCGCAATCCGGCCGAACCGGCACCGGCCGACGCGGCCGCGACCGGACCCGTGCGTCGATGACCGTGTCCGCACTCGCGCGAGGCCGATGGGCCGGTCTGATCGTCGTCGGAGCGCTCGCGCTGACGGCCTGCTCCCCCGCGCCGGCGCATCCGCCTTCGTCGGGCGTCACCCTTCCGCCCTCCGGCGCGGTGCCCGACTACCAGCTGGGCGGAGCCTACGCACCGGACCCCGAGGTCGGCATCGTCGGGCGGGACCGGAGCGCCGAGCCCGTACCCGGCGTGTACTCGATCTGCTACGTGAACGGCTTCCAGACGCAGCCGGGCGAACTCGCAGACTGGCCGCGCGATCTGCTGCTCCAGCGCGGGGGCGAGGTCGTGTTCGATCCGGACTGGCCGGACGAGGCGCTGCTCGACACCTCGACCGCGGAGCATCGAGACAGGATCTCCGAGATGGTGAAGCCCTGGATCGACGAATGCGCGGATGCCGGCTTCGACGCGGTGGAATTCGACAACCTCGACTCGTACTCACGGTCCGATGGTTCCCTCTCGTTCGACGGCAACCTGGCACTGGCCTCGCTCCTCGTCGATGCCGCCCACACCGCGGGGCTCGCCGCCGGGCAGAAGAACGCCGCCGAGGACGCGGCTCCGCTCCGCGCGCGGGCCGATTTCGACTTCGCCGTCACCGAGGAATGCGCCGCGTACGAGGAGTGCGAGGCCTACACGTCGGTCTACGGCGACCACGTCATCGACATCGAGTACGCCGACGAGCTCCCGCGGTCCTTCGCCGAGATGTGCGCCGACGACGCCTCTCCCGCCGCGATGGTGCTCCGCGACCGCGACCTCGTCACCCCGGACGACGGCGCCTACGTGTTCGAGACCTGCGGCTGAGCGATCCGGCTGCTCAAAGACCGTCGTCCTCGTGCCAGTGCTCCTGCCAGCGCCAGTCGATCGGCTCGGATGCCCGCTGATAGCGGATGTCGGTGGAGAGACGGATACGCCCCTGCGGGTCGACGTTGTCGGTGCTGGCGTGCACCACGTACGACGAATGGACCATCACGTCGCCGGCCCGGTAGTCGGCGAGCAGCCACCGCGCATCGTGCGCCTCGGCGAGAGCGGGGAGGTCGGCCGTGATCGACGCAGCCGGGGGCCTGTCACCGCGATCCCGCTCGGCGGCGAGGGCCCAGTGGTGGCTGCCTTCGAGATAGGTGAGACCGCCCTGCTCGACGGGACAGTCCCCCAGGGGGATCCACATCGAGAGCACGCGCTCGCTTCCCTCGCGCAGATAGACGAGGTCGTAGTGTGCCTGTGTGGCGGTGCCGATGCCCGATTCGCCCGGACGGATGTGGCGGATGATCTTGCGCCGGTGCAGGTGCACGTCGTCGCCGAGGAACCATTCGAACCACCCGCGGATGTCGGGGTGTCCGGTCAGCGCCGCGTATCGCTCCCCCGGAACGATCTCGTCGAACAGGGCGGCGCGGATCTTCGCCCTGTCGATCTCTCCCTGCGCGCCGATGCCGACGGCGGGATCGGAACCGTGCTCCGTGATCCCGGTGTCCGCCATCGCCGTGAAGTAGTACTCGCGGAACGAGGCGACCAGCTGCGGATCGAGCTGCTGCGGCAGATAGAGATAGCCGTCGCGACGCAACCGATCCCACAGCGCATCCTTGTCGCTGCGGATGGCGTCCGGCACGGGCTCCATCCTGCCCAGGCGGGACGGAGAATCGTCGAGGGTGTATCCGTTGGAGGTGAGCATGACTCCAGCGTCGGCGACACTTGGACTTCCGTCCATGGACTTTTCCGCCGGATCAATGGATTATCCGGGATGAACCGACCGCGACTTGGAGTATTCAGTCGAAGCGCGATCGGGCCTGCTGCCGGCGGAACGCCGATGGCGCGGCCCCCGTGCGCCGCCGGAAGAGTCGGGAGAAATAGGCCGCGTCGTCGTAGCCGACCTGCGCGGCGATCTGGCCCACATCGAGCCTGGTCTCCGCCAGGAGCGACTGGGCCTGCGCGATGCGCACCTCGATGACGAGATCGTTCACTGTGAGCCCGGTCGCGGAACGCACGGCATCCCCCAGCTCGCGCGCGGTGAGCCCGACGGCGGCTGCCCGCTCGGCGACCGAGAGGGTCCGGGTCGCGCCACGAGTGACGAGGTCGACGATGGTGGCACCGGCCGCCGGCCCTTCCGCCGGATCCGCGGCATCGAGGATGGCGAGCAGGAGCCGTTGCGTCGCGACCGATGCGGCGATCTCCGCCCGCGCCCCCACCGCGGCGACAGCCACGCAGAGCTCACGGAAGATCGCATCCGCGTCTTCGACCGGACGGAGGAGTTTCTGCACCGGCCGGTGGCGCCCTCCCAGTCCGGTCGTCTCGAATGCCGCGAAGGGCTCGCCCTCGAACAGCACCCAGTGCTCCGACCACCCCCGGGCGTCGGAGCCGTATCCGTGACGGACTCCGGGCGTGAGCCAGATCACCGCCGGGCCCTCCACCGGCACCTGCAGGCCGCGCGGCTCGTACTCCTCGTAGGTGCCGCGCCCCTCGGAGATGTAGACGAGGCCGCGGGTCGGGAGTGCCCGCTGACGGAAAGGCGGCTGCAGGCCCGCCTGTTCCCCGGCTCCATGGCACGAGATCAGGAATCGTCGCATCGCATGGCGCGGTGAGGCGTAGTGGGACCAGGAGGCCGTCGGCGTCATCGACGTCAGCCTACTGCCGCGCCCGCAGCCCACACCGCGCACCGCTCCGGCAGCTCCCGCGCGTGGCTCACGGAAGAGCCCACGTCAAGTCCCTGGCCGGATCCCACCGTTCCGCGCAGGATACGGAGTGTCCGCATCGATTGGGAGCTCGACACATGACCTCATCCGCCCCGGCAACCGCCCCGGCATCCGCACCAGCCCTGGAATTCTCCGACAGAGGGCCTGTGAGCCGCGCCGTGATCGCGCATCTCACCGGCGCGGAAGACGCCGGCGACCACACCACCCTCGCCGAGGAGGTCGTCGCGGCGAGCGCCGACGTCGTCCGCGACGACGACGTCCAGCTCGCCCTGTTCGTGCTCTACGCCTCCGCCTACGGATCGCTCCCGCAGCTCGATCCCGATCGGGAGTGGGATCCCGCGCTCCTCGCGACCCGGCGCCTGCTCGAAGCGGCCTTCGAGGGCGAGCTGCGCGGGAAGGTGCCGATGCCTGACCTCCCGGAGCCGACGGTCGATGCCGTCGGTCGAGCGCTCTTCGCGCTCGCGGGCGCCGATTCCGGACCGAGTCTCTCGCGGTACTTCGCGAAGAAGGCCACCGAGGCGCAGGCGCAGGCGCAGGAGATGCTCATCCAGCGTTCGGCCTACACACTGCGCGAGGCGGACCCGCACTCCTGGGCGATTCCTCGATTGGACGGACGCGCCAAGGCGGCGCTCGTCGAGATCCAGTCCGACGAGTACGGCGGCGGACGCCCGCATCGCGTGCATGCCACCCTCTTCGCGCGAGCGATGCGTGCGGCCGGTCTCGATGACACCTACGGCGCATACATCGACGATCTGCCCGCCGTCACGCTCGCGTCACTCAACATGATGTCGATGTTCGGACTCAATCGCCGCCTGGTCGGTTCGATCGTCGGACACCTGGCCGCCTACGAGATGACCTCGTCGATTCCCTGCCGCCTGTACGCCGACGGTCTGCGCCGGCTGGGGTTCGCCCCCGATGTCACCGAGTACTTCGACGAGCACGTCGAGGCCGACGCGGTGCACGAGCAGATCGCCGCCCGAGACCTCGCCGGCAGCCTCGCCGAGGACCGCCCGGACCTCCTGCCCGACATCATGTTCGGTGCCGCCGCCGGCCTCACGATGGACGGGTGGGGCGGGGCGCACATCCTGGAGTCCTGGTCCGCGGGTGCCTCATCCCTCCGCGAACGGACACCGTCGTGAGCGGCGAGGATCGCGCGACGATCACGCCGTACCCCGACGGCCCGCTGCTCGTGCGGGGTGAGATCGATCTGCGCACGGCCGACGGCGAGCGGATCGCACCGCACCGCCGCACGGTCGCACTGTGCCGCTGCGGCCTCTCGGCGCTCAAGCCCTTCTGCGACGGCACCCACAAGGCGGCGGGCTTCCGCACCGACGACTGAGGCTCCCTCCGCGGCGCGGCGTCATCGCGTCATCGCGTCATCGCGTCATCGCGTCAAGAGCGGATCGATGCCCACCGCCAGGAACAGCACCGCGAGATAGACGATCGACGCGCGGAAGACGAGCATGGGGCGCAGGTCCGCACCGCGCCGGTCGCGCACGCGCATGCGGTACGCAGAGAAGAGGAAACCCGCGCCTGCGGCGAGTGCCGTCACCACGTACAGTCCGCTGACTTCGGCGACGAGCGGGAGGGCCAGCGAGCACACGACCGTCGCCACGGCGAACCCGATCACCCTGACGGCGACATAGGCCGGGGCGCGCGTCGCACCGAGCATCGGTACGCCCGCACGCCGGTAGTCGTCCCGGTACCGGATCGAGAGCGGCCAGTAGTGCGCCGGAGTCCAGAAGAAGACCACGAGGAACAGCACGACGGCCGGCCATTCGATGCCGCCTCGCACCGCGCTCCAGCCGACGAGCACGGGAACGCACCCCGCGACACCGCCCCAGACCACGTTCTGCTCGGTGCGACGCTTCAGCAGTACCGTGTAGAACGCCACGTAGAGCACGAGTCCCGCTGTCGAGAGCGCAGCGGGCAACGGACCGACCAGAGTCAGCATCCACACGACGGAGCCTGCGGCGAGCACCCACGCGAAGGTCAGCCCAGCCCGCGGTGAGACGATGCCGGTGACCAGCGGACGCTGAGCCGTCCGTTCCATCAGCGCGTCGCTCTCCCGCTCGATGTACATGTTGAACGCACCGGCGGACCCGGCACTCAGCGCCCCGCCGATGAGCACCGCCGCCATCAGACCCAGATCGGGCAGGCCATCGGCAGCGAACACCATGACCGGGATCGTGGTGACGAGGAGGAGCTCGAGGATGCGGGGCTTGGTGAGTTCGACGTACGCGCGCAGGGTCTGCAGCACGCGCGTTCAGCCCTCGGGCCAGTAGTAGCTGTCCGGGAGCGCGCGGGCTCCGAAGATCGCCTGCCCCACGCGCACGCAGGTCGCCCCCTCTTCGACGGCGATCTCGTAGTCGCCCGACATGCCCATCGACAGCTCGCCCGCACCGATCAGGTCGGGGGCGTCTTCTCTGGCCTGATCTCGCAGCGTGCGCAGCAGGGAGAAGCACTCACGTACGCGGGTGTCGTCGGGGGTGAGGATGGCGAGCGTCATCAGGCCCCGCACCCGCAGCGTCCCGTAGGCGGGAAGCGCCTCCAGGAATGCCGGGAGCTCTTCGGGGGGCATCCCGAACTTCGAGTCCTCGGCCGAGGTGTTCACCTGCACGAAGACGTCGAGGCTGCGACCCGCGGCCTGGAGACGCCGATCGAGCGCCTCGGCGACGCGCAGCCGGTCGAGAGCCTGGAACTCCGCAGCGAATGCGGCGACGTCTCTCGCCTTGTTGGTCTGCAGGTGTCCGATGATCGACCACGACACATCGAGGTCGGCGGTCTCGCCGTTCTTGCGCACCGCCTCCTGCACCTTGTTCTCGCCCAGCAGGCGCATACCCGACTGGATCGCGACCCGGACGCGATCGGTCGGAACGGTCTTGCTCACCGGCAGCAGCGTCACCTCGTCCGGGTCACGGCCCGCTCGGTGCGCCGCCGCGGCGATGCGTGCTTCCACGCCCGCGAGGTTGCGCCGGAAGTCCTCGACGGTGAACGCCGTGGGATAGCGGTCGTCGGAGTCGACCGGTGCTTCCATTTTTGACATAGGTCAAACTATAACATAGTCTTAGGCCGATTCGACCGGGCGAGGCCCTTCGCTCGGCACCGCTCACCCAAGGAGCCGCCATGCCCTCGTCTCTCGTCCTCCCCGACGCGTCCGCCGCGCCTTCCCTCCTGACCGAGGTGCCCGGCCCGCGCAGCCGGTCGATCCACGAACGTCGCACGAGAACGGTCGCGCGCGGTGTGGGGAGCATTCTGCCGGTGTACATCGCGCACGCCGAGGGTCCCTGGGTGACCGATGTCGACGGCAACCGCTTCCTCGACCTGGGCAGTGGCATCGGCGTCACCACCATCGGACACGGCAATCCGGCCGCGATCGCCGCCGCCGCCGCACAGCTCGAGCAGGTGACGCACACCCTCTTCACGGTGACCCCCTATGAGGGCTACGTGCGACTGGCGGAGCGCCTCGCCGAGAAGACGCCGGGCGACCATGAGAAGCGCTCGGTGTTCGTGAACTCCGGCGCGGAAGCCGTCGAGAACGCGGTCAAGATCGCTCGTCGATACACCGGTCGCCGCGCGGTCGCCGCCCTCGACCACGCCTTCCACGGGCGCACCAACCTCACACTCGCGATGAACCACAAGGCCGCGTACGGCACCGGGTTCGGGCCCTTCGCCCCCGACATCCACCGCGTGCCCAACTCGTACCCCTACCGCGATGGACTCACCGGCGCGCAGGCGGCGCAGCGGACGATCGCCCACCTCGAGCAGCGCATCGGCACCGCCGACCTCGCCGCTCTGATCGCCGAACCCATCCAGGGCGAGGGCGGATTCGTGGTTCCTGCAGACGGATATCTCCCCGCCTTGCAGGAATGGTGCACGCGCAACGGCGTGGTGTTCATCGCCGATGAGATCCAGACGGGGCTCGGCCGCACGGGCACCTGGTTCGCGAGCGAGCACTTCGGCGTGATCCCCGATCTCGTGCTCACGGCGAAGGGCATCGCGGCCGGACTCCCGCTCGCCGGCGTCACCGGTCGCGCCGAGATCATGGATGCGCCCGACCCGGGTGGGCTCGGGGGCACCTTCGGCGGCAACCCGGTCTCCATCGCCGCCGCCCTCTCGGTCTTCGACGAGCTCGACCGCGGCGACTTCTTCGCGGAGGCTCTGCGCATCGGCGCACGCCTCCAGGACCATCTCGCCGCCCTGGCCTCCCGCCACCCGTTGATCGGAGACGTCCGCGGGATCGGCGCGATGTACGCGTTCGAGCTGAGCGACCCCGACACGTCGCTGCCGGCAGCCGGGGCCGCGTCGGCGATCGCGGCCTACGCGGCCCAGCACGGCATCCTGCTGCTGACCGCGGGCAGCGACTCGAACGTCATCCGATTCCTGCCGACGCTCACGACCACCGACGATCAGATCGACATCGCCATGGACGTGATCGACCGCGCCCTGACGACGCTCGGCTGACGCTCTACCGGCACGTCAGTCGACCCCGCCGGCGGTGTCGACCACGAGGACGCCGTCCCGCCACCGAACCGCGCGGAGGTCTGCGACCACCACGTCGGGATCGCCGTCGGCCGATCCTGCTCCGACGCCGACGACGAATCCGGCACCCGCCGCGCGAGCCGAGCGGATCCCCGGGACCGAGTCCTCGAACACGATGCAGTCCTCGGCAGCACGCGCCAGCCGGTAGGCGCCGAGGAGGTACGGGTCGGGTTCCGGCTTGCCGCGAGGCACGTCCTCCGCCGCAACCAGGGTCGGAGGCCGTGGCACGTGGGAGCTCTGCAACCGGGCCAGCGCCACGGCGCGATTGCTGCTCGTCACGACCGCCCAGACATCACGCGGCAACGACCCCACGAGGCGTGCGGCACCGGGGATCGCTCTCGTATGCACGGCCGCCTCGATCTCGAGGGCGACCAGTTCTGCAGTCGCGGCGGCCGCGGCATCCGGGCCCACCAGACCCGCGACGACTTCACTCGGCCTCATGCCATGCGGCGCATCCCGGAGGAAGTCGAACGACGGGGCGTGCCGACGCACCCAGGCCTCCCAGGCGGGAGCCGCCGACGCGACCGAGTCCACCAGGACGCCATCGCAGTCGAACAGCACGCCGGCGCGTTCGAACTCCCAGGAATCTCCGCTTCGCACATGTGATAATTTTGGCATAGGCCAAAACTATCATCGGCACGGGGGGACCGCGCCACGGAGGGGACCACCATGCCAACGAGGATCGCCGTCAACGGGCTCGGCCGGATCGGCCGCAACCAGCTCCGCCTGCTGCTCGCCCGCCGCTCGGAGCTCGAGCTCGTCGCGGTGAACGATCCGCGCGGGCCCCGTGCTCTCGCCGAGCTGCTGCAGCGAGACGGTCACAGCGGTCCGTCGACCCGCGGCGTGCGGTTCGACGACAAGCACCTCTTCCTCAACGGCCACGCGATCCGCATGTTCACGGAACGCGATCCGCTGCGGCTTCCGTGGGCGGCACTGGGGATCGACATCGTGATCGAGTCCACGGGGGCCGAGACCCGGTCCGACGACGCGAGGAAGCATCTGAGCGCAGGGGCCAGGAAGGTGATCATGACCGTTCCCACCGCGGGCGACGACGGCACGTTCATGCGCGGGGTCAACGAGCACACCTACGACCCGACCCGGCACCACGTCATCTCCAGCGCCTCCTGCACGACGAACTGCCTCGCCCCCGTGGCGAAGGTCTTCCATGAGGCTTTCGGCATCGACGCCGGCCTCATGACGACGATCCACGCCGACTCGACAGACCTTCTCCTGCAGGACATCCCGCACTCCGATCCACGATCCGCTGGAGGGAAGGGCACGAAGATCTCCGCCGGCGACACCGGGGCGGCGCTGGCCATCGGACGCGTGATCCCCGAACTCGAGGGCCGTCTCGACGGCTTCGCCCTGCGCGTCCCGGCGATCAGCGGTTCCATCACGCATCTCACCGTCACCGCTTCCCGTCCGGTCACGGTCGACGAGGTCAGAGCCGCTTATGAGACCGCCGCCGACGGCCCGCTGAAGGGCATCCTGCGCTGCGCCGACGACGAGATCGCCATCGCCGACACCGTCATCGATCCGCATTCGTCGATCCTCGATGCCGGGCTGATCCGGGTGATCGGGTCGCAGGTGAAGATCTCCGCCTGGTACGACGACGAGTGGGGGTACTCGCACCGTCTCACCGAGCTCGCCGAATACGTCGCAGAAAGGCTGCCCGCATGACGAACGCCACCCCGTGGGAGCGCACCGCGCTCGCCTTCCGGCACGTGCACTTCGAAGACCTGGGAAACATCGAACCGCTCCTGCGCGAACGCGGGTATCGCGTGCAGTACGTCGACCTCGGGATCGAGGCCATCGACATCGAGCGGGTGGATGACGCCGATCTCCTGGTCGTCTTGGGGGGTCCGATCGGCGTGCACGACGCCGACGGCTATCCGATGCTGCATGCGTCGAAGGAGGCCGTCTCCCATCGACTCCGCTCCGGGCGGCCTCTGCTGGGGATCTGTCTCGGCGCGCAGCTGATCGCCGAGGCGCTGGGTGCCGAGGTGCGCCCGACAGGTGCGGTCGAGATCGGCTATGCACCGCTCGACCTCACCACGGAGGGCCTCGATTCGCCGTTGCGTCCGCTCGACGGCATGCCGGTGCTGCACTGGCACGGCGACGCCTTCACGATTCCCCCGAACGCCCGCCATCTCGCCTCTACGCCCGAGTTCCCGAACCAGGCTTTCAGCACGGACGCCGTGCTCGCCCTGCAGTTCCACCTCGAGGCCGACCACCGCACGATCGGTCGCTGGCTGATCGGCCACGCGCACGAGCTGCACCACAACGGCATCGATCCGCGCATCATCCGCGAGGATGCCAGAGCCTACGGACCGAAGCTCGAAAAGGCGGCTCGTTCCACCATCGCCGCCTGGTTGGATGCGGTCGAGAAGCCGACTTCCCCCGCCTGACGCCGCCGCCTACGAGGCGCGCAGCACACACAGAAGCCGACCGTGCACGCAGAAGGGGCCGGGTCCACACGGACCCGGCCCCTTCTGCGTGGCGGCGTTCAGCTCGCGCGACGCAGCGCCACGCTCGGGAAGTCGATCGGGACATCCAGAGCGATGTTCACGTAGTTCGTGAACAGATTCAGCGCGACCTGTGCGATCGTCTCGACGATCTGCTCGTCGGTCCAGCCCTGCGCGCGCACGGCGTCGACGTCCGCCGAGGACACCTGGCCGCGTTCCTCGACGAGCTTCAGCGCGAAGGCGAGCAGTGCCGCCGTGCGCGGGTCGTCGGACTCGCCGCTCTGCGCGGCGGTGAGCGTCTCGCGGCTGAGACCGGCCTTCTTGCCGAGGGCGGTGTGCGCTGCGAGGCAGTACTGGCACGAGTTCCGGTCGGCGACGGCGACGGCGATCTGCTCGCCGAGCGCCGCGCCGAGGGATCCTCCGCCGAAGGCACCGAATGCGCTCCACATGCTCGTGAGAGCAGCGGGAGAATTGGCGACGGCGCGGAACATGGCCGGCACGGCTCCGAAGGCGCCGGCGATCTGGTCGAGCTGCTCCTTGACGTTTCCGGTGGCGTTGTCGCGGTCGATGAGAGGGACGTTGGGCACGGGATGCTCCTTCGATGACGGGATGGGCCCGGATCCGGGCTCACTCCAGTCTTTCGAAACGTCTCGGACGATACGCACCAAAGAGTCTTGCTTTCATGACATATCGTCCACGATACTGAAGGTATGCCCGCCGTCGACCGCCTCTCTCCTCTGCTCGAACGCTTCCGCGTGCGGACCCGACTGTTCCACAACGGCCCCCTCTGCGGAACGACGGTCTTTCCGGCGAGCGGCGGCCACGGCTTCCTGCATGTCCTGCGCCGCGGCGAGATGGAGGTGACGCACCGCCGTGCGGACGGCAGTTCAGAGCGCGAGGTCATCACCCGACCGAGCCTGCTGTTCTTCCCCCGCCCTATCGACCACTCCTTCCTCAACGCACCGACCGATGAATCCGACTTCGCCTGCGCGACGCTCGACTTCGACGGCGGCGCCACGCACCCGCTGGTGCGCACTCTGCCGTCGTCGATCGTCCTGCCGCTCGACGAGGTCGAGACGCTCAGCCCCGCACTCGACCTGATGTTCTCCGAGGTCGACAACGTGCGGTGCGGTCGCCCCCTCGTGGCGGATCGCATGTTCGAGGTCGTGCTCATCCAGTTGTTGCGGTGGATGCTCGATCACGCCGAACGACTCGACCTCCCGCCAGGCTTGATACCCGGCCTCGCCGACGAGCGGCTCGCCCCCGCACTGGTCGCGATGCACGAGGCCCCAGGAGAGTCCTGGAGCCTGGAGGCCCTCGCCCGCACCGCCACGATGTCGCGAAGCGCATTCGCCGCCCGCTTCAAAGAGGTGCTCGGGCGCTCCCCCGGCGACTATCTCACGGAGTGGCGGCTCACGATCGCCCAGGAGCAACTGCGCGCGGGCGTGTCCGTGAGCACCGTGGCGGCGGAACTGGGCTACGCCAGCTCATCGGCGTTCTCGCGGGTGTTCGCTCAGCGCATCGGGCACTCGCCTCGAGCGTGGCTGACGCTCGCCGCGTGATGATCGACCGTGACAGGTCCGTGTGACGGAACCGATCAGCGACCGGCCGCGAGCACCGCTCGGAGCCCATCGATCACCCGTTCGAGATCGGCGGACGAGAGTGAGGGATGAACCGGGATGGAGAGCACTTCCTGCGCTGCCCGCTCGGTCTCCGGCAACTCCGCTTCCGGGGCGAACCTCTGCAGGGACGGCAGCCGATGGTTCGGGATCGGGTAGTAGACGCCTGCGCCGACCCCATGCTCGTCCCGCAGGGCATCACGCACACGATCCCGCTCGCCGTCGGCGATGCGGACGGTGTACTGGTGGTAGACGTGCTCGGCTTCGGGAGCGACCGGAGGCACGGTGAGACCGGGGAGGCCGGCGAGCTCGGCATCCAGCAGGGCGGCGTTCCGCTGTCGCTGCCGCGTCCACTCTCCCACCTTGCGCAACTGCACACGCCCCACTGCCGCATGTACCTCGCTCATGCGGTTGTTGTACCCGACGATCTCGTTCGCGTACTGCGTCTCCATCCCCTGATTGCGCAGCAGGCGGACGGTCCTGGCGAGATCGTCCCGAGCACACGAGACGATGCCGCCCTCGATGGCGGTCATGTTCTTGGTGGGGTACAGGCTGAACATCCCGAACGCACCTATGGTTCCCGCCGGACGTCCGCGCCAGGCGGCTCCGTGCGCCTGCGCGGCATCCTCGTAGATGGCGAGTCCGTGCTCTCCCGCCAGCGCTTCGATGCCATCGACGAGGAAGGGGTGCCCGTACAGGTGCACGGGCATGATCCCCTTCGTCCTCGGGGTGATCGCCGCCCGCACCCGTTCGGGGTCGAGCGTGAAGTGCGCCGGCTCGATGTCGGCGAAGACCGGAGTCGCCCCAGCGAGGACGACGGAGTTGGCGACGGCCGCGAAGGTGAAGGAGGGGACGATCACCTCATCCCCCGGACCCACGCCTGCGGCGATGAGTCCGAGCAGCTGACCGCTCGTGCCGGAGTTGACGGCGACCGCCGTCCGTCCGTCGAGGAACTGCGCGGAGAACTCGGCTTCGAAGGCTGCGACTTCCGCCCCCTGGGCGAGCATGCCGCTGCGGAGCACGCGTTCGACGGCGGCGACCTCGTCATCGCCGATGATCGGCTTGGCGGCGGGAATGAATGCGCTGTCCATCGTGGAAGCCCTTCGTCGGCGGCGGCTCTCATGAGCCCGGTTGAGGTGGAGGCAGGAATCGAACCTGCGTGCACGGTCTTGCGGACCGCGACCTGGCCACTCGGTCACTCCACCGGGTCGGATGTGCTCAGCGTCCCGGCGGCGAGTACCCGTTCAGGAACGTTCCGAGCCGACGGAGCGCGTCGGTGAGCGCTTCGGCCTCCGGAAGGAACGCGATCCGGAGGTGGTCGGGCGTCTGCAGGTTGAAGGCCCTGCCGTGTACGAGGAGGATCCGCTCGGCGTCGAGGAAGTCGAGCACCAGCTGCTCGTCGTCTTCGATGCCGTGCACCTCGGGATCCAGTCGCGGGAAGAGGTAGAGCCCCCCACCCGCCGGCTGCGTATCGACCCCGGGAATCGCCTCGAGCGCTTCGAGGGCCGCATCCCGTTGCCGCGTCAGCCGGCCGCAGGGCGCCACCAGAGCGTCGAGCGAGTCGTCGTGGGTCAGGGCCGCGGTGATCGCGTGCTGGGCCGGCACCGACGCGCACATGCGCATCGAGGCGAGCAGACGCACCCCGGAGAGGAAGGGATCGTCGCGGTGGAACCCCGTCGTCGTCATCCACGCCGCACGGTAGCCCGCGACACGGTGGGTCTTGGACAGCCCGGCGAACGTGACGCACGGAACGTCGGGGGCGACCTGCGCCATGGACACATGCGCGTATCCCGGGAAGACGACCCGGTCGTAGATCTCGTCCGAGAGCAGCAGGAGGCCGTGGCGCCGCGCGAGCTCGGCGATCCGCTCGAGGACCGCACGCGTGTAGACCGCACCGGTCGGATTGTTCGGGTTGATCACCACGATGGCCGTGGTTCGCGGACCGATCGACGCCTCCATCGCGGCGAGGTCGGGCGTCCATCCTTCGGCCTCGAGGCACGGATAGTGCACCGCTCGCCCTCCGGCCAGCACGGTCGACGCCGTCCACAAGGGGTAGTCGGGGCTCGGGATGAGCACTTCGTCGCCCGGCTCGAGCAGCGCCTGCAGCGTCAGCCCCACGAGCTCCGAGACGCCGTTCCCCACGGTGATGTCGTCGATCCCCAGTGCGGGAAAGCCGGGGCGCAGCGCGTAATGCGCTCCGATCGCTTCGCGGGTCTCGGGAAGACCGGCCGACTCGGAGTAGCCGTGCGCCTGAGGCAACGCCGAGCGGAGAGCCTCGACGATGGCCGGCGGGGCGTCGAAGCCGAACGGGGCGGGGTTGCCGATGTTGAGACGGAGGATGGACTCTCCGCGCTTCTCCAATTCGGCCGCGCGCTCGGCAACCGGTCCGCGCAGGTCGTACAGGACGCCTTCCAACCGCGAGGAGCGTCCGATCCGATGATCGGCCCTCTCCGGCCGGGACGGGGTCATGCCTCCACCCCCGCCGCGCTCGAGCCCCCGGCGACCCCGACGAGGTCGTCGACGAGGCGCTGCATCTCCGCGTCGTCGAGCGTGTGCACGGTCAGGCGAAGCTGGGTGGAGCCCTGCGAGCTGCCGGGATCGAGCGCGAACTCGGAGCCGGGGCGCACGAGCCACCCGCGCGAAGCGAGGCGACGGCTGATCTCCGTCGCATCGTCGCGGACGTCGACCCACACGTTGAGCCCGCTGTCCGCCTGCGCGTGCATCCCCTGTTCGACGAGCATCGACACGAAGAGGCGGTTGCGCCCCGCATAGTGCGCGCCCGCCTCGATGATGAGCTCCCGGGTCTCGTCATCGCGCAGCATCGTGGCGGCGAGCCGCTGCATCACATGGCTCACCCACATGGTTCCGGGGCTCAGGCGCAGCGCCAGACGCTGAGCGGTCACCCGATCGGATGCCGTCACCGCGAGGCGCATGTCGGGCCCGAGGAACTTCGACACCGAGCGGACCAGCGCCCACCGCTGCTGGGTGGGGGCGATGATGCTCTCGTAGGGCGTGGGTGCGAGCATCGAGAAATGGTCGTCTTCGATGACGAGCACGTGCGGATGATCGGCGAGGACCTCGCGGAGCTCTCGTGCGCGTGCAGGACTGGTGCCGACACCGGTCGGGTTGTGGGCACGCGGCGTGCAGACGATCGCGCGCGCGCCGCTCTCGAGGGCCGCACGCAGGCCGGCGACGGTCATCCCTTCGCGATCGACGGGGATGGCGACCGGCACGTATCCGGCGAGACGCGCGGTGTGGATGCTGGAGAGGAAGCACGGGTCTTCGAGCCCGACGCGGTCGCCCTGCACCAGGGTCTGGGCCAAGAGGCGCTCGACGGCATCGACCGCCCCGGCGGTGATCGACAGGCGGAACGGACGCGGATGGTCGGCCGCGATCCACTCGGTCGCCCATTCGGCGAGGTCGGCGTCGATGACGGACTCGCCGTAGAGCACGTGGCCGGGCGTGACAGCGGCGAAGGCGGCTGCGAGGTCGGGAAGGTGGGCGGGATCGGGATTGCCGCTGCCGAGATCACGCAGCACCGAGCCGGGGGTGAATCCCTCGTCGGGGTTCTGCGCCGGCCCGAGCACCGTGGTTCCGGTGCGGCCACCCGTGGCGGCGATGCGCGCGGTGACCAGCGAACGATAGGCCGCCAGCACCGTGTTCCTGTTCACGCCGAGGCGAGCGGCGAGGGATCTGACCGACGGCAGCTGGTCTCCCGGAGCGTATGCACCCCGCTCGACGAGGTCGCGCACGCTCTCGGAGATCTCCGCCGCGGTCGACCCGACGATGCCATCTTCGAGGTCTTCGCGATCGGGTGCCTGGGCCATGGTTCGACCGTAGGCGATCTTTTGACCTATGTCAAAAGATCTGCAGGGTCTGCTTCGGCTTCGGGGTGCGCACGTCGGAGGCACCGGGCACGATGGGTGCATGACCGACGGCTACGAATCGGACTTCCTCGGGAACCGGCTCCCCCTCCCCTGTCCCGAACGCGAGATGCGTTCGCTCCCGTATCCGCGATTCACGGTGCTGCTCGACCCCGAGCGGCGTCTCGCGGCGGTCACGGCGGTGAACATCGACGGCGCCACACTGCAGGACCTGCCGCGCACCGGCGACTGGCGACTCGACGACCGCCTCCCGGCCGACGAGCAGACGGGACCCGAGGTGTACACGCGGAACGACCTCGACCGCGGGCACCTCGTGCGGCGACGAGACCCGGGATGGGGACCGACGCAGACCGCGCGCGCCGCCAGCGAGGCGACCTTCTTCTATCCCAACGCTGCGCCGCAGGCTGCGGGATTCAACCAGTCGAAGGAGCTGTGGCTCGGCCTCGAAGACCACGTGCTCGCTTATGCCGAGAGCACCGATCAGCGCCTGTCGGTGTTCACCGCCCCGGTACTGGCCGAGAGCGATCCTCCCTACCGAGGCATCCGCGTGCCCCTCCGCTTCTGGAAGGTCGCCGCGTGGCAGGGACCGGATGGCCTCGCCGCCGCGGGCTTCGTGCTCGATCAGTCCGACCTCGTCGACATGCGGGATGAGACGCTCGCCGTCCCCCCGCTCGGCGCCTTCCGCACGTTCCAGGTGCCGATCGCCGACATCGCCGCACTCACCGGCATCGACCTCGGAGCACTGGTCGAGGCGGACACGCTCCCGCGACCGGGAGCGCGGGAGTCCGGATGGCGGACTCTCGACACCGCGGGCGACATCGTGCTGTGATCCGGGAGCGATCGCGCCACACTGGACCGATGGAGTACAGCGGAGTGGTCCCGACCGATGCCCCCGACCCGAGCATCGAGTCCGATGCCCGATTGCAGAGCCTCCCCTTCCCGGTGTTCGAGCTGAAGCCGCAGCGCGCTCTCACGCGACTCCCCGTGGCCGGCTTCATGGAGATCTCCGGCGCAGCGGGCCGCGACGAGGTTTCGGCATCGTTCAGCTACACGCTGTGGCGGCACCCCGACGACCATGCCGATCCCCGCAACGAGATCGAGCTGGACGAACCCACACGGCGCTCCCTCACGGAAGAGCCGCCCTGGGGTCGTCCGGCCTGGCTGATCGCGCAGGTGCAGGCCTTCCGGTACCCGATGCTGTGGGAGGCGGTGCGAACGACCTGGCATGCATCGCCCGGCCAGGAGGGGGCCTCTCTCGCCGAGCAGCTCGCCGCGCACACCGACCACATCCTGCGCAACCGCTTCCGCGGCGAGCTCGGCCTCTCGACCGACCCCCGTGCCGACGCCGACGGGACCGGGAAGACCACGGCCGCCTCGGCATCGGACGCCTCGGTCGAGGTCGACGGTGAGGAGCATCCCGCGCTGTGCGTCGACACCGACCCGTTCGTCTACAGCATCGGCTTCCGGGTCGACGAGCACGTCGTGTGCACCGCGGTGATCCCGCGGGACGCTCTCGCCCTCGTCGACCTCGCCGTCACGCGCTTGTCGACGCCGCCTCAGACCCCGGCGCGCACCGACTCCAGCGACGGGTAGTCGCTGTATCCCTCGGCGGTCCGGCCGTAGAACAGTTCGGGACGCGGGTCGTTCAGCTCGGCTCCCTGGATCCAGCGCTCGACCAGGTCGGGATTCGCGATCACGGGACGGCCGGCGGCGACGGCGTCCGCCCGCCCGTCGGCGACGAGCGACTCGGCCTCATCCTTGGTCGTCTCCGCCGCGAAGCCGGTGTTGACGATCAGGGGCGCACCCGCCGTGCGACGGATGTGCTGCACGAGCTCTCCGGCGGGGTCGGCGTTGAGCACGTCGATGAACGCGAGGCCGAGCGGCGCGAGACCCTCGGCGAGGGCCGTGTACGTCGCGCGGACATCCGCATCGTCCTCCTCCAGCACACCCTGGATGTTGTGCTGCGGCGACAGGCGGATGCCGGTGCGGTCGGCTCCGACCGCGGCGGCGACGGCCGCGGTGACCTCGATCGCGAAGCGCGCGCGGTTCTCGGGCGATCCGCCGTACGAGTCCTCGCGGACGTTCGACACCGGCGAGAGGAACTCGTGCACGAGATACCCGTTCGCGCCGTGCACCTCGACGCCGTCGAAGCCGGCGGCGATCGCGTTGCGGGCGGCCTGCGCGAACTGCTCGACGACCTCGGGGATCTCGTCGAGGGTGAGCGCATGAGCCACCGGCAGATCGGCCTTGCCCTCGGGCGTGCGCGTCTGTCCGGGTGCGGCGAGCGCACTCGGACCGACGACCCGCACCTCGCCTGAGATGGCGGGGTGCCCCACACGGCCGCCGTGCATGAGCTGCATGACGATCGTTCCCCCCGCGTCATGGACGGCTGCGGTGATCGGCTTCCACCCCTCGATCTGCCCGGGCGTCACGATGCCCGGCTGCCCGGGGTACGACTTGCCTTCGGCGACCGGCCATGTGCCCTCGGAGATGATGAGCCCCTGCCCCGCACGCTGCCGGTAGTACTCCTCCATCGTCGCGGTCGGGACACCGTCGTCATCCGCACGGGTGCGGGTGAGCGGCGCCATGACGACGCGGTTGGACAGCTGCAGGGCGCCGAAGACGGCGGGCTCGTAGAGATTCACAGTGGGAGGTAAGGCGCGAGGGGATCAGCGTATTCCCGGTCGGCGTTTCGCTCCGCCGGACGAGGTCGGTCGTCTCCCTCAGCCGCCGAGGCCGGCGAGCAGATCGGCGAAGTGGTCGAGATCGGCCGCGGTCCAGTTGCGCAGCCGCTCGCCGATGCGCCCCTCATAGCGCGAACGGGCGAGCGCCACCCGCTCCTGCGCCAGGTCGGTCGCCACGAGCACACGGGCCCTGCGGTCTTCCGGGTCCGGCACGCTCTCCACGAGTCCGAGCTGTTCGAGCTGTCGCACCTGGCGGCTCACCGCCGACTTGTCGGTCTGCAGCCGTTCGATGATCGCTCCGGCCGAAGTCGCCTTTCCCGTCGCTATGGAGGTCAGCACCTGATAGCCGAGGGGCTGCAGATCGGGATGCACGGTCGCTGCGGCCTCACGCCAGCCGATGCGGATCCGCGCGAAGAGTCGACCCAGTTCCTGCTCGACCCTGGTGACGGCCTGGTCGAGGTCGGCGTCGCCCAGCAGGTCGGTCGCGGCAGCGGATGCACGGGTCTCGCCAGGGGCCCCCGCGGCATCATCGGCGGCATCATCGGCAGGGGCGTCGGAGGAGGCGCTCATGCTCGCCAGTGTACGGCGAAGCCCCGCCGTCGATCGTGACGGCGGGGCTTCGGGTCAGACCTCGGCCAGCAGCCGGAAGGCCTTGGACGCCGCCCGGATCTCTTCGGGAGTCAGCTCATCGATCACGGCCTGGAGACGGGTGCCGTAGTCGCGGCGGACCGCGGCGAGCGCATCACAGGCCGTGGCGGTCACGCTCAGCACCCGCAGCCGACCGTCGCGCTCGTCGGGGCGGGACTCGAGGAGACCGAGCTCTTCCAGCATCCGCACCTGACGGCTGATGACCGACTTGTCCATCTCGAACCGCTCGGCGATCTCGTGCGCGTTGGCCGTTCCCGCCCTGTCGATGAAGGTCAGCAGTTTGTAGCCGGCCACCTGCAGCTCCGGGTGGACCCGGGCTGCGGATTCCTTCCACAGCGACCGGGTCCTCGCGAAGATGAGGTTCAGATGCGCCTGGAGGTCACCGAGCGCACTGTCGACATCCGACGCCGCGACCCCTGCCGAGGCCATGACCTCAGCGCTCCCCGTCCCGGTCTTCGCGGGCAACGTCATCACGGGCACGATCGTCGCGCTCGAGAACGCGGACCGCACCGGTCGCGGGGGCGCTGCCGGCACCCTCGATCCGGATGGTTCCGGTGGAGAGCGAGGCTCCGACCTCGGCCTCGGAGACCTCGATCACCGATTCCTCAGCCTGCTCGAGCATCTGCTCGGCGGCGTTCTTGGTCGACAGCGGCTTGTTCTTGATGAACGCGATCGCGATGATCGCGATCACCGCGAGCGGGATGGCGATGATGAAGGAATCGGCGATGCCGTGACCGTAAGCTCCTTCGACGATCGTGCGGATCGTGTCGGGCAGCTGACCGACCTTGGGGACGTCACCCGAGGCGAGGTGCTTGAGCGCGTCGATCTCGGCGGGTGTCGACGGGACGAAGCCGTCGAGCGCATCGGTGATGTAGTTCGCGACGCTGGTGGACAGCAGCGAGCCCATCACGGTGACGCCGATGGTGCCGGCGATCGTGCGGAAGAAGTTCACGTTCGACGAGGCGGCGCCCAGCTGCTGCGGAGCAGTGTCGTTCTGCACGATCAGCGTGAGGTTCTGCATGACCATGCCGAGGCCGGCGCCGAGCACGAACATGTAGACGGCGACGAGCGGGAACGGGGTGTCGTAGCGGAGCGTGGCCATCAGGCTGACGCCGACGGTCGCGAGGACCGACCCGGTCAGCATCCAGCCCTTCCACTTGCCGAAGCGGCTCACGAGCTGGCCGATGATGATCGACGCCCCCATCTGGCCGATGATCATCGGGATGGTCATGAGGCCGGACTCGGTGGGCGTGGCGCCACGGGCGAGCTGGAAGTACTGCGCGAGGAACACCGACGTCGCGAACATCGAGACGCCGATCGCGATCGAGGCGATGACCGACAGGGTGAAGGTGCGGTTGCGGAACAGCGACATCGGGACGATCGGTTCCTTGACGAAGAACTCGACCGTGATGAACGCGGCGATCGCGACCGCGGCGGTGACGATCAGCATGATGCTCGTCGAGGAGTCCCAGTCGAACTGGTTGCCGCCCATCGAGACCCAGATCAGGAGGGTCGAGACGCCGACCGCGAGGAGCACGATGCCGAAGTAGTCGATCGAGACCTTGGTGTCGCGCTGGGGCTTCGGCAGGTGCAGGGTGAACTGCAGGAGCACCAGGGCGAGGATCGCGAACGGCACGCCGACGAAGAAGTTGGAGCGCCAGCCCCACACGTCGGTGAGGAGTCCGCCGAGCAGCGGGCCGCCGATGGTGCCGAGGGCCATGATGCCGCCGACGACGCCCATGTACTTGCCGCGCTCACGCGGGGAGATGATGAGGGCCACGGCGATCATGACGAGCGACATCAGGCCGCCGACGCCGATGCCCTGGATGACGCGGACCGCGATGAGCATGTTCGTGTCGGTCGAGAAGCCGGCGATCACGGTGCCGACCGTGAAGAGGATGAGGGAGATCTGGACGAGCACCTTGCGGTCGACGAGGTCGGCGAGCTTGCCCCAGATCGGGGTCGAGACGGCGGTGGCCAGAAGGCTCGCGGTGATGACCCAGGTGTACTGGGACTGCGTGCCGCCGAGGTCGGCGATGATGACCGGCATCGAGGTCGACACCACGGTGCCCGAGAGCACGGCGACGAACATGCCGACGACGAGTCCGGAGATCGCGGTGAAGACCTCGCGAGCCGACCGGGTCGTCTCGGGGGGTGCGGATGGGGTGTGTGTCACGGGGTAACGCTCCTGCGTAGAAAGTTGATCGAGGTCAACCATACGCCTTTAGTTGCTAAAGCGCAACTAAAGGCGTATGTGCTCGCGTCGCGCTTCTGCTCGGCGGAACCGAGGGGTACCGTGTCAGCGTGTCGACTGATTCCAGGAGCGGACGGGCGCCCGGCGCCCCGGCCTCTCTCGACGCGGCCATCGGGGACGTCGACTGGACCGTGCCTCCCGCCGGATCGACGAGATCGTGGTTCCGTGCCCCCAGCGGCGAGTTGTCCGTGATCTCGCTGGGCGCACCCGAGCGTCCGCGCGTGGTCCTGGTGCCAGGGGCCACCGGCTCCAAGGAGGACTTCGCCCTGATGCTGCCGCTGCTGGCCGAGGCGGGGTACTTCGTGCAGTCGTTCGACCTCGCCGGGCAGTACGAGTCGCACGCGGCCGGCACGGACTCCGCCTACACGTACGAGCTGTTCATCGCCGACCTGGTCGCATTCCTCGACGCGGGCGCGCCGGCGCATCTGCTCGGGTACTCGTTCGCCGGCACCGTCGCACAGCTGGTCGCCGTCCGTCGCCCCGACCTCGTGCTCTCCCTCACGCTCCTGACCACTCCTCCCGGTTCCGGCAACGTGTTCGCGAGCATGAAGTGGCTGGGACCCCTCGCCCCGATCGCGAGTCCTCGTCGCGGCGCCGGCCTCATGATCTGGGGGATCGTGACGAACAAGAACCGGGTGCCCCCACGGCGGCTCGAGTTCGTCCGCTCGCGGTTCGCGCTCACGAGCAGACGCAGCGTCGATGAGATCGTCGGCCTGATGATGGCCGCTCCCGATCTGCGCAGCCGCGTGCGGGGATTGCCGATGCCCAAGCTCGTCGTCGCGGGATCGCACGACCTGTGGCCGCTCGCCGCCCACGAACGGTATGCACGCGAGATCGGCGCGGAGTTCCGGGCGTACCCGACGGGACACAGCCCGAGCGAGACCACACCGCACCAGCTGACCGCCGACCTGCTCGATCTCTACGCGCGGGCTCGCGACTGACCCGCTTCCGGCGTCACCGACCGGCTGCGGACCTATCGGCCTCGCGCCGAGCCCGGCGCCGCTGATGCAGAGGCTCCGGCGACAGATGCAACCGCACCGTGGGCAGCACGTAGCTCAACCGCCGTCGCAGAGACGCCCAGTCCTGGAACGGTCGCGCCGACACCGCGACCACGAGGCCCCGATCGCGCAGCACGGTCATCCCCGGGCGGATGTGGAACGACAGGTCGAAGTCGTCGTGGATGTTCGTCTGCTCTCGGTGCACCTCGGCGCTCAGCATCCGCCAGACGGTGGCGCGCATGGCCATGTTCGATCCATAGAGGGGTGCGTGCCCGAGGACCGGAGCCATCGAGGCGTACATGCCGCCGATGTACAGATGCGTCCCCATCCAATGCACCAGAGGTGTCGAACCGTAGAAGCGCGGTTCGCCGGTGACGAAGTCGACGTCGGGGCGGTCGCGGAAGGTGCGCTCGATCCGCTCCACCCAATCCGGCCCCGGGCGGGAATCGGCGTCGAGCCGGGCGATGATGTCGCTCGTCGCTGCGTCGTAACCGGCCGCCGATGCGCGCGGGATGCCCGGGACCGGCTCGGTGACGACCCGTGCCCCGAACCCCTCGGCGACGGCGGCCGTGTCGTCGCTGCTGCCGTTGTCGACGATGACGATCTCATCGGCGATCCGGGTCTGATGCTCGAGTGCCCGCAGACACACCTCCAGCAGGCGGGCGTCGTTCCGTACCGGGATCACCACGGACACGGAACGAGAGAAGGCGGTCGTCATCGTCCCCCCATTGTGCGCGTAGCCGACCGTTTCGGCCGTGTGCCCCGCCCTCACCCGAAACTGCGTCGTGCAGAAGATACTCCGCGGCGGGGAAGTGAGGTCGCGTCCCACTCCCCCGCCGCCGGTCACTCGATGGCGTCGTCCGCTCGCTCGCGCCTGGTCGTGCTTCCGTGCGCCGGGATCAGACCGAAGTCGGTGAGGAGCTCGCCCATCTGGGTGTTGTCGAGCTTGTCGAGAAGCTTGCCCTTCACGAAGTTCGGCCCGGGGATGTGCACGGCCTCGCCGTCGCGCAACCGCGCGGTCGCCTTCAGCAGGTAGCGGATGTCGTAGGTGGAGTTGAACACCTCCGGCACGCCGCGCTCGATGTCGAGCAGCTGATAGGTCGCCTCCATCGCGGTGCGCACCGAATACTCGGTCGTGAAGATGGTGTCGCGGGTGGTCTCGGCGAACTGACCGAGGAAGGCGAAGTTCACGCTGCCCTCCGGCACCACCTGTGGACGGTCGCCGGCCTTGCGCGGCAGGAAGAACGACGTGACGTACGGCATCATCACCGGCACCGTCTTCGCGGCGGATGCGGCGAGCTCGGGAATGTCCGCGACGGGAACGCCGAGGTGATACAGCCACTCCTGCGCGATCTCCTCGCCCGTGCAGTCCTGCATCGGCTTCTTGATGAAGTCGCCCGGCGTCTCGACGAACAGCCCGTACACCCACACCACGATCTCGTTGGGCTTCTGCGCCTTGAAATGCGGCTGCCGGTTCACAGTCCAACTCATCAGCCACGACGAGTCCTTCGCCGTGACGATGCCACCGGTGACGACCTTCCCCGAGAAGGGGTCGCGCTGCGCGATCTTCTCGATGTACGCGGGGATGCGCTCGTCGATCGTGGTGACCGTCGCCGACTCCCACTTCGTCTTGTCGATGTCGTTGCAGAACACCTCGGGACGCCCGAACTCCGGCGACTTCGCTGCGACCTTCTTCCAGAAGTCCCACGCGGGGGCCGGCCCGTCGAGGAGCCGGGGCGCCGTGTGTTGGTCGCCGTTGTCGGAGTTCTCCGTCAGCGACCCGATCGTCATGAGGCACAGATCGTCCGGTCCGAGGTCGACGCCTCCCGGCTCACCGTCGGCGATCCAGTCGATGCGCGTCGCCTGCTTGCGCCCGTCCGTGATGTCGAAGTGCACGTCGGTGACGGTGTGGTGGAAGCGGAACCGCACCCCGTGGTCGTCGAGGTACTTCCGCATCGGCAGCACGAGCGATTCGTACTGGTTGTACTTCGTGAACTTGAGCGCCGACAAGTCAGGGAGACCGCCGATGTGGTGCATGAAACGGTGGAGGTACAGCTTCATCTCCAGGGCGGAGTGCCACTCCTCGAAGGCGAACATCGTGCGCCAATAGAGCCAGAAGTTGCTCGCGAGGAACTCCTCGCCGAACACCTCATCGATGCGCTTGCCCTCCATCTGCTCCCGCGTGGCGAGGATCACATCGATGATGTCCTTCTGCGCCTTGTCGGAGAGCGTGAACAGCTTGTTGGTGTGGGCGTCCTGCCCCTGCTTCTCCGTCACCCGGCACAGGGACGAGTTCGGGTCGTCCTTGTTCAGCCAGTAGAACTCGTCGAGCACGCTGGCGCCGTCGATCTCGAGCGACGGCACCGAGCGGAACAGATCCCACAGACACTCCATGTGGTCCTCGAGCTCGCGCCCGCCGCGGATCACGAATCCCTTCTCCGGATACTTGATGCCGTCGAGCGCTCCACCGGGAAGACCCAGCTCCTCGAGGATCGTGATCCGCTCGCCGGCGATCTGGCCATCGCGGATCATGAAGATCGCCGCCGCCATCGCGGCGAGGCCGCCCCCGACCAGCCACACGGTCTTGTTGTCCGCCCCTTCGGGTTTGCGGGGCCGCGCGAAGGCCTCGTAGTTTCCGTTGCTCCGATACATGTCGATCTTCCTTCCCGCCCATCGGTCGATTCGCGTCCAGTAGACCGCAGGAGCGCGAGGAACGGAAGGCGGGCCGGGGCATCTCACCCGTAGTAGACCGGGCTGGGAGAATCGACCCATGACGGATTCCTTCGAGGCGCTGATCGAGGCCGGCGACACCGCTGACGTCACCGGGTGGGACTTCGCCTGGCTGGATGGCCGAGCGACCGAGGAGAGGCCACCCTGGGGCTATGCCCGCTTGCTGTCCGACCGTCTCGGCACCGCTTCGGCGTCGCTCGACATCCAGACCGGGGGCGGTGAGGTGCTCGCCGAAGCGGCGTCTTTCCCGCCAACGGCCGTGGCGACCGAGTCGTGGCCGCCGAACGTGCGTCGCGCGACGCAGCTGCTGCACCCTCGGGGAGTGGTGGTCGTCGCCGACCCCGACGAGCCTCCACTGCCCTTCGCCGACGAGGCCTTCGACCTGGTGACCAGCAGACACCCCGCGACGATCTGGTGGTCGGAGATCGCACGGGTGCTGGCGCACGACGGCACCTATTTCGCGCAGCACGTGGGGCCGGCGAGCGCGTTCGAGCTGATCGAGTTCTTCCTGGGCCCGCAGCCTCAGGCACGCCGCGGACGCCACCAGGATGATGAGGTCGCCGCCGCGGAGGCTGCCGGGCTCGAGATCGTCGACCTGCGCACCGCGCGCCTGCGCATCGAGATCCACGACGTCGCCGCCGCTGTCTATCTCCTGCGCAAGGTGATCTGGTGGGTGCCGGGATTCACCGTGGAGAACAGCCGCGACCGACTGCGCGACCTCCACGACCTGATCCAGCAGGACGGGCCGTTCATCGCGCACTCGACCCGTCACCTCATCGAAGCGCGCCGCCCCTAGCGAGCGCGCCGTCGCCGTCGCCGTCGACGTCGAAGGGAGCTACTTGGTCGCGTTCGGGTGATGCGTGTGCACCTGCTCGATCAACACAGCGTCACCGTCGATGTAGAACCAGATCCGCGCATCGCCCTGTGCTGTCGGCTTGTGCTGCCAGCGCTCGTGACGCGCCGCGCCGCGCTGGACGAACTGCAGCTCACCTCTCATCGGGTAGTTCGTCGGTGTGCGCTCCGCGGGAGTGCGAGTGAGGAAGTCCCAGGCATCCGCCATCGGGTTCCGGATGGTCGCGACCAGGTCTCGCCAGCCTTTCCGTGCTCCCGAGGTAGCAAACCGGACGGTGTACTCGGTCTTCTTCATGGGTCTGGGGACCAGGTCGTCCTTCGCCACGTTCAGGGACGCTCGATCAGCTCGTCGTCATCCAGCCATTCGACAGGCTGAGCAGAGAGCCCTGCCGCGATAGCCGTCGCCGTCTCCCGCCAGGAGGTGAGCTCTGCGATAGCGAGGTGGGGCTGCCCCGTGGCAAATGATGCCCGAGCAGCATCGACGAGGTTCTGCGCGCACGCGGCTCGATCAGCCTCCGACAAGGCAAGCATCCAGGGGAATCGATCAGACATGCGCGCGGCAAGAGTGCCCTCGTCATCGAGGGTGACCGTGATGAGATCAGCAGCGAACTGCAGCAGCATTGCGCGAGCATCCGCCGCGCGCTGCGACATCAGCACGAGCGGCTCGCCGTCGCGACGCGTGATCCGAACCGTGTGATCTTCGGCCTCTGCGAACACATCTGCCGAATGCTTACTCAGGTCGGACGAACGACGAGACGTGATGTGAGGATCATGGATCAGGGTCATATCCTCATGATATTCGGAACGTATTCGGAAGTCTATACGCCTCCCTCCGTAAGGAGTCACGACGGATGCCGACGCCGACCGCTCACGGGGTGAGCCGGTGCAGATCGCGTGGGAAGAGCGTCACCTCCCGGATGTTCGACGCCTCGATGAGCCGCGACACCCAGCGCTCCAGGCCGATCGCGAAACCGCCATGCGGCGGCATCCCGTGGGCGAAGGCCGAGAGGTACGCGGAGTAGGCGTCGCGCGATTCACCCCGCGCCTCGATGGCCGCGGCGTACTCGGAGTGACGGTGCAGGCGTTGCCCGCCGGTCACGAGCTCGAGGCCACGGAAGATCAGGTCGAAGCTGTTGCTCCACCGCGGGTCGTCCGGTTGGGGGTGCGTGTAGAAGGGCCGCTTGCGCATCGGATACCCCTCCACGGCGAGCACGTCGCTGCCGTACCGCTCCTTCGCCCATTCGCCGAGAGCGCGCTCGTGCGCCGGAGCCAGGTCGGGCTCGTCGTCCGGGGCGCCGACCCGCCGCAGCGCGTCCTGGAAGTGGATCACCGGGATCTCGTCGGGGATCGTCGGAAGAGCGAGACCGAGGCGCTCGACGGCCTCCGCGCTCTCGGTGCGGATGCCGTCGATCATGCCGAGCAGGACCCGATGCAGCAGCGCGAGCACATCGCGATGGTCGCGGATGAAGCCCAGCTCGGCGTCGAGCGACACGTATTCGGCGAGGTGCCTCACCGTGTCGTGCGGCTCGGCTCGGAACACAGGCCCCGTCTCGTAGACGCGCTCGAAGACGCCGACCAGCTGCTGCTTGAAGAACTGCGGACTCTGCGCGAGGTAGGCGGTGGTGCCGAAGTAGTCGACGGGGAACACGTTGGCCCCCGACTCCGTGACGGAGTCAACGAGCTTGGGCGTCTGGATCTCGGTGAATCCCTCGGCGTCGAGCGTGTGACGGAATGCGCGCATGCTCGCCGCCGCCAGCTCCCACTTGGCACGCTGGGCAGGATGCCGCCAGGTCACCGCCGCATGGTCGAGCACGGTCGGAAGCGCGGCGTCGAGTGTGGGACGCCACAGCTCGACGACCGGGGTGCGCGCGGGCTCCGAGAGCAGGGTGATGTCGGGAGCGGTCACCTCGATGCCGCCGGGGGCATGCGCGTTCGCCGTGGCCGTACCTTCGATGCGCACGACCGTCTCCTCACCCGGCAGGCCGCCCTCCGGCAGCTGTTCGGGCCGGAACACGATCTGCGCGAGTCCGGTGCGGTCGCGCAGGATAAGGAACGACACGGTGGCGAGTTCCCTGCGCCGATGCACGTGTCCCATGAGGGTGATGCGCGCGCCAGGGGGCGTGAACGGAAGCCGGGCGGCGAGAGTGCGAGCGGGGTCGGATGGCGACATGATTCCTCCAGGTGGCGAAAGCCCTGGAGGTGCGGGCGGGGGCTAGATCGCGGTGCCACCACACCTTCGCCGATCGCTCATCGGCCTCTCGTCGATACGCCGGACGCGCGGGAGCCGCCTGCCCGAAGGCCGAGGGTCGTCACTCCCTCGCAGCTGCCGTCGCCATCGTAACATCGCGCTCACCCTCTCCCCCGGCGCGTGCTTCGCTCACGAGCACGGCCGCGACGCCGGCGGCGCACAGAACGAATCCGAGGAGCGTGATGACGGTGAGCGGCTCCCCGAGCAGCAGCGCTCCCGCGGCTGCGGTCGTCGGAGCGACCAGGAAGAGCAGCGCGTTCAATGCTGTGATGCCCACCCGGCGCAGCAGCCACCAGTACAGCCCGTAGGCGGCGAGAGTCGGGAAGGCGGCGGCGAATCCTGCGGCGAGCCAGAACGAGACGGATGCCGGGGGCGCGAGCGCTCCGAAGACCGCGGCGATGGGCACGAGTGCCACGGCCGTCACGGTCACGTGGATGGCCAGCGTGACGAGGGTGCCGGTCCGCGGCGCCGAGCGGCGCTGGAGGAACGTGCCGACGATCAGGCAGGCCATTGCCAGCGCCGGCCACACATAGCTGGACGGGTGCGCCTCCGAATCGTCGAGCTGCGACCGCACGACCAGGAGCACACCCGCCGCCCCGACGAGGAGTCCGGCCCACTGCACTCCGCGGACGCGCAGGCCCAGCAGCGGACCGACCAGGACCGCGACGATGAGCGGCTGCACGGCGTCGATCAGCGCGGTCGTCCCTGTCGCGACGCCCGCCGCGATCGCCGCATAGACCGATGCGCAGTAGCCGAACTGCGCGAAGAGGCCGATGAGCGCCTGCCGCCCGACATCGACGCGAGTGATGCCCTCGGAGGCCCCGGTGAGCGCCACGATGACGACCAGGATCACCGCGAGCGGCACGAACCGCCACACGAGCAGGGTCAGGGGTGCCACGGCCTCGACGGCGATCGCGGGCACGAGGAAGCCGGAGCTCCATGTCACGACGAACGCCGCGGAGGCCAGCACCGTCACCACGAGACGAAGTACACCGATCTGTTTACTCATCTCAATGACTATACAGGTCGGTGTAGTCAGAGCGGTATAGTAATGACATGGCCGTCCCGGTTCCCGAACTCGCCCCGCTCACCCCCGGCGCCACCCGTGTGCTCGACGCGGCGTCACGACTCTTCTATGAACGCGGCATCCATGCGGTCGGCGTCGACACCATCGCCGACGCGGCCGGGGTCACGAAGAAGACGCTCTACGATCGGTTCGGCTCGAAGGAAGCCCTGGTCGTCTCCTACCTCCAGCACCGCGACGCACTCTGGCGCGCGCACGTCGCCCGGCACCTCGACCGCACTCCCGAGCCCGGCATCGATCGGGTCCTCGCCGTGTTCGACGCGGCGATCACCTGGTCCGACGAGTACAGCCCGAAAGGGTGCAGTGCCATCAACGCCCGAGCGGAGATCGGCGACGGCCACGACGGCCACCCGGTCTTTCCCGAGGTGTCGCGGCAGAAGGCCTGGCTGCTGGAGCTGTTCTTCGAGCTGTGCCGCGAAGCGCACCTCTCGAAACCCGCCCTGATGTCGAAGGCCATGATGCTGCTCTACGAAGGTGCGATCGTCACGGTCGGGATGGAGACCTTCGCCGAGCCGTTCCAGGTGGCGCGAGAGCTGGCGCGCACCGCTCTGGAGCAGGACCGGCGCTGACCGACCCCGTCAGCCGATCGACCGCTGCGGAGCCACGGTCCGGCGACGGACGAGCGGCATCACGGCAGCGGCGACCACGACGATCGCGGCGACGAGCACCGCCGTGGTGAAGCCGCCGACGACCACCGCGGCGATCGTTCCCAGAACCGCGATCCCGAGACCGCCGCCCAGCGCGAAGCCGACCTCCTGGATCGCGCCGACCTGACCGGCGTCGTCTTCGGTGGTGACATCGAAGAGCGCGGTGGCCGCGAGCGTCGCCCCGATGCCGAAGCCGAAGCCGACGAGAGCCAGCGGCGCGGCGACGACCTCGGGATCGGTGAAGAGCCACGCCATTCCGCCGGCCTGCAGCAGCAGCGCACCGACGGTGAGCGCTTCGGCCCGCACCCAGCGGAGCGCGATCGGGGCGATCACTCCGCCGATCGCGATGGCTGCCGCCTGCGGGAGGATCGCGAGACCGGCCTCGGCGGCGCTCCATCCTCTCGTGTCCTGCAGGTGCAGGCTCACCAGGAGCACGGATGCCGAGGAGACGCCGCTCGCGACGAGGATGCGGGTGATGGCGGGACTGAATCCCGGGATCCCGAACAGGCGCATGTCGATGAGCGGTTCGGACAGCCTCCGCTGGCGAAGGACGAAGAACACGAGGCTGCCGACGGCGACCACTGCGGCGATCCCCGCCGGCACGGGGGCGACGAGCGCCTCGTGCAGGGCGAAGGCGAGCGCGCCGAGAGCCACGATCGACGTGGCGATGCTCGGAAGATCCCATGACGGCGCCCGGGAGCTGCGGGAATCGGGTACCAGCCAGAGGGCGAGCACGCCGGCGAGCACTGCCAGGGGCACACTCCCCAGCAGCAGCCAGCGCCATCCCGGCCCCTCCGCGAGGAACCCACCCAGAACCGGTCCCAGCGCACTGCCCACTCCGAACGTCGCCGTCCACAGCCCATACGCCAGCACCCGTTCCCTGGCGTGGTACTTCGCACCGATCGTGGCGACCACGCCGGCGACGACGAACGCCTCGGCGACGCCGAGGAGCGCCCGGACCGCGATGAGCAGCAGTCCGCTCTGCGCGAATCCGCCGACCGCGTTGAGCACCGCGAATCCGGCGAGGCCGATCAGCACGATCCGCTTCCGCCCGAAGGCGTCGCCGATCCGCGCCGCGAGGATGAGCGTCGCTGCGAGCGAGAGCGCGTAGACGTCGGCGAGCCAGAGACCCTCGGTGTCGCTGAGGGCGAGCTCGCCGCGGATGGCCGGAAGCGCCGTGGAGACGCTGCTGATGGTGAGCGCGCCGATCAGGATCCCGAGCAGCAGAGGCACCATCGCGAACCAGAGACGAAGGGTCGAACGCGCAGCGGTCACGGTGGGGGTGGAAGGCACGTGTTCAGTCTGTAAAGTACAGACAGAAGCTGCAAGTACGGTCATTCCTGTCACGTACTGACACTATGGATACTATGGACGACCGGCACGAGGAGGGTGCGATGAGGGAGAAGACCGAGCGGATCGTGCGCGACTGGTCGGAGTCATGCGACGCCGAGGTGTCGATAGCGGTCCTCGGCGGGGCCTGGAAGCCGAGCATCCTCACGCTTCTCGGCGAGCACGAGGTGCTGCGGTTCGGAGAACTCGGGCGCCTCTTGGAGAACCCCACCGCGCGCGTGCTCACCCGCCAGCTGCGCGAGCTGGAGGAGGACGGACTCATCACCCGCACGGTGTACCGGCAGGTGCCGCCGAAGGTCGAGTACCGCCTGAGCGCACTCGGCACGAGCGCCACCCCGCTGCTCCTCGAGCTCACACGGTGGGGCACCCAGTACGCCGAACAGCAGCGGGCCGCGACGATCGCCAGCGCACCCGACGACCGGGACGCCGTCGTCGCCTAGGCCGTCGCCTATTCGCTGTCGAGGAAGACCCCGACGCGCTCACCGTCGTACACGAACTGCAGCGCCGTCCCTGAAGGGAAGCGTTCACTCAGCTCCTTGGGAGCGTTGCTGTCGAACGGCACCTCGACGGTCACGGGGAACGTGCCCACGGCGCACCCCGTGTACATGGGTCCGTCGTAGCTCCAGCCCTCGGAGACGTCGAACTCGTCCTTCGCGGGCACCTGGTCCGCACGGAAGACCGTGAGACAGTTCGACCCGACAGAGCCGTTGTAGTATCCACCGGCGCTCTCCACGAGAGCCAGCCCGTAGAAGTCGAACACCGCCGAACTCGGTCCTGCCCCCATCCACCCGGCCGGAATCTCCAGGGTCGACGTCGATTCGAGCGTGGCGATCTGCGGAGCCCCCGACGAGGTGGCCACGGGCGAGATCTTCACGAGCGCGAACGTGATCGCCGCCGACACCGCGGCTGCAGCCACGATCGCGACCACCCACAGGATCCGGGTGGTCCGCACTGAGAACCAGGCCGCCAGACGCTCGGCCGGTTCCTCCTTCGGGGCGGCCTGCTCGGGCGGTTCGGCGCCGGAGCCGATGCCGGTGGCGTTGCTGGTGGCGGCGCCGTCGAACACGTCGAGCGCATCGTCACGCGCCTCCGGAGCGCCTCTCCCGAGCCGCGCCTCTCCCCGCCCGGACGCCACCGACAGAACCGGCTCGGGCTGCCGGACGACCTCCGGAACAGCCGCGACAGCATCGTCGGCAGCGGGCTTCGGCTGCCTCATCGCCTCCAGCTGCTGGAGGCGATGGAGCGCGGCCGGATCGTTCTCGATGTCCGCCGTCGGACCATAGGCGCGGGCCCGGAGGGCGCGAAGCTCGTCATCAGCCGCAGTGCTCATCTCCGGCATCGTCTCACAGGCCGGAGGATCAGCCGCAGAACGCCGAGGCCGAGTTCTTGAGCTGCTCGATGGCCTCGACCGTCTCCGGAGCCTGCAGGTCGGTCATGCCGCCGATCTGGGTCGCGCCCGAGCGGATCAGGTCGCCCAGCTGTCCGTCGACGTTCGACGCGAGCCCCTCGAGCGATGCGACGAGTTCATCGCGGGCGGCATCGGCCTGCTCCGCCGATACCTCGCCCTGATCGAGCAGCGTCTGGTACTGCCCGTAGGCGTCGTCGATCGTGGTGCAGGTCGCCTGGACGTCGATGCCCACGGCGTCGCCGGCCATCTGCGTCACCTGCGAGCACCCGGCGAGCAGCCCGGCGGCGAGTCCGGCAGCGAGAACGACGGGGAGGACCACGATTCGGCGCATGCCACGAGGGTAGCCGGTCCGCCTGACGGCCTCCTGCGCCGCGTGCGATCTCCTGCGGCGCGTGCGACCGCGGGCATGGAGCATGTGCACGGGCGCCCCCGTCTATCATCGCAAGCGCGCGATGGCCGAGGAGGTGGGCGCCTGATGAAGGTCATGCTCGTGGACGATGATGCGGAGATCCGCCTCGGTTTCACGACCGCCCTGCGACGCCGGGGCCACACCGTCGATACAGCCGAGGATGTCGCCTCGGCCCGCCGGCTCGCCGCACTCATCGTCCCGGATGTCGCGATCATCGACGTCATGCTCCCGGACGGCGACGGGTTCTCGCTGTGCCGAGAGATCCGCACCCGATGGGGCTTCCCGACCGTGATGCTCACCGCGCGAGACGAGGATGCAGACGTCGTCGTCGGCCTCGACGCCGGAGCCGACGACTACATCGCCAAGCCCGTCAGCGTGACCGTGCTCGAAGCACGCCTGCGGACGGTTCTGCGTCGCAGCTCCCGCCTCACCGTGGAGCCCCTGCGTGTCGGGTCGCTCGAACTGCACGAGGACTCCGCCGAGGCGCTGGCCGACGGCGAGCCCCTCCCGCTGAGCGCCACCGAGTTCCGGCTCCTCCATGAGCTGGCCCTGAATGACGGACACGCTCTGAGCCGCTCCCGACTGATCGATGCGGTCTGGGCGCAGTCGCCGCCCGACACCCCGCGGGTCGTGGACACCGCCATCCAGCGGCTGCGTGCCAAACTGACCGCAGCGAAGGTCTCGACGCCGCAGCTGGAGACCATCCGCGGGATCGGATACCGGCTGCGATGACCGCACGTCGTCGTCGCCCCACCCTCCGTGCGGCGATCGCGCTCGCCCTCGTGGGCAGCACGATCGCGGTGTCGGTCCTCGTCACCGGGGTCGTGGTGCTCACCGCGGGACGGATCGTCTACGAATCCCGGCAACAGGGGCTGCTCGACGAGTTCTCGACCACCGCGGACGCCCTGTTCACGTCCATCTCCACCGGGTCCCCCGAGGACACCTGGAAGTACTACGCCGAGATCCTTCCCGGCGAGACGGTCATCATCGACCTCGACAGCGGCCGGAGCGCGGGCGAGCTCCGGCCGGACCAGGTGCCGGATGCGCTCGCCATCGACGACACCCGTCGCTCCGGAGACCTGACGTCGCTGATGACCACGCTCGAAGGACGCGATGTCTTCTTCGTCTCCGTGGTGCGGGACGATCTCCCCCAGGACCCGAACGCCCGACTCGCCGTGGTCACGGCGTACTCGATGGAGCCGCAGCGGGAGCAGGTGCGGGAGCTCGTCATCTCCGGGGCGCTCCTGAGCGGCGGCGTGGTGGTGCTCGTCGTGCTGCTCGAACGCCTGCTCGGCGGAGCGTTGACACGCCCGCTCCGCCGTCTGGTCGACACCGCGCAGGCGGTCGGGTCCGGCGAGGGGCCACCGGCGTGGAAACCGTCGTTCGACGACGTCGACCGGGTGGCCGACGCTCTTCGCCTCTCCTCCGAACAGTTGGGGTCCACCATCGCGCAGCTGCAGCGCCGGGAAGCGGAGTCCCGACGGCTCGTCAGCGATGTCGCCCATGAGCTGCGCACGCCCCTCACGTCGATGATGGCGGTCGACGAACTCCTCGACGACGACGACGAGCAGACGACGGCGGAGGAGCGGGCGGTCGCCGCCGCGGTCGTACGCACCGGAACCCGCCGCCTGCATTCGCTGATCGAGCACCTGCTCGAACTCTCCCGCCTCGACGCCGGGGTCGCGCGCGTGCACCGCACGACCGTCTCTCTCCCCGATCTGCTGGACGACGTGATCGACGCGACAGGGGTCGATCACGTCGAGGTGTCGGTCTCCCCCGATCTCCGCATCCACACCGACCCCGCCCGGCTGCACACCGTGGTGGCGAACCTGCTCACGAACGCCTCCAGGCACGGGCGACCACCCCTCACCGTCCGGGTGCACGAAGACGGGAACGCGGTGCACATCGACGTCGGCGACCAGGGCCCCGGCATCGCCGAGGCCGACGCGGAGCGGGTGTTCGACCGCTTCGTCACCACCGACCGTTCGCGCCCCGACGGGGTGGGAACGGGGCTCGGTCTCGCGATCGCCCGCGACAACGCACGGCTCCTCGGCGGAGACCTCACACTCCTGGTCCGGTCTCCCGGGGCGACGTTCCGTGTGACCATGCCCCGCGTGTGACACTCGTGTGACATTCCTCCTCGACACTGGCCGTTCGCCGATGTCGAGAGGTCGTGCCCATGAGTCTTCCCCCGTCCCCTTCTCCGCGCAGACAGGCGTCTCCGAGCGGACAGCGCCGGAGACGCCTGCGGCGCTTCCTCACCCTGACCGCAATCGCCGTCCTGGTCATCGGCGGAGGAACGGTCGCGGTCGCGGCGATCCGGTTGTCGCAGAACGTCACCACGGTCGACCTGCACCCCGCACGCACGGACGAGCCACCCGTCGTCGCGGATTTCGACGGCGAGTTCGACGTGCTGCTCGTCGGTTCCGACGGTCGCGCAGGGCAGGGGGCACAGTACGGTGAGGGCGGCGACGTCGAAGGCAGCAGGAACGACGTGACGCTGCTGCTGCACGTGAACGAGTCGCACGACGCGGCCACCGTGATCTCCTTCCCGCGCGATCTGCTCGTCGACATGCCCGCATGCACCGACCCCGACTCCGGGAAGACCTGGGATGCCGGTCACCGGGTGCAGTTCAACGAGTCCCTCGCCCGCGGCGGACTGGGGTGCGTCGCCTCCACGGTCACGGCGCTGACCGGGATCGACCTCGCCTATGCCGCGGAGATCACCTTCACCGGGGTCATCGACGCCTCCAACGCCGTCGGCGGCGTGCCCATCTGCTTCGCCGGCCCGATCCATGATCGGCATTCCGGGCTGGAGATCCCCGCAGCGGGGACCTACGACCTCAGCGGAGAACAGGCCCTGGCGCTCCTGCGCTCCCGATACGGCGTCGGCGACGGGAGTGATCTCGCCCGCATCTCGACCCAGCAGGTGTTCCTGTCGTCCCTCGTGCGCACGCTGCGCGATCAGTCGACCCTGACGGACCCGGTGAAGCTGTACGGGATCGCCGATGCCGCGACGCGGAACATGACCCTCTCCACGCCGCTCGCCGACCTGGGAACGCTCGCGTCGATGGCGAAGGTCTTCAGCGACCTCCCCCTCGAGAACATCGCATTCGTGTCGTACCCGCACCTTCCCGCGGGCGACCGCGTGGTCCCCGACGAGCAGGCCGCCGCTGTGCTGATGGAACGGGTGAAGGCCGGCGAGACGGTGAACATCAGCGCCGACCACACCGGCCGTGGCAGCGAGCTGTCGGCTCCGAGCGCCCCGCCGTCCGCTGATCCCGACGAGCCGACGACCCCGCCGGACACCGAGACGCAGCCCGAGAACCTGCCCGGGAACATCGACGGGCAGAGTGCGGCGCAGGACACCTGCGTGCGCCCGTACTCCGGATAGCGTCGCGACTGCGGCTCAGCGGGTGCGGTCAGGCGGATCCAGCGGCACCCGCATGTTGAGGATGATCAGCGCCACTCCCCCGATCGCGGAGATCGCTGCGGGGATCCAGAACAGCTGCGGCAAGCCCAGCCACAGCGAGCCGATGCTCCCCACGAAGCCGCCGACCGCGGCGTTGATCGCATAGGAGCTCATGAAGACGCTGGTCGCCATGCCCACACGTGCCGGAACCAGTCGCTGAGCCACCGTGATGCCCAGCACGCCGAACGTCGCGATCACACCGGCCATGAGCACCTGTCCGACGATGAGAGGGACGATGTGCGGCGCGATCAGACCGGCGGACGCGTAGGAGATGTGGGCGGCGACCGCCATCAGGGCGCCGACGAAGAGGACGCGTGTGGTCCCGTACCGAGTCGCGAGTCTCGCGGCGAACGGCATCAGGAGCAGCTCGACGAGGGGCTGGAAGCCGATGATCGCACCGCGCACCCCGGCATCGACGGCGAGCTCACCGTCCATGTACAGCGGCAGGTAGGCGAGCTTGACCGTCTCACCGCACATGATGAGCACGTAGATCGCGGTGAAGACGAGCAGCGGGAGCATCGAACGCGGATGCGGCACGGGCGGCGCGACCGAGACCGGAGCGGCGCCACCGGGCTCGCGGATGGGCGTCGACGGCGCCCTGCGCGCGGCCGCCGAGTCGGTCTTCACCCCGATCAGCGGCACCAGCGAGAGCAGCACGCAGAGTCCTGTGACCAGCAGCAGGGGACGCAAGCCGATGACCGCGCCGAGCACGGCGCCGATGACCGGGCCGACGATCCACCCGAACGCCATGGCCATCCGCATCACCGCGACGACCTCGTTGTCCGCCGGAGTCGATCTCCGATTCAGTTCGTCTCTCACCGCGGCCTGCAGTTGCGCCGCACCGGCACCCGCCGTGCTCAACAGGAGCATGTTGATGGCGAACGGCATCCACGCCTGCATCGCGACGGCCATGAGGACCCAACCGAGGAAGCCGGCGAGCGCGGACAGGCGGAAGACCAGCAGTCGCGAGCCGGCGCGGTCCGACAGCGAGCCCACGAGATACCCGGCGATCGGAGCGGTGAGGTTGGTCAGGAAGTAGAGACCGGCCTGCGCCGTCGAGAGATGGAGTTCCCCCACGAGGAACAGGGTGATCTGCGGGATCGTGACCGAGATCCCGATTCCGGAGATGACGAGGCTGACGAACACGCCGCGCAACAACCTCGAGCGGAGGATGTAGCGCGAGGCGGAAACGGGGCTGCCCGATGGGTCCGCGGTTCCTGATTGCCGAGCCGCCACGCGGAACCATCCTCATTGCCGTACGAAAGGGGGAAACGGCAATGCTATCGAGGGGGGACGCGGGCGGAAGACGGTCAGGAGTTGCCGGCCGTCGACTCCAGCTTCGCCATTACCTGGTTGATCGTGAACGACGCCGATTCCTGCCGTGCCGGGAACTCGACGAGCGTCTGCAGCATCCGCGCGACGTACGCCTGTGCCGGGACGAACAGGAAGACGTGGTCGAGCACCCAATCCCAATAGGTGTTCGATGTGATGTCGGCACGCTCGTATGGATCGGTGCGGAGGTTGAACAGCTTCGGGAAGCGCAGTTCGATGTAGGGCTCCTGCCACACCTGCAGCGTCCCCACGGCACGCTGCTCGAGGAACACGAGCTTCCAGTTCTCGAAGCGCAGCGCCGTGAGGTCGCCGTCGTCCGAGACGTAGAAGAAGTGTCGACGTGGGCTGTGCTCGACGGCACCCGTTATGTAGTCCAGCTGGTTGTTCCCGTCCAGGTGCACCGTGAAGTCCGTGCCGTGCAGCTCGGTTCCCGCCTTCAGCCGCTCGGCGATATCGGTGTCTCCGACGGCGGCCAACAGCGTGACGAACCAATCGTTGTGGCTCACGATGCCGTTGAGCGTCGTACCGGCGGGAATGTGTCCGGGCCAGCGGACCATCGCGGGCACGCGGTACGCGCCCTCCCAGTTGGAGTTCTTCTCATTGCGGAACGGGGTCATACCCGCATCCGGCCAGCTGTTCATGTGCGGGCCGTTGTCGGTGGAGTACATGACGATCGTGTTCTCGGCGAGCCCGAGCTCGTCGAGCAGGTCGAGCAGACTCCCCACGACGTCATCATGGTCGAGCATCGTGTCGTGATAGTTGGACTGCCAACGCCCGGCCCGCCCCTTGCTCTCCTCCTTGGTGTGGGTGCGGAAGTGCATGTGCGTCGAGTTGAACCAGACGAAGAAGGGCGTATCATCCTCGGCCTGGGCGCGGATGAAGTCGGCGGCCGCATCGCGGAACTCCTCGTCGACGGTCTCCATGCGCTTCTTCGTCAACGGACCGGTGTCCTCGATCCGCTGGGTGCCGTCCTCGTTCGCCCACGAGTGGAGCACACCCCGCGGGCGGAACTTCTCACTGAAGCCCGGGAATTCCTCGTCGGTCGGATAGTCGGGGTGCTCCGGCTCCTCCTCGGCATTGAGGTGGTACAGGTTGCCGAAGAACTCGTCGAAGCCGTGCGCGGTCGGCAGATGCTCGTCACGGTCACCGAGGTGGTTCTTGCCGAACTGACCGGTGGCGTAGCCGTGGTGCTTGAGCGCGTCGGCGATCGTGGGGTCTTCGGGCTGCAGACCCAGCTTCGCCCCCGGCATCCCGACCTTGGTGAGTCCGGTGCGATACGGGTTCTGGCCGGTGATGAAGGCCGCGCGCCCCGCGGTGCAGCTCTGCTCGCCGTAGTAGTCGGTGAATTTCACACCCTCGTCGGCAATACGGTCGATGTTCGGCGTCCGATAGCCCATGAGGCCGTCTGAGTACGTGCTCAGGTTGCTGATGCCGATGTCATCGCCCCAGATGATGAGGATGTTGGGCTTGTCAGCCATGACGACTCCTTGCTTCGACGCGTGAGACGGGGCGATCGCCCTCGCTCGAAGCCAAGCACCTTCTCGCGGCTGCGCCCAGGGCGCCTCACTCGGAGCGGGTGAGACGGAATCCGATGTGCGACATACCGGTGTCCTCGGCCTGCGGCGAGCGCGCAGCCGGGCGGAAGCGCAGGCAGTAGTCCGGTGAGCAGAGGTGCGACCCACCCTTGAGCACGCGGCGCGGGATGTCGGGGAAACCCTCCTGCGCGCTGGCGACGGCGAGCAGGTTGGTGCGCTTGCCGGCGTCGACGGGGGTGTCGGAGAGGCGGATGTGCCGAGGGGTGTAGAAGTCGGTCGTCCACTCCCAGACGTTCGCGATCATGTCGTAGAGGCCGTAGCCGTTCGGGGGGTACGAGCCGACCGGCGCCGTACCTCCCACGCCCTGGTTGTCGTAGGGGAAACGTCCGAGCCACGAGTTCGCCTGGGCGATGCCGCCCGGGTAGGCCTCGTCGCCCCAGGCGAAGGGGGCGCCGTCCACTCCCCCGCGTGCCGCGTACTCGTGCTCGGCTTCGGTGGGCAGCCGCATCCCCACCCAGTCGGCGTAGGCGACCGCGTCTTCGAACGCGACATGCACGACCGGATGCTGCAGGCGATCGTCGATCGTCGAGTCGGGTCCGAACGGACGACGCCAGTACGCGCCGGGCTGCCAGCGCCACCAATTGCGCCAATCGCCCAGGTTCGTCGGCCCGGAGGTCGGTGTGAACACCATCGCGCCCGGCACGAGATCGGCGGGATCGGCGCCGGGGAACGCGGCAGGATCGAGCTCGCGCTCGGCGACGGTGACGTACCCGGTGGCGTCGACGAACTCGGCGTACTGTGCGTTCGTCACCTGGTAGCGGTCGATGAAGAACGAAGCGACCTCACGCCGGTGCGCCGGGCGCTCGTCGGGATAGAAGTCGTCTGACCCCATCAGGAAGGTCCCGCCCGGGATGTGGACCATATCGCGCGCGTTCGTCACGTGCTCAGCGTAGTGTCCGGGCTCTGCGACATCCGGACCGATCTGGAAAGATCATCCGCATGATCACCGTTCATCTGCGCTACGAGATCGACCCCGACAAGCTGGACGACTTCACCGAGTACGGGCGCACCTGGATCCGGCTCGTGGAGAAGCACGGCGGCACCCACCACGGCTACTTCCTGCCGAGCGAAGGCGACAGCGACGAGGCCTTCGCCCTGTTCACCTTCCCGTCCCTCGCGGAGTACGAGGTCTACCGGACGGCCTCGAAGACCGACCCGGAGTGCGTCGAGGCGTTCGACTTCGCGCGCAGGACGCGGTGCATCCGCCGCTATGAGCGCCGCTTCCTCAGTCCGGTCTTCGAGGGGGTGTAGGCATGAACCCGCCGGCCGTCGACGTCTCGGCGCTCACGGACGTCGCCACGCTGTCGACCCCGCGACTTCGCCTCGAACCCCTGGGCGTCGCCCACCTCGACGGCGTGTGGGAAGGGTTGCTCGACGACGAGAGCATGCGGCTCACGGGCACGCGTCAGGTGTTCACCCGCGAGGCGGTGGTGCGACACCTCGATTCCCTCGCCGACCGCGACGACCGCGCCGACTGGGCGATCATCGAGCTCGGCTCCGAGGAGTACGTCGGCGAGATCGTCCTCAACGAGCTGGAGCCGGACGATGCGTCGATGAACTTCCGCATCGCGCTGAATCCCGGCCGGCTCGGGCGCGGCTTCGGCACCGAGGCGACCCGCGCCGTTCTCGATCACGCGTTCGACCGCATCGGGCTTCACCGCGTGAGTCTCGACGTCTTCTCGTTCAACCCCCGCGCGCAGCGCTCCTACGAAAAGGCAGGGTTCCGGTACGAGGGCCGCCAACGCGACACGCTGTTCTGGGACGGCGAGTGGGTCGACTCGATCCTCATGTCGGTCTTGAGCACCGACGAGCGGCCCGCCGCTCCCGAAGCCGTTGACATCGCGGATCGCCCCGAGAGAACCGCGGTTCCGCGGCCCCTGAGCGACTTCCCGTTGCACGCGTCCGTCGCCGTGTCGGACATCGACCGCGCCGTCACCTTCTATGAGGGCACTCTGCGGCTCCCCCTGGCACGGTCGGGCCCGAGCGCGCGGATCTCGGGCGGCAGTCGCGTCTATCGCTCAGGCGGCGACGAGGCATTGCACGTCTATCAGTCGACGACCGCAGGCACCTCGCACGCGACCGTCGCGACCTGGTACGTCGACGACCTGGATCAGGTCGTCGACGCACTCGCGGCGAACGGCGTCGATTTCCTGCGCTACGACGGACTGAGCCACGACGCTCGGGGCATCACGGCGAGGGCCGGCGGAGGGCGGATCGTGTGGTTCGCAGACCCCGATGGCAACACGTTCGCCCTGGAGAGCGACCGCTGATCGCCGCTGCTCCAACGCGGGTCCTTCGGAAGTACCGGCGGGGCCGGGTCGGAGGTGCCGGCGCCGGGCTGCGGTCAAGACGAGGCCCGACCGGCGACCGCGCGCGATCGACGAGCGCGTGCGGGCGGAGTGCTCAGCCCGCCGCGATCCACGATCGCGTGAAGCCGAGCACGCCGCTGCCGTCGGTGTCGGCGAGCGAGACGCCGACGAACCGCGTCGCCCCCTCCGAGCTCTGCCAGCGAAAGCGGTATTCGTCGGAGAGGACTGCCGCCGCGATCGCCGCCCCCGCGGATTCGGCGGACTGCGCGTTCGCGAAGGCCCCGGTGCTGCGCGCGATGTACGCATCCAGGAGCGAACCGTAGGGACCACCGCTCTCCGGCCGGATCGCGTTCTCGACGAAGGCGCTGGCGACCGCGGCTGGCTCGATCACGCTGATCCCGACACCGAAGCGCTCGGCGACCACCGCGAGCGACTGCATGAAGCCCTCCACGGCGAACTTCGCCCCGCAGTAGGCGTCGGCGAACGGCTGGCCGACCGCCCCGCCGACACTCGTCACCGTGAGGATGCGGCCGTTGCCACGCTCGCGCATCCCCGGCAGCACGAGCTTGGCGAGGTTGACCGGCGCCAGGTAGTTGATGTCGAGCTGCGCCTGGATCTGCTCCATCGTCAGCTGCTCGGCGGTGGCGACGTTCCCCTGTCCGGCGTTGTTCACCAGGACGCGGATGCCGCCGAGCTCCGCCTCGATCTCGGCCACCAGCCGGGCCGCGGCCGCATGATCCACGACGTCGAGGGCGCGCACGTCGACCTCGACGCCCGCCTCGGCCGCAGCGTCCCGCAACGCCCCGGCCTTCCCGGTGTCGCGCATGGTCGCGACGACGTGCAGGCCTCGTCGTGCCAGTTCGACGGCGGCGTGGAGTCCCATTCCGGACGAGGTGCCGGTGATCAGTGCGATGTCGTTCATCAGGCGACTCTACGACCCGCGGTCCGGAATCCCCTGACGGTCACGACCCTGGACTGACGCATGCACCCGCTTCCAGCTAACTTGCACGTTGATGTGCACGTAATGTGTAAACTCGTCCTGTGAAACAGAGCTGGCGGGTCTACAAGCGCGACGTCAAGAGACTCTCCCGCGTCCCCAAAGCGTGGATCATCATCATCGGGGTGCTCATCACCCCTGCCCTGTACGCATGGTTCAACATCAACGCGTTCTGGGACCCCTACGCCCACACAGCGAACATCCGCGTGGCGGTCGTCGACCTCGACGAGGGCGCCACCTCCGACCTCACCGGCCACATCGACATCGGCGCGCAGGTGACGGAGCAGCTCGAGGACAACGACCAGCTCGGCTGGACCTTCATGGGCGAAGACGAGGCCCAGGAGGCCGTGAAGAAGGGCGACGTCTATGCGGCCATCGTCATCCCCGCCGCATTCAGCGAAGACCTGCTCAGCATCACCAGCGGCGACTTCACGCAGCCGTCGCTGCAGTATTACGTCAACGAGAAGGCCGGGGCGATCGCGCCGAAGATCACCGACGTCGGCGCCTCCGAGCTCGACAAGCAGGTCACGAGCGCGTTCAAGGAGCAGGTGGCACTCGCGGCGACGAACGCACTCAAGGACGTCGGCGACTCCACCGAGCTGCGGCTGCTGAACGCGAGGGACAACACCCTCGATGCGTTCGACCAGGCGACACAGACACTCGCCTCGGCCCGCGAGAACCTCGCCGAGACCCAGGACGGGCTCGCCTCCTCGCGCGGCACGCTCTCGTCCGCACGGAACACGCTCGGCGACGTCGACAAGACGCTCGGCGATGTGCAGAAGTCGCTCGCCCAGACGCAGTCGATCATCGCGGAGACGCAGAAGGAGGTGATCGCGTTCAGCGACAGTGCCACCACCGCGTTCCTGCGGGGCACGACGCTGCTCGCCGACGTCTCATCGAAGGCGAACGTCTCGATCACCCGTCTCACCCAGAGCCTCGAGCAGGCGGGGGTGCGCATCGACGCCGGGATCGACGACGTCTCGAACGTGCTGAAGGCGAACGAGGCGGCGGTCGCCCGGCTGCAGGCGCTCCTGGACGACACCGACCTCAGCGAGGACACGAAGCAGCGCCTGACCGAGGTCATCGCCTCGCTGCAGCAGCGCAACGCCACCGACCAGCAGCTGCTCGCCGACCTCAAGGACCTCAAGACCGCCGCCTCCGACACGGTGCGCTCCGTTCAGGCGACAGCCGACGCGGTCGACCAGGCGATGCAGGACACCCGCGACGCCTCATCGGCGATGCGCGACATCCTCACCCGCACCGTCCCCTCACTGAACAGCGCCATGTCGCAGCTGTCGGCGAGCGTCGGATCGTTCTCAGGGGCGCTGGACGCGCAGAAGGGCGTCCTCGCACAGGCCGATCAACTGCTGGCAGGGTTGGACTCGCAACTCGTCGCCACCTCGTCGGCACTGGAGAGCTTCGACAACGACCTCGCGGGCATCGAGCAGGGTCTGCAGACGTCGCGCACCGACGTCGTCGCGCTCAACGCTGCATCCGAATGGGGCCTGCTCGGTACCCTGACCGATCTGGAACCCGAGCAGATCGCCCAGTTCATCTCCTCTCCGGTCGAGGTCGACGAGCACCTGGTGTTCCCGGTCGACACCTACGGGTCGGCGATGGCCGCGCTCTTCACGAACCTCTCGCTGTGGATCGGCTCCTTCGTGCTGATGGTGATCTTCCGCGTCGAGGTCGACACGGAGGGCGTCGAGGGCGTCACGGTGCGCGAGGCCTACTTCGGCCGCTTCTTCCTCTTCGCGACGCTCGCCGTGGGCCAGGCGCTGATCGTGTGCATCGGAAACCTCATCATCGGCGTGCAGACCGTGAGCGCCGCCGCGTTCGTTGGCACCGGTGTGCTCATCGCCCTCGCGTACGTGAGCATCATCTACGCCCTCTGCGTCGCGTTCGGGCACGTCGGCCGCGGTCTGTGCATCCTGCTGGTGATCATGCAGATCCCCGGTGCGTCCGGCCTGTACCCGATCGAGCTGATGCCCGGATTCTTCCGTGCGATCTATCCCCTCCTCCCCTTCTCCTACGGCATCGACGCCATGCGGGAGACGATCGGGGGCTTCTACGACGGCCACTACTGGCGCTTCCTCGGCGCCCTCGCCGTGTTCGTCGCCCTCGCCTTCCTCCTCGGACTCGTCCTGCGTCGCCGCCTCGCGAACTTCACCCTGCTCTTCAACCGGCAGGTGCTCTCGACCGACCTCCTCATCGGCGAGAAGGTGCAGGTCGTCGGCAGCGGATACCGGCTCACCGACGTCATCCGGGCGCTGTCGAACCGCGCCGAGTACCGCGACGACCTCGCTCGGCGGGCCGAGCCGTTCACACGCCGCTACCCGACGCTGCTGAAGGCGACAGTGCTCACGGGTGTCGCGGGGCTCGTCGTTCTCGGCGTCCTCACCTGGGCGCTCCCCGGATCGAAAGCGCTGCTGCTGGGACTGTGGACCCTCTGGATACTGCTCGTGATCGGGTTCCTCGTGGCCATCGAGTACATCAAGCACAGCTTCGAGCACGGCGCAGAGGTCGCTGCTCTCGACGACGCCGAACTGCGCCAGCTCGCTCTCGCCGGCCCCGCCGGCCCTGCAGCGGTTCTGCGACCCACGGCTGATGAGTCGTCCGCCACCGTCCCGTACGTACCGGTCGCCCCGGTCGCACCGGTCGCACCCGCTGAGGCGGATGACCGGGACACCTCCGAGGCGCCGCTCGCCGGCGCCGAGGCCGACGCACTGCTCACGGAGTGGTTCGATCCGGAAGCACAGTCGGAGACCACCGGCGACACGGAAGCGGAACCGGAGGCCGACCCCGCGGCTTCCGAGCCGACGGAGGAAGCGACCGCCACCGAGGCGGCAGACGACCCGCTCCCCCCGGAGGAAGAGGCACCCACCGCAGACGACGAGCCCGCCGACGACGAGCCCACAGAAGGGGAGGACCGCGCGTGAAGGACATCCTGCACCTGACGGCCCGCGACATGCGTCACGCGACCCAGAACGTGATGGCGTGCATCGTCCTGTTCGGCCTGGTCGTCATCCCCTCCCTGTTCACCTGGTTCAACGTCATCGCCAGCTGGGACCCGTTCGCGAACACCAAGGACCTGAAGATCGCCGTCGCCAGCACCGACGCCGGGTACGAGAGCGACCTGGTCCCGATCCGGGTGAACGTCGGCGAGCAGGTCCTCTCCCAGCTCCGCGGGAACGAGCAGCTCGACTGGGTGATCACCGATGAGCACGACGCGATCGATGGGACCAAGTCGGGCGAGTACTACGCCGCCATCGTGCTGCCCGAGACGTTCAGCGCCGACATGCTGACGTTCTACGCCGACGGCGGCGACCGCACGCACATCGCGCTCTACACGAACGAGAAGAAGAACGCCCTGGCGCCGAAGATCACCGGCCAGGGCGCGGAGGGGGTGTCGTCCGCGATCAGCGACACGTTCGCCGAGACACTCGGCGACGTGGCGCTCGGCCTCGTCTCGTCGATGTCGGACTACCTCACCGATGAAGACACGCAGGCGACGCTCACGCGCATCGAGACTCGACTGGGAAGCGTGGGCGCTCAGCTGCGCTCGGGCGCGCGCACGGCCGACACGTTCACGGCCCTGCTCGAGACGAGCCGACCGCTGCTGGACAGCGCGTCGGCCCTGGTCGACGAGGCCGGCGACGCGTTCTCGGACACCTCGGGCGCTCTCGGCAGCGGAGTGGATGCGGCGAGCACGCTGAAATCGACCCTGCAGACGGCGGCGCAGTCGCTGGCGGACGCCCTCGCGGCCACATCGAACAGCTACGACGCGGTGGGCCAGCGCATCGACGAGCTCTACGCAGGTGCCGCCTCGCTCAGCGGCAGCCAGGTGCAGGCGATCACCACGCTCGCGGAGCGCGTGCAGCAGCAGATCGATCAGTATGCCGCGGTGAAGAACACGCTGGTGACGCAGGTCGGACCGAACCTTCCCGAATCCGCCCAGCCCGACTTCGACGCCGTGATCAGCCGACTCGACGAGGCGATCGCGCGGCAGCAGGCGCTGCAGCAGCGCCTGCAGACTGCGGCGACCGAGATCGCGGCCGGCAACGACTCGGCACAGAGCTCGCACCAGGAGATCACGGCGGCGATCGCCGAGGCCAAGAAGGCGATCGCCGACGCCCGGAGCACCTACGACGACGGGCTGAAGGCGCAGCTGAACGCCCTGTCGTCCACGCTCACGCAGATCGGGTCCGATGTGTCGGCGATCCGCTCCGACCTGTCCGGCATCACCTCCGGGCTGTCCGGAGCATCCGACTCCGTGCTGTCGACGCTGTCGCGAGCGCAGGAGGCCACGACGCAGCTGTCCGCATCGTTGAACGCCCTGGCCGACAGGTTCGACACCGTGCAGCAGTCGATCGCGAAGGCCGCGGACACCGGCGATCTCAGCGCGCTGATCGGCGCCGATCCGGGTGTGCTGGCCACGTCGCTCGCCGAGCCCGTGCGCCTCGATCGCACCGCGGTCTTCCCCGTGGCCGGGTTCGGTGCGGCCATGGCCCCGCTGTACATGATCCTCGCCCTGTGGGTCGGTGCCCTTCTGATGACGGTGACGATCCGCGTCGATCTGAACGCCGAGACGCTCCCCGACCGCCCCGAACTCACGCCGACGCAGAAGTACCTCGGCCGCTACGGCATCTTCGGTCTGGTCGGTCTCGCGCAGAGCACGTTGCTGACGCTCGGCCTGATCCTCTTCGTCCAGATCGAACCCGCGCATCCGCTTCTGCTGATCCTGGCCGGGTGGGCGATCTCGACCGTGTTCACGCTCATCGTGTACACGGCGGTGGTCGCGTTCGGCAACGCGGGCAAGGCGCTCGCCGTGCTGCTGCTCGTGATCCAGATCTCCGGGTCGGGCGGTGCGTACCCCCTGCAGCTGCTTCCGGACTGGTTCCAGAGCGTCAGTCCCTTCCTCCCCGCGACCTATGCCGTGAACATGGTGAGATCGGCGATCGCCGGCGTCTACCAGGCCGACTTCTGGTGGGCGCTCGGCGCACTCGCGCTGTTCATCGTTCCGGCGCTGCTCCTCGGACTCGTGCTGCGGCGTCCGTTGATGACCTACAACCGCAAACTGGTCGAGGCGCTCGCGTCGACCAAGCTGATGTCCTGATCCCCGCGCCCCCGAAGGACCCGAAGTGACCGCACCGAACCCGCCGCGTCGACGCGACGCCCTGGCCAACCGGGAAGCCCTGCTGCGCGCGGCGCAGTCGGTGCTCGCGACCAACCCCACGGCGTCGCTCGATGTCATCGCGCAGGCGGCAGGCCTCACCCGCCGCGCCGTCTACGGACACTTCGCCGACCGCGACAGCCTGCTCCGCGAGGTGATCGCGGTCGGTGCGCAGCGGTTCAACGCGATCGCCGAGACGACCGACGAGTCCGACCCCCGGGTGACCCTGGCACGGATGGCGACGCGGCTGTGGCGGGAGGCCTCCGCCGTGCGCGCCTCGGCCAACATCGCCCTCGACGATGCGCATCTGGCCGATACGGTGCTCGCCCTGGCGCCGCTGCGTCGCCGCATCCGCGATCTGACCAGCGTCGGAGTGGACTCGGGGGCGTTCCGGGGAGACATGCCGGCCGATCTGCTCGCCTTCCTCATCGAGGAGACCGCCAGAGCAACGCTGCGCGAACTGCGGCTCACCACGACCGACGCCGATTCGACCGTCGTCCGCGTGGTGCTGAGCATCGTGGGCCTCTCATGGACCGAGCAGGCCGAGCTCATCGCCGCGCACCCCGAGGTCTTCGCGCAGGACTGAACCCTGCGTCCCACACCGAGAGCTGCGACACCGAGATCTGCGACACCGAGATCTGCGCGCAGTGCGGGGCTCTGGAGCAGGGCCGAGGGACTGTTCCCGGCCCGCCCGACCCGGACGCGTGACCGCTCAGACGATCGCGTCGTCGTGCCGCGGCACCCCGTCCTCATCCAGGACCTCATCCGGGTCCGTCTCCACCGACGATGAGGACCGATCATCCGCGCGCACACGGAACCAGAGCGTGAGCTCGGTCAACGCTCTCACCGCTGTGCCGACATCCGATCCCGTATCCAGATCTGCGAAGGAGTCCCGGTACCCGGTGGGAGCACTCGCGCGGCGCTGCAGTGGCCGATACCCCATGGTCCAGTCCGCGAACCGACGCTCGCGGATCGGTTCCTCCAGGAGCACCCGCAGACCATGGTGTCGGGAATCCCCTCGGATGCTCTCGAGCACGCGCGCCACGGTGTCCGGATTCCCTTCCAGCACCTGAATGAACCGCCCCTCCCGGTGAAGGAGCATCCCGGTGATGCCCCGTCGAAGATTGAGACGTCGACACACGGTCAGCAGATGCTCGAGAGCCGTCGCGCGAAGCGGCTGAGACGCGGTGCTCGTGTACACCAAGGAGATCAACCCGGGTGCCGTGCCGCCGTTCACAGCGCCACCCCCTGCTCACCGTCGTGGACCGTCGGCGAGGGCTCCCCCGTCAGCTGCTCCACCGCGTTCGTGGCTGCTGCCAGCGTCGCGAAGTCGCCGAGCATACGGGACCGGGCGTCGAACGCGCGATACGCGCCGCCCGCCTGCCTGTCGACATATCCGAGGAAGTCGCCGCGGCGGCTCCCGACGTGGAAGCCCTCCTCGACGCACGCCCAGAGGACGTCATGATCAGGTGGGGCAGAGTGCGGCACCCCAGCAGAATATGCGTGCGGCGCGCTCACCGCGCTCCCCTTTACAGCGGCCCCGCGGGTGCGCTAAGCGCGGGTACCGTGCTCGATGTCGATGTCGACCGCGGGAATCCCGAATCCGCCGTCGTCCTCGTCGTCGCCGGGGGTCCGCTGCGGGAACAGGGGGTGCATGCGGATCTGGGCGGCGTCTTCGGAGAAGTCGGGGTCATCGCCGTCGGAGGTCTGCGGACCGACGAGCAGATCGTTGCCGACGCCGACGATCAGGTCAGCGGAGTCCTTCTTCCCGTCCACCACGATGGGAAGCCGCAGAGCCGCCGACTCCCCTTCACTCGCGAGGGCGGCGGCGAGAGCGACGAGCGCCTCGGCGACGTCGTCCGTCGTGACCACCTGTTGGCCTGCGTACGATACGAGTTTCATGTCTTCGACGGTGCCATCACGCGGGGCAGGCCCCAAGGGGGTTGTGCGGACCACGTCCGACGCGCTAACCGCGAGCGAGTGCGCCCACGACCGGACAGCCTTCCCCCGATCACGCGCCCGGGCGGGAGAATGGAGCATATGTCCGCGAGATCCCGCCGGCCGCTGTTCTCCTCCGTGCGCCGTCTGCTGCACACCGATCCCTCGGCCGTCGCGCACACCGAGGCGATGCCCGTCATCGACGAGCGCACGGTCCCCCGGGTGCTCGATCTCGCGACCCGCATCGGTGAATCGATGTTCGCCGTCGGCGCCTCAGCACACGAGGTCACGCTCGCGATCACCCGTGTGTGTGATGCCTACGGGATGCGGGGCGTGCAGGTCGACGTCACCTACAACTCGATCACGGTGTCGTTCCATCTGAGCGGCGAGGTCTGGCCCGAGACCCTCGTGCGCGTCGTGCGTGTCACCGCTCCCGATCACGCGAAGCTGCAGCGCGTGCAGGCCCTGGTCGCCGACATCGACGGCGGCCTCGACCTCGAATCCGCGCGCACCACGTTCCGCGCCATCCGGCGGGTGCCGTTCCGCTACCAGCAGCCGGTCGTGATCGTCGCGCGCGCCCTGCTCGCCGTCGGCGTCAGCATCATGCTCGGCGCCGCCCCGATCATCGTCGGTCTCACGTTCGTCGCGGCGCTGTGCGCGGCACTGACACAGGCGGGGCTCGCGCGACTCCGGGTGCCGCTGTTCTTCAGCCAGATCGCCGGAGGATTCGTGACCACGGTCGTGGCTGTCGTGGTCTCCGCGCTCGGTACCGCCGGGATCGAACCGTTCGTCGGCATCCGCCCGTCGATCATCGTCGCCTCCGGCATCGTGCTGATGCTCGCCGGCCTGACCGTGGTCGGCGCCGCGCAGGACGCGATCGACGGCTTCGCCCTCACGGCCGGCGGACGCATCCTCGATCTCACCATGCAGACCCTCGGCGTGGTGATCGGCATCCTCGTCGGCCTGGAACTCGGCGGCGTCCTGGGCTTCACCATGGACCTCCCCGACGACCCCGCGCCGTTCGGACCGCTCGTGAACCAGTTCGCCGGAGCGATCATCATCGCGGTCGCCGTAGCCGTGTTCAACGGTGCCGGCATACGGATCATCCTCGTCAGCGCGCTGCTCAGCGCTGTCACCCTCGCCGGCTACTCGACATCGGTGGCGCTGAACCTGCACCCCGCGGCGGCGAGCGCGGTCGGTGCCCTGCTGGCGAGCTTCCTCGGGATGCTGATCGCACGCAACCTGCACGTGCCCTCGGTCGCGGTGACCACCGCCGCGATCGTGCCGCTCGTCCCCGGAGTCGCGGTGTTCCAGGGGCTGCTCGAGATGGTCCACGCCGCCGGCACCTCCACGGGCATGCTGCTCGCGGGGGGATCGCTCATCGATGCGGCGGTCATCGGCATCGGCCTGGCCTCCGGCGCCTCGCTCGGCCTCTATCTCGGCACCCCGGTGCGTGCCACGCTCGCGAGCGTGGCGAAGACGCGGGCCCGCGTCCGCCGCTGATCGGCGCCCACGGTGTTAGCTGCTCGTCGAGTGCACGGGATCTCGCCGAATGCACGGGGGGTTCGCGTCGACAGACCGTGCACTCGCGCGCACGCCGTGCACTCGGTGAACCGCGAGCACCGCGGGTTGAGCAATATATCGGTTCGGATTACAATTCCAGTGAATTCTGGCGGGCTGAAGAGCGCCCGTTGACCGCGCGGACGCATGCCCCGCGCCGCGCGGGGTGGTGCGCTCCTCGGCAGCCGATACCGGTCCACCGATGGGAGTGTTGAGTTGTTCACAATGCCCGATCCCCGATTCGAGCTGAGGAAGATCACCGATACCGAGTGGCTGATCCTCGATCACCGCTATGCCCAGAATGACTCGCGACGCACGGTCGCGTGCATCTATGAGGTCGATGCCGCGGAGGTGGAGGTCGTCTGGCTACGAGACCTCCCGCTCGCGAGTTCGTACATGACTGCCGCCGACGTGTGGGAAGACGTCCAGCGGTTCCATGCGCCGCGCCGCGCCGCGCCGGCCGACCGATCCCGATCCCGCATCATCCGCCCCTCGCGACCGCCTGACCGGGCGATCACGCTCACGCAGGCGGGATTCTCCGCTCGCTCGCGCACGCCTGTCAACGGGCAGACGTGCACGCCTCACAGAGGCAAGACTGGGCGATCAATCCACCTCGGCGAACGGAGAACATGATGTCAGACCCGCAGGACCACACGGACGACACACCCGCAGTCGAAGCCCAAGGCATCGATCCCGACATGCCCTCGACCGACGACGGCCCCGAGACAGACGAGGACGACGACGAGAACGAGGACGAGAACGACAACCTCGGTGCGGAGAAGGGCAAGGGCACTCCGCCCACGGTGCCGCCCACGGGCGGTGGCTCCGAGGGCGTTCACGCCGAGGATGCTCGACGCGACTGACCGGAGTGGAGCGCCGTTGCATGCTCCCGCTCCAGGGACGGTGACGCGGGCTTCGGGCTCAGAGAAACGGGTGCCGGGCTCGGAGAAGTGAATGGCGGACGGCGGGGACGGGAACGATCTCCGACTGTTCGCCGATCACTTTTAGCCGAGCTGATCGAGGACGAGTTCTCCGCGGGCGTTGAGGTTCTCCATCATCCGCTCGATGCGCTTGGTGTCGATCTCGGGCATCTTGGAGCCGTCGAAAGCGAGCGCCAGCGGAATCGCGGGGTGCATCCAGATGGTGAGCCGACCGGCAGGGTTCTTCTCCTCCGGCAGCCACGTCATCATGAAGCTCTCGTGTCGACGGAGCTTCGTGCCGATCACGATCTTCAGGTGCGCCAACGTCGCATCGTCGATCACGATCGGAGGGCGTGAACTGTTGTACTCGAGAGTTCCCATGCTCCGAGAATACGCGCCTCTGCGCGTCTCCGAGCCCGATGTCGATGCGTGATCGAGGCCGGACGGCCACCACCAGGCAGCCGCCTCTCAGTGTCCGTGCGCAAGCTGTTGGATCAGAACGACAACGCTGCCGAGCGCAACGAGGATTCCGAGCGCGATGGCCTGTTTCCACCATGGAGCGTCGGTCCGGCGTACGGCCACGTAGCCGATCAGTCCGAGGATCGCGACGTAGGTGATCGATGCGATCGTGAGAGCGGTTCCCAGATCGATCCACCCCAGTACAGCGAGGAGAAGGACGAGGAGAGGCACCGCCGCTGAAGCCATCGCCGTCCCGGTCAGACGAAGGAGTCGGCCGAACTCGCGGCGGTCAGGGAAGGTCGCATGCACGGCCAGGTGCGCCAGCAGCTCCGCGACGAATCCAGCGATGGCGATCGCGACGATTCCGACGAGGAGCGTGATGGTCGCGCGACCGGCGTCGGTGTGGGCGACGTTCGAGTTCTGGACGAGCACGATGGCGAGCCCCGTGAACGTGGCATAGACCCGCTCCTTGATCGACGCGGTGTCCACCCCCACCTCCTCGTCGTGGGTGCGCCCGTCGTCGGAAAACTGCATGCGCCGCAGATTATCAGCCATCCCCCGCGGGCCCATGTCGGATGTCGTAGCCTCGACGCATGGTGAGCCCCAGCGACAGCGCGGTCGTCGAAGCCCGGTCTGCTCCGCGGACCACGGCCGGACGTTCGCTGGCGGTGATCGGGCTGACGATCCCGCTCATGCTTCTGATCGACTACGCGGTGTCCTACGCAACGGTCGTCGCCCTCTTCGGCGGTCTGCCGTTCGTGCTGATCGCGGCGATCCTCATCGCGTTCGCCGTGCTCGCAGGCGGTATCGCGCTCCTGAGCACGGCGTTCACGGGACGGCCGGCGATCCTCGGTGGAGTGGTCGCTGCCGGGGTGCTCACGTGCGCGGGGGCGTTCGGCCTCGTGCACGGCATCCTCGGTCCTCTGGCTCTTCAGACCGATGCCCTGCTGCATGTCGCGGTGTGTGCTCTCGCGGCTCTCACGTTGGGAATCTTCCTCGGGCCGATGCCGCTGCAGGTCGCGGGCGCGGTGTCCGCCGCGGCGCTGGTGGCCGTGCTGGCCCTCGTCCCGACACCGACCGAGACCGCGGCCGTCGATCGCGCGAATGCCGAGGCCGACCGTTCGGCCGAGGTGAAGGCGAGCTGGATCAGGTCGGGGAAGTTCCCGCTCGTGACCGACCTCGCCGGGTGGTCGAACGTCGAAGTCAGAGCGACCGGGACCGATGCCGCCACCTGGGTGCGCAGTGACACCGGCTCCGTCGCACGCATCATCATCCAGTGGAACGCGGTCGAACCCGACCCCCTCGCGCCGTGCAACTTCATCGGCGGACCCGGGCGGGAGTGGGATCGGGGTCCCGACCAGCTGCCTTCGTGGTGCGTGCGCACAGGCGACCAGTGGTCGCGGTCAGACGGTACTGCCGTCTACAGCTACGACGCGGGCACCGGCACCACGATGTGGATCATGGCGTTCGGCGGGTACGACGCCGAACGTGTCGGCGGATCGAACGCTGCGACCGCGGAGGACATCGCCGCTCTGATCCCGTCGCTGCACCCGATGAGCCGGGAGGACGCGGAGCGCTACCTGCTTCCGACGTTCGACGGCATCGACAGCCCCGAGGTGCAGACGCCCGACCTGTGAGTCGACGTCACGCGTGAACCCCGCCGCCCGTTCAGGCGGAAGGCGCATGGGGCAGTGCCAGATCCACGAGGCTCACGACGAACTTCCCAGGCTCCTCGAACATGCACAGGTGTGCGGAGTTCTCGAACCAGACGACGTCCACCGACGGCGCCGACACTTCGTCGATCCAGCGTTCCACCGGAGCCGTCGGCGTGGTCCAGTCATGGCGTCCGAGGAACTGCAGCATCGGCACCGCGAACGAGGTCTTCGCACGAGCGTCGAAGGACAGCAGCGCCGGAAGCACGTGGGGCATGGTCACCTGTTGTCCGACGCCGATCAATGCCCGCTCATCAGCCGTGTAATACGGCGACAGCCCGGCCGCGTCCGTGAAGTAGGCGAAGTCTGAGCGGTAGGCGGAGAGTCCGCCGTAGTGCTGCGCCCATCTCCGGCACGTCACGATGCGCTCGATCGTGAGAGGCTGCGTGCCGGGATACTCGCCGAGCGACTGCAGTTCGGCGATGGCCTGCTCATTCCCGTCCGTGAGTGCGCTGCGCATCGCGAAACCGAAGCTCTCGGCCTCGTTCTCCGGACCGGAGATCACCTGCCCGACCCCGATGTAGGCCCAGAGAAGGTCCGGCCGCCGCTCCGCCAGGGCGAGGCCGATGATCGTTCCCCAGCTGTGCCCGAGCACGCCGACCGTACTCACCCCAAGTTCATGCCGGAGCCAGGCGATCAATTCCTCGAGGTCTTCGACGTACCGCTCGACGCTCAGATCCATCCCGTCGTGCGCCCCCGCCGCAGACCTCCCACTGGCGCGCTGGTCGTAGTTCACGACGGTGAAGTAGTCCTCGACCGCGCGTTGCCAGATCCACGATGACGGCAGCGAAGGGAGGGCCGGGCCGCCATGGCAGACGATGAGCACAGGGTTGTGGGTATCGCGCCCTCGAATCGCGACGAACTGCTCGACGCCGCCGAGCTCGACGAAGGTCGTGCGATCGATCGCTTCGGGATTCGGGAGGCGGCAGAGATCGGCGATCACTGCGGGGCCGTTTTCGTCGGTCATGCCGTCACACTAGCGAGACGTCGGTACGGTCTTCCCTCTCGCCGCCCTCTCGCTCGCCGACGCGTTCAGAGCAGTGCCGCGACCTTCTCTGCCGTCTCCTTCGCGGAGCCGGGGTTCTGGCCCGTGACGAGATTCCCATCGACGACGGCATAGGAGACGAACGGCAGCAGCGCCTTCTCGTACAGGGCGCCGCGCTTCTTCATCTCCTCCTCCGCGTTGTACGGCACGAGCTTGTCCACACGGGCCAGCACCTCCTCCTGCCAGGCGAAGCCGGTGACCTTGCGACCGTCGACAAGGAGAGAGCCGTCCGAGAGTCGCGTGTTGAGCAGACCGCAGTAGCCATGGCAGACCGAGGACACGATCCCTCCCCGCTCCCAGATCTCCCGTGTGATCCGCTGCAGGCCTTCACTCTCCGGGAAGTCGTACATCACCGCGTGACCCCCGGTGAAGAAGATCGCGTCGTAGTCGGCGGAATCGACTTGGGCGGGCCGTAGAGTGGTCGCCAGCAACGCCATGCGTGCGGGGTCGGCACGCCATGCCTTCGCGGTCTTGTCGTAGTTGGGGAACTTCAGCGACCGGGGCTCCAGCGGCGAGGGCCCGCCAGCCGGACTGACGATCCGCTGCTCGAAACCTCGCTCCTCGAAAACCTCCCATGCATGGCTGAGCTCCGACAACCAGAGCCCGGTGGCGTGGTCGGGGTCGTCGTAGTGTCCGACGTTGGTGACGACGTGCAGAATGCGTCTGGTCATGCGAGTCTCCCGGGGATCGAATCGACCGCCGATGGCGGTGCCGCACGGGTGGCGATCGCGAAGATCGCGGCAACGGACGACCGCACCCGCTCAGCCACCGCTTCGGAGGGTTCGGGACGGAACTTGCCGTCGAGGTGCAGGAAGGCGAGGCCGTGGGCCATGCTCCACAGAGCCGTGGACAGGCTCGGTGCGTCAGCCCCGGGGAACAGCGCTTCGATCACGTCATTCAACACGGCGTGCAACCCGTGGGACGCCCGCACACGGTCGCTGTCGGATTCGTCGCATTCGTTGCCGAACATCAGCCGGAAGACCGCGGGACGACGCAAGGCGAAGGTCACATAGGCGATTCCGAGCTGCGTGATGACGGCGGGCGCCGGCGAGGCGGCGGGGACTCGGTCCAGAGCGGAGGCGAGGTCGGCCTGCAGGTCCTTGAAACCTTCGACCGCGACGGCGGAGTCCAAGGCCTCCCGGTCGGCGAAGTGCCGATACGGGGCGGCCGGCGAGACCCCCGCCCGACGCGCGACGGCGCGAAGCGAAAACGGCTCCCCGGCCTCGAGAGCCTGTATCGCCGCATCCAGAAGAGCTGCACGGAGATCGCCGTGATGGTAGGTCTTCTCAGAAGTTGACACCGATAACATCCCCTCGTACGATCATGTAAGCAGTGTAAACATACCGTGTCGGATATCGCAATCGAAAGTCGAGTCGAGGAATGCAGACCATACTGGGCGCGAACGGACAGATCGCCGTGGAACTCGCACGCGAGCTGAACCGGAACCACACGTCCGACCTCAGACTCGTCAGCCGCAACCCCCGCAAGGTCAACGCCACCGACACCCTCGTACGAGCCGATCTTCTCGACGCCGTACAGACCGCCGCCGCGGTCGACGGCAGCGACGTCGTCTACTTCACCGCCGGCCTGCCCGCAGACACCGAGCTGTGGGAACGGCAGTTCCCGACGATGGTGAGGAACGCCCTCGACGCGGCCCGCGCCGCCGGCGCGAGTTTCGCCTACTTCGACAACACCTACATGTACCCGCAGGATGACCGGCTGCAGACCGAGGACACGCCCTTCGAACCGGTCGGCCCGAAGGGCAGGGTGCGTGCAGCGATGGCGTCGATGGTGCTCGACGAGATGGCGCGCGGCGACATCCCCGTGCTGATCGCCCGCGCGCCGGAGTTCTACGGCCCCGGGCGGACGCAGAGCTTCACGAACGCGCTCGTCATCGACAGGATCAAGAGCGGCAAACGTCCGCTCCTACCGGTGCGCGACGACCGGCAGCGCACTCTGATCTGGACGCCGGACGCGAGTCGTGCCCTCGCGACGCTGGGCAACGCCGCCGATACCTTTCACCAGACGTGGCACCTCCCCACAGACTCCGACCGTCCCACCTATCGGCAGTTCGTCGCCATGGCAGAGTCCGCCTTCGGTCGACCAGCCGGGTCCGGGTACACCGTCGTCCCGAAGTGGGCGCTGAGCGCGGCCGGTCTCGCGTCTCGCCAGGCGCGTGAGATCAGAGAGCTCCTGCCGCGGTACGAGCACGACAACAGGTTCGACTCATCGAAGTTCGTCGGGCGATTCCCGGAGTTCGAGGTCACGAGCTACCGTCGCGGCGTCGACATCATCCGCGAAGAAGCGGTCGCGTCGAGCTTCTGACGGGGCGACGCTTACCGCCCGCTCGTCGGTGCCACGGGCTCGTGGACGTCCCTACGCGTTCGACCGCGCCTCATCCCGGAACTCGATCGCACTCACACGGTGAGTCCGCCATCACGATTCACCGATCCGAGAGCGATTCATCGCCGCGGTCAACCCCCTGACGCTCCCCCTCCGTCAGGAGTAGCTTCGCGAGACCGAACGAAGGAGACGGAGATGAGCGACCCGAAGAACACGCAGGGCACACCGGGCCCCGACGAAGAAGCTGACACCGCATCGGGCGGCGCTCCCGGCGACGGGCCCGACACCGAAGAGGTGCTCGAGGCGGAGACGACCGACGAGAACGGGAAGCCGCTCGAGAACCCGTCCGGGGGGTGACCGATCAGGCCGGAGCCGCCTCCTCGCCGGAGCCTCAGACCCTTGCGGGCACGAGCTCGTCGCGAAGGATGGCGGCTCCCGCGCTGAGTGCTCGGAGCTTGCCACGCGCGACGTCACGCGACACCGGAGCCATGCCGCAGTTCGTGCTCGGGATGAGCTTGTCGGCGTCGACGAATCGGAGGGCGTTGCGGAGGGTGTCGGCGACCTCGTCCGGGGTCTCGATGGTCGGGCTGGCCACGTCGATGGCCCCGAGCATGACGTTCTTTCCGCGAATGAGCTCGATGAGGTCCAGAGGAACGTGCGAGTGGTGGCTCTCCAGTGAGACGGTGTCGATGATCGAGCGCTGCAGAAGCGGGAAGGACTTCTCGTACTGCCGCCATTCCGCGCCGAGGGTCGCCTTCCAGTCGGTGTTCGCCTTGATCCCGTATCCGTAGCAGATGTGCACCACGGTCTCCGCGCGCAGTCCTTCCGCCGCTCGCTCGAGCACCGCCACGCCCCAGTCCTGCACATCGTCGAAGAAGACGTTGAACGCCGGCTCGTCGAACTGGATGATGTCGACCCCGGCTGCTTCGAGCTCCTTCGCCTCCTGGTTGAGGATGGTCGCGAACTCCCACGCCAGCTTCTCGCGGCTCTTGTAGTGACGATCGTAGAGAGTGTCGATCATCGTCATCGGGCCGGGCAGCGCCCACTTGATCGGCTGATCCGTCTGCTGACGCAGGAACTTCGCATCCTCCACGAACACGGACTTCTCGCGGCTCACGGCCCCGACCACCGTCGGCACGCTGGCGTCGTATCGGTCGCGGATCCGCACGGTCTCGCGCTGGTCGAAGTCGACGCCGGAGAGGTGCTCGATGAACGTGGTGACGAAGTGCTGTCGGGTCTGCTCCCCGTCGCTGATGATGTCGATGCCGGCCTCGCGCTGCTCTTGGACGGCGATGCGCAGAGCATCCTGCGTACCCTCGATCAAGGCGTCGCCCTGCAGTTTCCACGGAGACCAGAGCGTCTCCGGCTCGGCCAGCCAGGAGGGCTTCGGCAGACTGCCGACGATCGAGGTGGGGAGCAGCCCGCGCACGATCGGCGATCTCTGGTTCGTCATCCGACGGCCACCAGGGATGCGGCGGAGGTGCCGGCGGCCCACTGCTCGAGCAGCTCACCGTGCGGGGTCATGAGGTGCGCATCGGCGTACTGCCCCTGCTCGGCCGCGAGCCGGCTGCGCTCCTCCCGGTCGTAGGCGATCTTGGTCACCGAGTAGTCCTGCTGTTCCAGAGTCGGCCGGTAGATGCTCGCGGCCTCGGAGTTCGCGTTGTAGATCTCCGGACGGTAGATCTTCTGGAACGTCTCCATCGTGCTGATCGTGCCGATGAGCTGGAGGTTGGTGTAGTCGCTCAGCAGGTCCCCGCGGAAGTAGAAGGCCAGCGGGGCCACGCTGCCTCGCGGCATGAAGTACCGGACCGAGAGGCCCATCTTGCCGAAGTACTCGTCGGTCAGCGAGCCGTCCTTCTGCTCGTACTCGACACCGAGGATGGGGTGGTGGTTCTCGGTGCGGCGGTACGTCTTGCTCGTCGAGACGCTGATGCAGATGACGGGCGACAGCGAGAAGCGCTCCCGGTAGGCCTCGGAATCGAGGAAGTGCTGGAAGAGCTTGCCGTGCAGATCGCCGAAGTCGTCGGGGACGGTGAAACCCCCCGCGGCCTCGCTGGCCGCCGGCAACCGCACACTGAAGTCGAAGTCGCGGATGTACGACGAGAAGTTGTTGCCCACGATCCCCTGGGTGCGCGTGCCCGTCGACCGGTCGACGATGGTCACCTCCAGCACCTCGAGAAGAGGGAACTCCCGATCCTCCCCCTCCGTGGCGAACTGGATCGCGACCGAGACGATCTCGAGTTCGAGGGTGTAGCGGTCACGGCTCGGGTTGTCCCAGTGCGCCAGATCGTTGAACCGCCGGTCGATCATCGTCAGGGCATTGCGGAGGTTCTGCTGACGGTGCTCGCCGCGCGCCAGATTGGCGAAGTTCGTGGTGATGCGGGAGTCGTCGGAGGGCGAGTAGTCCTCGTCGAAACGGGTCGTCGTGATGCGGAACGTGAATTCGGATGCCATGAGCGGCCAATCGGTGGGATGATCGGCCGGGCTCGGCCTCGATCGGGGGTTTCTCCATGATGACGAGTGCGGGCGCCCATCGGGTAATGCGCGCGAACTATGCCGTGACATAGGCTGAATCTATGGCCAAGCGTTCGAGCGGCATCACCCTGCAACAGCTCACCTACTACATCGAGGTCGCTGCGGAAGGATCGATCAGCGCCGCCGCCGACCTGCTCTACGTCGCCCAGCCCACCATGTCGGCGGCGATGAAGGATCTGGAGAGCAGGGTGGGGCGCGTGCTCCTCCTCCGCTCCGCCCGCGGCGTGACGCTCACGACCGACGGTGTGGAGTTCCTCGGATACGCCCGGCAGGTCGTCGAGCAGGTCGCGCTCCTCGAACAGCGCTACCTCGGTCGTCCGCCGTCGCGACGCCTGCTCGGAGTGTCGACCCAGCACTACTCGTTCGCCGTCGACGCGTTGGTGCGGATGGTGAAGGCGACCTCGGCTGCCGAGTACGAGTTCTCGCTGCGGGAGACGCGGACGTGGGACATCATCGAAGACGTCCGCACGCTCCGCAGCGAGCTGGGGATCCTCTACCGGAACGACTTCAACCGCAACGTGATCGACAAGCTGCTCCGCGACTCCGGGCTCGCCTTCCACCCGCTCTTCGTCGCACAGCCGCACATCTTCATCTCCCGCAAGAACCCCCTTGCCACCCGAGATCGCGTGACCCTCGACGATCTCGCCGACGTGCCGAGGCTCACCTTCGACCAGGGGGCGAACAACTCCTTCTACTTCGCCGAGGAGATCCTCTCCACCCTCTCCAGCCCCCAGGACATCCGCGTCTCCGACCGCGCGACCATCTTCAACCTGATGATCGGCCTCGACGGCTACACCATCTCGACGGGCATCATCAGCGACGACCTCGACCCCGAGATCGTCGCCATCCCGCTCGACGTCGACGAGAACATCGAGATCGGCTGGATCGGGCATGCGGCGATCCCCCTCACCGAGCAGGCACAGCGCTACCTCGCCGAACTGCGCACGGTGGTCTCCGAGTTCGGGGTGGAGTTGCTCGGCTGAGGGGTACGCCTCCGGGGGGAGAGGAGCTCCGCCTCCACAGGGCACCGAGAGATCGTGCACCCCGCCAAAGATTCTTATACAATGGCTTATACAGAACTTCCGCGAAGGAGGAGCCATGGCCGTCACATCGATTGACATCGACCCCGACGAGCTTCAGCAGGCCAAGAAGCTTGCCGGCACGACCTCCAACCGCGAGACGGTGGATCTCGCGCTGCGCACGCTCATCGCGGTGCGCCGCCAGCCCGCCGCCGTGGAGCGCATCATCGCTCGCCACTTCGACACTGACCAGATCGACGCGCCGACGATCGCTCCGGACACGAGTCCGGATCCCGACACGGGCGCTCCCCGGGAGAAGAGCACCGTTCGGTGACCACTTACCTCGTCGACAACAGCATCTGGCAGAAGGCAGGCAGGAGCACGGCGATCGGCGACAGGCTCCGGGCCCTGTCGCCGAATCACCTGATCATCACGTGCCCGCCGCAGGTCCTCGAGTACTGCCACTCCGCGCGCAATGCAAAGGAGTACGCAGAGTTGCGTGCGGACATGGAGGGGCTGCTCCCCGCGTGGGAACACCCCGACGAGCGTGACGCCCTCGACCTTCAGCAGGCGCTGTGGGACACAGGGCTCATGAGAGCAGCCGCAGCCTTCGACTGCCTCATCGCCGCATACGCGGTCGCCAACGACGCAGTGATCCTGAACTCGGACCAGGATTTCGGGTACATAGAGATGGCGACTGAGGGACGAGTCCGCCAGGAGTACGTCGCGGCCTGAGGTCAGACACATGTGAGCGTGCGGCGCCATCGAACTTCCAGGCAAGAGCGCTCGCTCTCGGAGAGCCCCGTGATGATACGGAAAAACCCCCTCACTCGGAGGGGGCTTCCATGGCGGTGACGGTGGGATTTGAACCCACGGTAGGGGGTTACCCTACACAACTTTTCGAGAGTTGCACCTTCGGCCGCTCGGACACGTCACCGCGGAATAGCTTACGCGACGCGGGGCCCGCACGCGAATCGAGACCCGCACGCCGCCGCGCACGTCACCAGGCGGCGGCGACCTCGGCGTGCGTGCGCAGGATGCCCTCGGTCGATCCCGCGGGCGCGCGCCCGATGCCGCACTCGGTCGCGACCCCGAACTCGGTGGCGAACGGAGTCGCGGCGGCGACGCGACGGGCGGCGCCCTCCACCCCGTCCTCGCGGTGCACGAGGCCCAGGTAGAGCTCGCCGACCGGGGCGAGGCCTGTGAGCGGGGCGAAGTAGGCCTCGTCGTCGTGGTCGATCGGCACCGGCAGGTGCAGCCACGTGAGCGGACGGGCGGATGCCGCCACCACGGCGTTCGCGTACCGGACCAGGTTCGCGGCGTCGCGCGGCTCGAAGAAGTGCTTCTCCCCCGCGTCGCCGTAGCAGAGGTGCACACCCACCTCGACGTCGGCGGGCACCGCGTCGACCAGTGCGGCCAGGCGCGAGACCAGACCGTCGAACGGGTCGCCAGGCCACCACGCCTCCATGACCGCTCCGTAGCCCGCGGCGCGCTCGATGATGCCCATCTCGCTCGCGACGTCCCACTGCACCGCGAGGTCCTCGTGCGGGATGGCCTCGAGGATCTCGTCGAGCTCGCGCAGGATCGCGGCGGTGTAGACGGGCTCGATGGCCGCGCGGTCATCGCCGTGGAAGAACGAGGAGATCACGGCGAGGGGCGTCGGCAGCGACACCTGGAACCGCACGCCGGCGGGCACCGCGCCCTCGGCCCGTAGTCGCTCGAACACCGCATACGACTCGATCGCGGCGGCGGCATACCCCAGCGGCGGCATCTTGATGCTCGCAGCATCCACTCCCTCGGCGATGCGCAGGCCGCGGGCGTCGATGCCGGCGGGGAACGGGATGGGTTCGTCGCCTGTGCGCTCGATGCCCTCGGCCTCACCGATCACGTCGGGCTGGAACATGATCCAGTGGAACCGCTTGCCGACCTCGCCGTCCGGAATGCGACGGAGCCGGGTGCCGAGTAGTTTCGCAGCGGTGCGGATCGTGGTCTCGGCATCGTCGTAATTCACGCTGCCCACGAGGAGGGCACCCTGCGGCTGAGTCATACCCCTCAGGATATCGACGCTCCCGTCGGGCCTTTTCCCCGGCGAGACCCCCACGCTGCGGTGGGCATTCGAGTTAGGATGGCCTAAGAACCCGCCGCCTGTGGGGGCAGCGATGACGGGAAGGTATTCATCATGGGCTTCATCACGTCCGAGGCGCTGTCCGAGACCGGCTACGTGGTCCTCGACGACCACACCTCCGCCACGGATCCCGCCGAATGGTTGGGCCTGGAGTATGTCGGCTGGCGCTCCTCCGGCATCACGCGCTTCGCCCCGCTCACCAGCTATGCCGGCGACGTCGACTGCAACGGCTTCTGGAACCACACCCCGCCGCGCACCGACAAGGATGGCGTCTGGGTCGCCTCGCAGGTCGCGGTCGCCCCGACGCTCCAACGCCGGGCACAGGAGCCGGGCGCCGGCATCGGCCGCTGCCGCGTGATCGAGCTGCAGCCGAACGAGTACGCCGACGCGATCTACAACCTGCACCAGGACGACAACAACCGCCTCAACGAAGAGGGCACCGGCTGGGTCGTCCGCGGGTTCTTCAACCTCTCCGACGACACCGAGTCGATGCTGATCCTGCGCGCCGACCGTTTCGATCCGGCGACCGAGATCCGCCTGCCGCTGCGCGCCGGCTCGCGCATCATCGTCGACACCCAGCGCTTCTGGCACGCGGTCTGGCACCGCGGCACCGCCCCGCGGTACGCGCTCATCACGTCATGGACCAGCGGCCCCGAGCTCGACGCCTACATCGCCGCCAACCACGGCGACCCGCACCCGAAGACCGTCGACCTCGACCCGCAGTTCGTCGACGATGCGCAGGTCGAGCTGCACCGCCGCATCGAGGAGCGCCGTCGCGCGTTCGAGGCTCAAGGCATCGTGATGGAACCGCCCGTCGACATGAACGTCTGAGGCGACGGCCCGCGGGTCTCCCCACAGGCTCCTTCTCGCTGCCCCTCAGATCGTGCGGCCGTCGTGGATCCGCACCACGCGGTCGACCGTCCCCTCGGGAGGCGCCACGTGCGAGATCAGCAGCACCGACTGCTCCCCCGCGGCCTGCAGCAGATCACGCAGCAGGGCATTCGATGCTTCCGGATCGACCCCCGCCGTCGGCTCGTCGAGGACCAGCACGGGGAAGCCGCGCAGCAGCGCCCTGGCGAGCGCGATCCGCTGCGCCTGGCCACCGGACACCAGCGCGCCGCGGTCGCCGACCCGCGCATCGAGGCCCCCACGCTCCCGCACCCAGTCACCGAGGCCGACCCGCTCGAGCACCGCCTGCAGGTCTTCGTCCGAGGCGGAGTCCCGCGCGAAGAGCAGGTTCTGGCGGATGTCCTCGTCGAACAGCTGAGGACTCTGCTCGCACAGCCCGATCACGCGTCGCAGCGCCGGACCCGAGAGCTCCGCGGCATCGCGACCACCGACCAGATACTCGCCCTCCACGCGCAGGAAGCCGACCAGGGTCGCCGCGAGCGAACTCTTGCCCGCCCCGCTCGGCCCCGCGACCAGCACCCGTTCGCCGGGTCGGAGGTCGAGATCCACGCCTCTCAGAGCGGGCGTCCCGCCAGGCCAGGTCGCACGCGCGTCGCGCAGGCTTACAGCCGGGGTGCCTTCGAACTCGACGTCATCACCCGCGTCGACGCGCAGCTCGTCCGGCATCCGCTCGGGCAGCACGTCGACGATGCGCTCCGCGCTGGAACGCACGCTCCGCCACGATGCGGCGGCGATCGGCACCGCGCCGAAGATCTCGAACACCACCATCGGCACGAGCACGGCCACGGCCAGCCACGGCCCGTCGATCGAGCCGTCCGAGAGGCCGGGAGCCGCCGCGGCGAGCGCCCAGACCGAAGCGACTCCGGCGACCGCGGAGACCACGCCGGCGGCTACGGCCTGCGCGAGCGAGGCACGGTCGACAACGCGTCGCAGCGCGGCATCCGCTGCGGTGATCCGTGCACGGGCCTGCTCCTCCGCGCTATAGGCGATGAGCACGTCGAGGCTGCCGAAGTAGTCGACGAGGGCCGCCGAGAGCTCGGCCCGACGTTCCGAGACCTGCGCTTCGGCGCGTGAGCCGAACACCCACCCCAAACCGATCGCGGCTGCCGCAGCGACGAGCAGGCACACGGCCAGCGTGAGCGCGGCGGCGGGCGATACGAACGCGATGAACCCGACGGCCCCGATAGCGACCAGAGCGGCGACCCCGAGCGGCTGCACCACCCGCAGCGGCAGGTTCTGCAGGTTCTCGACGTCGTCGACGAGAGCTGCGAGAACCCGACCGCGATCCGTCGCGCCGAGTCCCGCTGGCGACAGCGGGATGAGTCGGCGCACCATGTCGGCGCGGGTCGAGGCGAGTTGACGCAGCGCGGCATCGTGTCCGCTCAGGCGCTCCAGATAGCGGGTGACCGCGCGCGAGACGGCGAAGAAGCGCACACCGACGACGGCGATCGACAGCGGCACCAGCGAGTCGACGATCGATGCGCTCACGATCAGCCACCCGCTGACGGCGAGCAGGCTCACGGCGGCGGCGGCCGAGAGCAGACCCCAGATCAGACCCGGCACGAAGCGGCCGAGCGGCGGTTGCGCGAGTCGCAGGATGGCGCCGACCCGGTGACCGCGGGAATGCACTGTGTCGGTTGTGCGGGGTGCAGTCATGCGTTCACCCCCAGCTCCACGATCTGATCCGCGATCTCCCGTGCGGTCCGACGGTGGGAGACGAGGAGGATCGTCGCACCGGCATCCGCCTTCTCGCGCAGCGATCGCCACAGCCGGTCCTCGGTCTCGGGGTCGAGTGCACTCGACGGCTCATCGAGTGCGAGCACGCGTCCGGACGCCGATGCCTGGCGATACAGGGCTCGAGCGACAGCCACCCGCTGCGCCTGCCCACCCGACAGCCCCGCTCCCTGCACGCCGAGTTCCAGCGCGGGGTCGATCCCCTCGGCGCAGGCATCGTCGAGCGCATCGCGCACCCGGTCGGCATCCGGCTCAGGATCACCGAGGGTGACGTTCGCCGCCACGGTCCCGCGCGTGAGGCCTGGTGCCTGTCCCGCCCAGGCGAGCCACACCGACGGCGCGATCCCCCTCACGTCCGCGCCGCCGTAGGACGCCGTCCCCTCGAACTCGACCGCGCCCCGGAGCGCGGCCAGCAGCGATGACTTCCCCGACCCGCTCGGCCCTTCGATGACCGTGATGGTCCCCGGCCCGGCTGCGAACGACACCGACGGCAGGTCGCGCACCCGCAGACCCTCGACCACGAGGTTTCCGCCCTTCGCCGGTTCCACCTGCATGACCGATTCCCGGATGCCGGGGGCTTCGACGGCGATTCCTCCGGCATCCGTCGAAAGCTCCTGCATCCGCGCGCGCTCCCCTGCCGCATCCAGCACCTCGAACACGTCCTCCGTCGCCGCAACCCCTTCGGCAGCAGCGTGGAACTGCACCCCCACCTGCCGGATGGGCAGGAACGCCTCGGGAGCGAGCAGCAGCACGAACAGCCCGACCTCGAGAGTCAGATCACCCGACAGCAGCCGGAACCCGACCGACACCGCGATCAGGGCCACCGCGATCGAGGCCAGCAGCTCCATCGCGAAGCCGGACAGGAACGAGAACCGCAGCACCTTCATGGTCTCGCGGCGGTACTCGTCCGCGGTGACCTCGATGCGGTCGGCAGCGCGACGATCACGCCCGAACAGTCGCAGCGTCGACAGCCCCTGCACCGTGTCGGCGAAGCGTGCCGCGAGGCGCTGCAGCGTCTGCCACTGCCGCGTCTGGACGGTGCGGGTCGCCATGCCGATCAGGATGAGGAACAGCGGGATCAACGGCAGCGTGATCACCGCGGTGAGTCCGCTCGGCCAGTCCTGCCACCACATGACCGCGACGAGCACCGGCGTCGCGATCACGGTCAGCACGAGCTGCGGGATGTAACGCGCGAAGTAGGCGTCGAGCGCTTCGAGTCCGTGGCCCGCGGTCACCGCGAGCGCGGTCTGGTTGCGTTGCGCGAGCCACCCTGGCCCGAGTCTCCCGACCGCAGCCACGAGCGCCGTGCGCAGCTGCATCCCCGTCTTGGCGGCCGCCCGTGTCCCCGCCGCATCAGAGGCCGCGATGAGCAGGCCTCGCAGCAGAGCCGTGAGCAGCAGCCAGAGCAGCGACGAAGTGACGTCCCGACCCGCGAGCGCCCCCGTGATCGCATCGGTCAACAGCCACGCGAAGGCGATCGTGACCGCGGTCTGGACGACGCCGATCAACGCGGATGCCGCGAGGAAACCCCTCGCGGCACCCGCGTATCTCAGCAGTCTCGGATCGACGGGTTTCACGCGTGTGCCGGAGCCCCCTCGATCGACTTCCGGGTGACCCGCTTGCGGAAGACCCAGTAGGTCCACGCCTGGTACGCCAGCACGAGCGGCATCGCGATCAAGGCCGTCCAGCTCATGATCTGCAGTGTGTACGGGGTGCTCGACGCGTTGGCGATCGTGAGGCTGTACGCCGGGTCGATCGTCGACGGCATCACGTACGGGAACAGCGCGGAGAAGAGCATGACCACGGCGAACAGCACCGTGAGCATCCCGGAGAAGAACGCCCACCCGTCGCGACGGATCATGGAGAGCCCGACAGCCGCGATCAGACTGACCGCCGCGAGCGCGCCGGCGCCGATGACCAGCCAGAGCAGCGGAGCCTCACGGCCCATCGCGATCGCGACCGTCCAGATCACGGTCGCGGCAGCGACGAGGATCGTCGGGATGGCGGCCTTCTTCGCCAGCTTCTGCGCGTCTTCATGCACCTGGCCGTCGGTCTTGAGCGCCACGAACAGCACGCCGTGCAGGAAGAAGAGCAGCAGCGTGGTGACGCCGACCAGCAGTGCGTACGGGTTCAGCAGGGCGAAGAACCCGCCGACGTAGATGTGGTTCTCATCGATGGCCACGCCCTGCACGATGTTGCCGAACGCGACGCCCCACAGCAGTGCGGGAACGACCGAGCCGATGACGATCATCCGGTCGAAGCCGGCCTTCCACTTCGCGCTGTCACGCTGGTGTCGGTACTCGAACGAGACACCGCGCAGGATCAGCGCAAGCAGGATCAGCAGCAGCGGCAGGTAGAAGCCGCTGAACAGCGTGGCGTACCACTCGGGGAACGACGCGAACAGCACGGCGCCGGCCACGATGACCCAGGTCTCGTTGAGATCCCAGACCGGGCCGATCGTGTTGATGACCTGTCGGCGCGAGACGTCGTTCTTGCCGAGGAATGGCAGGGACATGCCGACGCCGAAGTCGAAGCCGTCGAGCACGAAGTAGCCCACGAAGAAGAAGGCGACGATGAAGAACCAGAGTGTTGCGAGATCCATGATGCTCCTCCCTCTCAGTAGACGACCGACGGCAGCTGGGCCGTCTCGTCATGCGGCTTCTCTTCGGTGTCGGGCCCCTTCTGGGCAGCCCGGATGATGAGGCGGATCTCGACGACGGCGAGCGCCGCGTAGATCGCCGTGAACGCGATGAGCGATATCAGCACCTCGAGGCCGCTGACGCCCGGCGAGACGCCGTCCTGCGTCGTCATCAGCCCGAACACGATCCAGGGTTGCCTTCCCATCTCGGTGAAGACCCAGCCCATGATGTTGGCGGCCAGCGCGAGCGGGAACGACCAGATCGCGACCTTCCACATCCACGGTGCGACCGGCTTCTTGGCGCCCTTGCGGGTGACCCAGAGGCCCGCGACGGCGACGAGCGCTGCGGCGATGCCCAGGCCGATCATCCAGCGGAAGGCCCAGTACGTGATCCACAGGATCGGGGCGAAGTCGGTCAGACCGGTGGAGGCGTACGTCTGTGCGTACTCGGCGTTGAGGTCGTTGATGCCGTGCACGCACGCGTCGAGCGTGTGCGTCGACAGCAGCGAGAGCAGATACGGCACGCGGATCGAGAACAGCTCGGAGCTGCCGTCCGGTGTGCCGAGCGTGAAGATGCTGAAGGAGGCGTCCGGGCCGCACACGGTGTTGAAGGTCGCCTCGGCGGCGGCCATCTTCATCGGCTGCGCGGCGTACATCGCGAGGCCGAGCTGGTCGCCCGTGAGCACGACGCCCGCGGTGGAGACGATCATGGCCCACAGCCCGAACTTCAGCGAGATGCGCATGGTGTCGAAGTGCTGACCGCGGGACAGGTGCCAGGCCGAGACCGAGATGACGACACCGGCGGCGAACATGAACGCGCCGAAGATCGTGTGCGGGAACGCGGCGAGCGCGACCGGGTTGGTCAGCAGCGCCCAGAAGTCGGTCAGCTCCGCGCGGTTGGTCGCCTCGTTGAACGTGTAGCCCACCGGGTTCTGCATGAAGGCGTTGGCGGCGATGATGAAGTACGCCGAAAGGATGCTGCCGATCGAGACGCACCAGATCGTGGCGAGGTGCAGTTTCTGCGGGAGCTTGTCCCAGCCGAAGATCCACAACCCGATGAAGGTCGCCTCGAAGAAGAAGGCCAGCAGTCCCTCGAATGCGAGCGGAGCACCGAAGACGTCGCCGACGAAGCGGGAGTAGTCCGACCAGTTCATGCCGAACTGGAACTCCTGCACGATGCCGGTGACCACGCCCATGGCGAAGTTGATCAGGAAGATCTTGCCGAAGAAGCGGGTCAGGTGCAGGTACTGCACCTTCGCGGTGCGCACCCACGCCGTCTGGAAGATCGCGGCGACCAGCGCCATGCCGATCGTCAGCGGCACGAAGAGGTAGTGGTAGACGGTCGTCAGCCCGAATTGCCATCGGGCCAGAGCGAGCGGATCAAGCCATTCCATGCACGACTCCTGTTCTGTGGTGCCGCTGCGTCGTGCGGTGACGCGGCGGCTCCGTTCCCTCGACCAGCGGCGCGGTGGTGTCGCGCAGCTGCACGGTGCAGTCCGACGGGAGGACAGCATCGCGTACGCACTCGGCTTCGAGTGGTCCGCCTGCCTCGTTCAGGACGCCTTGCATGAGTTCGAGGTGCACGCGGCACAGCATCGGGCGGTCTTCCGATCGTCCGGCGGCATGCGGGCACGGGCTGAGGTCGACGGTGAGCCGACGGTCGTCGAGGACGGGCTCGAATCCGCTCTCCTCGAGGTGCTCCACGAGCGCGTCGAGCTGATAGGTGGCTTCTCGGCCGAGTCCGGAAGCCACGGCATCCGGGAGCATGCTCCGCATCAGGTCCCCACGGCGGGCGGCGGCCTTGGCCTTGTCCCGCGCCACCGGACTGGAAGCTCCGGGCGCCCCGGTGGCGGCGCTGTACAGCGTGCGCGGCCGCCCTCTCGTGGTGCGGTGCTCGATCGTGGGGATCACGTAGCCGCCCTCGATCAGGCGCTGCAGGTGCTCGCGAACCGTGTTGGCGTGGAGCCCCGTGGCGTCGCACAGTTCGGTGATCGAGAGCTCTCCTCGGGTCTGCGAACTTCCCGCTTCGAAGAGCAAGTGCAGGATCTGCACCCGGGAGTAGCTCGAGATCGGCCCGCACACGGGCCCGCCGTTGGCCATGAACCCAGTATCCCGCGACGCTGCGAGTTTGCCGAGAGGTATGGCCGTGAATAAACACCTGGCCGATAGGGATGTCTGATGCCGGCGATAGCCTGGGGGCATGGCCACCCGGAAACCCGCTCCTCCCGCGTACGTGTGCACGGAATGCGGGTGGACGACCGCGAAGTGGGTCGGCCGCTGCGGCGAGTGTCAGCAGTGGGGAACGGTGCAGGAACAGGCGGCGCAGACCGGCATCCTCCGTCGCGTCGGCCCCGTCGCCCCGACGGCCGACCGTGCCGCTCGGCCCATCACGCAGATCACGACGCAGGATGCTCCGCGGCGCTCGAGCGGCGTCGGCGAGTTCGACCGTGTGCTCGGTGGCGGCATCGTGCCCGGCGCCGCCATCCTGCTCAGCGGAGAGCCGGGCGTCGGCAAGTCGACGCTGCTGCTCGAGGTCGCCGCCCAGGCCGCGCGCGGCGGGCGGCGCGTGCTCTACGCGAGCGCCGAGGAGTCCCCTGGCCAGGTGCGCCTGCGCGCCGAACGCACCGGCGCCCTGCACGACGAGCTCTACCTCGCCAGCGAGACCGATCTGGCGACGATCCTCGGCCACATCGACGAGGTCAAGCCCCAGCTGGTGATCGTCGACTCGGTGCAGACCGTCTCGTCGTCGCTGATCGACGGTGCCGCCGGGCAGCCGAGCCAGGTGCGCGAGGTCGCGGCCACCCTGATCCGCATCGCCAAGGACCGCGATCTGCCGATCATCATCGTCGGCCACGTCACGAAAGACGGTCAGGTCGCCGGTCCCCGCGTGCTCGAGCACCTGGTCGACGTCGTCTGCCACTTCGAGGGCGACCGACAGACCTCGCTGCGCTTCATCCGCGCGCTCAAGAACCGCTTCGGCCCCACCGACGAGGTCGGCTGCTTCGAGATGACCGGAGACGGCATCGCCGAGGTGCCCGACCCCTCGGGGCTGTTCCTCTCGCAAGGGGCCACCGAGCCGGGTACCTGCGTCGCGATCTCGCTCGAAGGACGACGTGCGCTCCCTGTCGAGGTGCAGGCGCTGACGGTTCCCAGCAACGCACCGAATCCTCGCCGCATCGTGCACGGCCTCGACTCCTCACGGGTGGCGATGGTGCTGGCGATCCTCGAACGGCGCGCAGGCGTGCCCACCGGCAGCCTCGACGTGTACGTGTCGACGGTCGGCGGCGTGCGCTTCACCGAACCGGCAGCCGACCTTGCGATCGCCATCGCCGTGGCCGGTTCCATCCAACAGATATCGGTGCCGCGCACCGTCGCGGCGGTGGGCGAGCTCAGTCTCGCGGGCGAGATCCGTCCGGTGACCCAGGCGGCACAGCGGCGGTCCGAGGCTGCGCGTCTCGGCTACGAGCAGGTGGTCGACGATCGCTCGAAGACGCTCCGCGCCGCGCTCGGCGATGTGCGGGCGCGTAACACCTCACGCCGCGCCGACCGCGACATCCCGCCGTTCTGACCGGTACCGCGCCGACGGGAGGCTGGGCTCAGGCGTCGAGCGCCTTGAGCAGTTCGGCGGGGTCCGCCTGCATCGGGTGGGGCCCTGCGATGTCGAGGAAGACCGTGGTGATCGGATGCGCCGCCAGGAACTTCCGCAGCCACTCCGCGCTGTAGATGCCCACGCCCGGCGGCAGATTGGCCGGCTTGTTCTTCGCGTCGCTGAACAGCAGCAGCGCGAGGTCACCGGTCTTTGGGTCACGGTATGTCCACACCTCGCCGCTGTCGAGCGGGTTGTCACGCGCCCCGGGCTTGATCAGCGGCACGACGGTGGTGCCGTGACGGAGAGCGAGAGCGACCGCGGCGACGTCCTGCTTCTCCAGGGCCTGTGCCAGAGCATCCGACCGGAAGTCCTCGGGTGCGGGCTTGTTCTTCGCGGACTTCGCCTTCTTCGCTGCCATGTGTCCAGCTTATTCACGGCGCAACCCGCAGAGCACCGATTCGGCCGTGGATACGATTGGGGCCCTCTCGAGTCCCACATTGGGGACTGGGGTACTCGAGAGGGCCCTCGGACTCTCGGGCGGCGGTGTCGAAGCGCTGGGGACGCTGTAGTTCGACGCCACTGGGGATGGCTTGGTGCCGCTGATGCGGAGAGTCGCTTCTATGGTATCCCAAAGACCCACGGATGTCAGCATCGCGGGGGGATGACCGCCGATGTCGCTCCGTTTCGTGCGAGATCCGCCGATTCGCAACGATTTCCGACGAGGTTCACCGGGATCCCTTCGAACTCAGCGGAGCGCGATCCGGCACGACTCAGTAGAGCAGGATCTGCGCGCTCGACGGGCTCGTGAACCCGCCGATCGAGACCTCGACGTGGTACGAGGCTCCCCCGCCCGGTGCCCGCTGTCGGTTCTCCTGCGCGCAGGTCTCGACGCTCGAACGCGTGCGATCCCAGGTGACCGGGTCCTTGCTCGTGACGGTCGTGCCGGCCGTGAGCGTGGCGATCATGCTGCTCGGGTTCTCCTGGCAGTCGGTCGAACGCCACCACACGTCGGCACCGCTGGAGATGGTGAAGGACTGGGTCGTCGATCCCACGTCGATCGTGCAGTCCTTCGTGCCCTTGTTCGTGAGCGAGATCGAGAGCTTCGGCAGCACGCCGGCTGCGTACGTCTCGGCGTCGGTCACGGCCGCGACCTCGATGTCGGCCGCCTCGCAGGGCGCGACCGCCGGAGTCTGCTCGGCTGACGGATCGGGGGTCGGCGACTCTCCGTCAGCGGTGGAGCTGGAGGAGGGCGAGGGAGATGTCGACGGCGTCGGAGACGGGGTGGACGCCGTGCCTGCGGCAGCCCACGGTCGCGCGATCAGAAGCCACGCTCCGATGCCGATGGCGGCGACGGCCAGCACGAGCGCGATCAGGACGACCAGTCGCCGACGACGGTACACGGCGGCGGAAGGACGAGGCATGTCTCCAGGCTAAGCGATCCTCTGCCACGACCCGGGGAGGCCCCTCGGCACGGACCGGCGAAGGAGTGTCAGAGCACCTTGAGCATGCGGGTGTTGCCGAGGGTGTTCGGCTTCACGTGCGCGAGATCGAGGAACTCCTCGACACCCGCGTCACCGCTGCGCAACAGCTGCGAGTACACGTCGGGGTCGACGACCTGCTCACCGATCGGCGTGTAGCCGCGTCGTCCGAAGAACTCCACCTCGAAGGTGAGGCAGAACAGGCGGGTCAGGCCGAGCATCCTGGCGTTCTCCTCGAGGCGGTCGACGATCGCACGTCCGACGCCGTGGTGCAGCCAGTCGTCGCGCACGAGCAGGGTGCGCACCTCGCCGAGGTCTTCCCAGATCACGTGCAGGGCACCGCACCCGATCAGCACCCCGTCGGCCTCTGCCACGACGAACTCCTGCACGGCGCCGTACAGCACCGCCAGATCCTTGCCGAGCAGGATGCGCTGCTCGACGAGCGGCTGCAGCAGGGTGCGGATGCCGACGATGTCAGCGCTGCGCGCCGGTCGGACGATGTACTCGCTCACACCACAAGCCTAGAACCCGGGAACCGGCGGCACCTGTACCGGACACAGGAAAGGGGCGGATGCCGCAGCATCCGCCCCTTCTCATGAATCGACCGGAGGTCACTCCCCGCTGGCGACCGCCAGGTCGGGGGTGCCGGCGATCGCGCCACCGCCGGTGTTGACGCCGACCGCGACGGGGCCGCCGTCGCGCGGGCCGTGCTCGAAGAGGAACTGCCCGTCCTTCGCGTCGACCTTCACGTGGTCACCGGAGTTGAGCTCACCGTGCAGGATCTTCTCCGAGAGACGGTCCTCGACCTCGTGCTGCATCGCGCGACGCAGCGGTCGGGCACCGAGCGCGGGGTCGAACCCGATCTCGATGAGGCGCTCCTTGGCGGCCTGCGACAGCTCGATCGTCATGTCGCGGTCCAGCAGACGCTCGCCGAGGCGCTTGGTGAACAGATCCACGATCTGCACCAGCTCCTCCTTCGAGAGCTGCGGGAACACGATGATGTCGTCGACACGGTTCAGGAACTCGGGCTTGAAGTGCCGCTTGAGCTCTTCGTTCACCTTGCCCTTCATGCGGTCGTAGCTGGTCGAGTCGTTGCCCTCGATCTGGAAGCCGACAGGACCGCCCGCGATGTCGCGTGCACCGAGGTTGGTGGTCATGATGATGACCGTGTTCTTGAAGTCCACGATCCGACCCTGACCGTCGGTGAGTCGACCCTCTTCGAGGATCTGCAGCAGCGAGTTGAAGATGTCCGGGTGGGCCTTCTCGATCTCGTCGAAGAGGACCACGCTGAACGGCTTGCGCCGCACCTTCTCGGTGAGCTGGCCACCCTCTTCGAATCCGACGAATCCGGGAGGGGCACCGAACAGACGCGAGACGGTGTGCTTCTCACCGAACTCGCTCATGTCGAGCGAGATCAGCGCAGCCTCGTCGTCGAACAGGAACTCGGCGAGAGCCTTGGCGAGTTCGGTCTTTCCGACGCCCGTGGGGCCGGCGAAGATGAACGAGCCCGAGGGACGCTTCGGGTCCTTGAGGCCGGCACGCTGGCGACGGATCGTCTTGGAGAGGGCGGCGATCGCCTCTTCCTGACCGATGACGCGCTGGTGCAGGGCCTTCTCCATGAAGACGAGTCGGCTGGACTCCTCTTCCGTGAGCTTGAAGACCGGGATGCCGGTGGCCTGTGCGAGCACCTCGGCGATCAGACCCTCGTCAACGACCGCGGAGGTCGCGACGTCGCCCGCACGCCACTGCTTCTCGAGACGCAGACGCTCGGCGAGGAGGCTCTTCTCCTCATCGCGGAGGGCGGCGGCCTTCTCGAAGTCCTGCTCCTCGGAGGCGATCTCCTTCTGCTCGCGCACGGCGGCGATCTTCTCGTCGAATTCGCGCAGCTCGGGCGGGCTCGACAGGATCGACAGACGCAGGCGTGCGCCGGCCTCGTCGATCAGGTCGATGGCCTTGTCCGGGAGGAACCGGTCGGAGACGTAGCGGTCGGCGAGGTTCGCCGCGGCCACGATGGCGCCGTCGGTGATCTGCACCTTGTGGTGCGCCTCGTAACGGTCGCGGAGTCCCTTGAGGATGTTGATCGCGTGCGGCAGCGTCGGCTCGTTGACCTGCACCGGCTGGAAGCGGCGCTCGAGCGCGGCATCCTTCTCGAAGTGCTTGCGGTACTCGTCGAGCGTGGTCGCACCGATCGTCTGCAGCTCGCCACGGGCGAGGAGCGGCTTCAGGATGCTGGCCGCGTCGATCGCGCCCTCGGCGGCACCCGCACCCACGAGGGTGTGGATCTCGTCGATGAAGACGATGATGTCGCCGCGCGTGCGGATCTCCTTGGTGACCTTCTTCAGGCGCTCCTCGAAGTCACCGCGGTAGCGGGAACCGGCGATGAGCGAGCCGAGGTCGAGCGAGTAGAGCTGCTTGTCCTTCAGCGTCTCGGGCACATCGCCCTTGACGATCGCCTGGGCCAGCCCCTCGACGACGGCGGTCTTGCCGACACCGGGCTCACCGATCAGGACGGGGTTGTTCTTGGAACGGCGGGAGAGGATCTGCATGACCCGCTCCGCCTCCTTCTCGCGCCCGATCACCGGGTCGAGCTTGTTGTCGCGCGCGGCCTGGGTGAGGTTGCGGCCGAACTGGTCGAGCACCGCGGAACCACCCTGGGTGCCGGCCGGCGAGTCGTTGGTCTGCGCACCGACGGAAGCCGGCTCGCGACCGGGAGCTCCGGAGAGCAGCTGGATGACCTGCTGGCGAACCTTGTTGAGGTCGGCGCCGAGCTTGACGAGCACCTGGGCGGCGACGCCCTCACCCTCGCGGATGAGGCCGAGCAGGATGTGCTCGGTGCCGATGTAGTTGTGGCCGAGCTGCAGAGCCTCGCGGAGGCTGAGCTCGAGCACCTTCTTGGCGCGCGGGGTGAACGGGATGTGCCCGGTCGGCTGCTGCTGACCCTGGCCGATGATGTCCTGCACCTGCTCGCGCACGGCGTCGAGGGAGATGCCGAGGCTCTCGAGGGCCTTGGCAGCGACGCCTTCACCCTCGTGGATGAGGCCGAGCAGGATGTGCTCGGTCCCGATGTAGTTGTGGTTGAGCATCTTCGCCTCTTCTTGGGCGAGGACGACCACTCGACGGGCTCGGTCCGTGAATCTCTCGAACATGCTGTGACTCCTTATTCGCACGGGGCGAAGCGCTGACACCTGTGGCGTTCTCTGCGCCTGTACATCGAGAGTAACCACCGTGCGGGGCACGTATGCCCGTGTTCGCCGTGGGCATACCGGGGGTTGACCGAGTTATCGACAGTCGTTATGTTAACGACTGTCGATAACAACGGGTCCGGAGCGGACCGTGCAGGAGGGGGACGAAATGACCGAGGCACCGACGGCGACCAGAGCTGCGAGCCTGGTGGAGAAGACCGTCCTTGGCGTCATCGCCGGAGTAGCGGGGGCCATAGCCGTGGTCGATCTGGTCGGCGTCAGCATCCGCTCCGCCGTCCTCGTGACGAGCCCGGCGATCACGATTCCATCGATGCGGCTGCGGTCGGTCGACGCACCCGCGGTGCTTGCGGCATCCTCCAACATCTCCGAAGCGCAGTACGACACCGTCACGCTCACGACCGTGGGCCTGAGCCTGTCTCCCCGCCTGCTGCTCGCGATCGCCGACGGACTGGCGGTCCTGGGACCGATCGTGCTGTGCATCGCGGTCGCGTGGCTGTGCGTCCGTCTCTTCATCGGCCGCCCCTTCGGCACGGCGGCCACCTGGGGGATCGGCGTCGCAGCCATCACCGTCATGGCGGGTGGTCTGCTGAGCCAGGCCGTGCGCGCCAACGCGTTCAGCGAGATCGCCTACGAGCTGGACCTCGCATCCGCGGGAGTCCCCACATTCGAGATGTCGATCGACCTCGCTCCACTCGGTTGGGCATTCGCGCTCGCGGTGGTCGCCGGCGCCTTCGAGATCGGTCAGCGTCTGCAGCGCGACACGGAAGGCCTCGTCTGATGACCAGCACCACCAACGCGCGCTCCGAGAAGGCGGATGCGATCACCGTGATCCTGTACGCCGCCGTGGCGCTGGTCACGGTCGGGCTCGCCACCGTTCTGCGCGTCGGCAGCACCTTCCGCGAGACCGGGATCGCTTGGACGGTCCCGATCGACCAGCAGCCGATCTCCGCCACGACCGACTCCGGTGCCATCTCGATCGAGGGGTTCGCGGACGAGGCGATGGTCATCGCCGACGGGGTGAACGCGGCCTCGGTCACGGCCATCATCGCCGCCATCGCGCTGTGGGCTCTCGCGGCCGTCGCGGTCATCGCGGCGGTGACGCTGGTCGCCTGGAACTTCCTCCGCGGACGCTTCTTCGTCCGTCCGAACGCGCGAGCCTTCGACGTGATCGGTTGGACGCTCGTCGGCGCTCCGATCCTGATCGTGATGTTGGAGACGATGGGCCGCAACGGCGTCACCTCCGCTCTCGGCATCGGCGACGGGGAACCGGTGCATCCGATCGAGTTCTGGAGCGTCGCGCCGATCTTCGCCACCGGGGTGACGGTGGGTCTGATCGCGGTGGCATTCCGCCGCGGCATCCGGTTACAGAACGAGAAGCTCGCGCTCGAGAAGGAAACGGAAGGACTCGTCTGATGCTCAGCTTCGGTTCGGACGAGGTGTGGCCGTCCCTGCTCAACATCGGGATCGCGCTCGCGGTGATCGCGGTCATCCTCGGTGTCGTCGTGTGGAGAGGGCGCCGGAGGGGCAGCCGCACGATCGCGCTCGACGCGGCACTCACGCTCTCCGGGTGGTGGATCCTGATGTCGGCGGTGGGCGCTGTGATCTACATCTTCAAGGCGTTCACCGTCCCCTGGGCGGAGTTCGACGGTCAGACCCACGTGTATCTGGATTGGCCGGCCGGTCTGGCGTGCTCGGAGTTCGGTGACAGCGCAACGACGATGCTGACCTGTGGCAGCGAGCAGCTCTCCGAGTTCACTGTCGGCCAGGCGTCGCTGGGGCTCCGGTTGCTCGCGGCATCCGCACAACTGAGCAGCCTTGCTCTGGCCACCATGCCCGCGGTCATCGTGGCGGTCATCTGCTTCCAGACGTTGCGGGGCCGCGCGTTCTCACGCTCCTTGACGCGTGGCCTCACCGGCGGCGCGATCGCCGTGCTCGTGTTCGGCGTGGCGGCCGATCTCCTGAGCGGTATCGCAGCCACAGCCGGCCTTCGCGAGGTCTTCTCACCGGACAGCGAGTGGTACCCATCGTTCTACCAACTGACCGTCACGCCGCTCCCCTTCGTCGGCGCGCTCGGGCTGCTCGCTCTCGCCGCCGTGTTCCGTCAGGGCACACGTCTCGAGCAGGAAAGGGCGCAACTGCAGCAGGAGAAGGCGGTTCTCGAGAAGGACACGGAGGGACTGGTGTGAGCCCGGCGGAGAGCGACGACGAATTCACCGGCATCCACTGCCGACTCGACGAGCTGCTCGCCGAACGCGGCATGACGCTCACCGAGCTGAGCGCCGCGGTCGGGGTGAGCATCGTGAACCTGTCGGTGCTGAAGAACGACCGCGCCCGTGCCATCCGCTACTCCACGCTGCGCGCGATCTGCGAGGCCCTCGACTGCGAGGTCGGCGAGCTGCTGGTGCTCGCCCCGCGCTGACGGGGAACGCTCCCCCCGGTCGCAGTTCCTGCCGCCCGTGGCGCGTTCAGGCGGCAGGAAGTGCGACCGGAACCGGGCCTCCCCGCCGCACCGAACGGATTCCGGCTCACAACGTCATCCTTCGTCATATCCACCCAGGGAATTCTCAGGGAGTCATAGCGTTGGGCCTCATGGCGCGCACACGGTGCGCCGCGATTCTGGAGTCCCCACCCTCATGAGCACCACCGCACGCGCCCAGAAGGCGCCTGATACCCGCGGACCGGTCCGGAAGCTGCTGACCTCGTTCGGCTTCCAGATCCTCGCCGCTCTCGTCCTCGGCATCGCCGCCGGTCTGATCGGCCGCCAGCTCGGCGCGACCGCCGAGAACCCGACCGGGCTGTCCGCGACACTCGACACCATCGGCAACTCGTATGTGACGCTGCTGCGCGCCGCCGTGGTCCCCCTGATCTTCACAGCGATCGTCGCCAGCATCTCGAACCTGCGTCGCGTGCAGAACGCCGCACGCCTGGCGGGCCAGACGATCCTGTGGTTCGCGATCACCGCGTTCATCGCCGTGATCATCGGCATCGTCCTCGGCCTCGTGATCCAGCCCGGCAACCGCGCCGGTGAGGGCCTCGAACCGGGCGACCCGTACACCGTGGGCACCTGGTGGAACTTCCTGCTCGGGCTCATCCCGCAGAACTTCCTCGGCCTCGCCGTGAGCACCAACCCCGGAGCGGCTGAGGGCACCTTCTCGTCGAGCGTCGGCTTCAACATCCTGCAGGTCATCGTGGTCGCGGCCGTGGTCGGCATCGCCGCACTCAAGGCCGGCAAGAAGGCGGAGCCGTTCCTCGTCTTCACCGAGTCGCTGCTGAAGGTCATCCAGCGCGTGCTGTGGTGGATCATCCGCATCGCCCCGCTCGGCACGTTCGGCCTCATCGGCTCTGCGGTCATCAAGTACGGCTGGGAGAAGCTCGCCTCCCTCGGCTGGTTCGCCGCCGCCGTCTACATCGGTCTGGCCCTCGTGCTGTTCGTGGTCTACCCGATCCTCGTGCGCACGCACGGCCTCTCGATCAAGCAGTACTTCTCGGGCGTCTGGCCCGCCGTGCAGCTGGCCTTCGTCAGCCGCTCCTCGATCGGCACCCTGCCGCTCACCGAGCGCGTGACCGAGCGCAACCTCGGTGTGCCCCGCTCGTACGCCTCGTTCGCCGTGCCGCTGGGCGCGACGACCAAGATGGACGGCTGCGCCGCGATCTACCCGGCCATCGCCGCGATCTTCGTCGCGCAGTTCTTCGGCATCGAGCTGAACTTCGTGCAGTACCTGCTGATCGTCATCGTCTCGGTCGTCGGCTCGGCCGCCACCGCCGGCACCACGGGTGCTGTGGTGATGCTCACGCTGACGCTGTCGACCCTGGGCCTGCCGCTCGAGGGCGTCGGGCTGCTGCTCGCGATCGACCCGATCCTCGACATGGGCCGCACCGCGGTCAACGTCGCCGGCCAGGCGCTGATCCCGACGATCGTCGCCAAGCGCGAGGGCATCCTGAACGAGGAGCTCTACAACGCGCCGCGTGAGGGCCTGCCCTTCGCCGACGACTCCGGAGACGACGACGCTCCCGAAGCGGATGCCTCCGCCGACAAGGAACCGGTCAGCGCCCGCTGACCGCTCCCGCCGAACGGCAGAGCGCCTCGCCCCTTC
>NZ_ATAO01000218.1 GCF_000455825.1 Microbacterium maritypicum MF109
GGTGAAAAGTACCCCGGGAGGGGAGTGAAATAGTACCTGAAACCGTTTGCTTACAAACCGTTGGAGCCTCCTTAGTAGGGGTGACAGCGTGCCTTTTGAAGAATGAGCCTGCGAGTTAGCGATATGTGGCGAGGTTAACCCGTGTGGGGTAGCCGTAGCGAAAGCGAGTCTGAATAGGGCGATTCAGTCGCATGTCCTAGACCCGAAGCGAAGTGATCTATCCATGGCCAGGTTGAAGCGACGGTAAGACGTCGTGGAGGACCGAACCCACTTAGGTCTGTCTCTTATACA
>NZ_ATAO01000219.1 GCF_000455825.1 Microbacterium maritypicum MF109
GTATAAGAGACAGCCTCCTGGTTGTCAAGGCAACTCCACATCCTTTCCCACTTAGCACGCGCTTTGGGACCTTAGTTGGTGGTCTGGGTTGTTTCCCTCTCGACTATGAAGCTTATCCCCCACAGTCTCACTGCTGCGCTCTCACTTACCGGCATTCGGAGTTTGGCTGACGTCAGTAACCTTGTAGGGCCCATCGGCCATCCAGTAGCTCTACCTCCGGCAAGAAACACGCAACGCTGCACCTAAATGCATTTCGGAGAGAACCAGCTATCACGAAGTTTGATTGGCCTTTCACCCCTATCCCTGTCTCTTATA
>NZ_ATAO01000220.1 GCF_000455825.1 Microbacterium maritypicum MF109
GTGCGGGGATGGGGAGTTGTCCCCATCGACGGTGTTCGTGGGTGCGCCGTAGGGTGGGTGTTGTTCGGGCCGGAGGGGTCCGGTTCTCTCGATTGGCGGAGGTGTGGACGATGGCCGATTTCGGTGCGTCTTATGCGGAGATGGAGCAGGTGGCGTCGTCGCTGTCGCAGGCTCGTGATGACATTCAGGGTCAGTTGGACACGTTGAAGGGTCAGGTGGACACTCTTCTGGGTGAGGACTTCAAGACGCAGCATGCGTCGGGGAAGTTCGGTGAGGGGTACACGGAGTTGACGACGGGTCTGAAGACCGCGGTCGATGGCATCAACGACATGTCCGAGTCGCTGTTGGGCATGATGCGGGCGATCCAGGACCTGGACCAGCAGCTCGCCGGCAGCTGAC
>NZ_ATAO01000221.1 GCF_000455825.1 Microbacterium maritypicum MF109
CGCTCGATGCCGGTGTGGACCAGTTCGGCGGTGAGTTCAACCCGAAGGCTCTGATCGGGCTCGTGCGGGCGGGCTCGGTGCCCGAGTCCCGGCTCGACACCTCGGTGCGCCGGCTGCTGCGTGAGAAGTTCCGTCTCGGGCTGTTCGACGACGCACGGTTCGTCGATGTCGAAGCTGCGGATGCGATCGTCGGTCGGGAAGACGCCCGCGCCGCCGGACTCGAGGCCCAGGCACGTTCACTCACGTTGCTCACGAACGGCGGCGGGGCGGCGCATCTGCCGCTGCAGGGGCGCCCGACCGTCTACGTCGAAGGCCTCGACCCCGTCGAGCTCGCCGGCTGGGCCGATGTGGTCACCGACCCCGACCGCGCCGACGTCGCGATCGTGCGCACCGACGCCCCGTGGGAGCCGCGCGGCAACGGTGCCGACATCGAATCGTTCTTCCGCGCCGGATCCCTCGAGTTCCACGACGACGAACTCGCGCACCTGCGCGATCTGGCCGCCCGCGTGCCGCTCGTGCTCGACGTCTACCTCGATCGTCCGGCGATCCTCGCCCCGCTTCTCGACGTCGCCTCGACGATCATCGCGAACTACGGAGCCTCCGACACCGCGCTCGTGAATGTGCTGTTCGGCGCGGTGGAGCCCCAGGGGTCGCTGCCCTTCGAGGTGCCGTCGTCGATGGAAGCCGTGGCGGTGAGCCGCCCCGACGTACCGTCGGACACGGTCGACCCGTCGTTCGCGTTCGGCCACGGCCTCCGGTACCTCGACTGGTCGCCTGCCGCACGACCCGACCCCGCGTCCACGACGATCGAGATGGCGGATGTCGCCGCACCCGGCGGACGCTTCGACCTCACCAGCGCGACCGTCGCCCAGGTGCTCGCCGATGCCGAGGCGCTCGCGATCATCGCCGAGCTC
>NZ_ATAO01000222.1 GCF_000455825.1 Microbacterium maritypicum MF109
ACGTCACCCTCACCGACGTGACGGTCGACGAGACGGCGTTCTCCGGATCCGGTTCGCTGTCTGCGATCGAGTGCCCGGCAGGGGCCGCGAGCATGCTGCCCGGTCAGATCGTCACCTGCACGGCGGAGTATCAGACGACGCAGGCCGACGTGGACTCGGGTCTCCTGACGAACGCCGCCACCGCCACCGGCACTCCGCCGTCGGGCCAGCCCCCGGTCTCGCCGCCTTCGACGGTCGAGGTCCCGTTCGACGGCACCAACTCGCTCACCCTCGAGAAGCGCGCGAACCCGGTCGACGTCAACGGCAACGGCGTCATCGATCCCGGTGACCGTATCGAGTGGACGATCTTCGTGACGAACACCGGCGCTCAGACCATCGACGACATCGTGGTCAGCGACCCCACGGCGGGTCCGGTCACCTGTCCCGCGACGAGTCTCGGATCCGGAGCGCAGATGACCTGCACGGTGCCTGCGCACACCGTCAC
>NZ_ATAO01000223.1 GCF_000455825.1 Microbacterium maritypicum MF109
CTCGTACGCACCGAAGACCGTGCGCCGATGCAGGATCGTCAGGATCGCGACGGGCACGAGGATGCCGACGAGCGTCGGTGCCCAGCTGAGCGCGAAGAACGCCGCGGGGCCGTCGCCGATGGCGGGGGCGGCGAGCAGGTTGGTGAGGTTCGAGACCGGGAGGGCGAGGGATGCCGTGTTGGCGAGCCACACGGTCGCCAGGGCGAAGGGAAGGGGTGAGACGCCGATGCTCTGCGCGAGGACGACGACGACCGGCGTGACGATCACGGCGGTCGTGTCGAGCGACAGGAACACCGTGCTCACCACGGCGAGCGCGACCACCAGCGCCCACAGCACGAGCACCCGACCGCGTCCCCAGCGGGCGAGTCGTTGCGAGACGACGTCGAAGACCGCGGCGTCGCGGGCGAGCTCGGCGACGATCGTGATCGCGACGACGAACCCCAGCACGGGCGCGATCCGCTCGCCCAATGCCCCGGCGTCGGAGCGCGGCAGGAACCCGGTGACGATGCACACGAGGGCGACCACGACCAGCCCGGCGACGACCCACGTCCCGGCCCCGATCCGCATCCTTCCGATTCCCACCTCGTGAGCATATGGCCGACGCGGGCCGTTCCGGTCGCACTTGCTG
>NZ_ATAO01000224.1 GCF_000455825.1 Microbacterium maritypicum MF109
CCGCACCCACAGGTTCAGGCCGCCCACCGGAACGCTCTCGATGTGCGCGGAGGGGGCGTGCGCGGCGAGGCTCGAGACCAGCAGGTCGCGGCGCGCGCGCAAGTGCTCGCGGAAGCCGCGCAGGTGCGTGCGCCACGCGGGCTGGGTGACCACGTCGAGGGCCGCGGTCTGCAGCACCCCGCTCACGTACATCGACTCGGCCGCGCGATCCGCGAGGATGCGCTCCCGCGCGGGTCCGCGCGCGATCACGGCCGCGACGCGGAGGGCGGGCGAGGCGCTCTTCGTGAGCGAGCGCAGGTACACGACGTGTCCGTCGTCATCGGACGCGGCGACCGGGCGCGGGTCGCCGTCGATCCCCAGGTC
>NZ_ATAO01000225.1 GCF_000455825.1 Microbacterium maritypicum MF109
GTCGGCGTCGGTCAGCCGCTGCTGATCGAGTCGCCGACGTACTGGGGGGCGATGCTCGCGGCCGCGCAGGCCGGCGTCGTGCTGGTGCCGATCCCGTCCGGTCCGCACGGACCCGATCCGGATGACGTCGAGCGGGCGTTCGCGCAGACCGGAGCCCGCGCGTTCTACGCGCAGCCGACCTTCGCCAACCCGACCGGCGCGCAGTGGCCGGTCGCGACGGGGGAGGCCGTGCTCGAGACCGTCCGTCGGCACGGGGCCTTCCTGATCGAGGACGACTGGGCGCACGACCTGGGGATCGACGGCGAC
>NZ_ATAO01000226.1 GCF_000455825.1 Microbacterium maritypicum MF109
TCACGGCGTGGTTGAAGGGCTTGCCGACCGCGGTCATGTCGCCGGTCGCCTGCAGCTTCTCGACGATGGCCTTGCGCGCACTGAAGACGGTCTTGCCCGCGATCTCCTCGGCGTACCAGGTCGCGGCCTCGGGATTCTCGACGGACGCCGGAGCCTCGGGCAGGAATCGCCCGTCCAGACCGATCGTGGTCATGTTCGGCAGGGACTCGTTCTCGGTGGTGCGCAGCTCGCGCCACCAGATGATGTCGGTCACATCACCGAAGGTGCAGACC
>NZ_ATAO01000227.1 GCF_000455825.1 Microbacterium maritypicum MF109
TCGACCGCGCCGACCATATCCACGCGCGATTCGGGCACGCGCAATCCCCCCAGATCGATGACCCGCGATCTCCGCGATGGGCGTCCGCTGTCGAGGCGCAGTGGCGATGGTGGGACCTCGTCGTCGACCGTCTGCGCTCCGAGGGCCGTCGCCCGACTTTCCTGGCGGAATTCGGACCGTCGGACTACGCGACGCCGGACCCGCGGACGGGTCTGCCGCTCGGTGATCCCGCCGCACTCAATCGCTGGATCACCGGGCAGATTCGTGCCCGCTACGCCTCCGGCGAGTGATCGCGAACTCTGGGCCCGTCGGGACC
>NZ_ATAO01000228.1 GCF_000455825.1 Microbacterium maritypicum MF109
CTCCATCGCATCGCACCGCGCGTCGAACCTTGCATCCTGCGCCGCGAATCGCGCGTCCATCCGGTTGATCATCCAGCCGAAACCGCTGATGATCGCCACCAGGAGCGTCACTGCTGTCGCCAGCATCGTGATGACTTCCACCGACACGTACATGCCCCCATTCTCGCCCGCGTATCCGCCGATGTCACGACCTTATATGGGGACACACGGTGCCCACATGAGGTGTGCACAAGCTTTTGCGTTGCACACCTGTGCAGGAAGAGCGGACACCCTCCGTCCGGCCCATAGGCTGGAGAGATGCCTCACTCCCCCTACTCCTGCGTGCTGTGGGACGTCGACGGCACCATCGTCGACGCGTCCGTCGGCATCCTCCGCCGGCTCAATGTCGCGCTGACCCACTTCGGCCGACCGGCGCCGACCCGCGAAGAGCTGGTGCACTGGATCGGTCCCCCCATGTTCCAGTCCTTCCAGGATCAGGCCGGCATGACGCCGGAGCAGTCCGCCGAGGCGGTCGCCTTCTACCGCACCCTCGGCAAGGCCGACGGCTACACCACAGACGTCGCGACCTACCCGGGAGTGGTCGACCTCATCCACGAGCTGCACGCCGCCGGAGTGCCCCAGGCGACGGCCAGCTCGAAGCCCGAGAACCAGGTCGACGCACTGGTCGACCACTTCGGTCTGCGCCCTGCATTCCTGACGACCGTCGGGGCGACCCCGGACGAGTCGACCCTCGCCTCGAAGACCGACATCGTGGCAGAGGCTCTTCGTCGGCTGCGCGAGCTCGGCGCCGACACCTCGCGTCCCGTCCTGGTCGGAGACCGGCACCACGACGTCGAGGGTGGCAATGCCAACGGCGTTCCCGTGATCTTCGTCGAGTGGGGGTTCAGTGATTCGCACGAGGGTGACGAGGCCGCGTTCCGCGTGTCCTCGGTCGAAGAGCTGCGCGCGCTGCTGACCGCCTGATCGCCCTCATCAACGCTCAGAAAGCACAGAACTCCCCTCCGGATGACGCATCGGGGACGCGATCCGGTGGGGAGTTCGGTGTCTCGCCCGTCTCAGACGGGGCGAATGTTCTCTGCCTGCAGGCCCTTCGGGCCCTGCGCCACATCGAACTCGACTCGCTGGTTCTCTTCGAGAGACCGGTAGCCGGATGACTGGATGGCGGAGTAGTGCGCGAAGACGTCAGCGCCTCCGTCGTCGGGGGAGATGAAGCCGAAGCCCTTCTCCGAGTTGAACCACTTAACCGTGCCCTGGGTGCTCATGTACTGCCTGTTCTGCTGGTGAAGAAGCCGACGCAGGGATGCCCCGACATCGCTAACGCTAGTGGAGGAGGCCCTGAGCGGAATAGCCGCCGCAAGAAGGTAATCCAAATGTTGCACGAGCGGCATCCGGCCGTCATCGGCGCGAGCGCGGGAGCGGACGCACGAGAACGCCCAGAAAATGGTGTGGCCCTCACCGCGGGGGGAGCGATGAGGGCCGAAGACGACCGGAGGGTGCGTCAGAGACAGCTTAGCCCCTTTTCGATGTTCTTGTCCCCCTTTTGGGGGACAAATCTGAACTTGTCTGCGAGACGAACGACAGCGGCCCCCTCGAGTAGCCCATTGGGGACTGAACTACTCGAGAGGGCCCAATCGCATGCACGGATCGTCTGCCCCTGGGGTGGGCCACCGTCTCCTGGGGAGAGACGTCGACGATCGATCCCCATGTGCACGCACCTTCACCATAGGGGAGGATCCGCGTTCTCGCCACGGACTTTCATCGGCGCGCGAGTAGCCTGATCCGGTGACTCTGCTCAACAAAGACATGACGCTGTGCATCTCGCTGTCGGCACGCCCGAGCAACAACGGAACACGCTTCCACAATCATCTCTACGAGGCGCTCGGCCTGAACTGGATCTACAAGGCGTTCGCGCCGACCGACCTCGCGCAGGCCATCGCAGGTGTCCGGGGTCTCGGCATCCGTGGGTGCGCGATCTCCATGCCGTACAAGGAAGAGGTCATCGCGCTCGTCGACCGGATGGATCCCTCGGCGAGCGCCATCGACTCCGTCAACACGATCGTCAACGACGACGGCGTGCTCACGGCCTACAACACCGACTACTCCGCGATCGCGCAGCTCATCGAACGCGGAGGTCTCGATCGCACGGCCTCGGTGCTGCTGCGCGGATCGGGAGGCATGGCGAAGGCCACGGCCGCCGCGTTCCGCGACGCCGGCTTCACGCGGGTGACGATCATCGCCAGGAATGAGGCGAACGGGCGCCCCCTTGCCGACTTGTACGACTTCGCCTGGACCGCTGGGCTCGACGATGCCAGGGCGGACATCCTGGTCAATGTCACGCCGATCGGCATGGCCGGGGGCGCGGAAGAGCACACGCTGTCGTTTTCGGAAGAGGCGATCGGGGCCGCATCCGTCGTCTTCGACGTGGTGGCCCTCCCCGCGGAGACACCTCTCATCGCTGCGGCTCGCAGGGCTGGCAAGACGGTGATCACGGGGGCGGAGGTGGCGACCCTGCAGGCACTGGAGCAGTTCGTGCTCTACACGGGCATCCGTCCGTCGGCGGAGCAGGTGCGCGCGGCGGAGGAGTTCATGCGAGCCGGAAACGCCTGACGACTGCCCTCCCGCACGCAGCCGGAGCGACGAGCTGTCGGGCACACGCTCCATCTTCGTTCCGGCGCCGATCAGCGATGTGTGGGAGCTTGTCGCATCGGCAGGCCGCATTCCCGAGTGGGGGCCGAGCCGTGGGCACGATCGATGCCACGCTCGAACGCTCGGCAGATCGCGTTCGGCCGGTGGGCGGGCATCTCGCGCAGCGCGGATGTGCCCGCCCACGGGTCGAACCGACTCAGCCCTTCGCGCCCTTGCGGGGCTTGATGAACTCGGCCGGTGCGTTCTTCTCCCGCTTGGCAGCTCGCTTCTCCTTGAGCGAGAGCTGCGGCGCCTTCTTGCTGTCGCGACCCTGGATGGACTTTCCGGACATGGTTACTCGCTTCCCCTTCGGTGGCTGGCGTAACCTCCGACCATAGCCCGGAACCAGGGGAAGTCAAATTTCCCGCTGAACGGGAAAAATCTTCGTCGCCAGGCTCATGCCGTTTTCGGAATATTCAGTGAACTATCTCATGCGCGACACATTGCGACGGTGCCCGCGACAAGCCCTGGCGCCCCCCGGGAATCCGCCGAGGAGGAACCCGAGCAGGCGGCGAGGCGAACGGGTTTGCTACCCTGGGAGCGGAACAACGACGGAGGACGACCTCCGACGGAGAGACAGACCGGGGACGACCCCGACAGGAGTCTCCCGTGAATCACTCGTCGACCTGGCCCCTCTGGGTCGTATCCCGCGAACCTCGGGCCGCACGCGCCACGCTCGTGCTGTGCTTCGTCTCGTTCTCCATGGTCAGCGCGGCAGCACTGTCCGTCGGCGTGCGCGGGATCTGGCTGGAACTCCTCCTCTCGGCGGGATTCCTCGTCTGGGCTACTGCGCAGTGGGGCTGCGTCGAGCGTCGTCGACATCGAGAATCGGCGTTCCGCCGCGACGTCGAGCGGTACATCCACGCGCTCTCCCGCTCCTCCGCTCCGGAGTGACGCCACCGCCGTCGATCGCCGGCCATCCGCCGCGAACGCCGCGTACCATCAGAAGCAGTGCGCTGAGACAGCGCTGCGGCCGGGACGACCCGGTCGTGGTCACCACTCGGGGACGGCCCCAGCTCGAAGGAGTCCGGCGATGTCACGCACGGAACTGAAACAGTTGATCAGCGTCACGGACATCGTCCGCGTCATCCTGGGATGGGGGGCCTTCGCAGCTCTCCTCCTCCTCCACCCGGTGCTGGAACCCCCCGTGCCCACCCCGGTACTCATCATCGCGCTCGGGGCGATCATCGCAGTGATCCTCGTCTGCGCGTTCGGTGTCGTGAAGCAGGCCGAGGCCCTCGCGCATCGCCTCGGCGACCCCTACGGCTCGCTCGTCCTGACCCTGTCGATCGTCCTGATCGAAGTCATCCTGATCTCGGCGGTCATGCTCGGTCCGGGAGAGCACGCCACCATCGCGCGCGACTCGGTCATGGCCGTCTCGATGATCATCCTGAACCTCGTCATCGGCCTCGCACTCCTCCTCGGCGGACTCCGCCATCGCGGCATGGCCCACAATCGCACCGGCACCTCGGCGTATCTGTCGATGCTGGTCGTGCTCGTCGCGCTCGCATTCGGCCTCCCCGCCCTCATCGGCACGGACGGCTCGTACACGACCGCGCAGGAGATCCCGATCATCGTGCTCACCCTCGTGCTCTACGCCTTCTTCCTCTACCGGCAGATGGGTGCCCAGGCGAGTGACTTCACCGAAGTCGACCCGCGCATGCTGGAGACCACTCCGCACCGGGCGAAGGCGGAGGCGGGTGGCGGGATCCGCGAGGTTCTCGCGGAGCATCGCACCGAGGTGCTCGTGCGTCTCGCGCTCCTGGTGGTGACCGTGATCCCCATCGTGCTCCTGTCGCATGACATGGCGGCGCTCCTGGACGACGGCCTGGGCCGCCTCGGAGCGCCGGTCGCCCTCGCCGGCGTGCTCATCGCGGGGATCGTCTTCCTGCCGGAGTCGATCACCGCAGTGCGTGCTGCTCTCGGCGGCGAGGCCCAGCGCGTGAACAACCTGTGCCACGGCGCCCTCGTGTCGACCGTGGGGCTGACCATTCCTGCGGTGCTGATCATCGGCATGTTCACCGGTCAGACCGTCGTTCTGGCGGAGTCGCCGGCGAACCTGCTGATGCTGGGCGTGACACTGCTGCTGTCGGTGACGACGTTCGCCGCGAAGCGGGTGACCGCCATGCACGGCGCCGCGCACCTGGTGACGTTCGCGGCCTACCTGGTGGTGCTCTTCAGCTGATCCTGGGTCGGTGGGGCGATGAACCCCCCACCGACCCCACCCCTCTTCTCGCGTGATATTTTTGGCATAGGCCAAAGTCAATCACCGCCGGAATCCGGCACAGGAGGGAGCATCATGTCCACGAAGATCGCCATCAACGGCTTCGGGCGCATCGGGCGCAACTACTTCCGAGCCCTGCTCGCGAAGCACTCGGATCTCGAGGTGGTCGCGGTCAACGACCTCACCGACACGCGCACGCTCGCCCATCTGCTCAAGTACGACGCGGCGAACGGCACCCTGCCGGGGCCCGTGAAGCACGACGACGCGCACCTGTTCGTCAACGGTCAGGCGATCCGCGTGTTCTCGGAGCGCGATCCACTCCGCCTTCCCTGGACAGACCTCGGCGTCGACATCGTGATCGAGTCGACCGGGCTGTTCACCAAGGCGGAGCTCGCCGCGAAGCACGTCGAGGCCGGGGCGCGGAAGGTGATCATCTCGGCGCCCGCGACCGGAGACGACGGAACGTTCGTGCTCGGCGTGAACGAGCACACCTACGACCCCGAGCGACACCACATCATCTCGAACGCCTCCTGCACGACGAACTGCCTCGCCCCGGTGGCCAAGGTGTTCCACGAAGCCTTCGGGATCGAGGCCGGCCTGATGACGACGGTGCACGCGTACACGGCCGACCAGAACCTGCAGGACGGCCCGCACTCCGACCTCCGGCGCGCACGGGCGGCGGGGGTCAACATCGTCCCCACGAGCACGGGTGCGGCCAAGGCTATCGGACGCGTCATCCCCGAACTCGACGGGAAGCTCGACGGATTCGCGCTGCGCGTGCCGGTGCTCACCGGATCCATCACCGACCTCACCGTCACCGCATCGCGCCCCGTGACCGTGGAAGAGGTGAAGGCCGCCTACCGCGCCGCGGCGGAAGGGCCGCTCAAGGGGATCCTCCGCTACACCGAGGACGAGATCGTCTCCGCCGACATCGTCGCCGATCCGCACTCCTCGATCCTCGACGCGGGATTGATCCGTGTGATCGGCGACCAGGTGAAGGTCTCGGCCTGGTACGACAACGAGTGGGGCTACTCGAACCGCCTGGCAGACCTCACCGAGTACGTCGCAGCGCGGCTGCCCGAGCGTGAGGAGGAAGCCCGTGCCTGAGCCGCTGCTCGGGGCCGACGCCTTCGCGCTCGACGTCTCGGATTGGGTGAACAGTGCCCCGATCAGCCCGGAATCGCTCCGCGGACGCGTCGTGGTCGTCGAAGCGTTCCAGATGCTCTGCCCCGGATGCGTGAGCCACGGCCTCCCGCTTGCCCAGCGTCTCCACGGCATGTTCGACTCCCGCGAGCTCGTCGTGCTCGGGTTGCACACGGTGTTCGAGCATCACGCCGTGATGGGCCGCGAGGCGCTCGAGGCCTTCCTGTCGGAATACCGGATCGAGTTCCCGGTGGCGATCGATCGGCCGCTCGACGGTCAGGCGATTCCGGCGACCATGCACAGATACGGACTCCGGGGAACGCCGTCGACGATCATCGTCGACCGGGAGGGGCGCGTACGTCAGATCGCATTCGGCGCGGTCGATGAACTGGCCCTCGGCACTTACCTCGGGCGTCTTCTCGCCGAACCGACCACACCGTCGATGACGTCGGTCTCCGCCTCGATGTCGGCGGCCGGCGAGGCGTGCAGCATCGACGGCGTGTGCACCTGAGCGTCGACGGACGACCGGCACGCAGGACTCTGTGAAGGCCCGGTCTCTGGGAGGTCCGGGCCTTCGTCAGGTCTCGACGCGAACAGACCCCTTCCAGACATTTTGGATACCCCTACCCCCTATGGGTATATGGTGATCTCTGACCGGACCCACCGGCACGCACCCTCAGGAGGAACCCATGTCCCGCCCGCCCATCTCCCGAGCCCAGCGCTGGCTCGGGCTCGTCCTCATCGCCACGGCGCAGTTCGTCGTCATCATGGACACCTCGATCATCGGAGTGGCTCTGCCCGATATCCAGCGCGACCTGGGCTTCACTCCGGAATCACTGTCGTGGGTGTTCAACGCCTACGTCGTGGCGTTCGGCGGTCTGCTGCTGCTCGGCGGACGCCTGGCCGACGCGTTCGGCGCGAGGAAGATCTTCGTGAGCGGGTGGATCGTCCTCATCATCGGCTCGCTCCTCGCCGGCGCCGCCACCGACGTCGGGCTTGAGATCGCCGGTCGTGCCATTCAGGGTGCCGGGTCCGCTCTGATCGCTCCCGCCGCGCTCACCCTGCTCATGATGCTGTTCGGCGGCACCTCCGACCTTCCCAAGGCGTTCGCGGTGTACGGCGCCGCCGCCCCCATCGGCGGCACGGCTGGTGTCTTCCTCGGCGGAGTGCTGACCGAGTACGCGAGCTGGCCGTGGGTGTTCTACGTGACGGTGCCGATCGCGCTGTTCGTGCTCGCCTTCACGGCATCCACCCTCCCTCGCACCGTCCGCACGGCCGCCGGATCGATCGACGTGGCCGGTGCTCTCACCGTCACCCTCGGTCTCGCTGCCGTCGTCTACGGCGTCGTCAATGCCCCCGAGGTCGGATGGCTCACCTGGTCGACCCTGACCTTCGTGGGCGCCGGAATCGTCCTGCTCGCGATCTTCTTCGTGATCCAAGCACGCAGCCGGAACCCCCTGCTGCGCCTCGGGCTGCTGCGTGCACCGCTGTTGGCCGCGGCCAACAGCGCCCAGCTGCTCCTCGGAGCGGCTTGGGTGTCGATGTGGTTCTTCCTGAACCTCTACCTGCAGCAGGTCCTCGGGGCGAGCGCATTCGCCGCGGGTGCCGCACTGCTGCCGATGACGGGCCTGGTCGTCCTGGTGATGGTCGCCCTCGCCCCTCGCCTCCTTGCGCGGTTCGGAGCCAGGTCGATGATCGTCAGCGGCCTGCTGATCCTCGCCGGCGGCCTGCTCTGGCTGTCGTTCGTCCGCCCGGACGGCGACTACGCCGCGGACGTGCTGCCGGCGTCGCTCCTCGCCGCGCTCGGGATGTCGCTCGCCTTCGTCCCGTCGCTGGGCACCGCGATCAACGCCGCACCTCCGATGGAGACGGGCGTCGCCTCCGGACTCGTGAGCACGAGCTACCAGATCGGATCGGCCCTCGGGCTCGCCGTCCTCACCGCGATCGTCTACGGCATCTCGGGCACCGCTCCGACGGCGGTCGACCTGACGCGCGGGTACTCCGCCGCCTTCCTGGGCGCGGCGATCCTCGCCCTTGTCGGCGCGATCGTCACCGCGATCTGGATGACGAAGCCGCGGGCACGGAGCGAGGCGTCCGAGGAGTCCGTCTCCGTGTGACATCGGCCCCGACACCGACAGCGCCCCGCGGGCGCAGGGGGAGGATGATCCGCCCCCTGCCTCCGCGGGGCGGCGTGCATCCACTCAGGTGGTTCGGAACGCCGACCGATACTGGCTCGGAGTCGCACCGAATGCACGACCGAAGTGCTGGCGGAAGAGCGCGGCCCCGCCGAACCCGGTCGTCGATGCGACCGTGTCGACCGGGAGCGACGTGGCCTCGAGCAGCTCCCGAGCCGCCGCCAGCCGCTGCGCGAGCACCCACTTCGCCACCGTCGACCCCGTCTGCGCCCGAAATTGCCGGGTGAACGAACTCCGGCTGAGATGGGCTCGAGCGGCGAGGACGTCGATGGACAGATCGGCATCGAGGTTCGCGGCACTCCATCGCATCGCCTCGGCGATCGGGGCTCCTCCCGCGTCCGGAACCGGCCGCTCGATGAACTGCGCCTGTCCACCGGAGCGATGGGGCGGTGCGACGATCCTCCGGGCGACCCGGTTCGCGACGAGCTGGCCCTCTCGGCGGGCGAGGAGGTGCAAGCAGGCGTCGATCCCGGCCGTGGCGCCTGCTCCCGTGACGATCTGCCCCTGGTCGATGTACAGCTCGTCCGGTTCGAGCGCGACCCGGGGGAACCTGTGCCGGAACACGTCGGCCCACTTCCAGTGCGTGGTCGCGGTGCGACCCTCCAACACGCCGCTGTCGGCGAGGGGAAAAGCCCCGAGGCAGAGTCCGACCAGTTCGGCTCCCTCGTCGTGCGCTTCCCGCAGCGCGCTCGACAGCTCATCCGGCGCCGCCCGGTCGGGCTCGCCCCACCACGGCACCACGACGACGTCGGCACCGCGAACCGCTTCGAGCCCGTGTCGCACGTCGATGTCGAAGTCGGCGGAGGTGCGGAGCGTGCCCGCGCGCAGCGCCGCGACGCGGATGGGCCATGGATCGATCTCGCCGACGGGCGTCTCGCCTCCCCACACGAGGGACGGGACGGACAGGTGGAAGGGGCTGATGCCGTCCACGGCGATCACGGTCACACGCGGTGCGCTCATTGCGCGTCCCTCCATCCTTAGGGCGAGCCGATCACGGCGACGGCTGACCCGAATCCGGCTGTTCAGAGTCGTTCGGGTCAACAAGACTACAGACGACCCGAGAGAGGACACCTCATGACCACGTCATCCACACTCCGCGCCCTGAGCGGCTTCGTCGACGCCCCTGCCGCCCTCGCGGCCTCGACCGTCATCCTCGTCGACTTCCAGAACACCTACACCCGCGGAGAGATGGAGCTCGACGGGTGGGACGCCGCCCTCGACGCCGCGGCCGACCTCCTCATGCGGGCCCGCAGCGCCGGTGCGACGGTGATCCACGTGCAGCACGACGGCGGGGTCGGCTCGGCATACGACATCCGCGAGGACATCGGCGCGATCCACGAGCGTGTCGCTCCGACCGACGGGGAGGCGGTCGTCGTGAAGACCGCTCCGAACTCCTTCGTCGGCACCGAGCTCGGAGACCTCATCGACGCCGCGGGCCACGACGATGTCGTGATCGCCGGGTTCATGACGCACATGTGCGTCACCTACACGACCGAGGGCGCCTTCCTCCGCGGAAACCGTCCGACGGTGGTCGCTGCCGCCACCGCGACGCGAAGCCTCCCCTCGGTCGTCGGCGACGTGTCGGCCGCGCAGCTGCACCGCGCAGCCCTCGCCGGCATCGCCGATCTGTACGCCACGGTCGTCGCGACAGCGGCCGACCTCTCTTGACGGACAGCCCTCCCTTTACAGTTGCCTCACGCAACTGAGCTGATACGATGAGCTTGTGGCGATCGAAGGCAGGATCGAAGACATCCGTGAGGCGCTGGTCGGCGTCGTCGCGGAGTGGACGCAGAGCGAGCTGCAGGTAGAGGTCGCCGAGAGCGTCGACAGATCCCTCGATGCCGCAGAGGTGCGCAGCCTGTACCTGGTCGGCATGAGCGGCGGCTCCCTGGGGTTCAGTCAGCTGGCCGATCGAGCCGCGTTGTCGCGCCCGACGACGTCGAAGCTGGTCTCGCGGATGTCAGCGCAGGGCTTCTTCGACCGGGTCCGCTCCGGCCGCACGGTCGATGTGCGCCTGACGGACGCGGGCCGCGAAGCCTACGGACGACTCGTCGCCGCCGGGCAGCAGATGGTCGGCGGCGCCCTCGCGGGCTGGTCGACACAGGAGATCGCCCAGTTCCAGGCTCACCTCAGCCGTTTCGTCGCCGCCCTGCCAGGGGCGACACAGGCGACCGTATCGCGGTCGCCGTCCGATGCCGTCTCATCACCCCAGGAGGAATCATGACCCGCACCTATGTCGTCACCGGCGCCGCATCCGGCATCGGCGCCGCGACCGCCGAGCTGCTTCGCGCGCACGGACACACCGTGATCGGTGTCGACCTCGCCGGCGTGGAGGTCACAGGCGACCTCTCGACTCCCGAAGGCCGCGCTGCCGCCGCGGACGCCGTGCTCGCCACCGCCGACGGAGGCATCGACGCGATCATCGCGTGCGCGGGGATCGCGGCGCCGATCGCCAAGACCATGGCGATCAACTACTTCGGTGTGACCGAGTTCCTCACCGCGCTGCTGCCGAACCTGAGCCTGGCGGACCAGCCGCGCGCCGCCGTGGTGTCGTCGATGGCATCGCTGCAGCCCGTCTCGGCCGAGCTCGTCGACGCGGCACTGAGCGGCGACGAGCCCCTCGCCCTCGAGATCGGCGATCAGCTCGCCGCCACGGCTGAGGGAGGGTTCCTCAACTACTCCTCGAGCAAGCGCGCCCTCTCGCGCTGGGTGCGACGCGCGTCGGTCTCCGACGCCTGGGCCGGTGCGGGGATCCCCCTCAACGCCGTCGCGCCCGGCACGGTCACCACGGCCATGACCGCCGGATTGCTGGCGAGCCCTGAGGGCCTGGCACAGGTCGACGCCGCCGTGCCGATGCCCCTCAACTACCACCAGCCCGCATCGTCGATCGCCGAGCTGCTGGTGTGGCTGACCAGCCCGGCCAACACCCATATGGCAGGTCAGACCATCTATTGCGACGGCGGTGCCGACGCCGTGCTGCGCGGCGACGACATCTGGTCCTGGAACGACGCTCCGCGCGCCTGACACCCACCCCGCGAGAAGGCCCGGTCCCCCGTGGATCGGGCCTTCTCGGCGCTTCCGACCCACTCGGACCACCTCCTTATTTTGAATGACTAAAAATAAGTGTTACTGTCGTAGGGAACCGGACGGCCAGATCGTCCTTCCCTCCGTCGGCATCCGACAGCTCTGCGGGAAGGCTCCTGGCCGCAGGACAGCGCGCCGTCCGTCGGGGGTCTCTGGCCCCAGGGGGTGTTCGGCGCGCCCACGCGCAAGAACGGATGCACCCGCGTTCGACGGCGCCAGGAGACACAGGAGAGGAATCACTGATGGAGGAGAACCGAACCGGTTGGAAACCGAACCCGGTGTTCAGTTCGATGCCGCATTCGATGGGCCGCGGCTCCCGCGAGGACATCGTCTGGGAGGCGCTCGACCGCGTGAACGGCAAGCCGGCACCCACGATGGGGACGATGCAGGCCGCCATGGGGAACGAGGCGCAGATCCGCATCGTCCACGACACCATCCGCGCCTACCTCGACGCGCACGGTCTCCGCGACACCAGCGAGCTGGGCGTCCGAGCCGGTGACCTCGCATGAGACGGCGAGCCGCGCAGGCCGCGCAGACGATGCACATCCGCTCGACCGAGCTCTGCCGTACGCCGCCCGCCTCCCTCGACGACGATCAGTTCGTCGCCCAGCTCGGATCCGTCGGCCTCGGTAGCACGTCATACGTGGTCGGACGGCGCGATCCGCACGCTCCCGAATGGATCGTGCTCGACTACGCCACCGGTGGACACGAGCGAGTGTGGCGGCGGACACGACCGCAGACGGACGGCCTGCTCGCGTACGTCCTCGTCGAGGACGACTCCTCGAACGGATACGTGTCGGCCGCCTGACGGGAGCGTCGGTCGCCCGGCGGGAGCGGGGCGACCGACATGCGCAGAACGAGGGTCAATCCCCGAACACGACCACCGATCGCCTCCGCGAGCGCGCGGCCTGGATGGCCACGGCTCCCATCGCTCCGGTGGCGAGGATTCGTGTCAGCGTCAGCACGTGGGAGACGAGGATCATCGCATTCTGATCGGTCACGCTGCCGGACATCACGGCGACCTCGATCAACGACCCCAGGATCACCGTGGCGAGCGCGCCCGCGGGGACCACGTTCCAGGGCTTCGCGAGTGGACTGCGGAGGACACCTGCCACGATCGTTCCGCTGAGCCCCAACCCCACGAGGGCGTCCACGTAGATCGGTGCAGCCGACGTGATGTCGAACGACGCCGCCAGCGACGGGGGACCGACCGGCAGCCAGACCGCCAGGAGAAAGAGGGAGATGACCGCGGACCTCGGCGGCCGCAGGGTGCCGTCACGACGTGCAGCTCCGACCCCGGCCGCGGCGAGCGCGAGGCTGAAGGCCACGGTCGCCGCCGTCGAAATACCGACGAGAGCATTCCCCTCGAGCGACCCGGGGAGACTGCGGAACGCGGCCAGCAGCGCCGAGACGATGAAGAGCACTCCGGAGGCCAGCCACCATGGCGACCACCGCGTCGATGCGCCCTCGACCGCGACCATCGGGGATTCAGGTCCACTCATCGCTCACCGCTCGTCATCGTTCAGGGCAGGTCCTGCCTCCACCCTCTCAGAGGCTCCGTGACAGCGCGAAAAGGGATGAACGCCTCCCTGGCATGGCACCCTGGTCATGCACCCGCCCGTCGTCGAACCCCCGAAAGCGTCGTGACCGCGATGAGCATCCGCGTCGAACCCGTCGATCCGCAGAACGTCACCCTCTTGCTGCGGTGGAACGGCATCCTCCGCGACGGGTGCGCCTTCGGCCGTCAGAAGGCGTGGTCCCGCAGCGACGAGGCCACGCGCCTGCAGTTCCAGAACCCGCATCCCACCCGCAGCTCGGTGCTGCTGCTCGCGGAGATCGACGGAGTGCCGGTCGGCGCGGCCGAGGCGCACGCGCACCCTGGCGAGCCGGCAGACGTCGAGATCGCCGTTCTCGATGCGTTCCGTCGACGCGGAGTCGCCCGTGCGCTGCTCCACGCCGTGCGGAACACCCTGCGCGGCACCGCCACGGTGATGCGCACCGAGACGTACTCCGATGCCGGCGTCTCGTTCGCACGTTCCGAGGGCATGCGGATCGGCGTCCGCGAGAGCCGGCAGGTGGTCGATCTCCCGCTGCCGCAGGGCATCCTCGACAGCTTCCCCGGCCCGCCGTCGAACGTCGAGGTCATCTCGTGGGTGGACGCCTGTCCGGAGGAGCTTCTCGACGACTGGGCTCGGCTGCGCGCGCACATGTCGGACGACGTACCGATGGGCGACCTGACACGCACTGCCGCGCCCGTCGATGTCGCGGCCGTCCGCCGGAACGAGGAGCGCATGTCGGAACAGGGGTATGCCCTGGTGCGGAGCGTCGCTCGCATCGACGGGCACTCCGTCGGCTACACCGAGATCCTGCTCTCTCGGCCCGATCCGACGATCGCCCTTCAGGACGACACCTTCGTCGAGGAGCGGGTTCGAGCTCGCGGCATCGGGCGTGCGCTGAAGGTCGCCAACCTCCGCCGACTCCTGAGCGTTCCGGAGAGTGCCGGCTCGCGTTTCCTGCAGACGTACACGGCGCTGACGAACGAGCCGATGCTCGCCCTCAACAGGTCGGTCGGGTTCGAGGAGGTCGACGTGCTCACCGTTCTCGAGGGGCCGCTGGGCTGACGGCCGTCCCGATCGCCGGCCGCGCTCTCCTCACGATCCGGCAGCGGTCGGCTCACACTCTTCATCACCGGATGGACGTCCGCCGGCCGCCGTGGGGAACGGCGGCCAACGAACGAGGCGCAGCACCCCTCGATGGTGATCTTGGGGACGATCACCGTGACGGCGGGGAAGCCAGGGATGCTGGGCGGTCGCCCTCAGAAGGCGACTACTGAACGGTATCCACTCTCCGACCGGCCCAGTGAAATATCGGTGCGCGGTCAGTTCAGGATGAGGTCATCGAGCACGTAGACGTAGAGGTCGCCGACGATCTCCGCCCCTTCGTGCGCGGCCCCGTCGTCGACCGCTTCGAGAAGCTCCGCGACCGCGCCCGTCACCATCGCGGCGTTGCGCTCGCGCCCGAGGTGCGTGAACCCGAGCACGAGGGCGGGACGCTTGGCGGCGTGCATCGCTTCGAGGTACTGGCTTCGCGAGTAGGACGCCAGTATCTGGAAGAGGTTCCAGGTCAAGCCGGACGCGACCCGGTGATCGACGGATTGCGCCCGCCATGCCGTGATCGCCTGCTCGGCGGCCACCCGGAACGCCCGGCGCTCGCTCGGGGTCGCCCGCGCGATGCCCAGGGTCGCGGCCAGAGTCGACAGCCCGGAGCATTCCGCGACGACGGCCGCGAGCCACGCGCGTGTGGGGGTCGCCACCACCGACGACTTGTGCGCACGAGCCTCGACCAGATGCTGCACCGTCAGGATCGATATCGCCTCGCGCACGGTGTTCGTGGCGACGTCGAGCTCCTTCGCGAGCGTCGAGACCGTCAACGCGGCTCCCGGGGGCAGCTCGCCGGTCTCCATCTTGCGGGTCAGTGCCTCGACGACCGACTCCAGCCGTGTGGCCACAGGTCTCGGCGCGTCCAGATCCTTCCGATCGACGAGGTCGAGGATCTCGACCGACAGGAACGAGGGAGCACCCGCGCGCCTTTCCGACTCCGGGCTACTCACCGGGATGCCGCCATTCGCCGGTCAGCGCCGCCCGCAGTGGCTCGACCGTGGTGACGCGGAAGAGCTCGAAGACGGCATCCCGTGCGGCCGCGCCGTCTCGCGCTCGAAACGCCACCCGCAGCGGCTCCACGAGTACGCGCTGCTGCTGTCCGAGCCATTCGGGGAGAGGGCGATCCTGTACCGAGCGGCTCAGGTGCAGCACGAGGTTGCGATCGAGGATCTCGGTCACGATCGCGTTGTCGGCGAGTTCGATCACCTCGACCCACAGGGCGAACCAGAGCCGCAGCCCGTCCGGCATCCCTCCGCGAGTGAGGTCGGAGTCCAGGATCGCCTGCACGCGGGCATCGAGGGAGTCGAGCTGGGCGTCGGTGAGGGCGGGCACCACCTTCGCGGCTGCGTAGGCGATCAGCGCGCCAGCGGCCTCGGCGCGATCCGCCTGTGCCCGCAGATCGATGGGGGCCACCCGCGTGAAGCGGTTCGAGCTCATCTCGACCAGGCCCACGTCGGCGAGCCGGATGAGGGCCTCCCTGATCGGTGTGCGGGAGACGCCGTATTCGGCCTGCAGGTCCTGATCGCGGATCTCCTCGAGCGGAGCCAGGCGTCCGGTCACGATCTCCTGAGCCAACCGCGCGTACACCTGATCTCGGATCAGAGTACGAGGACGGGCCTTCGTCGAGGGCTTCGGCTCGTCCGTCATACCGGCCAGACTAACCAGCAGCCTTCGATTTGTCTCCGCCGTGGTGGGCTGGCGCATCTTCTCCCGTGGCGGGGGCGGTGGAGGGGGACGCGGAGGAGGCAGCCGAAGCGCACGCGGCGAGCGCGAGCGCCGAGGTGCTGAGCCCGACGGCGGCCAAAGCGAGAGCGAAACGGGGGTCTGGGGTGCGTGCGGTCACAGAACGTCTTCTCTGGGGAGGGTGGACTTCCATCGTCGCCGGGACGGCACGGGGAAGCATCGGCCGAAGGTAGCGGCGGCGTCGTACTACGGACGGATGTTTCCCGAGTGTTCGATGACGAGGACCCCCGCCCGGGGCGGGCGAGGGGCCCTCTGTGACGCGGACTAGCGCGACAGCTCGGCGGTCACGGGCTTGGGGATGAACATCGAGAAGACGAGGGCGCCGACCAGCACCACCGCCCCGGTGATCAGTGCCGCGACGTATCCCGCCGTCGCATCGCCTGCTCCGGAGGCGAACGAGGTCTGCGCCGCGTAGATGACGACGAAGCTCAGTCCCGCCCCGAGGTTGATGGCGCCCGTGTTCAGGCCGGGAAGCGAGCCAGGGCGGTCCTTCGGCGACAGCACGACACCCAGGCCGTTGAGCATGATGTTGCCGATCCCGGCATAGGTGACGCCGACCGCGATGGAGAGGAGGAGCAGGACGAACCGGGATGAGGTCTCGACATTGGCGACCATGATCGCGAGCACCGCGACGGTGCCGCCCAGCCCGATGCGCAGCATCGTGCGGTACCCGACGGTGGCGGCGAGCCTGCCGCTGAGCGGTCCCATCAGGAGGCCGGCGAGCGCGTAGGGCATCAGGATCCACAATGAGACCTCCTCGGCAGTCATCGCGAGGTTCATCGCCGTGTCCTGCGCGAGGGCGGGGACCACTCCGTTCATGATCGCGAAGATCCCCGACAGGGTGAGCAGCGAGGTGGCGCTGAGCGCCCAGGTGGCTCGTTGCTTGAGTTGGGCCGTCGAGACGAGCGGATCGTCGATCCTGCCCTCGAGCTTCCAGAAAGAGGTGAACGCCACGACGGCGACGACCGCGAGAACGATCACGAGCACCAGGTTCGCCTCGGCGAGCGCGCCCAGTTCGTTGAGAGCGACGAGCATCGACCCCACCGAGATGACCAGCAGCAGTGATCCCCACCAGTCCATACGCGGGCGGTCGTCGGCCATCGTCTCCGGGGCGAGGTATCGCACGGTGAGCGCAGCGATGATCGCCACACCCGCCATCGTCCAGAAGATGGAGGCGAAGCCGTGGTTCGTCGCCAGGTATCCGCCGAGCAGAGCATCTCCACCGGCGATCCCTCCGTTGACCGCCGTGACGACACCGAGGAGGGTCCCGTACGCCTTCGGATCCTTGACGGCCGCCCGCAGCATGATGAGGCAGAGAGGCACGACCGGCCCCGAGACGCCTTGGATGAGGCGACCGATGAAGAGCATCGGGACGTTGGTGGCCAGCGCCGCGACGACGCAGCCGATCGCCATCACCACGAGCATTCCGACCAGGACGCGTCGGCGCCCGATCAGGTCACCCAGGCGGGGGAGGAACAGGGTGAACAGCGCGGCGGCCGTGAAGAAGACGGTCTGCGTCGCGGCGATCTCGGTCGACGTCGCATCGAGCTCGCGCTCCATCGTCACCAGCGCGGGGCTCAGCATGCTGGCGTTGAGCTGGAAGGCCAGGCACGCGGCGAGGAGGGCGATCATCAGCGACACCACGCTGGTCCGGGTGCGAACCGCATCTACTTGATTGGTCATTGCTCACTTCTTCGTGTCGAATCGTTGGCTGTTCGCGTGCGTAATCCTTTACGCACGCCCTATCTTGGACTGATGGTGTCGACGGCGGCACCGGTCAGGGTGGGAAGTCGTGGTGAAGAAGGCGTCCGTCACGCTGCACGAGGTGGCAGCCGCCGCCGGTGTGTCCATCGCGACCGTCTCGCGAGCCCTCAACGGCAAGGACCGGGTGTCCGGTCGCACCGCGGAGCATGTGGCCGAGGTGGCCGAGCGACTCGGCTATCGGGTGAACCTCATCGGCCGCGGCCTGCGCGCCGGCACCGGCGCCACCATCGGCGTCGTGGTCCCGGTCATCAGCAACCCCTTCTACGGTGAGCTCATCCACCGCCTCGAGGACCATCTGCAGCGCCGCGGCTTCGATCTCGTCATCGCGGACTCCCACGGCGAGGTCGACCGCGAACGCGACCGCCTCCGCATGCTGGTCGAACGTCGCGTCGAGGGCATCTTCGTGGTCCCCTCCGACGCCGAGCTCTCGTTCGACGCCGTCGCAGACACCGCGCGAAGGGTTCCGCTCGTGCAGCTCGACCGTCGCGTGCTCGATCTTCCTGCCGACTTCGTGGGTGTCGACAACGACGCCGGCATCGATCTCGCCGTCGAGCACGTCACCGCCCGGGGCGCACACCGTGTGGTGCTCGTCTCGGGCAACGACGTCACCTCCGTGGGCCGTGAACGACGAGCGGCGTTCGAGGCCACGGTGCGCACCCGATCGATGCCCCGCGAACAGAACATTTTCGGCGAGTACCTGCTTGCCTTCGGCGAGAGGGCTGCGGAGGAGCTGCTGGCGCGCGGCCCTCTTCCCGATGCGATCATCGCCGGCGACGACCTCGTCGCTGCCGGGGCCATCGCGGCGCTGAAACGTGCCGGCAAGAGCGTGCCCTCCGATGTGCAGGTCACCGGCTTCGACGGCACGATGCTCGCCGACGTATGCGAACCGCGGTTGACGACCGTGGTGCAGCCGTTCGACGAGCTCGCCCGGGAGGCGACCGAGGCGCTGGTGCGTCGAATGGACGATCCCGAGGCCCCGTACGTGCTCAGCCGCCTCGCGCCGAGTCTGCGTGTGGCCGAGTCGACGACGCTCGTCGCGCCGCGCTGAACGTCAGGCCAGTGCCGCGACAGCATCCGTCACCAGGTTCCAGAACTTCGGCACGTCGAGGGTGATCGCGACGTCGGTGTTCGGCTCCTTGCCCAGCATGTCGTGAAGATCGACGCAGGTCGCGCCCGCCGTGAACTCACCCGCGGTCTCGATGTCGACGTGGCAGCGCTGGATCGATGCGACGGCGCGGTCGATCGCGATCGCCACGGTGATGGGATCGTGCAGAGGGCCTTCGGGCATCCCCTCCGCCTTCTCGTAGGTGCTGCAGAAGAAGCGCAGCAGCTCCACGCCGAAGGCCGCTGTCTCGTTGCCGACCGCACCGATCCGCCGGATCACCTCTTCGGTGATCAGCGCCTGATGGGAGATGTTGAGCCCGACCATCGTCAGCGGCAGCCCGAAGGCGAACACGACCGCTGCGGCTTCCGGGTCGGCCCAGGCGTTGAACTCCGGGTACGCGCCGACGTTGCCGCGGCCGGTCGAGCCGCCCATCCAGATGATCTCCTTGATCTGGGGCGCGACCTCCGGGTGCTGCTGCAGCAGGAGCGCGATGTTGGTGAGGGGGCCGGTCGGGATCAGCGTGATCGGCTCCGGTGAGGCGGCGAGAGTGTCGGCGAGGAACTCGACCGCGTGACGGGGGTCCAGCGGCACCGTGGGCTCCGGGAGGGCGGGCCCACCCAGGGCGTTCTCCCCATGGATCCATGCCCCGGGCGTCAGCTCACGGGTGAGCGGCTTGTCGGCACCTGCCGCGACCGGCACGTTCTCGACACCGGCGACGGTGAGGGCGATCCGCGCGTTCCGGGTCGTGTGCTCGAGGTAGCCGTTGCCGCCGACAGTGGTCACCCCGCGTAGGTCGATGGCGTCGTTTGCGGCTGCGAGCCAGATCGCGAAGACGTCATCGTGGCCCGGATCGCAGTCGAGAAGGACGGGAGTGGTCATGGTGCTCCTTTGCAGATGTTCGTGCGTAAACGTTTACACTTTCTCACGGGAACGTCAAGTCGACTGCGACGCCGTCGTTCCGATCCCGCCTCCTCGATCCGAAAGCTGCCGCCATGGTCACTCCCGCTCTTCCGTCTCTCGTCGTCGTCGGCAGTGCGAACGTCGACGTCACCGCGTTCGTCGATCGCCTCCCCACCGCAGGTGAGACCGTGGCGGGAGGACGACTCTCCCGCGATCTGGGCGGGAAGGGTGCGAATCAGGCCGTCGCCGCCGCGAAGCTCGGGGGACGGGTGCGCATGGTCGGCGCCGTCGGCGATGACGCCGACGGGACCTGGACGCGAGAGGAGATGATCCGGGCCGGAGTGGACGTCGCCGATCTGCGGACCGTGGACGCACCTACCGGAACGGCCCTGATCGTGGTGGATTCCGACGCCGAGAATCAGATCGCGGTCTGCCCGGGAGCGAACGACCACGTGGCCCTCGACGGGGTGACCTTCCGAGAAGACGAGGCGGTGCTCATGCAGTTGGAGATCGCACTCGCCGTCGTCGAAGCGGTGGCCGCCATCGCCACCGGTTTCGTCGCGGTCAACGCCGCCCCCGCCCAGCCCTTGCCCGAGGCCCTGCTGCGCCGCGTGGACCTGTTCATCGTGAACGAGACCGAACGCGAGCTCATGCCCGAGCTCGCCGAAGCCGAGCTCGTCGCCGTCACCTACGGGGCGGCCGGGGCGGCGTTGTACCGCCGGGGCGAGGAGATCGCACGGGCCGACGGCGTCCGTGCGGAGGCCGTGAACACCGTCGGCGCGGGCGATGCGTTCTGTGCGGCTCTCGTGCTCGCGCTTCGCGCCGGAAATTCGCCGGCCGACGCGCTCGCAGCCGCCTGTGCGGTCGGATCCGCGGCCGTGTCGCACCTCTCGTCGCAGCCGCCGCTCGCGCACCTGAACCGGTATCTGCCCGTGCGGTGAGGAGGCTGACCGCACCTCCGGCGCCGGCTCCGTGGGCGCGGCGTCCACGGACCTGATCCAAAAGAGAAGGCCCGGCTTCCTCAACGGAACCGGGCCATTCTCACACTCGGATCGGATGAACATCCGAAACGCACCTACTGTGGGGGTTTCAGCTTTTCCGCGATCCCAGTCGAGAGTAAGGCTCGTGGAAGGGGGATTTCAGCGCTTTCCACGCTAAGCACTCCGATTTTCCACACCCTCGGAAAGCCTTTGTGTCTCCGGGATGTGCATCTGCCCGCACACGCCCGAGACGGACACGCTTTCGCCTGCGAGGATCGCCCTCAGATCGGTGGATTCCTGTTTCATCCCGGGCTGCGCGAGCAAGCTGGAGTCTCACTTCAAGCCCAATGGCATAGACCGCAGTCCGTCAGCTTAAAAGCGCCGCAGCGGCAGCCTGGTTCGCGGTCTAGCGTTCTGCGCACACAGGGCGGCAGTTGGGGTACGCACGGGCGATGCCGTGTTCGTGGCGCGGTTGACCGTGAACACTGCGGCGCCTCAGATCGAACGTGACGGACCGCGGCCCGCCCGGCCATTGGCCCGTCACGCCGCGGTACGCTCCGAGCATGCTCTGGACTCTCATCGGCCGCGGCATCGAGATCGTTGGTCTTGCCGTCGCCGCCTACGGACTCTTCCTCAGCTGGCGCGGGGTCGCGGACGGTCACCCCCTGATCCCGCTCCGACGAAGACATCGCCGTACCGGTGTCGCTGCCAGTGGGACGGTCGCAATCTCGGCCAGCGCGTACGGGTATGTGACGCACCCAGACGAGACCGTCGACGAGAAGCTTGCGAGAGTGCACTCAGTTCTTGCCACGCTCGACAGAAGGATCACGACTGAAACTCATGACCGCGAACAGTCCATCGCGCGGCTGGCGAGCGCCGTGCGAGTCGACTGGGACCGCGAGAACGCTGAACGAAAGGCTGAGGCGCGGTCGGACACCCGCGTGGCTGTCGCCGGCCTCTGCTTCGCTGCGATTGGAGCGGTGCTGCAGTTGATTGGTTCGGCCACTCTCTAAGCACAGGCCGACTCCCGTGGACTGCAGTCCGACCGCCAGGAAGCCCACAGACATCATGCTCTTCGCGTCTGCGCGCCAGAACCTCCAGGGCGGTCTTGCCACGGGGACCGGTCTTGAAAGCCGCGACCCACGCGATAGGGACAGTGACAAGAACAACAATCACCAGCGATGCGCCTCAACCCTTGCACTTTAGTACCGGCGGTAACGCTCGAGCGTAGCCCGGTGTGCGATGAGCGCGTCATCGAGCGTGCCCTCATCGCTGACGAGAACACGAATCCACTGGTCGCTGCCGTTGCGCTCCACATCGCGACGGAACCGAGCTTCGGCTTTCGGAACCTCGTCCAGCCATGCCCAGTCCCCGACATACTCGCCGGAGATGGCACGGTAGCCGCCGCGGTGCGATTGGAGGAGGCCCATGCGGTACTCGAACCCGTGAAATGCAGCTTGAAAGCTGTCGTCACCGCCGATGAGGTCACCGAAGTATCTGCGGGTGTCTTCAAGGAAGACGTGACTGACCGGGTAGTAGAAGTGTGTTTGCTCACTTCGCGGCATGACGTTGACCCACTCGTCGTTCGCGATGCGTAGGTAATGGAGAAACTGGACACAGTTCTGCGGGTCAGTGCCTCGGTAGCGGTCGACTACCTCTACACGGGACGTGAGTTGGGGGAGCAATTCTTCCCGCCCGCGCTTGGTCGCGGTTATGGAGATCACCTCGAGAGCGACGAGCGCCGGTATCCGCCGCGCCCCCCGATAGCCCTCGTTGTAACTCGGCTCGAAGGCCGCCGCCACGTCCACGAGACGTTGCACGACGTCTTGCCACAGCTGGTCGTGGTGCCCTTCGATGTCGTGCCAGACACCTTCAATGAGGAGTGGCGCAAGACGCTCCATGGATCGGAATCGCTCCTCCCAAACTGCTTGGAGATCCTCGCCGGTGACGTCAGCCCCGCCCCCTGTGATGGGCTGGGTGGCGATCCCCTCGACCACCTCGTCGACCACTCCCATCACCAGATCGTGAAGATCCAACCGACGGACAGGATCAGGGAGGTACTTCTTCAGACGCGCAACCGCCAAGGCGGTGGTGAGTGGCGCCGCCGACATACGGTCCAGGGCGTCAAGGTTTTCCGCAAGTTCGGTGAACAGCGCATCCGCATTCGTAGCGGGGACGCACACCCCTCGTCGAGCCGCGATGAGACGCTTCGCATTTGCCTTCCGAGCGCTGCGTTCATCCCAGAAGAGCGGATACCGGTGCCGCGCTACCTCAAGCGCGTGGACAAGTGCGTTGTCCCATTCGGCGGACCATCCGGAGATGACCAGTCCATACTCCTCGAACACTTGTGACAGCACATTTATCCACTCGGCAGGGTACTCGGACAGTTCCGACGGCGTGTTGCGCGAACCGAGATCCTTGTAGTCTCCGTGAAGCTTGATGACAGTGGCGGGAGCGTGAGCGAGCGGCATCATCCCGTTTACCGCTTCCGCGCGGGAGATCACCTGTGGGGAGATCCCAACGGCCTCCAACGCTTGTTCCATGAGTCGGTCGAAGTTTGTGGTGACGATGACCCGGACGGCCCCACGCTTGACGAGCTGGGCGATGGCATGGTGCGCTCGACTGGGGACGAGTGGCTCGCCGTCCGCCGTCGTGCCCTCGAAGAACTCAGCTAGGAGTCCCTGTCGCGCCGCTGGCGTGTGAGCGAGCTGTTCGAGGAGCGTGGAGTACCCGAGTTCTCCTTTCCCGTGGGCCCGCCACCACGCATCCGCATCGATCCGTGCTGCATCGGCACCCTCGCCATCCCCCTCCAGCATGGCGACGCGGGCGACGAGTTCACTCACGACTCCCCACCCCGTCGGAACACCGGCGCCGGTTGAGACGCCAGAGCCCAGGAGCAGCGCATACACCCCTGGTTGGGCATGCATGGTGGTCGCCAGCGAAACGAGGGGGGAGATTGCAGGAGGCACAGACGGTCCTTCCGACACGCGATGAGCGCTTGGGGTGAATCCGGAGTAGTTCAGCGGGCGCATTTCATGCGCTCTGCCACCCTTGCACATCGCCGGCGCGGTCCACATGCCTCAGCAGTCGCCGTCCACTTCAGGGTCGCGCCCTTACGCTGTGAGTCGTGACCGAAAGTGCACCCGCAAGCTGGTGGGACCAATTCTTGGCAGCCCTCATCAGTCCAACTGCCGCTGCAGACGTCGTGCTCACACTGCTCAGCGTCGGCCTCGCGTTCCTCGGTGCTTTCTGGCTGTTCCGCGGACAGCTTTCCCATGACAGGCAGCTGACCCAAGTCCAGTTGGCCGCGGAGCGCACCGAGCGCGTCAACGATGCCCGACGTCAGGCGGCACGAAAGCTCGGGAACGCACTCATCACGGCTCAGGATGAGTTCAACTCGATGGATGGTCCCACGTTGTTCGAGGCGGCGAGCCGTCCAGGGTTCAACCGCGACCAAGGCGCTCCGGGCGCAGAGACCATCTACAGGGCCTTCCGGGTGGCCGAACATGAGCTTGACCTCGACGACATCATCCTCCGTCTGCGCCGAGTGCGTCTGGCGTGGTGGCATGGCGTCCGTTCCGTGCATGACAGTGGTCGTTTGAAGCGGCTCCCGAGGGAGCAGCAGGCACACGTCTTGTTCGCGCTCGCTGACGAGTACTTCACACCAAATGGAGAGCAGCTTCTTGAGCTCGGGCGGGCCCTCATGCGGTGGGACGGTGCGGGCGAGGTGCCAACCCTGGACCAGGTTTTCATGAAAGGATGCGAGACCCCCGCCGCGCTGGCGCAGTCCGTTGAGCGCCTACTCACCCGGGAACTCCCTAAGCTGCCCTGGTAGCAGCCGACCGCAAGGCTTCCATACAGAACGCAGCGGCTGCGAACACTGTAGATGCAGCAACTCTTATCCGAACTCCTGTGCGAGGGGGATCCGCGGCCGGGCTCGTCGGGTCGATATCACTCGCCGCCACCCCGCGGCGGGCAAACAACCTCGAACAGCACTGCATCGCGTACGACCGTGAGTTTTCCAACCTGCGCACTCAGCGTTGCCTGAAGCGATCTGCTAACGATGCTGCGGACCCTACCCTCGATGGCCCCAAGCCAAAAAGGGCATCGCGGCCTGCCAAAATGCCTGCCACATGACTCCCCCCTGTCGCCGCCCAGGATCGAACTCCTCCCTCATGGCGCAGCTCGCGACGCCAGGTGGTTGGTCTCGTGACCGTGTCAGAGGGCCGTCGATGCGCGCACACCTCAGGCGCCAGATAACGGACCTGTCGACAGCGCGCGACCATCCATCGGAGGTACACGTTACGCTCACAAGATGATGTCGCCAGCGAGGTCGAAGTCGGGTGTCCGTACAGGGCAAGGTCCGTTGGAGCGCTTTAGCAGGCCAATCTGCCTCATCACCGGAGTTCTTATTGTGCCGTTTGCCCTCGCGATTCTTGTCGGTGGTGCCGGCGAACTGACGGCCTCGAGTGCGGTTCGGATGGCGTTCGCTGGGGTGGCTGGGCAAACAGTTGCTGTGCTGACCGCACTGGTCCTTGTTGTCGATACACTGCGGCGACGAGAGCAGATCTACTGGATTCTGCTCTACGGTTTCATAGCGGCAGCGGTTGGCTTGTTTGCGTACTATCAGGTCACGAGCGCAGCCGAGTTGTTGCTGACTCGCCTTGATGGAGTGGAGAAAGTCTGAGCACTATTACCACGAGCCGGGAGGCGACATCACGCGGATGTAGGAATGCCTACTCCGGTGCCGTCGTACAAGTCTCCGAGATCACATGCTTGCTGCCCCGGCATACTCGCCTCCGGATCGGCGGACGCAGTCTCCTCTTCCTCGGGGGGTGCCGCCTCGGTCGATAGGGCATGGCGGCGTGAAGGAATCAACTCGTGGCCCGACGAGGCCATCACCGACGAACTTGTTGCCGCGGCCATCGCCAGCGGTCCCGCAGACGTCATGCTCACCCACGAGCCTCCGGCCCGCACGCCCGTGCGCGGCGTGCGGGAGGCACTTCGCAAGAATCCGATGGGCTTCCCCGATGACGCTCTAGCGGAATCTGCGGCCTCTCGCGCACACGTCGCCGAGGTTTGGTATTCCGCGCGCCTTGAGCTGCTGTTGCACGGCCACATGCACATCGCGAGAGGCCGGGTTACGGCGAGTAGCGAGCCTAAGATGCGATGTCCAAGAAGGTAGTCCTGTGTTTCTCGACGTGCGCACCTTGACGTTGAAGACCCCGAGCCTGCGGCAGATCCGAGATGCGGCAGAAGGATGATGTTGGCCAAGGCGAGGAACCCGTCGGCCGACATCATCGGCCCCTGCTACAGCGGCGAAGTTCTGCAGACACTGGCCACCGGGACCAACTCCAAATGGACGTGGTCCCAGTGGCTGATCGCCCGACCGGAGGGCGACGGCGTGGAGCCCAGCGCCATCGAGCAGTTGCGCGCAGGTCACCTGGATGATGTGCTTCGTGACGCCCGGCACGACGCCTGGGTGTGGAGCCAGTGAGCACCTGAAGACGTTGAACCATGGCCGCGGCACGCCGGCTGTTCGAGCATCCACCGTGGCTCATTCTTATACTTCCGCGAAGTATAAGAATGAGCCGCGGCAACCTCGACGCGATGAAGCAACTCCTGGGCGTACTCAGTCACGGAGACAGCGGCCACTTTGGCGAGGATCGAGGATGCACGGCAGACTGTGGTCTTCAGAATCCCTCACAGACATCGCACCTGAACAACGGATACGGCACGGTCATGTGCACGTTTGACATTGTCGAAGGCGATCCACCACGCATGAAGGCACCGCTCTATTCAGCCGCGCGCCGTGCAAAGAACCTGTACGGGTGGGTGTGGGAGATCCTGCCCACCGCCTATTGAGCGGGCATCGAGTACCTGCGCGCGCACGACGGAACGCTCATCGTCCCCGCCGTGGGTGACGAGCTGACAGATCGCGCACCGACAACGAACTAGTCTCCGGTGCGCTTCACGGACGAGTCGGCCCCAGCCGCACCTCCCGCTAAGGCCGCGCCGGCAGGTGCGCGCGCACGTAATGGACTTGTGCATCCGTCAGCGGCTCCCACCGAGCGTGCTTCTCGTGCTCCGGGAACCCGCTACGTAGCACGCGGCGGACAGCGCGTCCGCCGTCCACGTAGCCCAACTGCACGGCAAGCTCGTTCGGTGTCTGCGGCGGGAGCTCGAAGTCCGTGTGGCGGAAGACGATATCGGGGATATTGATCCCTCTCGCTCGCAGGTCACGGGTCGTACGTCGCGCTTCTGCCTGCACCTGGAGTGGAGTTTTGTCCGCGTGATGCTCCTGCAGAACATCCATCAGGGCAGTGAACGCCCCGGAAAGTAGCGCGATGTCGTCATTTGGTCCATGGTTCTGGAAACGGTCAGCCAGATCGAACAACATGCGCCGTACAGGAGAATCCGGGATGCCCACGGCTTCCACCGACTTCCACGTCGCTGCCACCATGCCGAGGTTCATGTCTAATGAGTCCGTCACAGCGCCAGCCTGGCAGAAGTAGCCGCGGGGAGGGCGCCGACTCGTGGTTCGGATGCGCTGCACCTAGGCGGCCCGTCATACGAAAGCCGGTTGGTGCAGGCCACCTACTTCTTCAACCGATAGCTGACCAGGCCTTTCGGTGTCCTCCATAAGCGATGTTGTCCCAGCACGCTTCGCATCTCCAGCCGTGTCTTTGGCGGCACGAGACCGTGCGGTGACAGCCCGCTGACTAGTTGGTTTCGGCTTCCGCAGCCTTCGTGGCCGCGTGATTCGCATGCTTCTCAGATTCGAAGAGCTCAAACCACACCTTGGTGGGCAGGGTGGCTCTCCCGCCCTGTTGCAGGAAACGCGCGTACACGTAGAGGAACCGCAGGAGCAATGCGACGCCCCCGAGGAAGAACCCGACGAGGATGAGTCGCGGTAGAAGGTCCAGCGTCGCGACTCCGAAGCCCATCAACGTCACCGACGGCACGATCCCCAAGATCGCCAGTGTCACAAGTACCTGCAGAGCAAGCGAAAAACCCTCCGGCTGCCGCGTCAGGTCGTAAGCCTCCTGGGCGAGCACCGCCTCGCTCTCCGCGGCCGTACCCTCTTCGTTCGCAGCCTCGTAGAGGGCCGTGAGGCGCTCGCGCTTTCGGACGGTGTCAAGCCGGACCGTGGGAGCATCGTCACGCCCCCACGTCACGGCATTTACGTTCCTCAAGGCCCTCATCAGAGGTTCGAGCTTATTCTCCGCCGCCTCCTGCTGCGCGTCGCAGAGGGTGTTGTACATCCACTCCCACGCGTTCCTGTGTTGGAACGTTAGAGAAGGATGCGCGATCCGAAACGTCTCCCAGTCCTCGTGATACTCGCCACTGGGCACAAGGCTGCTAAGGGCCGCGCCCGCTTTCTGCAACTCGACGGTCACCGCGCGGAGCTGACCCAGCACTAGATCGTCCTCGTAGTCGCGAGCGGAATCTCCGGTGATGCGGAACACCTCGCTCGTGGGCAGGTCATACTCCGAGCGGACGATTGCCTCGAAAACAGCAGGATTATCAACGAGATCGGCTGCACTTAGCTCCTGCATCTCCCGCAGGTACCGCGCCGCCCGCTTGCGCGCACCCGTCGCCCGTGCCGTCAAGTCCTTCAAGCGCCGACCAGTCGCCTGCTGCTCAGCATGCAAGCCCACGTACCGGGACACGAGGAGACCGCCGACGATGGCGATCATGGCTGCGGACGCCTGAGCGATGGAGCTCAGCAACCAGTTGATATCAGCGGGCATGGACGTATTGTCTCAGCGGTCTGGGGGAAACCTCGACCACAGTCTTCGTCGACTATGGGGCCGCACACGAGCGCGCGGGCGCGCGGGCGCGCGGGCGCGGTCAGCATCATCGCCTAGGCCCTCACGAATCGAGGTTGGTAGCCCGCCCGCGCTGGGCGTCCAACAGGGTTTGAAGGTCGTCTCCTGTGCCATCCGCCACGCTCCGGGAACAACGTGCAGCGCGGTATCGCGGCCGCGGACCGCGCCTTCAACGGCATGCTGTCGGAGAACTTCTCACAGGCATGCCGCGTCGACAGATGGGAGTTCGCGTACGACTACGGCAAGAGGCAGTTCGGCGTTCAGGCCACCGTCCCAGGTCTCCCCATCGTTGTCGTCGATGGAGCGCTCTACGTGGAGTACATGCCTACGGAACTGAGGTACATGACCAAGTGGTTCCACGAGGGTGAGCTGAACGACGAGACCGGGAAGCCCGTCACTGAGGCGGACGTCGAGTGGGCCATCGAGGCGCGCAAGCCCTATGCCATGAAGCGTCACGGCGACATCTCTCACAAGAAGCACAACCGAGGTGACCAGCGGTTCACCTATCCCGACCCGAAAACCTACATGGCCTACGACCCCGCCACCGGCAAGCGCATCCAACCCTCGAAGAACCGCCTCCGCGGTTCCGTGACCATCCACCCGTACCCGGAGGTCGTACGGCACCTACAGCGGCACCTGTGGGGCACAACACAGTGGAAGTCGGTTTACGGGCAGCGCAACCAGGTCGAGTCCGTCAACAAGTCCATCAAGCACACCCGATTCCCCGACATGGAGTCCGCCGCCAAGCGCCCCGGACGAGGCGAGGCGTACCACTCCATCGCCACCGCGCTCATGGCTGTCGCCTACAACCTGCGGGTGCTGGTGCGAGCAATCCGCGAGGAATGCACGCCCGCAGAGAAGAAGCGCCGCAAGTCCCGGAAGAAGTTCACTGTCGCCGACCTTCCGAACGTCCGACCGGAGACCGTAGGGGCACTCGCCCCACCCGCGTAGTCGGAAAGACTCACCCGAACCGAATAGCAAGACCGGCAGCCCCTCAAGGGGCCATTCGTCGTGGGAAGGAACTGCGACGAGCGCGGATCAGGCTACAAATCGGCCGCGGAGGCCGGAAAATGAGGCGGCGGCTGCCCCGATTTTCATCGAAGCAACCGCCGAACTCGCATTTCATGAACTGATTCATGGACTTTTCATGAACCCGCCCTGTGCGCGAGGGGGGACTTGAACCCCCACGTCCTTACGGACACTGGCACCTGAAGCCAGCGCGTCTACCATTCCGCCACTCGCGCGTGTGTCTCGTTCCGAAGAACTCAACTTCCCAAAGATATCATGCGTTTTCGGCCTCGTTGCACATGCCTGGAGGGTCATCGGCGGCGTTCCCCCAGGACACCTGGCTACGATGTGTCTACCAGTCGGCATGCCAGAGGAGCCCAGTGGGACTACTTGACAGCTTTGAGAAGGGTCTCGAACGCGCAGTTAACAGCGCGTTCGCCAAGACCTTCCGCAGCGGCATCCAGCCAGTGGAGATCGCTTCGGCGCTGCGGCGCGAAGCCGACACGAAGGCTGCGGTCGTGAGCCGCGACCGCATCATCGCGCCCAACAGCTTCGTCGTGCGGCTGAGTGCCGACGATGCGGAGCGGATGCGCGGACTCGGCGGCGCCCTCACCGACGAGCTGCATGCTCTTCTCACCACACACGCCAAGTCCCAGGGATACAGCTTCTCCGGACCGCTCGCCATCACTCTCGAGGCCGATGAGAAGGTCGCCACCGGCACGGTGCGTGTGAGCTCGGGAACGGTCGAAGGTCGTGTGACCTGGCAGGCCGTGGTCGACGTCGACGGCCGTCGTCATTCGATCTCCCGTGCCCGCACCGTGATCGGCCGCGGCTCGGATGCCGACATCACGATCGCCGACGCCGGTTCGAGTCGGAAGCACGCCGAGATCCTGTGGGATGGCGAGCGCGCCATGATGCGCGACCTCGGCTCCACCAACGGCACGAAGGTCAACGGCCAGAAGCTGCGCGAAGCCGCGCTCCCGAGCGACACCACCATCACGATCGGACGCACCGATCTGGTGTTCCGCGTCGTCCCGGTCGCGTCACCCTCGCGTCCTGCACCCCGCGGCGACGACGCCACCCGAGCGTTCGGAGCCCTCGGGTGAGTGAACTGATCCTCCTTCTGCTCCGCATCGGGTTCCTCATCCTGATGTGGTTCTTCGTGTTCGGGGTCGTGTATTCGTTGCGTGCCGACCTGTTCGGCGTGCGAGTGCGCAAGCTCCCCGCAGAGGCGGCGGCAGGGTCGGCCGCCGCGCCGGTCGCAGCCCCCGCAGCACCGGTGGCGAAACCGGCATCCGCTCGCCCTTCCACCGGTCCGGCCACGGTCGCGACCGCCAAGCGGCTCGTGATCACCTCCGGCCCCAAAGCGGGCCTCGAGCTGCCGCTCAGCGCCGACTCCCTCACGATCGGCCGCTCCAGCGAGTCCGCTCTCGTGATCCGCGACGACTACACGTCCAGTCACCACGCGCGCCTGATGCTGCGCGGCGACAGCTGGGCGATCCAGGATCTCGACTCCACCAACGGCACCTTCGTCGCGGGCCAGCGCGTCTCCGGCTCGCCCGTCGCCCTCTCGCTCGGCACCCCGATCAAGGTGGGCGCCACGACCTTCGAGCTGCGAGCCTGACGCCGGCATGGTCTTCGAGGGCTCGAGCGTCGCGATCTCCCACACCGGGAAGGTCCGCTCCAACAACCAGGATTCCGGATACTCCGGTGCGAATCTCTTCGTCGTCGCCGACGGGATGGGCGGGCACGCCGGCGGAGACGTCGCCTCCAGCATCGCGATCCAGCGTCTGGAGCCCCTCGACCAGCCCTATGCGTCGACCGAAGACGCGCAGGCCTCGCTGCAGGCCGCCGCGACCACCGCAGCGGGCGACCTGATCCGCGCCGCGAAGGACCGCCCGGAACTCGCCGGCCTCGGCACCACGGTCAGCGCGATCATCATGGTCGACGAATACGCGGTCATCGGCCACATCGGCGACTCGCGCATCTACCTGTACCGCGACGACGCACTGACGCAGATCACCGCCGACCACACCTTCGTGCAGCGTCTGGTCGATTCGGGCCGCATCACGCCGGAGGAGGCGCGCTACCACCCCCGCCGTTCCGTGCTCATGCGCGTGCTCAGCGACATGGACTCCGATCCCGAGCTCGACATGTTCGTGATGCACACGCAACCAGGCGACCGGTGGCTGCTCTGCTCCGACGGCCTCTCGGGCGTGGTCGACGAACCGCACATCCTCAAGGCCATGCAGCTCGGCCTCGCGCCCGGCCGCACCGCCGACAACCTCCTCAAGCAGGCTCTCGACGGCGGCGCGCCCGACAACGTCACGATCGTCCTCGTCGACGTGGGCGGGCAGCATCCGATCCACTCGGGCACCCCCACGATCGTCGGCTCGGCATCGAACCCCGACGGCGTCTACGTGCCTCCGGTCCGACCTCCGCGCGGCAACTGGCTGCACCCGGTGCGCCAGGCCGCGAACGAGCCGAGCCACTTCGAGCCGGCTCCCGAGTACCTCGAGGAGCTGATCGAGGAAGATCGCCGTCGCGCCAAGCGCCGTCGTCTCGGCTGGATCGCCGGTGCCCTCGTGGTGATCGTGATGCTCGGCGTCGCCGCCTTCGCCGCCTACAGCTGGACCCAGACGCGCTACTTCATCGGCGCCGACGAGGACAGCGTCGTGATCTTCCAAGGCGTGCAGCAGAACATCGGGCCGATCACGTTGTCGACTCCGGTCGAAGACACCGACATCCTCCTCGCGAATCTGCCTCCGTATCAGCGGGCATCGGTCGAGCGCACCATCACCGCACGATCTCTGTCCGACGCGATGGCGATCGTCGACCGGCTCCGCGCCGGGGCCGACGCGAACACGATCGAGACCCCGTTGCCCACCCCCATGCCGACCCCTGTCGACACGCCGGCCGGGGGTGAGGGATGAGCACCGACGTCGCCGCCGACACCAGCGTCATCAAGGCGCTCAAGCGCATCCGGATGCCGCAGAACCAGCGCAATCGCGAGTTCTGGCTGCTGCTGTTCGCCTGCGCGATCAGCGGAGCCGCCCTCACGCTCGTGCAGCTGGGCGCACTGGGCGTGATCGACCCGATGATCCTGGCGATCGGCGGCGGTCTCGCCGCCCTCGCATTCGCCCTGCATATCGTGCTCCGCTTCGTCGCGTCCGACGCCGACCCGTTCGTCGTGCCCATCGCGACCCTCCTCACCGGCCTCGGCATCGCGATGATCTATCGGATCGACATCGCCTTCGAGAACACCGGCTGGAACGCCTACTCGACCAAGCAGCTCGCGTGGACCGCGATCTCGCTCGCAGGTGCGATCGCGGTCGTCATCCTGTTGCGCAACTACCGCGTGCTGTTCCGCTACACCTACATCTTCGGCCTCGCCGGAATCCTGCTCCTGCTGCTGCCGTTCGTCCCCGGGCTGCGCATCCCCGATGCGAATGCGGCGGTCTGGGTGTCGCTCGGCGGTGCCTTCGCCTTCCAGCCGGGCGAGCTCGCCAAGATCTGCCTGGCCATCTTCTTCGCCGGCTATCTGGTGCGCACCCGCGAGAGTCTGACATCGGTCGGCAAGCGGGTGCTGGGCATCACCTGGCCCCGTATGCGCGAGCTCGGACCTGTGCTCGTCGTCTGGCTCATCTCGCTGGGGATCATCGTGTTCCAGCGCGACCTCGGAACCGGAACCCTGATCTTCGGGATGTTCGTCGCGATGCTCTACGTCGCGACGGGGAAGACCAGCTGGGTGCTCATCGGCCTGGCCCTCGTGGTCGCCGGCGTGGCACTCGCGACGCAGATCCTCAGCTACGTGCAGGGACGCTTCATCAACTGGCTCTTCCTCTTCGACGCCGACCAGGTCGATCCCGACGGCGCCGGCTACCAGCCCATGCAGGGACTCTTCGGCCTCGCACGCGGCGGACTCATGGGCACCGGGTGGGGTCAGGGCCGTCCCGAGGTCACCCCGCTGGCCCACAGCGACTACATCATCACCAGCCTCGGCGAAGAGCTCGGCCTGATCGGGCTGTTCGCGATCCTCTGCCTCTACATGGTGTTCGTCAGCCGCGGCATGCGCATCGGCCTCGCGGGTCAGGACGATTTCGGAAAGCTGCTCGCCACCGGACTCTCGTTCACGATCGCTCTGCAGGTGTTCATCATGGTCGGCGGCGTGACCCGCCTCATCCCGCTGACGGGTCTGACCACTCCTTTCCTCGCCGCGGGTGGCTCCTCCCTCGTGGCCAACTGGCTCATCGTGGCGCTGTTGCTGCGCATCTCCGACGGTGTGCGCCGTCAGCCCCGGGTGGTGATCGGCTGACATGACCAAGGAACTCCGTCGCCTCAGCATCATCATGCTGTTCATGTTCATCGCACTGTTCGCCGCGACCAGCTGGATCCAGGTCGTGGAGGCGGATGCGCTGGCCCAGAACAGCAACAACAAGCGCACGCGCCTCGACAGCTACGAGATCCAACGCGGATCGATCATCGTCGACGGGGTCGCGATCGCCAACTCGGTGCCGAGCGACGACCGGTACCAGTTCCAGCGCGTCTACACGGATGCGGCGCTGTGGGAACCGGTCACCGGTTACTTCAACCCCGCCTTGGGCTCGAGCACCGGCATCGAGAAGGCCATGAACGCCGAGCTCTCCGGCACGGGGTCGAACGCGTTCCTCGGCGAGGTCGAGCGCATCCTCTCCGGCCAGCCGCAGCGCGGATACAGCGTCGAGCTCTCTCTGAACACCGCGGCGCAGCGAGCTGCCTACGACGCCCTCGGCGACCTCAAGGGCGCGGTCGTGGCCATGGACCCGAAAACCGGACGCATCCTCGCGATGGTCTCGACTCCCGGCTTCGACACCAACCTGATGGCGACGCATGATGCGAACGCTGCGAACGCGACCTACGATCAGCTGGTCGCCGACGCGAACAAGCCGTTGTCCAACCGGGCGATCGCCGGTGACCTGAACCCTCCCGGCTCGACGTTCAAGGTCGTGGTCGCGGCTGCCGCCTATGCGACCGGCAAATGGACTCCGGATTCCACGCTGCCCAACCCGATCGCGTATACCCTTCCCGGTTCGAGCAACCGCGTCTCCAACGCCTGGGGGGGCACGTGCGGTCCGGGTGAGACCGTCACGATCGCCGAGGCGATCCGTCTGAGCTGCAACATCCCGATGGCCGAGCTGGCCGTCGAGCTCGGTGACGACACCATCCGCGAGATGGCGGACAAGCTGGGCTTCAACCAGTCGTTCGACACGCCGCTCACGTCGACGCCGTCGAGCTACCCGCGCGGCCTCGACGACGCCCAGACCGCGCTGACCGGATTCGGTCAGGGAAAGGTCACGGCGACCCCGCTGCAGATGGCCATGGTCTCGTCCGGATTGGCGAACGACGGCATCGTGATGAACCCGCGGATGGTCGACGCCGTCATCGGCAACGACCTCTCAGTCATCAAGGCTTTCCAGGACAGTGAGTTCGGACGTGCGATGGAGGCCGATGTGGCGAACAACGTGACCGCGGCGATGGTCGCGAGCGTCGCAACGGGCGCGGCCCAGGGTGCAAGAATAGACGGGATCGACGTGGCCGGTAAGACGGGCACCGCAGAGAACGGAAACAGGCCGCACACGTTGTGGTTCACCGGCTTCGCGCCGGCGAACGACCCCGCGGTCGCAGTAGCGGTCGTCGTCGAAGACGGCGGCGGACAGGGACAATCAGGGAGCGGCGACACCATCGCGGCTCCGATTGCGAAGAAGGTCATAGAGGCGGTGCTGGGCAGATGAGGCCGACGCAGGGTGTGTCGTTCGGTGGTCGTTACGAGCTGCAGTCGCGTATCGCGATCGGTGGCATGGGCGAGGTATGGGAGGCGACGGATCACGTCATCGGACGTACCGTCGCCATCAAGATCCTCAAGGACGAGTACATGGGGGACCCCGGGTTCCTCGAGCGTTTCCGTGCCGAGGCGCGGCACGCTGCTCTCGTCAACCATGAGGGCATCGCCAGCGTGTTCGACTACGGCGAGGAGAACGGCAGCGCCTACCTCGTCATGGAACTGGTGCCGGGCGAGGCACTCTCGACCGTGCTCGAGCGCGATGGTGCGCTGAGCGCCGACAAGACTCTCGACATCGTCGCCCAGACGGCTTCCGCGCTGCAGGCAGCCCACGCGGCCGGTCTCGTGCACCGCGACATCAAGCCGGGAAACCTGCTGATCACGCCCGACGGCCGCGTCAAGATCACCGACTTCGGCATCGCCCGCATCGCCGACCAGGTGCCTCTCACCGCGACCGGCCAGGTCATGGGCACGGTGCAGTACCTCTCGCCCGAGCAGGCGTCAGGTCACCCGGCATCGCCAGCGACCGACACCTACTCGCTCGGCATCGTCGCGTACGAGTGCCTGGCGGGCAAGCGTCCTTTCACGGGCGAGTCGCAGGTGGCCATCGCGATGGCGCAGATCAACGAGCAGCCGCCGCCCCTGCCTCCGACCGTCCCGATCCCGGTGCAGAATCTGGTCATGGCGATGATCGCCAAGAAGCCCAGCGATCGTCCCTCGTCGTCCGCGACGGTGGCACGAGCGGCCCAGGCCCTTCGCCGGGGCGATCTGAACTCCGCGGCCATCGCTGTGCCGGCGATCGCGACCGGTGGTATCGCCGGCGGCGACGACGCGACCCGACTCCTGAATGCCTCCGGCGACGACGGCACCACGCGCATCCTTCCCACCACCGCTCAGCTTCCCACGGAGGAAGCCGTGGAAGAGGAGAAGAAGAAGAAGCGCAGCCCCTGGACCTGGCCGCTGATCGCTCTGATCGCGCTGCTGGTGATCGTGCTCGGCGGCACGGTGTGGGCGATGCTCGCGAACCAGGGCGGCGACGCCGACCCCACGGGGTCGCCGAGCAGCAAGCCGACCCAGACGCAGACGACTCCACCGCCGAACACCCCGACGCCGGAGGTGACGCGAGTGGATGTGACCGCCCTGAACCTGAACGGCATGGACTGCGGCGCGGCCACCTCGACGCTCAAGGGCGCCGGCTTCAACAGCGAGATCACCTGTGTCGACGGAGACCCGGCACCCAGCGATGAAGAGGTCGGAAAGGTCTACCGCGTGGCTCCCACCGGCAACGTGGAGACCACCCAGGCGATGACCCTCACGGTCTACGCCGCTCGTGCCGGTCTGCCGACCCCGACCGACGCCCCGACCATCACGGGCAACCCTGTCGCCGGCTCGACGGTGACCATCTCCTGGGGCACCGGATTCACCTGCCCCAGCGGAACCACTCTCTCCGGCTACGTCGTGTCGGTCCAGAACGGCACCTTCGTCTCGGGCGGCCCGAACTTCCAGCCGACGCAGCGCAACACGCAGGTGAAGATCGCCGACGCCGCGGGACAGCAGCTCATCGTCAGCTACCAGGGCATGTGCTCCGGCGGCGACCAGCGCACCTCCGCCGCGTCTCCGCCGCTCTCGGTGACGATCACGGCGGCCACCGACCCCGGCGATGGGAACAGCGGCACCGACGGGTAATCTGTAGTTCCAGTTCAGCAAGCGTAGTTTCCAGGGGGGTCTTCCGTGTCCACAGAGCCACAAGTCATCGCGGGTCGGTACCGCGTCGACGAGCTCATCGGGCATGGCGGAATGGCGAAGGTGTACCGCGGGTACGACCTGACGCTCGGGCGCGAGGTCGCGATCAAGATCCTCGATGCCGACCTTGCGCGCGACACCACCTTCCGTAACCGGTTCCGCCTCGAGGCCCAGGCGGCGTCGCGCATGTCGCATCCGTCGATCGTCCGCGTGTTCGACGCCGGCGACCCTTCGACGAGCGAGATCGGCTCCACGGAACCGCCGTACATCGTGATGGAGCTCGTCAAGGGCACCCTCCTCAAGGACATCATCGCCGCCGGCCCGGTGCCGGCCACCGATGCGGTCCGCTACGTCGACGGAATCCTCGAGGCGCTCGACTACTCGCACCGCGCCGGTGTCGTGCATCGCGACATCAAGCCCGGCAACGTGATGGTCACCGACAAGGGTCAGGTCAAGGTGATGGACTTCGGCATCGCCCGAGCCGTCTCCGACTCGTCGTCGACCGTCGCCGAGACCACCCAGATCATCGGGACCGCCGCCTACTTCTCACCGGAGCAGGCGAAGGGCGAACCCGTCGATGCTCGTGCCGACCTCTACTCCACCGGTGTCGTGCTGTACGAGCTGCTCACGGGGCGGCAGCCGTTCCGTGGCGAGTCGCCGGTAGCGGTCGCCTATCAGCACGTCAGCGAGACTCCCGTTCCTCCCACCGAGGTCAACGAGGACGCCCCGCGGAATCTCGACCCGATCGTGCTCCGCGCGCTCGCCAAGGACCCGTACCAGCGCTATCCGGATGCCGCGCACTTCCGCGCGGCGCTCGATTCCGCGATGACGGGAAACGCTCCGACCCGCAAGGAGCTCGGTGCGCTGACCAGCGAGCTGTACGGGGCGAGCCCGCGGCAGGCGCAGGAGACCGCGCGATCGCTTCGCCAGTTGAGCACGGACACGACCATGACCAGAACCCAGTCCGGTCCTCCGGTCGCCTGGATCTGGGCGGGCGTGGCGCTGCTCGCCGTGTTGTTGGCCTCCGTGCTGTTCTGGGTCGTCACGATCAGCATGCGGCCCACTGAGGTGTCGAGCACGTCGCGCACCATCCCCAACCTCGTCAACGTGTCTTCGGAACGGGCACAGGACGACCTCGCCGCACTCGACCTCTCATCGAAGATCGTGATCGAGACGAGCTCCGAGGTGACGGAGGGGAACGTGATCCGCACCGACCCCGAAGCGGGAGTGTCGGTGGAAGAGGGTTCCACGATCACCCTGTACGTCTCCAAGGGCGAGGAGACCGTGGTGATGCCGAAGATCGAGGGGATGGCCCTCGACGATGCCACGAAGGCCCTCACGGCGGCCGGCCTCGAACTCGGGACCGTCATCCAGCGCAACGACAAGGCCCTGGCGACGAACACGGTCATCTCCGCCAGCGAGAAGGCCGATGCGGAGTTGGATCCGGGAACCGTCGTCAATCTCGTCGTGGCCAGCGGCAAGGTCACGCTGACCGACCTCGTCGGCTGGACCGTCGATGCCGCCACGACAAACCTCGCGGACCTCGGTCTGGTCGCTGTGCCGACGGAGACCGCGGAGTGCCCCGCGACGGAGCCGACCACGGTCCACTCGATGTCGGTGGCGCCGGGTGACGTTCCGGTGGGCTCCTCGGTCCAGATCTTCTTCTGCACCGGATAGCACCGTCGGGCGTATGCCCCCGCCCGACGCTGTTCAGCGAGCCAGCGGGTGAAGTTCCTCAGCGCGCCCGACGGCGTTCGCGTCGCCGCACAGCTCCAGCCAGTTCGCCAGGAGCCGGTAGCCTCCCTCGGTCAGCACGCTCTCCGGATGGAACTGCACGCCCCAGAGGGGCTGATCGCGGTGAGCCAGAGCCATCACGGTTCCGTTCTCGGTCCAGGCGGTCACGACGACTTCGGAGGGCAGATCGGAGGCCGCCAGCGCGAGGGAGTGGTAGCGCCCGGCGTCGAACGGCGAAGGGATCCCGGCGAACAACGCGGAGCCGTCGTGCGTCACCGCCGAGACCATGCCGTGCATGAGCTCGGGCGCTGCGGCGACCGGAGCCCCGAACGCCTCGCCGATCGTCTGATGCCCGAGGCACACCCCGAGCGTCGGCACCCGCAGGCGAGCGGCGATGCGCACCGCGTCGAGCGACGCACCCGCGTCGACGGGTGCACCGGGGCCCGGAGAGAGCATCAACGCGTCGTACTCGGGAAGGATCCGCTCCAGCTGAGCCGCATCCGTGGCATCGGATTCGATGATCACCGTGTGCGCGCCGAGCTCGCTCAGGTATCCGACCAGTGTGTGCACGAAGCTGTCGTGGTTGTCGACCACGAGAACTCGCGTCATTCGACGTCGACCTCACCGGGGGCGATGATCGGGCTCACCCAGGGGAACACGTACCAGAACAGGCCATAGAGCACGGCGGCGATGACGACCACGAGGATGAGCACACGCAGCCACCACGGTCCGGGCAGCAGGCGCCAGAGTGCGGCGTACATCAGTCTTCTCCCTTATGGCGGTCCACGATCACACGGATGGCGCGGCCGGCGGGGGCGGCGGGTCGGTCAGCGCGGTCGGCGGTCCCTCGGCCCGCGGCTGGAAGCTCTCGAACACCCCGTAGGCGACGATGCGCTCCGCCAGCGAGTACAGAGGCGAGCAGGCGGTGAGGGTGATGTACTGCTCGCCGGTCTGCTGCTCCGGCATCTGCGGAACATCGGCGAGCACATCGGTCTGCGAGGGCTTCACGTACTCGAGCGTACGGAAGCGGTAGGTGTACCAGCCGTCGGGCGTCTCGACGACGATCGCGTCGTTCAGCTGCAGCTTGTCGAGTTGGTTGAACGGCTTGCCCCACGTCGTGCGGTGCCCGGCCAGGGAAAAGTTTCCGACCTCGCCGGGCATCTTGGAGTTCGTATAGATTCCGATGCCCTGTTGATCGAGCGTGCGCGCACGGCTCGTGCCCCCGAAGATCCCGAAGTTGTACTCGGCTCCGAAACGGGGGATGTGCATCTGGCCGAACCACTGCGCGTCGGCCGGGGCTGCGGGCACGGGTGGGATGTAGGTGGAGGTGCCGTCTTCGCCCTCGACGACCGGGGGGAGCGCGGGTGCCTCCGCCTGCGCGAGGGCTTGGGAGACGGCGGCACCCTCGTCGTTCTTCTGTGCACTGATGATGATGTCGCCGATCCACATCTGCCAGGCCACGAAGAGGAGAACGACCACGCCTGCCGTCAGAAGGAGCTCGCCGAGTACGCTCGCGAACGTTGCACGGGAGCGTGGTCGCTGCCGGCGCGGACGTCGCCCCCCAGGCGCGACGGATGCAGTCATGCGGTGATCATATCCGGGAACGCTGGGCGGATGCCGTGGCGTCACCGTCTCGCCCTCTGTCCCAGGGCCTGCTCGACCTCGTCCGAGACAGGTCTCATGGGTACAATGACGGAATGGCACGTGACCGCAAGACTGAAGAACCCGCCGTCGAGCGCGCTGAAGGCGACGCCGCTCCCAACGCCGTGTGGTTCAAGCCGGTGATGATCGGGTTCATGCTCCTGGGTCTCGCCTGGATCCTGGTGTTCTACATCTCTGGCATGCAGTACCCGATCCCGGGTCTCTCCAATTGGAACCTGGCGATCGGACTCGGTATCGCGCTGATCGGATTCCTGATGACCACCCGCTGGCGCTGACGCCTCACTCCTTCTTCCAGAAAGGCCCTCTCGCGATGCGAGAGGGCCTTTCTCATGTCAGCAGCGAAGTACGACTCACGTAAGGGAACGGCCCCGTTCCCGCCCCACAAGCCACCCAGAGCGAAAGTTATCCACAGCCCTCTCCACAGCCTGGGGAGAATTACACCGTTGTTATTCACAGGGGTTAACAACCCTGTTAACAACTCTGGATCAGGACAAAAGGATGAGCGGCGGCACGAACGCCACCACAACGATCAACAGGACGACCAGAGCGGAGAGCAGCACGATCTGCAGGGTGCGCTGGTCTCGTCGCTTCGTCTTGACGTAGATGAACGCCACCAGGGCTCCGATGAGCAGGCCGCCGAGATGTGCCTGCCAGGAGATCCGTCCGCCGCCGAATACCAGGCCGTAGACGAAGTTGATGCCGAGGATCACGAGAAGACCCGTGACGTTGGCACCGAGGTGTCGACCGACGATGAGTAGAGCGGCCATCATGCCGAAGATCGCGCCGGAGGCACCGACGGTCGAGGTCAGCGGCGCGAGCACCGCCACCATGACCGAGCCGCCGAGACCACTGATGAGGTAGAGAGCGAGGAAGCGAACGCGACCGAGCATGGGCTCGAGGCTCTGTCCGAGCATCCACAGGGCCAGCATGTTGAGCGCGAGGTGGATGAAGCCGCCATGGGCGAAGATCGCGGTCAGCAATCGCCAGGGCTCGAAGGGCAGCGGCGACAGGTTCGGATACAGATACGGCGCCGCGAAGAGCAGTTGGCCGGTGATCTGCTCGCCGATACCAGGGATCAGCTGCAGCAGTCCGATGAACGACGTGACCGCGAGCAGCGCGTAGGTCACCACCGGCTTGCCGCTGCGAGCCATCGCCATGCTCGCTCCACCGCTGCCGCCCCAACGACGGGCCGCCTTCTTCTGGGCCGGGGTGCGGTTCTTGCGGTCGGCGTTCATGCACTCCGGGCAGATGACGCCGACGGGCGCCTGCGTCTGGCACTCGGGGCAGATGGTGCGCATGCACCGTTGGCAGAGCACGAAGCTCTGCCGATCCGGATGCCGGTAGCAGAAGTTGTCGCGATTGCTCGTGAACTCAGGCGTGGTCATCCGGATCGGCCGCAGCTGTCGTCAGGCCGCGACGATGTCGATCGACTGCAGCACGACCGGCTCGACGGGACGGTCGCCCGCACCGGTCTGCACGGCGCCGATCGCGTCGACGACGGCCTTGGAAGCGTCATCGGCGACCTCGCCGAAGATCGTGTGCTTGCCCTGCAGCCACGGCGTCGGGTCGGTGGTGATGAAGAACTGCGAACCGTTGGTGCCCTCGGGCTTGCCGGTGATGGCGTTGCGGCGGAGACCGGCGTTGGCCATGGCGAGGATGTAGGGCTCGTTGAAGTTGAGCTCCATGTTGATCTCGTCGTCGAAGTTGTAGCCGGGGCCGCCGACGCCCTGTCCGAGCGGGTCGCCGCCCTGGATCATGAAGTTCGGGATGATGCGGTGGAAGATGACGTCCTTGTAGAGGGGTCCCTCGCCGGGCTTGCCGGTGGCGGGATCGGTCCACTCCTGGGTGCCGTCGGCGAGGCCGACGAAGTTCTTGACCGTCTTCGGGGCGTGGTCACCGAAGAGGTTGATGACGATGTCACCGTGGTTGGTGTGCAGGGTTGCGACATGAGAAGCGTGAGCCATGTCCTCATTCTCGCAGAGCTTCCGGTGAGTTGGCCGTGGTATCTACCCCTGATGAGGCGAAGAAGCAAGGGCCGGGCGATTCCCGCCCGGCTTCCAGCCTCTCGTGGCAAGATGGGGAACCCGTACTCCAATGGACAGGAGAGCATCGTGAGCCTCAGCCGCAAGCGGAAGAAGGAACTGCGTCGTCTTCAGAACGACGCGAACCAGCTCTGGGAGAACCAGCAGGTGCTCGTCGGTCACGCCGCCGATGTCGCCCGTGAGGCCGGCCGTCAGCTCGGCAACCTCAATCGTGAGCAGGTCGTGCCGGCCATCCAGGACACGTACAACCGCCGTGTCGCCCCGGTCGTCGACCGTGGCGTGAAGATCGGCAAGCACGTCGTCGACGACAAGTTCGTCCCGATCGTGGGCGGAGTTGTCGGTTCGGCACTCAGCGCGTGGGACGTCGCCAACGCCAAGCGCCACGGCGTCGCCGTGCAGGTGCGCAAGGCGACCAAGCCGCAGAAGTCGGGACCGGGCCTCGGCTCCGTCATCGCGATCATCCTCGGCGCTGCTGCGGCCGTCGGTGTGCTCTACGCCGCTTGGCAGACTCTGCGCGCCGACGATGAGCTCTGGGTCGCGGACGACCCGCTCGCCGCACCCGACGCGTGACCCCGTCTGATCCCGCCTCCGTCGCCTCCGGTGACGGAGGCGATCAGCATGCACGGGTGCGGGACGCGGCGGCCGCTCGAGGGCTCGACATCGAGATCCGTGAACGTCCCGCCGCCGGCAGCCTGTTCGAGGCGGCCGAGCTCCTCGGCATCCCTCCGTCGGGCATCGTGAAGACCCTCGTGGTGAAGCGGTCCGATGACACCTTCCTGTTCGCCCTGGTACCCGGCGGCCGCTCGATCTCCTGGCCGAAGCTGCGCGCGCTGGTCGGGGTGAACAAGTTGCGATTGCCGGAGCCCGAATTGGCGCTCGCGGCAACCGGTTACGAACGCGGAACCATCGTGCCGATCGGCAGCACCACGGACTGGCCGATCTACGCCGACGAGTCGATCGTCGGTCAGCGCATCGCCATGGGTGCGGGGGCTCACGGATACAGCCTGTTCGTCGACGCCGACGACCTGCTCGCGGCCTACGGCGCCACCGTCGCCGACATCTCCGTCCCCGAAGAGCGCTGATCCCGGGCGGCGGCGCAGCTCCTGTCAGAGGATGCCAGCCATCCGCAAGGCGATGTCGACCAGCTTGACGCGCTGCAGCTCGGCAACCGCCTTCAGGGGGAACCACTCCGCCATGTCGGTCGAGCCGCCGGTCTCGAAGCGCAGTTTGCCGCCCGTGACCTCGGCCCGATACAGGATCCGCAGGGTATGCAGCGGATCTGCAGCCTTCTGCACGCGTCGACCGGCGGGGATCACCCGCGAGTGGATGCCAAGGAGTTCACCGACCTTGACCGTGTAACCGGTCTCCTCGCGCAGCTCACGACGCACGGCATCCTCCGGAGACTCTCCCGCTTCGAGTCCGCCGCCCGGCATCGTCCATGCCACCCGGCGACCCTCGGTCCAGCGCGCCAGCAGCAACCGCCCGTCGTCATCGGTGACGACCGCGTACGCCGCCACACGCAGGTCCATGGATCACACACTATCCGTCGGCGACGACAGTCGATGACCGTGCGTCCTGCCGAGATCGATCACGAATCGAGAAGCGCATCGCCACCCGGCGTCCGTAGTGTGATCTGCACACCGGACGCACGTCGAGAGGACCGATCATGGCCGAGAAAGAGAAGAACTTCAGCGCTGAGGAACGCGAGGCCATGCAGGCCGCCGCGAAGGAGGCCCGCACCCGGCGCTCCCGCGCGAAGAAGTCCCCGGAAGAGCTTCGAGCGGCGGGAGAGGCCGACATCAAGGAGGCGATCGAGAAGCTCACTCCCGAAGACCAGGCGCTGTCGAAGAAGCTGCACGCCCTGGTCTCGGAGGTCGCCCCGGAGCTCGTACCGCGCACCTACTACGGAATGCCGGCATGGGGCCGCGACGGCAAGGTGCTCTGCTTCTTCCAGCCGGCCAGTAAATTCAAGGTGCGCTACGGCACGTTCGGGTTCGAGCCCATCTCGAACCTCGACGACGGTACCGTCTGGCCTACTGCCTACGCGGTGACCGACCTCACGAAGGCCGATCTGGAGTTCCTCGCCGAGCGCATCCGCGTCGCCATCAGCTGACCACCGCGGAGGGGGAGCGGCTGAACGACCGCGCCCCTCCGTTCAGCCGTCGATGATCTGCGGCATTGCGACCGGGGCGAGTCGCTCAGCCCCGACCGTGCGCGCGAAATGGATCGAACCACGAATCGGATGCCCTGCGAGCACCCGCGCAGTAGCGTGGAGCCCGTGAGCACATTGCCCTTCCCCGCTTCCGTGTACGCCGCCCGTCTCAGCCGTGCCGCATCCCTCGCCGCCGAGGCCGGGCTCGACGCCATCATCGTGGGCCCGGGTCCCGATCTGCAGTATCTGGTGGGCGTCGAAGGCGACACCATCGAACGACTCACTGCGCTGGTCATCGGCCCCGACGTCGCGCCGACGATCGTGGTCCCACGGATGGAGCTCGCGAAGGTGCGCACCACGGCGGTCGGAGAGCTCGCACTCGCCGTCGCGGACTGGGTCGACGGCGAAGACCCGTACGCACTGATCACCGCATCCGTCGGCACCGTATCGCGCGTCGGCGTCTCCGATGCCCTCCCCGCCCTGCACGTGATCCCGATCGGTGAGCGACTGGGTGTGCGTCTCGAACTCGCGACGCCCGTGCTCCGCGAGGGCCGCATGGTCAAGGACGCCGAGGAGATCACCGAGCTTCGCCGCGCCGGAGAGGCGATCGATGCGGTGCACCGCCGCGTGCACGAGTGGCTTCGGGCCGGACGCACCGAGCGCGCGGTCGCCGCCGACATCGCCGATGCCATCGTCGCCGAAGGACACCGCACGGTGGAGTTCGTCATCGTAGGATCCGGCCCGAACGGCGCCGATCCGCACCACGAGGTCTCGGACCGCGTGATCGAGGACGGCGACATCGTGGTGGTCGACATCGGAGGGGCAGTGCCGAGCGGCTACAACTCCGACAGCACCAGGACCTACGTCGTCGGCACTCCCGACCCCGCTGCCGCCGAGCGCATCGCGGTGCTCGTGCGCGCTCAGCAGGCAGCAGTGGACGCCGTGCGTCCTGGCGCCACCGCGGCGGAGGTGGATGCTGCGGCGCGAAACGTTCTCGCCGACGCCGGGCTGGATGAGGCGTTCCTGCACCGCACCGGCCATGGCATCGGCGTCTCGGTGCACGAGGAGCCGTACATCGCTCCGGGCAACGACATGGTGCTTCGCGAGGGCATGGCGTTCAGCATCGAGCCGGGTATCTATTTCGCCGGCTCCTGGGGTGCCCGCATCGAGGACATCGTGGTCGTGACCGCGGTCGGCGGCGAGCGGTTGAATCTCGCGCCACATGAGCTGACCTCGGTAGGCCAGGGCTGAGGCGCGTCGAGCGCTCACCGCGATAGCATCGGCCCATGCGCCGCCGTCGCAAGGTCTCTTCCGCCACCGCGTCGCCGGCGACCCGTGCCCGCTATGCCAAGCGCCGACAGAACCGGCTCGCCCGCGTCGACAACGACCTCACCGACGAGCAGTGGTACGACTTGATGGATGCCTGGGGCGGGTGCGCGTACTGCGGTGGGGACGGTGCCGCCCTGCAACGCGACTGCATCCAACCCGTGTCGCGCGGCGGCCGCTACACGCTCGAGAACGTCGTCCCGGCGTGCGCCTCGTGCAACGCGAGCAAGCACAACGACGAGGTCACCGGCTGGCTGCGGCGCAAGAAGCTCGACGAACGCACGTTCCTGGTTCGTCACGCCACGATCCTGCGGAGCCTTCGACCCGTCGAGTGAACCTCCGCACCACTTCGTTACTCTCGAGTCATGACGACGATCGCACCGATCACGACCGAGGACCGTGCCGAGTGGGACGACCTGTGGAGCGGCTATCTGTCCTTCTATGAGGAAGCCCTCGACCCCGCGACCACGGATGCCACCTTCGAACGCCTCATCGACGCCGATTCCGGCTTCCATGGCGCGCTCGCCCGCGACGAGAGCGGCACCGCAGTGGGCATCGTCCACTGGTTGACGCACCCCTCGACGTGGGCGACGACGGACTACTGCTACCTCGAAGACCTGTTCGTCGCACCCGGCGTGCGCGGTGGCGGGGTCGGCCGGGCTCTGATCGCGCACGTCCGCGCATGGGCTGAGCAGCAGGGCGCGGCGAAGCTCTACTGGCTCACGGCCGAGACGAACACCACCGCGCGCGGACTCTACGACCGCCTCGCCGCCCGCTCGGGGATGATCCACTACGAGATCGACCTCGAGACGGGCACCGAGGCCTGACGAGCTTCAGCCTTCGCGCACACTCAGCTTCTGCGTGATCATGGCACGGGCGTACTGGGACGCCGCGATGTAGTGACCGACGATCCCGATCAGGAACAGCAGGAACGACATCCCGACGATCCAGCTCAGCGACTCCAGACCCGACTCAGTCAGCGCACTGCCGAGGAGGACGCCGAGGAGTCCGACGAAGATCAGAGCCGTCCGGACCTTCCCGACCATCGTGACCGGGACTGCCGGGTCTCCTCGGAAGAAGAGCAGGGCGGCCGATCCGAGCAGGACGTCGGGGATGAGCAGCAGCACGAGCGTCTCCCACGGGATGAGATGCCCGAGCGTGAAGGCGACGGCCGTGACGACCACCGTGATCCGGTCGGCGACCGGATCGAGCCAGGTGCCGAGGGCGGAGACGCTGTTCGTCCGCCGCGCGAGCCAACCGTCGAGCCAATCCGTCAGGAAGACCAGGCCGATGACGACCAGCGCGGCCCACAGCATCCTGGCGGTGATCAGCCAGAGGAACACCGGCAGCAGGAGCAGGCGGATCCCGGTGATGAGGTTGGGCCACGTGCGCCATTCGTCTTCACGGAAGAGACGGTCGACGACGGTGGGGTGGATGGGCGCAGCATCATCGGTCGCATCGACGGCGCGTGCGAGCGACCGGGTGCGGATGAATCGCACCGCGAAGAAGACGACGACGCCGGCGACCACGACGAGGAGCAGCACGTTGCTGATCGGTCCCAGCGCTTTGGTGACGGCGTCGAGGGATGCCCTCAACAGGAACCCGACGCTGACGTAGATCGCAGCCCAGGTCGCTGCTCCGGCGAGCGAGGCGAGCAGGAACGACGGGTACCTCACCTTCGCAACGCCCGCAGCAGCCGGGGTCAACGTGCGAACGACAGGGACGAGTCGTGTGAGGAAGACGGCGATCGCACCGCGCCGGTGGAGGATCTCGACGGCCCGATCCCATCGATCGATCCCGAGTCGCTTGACCAGTTTGAGGTCACGCATGCCGACGCCGAAGTGTCGCCCGAGGAGATAGCCGACGTGGTCTCCCGCGCTTCCCGCGACGACGACCACGAGGAACATCACCACCACCGCCCAGACGTCGGAGAGCGAAGCGGAGAGGAAGACGACGATCGTCTCACCGGGCAGGAAGAAGCCGAGGCCCAAGCCGTTCTCGAGGAAGGCGAACAATCCGCCGAGGGCCCAGACCAGAGGGTCGGGAAGGGCTGATGCGGTCGTCCTCACCCATTCGAGGATGTCCATGTGTCTCCTGAGTCTTGCGAGCTGGAGCCGGCCCTGCCATGTGCGGGGGCGACATTGATCTGAAGCAGCTCAGCACGAGGCAAGCTCTACATGGGTAACACGCTACGTGAAGTATTCACTCCCTCGCGTCGTCCACCGGGACGATTCGCGTCCCCCCGTGGGCGGAGATGCACAACCAGGCAGACGCGATGGGTCGACACCCGCCTCAACAGAAGAAGCCCCCGGCCGGGGGCCGGGGGCTTCTCGATCCTGTGGAGCCTAGGAGATTCGAACTCCTGACATCCTGCTTGCAAAGCAGGCGCTCTACCAACTGAGCTAAGGCCCCGTGAGGGATTTTCTTGAGTTAAGGAGTGGGGCTACCAGGACTTGAACCTGGGACCTCTTCATTATCAGTGAAGCGCTCTAACCGCCTGAGCTATAGCCCCGTCAACCTCCAAGACTTTACCGGAGAAATACGGAAAATCCGAATCGAGGGGGAGCACCCGGGAGTGTCCTCCCCCTCGAGCGTGTTCAGCGGCCCGGTCGGATGGTCGCGGTGCCGGCCGACAGCGAGACCTCGATCGTCCTCCGCGCGCTCGAAGCCTCGTCGACCTCGGCATTCAGCGTGCCCGCGCTGATCTCCTGAGAGATCGCGTACTCCACGTCGGGAACGGTCAGATCGAGGGTGCCGGCGCTCACGTCGATCGCCGTCCGGGTCGGGGGAGCACCCGTGAGCTCGACCGTGAGATCGCCGGCGGAGACGCCGAGGTCCGCCTGGGAGACGCCGTCGAGGAGGATGTCGGCGCGGCCGGCGCTCATCTGCACATCGAGTTCCTTCGCGGCCCCTTCGACGTCGAGCGCTCCGGCGTTGACGCTGACGTCGAGCACACCGAAGTCGCCGTTCACGTCGAGGCTGCCCGCATCGAGGTTCAGGTCGGCGTCGAGTCCTGCGTCGCGAAGACTTTCCGGGAGCGTGAGCACGGCGATCTCCTCATCACCGAACCAGCCGCCGAGCCACCACCCGAAGACTCCTTGTGGACTCCGGACGACCAGCTCGTCGCCATCGCGCTCGAACGTCCACGGTGTACCGCGCCCGTTCGTGATGGCGAGTGTGGCCTCGTCGACGTCGCCGAACTCGACCCGCATGCTGCTGGCATCGGCGGCGAGGTCGATGCTGTCCAGCCCCTCGACGTCCACGCTCTGCACGGAGTCCGGACGACTCGACGACACGATGGTCCCGGCCGCCGCGGCAGCAGCCGTGCCGCCGGCCCCGAGAAGCGCGATCCCCCCGACCACCGCCGTCACCACCATGACCGCGGTCGCCCCTGGGGTGCGCCCGTTGGTCGGCGCGAAAGGAGTGGACGCGCCTGTAGAAGGCGCGGCAGGAGAGGACGGACCCGCCTGCGGGGCCGTTCCTTGGGGCGGGGAGGGCGGCGGCGGGGTGAGTGGGGCGTGCTCGCCCGGGGTGCCGTTGTTGTCGGTGGTCATCGTGCCACTCCCGTCTGGCCTGTCGGCGGCGTCGGGCCGCCGGTGTTCTCGATGTGTGCGAGGGCGGCGAGCACGCGACGGTTTCCCGCCTCGTCCTGCTCGAAGCCCAACTTCTGGAAGATGGAGGTGATGTGCTTCTCGACACTCGCCTCTGAGAGGAACAGCAGCCCCGCGATCGCCTGGTTCGACTTGCCCTCGGCGATCAGTGCGAGCACGGTGCGCTCGCGTTCCGTGAGCCGCAGCATTCGATCGTCGCGGTTGCGGCGGGTCAGCAGCTGGGCGACGACCTCGGGGTCGAGCACGGTGGCGCCCTCGGAGATCCGCTGCACCGAGGCGAGGAACTCGGAGACGTCGGCGACCCGATCCTTGAGCAGGTAGCCGAGGGGCCCACCCTGCGCCGCGATCAGATCCGACGCATACCGCTCTTCGACGTACTGCGAGAGCACCAGGATCGCGAGAGACGGATGCGTCGAGCGCAGACCGAGAGCGGCCCGGATGCCTTCATCGGTGAACGTCGGGGGGAGACGCACGTCCAGGATGCACAGGTCAGGCGCCGTGGTGGCGACGGCCCGGTCGAGACCCTCGATGTCGGGGAGGGCGGCGACCACCTCATGGCCGGCGTCTTCGAGCAGACGGACCAGGCCCTCGCGCAGGAGGACCGAGTCCTCGCAGATCAGGATGCGCACGGTACGTTCACCTCCAGGCTGGTCGGCCCGCCTTGGGGACTGTCGAGGCGGAAGGTTCCCCCTGCGGCCAGGATGCGATTCGCGATGCCGTCGAGCCCGCCGCCGGGCTGCACCTGAGCGCCGCCGATGCCGTTGTCCTCGACGCGTGCCCAGAGCGTGTTGCCCTCTCGAAGCCGCACGATCACGCGGGCTTCGCTGGCTCTCGAGTGCTTCGCCGCGTTGGTCAGCGACTCGGCGATCGAGAAGTACACGGCAGCCTCGGCCTCGCGACTGCATCGCCCGTCCATGCGCACATCCAGGTGCACGGGGATGTGCGAGCGTCCAGCGAGTGCCGACAGTGCAGCGTCGAGGCCTCTGTCATCGAGCACCGAGGCGTGGATGCCCCGAGCCAGCTGACGCAGCTCTGTGATGGCCGCCTTGGTCGAGGTGTGCGCCTCGTTGATGAGCTCCTTCGCGGCCTCGGGATCGTTGTCGATCTTCTGCTGCGCGAGGCCGAGCGTCATGCCGACCGACACGAGTCGGGGCTGGACACCGTCGTGCAGGTCGCGCTCGATGCGGGTGCGCTCCACGTCGGCTGCGCGCACGGCGCCCTCCCGCTGCGCGGTCGAGGTGCGCACGCGCTCGGTGAGCTCGGTCTCCTTGCTGCGGATCACGATCGCGAGCGAGAGCGTGCGGTGCAGCAGCGCCAAGCCGATGGTCCCGACGACGCAGGCCGCGATTCCCAAGATGCCGATCAGCGGCGCCCATGCGACAGGGATGCCTCCCCCACCGAACGGTCCCATGACCGAATCCGCCGCGGTGAGGGGAGCGAACGAGATGATGATGGACCACACCAGACCCCAGAACAGGCGGAGCACCAGCCAGCCGAGAAGCGCCGAGATGGCGAAGTTCGCGACCGCGCGCCACATGCGCCCGTCGATGGCCTGGCGGCCGAGAGCTCGCAACCAACCGACGAAGCCGGGACGGTCGCGCGGCTGCAGACGCAGCGGTGCGATCGGCGTGCGGTACAGCGCACCGACACGAGCGACTTCGAACCAGCCCACACCGTAGAGCGCGTAGACCAGTCCCACCAGCATGATGAGCCCGATACCGGCGGCGAAGAGAAGTCCGAGGCCCGTGCCGAGGAGCCCGCCGAGCATGCCGAAGATGGCACCACCGAGGATGCCGACACCTGCCAGATGCAGGATCGTGAGGAAGATGCGCAACGGCGGCTTCACCGCCGTTGCGGGAGTCGGAGTCGCAGTCTGAGTGGTCATGGTTCCAAGGTACGGCGGGCCGGATGGGCTCGATACCGAGTCAACCGGACACTCGACTTCGGGTTTTCCGTAATGCCCGTCGCGGACTTCCTCCTTCTCCGGCCACCGTCTGCTTCACTGGGGGCATGACAGCGCATGAAGGTGAACCGCACGGTGCCGGTCTCGGTCAGCGACTGAACTGGCTGCGTGCGGGAGTTCTCGGAGCGAACGACGGCATCGTCTCGGTCGCCTCCCTCGTGGTCGGGGTCGCCGGTGCCACGACCGACAACGCGGCGCTCCTCACGGCGGGTATCGCCGGCCTGGTCGGCGGAGCGATCTCCATGGCCCTCGGGGAGTACGTCTCGGTGAGCAGTCAGCGAGACAGCGAACGCGCCCTCATCGCGAAAGAGCGCGAGGAACTGCGCACGATGCCCGCTGTGGAGCTCGACGAACTCACGCAGCTCTATCGCGAGAGGGGGCTCTCGGACGAGACGGCGCGACAGGTGGCCGAAGAGCTCACCGCGCACGATGCCCTCGCCGCGCACCTGGAGGTCGAACTCGGCATCGACCAGGACGACCTCGTCAATCCCTGGCATGCGGCGATGTCGTCGGCGATCGCTTTCACCCTCGGCGCGCTATTGCCCTTGCTCGCCATCCTCCTTCCGCCGCCGGAGTGGCGGGTTCCGGTGACCTTCGTCGCCGTCCTCCTCGCCCTGGCCGTCACGGGAACACTGTCCGCGAAGATCGGAGGTTCGGCGCCCGTGCGAGCATCGGTCCGACTGGTGATCGGTGGTGGGCTCGCCCTGGCGGCGACCTGGCTCATCGGCACGCTTCTCGGCACGACGGGCGTCGTCTAGAGAAAGCGCGAAGAGAAACAGCGAAGGGCGGATGCCGAAGCACCCGCCCTTCGTGAAACGTTCCGAGGATCAGTTCGACATGAAGCCGACGAGCAGTCCGCCCGTGACCTTCACTGCGAGGTTGTAGATTCCCGCGACGACGGCGCCGAGCACCGTGAAGACGATGAGGTTCAGGATCGCGACAACCGCCGCGAACGCCATCACCTGCGGAAGTCCGACGACCTCGGAGAGCACGAACGTGTTGTCGGTGATGCCGAGCAGGAAGCTCTCCGCCGTGGTCATGATCCCCGTCGCCTGGAAGACCAGGAAGATGAGGAAGAACGAGACCATCGTGACGACCGCGAGGGCCACCGCTCCGAGGAACGAGAGCTTCACGGCCGACCAGAAGTCCACGTAGACCAGTCGGAGGCGTACCTGCTTGCCGCTCGTCTTGCGGGTCGACTTCTTCGCCAGCTTGTCGGCCACTGTGCTCATGCGTCTGTATCCTCGGGGGTCGGTGTCGTCTCGGGGGCCTGGGTCTCGGCATCCTCCGCATCCGCCTCGTCTTCGGCGAGGCCACGCTCACCGTTACGGGCGATGGCGAGGATGCGATCGGCCTCCGTCGTCCGGGCGAACACCACTCCCATGGTGTCTCGACCCTTGGCGGGGACCTCGGCCACGGCAGAGCGTACCACCTTGCCGCTGGAGAGAACCACCAAGACCTCGTCGTCCTCGGAGACGATCAGACCACCCGCGAGAGTGCCCCGATCGTCGTTGAGCTTGGCGACCTTGATGCCTGTTCCGCCGCGTCCCTGCACCCGATACTCCTCCACCGCGGTGCGCTTCGCGTAGCCTCCGTCGGTCACGACGAAGACGAACTTGCCCGGCGCTGCGACGGATGCCGAGAGCAGGCAGTCCTCGTCGATCTTGAACTTCATGCCGCGGACACCGGCTGTCGCCCGACCCATCGGCCGCAGAGCCTCATCGGTCGCCTCGAAGCGCACCGACATGCCGCGGCGGCTGATGAGGAGGATGTCGTCCTCGGCGTTCACGAGCAATGCGCTGACGAGCTCGTCCTCGTCGTTCAGACGGATCGCGATGACGCCGCCCTGGCGGTTGGTGTCGTACGCCTCGAGTCGCGTCTTCTTGACGAGGCCCTCACGGGTCGCCAGCACCAGGTAGTCGGCCACCTGGTAGTCGCGGATGTCGAGCACCTGGGCGATGTTCTCGTCCGGCTGCAGGGCGAGCAGGTTCGCGACGTGCATGCCCTTCGCGTCGCGTCCGGCCTCGGGCACCTCGTAGGTCTTCGCGCGGTAGACGCGCCCCTTGTCGGTGAAGAACAGCAGCCAGTGGTGCGTGGTCGTCACGAAGAAGTGCTCGACGATGTCGTTCGCGCGCAGCTGCGCACCCTTGACGCCCTTGCCGCCACGGTGCTGAGAACGGTAGTTGTCGCTGCGCGTGCGCTTGATGTACCCCTCGCGCGTGACGGTGACGACCATCTCCTCTTCGGCGATGAGGTCTTCCATCGAGACATCACCGTCGAAGCCGTGCAGGATGTGCGTGCGACGCTCGTCGCCGAAGCGGTCGACGATGCCCGTCAGTTCTTCGCGGATGATCGTGCGCTGACGACCCTCGTCGGCCAGGATCGCCTTGTAATCGGTGATCTGCGCTTCGAGCTCGTTCGCCTGATCGATGATCTTCTGACGCTCGAGAGCCGCAAGACGGCGCAGCTGCATCTGCAGGATCGCGTCGGCCTGGATCTCGTCGATGTCGAGGAGCTTCTGGAGTCCCTCGTTCGCATCCGCCGTGGTCTGCGAGCGGCGGATGAGCGCGATGACCTCGTCGAGGGCGTCGAGCGCCTTCAGATATCCGCGCAGGATGTGCATGCGCTTCTCGGCCTCGCGCAGACGGAACTCGGTGCGGCGGACGATCACGTCGATCTGGTGGGAGATCCAGTGCGTGATGAAACCGTCGATCGCGAGGGTGCGCGGCACGCCGTCGACGATCGCGAGCATGTTCGCGCCGAAGTTCTCCTGCAGCTGCGTGTGCTTGTAGAGGTTGTTCAGCACGACCTTCGCGACCGCGTCGCGCTTGAGCACGACGACCAGACGCTGACCCGTGCGGTCCGAGGACTCATCGCGGATGTCGGCGATACCGGTGATCTTGCCGTCACGGGCGAGGTCGCCGATCTTCACCGCCACGTTGTCGGGGTTCACCTGGTACGGCAGCTCGGTGATGACGAGGCAGGTGCGGCCCTGGATCTCCTCGACGTTGACGACCGCGCGCATCGTGATCGAGCCGCGACCCGTGCGGTACGCCTCGTGGATGCCCTTGGTGCCGAGGATCTGCGCACCGGTCGGGAAGTCGGGACCGGGAACGCGCTGGATAAGACCTTCGAGCAGCTCCTCACGGGAGATGCCGGGGTTGTCGAGTGCCCAGAGCGCCGCATCGGACACCTCGCGCAGGTTGTGCGGGGGGATGTTCGTGGCCATGCCGACCGCGATACCGACCGAGCCGTTGACGAGCAGGTTCGGGAAGCGGGCCGGGAGGACCGTCGGCTCCTGCGTCTGGCCGTCGTAGTTGTCGGTGAAGTCGACGGTGTCTTCTTCGATGTCGCGCACCATCTCGAGCGCGAGCGGGGCCATCTTGGTCTCGGTGTATCGCGGGGCTGCCGCGCCCATGTTGCCCGGGGACCCGAAGTTGCCCTGGCCGAGAGCCAGCGGATACCGCAGCGACCACGGCTGCACCAGTCGCACGAGGGCGTCGTAGATCGCCGAGTCGCCGTGCGGGTGGTACTGGCCCATGACCTCGCCCACCACACGGGCGCACTTCGAGAACGACTTGTCGGGGCGGAAGCCGCCGTCGTACATGCCGTAGATCACGCGGCGGTGCACGGGCTTGAGCCCGTCGCGCACGTCGGGGAGCGCGCGCCCCACGATGACGGCCATCGCGTAGTCGAGGTAGCTGCGCTGCATCTCCGACTGCAGGTCGACCTGATCGATCTTGCCGTGATCGTGTTCCGGCTCGGTGCGTTCTTCGTCAGTCATGAATCAATCTCTCTGTCACACATCTGGTCTGAGCCCGCGGGCATCAGATGTCGAGGAAGCGGACGTCCTTGGCGTTGCGCTGGATGAAGCTGCGTCGGGACTCGACGTCCTCGCCCATCAGCACGCTGAAGATCTCGTCGGCCGCGGCCGCATCCTCGATGGTGATCTGCTGCAGGGTGCGCGTGGTGTGATCCATCGTCGTCTCCCACAGCTCCTTCGGGTTCATCTCACCGAGACCCTTGTACCGCTGGATGCCGGCGTCCTTCGGGATCCGCTTGCCGTTGTCGATGCCGTGCTTGAGCAGGGCATCGCGCTCGGCGTCGCTGAACACGTACTCGTGCGCGGAGTTGGACCACTTCAGGCGGTACAGCGGCGGCATCGCGAGGTACACGAAGCCGGCCTCGATCAGACCGCGCATGTAGCGGAAGAGCAGCGTCAGCAGCAGCGTCGTGATGTGCTGGCCATCGACGTCGGCATCGGCCATCAGCACGATCTTGTGATAGCGCGCCTTCTCGATGTCGAACTCTTCGCCGATGCCCGTGCCGAAGGCCTGGATCATCGCCTGGACTTCCTTGTTGCCCAGGGCCTTGTCGAGACGCGCACGCTCGACGTTGAGGATCTTCCCTCGCAGCGCCAGGATCGCCTGCGTGTGCGGGTCGCGACCCTGCACCGCGGAGCCACCGGCCGAGTCACCCTCCACCAGGAAGATCTCGCTGATGGACGGGTCCTTGCTCGTGCAGTCCTTGAGCTTGTCCGGCATGGCGGCCGACTCGAAGACGCTCTTGCGGCGGGCGGTCTCGCGCGCCTTGCGGGCGGCGAGGCGAGCGGTCGCGGCGTCGATCGCCTTGCGGATGACGTTCTTCGCCTGGTTCGGGTTGCGCTCGAACCAGTCCCCGAGCTGATCGCCGACGACCTTCTGAACGAAAGCCTTCGCCTCGGTGTTGCCGAGCTTGGTCTTCGTCTGGCCCTCGAACTGCGGTTCGCCGAGCTTGATCGAGATGACCGCCGTCAGGCCCTCGCGCACGTCGTCGCCGGAGAGGTTGTCGTCCTTCTCCTTGAGCAGGTTGTTCGCGCGGGCGTACTTGTTGACCAGGGTGGTCAGCGCCGCGCGGAAGCCCTCCTCATGCGTTCCACCCTCGTGGGTGTTGATCGTGTTCGCATAGGTGAAGACGTTCTCGGTGTACGACGTGGTCCACTGCATCGCGACCTCGAGCGAGATCTTGCGCTCGGTGTCCTCCGATTCGAACGCGATGATCTCGTCGTTGACGACTTCGGCGTGACGCACCTTGTTGAGGTACTCGACGTAGTCGACGAGACCCCGTTCGTAGAAGAACACGTCGCCGGGCTGCTTGGTGACGGTGGCCCCGTCTTCCTCCACCTCGTAGGCGGAGGACTCCCGCTCGTCGCGCAGCTCGATGCGAAGGCCCTTGTTGAGGAATGCCATCTGCTGGAACCGCGTGCGGAGGGTGTCGTACTCGAACTCGATCGTCTCGGTGAAGATCGAGGCGTCCGGCCAGAACGTGATGCTCGTTCCGGTCTCTTCGGTCGCTTCGCCCTTCTCGAGCTTCTGCTGGGGGATACCGCCGTCGGCGAAGCTGTGCCGCCAGACGAAGCCCTTCTGCTTGACCTCGACGTCGAAGCGCGTCGACAGCGCGTTCACGACGGAGGAGCCGACACCGTGCAGACCACCGGAGACGGCGTAGGCACCACCGCCGAACTTTCCACCGGCGTGCAGGATGGTGAGCACGACCTCGACCGTCGACTTGTTGGGGTCCGACGAGTGCGGGTCGACCGGGATGCCGCGACCGTTGTCGACGACGCGCACACCGCCATCCGCGAGCATCGTCACGAAGATCGTGTCGGCGTAACCGGCCAGTGCCTCATCGACGGAGTTGTCGACGATCTCGTAGACCAGGTGGTGGAGTCCTCGAGGCCCGGTGGACCCGATGTACATGCCGGGGCGCTTGCGCACGGCTTCGAGGCCTTCGAGGATCTGGATCGAATCCGCACCGTACTCACCCGGCTGCTTCGCCTTGGGTGCGATGGTGCCCTCGGTTGCGGGGGTTCCCCCGGTGTTCGATTCCGTCTCGTCAGCAGGGGATTCAGGCGTCATCAGAGGGCATTCTCCACATCGATATCACGAACTCCCATTCTAGCGGAGTTTCATCGGGAAATGCCGCTCAACGGCCGTGTGTGGGCCTCTGAGCCTTTCGACCCCCTCGCGTGGTGCCCTACCCGTAGGTATCGCGCGGGCCCCGTCCTGGAACGGCTCTGGGACCCCATTTCCACGAGGGAACGTCCGGTCCGATGAAGCGGAGGTTCTCGACGCCCGCATCGGGATACCGTCGGCCGATCTCGGTGAGAATCGTCGCCCGCATGAACTGCAGGTTCTTCGCCCACGCGGTCGAGTCGCACTTCACGGTGAGCAGGCCGCGCTCCAGGGAGACGGGTTCGGAGTGCTTCGCGGTGTCTGCGCCTGCGAGATCAGCCCATTGGCGCACGAGATCTTCTCGGGCGAGGGTGATCTGCCAGCCGGAGTCACGACTCAGCTTGTCGAGCACCGCACCGAGCGCGCCGGGGTCTCGCCCGGGCGTGAAGGGTGCGTTGTCGTCGTCGGTCGCGATGCGTCGCTTGCGTTTCCAGCTCTTGGAACTCGGCTGCAGCCCGCGCAGCCGCAGATAGGTGCCGATCGTCTCGGGAACATCGGCCACCGGAGGGGGAGTGTCCGGAGTCGGTGCCGAGGGGCTCGAAGCGGACGGATGGCGTGCCGCGTCAGTCATCCGTCGCCTCCCGCTCGTCGCTGATGGTTCCGGCGCTGATCCGTACCACGTGGGCATGCAGCACCTCGGGGATATCCTCCTCCACCGCTGCCGTGACCACCACTTGCTCATAACCGGCGGTCAAGGCCGCCAACCGCTGACGCCGATCGGCGTCGAGTTCTGCGAAGACGTCGTCGAGGATGAGCACCGGATCGCCGGCGGGAGATTCGCTGCGGAGCAGCTCGGCCGACGCGAGCCGCAGGGCGAGAGCCACCGACCACGATTCCCCGTGGGAGGCGTATCCCTTGACCGGGAGGTCGCGGACCCGCAGCACCAGGTCGTCTCGGTGCGGCCCGGTGAGGGTCAGTCCGCGATCGAGTTCTTTCGATCGCTTCGCCGCAAGGGATGCGCGGAACACCTCGGCGATACGAATCGGATCGGTGAGTCTGTCTGCGGACGGCCCCGTCTCGGCACCTTCCGCTCCCTCTTCCCCCTCTTCGGGGTCTCCGCCGCCCACCGAGAGCGCCCATTCCAGCTGGGGACGATGATCTGCACCGGCGATCGCCTCGTAGGCATCGGCCACGGGCTGCTGCAGATCCGCCGCCAGGCGCTGACGGGCGGTGATGATCTCCGATCCGAGGGAGACCAGCTTGTCGTCCCAGACGTCCAGAGTGCTCAGACCTTCGCCGCGAACGCCGCGAGCACGCGCCGACTTCAGCAGCGCATTGCGCTGCTTCAGGACGCGGTCGTAGTCGGCGAGCACAGCTGCGAGCCTCGGCGTGCGCTGGATGAGGAGCTGATCCGTGAAGCGGCGCCGAGCTGAGGGGTCCCCCCTCACGATCTGCAGGTCTTCCGGAGCGAACAGCACGACGTGCGCGTAGCGGGGGAGTTCGTTCGGCTTCGACGGCGATCCGTTGATGCGAGCCTTGTTCGATCCCTGCCTGTTCACCTGGATTTCGGCGAGCACGCGACGCTCTCCGTGCGACAGTCGGGCACGGATCACCGCGAACTCCTGGCCATCGCGGACCATCGGCGCATCAGATGACACCCGGTGCGAACCGAGCGTGGCGAGGAACACCACGGCTTCGGCCAGATTCGTCTTTCCCTGACCGTTGCGCCCGACGAGCACGTTGGGTCCGCGGTGGAGGGTGAGTTCAGCGGTCGCGTAATTGCGGAAATCGACCAGACTCAGGTGCTCCACAATCACGGAGTCAGCCTACCTTCGGGGTCTGACAGTCCGTATTTCCCGGGGAACGTTCCGGGTATGGAGGAAGCGGAGAAGATCAGCGCAGGAGGAGGTTCGGCTGAAGCAGGTACTTGAACGAGTCGAGACCCGCCTGGTCGACCGAGGTCTGGCTCGTGATGAGCACGGGGCTCAGCTTGTTGGCGTTGTCGCTCGACGTGAACGTGACGCGCACGAACTCGCTCTTGACGGCGCCGAGAGCCTCGATCAGGTACTGCGGGTTCAGGCCCAGCGTGACCTCATCGCCGCCGGAGAGGATCGCGTCGACCGACTCGGATGCCCGTGCGTGGTCTCCGCCGGAGGCGTCCATCGTCACGCTGTCGTTCGAGAACGTGAAACGCAGGGGAGCAGCACGATCGAGCACGAGTGAGACTCGGCGAACAGCCTCGACGAGGTCTGCGGTGTTCACGACCGCGTAGTGGTCGGTCTGCTCGGGGAACAGTCGGCGTACAGGCGGGAAGTTGCCCTTGATCAGGAGAGAAGTGACGGTCTTGTTGCCCGCGGTGAAGGCGATGATCTCTCGGTCGCCCGCTCCGGAGAACGCCACCTGGATCGTGCCGGCGTGTCCGAAGGTCTTGCCGACCTCGAGCAGAGTGCGGGCAGGGACCAGGGCGGTGGCTTCGACGGCCTCGCCGTCCCACGGCACATCCCGCAGCGAGACGCGGTAACGGTCGGTCGCGACGAGGCTCAGCGTGTGTCCCGAGACCTCGAGCTGCACACCCGTGAGCACAGGAGTCACGTCGTCACGCGACGCGGCGAATCCGACCTGGGCGATCGCCGTGCCGAAGTCGTCGGCCGGGACCACACCGGACGAACCGGTCACCTCGGGGATCGAGGGGTATTCCTCGACGGGCATGGCTGCGAGGGTGAATCGTGCGGAGCCGCAGGTGACCGCGATGCCCCCGTCTTCCTCGACGGCGATCTCGATCGGAGCGTTCGGAAGTCGGCTGGCGATGTCCGAGAGGAGCCGGCCGTGCACCAGGATCGTTCCCGGGGTCTCGACCGTCGCCTCGATGGTGGTGCGGGCGGAAGCCTCGTAGTCGAATGCCGAGAGCGTCAGACCGGAACCATCGGCTTCGATCAGGACGCCGGCGAGGATCGGCTGAGGATTGCGCTGCGGCAGAAGCTTGACGACGAACGAGACAGCCTCGCTGAAGACATCGCGGTTGACCTGAAACCTCACGGGTGCTCCCTTGTCGTCGAACTGTGACGCGTTGTCGTCGGCCCTGCCGGTGCAGGGCTTCCCATGCTAGCCCCACAGTCCGGCGTATCCCTACGCCGAGGTTCCTGTCATTCGGTCGACCGGTTGTCCCCACCGTCTGGTGATCGGATCGCGCCTTGAATGACTTAACTCCTTAACGGTGTTAACAGCTGTGGATACTGTGGATAACTCGGTGGATAGCAGTGGCGAGTAGGGAACTACACAGTTGTCAGTTGTGGAAACCCTGAGGAATCCGCGGGTTCCGGGCTTTCCGGTCGGCGATGGCCCTCCCCGAGTTATCCACAGGTTTGGGTGATCAGCCCACATTCGTCCCGATGGAATCCACGGTCATCCACAAGTTATCCACATGTGCATAGAGGCATCTATCGGACGATCAGAATCCCTGTCGGGCTCACAAAAAAGGGGAGGACGGCACCGGTTCAGGTGCTGTCCTCCCCTTTTCTCGGAGACGCGGCGTGTCAGCGTCGTCCGAGCTGCGTGGTGATCTCGGTGACCTGGTTGTAGATTGAGCGGCGCTCCTTCATGAGCTCGCTGATCTTCTTGTACGCGTACATGACCGTGGTGTGGTCGCGGTTGCCGAACAGCTGTCCGATCTTCGGCAGGGAGAGACTGGTCCGCTCGCGACACAGGTACATCGCGATCTGGCGGGCGGTCGCGATCTGCTGCGACCGGCTGGAGCCGTAGAGGTCGTCGACCGTGAGCTTGAAGTACTGTGCAGTCGCCGTGATGATGTCGGTCGGCGAGATGATGTTGTCCTCGGCCGTGTCGATGATGTCGCGGAGCACGGTCTGCGCCAGGGAGATGTCGAGAGCGGAGCGGTTCAGGCTCGCGAAGGCCGACACCCGGATGAGTGCGCCCTCCAGTTCCCGGATGTTCGATGACACCACGGTCGCGATGTACTCGAGTACCTCGTCGGGAATATGGAGGGCCTCGCTCTGCGCCTTCTTCCGGAGGATCGCGATACGCGTCTCGAGGTCGGGCGCCTGCACGTCGGTGATCAGACCCCACTCGAAGCGGCTGCGCATACGGTCCTCGAACCCGGTCAGGTGCTTCGGGGCCACGTCGCTGGTGATCACGACCTGCTTGTTGTGATCGTGCAGCGTGTTGAAGGTGTGGAAGAAGGCTTCCTGCGTCTCGGCGCGTCCCTGCAGGAACTGGATGTCGTCGATCAGGAGGATGTCGACGTCGCGGTAGCGCGCCTGGAACGCGGCGCCGCGGTTGTTCGCGATCGAGTTGATGAAGTCGTTCGTGAACTCCTCGCTCGAGACGTAGCGGACCTTGACCCCTGCGTAGAGGGATTGCGCGTAGTCGCCGATGGCGTGAAGGAGGTGGGTCTTCCCGAGACCGGAGTCTCCATAGATGAAGAGGGGGTTGTAGGCCTTGGCCGGCGCTTCGGCGACCGCGACGGCCGCGGCGTGCGCGAAGCGGTTGGACTGTCCGATCACGAAGTTGTCGAAGGTGTACTTCGGATTCAGCCGCGATTCGTGGCGCAGCTGGGTCGGCTGTTCCATGGGGGATTCGACACGCACCTGCTCGTGGCGCCCGAAGTCGCCGACCGCGATCGGCGCCGTCTGCTGCTCTGCCAGCTCGTGGTTGACGACGACGCGGTAGGACGTGACCTCTTCGCCGATGTGCGAGAGGGCCTCCATGATCGGCAGGCGCAGGCGCTTGTTGATCTGCGCCGCGGTGAGGTCGTTCGGCACTTCCAGATACAGCGTCGCTGACATCACCCCTGCCGGGACGGCGAGACTGAGGAAGCCCTGCAGCTGAGGTGTGACCCGATCGTCGTCGACCAGAAGCTCCTGCACCGTGGTCCAGATGGGGACGTCGGGCTGGGCAGGTGATGACATGACGCTCCGGACGAGTGATCGAGGCGGGGTCGACGTGCCGTGTCCCCTGTGGATAACTTAGGATGCCACGGTAGTCATCCCGGCTGTGAACGGCAACCTGCCCTTGAAAACACGCGTGCGTGTTGCAGCTGCCGGCCGACCCGGGGTTGTGGATAATGGCTGTGCGGTTCGTACCGGAAGACCACCAGAGGAGCGCGCAGATTTGCTCTGCGCGCCGGTAAGACGTACCCTTACTTGGTTGACTTATGCCATTTTTGGCAGTACCCCATGTCTCCGGTCGAAGTGAACCCGGTGGCAGCATTCCCGGAGTGATTCCATGAGCAAGCGCACCTTCCAGCCCAACAACCGTCGTCGCGCCAAGAAGCACGGCTTCCGTGCCCGCATGCGTACGCGTGCAGGCCGCGGCATCCTCGCTGCACGCCGCGCGAAGGGCCGCACCGAGCTCTCTGCGTAGTCCGCTGTGCTCGCCCGCCCGTATCGGCTGACCCGCGGGAGCGACTATCGTCTGGTCGTTCGTCGCGGTTCCCGTTGTGGCGGGGCGCGCGTCATCACCTCGATGCTGACGACGGGCGAGAGCAGAGCCGCAAGGTTCGGATTCATCATCAGCAAGCAGGTAGGCACCGCTGTGGTGCGCAACACCGTGCGTCGTCGGCTCAAAGCCGTGTGCGCGGAGGCGCTCCCGGGTGTTCCCGAGGGCACGGATGTCGTCATCCGTGCCCTTCCTGCGTCTGCCACGGCCTCCTTCGCGGAGCTTCGAGCCGATGTCGAACGCTGCTTGGGCAGACTGACGCCGGCTCCTGCCGCGGTGTCGGCATGACTGCGCTTCCAGCCTCGTCTGTCGGGACCGCGCAGTTGCACGCGCAGGACCTGATCCGCAGCATCCCGGTGATCCCGCGCAATCTCGTGCTGGGATTCCTCACCGCGTATCGCAAGGTCATCTCCCCGATGTACGGAGATGTCTGTGCGTACTATCCCAGCTGTTCCGCCTACGCTGTAGGTGCGGTGCAGCAGCACGGTGCAGTGAAGGGAGCAGCGCTCTCGGCATGGCGCATCCTCCGCTGCAACCCCTGGACTACCGGCGGCGTCGATGATGTCCGTCCGCACGACCACTTCCGTTACGACCTGACTGCACACGGTTTCGTCGTCCCTTCCCGAAAGGACTGATCGGTGGGTCTTGACCTTCTGCTCGCCAGTGCGACTCCCAGCCCCGAACCCGCGGCAGGTGGGTTCGATCTGATCGGCACCATCCTGTGGCCGCTCAAGTGGGTCGTCGAGCTCATCCTCGTCGCCTGGCACTGGCTGTTCACCGCCGTCGGGCTTCCTGCGGCATCCGGCATCACCTGGGTGCTGTCGATCGTCGGACTCGTCGTCGTGGTCCGTGCCGCTCTGATCCCGCTTTTCGTGAAGCAGATCAAGAGTCAGCGAAAGATGATGGAAATTGCTCCTGAACTGCGAAAAGTTCAGGAGAAGTACCGCGGCAAGAAGGATCAGCTCTCTCGCGAGGCCATGAGCCGCGAGACCATGGCGCTGTACAAGAAGCACGGCACGACACCGATGTCGAGCTGTCTGCCTCTGCTGGTGCAGATGCCGATCTTCTTCTCGCTGTACAGCGTGCTGAGCGATGTGAGCAAGCATGCGAAGGCAGGTGGTGGTGGCGTCGGGCTCCTGAGCCCGGAGCTGACGAAGGAGTTCTACGACGCCAAGCTGTTCGGCGTCGCCTCGCTGCACGAGAACCTCGGCAATGCGATCGATGCGAAGAACACCACGGCGATCGTCATCCTGGTCACGCTCGTCGTCCTCATGATCGCTTCGCAGTTCTTCACACAGCTGCAGATCATCTCGAAGAACCTGTCGCCCGAGGCCAAGACCGGCCAGGCGTACCAGATGCAGAAGATCATGCTCTACGTGCTGCCGCTGGGCTTCATCTTCTCCGGTGTCTTCTTCCCGCTGGGCGTCGTCGTGTACTGGTTCATCTCGAACCTCTGGACCATGGGCCAGCAGTTCCTCGTCATCCGCGAGATGCCGACACCCGGTTCAGAAGCCGCCAAGGCTCGCGAGGAGCGTCTCGCCCGCAAGGGCAAGGCCATCGATTCCTCTGGCAAGGTCGTCCCGATGGCCGCTTATGAGGCGGAGCAGCAGCGTCTGCTCGAAGAGGCCGAGAAGGCCAAGGCGGAAGCACCGAAGCGTCAGCAGCCGGTCGGCAAGAAGCGCGCGAAGAAGAAGGGGAGCGGTTCATGAGCGAGACCATGACCGACAGCACCGAGCCCACCGTTGCTCAGCTCGAGAACGAAGGCGACGTCGCCGCGGACTATCTCGAGGAACTTCTCGACATCGCGGACATCGATGGCGACTTGAACCTCGACGTTCGTCAGGGCCGCGCTTATGTCTCGGTCGAGGCCGAGGGAGATGCATTGGCGTTGCTCTCCGCCCCGGATACGGTGCAGGCGCTGCAGGAACTGACGCGTCTCGCGGTGCAGAGCAAGACCGGGTCGTTCTCTCGACTGATCCTCGACATCGCCGGCTCCCGCGACACCCGTCGCCGTCAGTTGGAGACGTTGGTCGATGCCGCCGCCGCGAAGCTCGACGAGGGCTCGTCCCAGGCGTCCCTGCCTTCGATGTCGAGTTACGAGCGCAAGCTGGTGCATGACATTGCTGCCGAACGGGGTCTGGTCTCCGAGTCCTACGGTGAGGGTGCCGACCGCCACACGGTTCTTCGCCGTCGTTGATGTTTCACGTGAAACATCGTTCCGGGGGCAGGTATGAGTGAGCTTGAGCAGGAACCCTCGGTCGCTTCCGATCTCTTCGGAGACCGCATCGATGTGGCACGTTCGTTCACTTCTGCTCTCGCTCGCGAGGGGGAAGAGCGGGGCCTCATCGGTCCACTCGAGCTCCCACGGCTATGGACGCGTCACATCCTCAACAGCGTGATCGCTGCTCCCCTCTTTCACGGTTCCGTCGCTGATATCGGCTCTGGTGCCGGACTTCCTGGCCTGGTGCTCGCGATCGCGCGCCCGGACGTGCAATGGACTCTTGTCGAACCGATGGAGCGACGCGTCACCTGGCTCAACGAGCAGGTCGATGGACTGGAGCTCTCGAACGTGACCGTTCTTCGATCGCGTGCGGAGGATGTACGTCCTGCGGAAGGCTTTGATGTCGTGACTGCTCGCGCCGTCAGCGCACTGCGCACCCTGGTTCCGTTGACTGCTCCGCTGGTTCGAGATGGCGGCGAACTCGCTCTCCTCAAGGGAATGAACGCACCGAATGAGATCGAGGCGGCCCAGAAGCAGATCAAGAAGTTCCGTCTGGCGGATGTGAGGGTCGAGGTCTTGGGGGAGGGTATCCTCCCCGAAACCACCCGGGTGGTTCGCGCGCGCGTTCGCTAGGGCCGTCCAGTTCCACAGATAGGCGGGGTGTTTCACGTGAAACACCCCGCTTTTCCGTGTAGTGCTGTCGGGGCCCGTTTGCCTCGCGCCGGAGTGTCGGCTTTGGACGTGATGAACTGTCGGGCGCCTGTTTTCCGTAGAGGCCGGACGACCCGGGGATGCGGTCGGGCTCCCGACGGAGGATTCTGGTGGGAGCGGGCCAAGCATGCCGGTGCTCCGTCCTCGCTATGTCTGTCTGGGGGAAAGCGGGGCTTGGGCGCCGCTCGACGCGGAGATCGCTGAAGTGCCGCCCATTACGCGGCGCACTTCTTCGTCGAGCAGACGAGAGGAGATGTTTCACGTGAAACACGGTGGATAGACGCACCTCGTGGCGCAGCCTCTCGTAGTGGTCCTGTGTCTCTGGGTGCTCGACTGGGCGCAATGACGACGTTGTGGGGAATAGCCATCGCGGATTGTCGTCGCTGGAGTTGTCACGGGCTGTCAGCGTGATGGCTTGTGGGTGTGGCTTGTGGGCGTGGGCGTGGGCGTGGCAGATGCGCACCAAGAAGCATGGTGCGCAGGCTTGCTGCCGGCGGGGACCGGGTGATGCCGAACACGCTTGCTGCCTGGTTTCACGTGAAACGCTGACGTCGCGTCCAGGCGCGAGATCGACGGCTCAAGCTCCACCGAGTCCCCCTTGACGGAGCGAGCACTATGTCGACCCCACCTTTGTGGATGCCCATCTGCCACGGTCACGGTTCTCGATGGCTTTGGAAGGGTGTTTCACGTGAAACATGACCGCCTATTCGTCCGCTATCCCGCGTAGAGTCCGTTCTCCCACCAGAACCGCGCGAGCGACATTGATCTGGAGAGGCGCGGATAGTGGGGTGGGGGAGGGAGGTGGCCACTGTCTTTTGCTTGCGAGACGTACCCCTCCAAGGGTCAACGTCTTCCATGTGCGTCTCATCTCTCTGCGTTTCACCTATGTGCGCCTGACCTTTTGGCCACCGAGCGCCGGTGTTGCGGATTGCGGCCTCTCTTGTGAAAAAGGGGGGGGCTCCCTGTAGATCTGCGACTCGCCGCAAGACCGGGACTTCCTGTGGAGAATGGTCTTCGCGGCGGAGCGCGATCTGGTCGCCGCTTCCCGCTCCGAGGTGCGGGGATTCGCGTGGTTGTCCTCCCAGCGCATGGTCAGGTGTGGATGCACTTCCTCCAGGAATCACTGCGCTGGTATTAGTGTCCGCTCTCGTCCGTGCAGCCCTTCTTCACTCATGTTTCACGTGAAACGGCTCGAGGTAGCGTGGTCGCGCCGCGGGCGGTCATCTCGAGGTACGTCCTTACGAGGCTGATCGGCAGCATCGGGGCTCGCGCGGTGCGCCGAGTCCCGCCCTCTGGCGCAAGCGGCCTTGTCCGTGAGCGCAGTACGGACGAGTTGATGTGAGGAAGAACGCCGCTCTGCGCCAGGCCATGTAAACCTTCGGTTCAGGCGCGTAGCTCGGTCAGCGCGGCTAGGAGAGTGTGGCTCAGGTATTGCGGCCAGGGGGTGCGGCTAGGGGGCGCGGTCAAGGGAATGTAGTTCAGGGAGTGCGCTTCGGTTGGGGTGCACGGGCTCGGGAAGACATTTCAGGAGACGCGGCTCGGCACGAAAGTCCATGGCGCCCCAAAACTGACATACCCAGGCTGTGCCCCGCTGTCGTTCTGCCGGGGAGGAAGCGCCTCCCAGGGTGCACGCGCCTCGCGAACGACCCCCGTTTCACGTGAAACAACGGCCTCGACCGCAAAGTGGGGCCCTCAGACCCCCTGAGATCTCGGATCCCTTTCCGCCCGCAACGCACGCTCGAAGGGCCCACGGCGTACGCTCCGTCATCGAAGGTCAGTCCCAGCGATTAGAGTGGAACGCGGCCCCGAAAGGAGTGGATGTTTCACGTGAAACAGTCCGAGAAGACGTCATCGAACGGATCGTTCGGGATGGATACGCCGCTCGCGCGGGAACTCGCTGACCTCTCCGCGCGCCGGCGCGCACTCGAGGCCACCACCGTGGAGTTCACCGGGGAAACCCGTGTGCTGACGGTGTCGAATCAGAAGGGCGGTGTGGGTAAGACCACTACCGCCGTGAACATCGCCTCCGCCCTGGCGGGAATGGGGGCGAAGGTTCTGGTCATCGACCTCGACCCCCAAGGCAATGCGTCCACGGCCTTGGGTGTGCCGCACAGCGCTGAGATTCCCAGCGTCTACGACGTACTGATCGATGAGCTCCCACTAGCGGACATCGTGCAGGAGAGCCCCGAGGATTCGAACCTCTTCTGTGCGCCGAGCACCATCCATCTCGCGGGTGCAGAGATCGAACTCGTTGCACAGGTCGCCCGAGAGCATCGCCTGCGTCGCGCGCTCGAGGCGTACCTGGCCGACCACCCTATGGATTTCGTCATCATCGACTGCCCCCCTTCGTTGGGGCTGCTCACGATCAACGCCTTCACGGCCGCGACCGAGGTCTTCATCCCGATCCAGTGCGAGTACTACGCCCTCGAGGGATTGAGTCAACTGCTCGGGAGCATTCAGATGATCCAGAAGCACCTGAATCCGGTCCTTCACCTCTCCACGATCCTGCTCACGATGTTCGATGGTCGTACGCGCCTGGCGCAGCAGGTCGCCGAAGAGGTGCGTACGCACTTCCCGGAGCAGGTACTCGAGACGGTCATCCCGCGTTCCGTCCGGGTATCGGAGGCCCCCAGCTTCGGTCAGACCGTGATCGCATACGACGGTCAGTCCGCCGGCGCGATCGCGTACCGTGAGGCCGCTGTTGAAATCGCATCGCGCACAGCGACGCAGAGCAAGGAGAAATGATGGCGAAGCGCACTGGGCTGGGTCGGGGTATCGGCGCCCTCATCCCCACAGCTGATCAGTCGGAACGTCCCGTCGACGTGTTCTTCCCTGGTGCGAGCCTGCGACAGGCGAACGCGGAGACCGCGCCGGAGGTGGAAGCCGACGCACCCGATCTCGAGATCGTCCCCGGCATCCACCTGATCCAGGTCGACCCGAACACGATCGTCGCCAACCCCCGCCAGCCTCGAACACACTTCAACCCCGAAGATCTGGCAGAACTGGTGCACAGCGTGCGTGAGTTCGGTGTGCTGCAGCCCGTCGTGGTTCGCAAGAACACCGAGGGACAGTACGAGCTCATCATGGGCGAGCGGCGCACTCGTGCCGCTCGCGAGGCAGGTCTCGACGTCATCCCCGCGATCGTCCGCGACACCGCCGACGAAGACCTCCTGCGGGACGCGCTGCTCGAGAACCTTCACCGCTCCGAGCTGAACCCGCTGGAAGAGGCCTCGGCCTATCAGCAGCTGCTCGAAGACTTCGGTATCACCCAGGAAGAGCTGGCCACTCGTATCGGACGCTCTCGTCCGCAGATCAGCAACACGATCCGTCTGCTGAAACTGCCGGTGCCGGTGCAGCAGCGGGTGGCGGCGGGAGTCCTGACCGCGGGCCACGCACGCGCGATCCTCAGCCTCGACAATCCCGAGTCCATGCAGCGCCTCGCGGACAAGGTCGTGAACGAAGACCTCTCGGTGCGCGCCACGGAGGAAGCGGCCAAGTCGCAGCCCAGCGCCGGCAAGTCCGTGAAGCCGACTCCCGGTGCACGACGTGCGTACCTCGATGAGGTCGCCGGCAAGCTCGGTGACCGGTTGAACACCCGGGTGAAGATCGCTCTAGGTGCACGAAAAGGCCAGGTCACGATCGACTTCGCTTCGATCCAGGATCTCAACCGCATTCTCGAAGAACTGGGAGAGGGCGGCTACGGCTCGTCGAAGTGATCTCCCGACAGGAGCAGCGCTAGCCTAGACTCGCGTCATCGTGACGACGAGGGGGATGTCATGTCGAGAACAGCCGGCCCAGCAGCCATCAAGCGCCGTGTGATCGCCGTCAGTATCGCGGCCGCGTTGGGTGGTTTCCTCTTCGGATTCGACACCGCCGTGATCAACGGCGCCGTCGACGCGCTGGCGGGCGACGTCTCGGGGTTCGATCTCGGGACGGCCCTGAAGGGCTTCGCCGTGTCCTCGGCCCTCATCGGCTGCGCCGTCGGTGCCTGGTTCGCGGGTCCGGTCTCCAACAAGTACGGCCGCATCCCGGTCATGGTCGTCGCCGCCGCGATGTTCTTCATCTCCGCCATCGGTTCCGGTCTCGCCTTCAGCGTCGTCGATCTCATCATCTGGCGAGTCATCGGGGGCCTCGGCGTCGGTGCTGCCTCGGTGATCGCACCGGCCTACATCGCCGAGGTATCGCCGGCCGCCATCCGCGGGCGCCTCGGCTCCCTGCAGCAGCTCGCCATCGTCACCGGCATCTTCGCGGCACTGCTCTCCGACGCACTGCTCGCCGGTATCGCCGGTGCCGCGGACCAGCCGCTGTGGGGTCTCACCGCGTGGCGCTGGATGTTCATGGTGGCCGCGATCCCTGCCCTGGTCTACGGGCTCATGTCGCTTCGGCTGCCGGAGTCTCCGCGATATCTGGTGCGCAAGGGTGAGCTGAAGAGAGCTGCCGACGTTCTCGAGACCGTCACCGGGACCGTCGATGTGCAGGGGAAGATCGACGAGATCACCGGAACCATCGACACGGAGCGCTCGGAGTCGCTGCGTGACCTGCGCGGCAACCGTCTCGGCCTGAAGCCGATCGTCTGGATCGGCATCCTGCTGTCGGTGTTCCAGCAGTTCGTCGGCATCAACGTGATCTTCTACTACTCGACGACCCTCTGGCAGTCGGTGGGCTTCGACGAATCCAGTGCCCTGCTCACCTCCGTCATCACCTCGGTCACGAACATCGTCGTCACGATCGTGGCGATTCTGCTGGTGGACAAGATCGGTCGCCGGATCATGCTGCTGGTGGGGTCCGTCGGGATGACCGTGACGCTGGGCCTCATGGCGGTGGCATTCTCGTTCGGCACGCTGGACGCGCAGGGGACGGCGACGCTTCCCGACCCGTGGGCCACCATCGCCCTGATCTGCGCGAACGGTTTCGTCGTGTTCTTCGGCGCGAGCTGGGGTCCGCTGGTGTGGGTGCTGCTGGGCGAGATCTTCCCGAACTCGATCAGAGCCGGTGCTCTCGCCGTCGCGGCTGCAGCGCAGTGGGTCGCGAACTTCTTCATCTCCACGACGTTCCCGGCGTTCGCTGAGATCGGCCTCACGTTCGCCTACGGGTTCTACGCGTTCTTCGCGCTCCTGTCGTTCTTCTTCGTGTTCTTCAAGGTGCCGGAGACCAAGGGCAGGGAGCTCGAAGACATGACCGAGAACATGAAGGTGGAGCGCCGGAGGGGCCCGCAGCCGACGTAGGCTTGCAGTATGACCGAGTCCGTACAGCGTCGCGCCAGCCTGGAAGTGCTGCGTGCCGAAGCGGCGGACGAACTCGCGGTTCTCATCCAGGAGCGCCTTCTCGGGGGAGAGGACCCCTGGGAGTTCATGGAAGAGCTCCCCAGCGTCGATGAGCTCGTCGTTTACCTGTTACGCGCGGACAACATCAATGCGAACGACGGCGTGCGTCCCAATGCGGCCCGACACTATCGCGTGCTCCGGCAGATCGCCCTGGAGTACCCGGAGCTGACATCGGCCGTCTGGGGCCTGCTGGACGAGAAGCAGCGGCACCGCCGCTGGGATCCGACCGTCGCCGACGCCTCCTGAGGTGGGCGTGGTTCTCGTTCCCCACGATCCGAGCTGGGCAGCGGTCTTCGAGAACATCGCAGTGGAGCTGAGGGAGTGCGGGAATCCGCACTGGCTCGTCGAGCACATCGGATCCACCGCCATCCCGGGCATGGATGCCAAACCGATCATCGACCTCGCCGTGCGAATCGCAGACGAGGATGACTTCGGGCGGCACCGAGCCGGTCTCGAAGCCGTGGGGTGGAGGCTCGGGAGCGGAGTGCGCAGCCACCGGGTGATGATCTTCGAGCAGGACGGCGTCCGCACGCGAATTGCCCACTTCTTCGGCGCGGACGAGTGGGCTGATGTGAACCAGCGGATACTTCGGGACTGGCTGTTGCAGCATCCGGACGACGTCGAGCTCTACGCACGTGCGAAGCATGCCGCCGTGGGCACCGCCCTTCGGGGAGAGGGCTCGTACAACGACGGGAAGACGGCCGTGATCCAGAACATCCTCGATCGGGCTCGCGCCGCGCGCGGACTGCCGGCCGTCTCGGTGCACGACAAGCACTGAGACGAACGGCGTCGCGGCCGCGATGCGACGCGGAGACGAAGAAGGGGCCGTACCTCCCCGGGAGGTACGGCCCCTTCTTGTCAGAGGATCAGCCGATGAATGCGGCGAGGTCCTTCTCGAGCGCGAACTTGGGCTTGGCGCCGATGATGGTCGTCTTGACCTCACCACCGTGGAAGACCTTCATCGCCGGGATCGACGTGATCTGGTACTTCATCGCCAGCTCGGGGTTCTCGTCGACGTTGAGCTTGAGGATGGTGATCTTGTCGGGGTTGTCGGCCTGGATCTCGTCCAGAACCGGCGCGACCATACGACACGGACCGCACCACTCAGCCCAGAAGTCCACCAGCACCGGACCGTCGGCCTGCAGAACGTCCTGCTCCCAGGTCGCCTGGCTCGTAGCCTTTGCACTCATCAGAGTTCTCCTTGATTCGAGGTTCGTCTGCTACAACAGCCGACGAGGGGAAAGTGTTCCCGGGCTATGCCGAGGCGGTGAGGATCTCAGCGGCCTCGGCCGCCGGGACCTCGACGGAGGCGTCTTCGAAGTCTGCGAGGAAGTGCTCCGCGTCGAGAGCGGCGACCGTCCCCGTGCCGGCAGCCGTGATGGCCTGACGATAGGTGGGGTCGATGACGTCGCCGGCAGCGAAGACTCCGGGAACCGAGGTCTTCGACGAACGGCCGTCGACCCAGATGGTGCCCTCCGACGTCAGCTCGAGCTTGTCGTGCACGAGGTGCGTGCGCGGGTCGTTGCCGATGGCGATGAAGAGTCCGTCGAGCGGGAGGTCGCTGAGGGTGCCGTCAACGGTCGAGCGCAGCTGCACGCCGGTCACGGAGTCACCACCGAGCACCTCGGCGACCTCACTGTTCCAGACGAACTCGATCTTCTCGTTCGCGAAGGCGCGCTCCTGCATGATCTTCGACGCTCGCAGGGTGTCCTTGCGGTGGATGACGTAGACCTTGTCGGCGAAACGGGTGAGGAACGTGGCCTCTTCCATCGCGGAATCGCCGCCTCCGACGACCGCGATCGTCTTCTCGCGGAAGAAGAACCCGTCGCACGTGGCACACCAGGAGACGCCGTAGCCCGAGAGGCGCTCTTCACCTTCGATGCCGAGCTTGCGGTAGGCGGAACCGGTCGCGTAGATCAGGGACTGCGTCTCGTGCTCCGCACCGCTGCCGAGGATGACCTTCTTGACGGGACCGTCGAGCTGCAGCTCGGTGACGTCGTCGTAGACGACCTCGGTGCCGAACTTCTCCGCCTGCTCCTGGAACTTGGCCATGAGTTCGGGGCCCTGGATGCCTTCGGGGAAGCCCGGGTAGTTCTCGACCTCGGTGGTGTTCATCAGCTCGCCGCCGACCTCGACGGAGCTCGCGATGAGCAGCGGCTTGAGGTTCGCCCTGGCCGCGTAGATGGCAGCCGTGAATCCGGCGGGGCCGGAGCCGATGATGATGACCTGACGCATGTGCTCTCCGTCTTAGAAACTGCAGTCGAATGACCTTCGAATGCTTCAACCCATGGTAACCGCGAGGCATTCCCCGCACAGTCTGCGCCGCTGCGCTGGGAGAAGCCTTTGGGGTGGGATCAGCGACCGGGCAGGAAGCGACGGATGAGGGCGCTGCCGGCCTTGAGCTCAGGGGCACGCAGGAGAGCGAGAATCGCGATGTAGACGATCACCACGACGAGCCCGATGATCGCGGTGCCGAGGGTGGCGGGGATCACACCGGAGGTGGCCCATCCGGTGGTGCCACCGAGAAGCTGGAACACTCCCCAACCCGCGAGTCCTGCCGGTAGCCCGGCGATCGCGAAACGAAGGATCGCGATCATCCAGGATGCGACGCCCAGCCCGCCGATCTTGCGGTGGAGCAACCAGGTGGCAACGATCGTCTGGAGGGTGCTGGCAATCGACTGCCCGAGGGCGACGGCCGCGGCGAGCTGAGTCAGGGGAATGACGTCTGCCGAGAGGAGCGCTGCGGCTGCGAGCGCGGTGACGACGATCAGCACACACTGGAAGATCGTGAACCAGAACGGCGTGCGCGTGTCGTCGTAAGCGTAGAACGTGCGCTGGACAATGAAGAGGATGGTCAACGGAATCAGACTGAGCAGGTAACAGAGCAGCACCAGCGCCGCGCCCTGAGCGTCCGGGGCGCTCTCGGTGAAAACACGAGAGGCCGGGATCGCCGCCGCTGCGACGGCAGCGACCGCGGCGACGATGAAGAAGAGGAGAGTTCGGATGCTGCGGGAGATGTCCGCACGTACCTCGTCGTGACGACCGGCCGCAGCATGCTCGCTGATCTGCGTGAAGTACGGCGTACCTATGGAGAGAACGATGACTGAGTACGGCAACATGAAGATTAGCCATGCGTTGCCCGTGACGGCGAGGGAGGCTCCAGTCCCAGAGGCGGCGCTCACGATCCGACCCTGCAGGATGCCAGCCGCCAGCGACGCAAAAGCCATCAAGAAAGTCCAGCCTGCCAGCTTGCCGACCCCTCCCAGTCCGACGCCGCGCCAGCGGAAGTCAGGCCGTAGAGAGAGTCCGGTGCGCCGCCAGAACAGCAGAAGAACGAGCGCTTGGATAGCGATGCCCAGCGTCGCGGTACCGCCGAGCGTTGCGATCATGTCGGGGGTCCAGTCCGCCGACACCCGGGAGACCGGCGAGAACACCCAGCCCAGCACGAGGAACCCGATGATGGAGACGATGTTGTTGACGACGGGCGCCCACGTGAACGGGCCGAAAATGCGACGGGCGTTGAGCGCTTCGCCGAGGAGCGCGTAGAGGCCGTAAAACAGGATCTGTGGGAGGCACCAGTAGGCCAATGCAGTCGCCAAGGCTTGGGTGGTGGGAGAGAGGCCGCCAGCCACGAGCTGGATCAGCCACGGGGCCGCGATCGTCGCAATGGCAGTGACGGCGACGAGTACGACGGTGCCGAGCGTGAAGAGCTTCGAGATGAAGGCGTTTCCGCCGTCGGCATCCGCAGCTGCCTTGACGATCTGGGGCACGATGACCGCCGTGAGGATTCCCACGGAGATGAGCGAGAACACGCTGTTCGGCAATGTGTTGGCAGCGGCGAAAGCATCAGCAGGACCCGACTTGTACGAGCCGATCACTCCGACGAGCACGATGCTGCGGAGCAGGCCGGTCAGTCGAGAGACGAGGGTGCCGGCGCCGATGATGGCGCTCGCGCGGCCGAGACTATTCAATCTGTCTCCCGTCGCCGGTCTTGTCTCCAGTCGTCGGTGCAGGAGCATCGGATTCGGCTTCCACGACCACCTCGTCTTCCGTGGACACCTCCGCCTCCGCGGCCACCTCGTCGAGTTTCTCGAGCTCGGCCTCCGCCTCGGCCTCCTCAGCAGCCTCGTGGCGCTTGCGGCGGACCGTCCGGATCACACCGAGGGTGATCAGGAGGACGGCGAGACCTCCGAAGATGACCAGACCGATGGTCTCCCACTCGGCGCGAACGGCGACTCGGATCTCCTGCTGACCGTGGATCTGCACGCCGGTGGGGCTGTAGAGGCTGAGCCGCAGGTCGACCTCACCGCTGCCGACGCGTGCCGATACCGGGACCTTGACGCGCTTCGTCGAGTTCGCCTCGACGACGGTCTCGGTCATCGGGGTGACTTCGAGGCGCGGGTCGGTCGGCGAGACGAACAGCTGCACCGTCACCGGCCACGGAAGGTCGTTGCGCACGGCGATCGGCAGGTCGGCGTTGGCCGTGAGCAGCTGGATGGTGCTGGACGGCGGGATGCTCACGGCCGCGAGCGTCTCCGTGGTGCGCTTCCGGTGCTTCTCGACACCGTCGGCGAAGGACTTCGCCGACGATCCGACGGCCAGCGTGCGGAGGATCCTGATGCGCTCGGGGCTCAGCAGCACCTGGGGGTCGGTGAGGATCGAGGAGAAGGCGGTGAGAGTGCCCTCATCGGCGAGGAGCTCGTTGACCGCGGTGGCGCGAGCGGGATCGGCCTGGGAGGTGAGGGCGGCCGGAACCGGCGGTGTCGCGCGGAGCGCGGACAGCTCGAATCCGATCGAATCGGCGGCCGAGATCGCGTCGCGCAACGCGTCGGCGTCGCGGTTCTCGTCGCGGTCGAGTCCGACGAGCAGGGGGGCACCGGCGACGCGATCCTCGGCGAGCAGGAGCAGAGCAGCGGCCTCGGCGAGGAGGCGCTGGCGATCGAGCGGGTCCGCTTCGGCCGCGACGTCGGACAAGGACTCGGACAGGCCCGTGTCTGTGACCAGGAGGTCGTTTCCGCCGAGCGTGGCGTGCGCCGCACTCTGTCCGCCGAGCGCTGCCGAGGAGACGACCGTGGTCGTGCCCTCGCCGAGGTAGCGCGTGAACGAGGAGAGGTCGTCGGGTCCGAGGTCGTCGTCCGGCCACAGGATTCGAGGAAGGGCACCCTCGACGGCCGTGAGCTCCTGGTCGTCAGGAAGCTGCGGTGTGTTGGTCGGGCTGGGGGACGGGCCCGGCGTCGCGCTCGGTCCGTCCGTCGAGGAGACGCTGGCAGGTGCCTGCGGGAAGTTCGCGGGATCGAGGAACGGAGCCAGCGTCGTCGGCTGCAGGAGTGCGGGTAGCCCCGCCTGTGCCTGAGCGGTGGCATCCGCATCACCGAACTGCAGTGCGAACCGTGCGTTGGGCAGAGCTTCGAGACGGGTGAGCCAGTCCTGGGCCGACCGCGGCGCTGAGGAGCCGAGCACGCGGATGGCCGTGAGGATCGAGGGGTCGATCGCGAGCACCGCGGTGGTTCCTGCGACACCGTCGAGCTGAGCGGTGAGAGCACCGTCCGGCGCGGTGAGCGCGGCGAGTTCGTCAGAACTGAGCAGCGCCCCACCCTCCGGCGTCGCGGTGACCGGGACCAGGACACCGACCTGCGTCGTCTGGGAGTCCGCCACGACCAGCACGCTCGTGGCGGCGGCCGCGACGGCTGTCGCGCGATCGTCGGTGGCGCTCGCCGTCTTCGCGCCGGTGAGCTCTGCGCGCAGCGGGTACACACCAGGGGTGAGATCGGAGAGGGTGTCGGCGGGCACGAAGACCGTCGCCGTGGCCGACGTGTCGGCCTCGAGTGGCGCCGTCGTCTCGGAACCGATCGTCGCGAAGTCGCCAGGAGCCTCACCCTCGTCGAGCCAGCTCGTGACCGACGCCTCATCCGTCAGGGGAGTCTTGCTGAGCTCCACCTGCACCTGACCGCCGGAGAGCTTCGAATCCGTGTCGTTCTGCAGCGTAATCATCGCCGTGGTCGCGGAACCGGGGGCGACGAGCCCCCGCAGACCTGCGGAGACATGGAACCCGATGCTCTGCTCGTCGTCTGAGGAGGATCCGCCGGCGGCGATGGCGGTGCTCGGGAGAGCGACCGTGTAGGCGCCCAAAGCGATCGCGAGTACAGCGGTCCCGCCTGCGAGCCTTCGCAGGCGCGCACGGAAGCCGTGCTCGGGGGTGATCGCGGTCATGAAGGTCTTCCTCGAACGCCCGGAAAAGGGCTGATCGTGAGTACTGACCCCCTGATTCTAGGAGGCCTGGGGAAGGAGAACCCTGAAGACGCGTAGAGTGACGGCCGTGTCCGACACCCCCGCACCCCACACCGACCCGCTTCTCGTCGCCGCACTCGCTTCTGATCTCGACGCCGCCGACCTGCGTTCCGCGCCCCTTCGCCGACTGTGGGGCGAGGAGGCCGACGATGCCCTCGCCCGCGGGATGAGAGAGCCTATCCTGCGCGCGATCGCCGGTGACGGGGGCGTGCTGGCGACCCTGGGACGCCTCCTGGTGCTCGGCATGCCGCAGCCGCGGGTGGCGGTCGCCGCCGCATTGCCGCAGCTCGGCGTGGACGGGCTCGTGGCGCTCGCACTCGCGAAAGCCGATGCCGATACCGTGACCCCGACCGTCCTGCTGCGTCCACAGTCGTTCGTAGACGCCGACGGCGTCGGGGAGTGGTGGATCGCCAGCGACCTCGATGAGGTCGCGCTCGACGGCCCTCTTCCTCTCGACCACGTGCTCGGGGTCGGCGGGGCGTCGCGCACTCTCGCCGAGACGATCGTTCCCATCCAGGTCGATCGCGCGCTCGATCTGGGGACCGGGTGCGGGATCCAGGCGCTCCTCGTCGCCCGTCGGGCCGGCACCGTGATCGCGACCGACATCTCGGAGCGCGCCCTGGCCTTCGCGGAACTCAACGCCCGCCTCAACGGCGTGGCCAACATCGAGTTCCGACACGGCAGCATGTTCGAGCCCGTCGCGGGCGAGGCCTTCGACCTGATCGTCTCCAACCCGCCGTTCGTCATCACCCCCCGGATGGACGGCGTCCCGGCGTACGAATACCGCGACGGCGGACTGGAGGGAGACGCGCTCGTCGAGCAGTTCGTGCGGAGCGCACCCGCGTATCTGACGCAGCACGGCATCGCCCAGCTGCTCGGCAATTGGGAGTCGCGGGCCGGGATCACGGGCCTCGCACGTCTCGACGCGTGGGTGCCGAGCGACATCGACCTCTGGGTGATCGAACGCGAGGAGCTGTCGCCGCTCGGCTACGCGGAGTTGTGGATCCGTGACGGCGGCACCACACCCCGCGACCCTGCATTCACCCCGTTGCTGACCGCCTGGCTTGACGACTTCGCCGCGCGAGGGGTGACGTCGGTCGGATTCGGCTACGTACTGATGCGGCGAGGCTCGACGCCTCCGCTTCGCCGTACGGAGCGCATCGCCCAGCCGGTCTCCAACGTCGGTGCCGCTCTCGGTACCGGGCTGGCCGCGCACGACGCCCTCGCCGACGGGCTTCCTGCAACGCTGGTGACGGCACCCGATGTCACCGAGGCCCGGCACCTGCTTCCGGGCAACGACGACCCGAGCGTCATCGAGCTGCGACAGGGCGGCGGCTTCGCCCGGACGGTGAACGTGGATCCCGCGCTCGCCGGGTTCGTGGGCGCGTGCGACGGCGAGCTCACCGTGGTGCAGATCGTCTCGGCGCTGGCCGACCTCTTCGAGGTTCCGCTCCCGGATCTGTGGGCCGAGATCGAGCCACGCATCCGGTCACTCGTGCTCGACGGCATCCTGGTACCGGGGGAATAGACGGCGTTTCCATGCGTTGGAATAGATCATGAAGGCTTTCGGATTCCTCTCCTTCGGGCACTATGCGGATGTGCCCGGCTCAGCGACCCGCACCGCGGGGGACATGCTGAAGCAGACCATCGCGATCGCCGAGGGCGCAGACGAGATCGGTGTGAACGGCGCATACGTTCGTGTGCACCATTGGGCGCGTCAGGCGGCTTCGCCGATGCCCCTGTTGACGGCCATGGCGGCGCGCACGAAGCGCATCGAGGTCGGCACCGGGGTGATCGACATGCGCTACGAGAACCCGTTCCAGTTCGCGGAAGAAGCGGCCGCGCTGGATCTGATCTCCGACGGACGCATCGCGCTCGGGGTGAGCCGCGGTTCACCCGAGACGGCTCTGCGCGGCTATGAGACCTTCGGCTACGTCGATGAGGAGGACACCGAGCGCGGGAGCGTCATCGCCCGGGAGAAGTTCGACCTGTTCCTGCGCGCGATCGACGGCGAGGGAATCGCCCCCGGTGATCCCCGCATGGTGGGCGCCGGACGCTACCTCGCGATCGAGCCGCAGTCGCCGACGCTTCGCGATCACGTCTGGTGGGGATCGGGCTCGCGTCCCACCGCGATCGAGACGGGTCGCAAGGGCCTGAACATGATGAGCTCGACGCTCGTCACCGAGGCCACAGGGCAGCCGTTCCACGAGTTGCAGCGTGAGCAGATCGACCTCTTCCGCTCGGCGTACAAGGAGGCCGGTCACACCGGCACACCGCGCGTCTCGGTCAGTCGCAGCGTGTTCCCGCTGGTGTCCGATATGGACCGGGCCTACTTCGGCCTTCGCAGCGAGGAGAACGCCGACCAGATCGGCATCATCGACGGCTTCCGTTCCACGTTCGGCAAGACCTATGCGGCGGAGCCCGACGTGCTGATCGAACAGCTGAAGCAGGACGAGGCGGTGATGGCCGCTGACACCCTGATGCTGACGATCCCGAACCAGCTCGGGCCGGAGTACAACCTGCACGTGTTGGAGTCGTTCGCGAAGCATGTGGCACCTGCACTCGGATGGAAGCCGAACACGGAAGGGCCCGTTCAGGGCGACGCCGTCTGAACACTACCCTCGTCCTTGACAAGGCGTCGCTGAACGCTGACGCTGGGTGACGGCGCGTCGATGGACGCGTCGTCACCCCGTGCAGTTCCGGAGGCAGTCATGACCCGTGTTCGCGTCGATCTCAACATCTCGCTCGACGGCTTCGCCACGACGACGGATCAGACTCCCGAGAACCCGTTCGGCGAGGACTGGGGGCGGTTGACGGCGGCATATACGGCAACCCGCACGTTCCACGAACGCGTCTTCCATGACACCAGCGGGGCGGGCACCACCGGCGTGGACGAGAAGTACGCCTCGCACTACTTCGAGAACATCGGCGCCGAGATCATGGGGGCAGGGATGTTCGGGCTCCACGCGAACCCGGACGACCCCGACTGGCGCGGGTGGTGGGGAGAGGAGCCGCCGTTCCAGGCTCCGGTGTTCGTGCTCACGCACACTCCGCGTCCGTCGATCGAGTTCGCCAACGGCACGAGCTTCCACTTCCTGTCTGCCGAGCCCGAGGAGGCGCTCCGGAAGGCGGTCGCCGCTGCGGATGGACGCGACGTGCGCGTCGGAGGCGGGGCGACGACCGTGCGCGAGTATCTTCGCGCCGGACTCGTCGACGACCTGCATGTGGGGATCACGCCGATCCTGATCGGCAGCGGGATCCGCCTGTGGGACGACCTGCGCGGGTTCGAGTCGGGCTACCGCGTGACCTCGGAGGTCGCCGAGTCCGGTGTCACGCACATCACGTTCTCCCGCGAGGGCTGACCCGGGCAGGCGGGGTCGATCTGGAAAGCTGGACCGGTGCGCATCCGACCGTTCCAGCCCGAAGACACCGATGCCGTCGTGGCCCTGTGGGAGACCGCAGGTCTCACGAGACCGTGGAACGACCCGCTTCAGGACATCGCCCGCAAGGCGACTGTGCAGCCGCATCTCTTCGTGGTGGCGGAGGACGAGACAGGGCGGATCCTCGGTTCGGTCATGGCCGGCTACGACGGACATCGCGGGTGGATGAACTATCTCGCCACGCATCTCGATGCACGAGGGCTCGGGGTGGGCAGGGCACTCGTCGCCCACGTCGAGGCCGGTCTGCGCGAGCTGGGCTGCCCCAAGGTGAACCTGCAGGTGCGGTCGGGGAACGCCCAGGTCGTCGAGTTCTACCGACGCCTCGGCTACGAGATCGACGACACGGTCGACCTGGGCAAGAGGCTCATCGCCGACGTGTAGTCGGGAGGAATCCACTTCTCAGCGATCCGGTATATCAGTACGCTGACGCCATGCGTTTTCGCCGCAACGGGATCATCGCCGGATCGATCGTCCTCATCGCCGTGCTCGTCGGCGCCCTTCCTGCCGCGGCGGCGGTGACGTCGTGGGCTACGTGGGGCCCGCTCGCCGGCACGAGCGGTGCCTACACGACGACGGTGCAGGTGGCGCCCGATCCTGCGCTCACCGCCACCATGACCAGCGACTCTCGCGCCGGGCAGGTCGGGGTCATCTCCGGGACGTCGATCTGGCTGTCCGAGGGCACACCCATCGGGGCGAAGTACGGATCGAGCAGGGACCAGCCGTACCTGAATCTGCGGCCCAAAGCCGACAACGCGATGAGTCCCTCGACGACGACCTACTCATTCGCCGCACCCACTCCGACCTCGGGATGGGCCTTCGCGCTCGGCGACATCGACTCCGACAGCGTGCGCATCCACGCCGTCGCGCCCGACGGGCACGTGCTGAGTGCCGCCGAGCTCGGCCTCCGAGACCGCTTCAACTACTGCGCCCCGGGTGTCGCCGGAAAGCCGGCGTGCAACGGTGCGGCGGACGACGTCCCGGCATGGGATGCCACGACCCTCACCCTGACCGGAAACCCCGCGGCCGCCGACACCAACGGCTCCGCGGCCTGGTTCGAGCCCTCGACCCCCATCCGCTCCCTCAGCTTCATCTTCACCCGCCGGGCCGGTCTTCCCGTCTACCAGACCTGGTTCGTCTCGGCAGCGAACGACATCCGAGGCACCGTCACAGACGCGGTCACCGGTCCTCTGGGCGGTGTCGCCCTGACGCTGACAGACGGCAACGGCTCGATCGTCGACAGGACGACCACTGCATCGGACGGCACCTATTCGTTCCCCGGTTTCATCGCCACCGACGGATACCGCGTGAGCGTGACGGCACCCGAGGACAAGATCGCGGTCGGACAGACCACGACCCCGGTCAACCTCAGCGGCGGCAATGCCGAGGGGGTCGACTTCACGGTGCGAGACATCATCCCCTCGCCCGTCACCGGTCTGGTTGTCGACGTGGACGGCAACCCGATGGCGGGTATCGCGGTCACGATCGGCGGACAGACCATGATGACCGACGCTGATGGACGGTATCTGTTCGACATGGTCCTGGACGGGCCGCAGGAAGCGAGCATCGCCCGTCCGACCGGATACACCGTCGTCAGCGCCCCGCCGGGGTTCGTGGTTCCCGCAGACAACGAGGATCTGATCACCCTCGCCGACTTCGTCATCAAGGCGGATCCGAGTCTGAGCGGCGCCGTACGGTGGAATGGAAGCGGGGTGCCCGGCGTCACGGTCACCGCTGTGCTGCAGGGTGGGGACACGCTCACGGCCGTGACCGGAGCGGACGGCGGATATGCGTTCCCGCGCCTGCCCGCCGGCAGCTACACGGTGACGATGACGACGCCCGAGGGGTATATCGCCACATCTCCTGTCAGCCGCACCGCACCAGTCGCGGGAACGGACGTCACGGGTGTGGACTTCGACCTGGCGCGGTTGGGGGCCATCGACGGCACGGTGCGCACCGACGGCGGCACTCCCATCGGGGGTGTGGTGATCGACGTGAATGGACCCGGGGGTCCCCAGCAGTACACGACTGGCGCCGACGGCACCTACGGTCTCGGCAGCCTCGCTCCTGGAACCTACGAGCTGAGCGTGCGCACGCCGAACGGCAGCAGTGTGGTCGGCGCGGCGACCCGCACCGTCGTGATCTCCGCTGCCGGCGAGTCCATCGAGGGGCAGGACTTCACTCTCGCGGCGGTCGTCGGCCCACCATTGCCGTCGCCCGGTCCTTCGACCGGAAACGGGAACAGCAGCGGCAGCGGACGACTGCCTGCAACCGGACTCGGACCCGAGACGTTCGCCTGGGCGGCGGGCGGTGCGGTCGTGATCATCCTCGGCGCGACTCTCCTGATCGTCTCCCGCCGGCGCTCAGGGCGGCAGTAGCCCGGTGGCCGCAAGTCGCGGTCAACTGCCGCTCGGCGGACCGAACAGCTCCTCGCCGTGCTCGTGCAGCAGCTTGTACGCGTCGGCGAAGGTCTCCGGCTCCTGCTCACCGGGCTTGCCGTATCGCGCGAGGAGTAGGCCGAGCAGACCGCGTGCGGGCGGCGTGAGAGGCTTCAGCTGATCCTTCTCTCCGGGCTGTGGTGCCGTGTCCTCCGGGTTGGGCGGCGTGTAGGCCGGGGTGGTCACCGGCCAGTCGGACGGATGCCGCGGCTTGTCGAGGTTGACGACGTTCAGGAGCGTGTTCGCCGACTCATCCCGGTCGTTGAGGGGCGTCAGGCCGTGCAGGCGAGAGAGGGTCGCGGTCACGGATCCGTGATGCATCTCGTCATGGATGATGCTGCCGCGCTTGGTATAGGCCGAGACGGCGATGGCCGGCACCCGGCACCCGAGCCGATCGAAGGTGAAGCCCATCTCACCCGGGCCGGTCTCGGGCGTCGGCTTCGTCACGGCGGGCGGCGGCACGTGGTCGTAGCACCCGCCGTGCTCGTCGAAGGTGATGAGCAGCAGGGTGTTGACGGCGTTGGAGCCCTTCGGGGAAGCGCTCGTGCGCACCGCCTCGTAGATGTCGTGGATGAGGCGGTCTCCGGCACGCACGTCAGAGATCGCACTGTCGAACACGGCCTCACCGTCGACCTCGCTCTCGCGGGGGGAACCGAAAGGAGGGTGGAAGTCGTTGTGGTCGTAAACCATCCGCGGCTCGATGAAGGCGTATGCGGGGAGCGTGCCGTCCTTCGCCTCGGCGTAGAAGTCCTCCATCGTTCCGAAATGATCGGTGCGCCAATACTTCTCCAGCACCGCCGCATGCAGCATGCCGGTGAACGAGACGAGCTGGAGCTTGTCGATGTAGATCTTCCAGCTCACCTTCTTGTCTTCGAGCCGGTTGAACACCGTGGGCGCTGCCGGCGCATCCAACCACTTCCGGTAGCCGCCTCCGGCCTGGTTGGTCACGAAACCGTGAGACGTGGAGGCGTGGAAGAACGAACGGTTGCAGAAGGTCTGCGAGGGCACTCCGGCGTACCAGTGGTCGAACACCGCGAACTCCGAGGCGAGCGTCGACAGCACCGGCAGCATCTCGGGAGAGAACGAGCCCATGATGTGCGCGGCTTCGTCGGGCCGGGGATCCACACCCTTGCGCAGGCGTCGGAAGTTGATGATGTAGTCCTCGAGGAAACCCGACATCGTGGCCTTCTCGCCGCGCGTCGGGGCGTTGAAGGGCGCGGTCATCTCGTCGACGAAGAGGTCGGCGTTCGTCGGAGGATCGACCGTGCCGAAGATCTGCGTGTTGACGTGCGGGTACTCCTCGCCCGGGTCCGGGTCGGGAAGACTCATGATCCGGTCGGTGTCGCCCTCGTACACGTGCGCGTCGACGACCGTGCCGTCGGAGGCGGTGTTGCTGTAGGAGCCGAATTCCAGACCCTCGAACGTCTCGCCCGCCGGGAGGTTCTCCTTCGAGTACAGGTACCCGAGCAGGTTGTCGAAGGAGCGGTTCTCGCCCATCACGACGACGAGGTGATCGAAACCGGGTTCGCTGCGCGGCGTGAGGGCGGCGAACGGATCGGGATCCGCCGCGAAACCGTCGCGACCGTTACCGGCGATGGAGGCTCCGATGGCCGCGCCGCCGACACCGCCGACCACCGCGCCGGCGAGGGCGGCGCCGCCCACCTTGAAGAAGCCTCGGCGGGAGGCATCGCGGGGGGCGTCGGGGGAGGGGGAATCTTCGTCGGCCATGCCGCGATCCTACGACGGTGCCGCTCCTCGTCGGAGGGCGCCCTCCGACGAGGAGCGGATCTGTTCGTCAGGCCGCGGCGATCCAGAGCACGGCACCCTCTCGCCAGCCGAGACCGGCCGCACCCTCGGGGATCGGCGCCTCGTGCCGCGGACGCACGACGCGCATCCGCTTTCCCGCGAGCTCGACGATGTAGACGACGTCGGCGCCTCGGTAGACATGGGTGACGACCTCGACACGTACCGGAGCGTCGCCTCCGATCGTCGGGGAGAGCCGCAGATCTTCCTGGCGGAGCACCACCTCGCCGGCGCCATCGGGGCCCGCGCCGGTCATCGGCACCTGGATCGTGGTGCCATTCAATGTCGCCACGGCGCCGGAACGGGTCGCAGGCAGCAGGTTCGCGGCACCGATGAAGTCGGCGGCGAAGGGAGTGCGCGGTGCTCCGTAGAGCTCGGCCGGTGCGCCCTCCTGCTCGATCACACCCGCGTTCATGAGGACGATGCGGTCCGAGAGGCTCATCGCCTCCTCCTGGTCGTGGGTGACGAACACGGTGGTCAGGCCGAGCGTGCGGTGCAGTTCCTTCAGCTCGACCTGCATGTCCTCCCGTAGGCGGGCATCGAGGTTCGACAGCGGCTCGTCGAGCAGCAGTACGCGCGGCTCGAACGCGATGGCACGGGCCAGGGCGACGCGCTGCTGTTGTCCGCCCGACAGCTGCGCCGGCATCCGATCGGCCAGGTGGCCCATCTGCACGCGCTCGAGCGCACGGACGGCGAGTTCCTTCTGCTCGGCCTTGGTCTTCTCGCCCGACATGCGCAGACCGAAGCGCACGTTCTCGACGACGCTCATGTGCGGGAACAGCGCATAGCTCTGGAACATCATGCCGAGGTGGCGCTTCTCGGGCGGGAGCCCGGTCACATCCTGGCCTGCGATCTCGATCGTGCCGCCGCTGGGCGACTCGAGGCCCGCGATGCAGCGCAGGAGCGTGGTCTTGCCGCACCCCGAGGGCCCGAGCAAGGAGACGAACTCCCCCGAACGCATCGAGATGTCGATGCCCTTGAGCACCTTCGTCCCTTTGAAGTCCTTGGTGAGAGCAGTGATGGTGAGTGTTGTCATCAGACGAACAACCTTCCCAGGCCGATGATGCGTTCGAGCACGATCATGAGGACGACGGTGAGCAGGACCATGAGAGTCGAGACGGCGGCCACGGTGGGCGACGTGCTGAACTCCAGCTGGCCGTAGATGGCGATGGGCAGGGTCTCGAGCTGCGGAGTACGCAGGAAGAGGGCGATGACCGCATCGTCGAACGAGATGTTGAAGGCGAAGAACGCGCCGGCGGCGATGCCGGGGCGGGCGATGGGGAGCACCACCAGGCGGTAGCGGTTCCAGGTGCTGGCGCCCAGGGTGCGTGCCGCCTCTTCCGTGAAGTGGTCGGCCCTGGTCATGACACCTGTGACGGTGCGCATGACATAGGGGATCGCGATCACGACGTGGATCGCGATCAGGACACCCACATTCGGCGACCCGATCGTGAGTGAGGAGATGGACAGTGCGCCGATGGCGAGGATGATCGTGGGGATCGTCAGCGGCGACATCAGCAGCCCCTGGATGGCGGCACCGCCGGGGACCTTGAAGCGGGTGAGGGCGAGAGCGGCTGCGGTGCCGATGGCTGCGGCGACGATCGCGACCGTGATGCCGACCAGCAGACTCAGCCGAAACGGCTCGAGATACGTGTCGGAGGTGAGCGCCTCGACGTACCACTCGAGCGTGAAGCCCTGACCGGGAAAGGTCAGGAAGCGGTTCTCGCCGATCGAGGCTCCGGCGACGACCATGAGCGGCACGAGCATGTAGAGCGTCACCACGACGCCGAGGACGATGGCGAGGACCCCGCCGAGGATCGGAACGGAACGGACCATGGTCACACCTTCTGCTTCCCGAGTCGGGACGTCGCTGCGAGCACGAGCATGACCCCGGCGAACAGCAGCACGGCCTGCGCGGCCGCGAACGACCAGTCGAGGTTGGTGGTCGCATCGATGTAGATCGTCTGCGCGAACACCGGGATCTGCGCGCCGCCGATGAAGCGCGGGGTGATGAACGAGCTCACCGACAGGACGAAGACGAGCGAGGCGCCGGCGACGATGCCGGGGATCGCGAGGGGGAGGACGACGTGCCACAGTGTGCGCCAGAATCCGGCGCCGAGGGTGCGTGCGGCCTCCTCCAGTTGCGGCCGGATGCCCGAGATCACGCCGAGGATGCTCAGCACCGCGAACGGGAGGAGAACCTGCACCATCGCGATCACGACACCGGTCTCGGTTCCGAGGAAGCCTTGGGTGCCGCTCACGAGGAACTCGGCACCGGGGATCTTCATGAGGAGCCCTGACGGTCCCATCAGGACCACCCACCCGAACGTGCGGACGACGACGCTCGTCATGAGCGGGAGGATCACGACGATCAGCAGGAACGAGCGCACCTTGGATCCGGCGCGCGCCATCACGTAGGACAGCGGGATGGCGATGAGCAGGGTGATCACCGTCTGGATCACCCCCAGGCGGAGCGAGCGCAGCGCCGCCTGGAGGTGATACTCACTCGTGAACAACCGGGTGAAGTTGTCGAGGGTGAACCCGCCTGCCGACGATTGCACGCTCATGAGGAGCATGCCAGCCACCGGGGTGATGAAGGCGAGCGCGAGCAGCACGATCGCCGGCAGGAGCAGGAGCCAGGGCTCCCTACGGGTTCGCACACTCATTTGGTGATCAGCGCATTCCACTCATCGGTCCAGGCCGGTCGCGAAGCCGCGACATCGCCCGGAGCGTAGACGACGACCGTCTCGAGCTCGTCACCCGTCAGCACCGCGTCCGCAGCCTCGTCGGAGAGCTCGGTCTTGGTGTTGACCGGCGAGTACCGCATGTTCTCCGCGAAGACGGCCTGTGCTTCGGGGCGCAGTTCGAAATCGATGAAGAGCTTCGCGAGGTCGGGGTTGTCCCGGCCCTCGACCACGTTCGCCGTGATGAGGGAGGCGGTGACGCCTTCTTCCGGGACGATGAACTCTACCGGAAGGCCGGCGTCCTGCAGCGTGCCGGCGTAGTCCATCGCGTACGGTGCGAGCCACGTGTCGCGCTGGGCGAAGGCGGTCTGCAGATCGGGCGAGGTCGGGACGACGATCGCGTCGCCCGAGGAAGCCAGGGCCCCGAGATCGCTGATCGCCTGCGACGGGTCGTCGATGCCACCACCGAGCGCGTCGGCGACCCGGAGCATCGAGAGCACGCCGTACGTGTTCGAGAAGTCCGTGAGGGCGACGTGCCCTGCGTAGGCCTCGTCGAACAGATCCAACCACGAGGTGGGTGCCGGCGCATCCGCCTCGGTGTTGTACACGAGCCCGATCGGCGCGAGCTGGATGACCGGGCCTTCGCCCCGTTCGAGTCCGGCCGTGGCCAGGTCGATCAGGTCGCCGGTCTCGGAGAGTTCGTCGGCGGCGATCGGCGCGATGAGACCGTCTGCGGCCGCGGTGAACTCCTGCCCTCCGGAGAAATGCACGACGTCGATCTGCGGGCTCGCCTTCTGGGCGGTGACCTGCGCGAGGGCGTCGGCGCTGTACAGCGTGATCAGCTCGACCTTCGCCCCGGTCTCCTCCTCGAAGGGATCGACGACGGCCTCGATGAAGGCCTTCTCCCAGTCGCCGCCGAACGACGTGACGACGATGGTCTCGCCGGCGAACTCCTTGTCGCCGGACGATGCGCTGTCGTCACCGGCAGCACAGCCGGCGAGGACGAGGGCTCCGGTGGCGACGAGCGCTCCGGTGGTGAGGATTCTTCGGGTATTCATGCACTGCTCCTTCGGGATGGGTCCAGCACTGAGTAGACGCCTTAGACCAGGCGTCCGATGGTGAGCTGCTTGGCTCCGTCGATGCGGATCGCCGCGCTCTCCTTGGCGAACTCCGCGAGTCCTTCGGTGATGCCGCCCCAGATGTTGACGGGTGTCCATCCGAGCGGGCCGAGAGTACGGGCACCACGATCGTAGAAGACGCCGATCTCGTACCACTCGAACGGCAGCCCACCCATCTGCATGGGTCGCTGCCAGTACCACTGCAGATCACCCGGTGCGGGCACGACCTGCTGGTTCTCGAACGGCACCTTCTCGGGGTCGAAGTTCTGAGCCTCTTCGGGGAGCCCGACCATGACCTCCGGTCCGGCATACATCGCGTGCATCGCCTGCATGGTGACCGGCTTCTCCAGCGCACCCCACATGGCCTCGCACGTGCGAGGGGCGAGGTCCTCGAACAGGGTGGCGACGGCGCGGACGCCGTTCTCGTACTCGAGGAAGACCTGCTTGGTCATCGTGTTCCTTTCTCCGCAGCGGGGTGTTCCGCTGCTCGTTCGCGGGCGGCCGAGACGAACGCCGTGAACAGCGGCATCTCCTCTGCGGCCTCATCGGGGTCGATCATCTTCTCGGGGTGCCACTGCACTGCCCAGAAGGGCCAGTCGTCGTCGGACTCGACGGCTTCGACGATCCCGTCCGGCGCCCAGGCGACGGAGTGGACACCGGGGGCGGGAATGTCGATCGACTGGTGATGGATGGTGTTCACGATCCGCTCCCGCGTGCCGTAGAGGGCGGCGAGCCGGCTCCCGTCCGCGAGGACGATCGGATGCCGGGCGGCGAGCTGCTGGTCGGCGGCGCGCACCGGCTGGTGGTGTTCCGTGGTCGGGATATCGATCACGAGGGACCCGCCGAAGGCGATGTTGCTCACCTGCAGTCCGCGACAGATCGCGAGTACGGGGACACCGCGCCGGCGTGCCCCGAGGGCGAGTTCGATCTCGAAGCCGTCGCGCGAGGGGTCGTAGTTCTTCCCCTCCTGCGGTTCGGCACCATAGCGCGAGGGGTGCACGTCTTCGCCGCCGGAGAGCACCAGCCCGTCGAGGCGGTCGAGCACCTCGTCCACGCTCGCCGTCGGAGGGAGGAGAACGACGGCACCGCCGGCCGCTTCGATGGGGGCGGCGTACTCCGTTCCCAGGGTGTGCGCCGCGCGGCCGGCCCCGAGATCGGTGTCGATGAACCGGCGCCAGGTGGTGATGCCGATGAACGGGCGCGTCATGAGAGCTCGATCCAGGTGGTCTTCAGATCGGTGAACTTCTCGAGCGCGTGCAGGCTCTTGTCGCGACCGAATCCGGATCCCTTGACGCCGCCGAACGGGATCGTCATGTCGCCCTCTTCGAAGCAGTTGACCCACACGACGCCGGCGCGCAGGCGCCGAGACAGGGTGTGCGCGGCGTTGAGGTCGGTGCTCCAGAGCGCGGCGGCGAGTCCGAACTCGGTGCCGTTCGCTATCTCGAGGGCGTCTTCGACGTCGTCGTAGGCGATGACCGAGAGCACGGGGCCGAACACCTCGCGCTGCGCGACCTCGTGCTGGGGAGTGACGCCGAGCACGACCGGGGCGAAGTAGCTGCCACCATCGACGGCGTGGAACCGCTCGGGGCTGCCGGCCGCGAGTTCGCCGCCTTCCGCCTGGGCGCGCTCGACGAAGCCGGCGATGCCCGCGAGCTGCCTCTCGCTGACGATCGCGCCCATCGAGGTCGTGACCTCGAAGGGGTCGGCGGGAAGGGTCGTGCGTGCGACGTCGGCGGCGATCTCGAGGGCACGGTCCCGCTGGGCGCGGGGAACCAGCAGACGCGACGAGGCCGTGCACATCTGGCCCTGGTTGTAGAAGCAGCCGTCGGCGGTGGCCCGCACCGCGCGCTCGAGGTCGGCATCCGGCAGCACCAGGCTCGCGGTCTTGCCACCGAGCTCGGGCCAGACGCGCTTGCCGTTCGACGCCGCCGAATAGCCGAGGAACTTGCGGCCGACCTCGGGCGAGCCCGTGAAGGTGACGACGTCGACGTCATGGTGCTCGCCGAGAGCACGGCCGGCGACCTGGCCGGTGCCGGGTGTGACGTTCAGGACGCCGGAGGGGATCCCGGCCTCGTGTGCGAGCTCGGCCAGACGGAGCGCCGAGAAGGTGGTGTGCTCGGCGGGCTTGAGCACCACGCTGTTGCCGACCGCGAGAGCGGGGGCGAGCTTCCAGGCGGTCATGGTCAGGGGGAAGTTCCAGGGCACGACGGCCGCGACCACTCCCGCCGGTTCGCGGGTGACGAGCGCGAGGCTGCCCGGGGCGGTGACCGGCATCTCGTCGAGGACCTTGTCCGCAGCCTCGCCGTACCAGCGGAAGCAGTTCACGACGGCGCGGAGCTCGGTCTGCAGCGCCTCGCGCAGGGGCTTGCCCATCTCGAGCGAGATGGTGAGGGCGAGCTCTTCGGCGTTGTCGTGGATCCTCTGGGCGAACGCGATCAGCAGCTGTCCACGCTCGCGGGGAGCGATCCGCGACCAGATCCCGGAGTCGAATGCCGCGCGCGCCGAGCGCACAGCACGGTCCACATCGCCCACCGAGGCTGCGCTGATCGGCGGGAGCGTCCGTCCGTCGCGCGGGCTCACCGGCGTCAGTGGCTCGGCCGAGCCCTCCTCCCACGCACCGTCGATGAACAAGCGCGTGCGCAGGGGCAGCGTCGCCGCGCGATCCGCCCAGTTGTCTCCCGTTGCCGTGAACACGGTCGTCCTCTCCAGGGGTGATGGCCCTGGAGAGGATACTTGCCCTATTTCGCCACTAGGTCAAGCGTTGAAGAACGATCTCGCCATTTCGTTACATGTCAGTAACAGAATCAGACTATAGGCGGATGGCGCCGGTGGGCATGTCGTTCGCCAGTGCTTCGGGTGCCTCATCCACGATCAGCGACCCACGCAGCACCGGCGTGATGACGACCAGCGACTCCACGACCTCGAGGCCTTCGTGGCCCGCCACGGCCGGCCCGGTGAGGAACTCGTAGAACTCGTCGGCGTCTTTCACGAGCACGTTGGCGAGCAGTTGCGAGGTGCCGGTGGTCGCGGCGATGAACTTCACCTCGGGCGCTGCCGCCAGGGCGGTTCCCACTCTCTCGAGGCGCGCCATCGGCACCCGGAGCCAGACGAGCGCCTCCAGTCCCAACCCGAACAGACTCGGCACGACCTCGGTCCGCGGATGCATCAGACCGCGACGGCTCAGGGACTCCATCCGGCGCCGGGTGGTCGTGACGTTCAGTCCCAGCGATCGGGCAAGCTGAGCGACCGGCATCCGTCCGTCCTTCAGCAGCAGCCGGATGAGCGCCTCTTCGTCCGTGCTCAGAGAATCGGCGGGGTCGACCTCGGATCCGGACGACTCGTCGAGCATGCGCGCCTGCTCGTCGGTGAGCACTCCCGCGCGCCAGTCGTGCCCCGAGCGGAAGAACTTCAGCACTGTCGTGACATTGATCGAGTCAATGCCGTCGAGCTCGGGGAAGTCGGTGAAGAGCAGCTCGCGGATGGAGGCGTCATCGTGGGGGAGCAGCATTCCGGCGATGTCGCTGCTGCCCTCGAGCACCGAGACCGAGGACGCGTCCGCCCGCCGCGCGAGCGTGCGTGCCACGTGCCACAGGGCATGGGGCTCGGTCGTGATGCGGAACAGCACCGCGCGGGCGTGTAGGACGCGGGCCGGGTCGACGTAGGTGGAGACGCGGACCAGTCCTCGATCCAGCAGCCGTTGGCCTCGACGGGCGACCGTGCGCTCGGGCAGATCGACCACGCGAGCGATCTCGCCCCACGACGCGCGGCCGTTCACCTGCAGGGCCGCGGCGACGATCCGATCGGTCTCGTCGGCGATCACATCATTCGCGGACACTTGCTCTCCTTCACCGGGGACGGACTCGGGTGAAGGTTATCTCAGTCGGCGGTTCCGTCAGGCGATGGGGAGTCTTGTCGGCAGCGTCTGGATTCGCGTCAGATGTCGCTGAAGTCGTTGCCTCCGCTGCTGAGGCGGGTCACGACATCGCCGGTGATCTTGAGGTCGATGTACTCCACGCCGACTTCTCCGGGATTCACGAGGGATGACGTGCCGGGAACCTCTCGCACGCCGATGCTCAGGTAGTCGGCGACGCCGTCGCCGTCTTCATCCCAGCCGTCCACCGCTCCTGCGGCCATCGCCTCGGCGCGCGTGGAACCGATGCCGATGCCCTCCGGGGTGCGGAATATCACACCGGGGGCATCCGCCGACACGACCAGGTCGATACGGGTCTCGCGGACCGTCGCCTTCGTGCCCTGCCAGTCGTATCCGGAGTACACGGCGCCGTAGGGGCCCTCGACGGTTCCTTCCGTCGGAGCCGATCCGAAGGCGTCGGTGAGGGCGGCGACAGCGCCGTCAGGGTCGTCGTACGCGATCACGGCGCCGTCGTCGACCGAGAGGCCGTCGACCGAGATCTCGACGACCCGGTCCGCAAGCGTGGGGGACGGAGAGGCGACCGGCGACGATGACGATGACGGCGTCACCGAGCCGTCTGTGCTCGCCGGGGCGCAGGCGGTGAGCGAGAGGCCCAGGAGTGCGGCTGTGGCCGAAGCGAGGATGAGGCGAGAGTGAGGGCGCATGTCCACAGCGTAGGGGTGTGTGGAGGAGGGGATGGCTCCCCGTGAGCAGCGGAATCCGCATCGTTATCGATGGGATATCTGTGCAGGGAAAGAGGGTGCCGGCCTGTCCGAAGACGGCACGGCACCCTCTCGTGCGGACTACTCCGCCTCGGTCGTCTCCACCGCGGCGTGGCGGCGACGACGGCGCATCGCGAACAGGCCGAGGCCGGCGGCGAGGAGCACGACGGCTGCGACGATGTACGGCGCGCTGTCGGCACCTGTGGTGGCGAGGTCGCCGCCTGTCGAGCCGCCGTTGCCCGGTGCCACCGCTCCGCCACCGGCTGCCGCTGCGACGGTGAGGGCCGCGGTGACTTCGGTGCCGTCGGGCAGGATCACCGCGAGCGTGTGCCCGCCGGCCGGGGTGTTCGCCGGGATCGTGACCGTGCGCTGGAAGGATCCGTCCGCACCGGCGGTGGCGGTGCCCAGCTGCACCGGGTCGGACCGCAGCTCGAGTCGCAGCTGCGCGCCCTCCGCGAAGCCGCTGCCCGATACCGTGACCGTGCCGCCGGCCTTCACGGATGCCGCGCCGAGCTCGACCTTGGCCGGAACTTCGGGCTCCGGCGTGACCGGAGGCGTGACGCCGGCCTCGGTGACCCACTTCTCCCCGGCATTCGACTTCGTCACGGTGAACGTGTCGTAGACGGCGCCGACGGGGAGGTCGGTGGTCGCGCCCGGCTGCTTCTCGGCGAGGTACGAACGGTAGACCAGCTGATTCTTCGACACGTCGATGACCTGGTACGTGGTGACACCCTGGCCACGCAGCACCTGGGTGGCGCCGTTGTTGGTCCAGACGTTCTTCTCGGGGATCTCGAGGTCGTAGTGCTTCGCGCCCGAGTTCGACACGACGTAGACCGGGCCGGTGGTGAGGCCGGTGGTCTCGGTGGCATCGGTGTTCACGTAGCCGCGAGCGTAGGTGTGGTCGTGGCCCATGAGCACCAGGTCGATGTCGTTGCGCTGGAAGACCGGGAGCCACTCGGCGCGCAACACCGGCTCGTCGCGACCCTCGGATGCCGAGAACACCGGCTGGTGGAACGTGACGACGTTCCACTTCGACGGGCTGTTCTGCAGCAGCAGGTCGAGCCAGGCGCCCTGGAAGCGGGTCCACAGCGTGCCGATCTGGGACGACGGGCACTCCGTGCCCGTGCAGGACGGGAGTCCGGCCGGGGTGAGGAAGGTCGTGTCGCGGGTGGCGTTCAGCGTGATGAAACGCACGCCCTGGTAGTCGGTGTAGTACGCGGTCTCGGCGGCGAACGAGCTCCAGTGGTCGAAGAACGCGCGGTACTGCTGCGCCACGGCGGAGTCGCCCTTGGCGAGGTCGGCCAGCTCGCCGATCGAGCTCGTCGACGGGTTGTTGCGCGGGTATTCGAACGCGGCCTTCCACGCCGTGAGCAGCTTGTCGCCCGAGTATTCGTGGTTGCCAGGGGCGGCCATCACGTTGGTGCGGACGGCCGAGTCCTTCATGCCCTTGAACCAGTTGACCCACTCGTTCTCGTTGCTCGACGTGTTGATGAGGTCACCCGCGTGCACCGAGCCGATCGACCGGGGCGCGGCGGCTTCCGCCTGCTTCACGACGCTCGGCCACGTGGTGTCGAGGCCGATCTGCGCGTCGCCGTAGTAGATGAACTGGAAGTCGGTCGCGGACGGATCCGCGGTGCGGAAGGTGAACCAGTCGCTCCAGCTGCCCGGGAGGCCGACGCGATAGCGGTACTCGGTGGCGGCGGTGAGGCCGGTCACGGTGGCCGAGAAGTGCTTGTTCGGGTTGCCGTTCACGACACCCGCGTCATATGCGTCGACGGTGCGGGTCTCGCCGCCCGCCGAGGGCGCGATCTCGACCTGTCCGACCGTGTGCGAGGAGTCGCCGGCGAGCCAGGAGAACGACTGCGAGACGGCAGGCTGCTCGGTCGGGGTGAGGATGACGCGGGTCGGCGGGGCGACGACCGGGGTGCCGGGGGCGGATGCCTTGACCAGGGTCAGCGACGACATGTCGAAGAAGATGTCGGAGCTGGTCTCCCGGTCCTGGAACAGCGAGACGGCGATCGTGTTGGTGCCGTCGTGCAGCAGGTCGCCTTCGGCGCTGAACGTGCTGGTGAGCGGGTCGCCGTTGCCGTCTCCCGCGTACTCGACGTTGGTGGTGTCGGTGATGCGGCCGTCGACGTAGCGGGCGACCTCTTCGCCGTTGATCCAGACGATGATCGCGTCGTCGTACGTGATAGTGCTCTGGAGGGCCGCGACCTGCTCGGCGACGCCCGCTTCGAGCTCGAAGGTCGTGCGGAAGAAGTAGGTCGGGACGGTGGGGGCCGCCGTGCCGTCGAGGTAGTGGTTCAGAAGGGTCTTCGGCGTCTGCGGACCGACCGGTGCGAGCTTCCCGCCCTTCGCGCCGAACGAGCCGGCAGCGGTCTTCCATGCACTGTCGTCATAGGCGGGCAGCGTCCAGTCACGGAGCGCCGCCGGTGCGGGAGACGGGTCGGAGCCGTCGTCGAGGTAGTGCCAGGAGGTGTCGCCGGTGATCAGCGATCCCGTCGGCACCTCGGGGTCGGGTGCGGCGAGAGCCGCGGGGGCGACGACGGCGCCGCCGAGCAGGGCGAGGAGCGCGACGGACGTCAGTCCGCGACGCCGCCACCGCACCGCAGGGGTGGGGGAGGTCATGTCAGTCCTTCGAGGTGGGGTTTCCGTGCTCAGCCGCACGAGGCCCCTCCACCCCATCGAAGACGGATGACCGGCGTCTGACCCCGAAGGGAAGGGTGGGTGAACTCCGCGACCGACGCTCCTTCGGCCGAAACGGAGACCGACGTCGCGGGGACCGGCGTGTCGAGGGGTGGCGCGCCGGCGCGCGGGCGGACGGTCTGGGTTTTCGCAGAAGGGCTCGGAGAAGAGGCAGGGGCAGCAGACTGCCCCGGCACGAACGGCTCACCCCGGTACGCTGGAACCCATGCTCAATATGGCTGACGGCCTCGCCCGTCTCGGTGCGCTCGCCGAGAATCCGGTCGTCCGCACCCTCGCGACGGCGTTCGAGGAGGCCGGCTTCGATCTGGCCGTCGTCGGTGGTCCGGTGCGCGATGCGCTGCTCGGACGCGTGACCCATGACCTCGACTTCACGACCAACGCCTCGCCCGACGAGATCCTGACCATCGTCACGCCGATCTCGACCGCCCAGTGGGACATCGGCCGGGCGTTCGGCACGATCGGCGCGCGCGTGCAGCGCGAACAGGTCGAGATCACGACGTATCGTGCCGACAGCTACGACGGTGTGACCCGCAAGCCCACGGTGGAGTTCGGCGACACGATCGACGGCGACCTCGTGCGCCGCGACTTCACCGTCAACTCCATGGCCCTGCAGGTGCCGTCGGTCAAGCTCGTCGACCCGACCGGTGGGGTGGAAGATCTGATCGCGGGTGTTCTGCGCACCCCGGCGGACCCCCGGATCTCATTCGGCGACGACCCCCTGCGCATGCTGCGCGCCGCGCGCTTCAGCGCCCAGCTCGGCTTCCGCGTCGAAGAGGCCACGGCCGAGGCGATCGCCGAGCTCCGCGAGACGCTGAAGATCGTGAGTCCGGAGCGCATCCAGTCCGAGCTCGTGCGCCTCATGCAGACCGAAGACCCGGTGCGCGGGATCCGCGTGCTGGTCGACACCGGGCTGATCGACGAGTTCCTGCCCGAGGTCACCGAACTGCGCCTCGAGGTCGACGAGCACCACCACCACAAGGACGTCTACGAGCACTCGCTCACCGTGCTCGCCCAGGCGATCGAGCTCGAGCACTCCCGGCACCCCGGCGCCGCGCCCGACGTGCCGCTGCGCATCGCGGCACTCCTGCACGACATCGGCAAGCCGCGCACCCGCAAGCTCGAGGCCGGGGGAGTGGTCACGTTCCACCACCACGATGTGGTCGGGGCGCGCATGGCGCGCAAGCGGCTGCAGGCGCTGCGCTTCGACACCGAGACCACGAACGCCGTCGCCACGCTCATCGAGCTGCACCTGCGCTTCTTCGGCTACGCCGAGGGCGCCTGGACGGATGCGGCCGTGCGTCGCTACGTGCGCGATGCCGGCGATCTGCTGGAGCGCCTGCACATCCTCACCCGCGCCGACGTGACCACGCGGAACAAGCGCAAGGCCGGTCGTCTCGCGAGCGCCTACGACGACATCGAGTCGCGCATCGCCGCACTCCGCGAGCAGGAGGAGCTCGACGCGATCCGTCCGGAGCTCGACGGCAACCGCATCCAGCAGGTGCTCGGCATCAGCCCCGGACGCGAGGTCGGCGAGGCGTACCGGTTCCTCCTCGACCTGCGCCTGGACGAGGGCGTGCTCGGGCCCGATGTCGCCGAGCAGCGGCTTCGGGAGTGGTGGGCCGCGCGCGGCTGACCTGTCTCAGCGCAGTTCGGGGACGATGATCTCGACGTCGCCGGACACGAGCTCGAAGTCCTTCGGGTTGAAGGTGAGGAGGGCGGCGCCGAGTGCGTAGGCGTGCCCGGCCAGCATGAGGTCCTTGCTCCGGGCATGTGCGGGACGGGTCAGGATCACCTCCGACGCAAGGCGGGCGTATCCCTCCGCGGCTGCCCGATCGAACGGGAGCCAGTCGGCTTCGAGGAGTGAGGAGAGGCGCATCAGTTCGTTGCGGCGGCTGCGGCGAAGAACCGGATCCGTCGCACGCTCGACTCCGAGCTGAAGTTCGGCGTAGACGATGGCGCTCAGAGCCACGTCGTCCGGGGGCAACTGCACGCTGTCGAGCTGGATCAGCACGTTCGTGTCAAGAAGAATCACGACTCTCCCACGGGTCCCGGAGCGGTTCGAGGAAGAAGGGATTCGGCCTGTCCGCCTCCAGCTCCGCCGCCCATTCCCGACGCATCCTGTCTTGTTCCGGGGTCGACGGGTTCGCTTCCACCCTCGCCATGATCTCGCTTGATGGGACCGACCACCGGCGCGGACGGGCCATCCGCTGCGCCAGGTCGGCTTCGAGCCCGCTCGCGCTGTTCTTCGCCAATCGCGTGAGCACGTCGCGCACCTCGGCCTCCATCGAGCGGGAGTTCTGTCGGGCACGCTCCTTCAGCGCGTCGACGACATCGTCGCTGAGATTCCGGATGGTCACGGTCGCCATATCCCGCCTCCTGACAGCAGAATGCTAGCAGGAAGATCTCTCTCGCATCACCCCTCGCGCCGACGCTCCAGCTCGGTGAACACCACGCCGCTTTCGTAGGCGACCGTCTGCACGGCGTCGAACCTCTCGGGGCGATACGGGCGCTCACCGAACAGGGGAATGCCCGAGCCGAACAGCAAGGGCTGTCGTTTGAGGACGAGTCGGTCGATCTCGTCGGCGAGTGTCGCCGCCAGGGCGCCCCCGCCGCAGAGCCAGATGGCGGCGCCATCTTCCTGTTTCAGTCGCCGCACGACGTCGATCGGATCCTCGGCCGTGACGACGAGGCTCTCGCCCTCGGCCGTCTTCGAACGACTGAAGACGATCTGTCGCAGGTGACGGTAGGGGCTGGAGACCCCGCCGACGGCGTAGGTGTTCCACCCCATCAGCACCGTGTCGAAGACGTCGAGGTTCTGTGCGATCCCGAGCGCTGCGGCCGCGGCGGTCGGGAGGGTGTCGGCGAAGCGCCGATTGATGCCGTCCATGTGGTCGCCCTCGACGAGGAACGCGTCGAACTCGCCGTTCGGGCCGGCGATGTAGCCGTCGAGGGTGACGGCGGCGTAGTACACGAGTTCTCGCATGATGCTCCAATCACTACACTTGTCGCAGTTACAGTACAACAGGCGTAGTGATTGCGCTAGTCTTCTTCCCATGGTCAAGAACGACTCCCGGCGGCGGGCGATCGCGGATGCGGGACTCACGGTGCTCGCACGGGAAGGGTCGAGAGGTCTCACGCACCGCGCGGTCGACGTCGCCGCGCGGGTTCCGACCGGCACCACATCGAACTACTTCCGCAGTCGGAACGCCCTGATCGAGGGACTCGTCGAGCGAATCGGAGAGCGTCTCGCTCCTACGACCGAGGATCTCGAGCGCCGCGCGAACGTGCCACCCGGCCCCGCGCTGTTCGCCGACTACATCCGCGACATCGTGCGAAGGCTGACCGAGGATCGAGACGTGACGCTCGCCCTGTTCGAGCTGCGACTCGAAGGCGGCCGACGCCCCGAGGTCGCCGCCGTGCTGGGCGCCTGGCAACGTGCCGGCTTCGACGGCGACATCGCCTTCAACACCTCGGCAGGGCTCCCGGGCGGACGGCGCGAGATCGCGCTTTTCCACTACGCGATCGACGGACTGCTGCTCGACCGGCTCACCACGCCGATCGATCCGGACACCTCGACGGACGAGGTGATCGACGACCTCGTCGCCGGCCTCCTCCGTTGACGCGGTGAGGTGTTCCCTCGGGGCCGCGCTGCTCGTACACTGAGGCAACGCACGCTCTCGACGATCGGAGACCGCTGTGTCTGCGCCGTGGCAGGTATCCCGCGAGTCCCTCCCCCCGACATCGCGACTGCTCATCGAGCGTGCGCACGAAGAGCTGCTCGCCGGCAATCTCGACGACCGGCGCCTGCAAGAGGTGCGCCCCCTCGTCCGCGAGTCGTGGGAGAGGTCGTGGCGCGGTCGGGTCGGACCCGAAGGCGCTCCTCCGCTCGAACTGGTCAGCGACGAGCTCGAGGCCTACCGCCTCGCCCACCCTCTCGCCTCGGTGATGGACATGATCCGTGCGCTGCTGCTGCCCGGCGAGGCGGAGGACACCGGAGTGATCATCGCCGTCGGCGACCAGGCCGGACGCCTGCTCTGGATCGAGGGGGATGATCAGCTGCGCTCGCTCACCGACGGCATGGGCTTCGTCGCCGGTGCGAACTGGTCGGAGGATGCCGTCGGCACGAGCGCCCCCGGAACCGCGCTCGCCCTCGGCCAGTCGGTGCAGATCCGCGGCGCGGAGCACTACAACCGCCTCGTGCATCCGTGGTCATGCACGGCTGCACCCGTCCGCGACCCCGAGACGCAGCGTGTGCTCGGAGTCATCGACATCACCGGAGGCCCCGAGGTGGTCTCGCTGCAGGCGCGACTGCTGGTCGATGCGACGGCCCGCGCGGTCGAGTCGGAGTTGATGGTGGCTCGTCTGCGCCGACGGAGCGAGGAGTCCCGGCCGCGAACCAGCGTGACGAAGGGACGCATGCCGGCGACCGCGCGCGCGACGCTGCATGTGCTCGGCCGGGATCGAGCCCGCCTGGAGACCGAGTCCGCACACGACGAGTCCATGATCGAGCTCAGCGCACGCCACGCGGCGATCCTGCTGATGCTGGCCGTGCACCGCCAGGGTCTCTCGGCCGAGCGCCTCTGCGAGCTCGTCTACGGCCCGGGCGTCTCGCCCGACACGCTCCGCCCGGAGATGGTTCGCCTGCGCAAGGTGCTCGAGCGCACGGCCCCCGATCTGGTGCCCGAGTCGCGCCCGTACCGCCTTCCCGTCGCCCTCGATACCGACGCACATGACGTGCTGTCACTGCTCGATCGCGGCGCGCACCGGGTGGCGCTCACCGCCTATCGGGGTCCGGTGCTCCCCGAGTCGACCTCGCCCGGCGTCGAGGAGTTCCGGGAGTCGGTGAGGGGAGCGCTCCGCGAAGCGATGCTGTCCGAGGCGAGTCTCGACGTGCTGCTCTCCTACGCAGAGATCCCCGAGGGGCAGGGAGATGCCGAGGCACTCCGTCTCGCGCTGGAGATGCTCCCCGCCCGGTCGCCGAAGCGCGCAGGGCTCGTCGCGAGGATCGAGCGCCTCGAGGCCTGACCGCGGCCTGCAACCGGGCGCAACGTTGCGCATCGGGGCGCAACCCCGGGCGACCTACCTTCGGAGAAGAGCCGCTGCACCGACGCGCGGCCCCGTCGAAGGAGACCCCATGAGCATCGTCGAAGAAGACGTGTCCCTCGCCTACGCGGCCCCGGGCCAGCCGGGCGCCCTCGCGAACTACCGGCCGCGCTACGGCCACTACATCGGCGGCGAGTTCGTCGAGCCCGTGAAGGGCCAGTATTTCGAGAACGTCAGCCCCGTGAACGGCAAGGTCTTCACCGAGGTCGGTCGCGGCACGAGCGAAGACATCGACCGGGCCGTCGAGGTCGCGTGGCAGGCGTTCGCGACCTGGGGCAAGACCAGTCCTGCCGAGCGATCCGTGATCCTCAACAAGATCGCCGACCGGATCGAACAGCACCTCGAGGAGATCGCGGTCGCCGAGACCTGGGAGAACGGCAAGCCGGTGCGCGAGACCCTCGCCGCCGACATCCCGCTCGCCGTCGACCACTTCCGCTACTTCGCCGGCGTCCTGCGGGCGCAGGAAGGCGGCATCAGCCAGCTCGACGAGAACACCGTCGCGTACCACTTCCATGAACCGCTGGGTGTGGTCGGGCAGATCATCCCCTGGAATTTCCCGATCCTGATGGCGGTCTGGAAGCTGGCGCCCGCGCTCGCCGCGGGCAACTGCGTCGTGATCAAGCCCGCCGAGCAGACACCGGCATCCCTGTTGTTCCTGTTCGAGATCATCGGCGACCTGCTGCCGGCCGGCGTCGTGAACATCGTGAACGGGTTCGGTATCGAGGCGGGCGCTCCGCTCGCGCAGCACAAGCGCATCCGCAAGGTCGCCTTCACGGGCGAGACCACGACCGGTCGCCTCATCATGCAGTACGCCTCGCAGAACCTGATCCCGGTGACGCTGGAACTCGGAGGCAAGAGCCCCAACGTGTTCTTCGAAGACGTCGCGCGTTCGACCAGCGATCCGTTCTACGACAAGGCGCTCGAGGGCTTCACGATGTTCGCGCTGAATCAGGGCGAGGTCTGCACCTGCCCCTCGCGCGCACTCATCCAGCGGTCGATCTACGACGGCTTCCTCGCCGACGGGCTGGAACGGGTCGCGAAGGTCGTGCAGGGCAATCCGTTGGATCCGGCGACGATGATCGGCGCGCAGTCGTCGAACGATCAGCTCGAGAAGATCCTCAGCTACATCGACATCGGCAAGCAGGGCGGTGCGCGACTGCTCACCGGTGGCGAGCGGGTCGATCTCGGCGGCGATCTGAGCGAGGGCTTCTACGTCGCACCGACCGTGTTCGAGGGCACCAATGACATGCGCATCTTCCAGGAGGAGATCTTCGGGCCGGTGCTGTCGGTCACCTCGTTCGACGGCTTCGACGACGCGATCTCGATCGCGAACGACACCCTCTACGGACTGGGTGCCGGCGTGTGGAGCCGCAGCGGGGACACGGCTTATCGTGCAGGACGAGCGATCGAGGCCGGACGCGTCTGGACGAACACGTATCACCAGTACCCGGCGCATGCGGCGTTCGGCGGGTACAAGCAGTCGGGCGTCGGGCGCGAGAACCACAAGATGATGCTCGACCACTACCAGCAGACGAAGAACCTCCTCGTCTCGTACGCGGAAGGGCCGATGGGCTTCTTCTGAGCTCGATCCCCGGGCGGGCGCTGCTCCCTCAGCGTCCGCCCGGCTCCCTCCCCGGAAGGCGGCAGTCATGGTCAGCATCGGCACCTATCAGCGCGTGGACGTGACGGAGGCGGCGGCCGCACTCGTGCGTGAGCTGACCGCACAGCACGGGCCGCTCATGTTCCACCAGTCCGGCGGCTGCTGCGACGGCTCTTCACCCATGTGCTATCCGATCGGGATGTTCATCACGGGGCCGGGCGACGTGCTGCTCGGTGCCCTCGACGTCGGGCTGCCGCAGACGGTGGAGGTGTTCATGTCGGAGTCGCAGTTCGAGTACTGGAAGTACACGCACCTGACCATCGACGTGGTGCCGGGGCGCGGTGCGGGTTTCTCGGTCGAAGGCCCGACCGGGATGCGATTCCTGATCCGGTCCCGGATGCTGAACGATGCGGAGCTGGAGTACTTCGGCTTGTCGACGCGAGCGGTGTGAACGGCGCGACGGAGGCTTCTGGTTACGATGAGCCGATGTGGTGGACGGACGAGCAGTGGTCGGAGCTCATCGATCCCGCGCGGTGTGGCATGTGCGGCGACGCTCACCTGGAGGAGAACGAACACAGCATCCTGGTGGGTTCCACCGAGGCCACGTACTTTCGTCTCGTGCGAAATCAAGCTCACGCCGGTTATTCCGTGGTGATTCTTCGTGAACACGTCACCGACCTCGATCGGCTCGATGCGCTCCAGCTCAATGCTTTCTGGCACGACGTGCAGCGCGCGGGGAAGGCGGTCGGCGCGGCGTTCACGCCCCGAAAGATCGACTACCTCGTGATGGGGCATCGCGCACCGCACCTGCACTGCCATGTGTTCCCGCAGCATCGAGACGATGACCCGCTTCGGAATGTGGATATCGCGGAGGGGCCTGTGTACCTGTCGGCGTCCGAATTGGATGGTTCCGTCGCCGCTCTTCGCGAGACGTGGCGGGACTTCGCCTGACCCCGCCCGGTGCTCAGCGCGGCAGCCGCGGCACGGCATCGACCAGAGCCCGCGTGTACGGGTCCTGCGGTTTGTGCAGCACGGCCGGGGTGGCCCCCTGCTCGACCACGCGGCCGTTCTGCAGCACGAGCGTGCGATCACAGGCCGAGGCGATCGCGGTCAGGTCGTGCGACACCATCACGAGCGACAGGCCGTTCTCGCGGCGCAGCCGGTCGAGCAGCTCGAGCACCTGCACGCGCGTCGTCACGTCGAGGGCGCTGACGGGTTCGTCGGCGAGCAGCACCCGGGGGCGTGAGACCACGGCGCGCGCGATCGCGATGCGCTGGCGCTGCCCACCGGAGAACTCGTGCGGATAGCGGCGCGCGGTATCGGCGGGAAGTCCGACGGAGTCGAGCGCCTCGGCGATGCGGCGTTGTGCATCGGCGCCGGATGCCAGACCCAGCGAACGGAGCGGTTCGCCGATGATCCGGTCGATGCGTTGGCGCGGGTCGAGAGACGAGTACGGGTCCTGGAACACCGGCTGCACGCTCGCGCGGAAGCGACGCATCTGCGCCCGGTCGCGCAGTGCGAGCGGGGCATCCTCGAACAGCACCTGTCCATCGCGCGGGGCGGCGAGTCCGAGCAGCAGTCGCAGGATCGTCGACTTGCCCGCACCCGATTCGCCGACCAGGCCGAGGGAGTCGCCTTCGTCGATGCGCAGCGACACGTCGTCGAGCACGCGGCGGGACCCGTAGGCGAAGCCGGCACCACGCAGTTCGAGCAGGCTCATGCGCCGACCTCCCCGGCGTCGAGGAAGGCGTCGAGTGCACGGGCGCTGTCGACCAGCATCCTCGTGTACGGCTCGGAGGGCTCCTGCAGCACCTGCGCGACCGTGCCTGCTTCGACCACGAGTCCGTCGCGCAGCACGACGATGCGATCGACCATGCGCGAGACGACGGCCAGATCGTGGCTGATGAACAGCAGCGCCATGCCTCGTTCGTCGACCAGGCGTTCCATCAGCGCGAGCACCCCGTCCTGCACGGTCACGTCCAGTGCAGTCGTCGGTTCGTCGGCGATGAGCAGTTGCGGGCGAGCCGCGAGGGCGACGGCGATCGCCACCCGCTGACGCTGGCCACCCGAGAGCTCATGCGGGTAGGCGCGTGCGATGCGGGCGTCGGACAGGGAGACCTCGTCGAGGGCCGCGGCGACGGCGCTCTTCAGCTCTGCCCCGCGCAGCCCGAGATGGCGGCGCAGCGGTTCGGCGATCTGGCGGCCGACCTTCATCAGCGGGTCGAGCGCGGTGAGGGGCTCCTGGAACACGATCTGCGCGACGGGTCCGCGCAGCGGGCGGAGGTCGGCGTCGCGGGCGTCGATCACCTGGTGGCCGTCGAGCAGCACCGAGCCCGACGCGCTGAGGGCATCCGGCAGCAGCCCGGTCACGGCCAGGGAGGTCAGTGATTTGCCCGAGCCGGACTCACCGATCAGGCCCAGGCGCTCACCGGGCGCGAGGGAGAAGGCGACATCGCGCACGAGGGTGCCCGCGCCGGAGCGGACCGTGAGGCCGGAGACGTCGAGGATGCTCATCGGCTCCTCCTGCGGGTCGGGTCGGCCAGGTCACGCAGACCGTCGGCGAGGAAGTTCACGCCGAGCACGAGCGCGATGATCGCGACACCGGGAGCGATGGCGCCGACGGGGGCGGTGAGCACGGTGCCCTGCGCCTCCTGCAGCATCCGCCCCCAGGAGGCGTTGGGCGGCGGTGCCCCCAACCCGAGGTACGACAGGCTCGCCTCGGCCAGCACGGCTGCGCCGAACTGCAGCGCCAGGCTCACGGCGAGGGTAGGGGCGATGTTCGGAAGCACGTGCTGGAACACGATGCCGAGCACGCCGGTGCCGCTCGTGCGCGCGGCGGTGATGTACTGCTCCTGCAGCACGCGACGCGCGAGGATGCGCGTGAGGCGGGCGACGACCGCCGACATCGCGAGTCCGATCGCGAGCACCGCCGACCACAGCGACGCTCCCTGTACGGCGACGACCAGCATCGCGAGCAGGAGGACGGGGAACGCGATCACGACATCCAGTCCGGCGGAGAGGGTGTCGTCGACCCAGGGGCGCGCGAATGCGGCGAGAAGCCCGACGACGGTGCCGAGGATCGCCGCGATCGCGACGGCGCAGGTGCCGACGATGAGGGCGATACGTGCGCCCCACATCAGCTGCGAGAACAGGTCGCGTCCGAGTCGGTCGGTGCCGAGCAGGTGCAGGGCGCTGGGCCCCTCGAGACGGCCGCCGCTGGTGTCGGCCAGCGGATAGGGGAGCCAGAACAGGGAGACCAGGGCGATCAGCACGATGATGCCGGTGAGGACGATCCCGATCAGCAGGGTCGCCTTCGGCCGCCGGCGCACGGGCACGGACGCGGTGATCAGCTGTTCGGCGACGCGGCTCATCGGTTCCCCGAGACGCTCGTGCGCAGGCGCGGGTCGATCAGGCGCTGCACGATGTCGGCGGCGAACCCGACCAGCAGCACGAACAGGGTGCTGACGACGAGGACGCCCTGGATGACCTGGAAGTCATGCTGCTCGATGGCCGACAGCAGCAGGCTGCCGAGTCCCGGAAGCGTGAAGACGCTCTCGACGACCACCGCGCCGAGAAGCGTCGTCGACAGTTCGATGCCGAGCACCGCGACGACGGGCACCGCGCCGTTGCGCACCCCATGCCGGAGCAGAGCCTCACCCATGCCGGAACCACCGGCGCGGGCGGTGCGCAGATAGTCGCTGCCGAGCACGTCGAGCGTCGCCGAGCGCACGTAGCGGCTCAGGGAGGCGCTCATGACGATCACGATGGTGAGGATGGGCAGCGCGAGCGAGCGCAGTGCATCCGCCGGATCTTCCCAGTCCTTGCGGGGGAATCCGCCGGACGGCAGAGCACCGAGGCCGAGCGCGAACACCCAGACGAGCACCACGCCGACCCAGAACACGGGGACCGCGACACCGAGCTGCGCGAAGCCCGAGAGGGCGATGCCGTACCAGCGGTCGGATTTCACGGCGGCGGTGATGCCGATGACGAGGGAGACGAGCAGCGCGATCGTGAAGGCGATGAGGGTGAGCGGGAGCGTCACGGCGAGACGGTCGGCGATGTCGGGCCCGACGGGGCGCGAGCTCAGGAATGATTCACCCAGATCGAAGCGGAGTACCTGGCTCGCCCACGTCGTGAACTGCTGCAGCAGCGGCTGGTCGGAGCCGACCTGAGCGCGCGCGGCATCGATCTGCTCCGGGGTGGCGTTCACCGAGAGCAGGGCGTTGGCCGGGTCGCCGGGAAGCAGGCGCAGCAGAACGAAGATCGCGACCATCGCGACGACGAGCGATACCGCGAGGAACGCGAGGCGGCGCAGGAGGTAGGCGAGCATGGCTTCTCAGGATGACGTGGGGGATGCCGACGCGCGGCATCCCCCACGAACGTCAGGACTTGACGATGTCGTAGGCGAAGAACTGCGAGTTCAGGCCGTTGACCGGGTACCCGCTGAGATCGCTGGAGGCGACCACGATCTGCGGGTACAGGTACAACCATACGCTCGCGGCATCCGCGGCGATCTTCTCGTTGACCTGCTTCAGCAGGGCCGTCTGCTCGTCGGTCGTTGCGGCCTGCTCGGCCTGGGCGACCCACTGCTGCACGTCGGTGTCGTTGTAGCCCCAGTAGAAGTCGGGGTTGCCGTACCAGACCACGTCGCGGTCGTTCACGTGCTCCTGCAGAGTGGCCTCGAAGTCCTGCTCCTTGAACACCTTCGTGTACCACTCGTCGGCGCTGATCGTGTTGATCTCGACCGTGATGCCGACCTGGGCGAGCTGCGACTGCAGGAACTCCGCCACGGCGGGGTGCGGGTCGTAGCTCGGGGTGTCGAGCGTGAACGTGAAGCCGTCGGCGTAGCCGGCCTGCGCGAGCAGATCCTTCGAGAGCTCGACGTCGTAGGGATTCACGGAGGTGAGGTCCTCATACCAGGGGTCGGTCGGCGGCACCATCGACCCGATCAGCGTGCCGTAGTCGCCCCAGATCGACTCGAGGAGCTTCTTCGTGTCGATCGCGGAATAGACCGCCTTGCGCACGAGCGGGTTGTCGAAGGGGGCGACGCGGTCGTTGAAGGCGAGCAGCTCCTTCGTGGTCGAGGTGCCCTCGCTCACGACGTAGTCGTCGGAGTCGAACTGCGTGAGCGAGTCGGGGTTCTGCACACTGGTGATGACGTCGATCTCACCCGTGAGGAGTGCGTTGTTCTCCGCCGTCGCGTCGGTGAAGTACGTGTAGACGACCTCGCCGTTCTTGGCAGGCTCGCCCCAGTAGTCGTCCCAGCGCTGGAGGGTGAGGGTCGAGCCCTTCTTCCACTCGTCCAGCGTGTACGGGCCGGTGCCGTCTTCGGACGACGTGATGTCGCCGGCCTCGTCGTTCACGATCCAGACGTAGCTGAGGTTGTACAGGAACGAGATCGAGCGCTCCGACAGCGTGAACACGACCGTCTTGTCATCGGGGGTGGCGATGTCGGCGATGGTCTTGAAGCTCGACTTGCGGGCGGACACGGAGTCTTCGGCGGTGACGGCCTCGATGCTCGACTTCACGTCGGCGGAGGTGAGCGGGTCGCCCGAGTGGAAGGTCACGTCGTCGCGCAGCGTGATCGTGTAGGTCAGGCCGTCGTCGGACACCTCGGCGTCTTCGGCGAGGAGCGGTTCGACCTCGCCGTCGTCCGTGAGCCGGTACAGGCCCTCGTAGACGTTGCCGGTCAGCGCCTCGGTCACACCCTGGCCGCCGCCCTGCGTGTTGCTGAGGTTGGTGGGCTCGTACAGCGACCCGATGAGGATCGTGGCGTCTTCACTCGCGGTGGCGTCGTTGCTCGTGCCCGACGCGCAGCCGGCCACGAGGGCGAGCGTGGCGACGGCGCCGAGCGCGCCGAGGATGCGGGTTCTTCTCATGAGTACTCCAGGGTGAGCGAGTGCGGCGTCACGCCGCGTAGATGTCGAAGCCGTCGCGGAACACGACGTTCTTCTCGCCTGCTCGGATAGGCAGGGGGAAGCGGTTGGATGCCGGCGGCAGCGGGCAGTTGTACTGGGCGCTGAATCCGCACGGCGGCACGAAGGCGCGGTTGAAGTCGAGGACGACGGAGCCCTCGTCGTCGCGCAGCTGCACGAACAGGAAGCGACCGGATCCGTAGGTCTCCGAGCCGTTCGTCTCGTCGCCGAACACGAGCAACAGCGTGCCGCCGTCGTCGAACGCGGCGAGGGTGTACTCCTGGCCGTCGAGCTCGAGGCGGATGTCGCCCGGGACGACCAGATCACGGGTGCCGCCGTTGTCGCGGATGTGCTCGAACGACACGCGTCGATCACCGGAGACCGGGGTGAAGTGTCCCTCGAGCACCCACGCCGGGTCGTAATCATAGGTGTCGATGCGGTCGAAGGCGCGGATGGCGGGGGCGTCGGCATCCCAGACGCGCAGCCCGTGCTCCGCCTGACCCGTCTCGATGTTCGTGCGCTCGATCGGCGTCACGGTCACTGTGCCGGCCGCGGCGCGCTGTTCTGCCTCGACATCGGGGCGCTCACCGGTCCAGCGGGTCTCGACCAGGGCGAGGTTGCCGGTCGGCGACGTGACGGCGGCGCGGCGCTCGGTCTGCCAGTGGGTGTGTTCTTCTCGTTCAGACATCGCTTTCAATTCTCTTGCATGCAGAAGGGGGCGGGGTCGGGTTCGTCACCCGGGGTCACACAGGGCGGTGCTCAGTCGCTCGCGCCGTCGAGCATCGTTCTCGACGCGCGCGTCTGCGCGCGCAGAGCTGCGGCCAGAGCGGAGACGGCGGGCAGGCGCAGCGACTCGGGACGAGCGACCAGGTAGTAGGGGAGCTTCTCGGCGAACACCGAGGGCAGCAGCCGCACGAGGTCGTGGTGGCGGTCTGCCGCGAAACAGGGGAGGAGGCCGATGCCGGCGCCTGCTCGCGTGGCCTCGACATGCACGAAGACGTTGGTGGAGGTCAGGCCGTCCTGCATGCGCGGCACGAGTCGGCGAGGCAGGTCGAGGGCATCGACCTGCAGCATCGAATCGACGAAGTACACCAGCTGGTGCTGCTCCAACTCGGCAGCGGTGCTCGGCGTTCCGACCCGATCGAGGTAGTCGCGGGACGCGTACATTCCCAGCGTGTAGGTGCCGAGCTTCACGGCGTGCGCACGACGCGTCTGCGGCACCCCCACCACGACCTCGAGATCGAGACCGGCGCGATGCTCGGCGGCGCGCCGGGTCGCCGCGACGATCTCGACCGTGAGTCGCGGATGGTCCCTGCGCAGCGCGGCGACCGCGGGGGCCGCGATGTAGGCGCTGAATCCGTCTGTCGCCGACATGCGGACGACGCCGGAGATCGGATCCGGCGGTTCGGTGCCGCCGTCGAGCTGCGACAGCGCCGCTTCGATCCGGCCTCCCGTCTCTGCGGCGGACCGGCCGAGGTCGGTCAACTCCCACCCCGTCGCCGACTGTGCGACCACGCGCCCGCCGAGCACGTCCTCGAGGGCGGCGATACGGCGGGCGACAGTCGTGTGATCGAGTCCCAGATGCGCGGCGGCACTCGTGTAACGTCCGGTGCGCGCGACCGCGAGGAGCACGAGAAGGTCGTCGGCGCGAGGCCGCTTGACAGCATCCATTCTGCAATTATGCACAGTCGATGTGCAGCACTGGGCGTTGTTGCAGAGACCGCCGTGCTCGACACTGGGACGCGGGTGTCACCGGCGACACCCGAAGGAGACAGACATGACATCCTCAGTGAGCGCGGCCCCCACCGCCCCCTCCGCCCCGAACTCGAAGCTGAAGCGGGTCGTCGCGGCCTCCATGGCCGGCACGGTCGTGGAGTGGTACGAGTTCTTCCTCTACGCCACCGCGGCCAGCCTGGTGTTCGGCACCTACTTCTTCCCCGCAACCGGTTCTCCCCTCGACGGGATCATCGCGGCCTTCGTCACCTACGCGATCGGATTCATCGCGCGTCCGCTCGGCGGCATCGTCTTCGGGCAGATCGGCGACCGGTTCGGCCGCAAGCCCACCCTGCAGGCGACGATCATCATCGTCGGCGCAGCGACGTTCCTGATGGGGTGCCTCCCCGGGTTCCAGAGCATCGGCTACTGGGCGCCCGCCCTGCTGGTGGCGCTGCGCTTCCTCCAGGGCTTCGCCGTGGGCGGGGAGTGGGGCGGCGCCGTGCTGCTGGTCGCCGAGCAGAGCCCCGACCGCTCGCGTTCGTTCTGGTCGAGCTGGCCGCAGGCCGCCGTGCCCGTGGGCAACCTGCTCGCCACCCTCGTGCTGCTCGTGAGCTCATGGGTGATGAGCTCGGCCGCCTTCCTCGAATGGGGCTGGCGCATCGCCTTCTGGTTGTCGGCGGTGATCGTGCTGGTCGGCTTCTACATCCGCCGTCACGTCGAAGAGGCGCCGATCTTCCTCGAGGCCAAGGCGCAGGTCGAGGCGGAGAAGGCCACGTCGTACGGTGTCGTCGAGGTGCTGCGCCGCTATCCGAAGGGCATCCTGCAGGCGATGGGCATCCGCTTCGCCGAGAACATCGTCTACTACATCGTCGTCAGCTTCACGATCGTCTACCTGAAGACGGTGCACGAATACGACACGAGTCAGTTGCTGCTCGCGTTGCTCATCGCGCACGTCGTGCACTTCGCGATCATCCCGCAGCTGGGGCGTCTCGCCGACCGGTGGGGGCGTAAGCCCGTCTACCTCACCGGCGCGATCCTCAGCGCGACCTGGGCGTTCTTCGCCTTCCCGATGTTCGACACCCTCAACCCGGTCCTCATCGTGCTGGCCGTGACCATCGGGCTCTGCTTCCACGCCTTCATGTACGCCCCGCAGCCGGCGGTGATGGCGGAACTGTTCCCCACGCGGATGCGGTACTCGGGCGTCTCCCTCGGCTCCCAGGTCACCGCGATCCTCGCCGGCTCGCTCGCCCCGATCCTCGCGATCCAGTGGCTGCGCGACTTCGGATCCTGGTTGCCGATCGCGATCTACATCGTCATCGCCTGCGTCGTGACCGCCATCGCCGTGGTGTCGTTGCGCGAGACGAAGGGCATCTCGCTGCAGGCCATCGATGACGCCGATGCCGCCCGTGCGGCCGCGGCCTGACATGCGAAGGAGTACGACATGACCGATCTGCATGGACGCAGGGCGCTCGTCACGGGTGGGGCGAGCGGGATCGGGGCGGCCTGCGCCCGTGAGCTCGCTTCGGCGGGCGCCCGGGTCACGGTCGCCGATGTCGACCGTGCGTCCGCGGAGGCGCTCGCGGCGGAGATCGGCGGAGAGGCGTGGCACGTTGACCTCTCCGACCTCGGGGCGCTGGCCGATGCCCGCATCGACGTCGACATCCTCGTCAACAATGCGGGAGTGCAGCACGTGAGCCCGATCGAGGACTTCGCGCCGGAGCGGTTCTCCTTCATCCTGCGGCTCATGCTCGAGGCGCCGTTCCTGCTCATCCGGGCCGCCCTCCCCGGAATGTACGACCGGGGCTTCGGACGGGTGATCAACGTGTCGAGCGTGCACGGCTTGCGCGCCTCCGCCTACAAAGCGGCGTACGTCGCAGCGAAGCACGGCTTGGAGGGGCTGTCGAAGGTGACGGCGCTGGAGGGCGGGCCCCGAGGTGTGACGAGCAACTGCATCGACCCGGGCTACGTGCGCACGCCCCTCGTCGAGAAGCAGATCGCCGATCAGGCCCGCGTGCACGGGATCCCCGAGGAAGAGGTCCTCGCGACCGTGATGCTCATCGAGTCCGCCATCAAGAGGCTCGTCGAGCCGAGCGAGGTCGCCTCGCTCGCGCTGTGGCTCGCCGGTGACTCCGCGGGGATGGTCACCGGGGCCAGCTACACGATCGACGGCGGCTGGTCGGCCCGCTGAGGGCGTGCTTCAGCCGTTGAGGCGCTCGGTGAGATGCACGGTCACCTCGTCGCCGTCGCCCTTTCCGATGCGCGTGCGGATGGGGGCGGCGACCGGGAGCTTGTGGGTGCCGTCGCCGAGCGCCATGAAGGCGCCGCGGAAGGGCTCGCCGTCGATGGTGCCCGCGACCTTGACGAGTCCTCGTGTGCCGAAGATGGTCGCGGAGTCGTCCAGCTGCACGCAGGTCCAGGTGTCGCCTTCGCGAACCTTTCCGAGGGTGGCCGTGAATGTGATGTCGAGGGGGCTGCTCATGTGCCTCTCCTTTCGGTCAGACGAACGATCCGACGATCGCTCCGATGATGACGAGCTTGAGGATCCAGTCGAGCAGGTGCACGCCCGCTGCCGGCAGCGCGGTGTTCTCGTGCACGACGCCGCCCATGAGCAGGACGAGAGGGAGTGTGCACAGCGCCAGTCCGAGGAGCGACCCGGAACCGGCGCCGTGCCAGCCGGCTGCGATCATCAGCCCGGCCACGAGGCAGGAGACGATGAGGCTGCGCAGGACCACCGATGCCATCTGTGCGGCGGCGGGGAGGCCGGGTCGAGGAGTGCTCGTCCGAGAGATGAGCGCGGAGACCGGGGGCACGGCGTAGAGCAGAGCGCTCGCGATGAACGATGCCACCGTGGCGAGGACGATTGCCGGAACGATCATGTCGGCCTCCTTTAGTACTTGTTGGTACTCAAAGTATGCCCAACAGGGGAAACTGTCAAGTACTAAACTGAACGACATGACCGCGATGACTCGAACGCCTGGACGTCCGGCCGGTCGCACGGGCGAAGCGCTGCTCGATACCGCCCGTGATGTCTTCCTCGAGTTCGGATACGCGGGGGCATCGATGGACGAGGTCGCCAAGCGCGCCCGCATCTCGAAGGCGTCCCTCTATCGGGAGCATGCGTCGAAGTCGGCGCTGTATGCCGCCGTCGTCCGGCATTGGGCGCTCGCCGGCCGTGATGCCATGAGACCGGCTCTCGAAGCGGTGAGGGCGCATCCCGACCTGAGGGAGGGGCTCGTCGCACTCGGCGAGACGATGCGGGCCGGGATGCTGAGCGCGCCGGTGGTGGCGATGCGTCGACTGGTCATCGCCGAGGCGGCCGCGCATCCGGAGGTCGCGAGGGACTACCTGGCGCAGAGCTGGGACGCGAATATACGCAATCTCGCAGACGCGATGATCGATCTCTCCGACGCGCACGGTCTGACCGTCGACGACGCCGACGCACTCGCGAGCGAGTTCACTTGGCTGGTCGTGGGCGCACCTTTGAACGCCGGCCTCTTGGGTGTGGAGACAGGTGAGCCACCGGTGGCCAGAGCCGTCGATCTGTTCTTGGCGGGCTACCTCCCTCGCGAGGACCGCGGGTAAGCAAGCGCATTCGCCCGAATGGATGCAACGGGTTGCAACCTCGCCCGGTATACCATTTGGCCATACGCCCAGCAGCGTCAGTCCCCAGCTGACCGTGGGCGGGGCGGCTCAGCCGTCATGCGGAGGGAGAGTGGATCTCTTTTCGATCCCGAGGGGGGATGGGGTGGGAGCTCGGTCCCCAGCCGGCACCCACCCCCACACTCGGCCCTCCGCCTCTCTCCGCCCGTCGGCTCAGCTCGGCTCGTTCCGTCGGCTCGGTTCCGTCGGCCTCTGTTCCGTCGGCTCGGTTCCGTCGGCCTCCGTTCGGTCGGCTCCGTGGAATGGGTTCAGTACAGTCGGCTGACGATCCAGAAGCCGATGACCGCGATCACGATGACGACCGGCACCCAGGTGCCGCCGCGCTTGAGCCGTCGGCCCTGCGGCGCGACGCCGGGAGGCGGGGTGAGCAGCCCGGCCGGGGGAGCGAACGGCAATGAGCGAGTCGGCGCCGGCGCCGAGGCGAGCGATCCGGTCTCGGCCACGAGCCGCTCATCGCGCCACCGCGTCCATTGATCGAACTTCGTCAGCAGGGCTCCGACGGTGCCGAAGAGCCAGGCCCAGGTGGCGGGATCGAGGGTCGAGACCTTCCGTTGCGTGTAGAGGAACAGCCAGTCGTCGACGATCTCCACGTCGAGCTCGGCGGCGTTGTCGATGAACCTCGCCATGATGTCTGGCGTGAAGAGATAGAGGGCATCGCGTTCGTACCCCTCAGGGCAGTAGAGCGTGAAGTGCCGATCGAAGTCGCCCTCGAGGGACAGGCGCTGGCTTCGCTGGAACGATGCCGGCAGGTTCGAGCCGAAGCCGTTGTTGCCCGTGGCGTCGAGCACGATGTTCGGCAGCGGCACGTCGAGCTTCACGGCCACGTATCCCCACCGGTAGGTCGTGGAGTTCTTTCCCGACTGCACCGTGTACTGGTAGTTGCCGAACTCGACGAAGCGCGGGCGGGTGCCGCGGATCAGATCGGTGGACTGCCGTGCGCGGCCGAGATGGAAGATCATCCCGGGCAGGGGTGGGTCGGCGACCTTCGGCTCGTAGGTCATTCCGTTCGCCTGGGCGAAGCTGTGCAGTCGATATCGCCGGGCCTGCGCGTTGCGCACCCCCAACCAGATCATCACTCCCACCGCGGCGAGGAGGAGCACGATCAGCACGAGGGGGATCGCCGCGGCGGCGGGCGAGTCGCCGAAGGACGCCAGACTCAGGGTGACGCCGACGAGGAGCGGGAGCATCACGACCGCGAAGATCGCTGCCGCGACGATGCCGATGACCGTGGACGCCGTCACGCCGCCCGTCGGTCGCGAACGGAGTTCGGCGGCGAAGGCGCGCACCGCAGCGGGATCCACCGCATCGGTGAGCGGGCGCGCGTCGAAGGGCGGCTGCGGGGAGGTCACCGGTTCACCGCATCGGCGTCCCACGTGAGGGCGGCCCCTTCGGGAAGAGGGAGCGCCTCCAGCTGTTCGTCCGCGCAGAGCGCCTCGATCAGGGCAGGCGAGCCGGCCACGATCGTCGAGTCGTAGTCGACCTCGCTCACCATCACCCAGGCACGATCCTCGGGCCAGAGGATGCTCGGGCTCTGGCCCGATGGCGGGAATCCGTGCTCCTCGGCGGGGAGATCGCGCCACGGCACGTGCAGCACCCACTCCGGGTCGGCGAATGCGCGCGGCGGAGCGGAGAACAGCACGTGGTCGCGCCCCGGCAGATCGAGCCGAGGCCCCTCCGAGATCTCCCGCGAGAGGATGCCCTCTTGCCAGGTGGGCCGACGGAAGACGTTGTTGAACGGGTCGTGCGCGCTGCGCTCGAGCATCGCCTGATGGTTCGGATCGTCGGTGAAGGTCAGGAAGGAGCGGGAGGGTGTGACACCGAAGAAGCCCAGCAGCCCCCCTCGCCCCTCCCAGAGCGCGGCGAAGCCCGCATCCGGGGTCTGAGTGTGGTCCACGAGGTGAGCGGCGATGGCCGCCAGAAGGGTCGGATCGAGCTCACTCTCCATCGGGGCGGTGAACTCGCGACCGTCCGGGGCGATCCGCGTGCGCCAGTCGCCGTCGGGCGGGGTGCGCACGATCCGCTGCCATTGCGCGAGCGGATGCAGGACCGTGCCGAATGCCGCGGCGGTCTGCGCCCAGGAGACGGGCTCGTCGACGAACTCGGCCATGAGTGCGCGCTGCTCGGGCTCTGGCATGCGCACCAGCTCGTCAGCCGTCGGGATCGTCCGGCCGGGCAGCGACCGGGCGATCGCCGGATGGAAGATGCGTGCGTACGCAGGGAAACCACGGGGCACCACCCCGTGCATGGTCTCGTAGTCTGCGTCGAGCCGCTCGCGCAGCCACGCTCCCGCCGAGGGATCGGACATCCACTCCATGCCCCCACGCTACCCGGCACATCGCGGCGCGCAGTGTCGGCGGACACCGGGCGTGCAGAGAGCGGCTCTAGGCTGACGGCGTGGAGACCGGGAGAAGGACCGTCGCGCCGCGATCCTCCGTCGCGCTGCGGCCCGCTCCCGCGTGGGAGCTCTCCCGCATTCTGATCGGCATCGCGGTCGTCGGAATCCTCGTATACGCCTATGCCCTGCGCATCGCCGTCGGAGACGTGAATCCGTTCGACTACTTCGGGTACTTCACGAATCTGACCGGTCTGATCGCGGCAGGCGTCCTGATCGGCACCGGATTCCTCGGTGTGAGCGGCCGACGGGCTCCGTCCTGGCTCACCCTGCTGCGCGGCCTCGTGACCGCGTACCTGATCGTCGTCGGCGTGATCTACAACGTGCTCGTCCCGGGCACCGGCTCGGCGCCGCCCTGGGTGAGCGTCGTCCTGCACGTCGTCTTCCCCGTGGTCGTCGTGCTCGACTGGCTGCTGGTCGGCGATCGCCCGCGCCTGCCGTGGCGCCTGCTGTGGTTGCTGTTGCCGTACCCCGTGATGTGGCTGATCGTGGTGCTCCTGCGTGGCGTGACGGACGGGTGGGTTCCGTACGGTTTCCTGCTCCCGGAGCGGGGCCCGCTGTCGCTGCTGCTCCACATCGTCGTCCTGCTCGCCGCCGTTCTGCTCGCCGGAGTCCTGGTCTGGTCCGCCAGCCGATTCCGCGGCGTGTGGAGCGCCGGTCGTGGCATCGACCGCACCTGATCCGACCCGGTGCTGTGCTGTCCCGGGCCGGGCACTACGGTAGGAACCGCGTCACGCGAGCCGATGGTGGTTGGGGGAGAGTCCGAATGCTGAATCAGGCCGAAGCGGTGTCCGGCGAGAGGGTCTTCCGCAGGCACCCGCTCCGCTCGGCCGTCGGGGCGATCATGCTCTCGGTGGTGCTCTCTGCGGCGACGCTCTTCCTTCTCCCGAGGTTCCTGCCCGCCACCATGAAGATCTCGACCCGCGGCGTCGTGGTGCTCGTGGTCGCGATCGCGCTGACCATCGCCGTGTTCACCGGCTTCTTCTGGTTCCGCAACATCCGGATCGTGGTGCGTCCCCATGAGGTCGAGATCGGCAAGGCGGGCAGTCGTGAGACGTTCGCACGGGCGACGACCGCCTTCCGCGCGAAGATCACCGAGCACCGCACGAACGGACTGCCCAGCGGCACCACGCGTGCGTTGATCGTTCACAGCGGCGACCGGGAGATCACGATCGAGCTCCCCGGCTATTCGAGGCCGATGTTCAACGAGCTGATGGCGACGCTCAATCCGATCGCGCAGCCGGTGTTCGACGATCCCGTCGCCGCCGCGCGCGCCGGGGCCCAGCTGCCGACGCAGTTCGCGATCGACGGCGGGGGCGAGCGGCGCCTGGCGACGCGGATCACCATCGCCGCTGTCGTGTTCCTCGTCGTCGCGATCGCTGTCGGGCTGCTCGTGGCGGTGCCCGGTTTCGTCGAGAGCGAGCTCTCGGCCCTCATCCTGCTCGCCCCGTTCGCGGCACTCGCCGCCATCGGGTTCGGGATCGGGGCGGTGCAGCGACGACGCCTGGTGCGGTCGATTCCCGCCCACGTCTCCGTCGATGGTCAGGGCATCCGCATCGACGGCGTCGACACCCCCTACTCGCAGCTCACCCGCATCTGGCTGACTCCGCCCGCGTACCCGGTCAAGCGCCTCCGCCTCGAGCGTGCCGGCGGCAAGGCCACGACGCACCTGCTCGCTTCCTCGCGCGTGGGCATCACCCCGGACTACGGCGATCTCCTCCTGGCGGTACGTGCCAGGACGGCGCATCTGCCCGGCCTGCTCTCCCTGGATCTCGAGTGACGGCGCCGGAGCAGGGGCCGGTGCCGGTGCCGGAGCCGGCGAGGTTCGCCCCCGAGTACCCGATCCGCACGGAGCGGCTGCTCCTGCGCCCGATCGCCCCCGCCGATGCCGTCGCGATGCACGTGTACAAGTCGGATCCGGATGCCGTGCGATACGTGCCGTATCCACCGCTGGAGCTGGCCGACGTCGAACGGCGCATCGCCACCACCTGGTCGAACACGCGGTTCACGAAGGAGGGCGACGCTGTCTCCCTCGCCGTCGAGGAGTGTGCGTCCGGAGCCCTGGTCGGCGACGTGGTGCTGTTCTGGCGCAGCGAGAACGACCGATCCGGCGAGGTCGGATACATCTTCGACCCGCGGGCTGGTGGTCGGGGCTATGCGACCGAGGCGGTCGACGCGCTCCTCGCCCTCGGTTTCGACGGCCTGGGTCTGCACCGCATCGTCGCGCGGCTCGATGAGCGCAACACGTCATCCGCGCGGGTCGCCGAGAGGCTCGGCTTCCGACGCGAGGCGCGGTTCGTGGAGAGCGAGTGGTTCAAGGACGAGTGGACGACCCTGCTCGTCTACGCCCTCCTCGGCGACGAATGGCGCGGACGCCGTGGGCGGAGGTAGCGGGCGGAGATAGCGGGCGGAGATGACCGGGACGGCGTGCGATCACTGATCGCACGCCGTCCCGAAGCCCTCCCGCTACTGCTTGAGCATCGCGACGGCGAGCTTGTGCGAGTCGTCGATCAGATGGGAGTGGTCGTCGTCTCCGAGATCGATGCGCACCCACTCGAGCGTGCCGGTGAAGCCGTTGCCTGCTGCCGGGTAGTCGGGCGAGACCGGCGAGGCCAGGTCGCAGCCGACATCCACGGTCTCGTCGAAAGTGAACTGGAACGGGATCGTCTTGTGCACGCGCCCTTCGCCGATCTTGTCGTCGCCCGCGTAGAGGGTGACGGTGCCGCCCTTGGCGAGTCCGCCGCCGTCATAGGCGAAGTGCGCCCGCAGCTCCTGCTCGCCGGCAGGGATCGGATCGTCGGAGCGAATGATGTCGACGTCGATTCCGAGCAGGTTGTAGGCGAACGCGAGGCGTCCGTCCTTCGTGTAGAACGACCAGCCGCCGTACGCCCCTCCCTGCGCGATGAGCACGCCGTCGACTCCGGATTCGGGCACCGCGACGCGGGCGGTCACGGTCCACGACTTGTTCTTGATGTTGATGGTGGTGTTCTCGCTGAGGCGCTTCATGCCCGGGTAGAACTTCTGGGTGTCGCTCATCGAGAGCACCGGCCGACCGGCGAGGTCGGGGTTGAACCGCTCGGCAGTGCGGATGTCGAGGGGAAGCACGTTGAAGCGCGCTGCCTGGATGAGGAAGAGCTGCTGCAGGTGGGCGAGCCGCTCCGGTTCCTGGTCGGCGAGGTCGTGGGACTGGGTCCAGTCCTCGTCGACGTTGTAGAGCTCCCATCGGTCGTCATCGAGTCCGTGGTCCGATCCGAGCCACGGATCCTTGTGCTTCGCGACCGCCGTCCACCCCTTGTGATAGATCGCGCGGTTGCCGACCATCTCGAAGTACTGCGTGATGTGGCGCTCCTCGGCCTCCGCGTCCGCGAATGTGTAGTTCATCGGGGTCCCCTCGTAGGGGCGCTGCGTCACACCGTTCACGCTCGTCGGTTCGGGGATGCCCGCGGCTTCGAGCACCGTCGGGGCGACATCGATCACGTGCGAGAACTGGTTGCGGATGCCGCCCTTCTCCACGCCTCCATTCGGCCAGCTGACGATCGTGCCGTTGCGGGTGCCGCCCCAGTGGCTGGCGACCTGCTTGGTCCACTGATACGGGGTGTCCATGGCGTGGGCCCAGCCCACCGCGTAGTGGTTGTACGAGCTCGGGGTGCCGATGTCGTCGATGTGGTCGGCCACATACTGCTCGGTCTCGACATCGTTCATGTGGTTGATCGTGAAGCCCTCGTTGGTCGTGCCGTGCATCGACCCTTCGGCGCTCGCGCCGTTGTCGCCGATGATCACGTAGACGAGGGTGTCGTCGAGGATGCCGAGCTCTTCATAGGCGTCGAGCAGGCGACCGACGTGATGGTCGGCGTAGGCGAGGAAGCCGGCGTACACCTCCATCTGTCGGGCCAGGGCGGGCTTGATCAGGTCGCTCATCTCGTCCCATGCGGGGATGCCGGGGCTGCGGTCGGTGAGCACGGCGTCGGCCGGGATGACACCGAGCTCGAGCTGGCGGGCGAAGGTCTCCTTGCGGATCTCGTCCCATCCCTGATCGAACTGCCCCTTGTACTTGTCGGCCCACTCGGCGGGCACATGGTGCGGGGCGTGCGTCGCGCCCGGGGCGAAGTAGGTGAACGACGGCACATCGGGGGCCAGCATCTTCTGCTCGCGCGTCCAGCCGATCGCCTTGTCGGTCATGTCGCCCATGAAGTGATAGCCCTGCTCGGGTGTGCCCCACGGCTCGACGGGCGTGGTGTTCTCGTAGATCGCCGGATACCACTGGTTGGTCTCGCCGCCGATGAAGCCGTAGAAGTACTCGAAGCCGTTGCCCGGGGTGGGCCAGCCGTCGAACGGTCCGATCGCGCTCGCCTGCCACACCGGCACCTCGTGGCACTTGCCGAACTGGGCGGTGTTGTAGCCGTTGAGCTTGAGGGTCTCGGCCAGCGGCGCGCAGCTGTTGGGGCGCAGGGAGTTGTAGCCGGGGGCCGATGTCGCGATCTCGGTGATGCCGCCCATGCCGACGGTGTGGTGATTGCGTCCGCTGAGCAGAGCGGCACGGGTCGGCGAGCACAGGGCCGTGGTGTGGAAGCGGGTGTACTTGAGCCCTGCGGCGGCCACACGCTCGAAGTTCGGGGTGTGGATCGGACCGCCGAAGGCACTGGACGCGCCGAAGCCGACGTCGTCGATGAGTACCACGAGGACGTTCGGGGCATCTTTCGGCGGGCGCACGGGCGTGATCGGCGGGAAGGACGTGTCCGGGTCGGTCGCGTCGTAGGTGACCGTGCCCGTGTAGGCCAGATCGGGGATCGGAAGACTGGAACGCTGGGGTTCGGACATACTGACTCCTACGGCTCTCGGCGAGCAGAGCAGCCCGCTTCGCGCTCAGCCTAAGCAGGCGGGTCCAGGGTGTCACCACCCGCGACGGGTGACTTTGCGGGTGAGTTTCGGCGGGCATAATCAAGGGTGTGACTGCGACTGCAACCCTTCCCTCCCTCGACGGCCGCCGATTCCGGATGGTGTCGTCCACGACCTCTGCGGTCGACCCGGAAGCCCCGAGCATCTTCGAGTACTTCGAACGTGACGGCGCCATCTGGGGCGGGTACGAGGGCGACACGGTCACCTTCGGCAAGTTCGTCGGCACCCGCATGGGTGACACGATCTGGGTGTCGTTCGTGCACGTGCTCAAGGCCGACGGCACGGTCGTCACCGGCGATGGTGAGAGCGAGCTGGAGCTGACCGACGACGGTGGCATCCGTCTCGTGGAGCACTACGAGATGCACGGACTCCCGCAGCTCAGCGTGTGCGAGGAGATCTCCGCCTGAGGCCTGCGCCTGAGTGACGGCGCCTCAGCGCGGCGGGAGGGCGTCGCGACCGGGAGAGGCGGGCGTCCACCGCGTCATCCCGAGCGGGATCTCGGTGTCGCGCTTCGGCAGGTCCGCCGGCAGCAGGTAGGGGCGGCGGATCACCTCGTCGAGCACGACGACGCTCACGACCGTGCGCACCTCGGGCAGCTGGGCGATCACGCCGGTGGAGAACTCGTGCACGCCGCTGACGTCGACGGCGCGGATGAGCAGCATGGCGTCGTGCTCGCCGGTGGTGATGGCGCACCACTCGACGTCGGGCATCTCCAGCACGCGTTCGCGGAACGACGCCCAGGCCTGCGGCATCACCGTGACGAACACGAGCGCGCCGATGGAGAGCCCCGCCTTCGCCTGATCGACGCGGGCGCTGAAGCCCGTGATGACCCCGTCGTGCACGAGCGACTCGACCCGCGTGTACGCATTCGCGCGGGAGATCCCGACCTTGTCGGCGAGTGCCGCGATCGAGACACGACCGTTATCACGCAGGACTTCGAGGATTCTGTACGCCGTCTCGTCCAAAGGGGCAGCACTTCGTCCAGAATGCTTCGGATCTTCCGCATTCTTGCTGGACATATTGTTCCTCACATCCGAGGTTCTGGACAGAGCGTGTCGAGGTGACCCGCTCTTGCTGGACACATCGTCGCATATGATGCGAATCTGATCCACGGTCGTCCACATCGGTGGCGACTCACCCGAATGTACTCCTCGCCTCTGGAGGCCCTCATGTCGTCACGCCGTATCACGCCGGTCATCGCGCTCGGAGCCGTCGCGCTCCTCGCGCTCGCAGGTTGCTCGGGAGGGAACTCGGCGACGGGCGGCGGACAGTCCGGCTCCGACTCCCTCGTCATCGACACCGCGTTCTCGATCGAGACCACCGACCCGGGTCACACCTACGACCCGACCGGCAACATGATCGCGAAGGCCCTGTACGAGACCCTCGTCGACTTCGAGGGCTCCGACGTCTCGACCCCGGTGCCGGGCCTGGCATCCTGGGAGCAGAACGACGAGGCGACCGAGTTCACCTTCACGCTCGAGGGCGACCGCGTCTTCTCCGACGGATCGCCGATCGAGGCGAAGGACGTCGTGTTCTCGCTGCAGCGCATCCAGGGCATGGAAGACGCCAAGCCGAACTTCCTCCTCGGCGGCCTCACGATCACCGAGGTCGACGACAAGACGATCCAGTTCACGTCCGAGACCCCGCTGCTGCAGCTGCCCGCGATCCTCGCGAACCCGGCACTCGGCATCGTCAACTCCGACGTCGTGATCGAGAACGGCGGTGCGATCGACGGCACCGACTCGGCACAGAAGTTCCTCGACGGCGCATCCGCCGGCTCCGGTCCCTTCGTGCTCGACACCCTCGACCTCAGCTCGCAGGTCGTGCTGACCAAGAACGACGAGTACAACGGTGACGAGGCCTCCGACTACACGCGCGTGGTCGTCCGCAACGTCTCGGAGAGCGCCACCCAGCTCGCCAACCTCAAGGGCGGCGACTCGATGGTCGCGATGGACCTGAACGGCGACCAGGTCGCCGGCCTCGGCGACGACATCACGGTCGACTCCGTTCCGTCCGGCCAGACGATCTTCCTGCTGCTGAACCAGTCCTCGGCCGTCGCCGGCGACCTGGCGAACGTGAAGATCGCCGAGGCGATCCGCTACGCGCTCGACTACGACGCGCTGCTGGAGCTGGCCGGCGCCGGCTCCGTGCAGGCGACCGGCGTCATCCCTCCCGGATTCGAGGGTGCTCTCGACAGCGGCGTGGAGCAGGACCTCGACAAGGCGAAGGCCGCGCTCGCAGAGGCCGGCTACACGGGCCAGACCCTGAAGCTGCAGTTCCCGAACGACTACCCGGTCGGCGGCGTGGAGTTCACCCCGCTCGCCGAGCGCGTGCAGGCACAGCTCGAAGACGCCGGCATCACGGTCGACCTCGCCCCCGCGCCCTTCGCGACCGAGCTCGACGCCTACGTCAACGGCACCGAGGGCTTCGGTCTGTGGTTCTGGGGTCCGGACTACGCGGACTCCGCGAACTTCCTGCCTTTCGCCCCGGGCCTGAAGGTCGGCCTCCGCGCCGGCTGGGCCGCCGAGGCCAACCCGGAGATCGCCGGTATCGCGGCCGGTGCTGCCGCCGCGACCGACCCCGACCAGCGCACCGCCGCCTTCACCGACTTCGCCGAGGCGATGCAGGCCGAGGGTCCGTTCGTCCCGCTGATCGTGCCCGGTCGCAACATCTCCTCCGCGGACAGCGTGAAGGGTGCGGTGTACAACTCCGTCTGGGAGATGGACATCGCCGAGATCACGCCGGCCGGCTGAACGGACATCCCATGACGACAGTGGCGGTGCAGAGGCAGGCGCAACGGCGCCGGTCGCCTCTGATCGGATACCTGCTGCGGCGGGCCGGCACCTCCCTGCTCCTGTTGGTGGGCGTGACGATCGTCACGTTCGCGCTCACCAACCTGGTGCCGGGAGACCCGGTCTCGGCCGCGCTCGGTGAGGGTGCGTCGCAGAACCCCGCGACGCGTGATGCGTTCATCAAGGAGCATGGTCTCGACCAGCCGCTGTTCGTGCAGTACTTCATCTATATGGGGAACCTGCTGCGCGGGGACCTCGGCACGTCGCTGGTGACCGGACGCCCGGTCACCAGCGACCTCGCCACCGCGGTGCCGGCGACCATCGAGATCGCGATCGGGGCGATCATCGTCAGCCTGGCGGTCAGCATCGTGCTCGGCACGCTCGCCGCCTACCGCCGTGGACTCGTCACCGACCAGGTCATCCGGGTCGTGACGCTGGTGGGCCTCAGCGTGCCGACCTTCTGGCTGGCGCTCGTGAGCTTCTACGTCTTCTTCCTCGAGCTGCGCATCGCACCGGGCTCCGGTCGCATCTCGCCGTCGATCACCCCGCCGCCGCGCGTGACCGGGCTCTACACGGTCGACTATCTCCTGAACGGAGACGCCGTCGGCTTCTTCGACGCCCTCGCGCACCTGACTCTTCCCGTCATGGTGCTCTCGCTCGTGACCATCGGCCTGCTGACCCGCTTCATCCGCACCTCGGTGCTCGAGGTGCTCGGCAGCGACTATGTGCGCGCCGCACGCGCCAAGGGCCTCCCGGCCATGCGCGTGATCCTCGACTACGTGCTGCGTGGCGCCTCGTTGCCGATCCTCACGGTGGTGGGCGTGGCGTTCGGGGCACTGCTGTCGGGCACGGTGCTCGTCGAGTCGGTGTTCGCTTGGCCGGGCCTCGGCACCTACGCCTACAACTCGGCCGCGAACCTCGATCTGCCCGGCATCATGGGCGTCGGCCTCGTGGTCGGCATCATCTACCTCCTCATCAACTTCATCGTCGACATCCTCTACGGCGTGCTCGACCCGAGAGTGAGGATCGCATGAGCCGCATCGCCGCCGCGTCCCCCGCCGGGCGCTTCCGATTCCGCTGGCCCCGTGCCTGGCGCACGCCGCTGGGCATCATCGGCACCGTCATCGCCGGAGCGTGGATCATCGTGGCCTTCACGGCGCAGTGGTGGGTCCCGTATCCGCCGAACGCGCAGGTGCTGCCGCGTCTGCAGCCGCCGGGCATCGACACGTTCCTGGGCACCGACGGCAACGGACGCGACATCTTCTCGCGTCTGATGACCGGAGCCACCGTGAGTCTCCCGCTGGCACTCATGCTCGTGATCGCCGCCATGATCATCGGCACGCTCATCGGTGCGCTCGCCGGATACTTCGGTGGCTGGGTCGACGAGACGCTGATGCGCATCACCGACCTGTTCATGGCCTTCCCGACCGTGATCCTCGCCATGGTGGTCGCCGCCTCGCTCGGACCGTCGCTGTTCAACGCGGTGATCGCCGCCATCGTGGTGTCGTGGCCGCAGTACTCCCGCGTCACGCGCAGCATCGTGCTGGGGCTCCGGGGTCAGAACTACGTGATCGCGGGCCGCCTGCTCGGGCACTCGCCGGCACGCACGCTGTTCGTCGACATCCTCCCGAACATCGCCGGCCCCGTCCTGGTGCTCGCGACGCTCGACATCGGTGCGGCGATCCTGCTCCTCTCCGGCCTCTCCTTCCTCGGTCTCGGCGCGCAGCCGCCGACCGCGGAGTGGGGTTCGATGATCTCGGGCGCGATGCAGAACTTCGACGCCTGGTGGCTCGGGGTCTTCCCCGGGCTCGCGATCCTGACCGTGGTGCTGGCGTTCAACTTCCTCGGAGACGCGATGCGCGACGTGCTCGACCCCACGGCCGAGATCACGCACGAGAAGGCCGCCGATCACAAGGCTTCCGCGACGGGGGTGGCCGCATGAGCGCGCAGAGCGCTGCCGTGCAGCAGACATCGACGCTCAGCATCCGCGACCTGACGATCGACATCGGACGCCCGCTCGTGAAGGGTGTCTCGCTCGAACTCGAGGCCGGTCGCATCCACGGCCTCGCCGGGGAATCGGGGTCGGGCAAGACGCTCACCTCGCTCGCCGTGCTGGGGCTGCTCCCGCGGCAGGCGCGGACCGGCGGGTCGATCCTGCTCGGCGGCGAAGAGCTGGTGGGACTGCGCCGTCGCGCCCTCAACCGGGTGCGCGGCAAGCGGATCGCCATGGTCTTCCAGGATCCGTCGGCCTCTCTGCACCCGCAGCTGCCGGTCGGACGCCAGCTCACCGACCACATGCGCGTGCACCTCGGACTCAAGGGCGCCGCCGCACGGGCGCGGGCGGTCGAGCTGCTCGAGACCGTGCAGGTGCCGAACCCCGCCGAGGCACTGAAGCGCTATCCGCACCAGTTCTCCGGCGGCCAGCGTCAGCGCATCGCGATCGCATGCGCCCTGGCCTGCGACCCCGAGGTGCTGCTGGCGGACGAGCCCACCACGGCTCTCGACGTCACGGTGCAGGCCGGCATCCTGAAGCTGCTGCGCGACCTGGCGGTCGAACGCAACCTGGCCGTGCTGCTCGTGACGCACGACCTGGGCGTGATGAGCGCGATCGCCGACCGGGTCGCCGTCATGAAGGACGGCCGGATCGTGGAGCTCGCCGATCGCGAGACGCTGTTCCGCGATCCCCAGCACGAATACACGCGCATGCTGCTCGCGGCCCTGCCGGGGTCGCGCATCGACGAGGCACCGGAAGGGCAGGCCGCAGATGAGTGAGGTCTCCGTCCTCGATGCGCAGGACGTGGTCGTGCGCTACCCGGGCAACCCGCCGGTGATCGCCGTGAACGGCGTGTCGATCAGCGTCGCCGCCGGGGAGACCGTGGCCCTGGTGGGCGAGTCCGGCAGCGGCAAGTCCAGTCTCGCCCGTGCCGTCGTCGGCATCGAGAAGACCGCCGCAGGGACCGTGCTGTTCCGCGATGCTCCGGTGTCGCCGCTCGGCATCCGCCGTCGCTCGATCGCCCTCACCGGCATCCAGATGGTGTTCCAGGATCCGGCGACCTCGCTGAATCCGCGGCGCCGGGTCGGCGACCAGATCGCCGACGGCATCGCCACCGCCCGCGCCCGTGGCGCCGAAGGATCGACCGTGGACGAGTGGCTGGAGCGCGTCGGTCTGCCGACCACCGTGAGCACACGCTTCCCGCATCAGTTCTCGGGCGGGCAGAAGCAGCGCATCGCGATCGCCAGGGCCTTGGCCGCTCGTCCCTCGCTCTTGGTGGCGGATGAGCCGATCTCAGCGCTCGATGCGTCCACGCAGACGAGCGTCGCCGGCCTGATGCGCGACCTGGTGGCGGAGTCGGGAGCGGGCATGCTGTTCATCTCGCACGACCTCGCCGTGGTCCGCCGCATCGCCGACCGCACGTTCGTGATGTTCGGCGGACGCGTGCTCGAGTCGGGTCCGACCGATCAGCTCTGGGCCGCACCGCGGCACCCCTATACACAGGCGCTGCTCGCGGCGATCCCCGAGCCCGACGGCGCGGGTCGCATCCCCGCCGCCCCGTCGGTCGACGACCGCACGGTGTGGGCGGAGATCCCGCCGGTCATGTACTGAGAACTCTCCGCGCTCACCCGTGCTCCGCTCGCGCGTGTGCTCCGAGCGCCCCGGCCGTGACAGGACCGTGCGGGCCGAGGCTGCAGCCCTCGGCCCGCACGGGTCTGCGGCGTCAGAGCGGTGCGACGATGTCCTGCTTCACGTCCCACTCGGTGACTTCCTGAACACTCTCGATCTTCTGGCCCTCGACCTCAGTGGAGGCGTTGGCCGCGAGCACCACATAGTCGCTCGTGACCTCGAAGAGCATCGTGACGGTCGATCCCTGCGACTCGGTCGTGCCGCTGAGCAGGTACACGTCCTGGCCCAGGCGCGAGCCCGTGCCGGTGACCGTGTATTCGCCGGAGAGCGTGTCGGCCACGCCCATCGGGTCGGAGGCGTCGACGGCCTTCGCGGCGGTGCTGAGCGTGCTGATCTCCTGGTCGGTGGAGTTCTCGTCGGCGACCTGCCACTCGCCGGTGGTGGATTTCACCCAGGCGTCGTCGCCGATCACGATGACCGAGCCGAAGCTGGTGCTGGTCTCGACGGCCTTGTCGGCCGGGTTGTAGCGGGTGGTCGACTCCATGCCCAGAGTCGTCATCGTCGCCGAGAATCCGGCGGTGTCGGTCATCGCCGCCGTCACGCACTCCGCCAGCGTGGAGCCGTCGACGGTCGCGCCCTCCTTCAGCTCGGGGCAGTCCGTCTTCGGCGCTTCCGCCTCCTGCGATGCCCCGGAGTCGGGCTTCTTCTCGGCTGTCGTGTCCGATCCGCCCCCTGCACATCCCGTGAGCAGCACGGCGGCGGCGAGAATGACGCCGACCCCCCATTTGTTGACGCGCATCGCGTCCCCCCTCAGGTCGAGATGCCCGATGACCGTCATCGGGCACTCGTCCCAGCATGCCAAACGTCGCAGAGGTTCTCGCGCCCCGCAGTCGTGGTGTCGGGCGTCATTCGCGGCGGACGCGTGATTCCGCTAGACTGTCGAGGTTGTCTGCCTTGCGGCGTCCATTCGGGATTCCAGAGGCGGGCACGTGCACACACCCTCCTGCTCCCGGGAAAGTCCCGAGAGCCGTTCTAGTCCGAAGGAGGTGGGTAAGTGACGCACCAGTACGAACTCATGGTCATTCTGACCCCCGAGATCGACGAGCGCCAGGTCGCCCCGACGCTCGACAAGTTCCTGAAGGTCATCACCAACGATGGTGGCTCTATCGAGAACGTCGACATCTGGGGAAAGCGCCGTCTCGCATACGAGATCCAGAAGAAGACCGAGGGCATCTACGCCGTCGTCAACTTCACCGCGACCAGCGCCGCCACGCAGGAGCTCGACCGTCAGCTGAAGCTGAACGAGCAGATCATGCGCACCAAGGTGCTCCGCGCTGAAGAGGCTCAGGCGATGATCGCCTCCGAGGCCAAGCGCTCCGAAGAGAAGGCTGCCCGCAAGGCCGCCAAGGCTGCGAAGGCCTAAGTCTCATGGCCGGCGAAACCGTCATCACCGTGGTGGGAAACCTCACGGCCGACCCCGAGCTGCGCTACACGCAGAACGGGCTGCCGGTGGCGAACTTCACCATCGCATCGACGCCTCGGAACTTCGACCGTGCCGCGAATGAGTGGAAGGACGGCGATGCGCTGTTCCTCCGTGCATCCGTCTGGCGCGAGTTCGCCGAGCACGTGGCGGGTTCGTTGACGAAGGGCATGCGCGTCATCGCGCAGGGCCGTCTGCGTCAGCGCTCCTACCAGGACCGCGAGGGCAACCAGCGCACCGCGATCGAGCTGGAGGTCGACGAGATCGGCCCCTCGCTCCGGTACGCGACCGCGCAGGTCACCCGTGCGGCCTCGACCGGCGGTGCCGGCGGTGCCGGTGGCGGTGGACAGTCCCGTCCCGCGCAGCAGCAGGTGTCGGAGGAGCCGTGGTCCACGCCCGGTTCGTCGACCAGCGCGGATGCCTGGAGCACTCCCGGCAGCTTCGGCGACGACACCCCGTTCTGAACAACTTCTGGATCCGGCCTGCACGGCCGGCATCCGCTCATCACTAAGGAAAAACTATGGCTGGAAAGTCGAGCGGCGACCGCCGCAAGCCGCGGAAGGGTGGCAAGCCCACCGCTCCCGCGAAGTCCATCCGGGTCGGTGTCATCGATTACAAGGATGTCGCCACCCTTCGCAAGTTCGTCTCGGAGCGCGGCAAGATCCGTGCCCGTCGTATCACCGGTGTCTCGGTGCAGGAGCAGCGTCTGATCGCCACGGCGATCAAGAACGCGCGCGAAATGGCGCTCCTGCCCTACGCTGGCGCCGGCCGGTAAGGGGTATCGAGATGGCAAAGCTGATTCTCACGAACGAGGTCGCCGGGCTCGGTAGCGCCGGTGACGTGGTCGAGGTCAAGAACGGGTACGCCCGCAACTTCCTCATCCCGCAGGGCTTCGCTACGGCGTGGACCCGCGGTGGCGAAAAGCAGGTCGCATCGATCCAGGCCGCGCGTCAGGCACGCGCGATCCACGATCGTGATGACGCTGTCGCACTGAAGAACGCTCTCGAGGGCACGAAGGTGCGCCTCACGGTCAAGGCCGGCAAGGAGGGTCGTCTCTTCGGCTCCGTCAAGACCGACCACGTCGCGGATGCTGTCGCAGCCGCTGGCCTGGGCTCGATCGACAAGCGCAAGGTGCACATCCCGTCGCCCATCAAGGTGACCGGTGAGCACGAGGCGACCGTGCGTCTGCACGACGACGTCACCGCAGTGATCACGCTGCAGGTCGTCGCCGCCAAGTAAGGCACGTCGAGAACGCCCCCTGTCCTTCGGGACAGGGGGCGTTCTGCATTCCGAGGGTGATCGGCGCCGCCTCACCCGCTCCGACCGTGCACCGGTCGGGCGTTCGCCGGGGGTTCGCCGACCTCATCGACGGTGTGGCCGCTGCACGCCGTCGCGGTCACGCTGGCCCTCTCGACACGCGACACGGTGAACCACCGCATGGCGTCGCGCAGTCGGCACCATCCGACCAGATACCACTGGCCGTTCGTGGAGGCGAACAGCACGGGTTCGACATCACGGGTGGTGGTGCTCCCGTCTCCTGCGGTGTAGCGGATGCGTACCACCCGCTGCTCCGCCATGCCCTCCTCCAGTGCCGATCTGATCGCGCGTGAGGGGATGGGTGACGCGTCGACCCAGACGCGGTGGGCGAGTTCGTCGGCTCGCGCACGGGTGCGGGGATCGAGCACGTCGAGGATCTTCCGCACGGCGGCTGCGGCCAAGTCGGCGTACGGAGCATCGGATGCGGCGGACACGGCCGCCAGCAGCGCCACGGCCTGCGCGGGGGAGAGGCTGACGGGTGGCAGGGATGCACCTGCCGCCAATCCGTAGCCGCCGCCCGGGCCCGGGCGCGACCACAGCGGTGCTCCACCGCGCTCGAGGGCCGCCAGGTCGCGCTTGACCGTGCGCACGGACACCTCGAACTCGCGGGCCAGGCGTTCGGCCGACGTCCCCCGCGACCCGCTGCGGCGCAGCATCTCGGAGAGGGCATGCAGACGCTCTGCGCGCTTCATCGTTCGATCCGTGGGGAATTCATGACATGAATAGTGACACACACCTGTCCACAGTGCGGAGCAGCATGGGGGTATGACACACACGACGAGCACTCCGACCATCCTTCTCATCGCGGGCCATTGGCTGGGTGCCTGGGCGTGGGACGAGGTCCTCGAAAGCCTCGGCGCCGACAGGTCTCGCGCCGTCGCGATGACGCTGCCGGGTCTCGACGCGACCGACCCCGCGCGGGCGGCGAAGACGCTCGATGACCAGGCCGACGCGATTCTCGACGAGGTCGGCCAGCTCGGCGTCTCGGAGCAGCAGCCCGCGATCATCGTCGCGCACAGCGGGGCGAACGCCCCCGTGAGCCTCGTGCTCGACCGACACCCCGCCCTGATCGCACGCGTGGTGTGGGTCGACTCCGGCCCGGTGGCCGCCGGGAGCGTGTTCGCGCCCGACCTTCCGGACGACGTGGAGGAGCTTCCGCTTCCGCCCTTCGAGGTGCTGGGACAGCAGGCGAGCCTCGAAGGCCTGAGTGCAGAGGTGCTCGAGCGCTTCCGCGAGCGGGCCGTTCCCGAGCCCGGGCCCGTGCTGCGTCAGCCCGTCGAGCTCACGAACGACGAGCGACGCACGATCTCGACCACCCTCATCTGCTGCTCGATTCCGAGTGCACAGCTGCTCGAACTCGCGCGCGCCGGTCATCCCATGTTCGCCGAGGTCGCGATGCTCGACCACCTCGACGTCGTCGACCTGCCCACGGGGCACTGGCCGATGTGGAGCCGTCCCGGTGACCTCGCCGAGCTGATCCAGGCGGCCGCGTCGCGCGGCCGCTGAACCCACCCCTGAGCCAGCGCCCCGATCCCGTACCCCGGCACGGATGCCTGGAGAAAGCGCGGAAGTCGGGAGAATCGGGTGGGTCCGCAGGGGATCCGCCCGATTCTCCCGACATGTGCCGCACGTCGCCGTGCCTCGGGGCTACGGCTTCTCGGACGTGACCTCGAAGATGTCCGTCGACGTCTCGGCCGAAGCGGCACGACGCTCCTCGCGCCGGGCTCGTCGCTCGGCGCGCTTGGCGATCCGGCGTTCCCTACTGCGCTCCACGAGCGTGTAGAGAACCGGGACCAGAACCAGAGTCAGCAGCGTCGACGACACCAGGCCGCCGATCACGACGATCGCCAGCGGCTTCGAGATGAACACTCCGCCGCCGGTCAGCCCGAGAGACATCGGGACGAGCGCGAACACGGTCGCGGCCGCCGTCATCAGGATCGGGCGCAGGCGCAGGCGGGTTCCATGCTCCACCGCCTCGTCGAGACTCGCTCCCGCCCCACGAAGGCGGTTCACGAGATCCATGAGCACGATGGCGTTCGTCACCACGATGCCGATGAGCATCAGGAGTCCGATCAGGGCGGGAAGACCCATCGGGGTTCCGGTGAGGAGCAGGCCGAGGATCGCGCCGGTCGCTGCGAACGGGATCGAGATGAGCAGCACGAGGGGTCCGCGGAAGTTGCGGAAGGTCGCCACCATCACCAGCAGCACGAGAACGATGGCGGCCAGCATCGCCAGTCCGAGCTGGCTGAAGGCCTCATCCTGTTGTGCGGACGCGCCGCCCTGCAGGAAGGTGACTCCCGCCGGCAGATCGGTGTCGGCGATCGCCTTGTCGATCGCCCGACCGGCAGCCGCGAGCCCGCCCTTCTCCGGGGTCACGGTCAGCGTGACCTGACGCTCGCCCTCGGCGCGCGTGATGGTCGGCGCCGTGAGCTCTTCCTCGACGGTCGCGATCGCGGCGAGCGGGATCGCCGTGCCGGTGACCTCGGCGGCCGCCTTCTGCTCGGCCTCGGCGGCATCGGCCTCGGCCTGCTGGGCCGCGGCGTCGCTGCGGCTCTGGCGCAGGGCCTTGATCTGCTCGTCCGCCGCCGCGACGCCGGACTGGGCCCCCTCGATCGCACCCTGCAGCGCCGCGAGCTGCTCGGCGCGTTCGGCCTGCGCTTTGAGCACGGCCTCCTCATCCGGGCTCAGCGGGTCTTCGGGCACGATCGGTGCCGCCGAAAGCTCGGCGAGCTGCCTGTTCAGGGCCCCGATCTGGCCGGCGAGCTCGGCGCGCTGCTTCGTGGCGGTGTTGATCTGCGAGTTCAGTTCGTTCTCGGCCTTGGTCTTCGCCTCTGCGGCCTTCGCCTCCGCCTTGGCCTGGAGCGCATCCGCTGCCGCCTTCTGCGCCTCGGCGGTCTGCTGGGGCGTGACCGGGAGCATGATCTCACCGATCTTGTCGGCGGTGCGCGCCGCACCAGGGGTGCGCACGACGATGTCGCGCTCACGGCCCTCGTACATGAGCGTGCCGACCGTGGTGCCGGAGAGTGCCTCCTGCACGGCCTTCGCGATCGTGGCGCGGTCGAAGCCGAGGCGCGCGGCCAACGGTTCGTCGACCTTCACCCGCAGCACCGGCTGCTCGCCTGCGAGCTCGCTCTTCACGGAGCGCACGCCGTCGGCGTCGGCGAGCTGCTTCTCGAGCAGGTCGCTCGCCGCGCGCAATGCTGCCGGATCGTTGCCCTGGATCTGCAGGTCGATGCCGTCACCGGCACCTGCCAGCGAGGCGTCCTGCGACGCGAGGTCGATCTCACCGCTGTCGGGAAGCCCGTCGAGCGCCTTCTGCACCTCCGATTCGACCTCGGCGACGTCGGAGCCGTCCTTCAGACGGAGGTCGTACGTGATCGACGCCGGGGTGCCGGGAGTGGGGACCGGGATCGAGGTGGTGATGTCGGCGATGCCCGGAACCTTCCCGAGAGTCTTCTCCACCGGCTCGGCCGCGGCGACCAGGTCGGCGGTGGCTTCCTTCGGGGGCGTCTGGACGACCTGCAGGGTGGCCTGGCCGGAGGAACCGAGGAAGTCGGTCTGGATGAACGGTGTCATCCCCAGCGTGGCGACGAGCAGCAGCGCGGAGGCGACGAGGGTGATCACGGGGTGACGACGGGTCGCGTTCAACGCCGGCATGAACGTGCGCTGCAGCCGGTCGGGGGCGGTGTGGATCTCGTCGAGCTCGGACGGGACGTCGCTCTCCGCAGACGGCGACGGCGAGACGGTCGCCGCGGCAGGAGCCGCGACCTCTGCCGCCACCGCGGTGGCTGCGGCGGCAGGAGCTGCGTCGGTCGTCATGCCCTCGGCCGCAGGCTGAGCCGTGTCTGCGTCGGCGGCGCGCTGCTTCGGAGCCTTGTTGAGGAACCAGGATGCGAGCACCGGCACGATCGTGAGCGAGACGACGAGCGAGGCGAGAAGCGCGATCGAGACGGTCACCGCGAACGGTCGGAACAGCTGGCCGGCGATGCCCGAGACGAATGCGATCGGCAGGAAGACCGCCACCGTGGTGAGTGTCGAGGCGGTGATGGCCCCGGCGACCTGACGCACAGAGGCGACGATGCCGTCGATCGTGAGCGGGCTGTCACCACGGCGTCTGGAGATGTTCTCGATCACCACGATGGAGTCGTCGACGACACGTCCGATGGCGATGGTGAGGGCGCCGAGGGTGAGGATGTTGAGGGTGTTGCCGCTCCACCACAGGCCCACCAGGGTGATCAGCAGCGACAGCGGGATCGACACGGCCGCGATGACCGTCGAGCGCCACGAGCGCAGGAACGCGAGGATCACGAGCACCGCGAAGAGCAGACCGAGCCCGCCCTCGACGGAGAGGTCGTGGATCGACTGCTCGATGTAGGGGGCCTGGTCGAAGATCGTGACGAACTCGGCGTCGAGGATCGGCGCGAGCCGGTCGAGCTCGGCGTTCACGCCGTGGGAGATGTCGACGACGTTGGCACCCTGTGCCGGCATCACCTGCAGCGTGAGCGACGGCTTGCCGTTGACGCGCGAGATGGTCTCCGCCGGCACGGTCTCGACCGTGACGTCGGCGAACTCCGCGACCGTGACGGCCCCCTCGCTCGTGGGCACCGGGAGCGCCTGGATGTCTTCCGGCGTCGCGAGACGCGACCCCACCGTGATCGAGAGGGGGCCTTCGGCGGAATCCGCCTGTCCAGCCGGGAGGGCGGCGCCATGCGCTTCGAGGATCGGTCCGAGCGTCGAGGGCTCGACCTTCAGGCGGGTGACGTCGGCAGGGCGGAGGTCGATCGTGATGCGCTGCGTCTCCTGGCCGGCGAGTGTGACGTCGCGCACACCCGGCACGCCCTTCAGCGCCGGGACGACGGTCTGCTGGAGCGCATCGCCGAACGCCTCCTGGTCGCCGCTGGTGCCGGCGCTCAGTGCCATGGCCGGCAGGTCGCCCGCACCGCCGGACGCGACGCTGACCTCCGTGTCCGAGGGGAAGCTCGGCTTCAGCGACTCGGCCGCGCTGCGGATGGTGCGCAGCGTCTCCTCGTCGTCTTCGCCGAAGGTCCACTCGACGAGCACCTGCGCGTTGCCGCTCGATGTCGTCGAGGTCACGCTCGTCACACCGGGAACCGCTCGCACCGCCTGTTCGAGCGGCTCGGTCACGCTGCTCGCCATCTCCTCGGGTGCCAGGCCCTGCGACTGTGCGGAGATGAACGCCATCGGAGCCTGCAGCGAGGGCATCAGCTCCTGCTTGAGGGAACCCATCGATATCAGGCCGAGGACGACGACGGCGAGCGTCGCGAGAGAGAGGATCAGGCGGTTCTTGAGACTGCTGCGTGTGAGGAACGACATGGAGCGATGAGGTGCTTTCGGCTGGGTCGCTGCGGCAGGCCGAGAAGCACGCGCGCGACGCGGAAGCCGCCTGTGGTCACCCGACCCTCGTCACTTGAGCCGGATCCTGTGGCTCCGGCTCAGCGCGACGAGAGGCGACTGAGCTTCGGCGACACGATCGACAGTTCGAGCCTGCCGGGTCGAGGGTGCCGGGGCATCCTCCCGCGGGGTGATCCTCGTCCCCCCGCGGGTGGACTCGGCGTGCCCGGCCCGACATGCGTCCCGGGCGCCCCGGCGTGCGCACGCCGAGGCGCGACAGTGGTCCCGCGACGCGAGGTGATTTTGGATCCAGAATGCAGAGTTGGCCGGGATGATCCGATACTCTCGCTCCCATGGTGCAATCAGGGAACGCCGCGTCGCCCAAGGAACGGGCCGAGGCTCTGCAGAAGCTCGCGCAGCGACATGGAGCCGGATACCGGTCCGTCGGAGCGATGGCCTACGACATCATCCGCGATGCGATCCTCGACGGCACCCTGCCTCCGGGGATGAAGCTGCGGCAGGAGACCCTGGCGGAGTCCATCGGCATCTCGCGACTGCCGATCCGCTCCGCCCTGATCCAGTTGGAGGCCGACGGCCTCGTGGTCTTCCATGCCCGCCGCGGCGCGATGGTGCGGGCACTCTCGGTGCAGGAGGCGACCGAGGTCTACCACCTGCGCACGCTGCTCGAGAAGGACGCGCTGCGCCTGGCGATGGAGGAGATCACCCCGGAGCGGGTCAGCCGGCTGCGGGAGCTCGCGAAGACGGCGGACGACATCTCGGAGGGCGGCGAGTTCGTCGAGGCCCGCACCGAGTTCTACGCGACGCTCTACGACGCCGAGGCCCGGCCGGTGATGTGGGAGATGATCGAGCAGCTGCGGCTCAAGCTCGGACGCTACGTGCTCGGCTGGCGTCTGGTCTCTCCCGGCGCACATGACCACTCCCACGGTGAGCTGATCGACGTCGTGGCAGCTGGAGATGTGGACGAGGCTCTGCGCGTGCTCGAGTCGCACCTGAACCACGTGCGCGACGGGGTCATCGCACTGCTCGACGCGGCGGCGACCGAGGCTGCCGGCGACGGAGCCTGACGCCTGGGGGGAATGCATGACTCCTACACGGATGCATGACTCGGCACACCAGTCCGTTCATCCATCCGGGCAGCAGTCATGCAGGTGTGTGACCTAGGTGACCGTGCTCTGAGGTGACCGTGTCCTCAGGTGACGGTGCTCTCAGGTGACGGTGCTCTCAGGTGACGGTGCTCTCAGGTGACGGTGCTCTCAGGTGACGGTGCCGCGACGTGCGAAGCGAGGTTCACGCCAGATCTCGCTGTGCAGCACGTCTTCCAGCGCGTCGATCGCATCCCACACGTCGGTGTAGGAGGTGTAGAGAGGTGTGAACCCGAAGCGGATGAGGTCGGGGGCGCGGAAGTCGCCGATCACTCCGCGCTCGATCAGCGCCTGCATCACCGCATAGCCGTCTTCGTGTCGGAGGGAGACCTGGCTGCCACGGCGGGCGGACTCACGGGGGGTCACCGGCTCGATGCCCCAGCGCGGTGTGAGGCGGGTGTCGACGAGCGACATGAAGAGCTCGGTCAGCCGCAGACTCTTCTCGCGGAGGAGCTCCAGGTCGACGTCGTCCCAGATGTCGAGGCTCGCCTCGAGTCCGGCCACCGAGAGCAGCTGCGGGGTGCCGACGCGGAACCGCTCGATGCCCGGGGCCGGGGTGTAGTCCACGGTGAAGTCGAACGGCCGCGCGTGGCCGTGCCAGCCGGTGAGGGCGGGGCGGGCAGCATCGTGATGCCGAGCGGCCGCCCAGATGAACGAGGGCGAACCGGGGCCGCCGTTGAGGTACTTGTAGGTGCAGCCGACCGCGAAGTCGGCGTCGGCGGCGTTCAGGTCGATCGGCACGGCACCGACGCTGTGGCACAGATCCCAGACCACGAGGGCGCCGGCGGCGTGGACCTTGCGCGTGACCTCGGCGATGTCGTGCATGCGTCCCGTGCGGTAGTCGACCTGGGTGAGCACGACGACGGCGACGTGATCGTCGAGCACGTCGTCGAACGTGGGGCCGTCGTCGGAGATCAGTCGGCGCTCCAGGGGCGTTCCGCTGCCGAGCAGCTCCTGCACCGCTTCGAGCATGTAGAGGTCGGTGGGGAAGTTGCCCCGCTCTGCGACGATCACGCGTCGTCCCGGTCGGAGTCTGACCGCAGCGACCACGGCTTGGAACAGGCTCGCCGACGTGGAGTCGCCGAGCACGACCTCTCCGGCATCCGCTCCGACGAGCGGCGCGATGCGGTCCCCGATCGTGCGCGGCTTGGCGAACCACCCGGCATCGTTCCAGCTGCGGATGAGGCCGGTGCCCCACTCCTCGGTGATCACGCGCTGCAGGTGCGCCGCGGTGTGGCGGGGCAGCGCTCCGAGCGAGTTGCCGTCGAGGTAGATCACACCGTCGGGCAGCACGAAGCGCTCGCGCATCGAGGCGAGCGGATCGGCATCGTCGAGGGCCGTGCAGGTCGCGCGGTCGATGGCGGGGCGGGTGGAGGTGGTGCTCATGCGGCGGGTCCGTTCGAGATCATGCGGGTCAGCGCCCGAGGAATCGCAGGGCGTTGTCGCGGCGGATGGCGCTCTTCTGCGCCTCGTCGAGGAAGTCGGCCCGGTCGATGACGCCGCCGACGGGTCGCTCGCCCAGGGGGTAGGGGTAGTCGCTGCCCACCATCACCTGGGAGGCGCCGAGGGTCTCGACCAGCACGCGCAGGGCCACGGGGTCGAACACGACGCTGTCGACGCTGAAACGGTCGAGGTACGCAGAGGGCGGCCGCTCGCTGACGCCGATGAGGTCGGGGCGTTGCCGCCAGGCGTTCTCGAACCGGCCCAGCCAGAACGCGAACGAACCGCCGCCGTGCGCGAACGCCAGGCGGAGGGTGGGCGGGACGCGATCGAAGACCCCGCCCAGGATCATCGCGATGATCGACAGGTGCGTCTCTGCGGGCATGCCGGTGAGCCACCGGGCCATCCAGCGGTCGAGACGAGGGGAGCCCGGCATGTCCCACGGATGCACGAAGACCGGGATGCCGCTGTCGGCGCAGTGCTGCAGGAAGGTCACCGTGCCCTCGTCGTCGAGGTCGCGGTCGCCCACGTGGTTGCCGATCTCGACACCGGCGTGGCCCGAGGCGATCGCGCGGTCGGCCTCCGCGCACGCGGCATCCGGATCCTGCAGGGGTACCTGTGCGAACGGGATCAGCCGGCCGGGGGCCGGAGCGCAGATCTCCAGAGCGAGGTCGTTGAAGATGCGCGCGACCTTGACGGCCTCGTCACCCGACTTGTCGTACGAGAAGAACAGCGGCGTGGGAGAGACGACCTGCATCTCGACGCCGTCGGCGTCCATGTCGGCCACGCGCACCGACGCATCCCAGCAGTCGTCGCCGACGCGGCGGAACTCGGTCTCGCCGAGCATGATCATCGCCTCGCGCTCGGAATCCACCCGCAGGGTCGGCCAGACACCCGGCCCGACCTGTGTCGACAGGTCGGGCCAGGAACTCGGCACGAAGTGCGTGTGGACGTCGATCGTGCCCAAGGGGCTTCAGCCCTTGCCGGGGTGGACGGCGCCGCACTCGGGGCAGGTGCGCCCCTCTTCGCTCTCGTAGAAGTCGCGGAACACCGGCGGCAGGTCCTCGACGATGTCGCGCACCTGCAGCTCGACCTCGTGCACCTTGGCATTGCAGTTGGGGCAGAACCAGGCGAACTTCTCGAGCGTGCCCTCTTCGCGGATGCGCTCGATCACGATCCCGATGGAGCCCTCTTCGGGGCGCTGCGGGGAGTGGAAGACGTTACCGGGGAGCAGCCACATCTCGCCCTCGCGGATGTCGATGCGCTGCAGGCCGTCGGGGGTCTGGATGTTCACGTGCATGTTGCCGCGGTATTGGTAGAACCACTCCTCGTACGGGTCGAAGTGGAAGTCGGTGCGCTGGTTCGGGCCGCCGACGACCTGCACGATGAAGTCGCCCAGGGGCGTCCAGGCGGCCTTGTTGTTGACCGGCGGCTTCAGGAGATGCTCGTTCTCCTTGATCCAGGCCGGGAAATCGATCACGGGTGGGATGACGGGTGTGGTGGTGCTCATTTCTCCTCCTCGAGAGTGGCAGCGGTGTTGTGGTCAGCGGTGGTGTGGTCAGCGGTGTTGTGTTCGATCGTTGTGTCGGGGCGGCGCGCGATCGCCTGGATCTCGATGCGCAGATGCGGATGCGGCAGGGCGTGCACGGCGACCGTCGTGCGGGCGGGTCCCTGCTCGTCGAAGTACTCGGCCCAGACCGCGTTGTAGGGAGCGAAGTCATTCATGTCGACCAGGAAGCTCGTCGCCTGCACCAGGTCGTCGAGGGTGCAGCCGGCGGCGGCCAGCACCTCGCGGATGTTCTCGATGACCGCGCGGGTCTGCACCGCGACATCGAGCCGGGTCGCGCCGAACTCGTCGACCTCCGCTCCGGCGATGGAGTTGTCGGGGCGTCGGCTGGACGTGCCCGAGACGAAGACCAGGTCGCCGGAGACCTTGGCGTGCGGGAAGCGGCCGCGGGGCGTCGCCTTGCCCTCGACGAGGATGCCGCGTGATGTTGTCATCGTGATCCCTTCTCGAGGCTGTCGGATCCGTCGTGGGTGTGGATGGAGACGCGTCCGAGGCCGGTGATCGTCGCCTCGACCATGCCGTGGTCGGGCAGCGGGACGGCGGCGGTCGCGGCGCCGGCGAGCAGGACCGTGCCGGCGCGCAGCGTGAAGCCGTGGTGGGAGGCGAGGCGCGCGGCCGCGGCGACGGCACGGCCGGGGTCGCCGAGGATGGCCGCGGTGGAGCCTGTGGCGCTGATCCTGCCGTCGACCTCGAGCCGCACGGCCCTGTTGTCGAGGGCACCGGCTTGGACGAACGGGGTCCAGGGGCCGATCACGTACGCGGCGGCCGACGTGTTGTCGGCGACGACATCGGCGAGGCTGAAACGGAAGTCCCGGTACCGGGAGTCGATGATCTCCAGTGCGGGAGCGACGGCCGCGACGACCTCGCTCAACGGACGGTCGACCTCGGAGCCGTCGAAGTCCGCGGCGAGCAGGTACGCGACCTCGGGTTCGATGCGCGGGTGGATGGCGGACCGCCGGTCGAACAGCGCGCCGTCGTCGAGGCGCATCGCATCGGTGAGGCTGCCGACGATGACGTCATGCACGCCCATCTGCTGCGCCTTCGCCTGGCTCGTGAACCCGAGCTTGAGGCCCGTGAGGCGCTCGCCGCGGGCGATCCGACGGGCGATCAGTGCATGCTGCGTGGCGTACGCGGTGTCGAGATCGACCTCTGCGGATGCGGAGAGCTGGCTGATCGCGGTCGCGGTGCGCTGCGCGGTGTCGAGCGCGGCGGCGAACACCGCGTCCGCGGTCATGCGGTCACCCCCGAACGGGTGGCGACAAGGTCGAGCGCGACGTCGACGATCATGTCCTCCTGGCCGCCCACCATGCGGCGGCGGCCCAGCTCCACGAGGATGTCGCGGGCGTCGAGGCCGTGCTTCTCGGCCGCGCGCTCGGCGTGCAGCAGGAAGCTCGAGTACACCCCGGCGTAGCCGAGCGTGAGGGTTTCGCGGTCGACGCGGACGGGGCGGCGCTGCAGCGGACGCACCAGCTCCTCCGCCGCATCCTGCAAGGCGAACAGGTCGCAGCCGTGCTCCCAGCCGAGCAGGTCGGCCACCGCGATGAACGCCTCGATCGGACAGTTGCCCGCTCCGGCACCCTGCCCTGCGAGCGAGGCGTCGACCCGGTACACGCCGTGCTCGACGGCCGTGACGCTGTTGGCCACGCTCAGCGAGAGGTTCTCGTGCGCGTGGATGCCGATCTGCGTGCCGGGGTCGAGCACCTCGCGGTAGGCATCGACGCGGTCGGCGACGTCGCGCATCGTGAGGCGCCCGCCCGAGTCGGTGACGTACACGCAGTGCGCGCCGGCCGCTTCCATGATCTTCGCCTGCTCCGCGAGACCGCGCGGGTCGTTGAGGTGGCTCATCATCAGGAAGCCCGAGACGTCCATGCCGTGCTCGCGCGCCCACGTGATGTGCTGGATGGCGACGTCGGCCTCGGTGCAGTGCGTCGCGACCCGCACGCTCGCGACGCCGAGGTCGCGGGCCCGGGCGAGGTCGTCGATCGTGCCGATGCCGGGAAGGATCAGGGTGGTCAGGACGGCGCGGTCGAGCACCTCGGCCGCCGCCTCGATCCACTGCCAGTCGGTGTGCGCTCCCTGTCCGTAAGCCACACTCGAACCGCCGAGGCCGTCGCCGTGCGCGACCTCGATGGCATCAACGCCTGCCGCCTCGAGAGCACGGGCGATATCGCGCACCTGGTCGGTCGTGTAGCCGTGGCCGATGGCGTGCATGCCGTCGCGGAGCGTGACGTCCTGCACGTAGACGCGGGGAGATGAGGTGGTCATGCGGGAACCCCTGTCCGTTCGGCGACGAGTCGTTCGGCCGTGCGCAGGGCGGCCGAGGTCATGATGTCGAGATTGCCCGCGTACTCCGGAAGATAGTGGCCGGCGCCGGCGACTTCCAGCAGGACGGTCACGCGCGTCCCGCGGAACGGTCGGTCGAGTGCGGGCACGTAGGGCTCGTCGACCGCATCGAACTGCACCTGCTGCTTGAGCCGGTAGCCCCCGACGTAGGCCTGCACCGCGGCGACCATGTCGGCGACCGAGGCGCTGACGGCATCCCGATCCAAGGCTTCAGGGTCGCCCTCGACCAGGCAGAACACCGTGTCCCTCATGATGAGCGGCGGGTCGGCGGGGTTGAGTACGATGATGGCCTTGCCGTGGTCGGCGCCGCCGATCACCTCCAGCGCACGGGCCGTGGTCTCGGTGAACTCGTCGATGTTCGCTCTGGTGCCGGGACCGGCCGACTTCGAGGCGATCGAGGCGACGATCTCGGCGTAGGCCACCGGGGCGACGCGCGACACGGCGGCCACCATCGGCACCGTGGCCTGGCCGCCGCACGTGACCATGTTGACGTTGGTCGCACCGAGGTGGGCGTCGAGGTTGACGACGGGCACGACGTACGGCCCGATCGCGGCGGGGGTCAGATCGACCATGAGGCGTCCGGCGTTGCGCACGAGGGCGTCGTTGCGGGCGTGGGCGCCGGCCGAGGTGGCGTCGAACACGAGCTCGACGTCGGCGAACTCGGGCATCGCGATCAGTCCGTCCACGCCCTCGTGGGTGGTGGCGACTCCGAGCCGTCGCGCACGGGCGAGGCCGTCGGAGTGCTCGTCGATGCCGGCCATCGCGACCACATGCAGCGTGGTCGAGAGCCGCTTCACCTTGATGAGCAGGTCGGTGCCGATGTTGCCCGAGCCGATGATGGCGATGCCGACGGTCATGCCGCAGCCCCTTCCGATGATGTGCCCGACGCTCTTCCGGATGCCGTGCCGAAAAAGTCGGCACGGACCTCGCCGAGACCGTCGAGTCGGGCGCGATACACCCCGGCGGTCGCGTCGACCATGGGGCCGAGGGCTCCGGAGAGGAGCACCTCGCCGGCGCGCAGCGGCTGCCCGCGGCGGGCGACCTCGCGGGCGAGCCAGGCCACCGCGATCACCGGGCTGCCGAGGCATGCGGCCCCCGAACCGGTCGAGACCGGACGGCCCTCACGGTCGAGCGTCATGGCGAGCGCGGTCAGATCGAACCCGTCGAGGCGCCGAGGCGTGGTGCCGAGCACGACCGCCCCGCTGGAGGCGTTGTCGGCGATCGTGTCGGTGATGCGGATGTCCCACCCGGCCACGCGGGAGTCGACGACCTCGATCGCGGGCAGCACGAACTCCGTGGCACGGATCACGTCGGCGACATGGGTGGTGGGGGAGTCGAGGTCGCTGCCGAGCACGAAGGCGACCTCGGCTTCGGCCCGCGGCTGCAGGAAGCGGGCGAGGTCGATCGGCTCGCGGTCGGCGAACATCATGTCGTCGAGCAGCACCCCGTAGTCGGGGCTGTCGACGCCGAGCTGCGTCTGCACGGCGGGGGAGGTGAGGCCGATCTTGCGGCCGACGACCCGTCGACCCTCGTCGAGGCGGCGGGCGATGCCGAGCGACTGCACCGCGTACGCGGCATCCTGATCCGTCTCGCCGAGCAGGTCGCGCACCGGGGCGCACGGGTGCCCCGATTCGGCCGCGCGTCGCAGCCGTTCGTCGGCCGCACGCACACCGTCGGACTCGGGGAGGCCGGTCACAGCTGCACGCACACGTTCGTCGGCTCGGTGTAGAACTCGAGCGAGTGGTGCCCGCCCTCGCGGCCGATGCCCGAGAGTCCGACGCCGCCGAAGGGGCTGCGCAGGTCGCGCAGATACCAGGTGTTCACCCACGACATGCCCGTGCGCATCTGCTGCGCCACGCGGTGTCCGCGGGTCAGGTCGGTGGTCCAGGTGACCGCGGCGAGGCCGTAGTCGGTGTCGTTCGCCAATCGGATCGCCTCCTCTTCGGTGTCGAAGGGGATGAGGGCGGCGACGGGACCGAACACCTCTTCGCGCACGGTGCGGTTGCTGTTGTCGAGGCCGGTCCACAGCGTCGGCTCGATCCACGATCCGCCGTCGAGTCCGTCGCCGAGCGTGGGGATGCCGCCGCCCGCGAGCACCGTCGCCCCCTCCGCGACGGCGAGGTCGAAGTACGAGCGCACCTTCTCACGGTGAGCCTGCGAGATGAGAGGACCGGTGGTCGTGGCCGGGTCCTCCGGGCGGCCCAGACGCAGACGGGCGGCGTGCTCGGCGAGGCCCGCGGCCACCTCATCGAAGACCGCGCGCTGCACGTAGATGCGCTCGGTGCACAGGCACACCTGGCCGGTGTTGAGGTACGTGGAGCGGGCGAGCCCGGCGACGGCGGCATCGAGGTCGGCGTCGGCGAACACGAGCGCGGCGTTCTTGCCGCCGAGCTCGAACGAGACCGGGCGCACCCGCGGCGCGACCGCCCGCATGATCGCGGATCCGGTGGACGATTCGCCGGTGAACGTGACCCCGTCGATGCCCGGATGCGTGGTGAGGGCCTCGCCCGCGGAATCGGCGCCGAAACCGTGCACGACGTTCACGACCCCCGCGGGCACCCCCGCCTCGGCGAGGATCTCGGCCAGCAGCGTCGCCGACGACGGCGTCTCCTCCGAGGGCTTGATCACCACGGTGTTGCCGGTGGCGAGGGCGGGAGCGAGCTTCCACGTGAGCAGCAGCAGCGGCAGGTTCCACGGCACGATCACGGCGACGACCCCGAGCGGCTTGCGCACGGCGTAGTTCAGGGCGCGCCGGCCGTCGGGCAGCTCGGTGAGGAACGAGTCGAGGCCTGCCGTCGAGACCGTGTCGGCGAAGGAGCGGAAGTTCGCGGCGGCACGGGCCACGTCGAGGTCGCGGGCGAGTGCCTCGGGCTTGCCGGTGTCGCCGACCTCGGCCGCGACGAGCTCATCGGCGCGGCGGTCGATCGCGTCGGCCACACCGCGCAGCAGACGGGCGCGCTCCGCGATCGTCATCCGTCCCCAGGGTCCGTCGAACGCGGCGCGCGCGGCGGCCACGGCGCGGTCGACCTGCTCGGTGCCGGCTTCGTGCACCTCGGCGATGACCGAGCCGTCGACCGGGCTGACCTTCGCGAAGGTGGCGATGCCCTCCACGCGCTCGCCGGCGATCATGTTGTGGATCGCGCGGGGCGTTCGCTCCTGCTCGGAGGCACGGAGGGGAGGCGTCATCGTCTCGGAAGGCATGGGCTCAGGCTAGGAACGTTCGAGGGATGCCGACAAATACTCTCTTGATGCACTGCCATGCCCGTACGGCTATAGTCCGGATCATGGTCACCGATCGACTGCTCGACGGGCGGGTCAAGATCCGCCACCTCGTCCTCGTCACCGCCATCGCCGACGAAGGCACCCTGGTGCGCGCCGCCGAGTCGCTGCACATCACCCAGCCGGTCGTCACCCGCGGTCTCCGCGAGGTCGAAGAGGTGCTGGGTGTGCCGCTGTTCGAACGGTTGCCGCGCGGCGTGCGGCCGACGCAATACGGGCACTCGTTCATCGAGCGCGCCCGCTCGGTGCTCGCCGAGCTGCGCGCCGCGGGGGAGGAGGTGCGGCTGCTGCAGTCGGGGCAGCTCGGCACGGTGACCGTCGGCACGCACCTCGCAGGTTCCAACCTGCTGCTGCCGCGGGCCATCGCGGCGCTGAAGGCCGAGCATCCACGGCTGACCGTGGTGGTGCGCGAGGGCACCCCGGACACCCTGCAGCAGCTGCTGCTCGCGGGCGACCTCGACCTGACCGTCGGGCGGCTCTCGCCGACGGTGCCGGTGCGGCTCGAGCAGGAGCGACTGCACCTGGAGCCGATCCGTCTGGTCGCACGGGCCGGGCATCCGGTGCTCGGCGGTGTCAAGGCGAACTCCCTCGCCGAGCTGATCGCGTATCCCTGGATCTTCCCCGTGGCCCAGACGGCGCTCCGGGCCGAGCTCGAAGCGGTCTTCTTCCACGAGGGGCTGCCGTTGCCGCCCGACCGCGTCGAGTGCACCTCCATGCTGACACTGCGCACCCTGCTGATCTCGACCGACGTGATCGCGGCGCTGCCGATGTTCATCGCCGTCGACGACCGTGAACTGCGGATCCTGCCCACGCCGTTGAGCTCCATCCGCCGCTCGGTCGGCGTGACGGTGCCGAAGGATCGGGCGCCGTCGCCAGCGGCCACCGCGCTGCTGACCCATCTTCGCGAAGAGGGCGCCCGCCTGGCGGAGCTCGAGCGGGACTACGCGGAGACGGAGCCGCGCTTCGCCGGCTGATATGCCCGAACGGTCATAGCTCTGACCCGTATGGATATTGGACAGCATCGCTTCACCGGGACGAACCTGATGAGAACGACACCACGTCGTGACGATCTCACCCGATTCAGCCAATGGAGGCGACATGGCCGGCTCTCCCTACGTGCCCGATGCGAAGAAGTACCGCCCGGAGGATTTCCAGCGCGTCGAGGGTGAACCGGCCGATCCCGATCCCTCCAGCTGGGGCATGCAGCCCGACGGTACCTTCCTGCCGCCGGCGCACACGCCGTCCGTCCCGCGCGACGTCTTCATCGACTGGCCGGGCCAGCTCGACTACCGCGACCCCGAGACGTATGCGCTCAACGCCAAGGCCGAGGCGTTCTACCCGATCGTGGTGAACACCAGTCACTCGTGGCAGTGCATCTACGACTGGGACGGCCGTCGCCTCATGCTCCACTACGGCGGCGGCAACCACTGGAAGCTCTACGACATCACCGACCCTCGCGACCTGACGATCGTCGACGAGGAGCAGTGGGGCTGGGACGACCCCCGCCCGCAGTTCGGCGCCACCACGGTGCAGTGGAACCAGAAGCTCGGAAAGCACATCGCGATCCAGGCGAGCGAGACTCCGCGGTACTTCCTCAAGGGGCGCGTCGCCAACAAGTGGATCGACGACACCGTCGAGGGCCAGCTGAAGGAGTGGGAGGGCCTGCGCGGCTTCCGCACGTGGGAGATGAACGGCCCGAGCCCCCGCGACTGGACCCTCCTCACCGAGGTCTCGACCGATCCGAACCACGGGCCGGACGAGATCCAGGAGGGCAACGGCGTGCTCGACCTTCCTGTCTACTACGGCGACAAGTACCTGTTCGTGGCGACCGCGCCCGACAACACCTTCACCAACCAGCCGTACAAGACCACGCTGTGGACCGCCGGACACGCGGCCTACGACGTGTCGGACCCGGCGAAGCCCGAACTGCTCTCGAACTGGTGGGTGCCCGGGTCGCGTGCCGGGGAGGAGGCGGATTCCGAGTACCTCGCCGACAACGAGCGCTGGAACAACAAGACCTCGTGGTTCGGCTCGCGCATGGGCATCTTCCTGCCGCGCTCGGTCGAGTCCGGATGGAAGTACGGCTACGCCGCCCAGGGCGGTCAGGGCTTCTTCGTGCTCGACGTGTCCGATCCCGCGAACATCCACCACGTCGGCTGGTGCCACTTGCCGGTCAGCGTCGCCGGCACCGAGGGCGACAACGTCGACACCACCCAGGTGGAGGAGACGGGCTACGTCTATGTCTCGGGCTACCCGATGAACACCGACTGCTACGAGCCGGCCAAGGAGATCTACCAGATCGACGTGAGCGATCCGACGAACCCGCGGGTCGTGCGCACGCTGCCGCGCCCGACGCCGCCGGCAGAGGCCGCGTTCACCGACTGGGCGCAGCGCCGCGGGTCGTTCGGGCCCAAGCGCTCGGGGTACTTCACCAACACGGGCACGCCGCACGGCGGCGTCATCCCCTACGCGTTCTACGCCGCGGGGTTGCAGATCTTCGACGTGCGCGACCCGGAGAACCCCCAGGTCGGCGCGTACTTCGTCCCTCCGATCGGCCTCAAGGACGACGATGACCTCGCCGCACCCGTGCACGGCATCTTCGTGGAGTGGGATCGCAACGTGATCTGGCTCTTCGCCAACCACGGCATCTACGCGGTGTCGACCCCGCTGCTGGGTGAACCCGTGGTCGGTCTCCCCGCCACCGAAGGCTGAACTCTTCCCGGAAACTCCGGTGTCCGTCCTCCACATAAGGGGCTGAGTGGACGGACACCGGCTCCCGACCCCTGACGATCCGTCCCGAAAGTGATCCATGACTCAGACAGTTAGGCCGTGGCCGGCCCTGTGGGCGCTGTGCATCGGCTTCTTCATGATCCTCGTCGACACGACGATCGTGGCCATCGCCAACCCGGTCATCCTCGCGGCGTTCGACGCCGACCTGACCACGGTCATCTGGGTCACCAGTGCCTACCTGCTCGCCTACGCCGTCCCCCTGCTGGTGACCGGTCGCCTGGGGGATCGCTTCGGTCCCAAGCGGGTCTATCTCGTGGGGCTCGTGCTGTTCACCCTCGCCTCGCTCGCGTGCGGTCTGGCCGGCAGCATCGAGATGCTCATCGCGGCTCGCGCCGTGCAGGGCTTCGGTGCCGCGCTGATGACGCCGCAGACCATGGCGATCATCGCGCGGGTGTTCCCGCCGCGCGGTCGGGGTCAGGCGATGGGGGCGTGGGGCGCTGTCGGAGGGCTCGCGACGCTCGTCGGCCCGATCCTCGGCGGCGTGCTCACCGACACCGTCGGCTGGGAGTGGATCTTCTTCGTCAACGTGCCTGTCGGGATCGTCGCCTTCGTCGTTGCCTGGCGTCTGGTCCCCGATCTCGAAGGACACCCGCACCGCTTCGACGTGGTGGGGGTCGCGCTGTCCGGACTCGGACTGTTCCTGCTGGTCTTCGGCATCCAGGAGGGCGAGGTCTACGACTGGGGGGTGATGTTCGGTCCGGTCACCGTGTGGGGCGTCATCGTCGCCGGAGCCGTGCTCCTGGTGCTCTTCGTCGTGTGGCAGCGCGTCAATCGTGCAGAGCCCCTCATGCCCCTCAGCCTCTTCCGCGACCGCAACTTCTCGGTCGCGAACGCCACGATCTTCCTCGTCGGTGTCGGCATCACGGCCATGCCCGTCCCCCTCGCCTTCTACTTCCAGGTCGCCCGCGGGCTCGACCCGACGCTCGCAGCGCTCATGCTCGCACCGATGGCGGTCGTCTCGGGGGTGCTCGGGCCGTTCGTCGGCAAGCTGAGCGACCGGATCGGTCCGCGGTGGGTCACCTTCGCCGCCTTCGTCATCTCGGCGGTGGCCATGGCCTGGTATGCGGCGACGATGACGATCGACGCCCCGTTCTGGCTCCTGCTTCTGCCCTCGGCGCTGCTGGGCGTCGGCGTATCGGGGATGTTCGGTCCGCTCGCGTCGACGGCCACCCGCAATCTCCCGCACACGCAAGCAGGAGCGGGATCCGGCGTCTACTCCACCACCAGGCAGATGGGGTCCGTGATCGGATCGGCGCTGCTGGCGGTGCTGATGAACGTGACGCTCGCCGCGCACATCACCGGTTTCGTGCCAGGGGCGATCCACCCGGGGAGCGAGCTGTCGACGAAGGACGGGATCGGACTGGCCGCGGCCATGTCGCAGTCGCTGCTGCTCTCGGCCATCGCCTTCGCGGTGTGCGCGGTCGTCGTGGTGTTCTTCGAGAAGCCGCGAGCCTGGGGAGCCCCGGTCACCCCGCAGACGGCGGGTTCTGTCGTGAGAGAGGGACGATGATGGCGGCGATCGCAGTGGATCCAACATCCAGAACGAATCCGACCACGAGCACGAAGGACGAGAGGACTCCGATGACGGTCAGCTCCGGAGGCGGTCGACTGGTCGTCGACGCCCTGAAGAAGGACTATGAGCTCGACGGCGCCGCCGTCCCCGTGGTCAAGGACGTCACGTTCACGATCGAGCCCGGGACGTTCTATTCGCTCCTCGGCCCGTCGGGATGCGGCAAGACCACCACCCTGCGCTGTGTCGCCGGCCTCGAACGGAGCAACGGCGGCGTCATCTCGCTCGACGGCAACGTGCTGTCGACCGGCACCGCGCACGTGTCGCCCGACAAGCGCGACATCGGCATGGTGTTCCAGAACTACGCGATCTGGCCGCACATGACGGTGTTCGCCAACGCGATCTTCCCGCTGCAGGTCGCGGGTTCGAAGCTTCCGAAGCAGGAGGCGCGCAAGCGGGCGATGGAGGCGCTGGAGCTCGTGCAGCTCGATCATCTCGCGCAGCGCCCGGCCACCGCGCTCTCAGGCGGTCAGCAGCAGCGCCTGGCCCTCGCTCGTGCGTTGGCCCACCGACCGCGTCTGCTGCTGCTCGACGAGCCGCTGTCGAACCTCGACGCCAAGCTGCGCGACACCATGCGCAACGAGCTGCGGAGCCTGCAGCGCACCCTCGGCATCAGTGCCCTCTACGTCACGCACGATCAATCCGAGGCGCTGTCGATGTCGGATCGGGTGGCCGTGATGAACGGCGGACGCATCGTGCAGGAGGCGTCACCCCGCGAGCTCTACGACCAGCCGGCCGACCGATTCGTGGCGAACTTCGTCGGTCGCGCGAACATGATCCCCGCCGTGGTGATCGATCGTGACGGCGCCGGCGACGCGGTGGTCGAGGCGCTCGGCACCCGGCTGCAGACGCCGGTGCCCGACGGGGTCTCGATCGGCGACGAGGTCACGCTGACATTCCGGCCCGAGACCGTGCGCTGGCATGAGACCGACATCGATCGCCCGAACGTCCTTCCCGTGCGCATCGTGCGGGTGGAGTTCCTCGGCGAGATCGTCGAGTACGAGGCCGAAGTGCTCACCGATGGCGAGCCCGTCGCCACGATCGTCGGACGCGGAGCGCCACTCGCGACACCCCCCGAGGGCGGCAGGGTCTTCCTCGAACTGGTCTCGCACGCCTGCCGCGTGCTGGGCGCCTGATCCACCCCGCACCACACCCGCAATCACACACCTGATGTCAGAGAGGACATTCAGATCATGAAGAGAACACTGGGAGCTGTCGCCATCACGGCGGTCTTCGCGCTCGCCTTGACCGGATGCAACACCTCGACCGATGCCGGCGGCGGTGACAGCGCGCTCGAGGGCGACGCCGCGTCGGCCACCTGCGACGCCGTGGAAGTCGGAGCGATCACCCGCTGCGAGAACTTCTACGACGACTACTGGCCCGAGATCGACAAGCAGCTCGACGCCCTCTACGAAGAGGCGAAGAAGGCCGACGGCGGCACGCTGGTCATCTGGGACTGGTACGAGCTGTCGCCTGACGTGATCGAGCAGTTCAACAAGCGCTTCCCCGACATCAAGGTCGAGACCAGGGGGCTGACGTACAACCTGTCGTCGGCGATCATCTCGGCGAAGGCGACCGGTTCGCGGAACACCGATGTGGTGTCCGGCTCGATCACCTCGATGGCCGCGATGTACGACGAGGGCTTCTGGGAGAAGGTCGACTGGGAGAGCTTCGGCGTTCCGAAGGAGTTCCTGACCATCGGCGCCCCCGAGCTCATGCCCGACAGCATCAACGGCACGCTCATCCAGTACAACACCGACAAGGTGACCGCGGTGCCCGAGACGCTCGACGGGCTGCTCGCCACCGAATACAAGGACAAGGTGTCGGTCGCCGGTTACAACGCGGTGGTCTTCGCCGGATACGGCATGGCCGAGGGCGAGGACAAGATGGTCTCGCTGATCGACGAGCTCCTGTCGTCGGGCAACCTGAAGCTGCTGGAGGACCAGGGCGCTCCGCTGTCGAGTGGTGACGTGCCGGTCGCGCTCAACCAGACGCTGTTCAACCCGAACCCGGCGCTGCAGGTCTCACCGTTCGAGCACGCGGGAGTCTGGGCGCAGTTCTCCGGCGTCAACTCCGACGCCAAGAACAAGCCGGGGGCCGCGCTGTGGACCCTGTGGAACGCATTCGACCCCGACTGGATCAGCCTCCGCATGACGGACGAGCGCTTCGCCAGCACGCAGGTGCCGTTCGCCGGTCTCCCCGCCGCGACCTTCGCCGAGTCCACCGGACTCATGAAGACGAACTCCGACGCGCTGCTGCTCGGCCTCGAGAACGGTGCCGAGACCGAGACGCAGGCCACTCGTGACGACTGGCAGGCCATGATCAACGCCGCCGACAAGGCGCTGAACGGATAACGATGTTCAAGGCAGGACGGACCACGGGGCGAAAGCGTCCCACCACGATGACGATCGCGATGATCGTCTCGGGCGCGGTCATCTTCATCCTTCTCGCGGTACCACTGATCGTCCAGGTGATCACCGCGTTCCGTGGTCCGTTCCTGCCCTTCGGCGTCTCGTCGGCCCAGTGGGGTGTCGAGAACTTCGTCACCCTGTGGCAGCTGCGCGAAGACTTCTGGGGCGTGCTCGGCGCGACCGGCGCCTTCGTCGGCGGGTCCACGCTCCTCACGCTCCTGATGGCGTTCGGCCTCGCCTGGGTCACGGTGCGCACGGATGCCCCGTGGCGCCGTCTGATCTCGGTGCTGGTGATCGTGCCGTACATCATCCCGCCGATCGTGAAGGCCCAGGCCTACCTGCTGATGCTGTCGCCCGAGTCGGGGGTGCTCAACCAGCTGCTGCGGCTGCTGCCGTTCGCGAGCGACGTGCCGATCGATCCCTATGCGTTCCCGACGATGATCTTCATCCAGGCGCTCACGAACGTCACGTTCCCGTACCTGATGATCGTGCCGATCCTGACGAACATGGACGGCTCGCTGGAGGAGTCGGCGCGGGTCTCGGGGGCCTCCTGGCCGCAGACGCTTCGTCGAGTGACGCTACCGATGCTGTGGCCGGGGCTCCTCGGGGTGACGGTGCTGACCTTCATCCTCGGCCTCGGCAGTCTCGAGGTGCCGCTGCTGTTCGGCCAGGAGTCGGGACGCGACATCTTCGCCCTCAAGCTCTGGACCCTCATCAGCTCCAACGCGGGCGAACTGCCGCAGTACGGTCTGGCCGCCGCATGGGGGCTGGTGTTCCTCGTGATCACGACCGTCGCGTTCGCGATCTACCTGCGGGCGACACGCAACGCCGAGCGCAGAGCCTCGGTGTCGGGCAAGGGCTTCCGGCCGTCGACCATGCGGATGGGGCCGTGGAAGATCCCGGTCATGCTGCTGGTCGCCGTGTTCATCCTGCTCACCGGCATCCTCCCTCTGCTCGCTCTGCTGTGGGCGGCGATCACGCCCTATCCGGTGGCGTTCTCGATCGACGCGATGCTCGGCAGCACCGACTTCGGCGCCTTCGGCACGGTGCTCGCCGACCCCGAGTTCTGGGTGTCGCTCGGACGCACGGTCATCATCGCGGGCGGCAGCGCCACGATCGCGGTGGTCTTCGCCACGGTGCTCGCCTACGGCATCGCCCGCAGCAAGAAGACCGGGTGGGTGAAGGCCATGGACCTGTTCGCCTCCTCATCGGTCGCGATCCCCGCGACCATCGCCGGCTTCGCGATGTTCCTCACCTTCATGGTGATCAACCCGTACATCCCGATCGCGGGCACGCTGCTCGCGCTCGTGATCGCGTACTCCTACCGGGTGTCGATCGCCTACCGCTCGTCGTACAGCGCGACGCTGCAGATCCGACCCGAGCTGGAGGAGGCGGCGCTCACCAGCGGAGCGAGTCGGTTCGAGGGATTCCGACGCATCATCGCGCCGCTGCTGATGCCGACCGTGATGGCCGTGTGGATCCAGATGTTCATCCTCGGCACCAATGAGTTCACGCTCCCGGCGTTCCTGGCGACCCCGTCGTCGCGGCCGCTGTCGATGTACATCTACGCCATGATCAACCCGCGGTCCGCACAGCTGTATGCGCCGGACCAGGGGGCCGCGATGGCGCTGATCTTCACGCTGATGGTGTTCGCGATCGGCTACGGCCTGCAGTGGGCGCTCTCTCGCCGAGCGATCGGTCGCACACGCAAGGCGGTCTCCGCGGGTCTCCCCGACCTCGCCGCCGCCTCTCCTGCTCCCGCTCCCGCCGATTCCGCGACGGTGACCCTGGCCGTGCAGCGTCACAAGCGCTGACCCCGTCCGCCGAGTGCATGGCTTCCTGTCGAGTGCACGGCTTCCTGGCGTGAAGAAGCCGTGCGCTCGACGAGATCCCGTGCTCTCGACGGATAACGTGCGTTCGACGGGTAACGTGCTCTTTGTCGTGTGGGGGAGAGGAGAGGGAGCGATGCGTGTACGCGCACCATCGGCCAAGGCCGGGATCGTCGTCGGAGCCCTGCTCATCCTCCCGATGCTCGGGGTCGTCCTCGCCGTGATGGATCTGTTCGCCGGATATGTCTGGTCGCTGCTGGCGGTCATCGCGCTGGTGGTGTTCACCGCGCGGGTGTTCCGTGGTCCCGGAGAGAGCATGGCGCCGCGGCCGTGGTGGCGGATGACGACGACGGCTCTCTCCAGCGCGGTCCTCTCCGTGCTCTTCGCGGTTCAGGCCGTCGTCGGTCTCTTCCGAGCGGGGACCGCCCCGTTCCCGGCCGCTGTCGTTCTGGGCGCGCTGCTGACGCTTGCGGTGGCCGGGGCATATGCGCTCTCCGCGACCCGCCTCGCCCGCGTCGAGCGGCCGCACAAGGGATAGCCCGCCCTCGCTCCCTCGCTCCCACCCTCTCGCTCCCGCCCTCTCGCTCCCGCCGAGTGCACGGCTTCCTGTCGAGTGCACGGCTTCTTGGCGTGAACACGCCGTGCGCTCGGCGAGATCCCGTGCATTCGACACCACTCCGAACCTCTCCCTTGACTTTTGGATCCAGTATCCATTCAATAGGAACAGCAGGAGAAGAAAGGGTGAGGAGGCCGCATGCACATCGGGTACGCCGCGATGCTCGAGCAGATCGAGCCGACCGCCGTGATCGAGAACTGCGTCCTCGCCGAGGCGCACGGGTTCCGCGGGATCATGGCCACCGATCACTTCCAGCCCTGGCTTCCCCGCCACCGCAACGCCGCCCATGTGTGGACCATGCTCGGCGCGATCGGCGCGCACACCACCGGCGACCTCGGCCCCGGCGTCACGACCCCCGGCTTCCGCACGCATCCCGCCGTGGTCGCGCAGGCCGCAGCGACGCTGGCGACCCTCTACCCCGACCGGGCCTGGCTCGGCGTCGGATCGGGGGAGGCGCTGAACGAGCACATCGTCGGCGAATACTGGCCCGAACCCGCCGAGCGCATCGACCGCATGTTCGAGGCCGTCGACCTGATCCGCAAGCTCTTCACCGCCTCGATCGCCGGTCGCGACACCCGCCACCGTGGCGAGCACTTCCGCATGGAATCGACCCGGCTCTGGACGATGCCGCCCACTGCGCCACCGGTCTACGTGGCCACGGCGGGCCCGGCCACCGCTCGCCGCGCCGGCCGGAACGCCGACGGCCTGATCACGACCTCGGCCGAAGTCGAGCGCCTCGCCCCGCTGCTCGCCCGATTCGCCGACGGGGCACGGGAGGCGGGGCACGACCCCGAGGCCCTCCCGAAGGTGCTCCAGCTGCGGCTCTCGTGGGCGCCGACCGACGAGCAGGCCCTCGCGAACGCACTGACCGAGTGGCCGATCGGCGGACTCCGGATGCGCCGGGGCGACGTGCGCTCGCCGTACGACTTCGAGCAACTCGTGCGCGGGGTGACGGCCGACGACATGCGGGCGTCGATGCTCATCTCCGCTGACCCCGAGGTGCACCGCGCGCAGATCCAGCGCTACGTCGACCTCGGCTTCACGCGCATCTACCTGCACAACGTCGGGCCCGACCAGCGGGAGTTCGTCGAGGTCTTCGGCCGCGACGTGCTGCCGAAGGTGCACGCATGAGCGCCCCCGCGATCACCGTCTTCGCCCTCGCCGGCATCGGCGAGGTGCACCCCGGTGATGACCTCGTGGCCCTGATCCTCGCGACCGGCGTCGAACTCGCCCACGGCGACATCCTCGTCGTCACCTCGAAGATCGTCTCCAAGGCCGAAGGCCGCTACGTACAGGCCGCCGACCGCGAAGAGGCCATCACCGCCGAGACCGTGCGGCTCGTCGCCTCTCGCACCTTCGACGGGCACACCATGCGCATCGTCGAGAACCGGCTCGGCATGGTGGCCGCGGCCGCCGGCGTCGATGCCAGCAACACCCCGGACGGCTGGGTGCTGCTGCTCCCCGAAGACCCCGACCGTTCGGCGCGTGCGCTCGCCGCGGGACTGCGGGCGGCCACGGGCGCGGAGGTGGGCGTGATCCTCAGTGACACCCTCGGCCGTCCCTGGCGCGAAGGGCAGACCGACGTCGCGATCGGCGGCGGGGGCGTGCACATGATCGCCGACCTCCGTGGCACGACCGACCAGGCGGGAAAGGTCCTGAGCGTCACGACCCCGTGTGTCGCGGACGAGCTCGCCGCGGCCGCAGATCTGGTCAAGGGCAAGGCGAGCGGCAACCCGGTCGCCGTGGTGCGAGGGCGGGGCGACCTTGTCGGACCCCTCACCCTGCCCGGGGCCGCCAGCATCGTGCGCGGCGCGGAGCGCGACCTCTTCTGGTTGGGCACCGCCGAAGCACTCGACCAGGGATACCGCGACGGTTACGCCGCTGCGCTCGCAGACCTCGGCACCCAGGAACAGCACCTACACGCACAGCAGGAACCCGACACGAAGGATGCGACATGACACTGACTCTCGGATACAAGGCCAGCGCGGAGCAGTTCGACCCCCGGGAGCTGGTCGAGATCTCGGTCGCGGCCGAGGCGCACGGCATGCAGTCCGTGTTCGCGAGCGACCACTTCCAGCCCTGGCGCCACACCGGCGGCCATGCTCCGTTCTCGCTCACCTGGATGGCGGCGGTGGGCGAGCGCACGTCGAGCATCCGCATCGGCACCTCGGTGCTGACCCCGACCTTCCGTTACAACCCTGCCGTGCTCGCGCAGGCGTTCGCGAGCCTGGGCTGCCTGTACCAGGACCGCATCATCCTCGGCGTCGGCTCTGGCGAGGCGCTGAACGAGATCGCGACCGGATTCCGCGGCGCCGGGGAGCAGGAGTGGCCCGAGTTCAAGGAGCGCTATGCGCGGCTGCGCGAATCCGTGCGTCTGATGCGGGCGTTGTGGTCGGGCGACCGGGTGAACTTCGACGGCGAGTACTACTCCACGCACGACGCCTCGATCTACGACCGTCCCGAGAGCGGCATCCCGATCTACATCGCCGCGGGCGGACCGATGGTCGCGCGCTACGCCGGGCGCGCGGGCGACGGCTTCATCTGCACCTCGGGCAAGGGCCAGGAGCTCTACGTCGACCAGCTGCTCCCGGCCGTGAGAGAGGGGCTCGAGCAGTCCGAGCGCTCGTTCGACGACTACGACCGGATGATCGAGATCAAGCTGTCGTACGAGGAGACCCGGGAGGCGGCGTTGGAGAACACCCGCTTCTGGTCGCCGCTGTCGCTCTCGAAGGAGCAGAAGCACGACATCACCGACCCCGTCGAGATGGAGAAGGCCGCCGATGCGCTGCCGCTCGAGACCATCGCCAAGCGCTGGATCGTCGGGAACGACCCGGATGCCGTGGCCGCCGAGATCCAGCAGTACATCGATTGGGGCTTCAACCACCTCGTCTTCCATGCGCCGGGCCACGACCAGCGCCGGTTCCTGCAGCTCTTCGAGCGCGACATCGCCCCCCGGTTGCGCGACACCGCTGCCGAACTGCGCGGGTGAGGCGACGGAGATGATCCGCGGTTCGGGAGTCGGGGTGCCGCTGCCGGGAGTGCCCGCTCGTGAGTGGATCGTGGTGATCCCGGTGAAGCGCGCCGAGATCGGCAAGTCGCGGTTGCGCATCCCCGGCGTCGATCGCGAGCCCCTCGCCCGCGCGATCGCCCTCGACACGGTCGAGGCGGCCACCGCATGCGAGCGCGTCGTCGAAGTCATCGTCGTCACGAGCGACGAGGTCACGGCGACCGCTCTGCGTGTGCTGCCGCGGGTGCGACTGGTGCGCGACCGCAGCGAAGGGCTGACCGCGGCGATCGGGCTCGGCGTGAGCGCGGCCCCCGACATGCGCCCTCGTGCCGTGATGCTCGGCGACCTGCCGGCGCTGCGCCCCGACGAGCTGGCCAGGGCGCTCGCGTTCGCCTCTTCGCACTCCCGGGCGTTCGTGCCGGACGCCGAGGGCACCGGCACCGTGCTCGCCACGGCGCGGGCGGGTTTCGACCTCACTCCGTGTTTCGGGGCGGACTCGGCCTCCGCACATCGCGCGGCCGGCTTCGTCGAGGTCGGGTTTCCCGTCTTGAGCGGTCTGCGACGCGACCTCGATCATGCCGAGCACCTGCGGGCCGCCCGCCGTGCCGGACTGGGCCCGCGCACCGCGGCGCTGGTCGACCGACCGCTGGTGCTCGCCTCATGACCGGCGGCGTCGCCGACACTTCCGATGGCCCGCGCATCGTCGTCCTCGCCGGTGGCGTCGGCGGATCGAAGTTCGTGGTCGGTGTGCGGGAGGCCGCACGGCGACGGTGGCCGGATGCCGCGGGAGGAGCCCGAGCCGAGATCACGGTGATCGTCAACACCGGCGACGACCTGTGGCTCAGCGGCCTGCGGCTGCAGCCCGATGTCGACTCGATGATCTACGCGCTCGCCGGTGTCAACGACACCGCACGCGGATGGGGGAGGGCGGGAGAGAGCGAGCGCGTCGCCACCGAGTTGCAGGCATGGGGAGCCGGCTGGCCGTGGTTCACGTTGGGTGACCTCGACCTCGGTGCCCACATCGCCCGCACAGGCTGGCTCCGCGACGGCGCCTCCGTGACCGAGGTCGTCGATCGCCTCGCCTCCCGATGGCCGCTCGGCATCCGACTGCTGCCCATGACCGATACCGAAGTCGACACCCACGTGTTCACCGCCCAGGGTCGGATGCACTTCCAGGAGTGGTGGACCCGGCATCGTGCGACCCTCCCGGCGCAGGGGTTCGATGCCCCGGGGATCGCGCAGTCCGCGCCCGCACCCGGAGCGGTCGACGCGCTGGCTGCGGCGGACGTCATCCTGTTCGCCCCGTCGAATCCTGTGGTCTCGCTCGGGCCGATCCTCTCGGTCCCCGGCATCGCCGACGCCGTACGTGCCGCCCCCGGAGCCGTGGTCGGGGTGTCGCCGATCATCGCCGGCGCGCCCGTGCGCGGTATGGCCGACGCCTGTCTGGCCGCCATCGGTCTCGCCGCCACGGCCGACGCGGTCGGACACCACTACGGGGCACGCGCAGCCGGCGGACTGTTGGATGCGTGGCTCATCGCCGAGGAGGATGCTTCTCTCGCAGGCGGGCTCGAGGCGGCCGGGCTGCGCGCGCCGGTGCATCCGCTGTGGATGCGCGATCTCGACACTGCGACGGCTCTCGCCGCCGAGGCTCTCCACTCGGCTGAGCTCGACGCGCACCAAACGTCATAGTCACAGGTCTCGAAAGACTGGCCGAAAGTTCCCAGTCTTTCGGCGTAATGACCGGGCCCCCACCGCCGTCTCTCCACTGTGAGGGTTGTCCGGCCGAAAGGGGGTCGGGCTGTGCGAGGGGTGAGGGAATCGTGAGTGGTCGAAGTCGAGTGGACCGGCTCTTCGAAGAGTTGGAGGTCGAGTGCGGCGCGAGCATGCAGTGCATCACGGAACGGGCGTCCGCCCTGCTGGGGCTGGACATCGAGGTCGACGTGTTGAACGAGGAGGAGTGGCGGGCCGTTCCGCGGTTCCTGCTCGTCGACGGTGACCGTGCGAGGATTCCGGTCCGCCGCTCCGATCCGCAGTGGTACCGACTGCACGTGGTGATCCACGAGCTCTCGCACCTGCTGTGCGGGCACACGCGATGCGAGAGTCTGCCCATGACCTTCGACCAGCTGCGGAAGCCCGCGCAGGTATGCGCGCTCGTCGGGGTGGGAGGGGGTGCCGGCTCCGTGGCGCTCGACGACTGCCAGGAGCAGGTGGCGCTGGAGGCCGAGGCGGAAGCGCTCGCGCACCGCTTGGGCTCGTTCGTCCTCGCTCCGCAGTTCGCATCCGCCGAGCTCGTCTGAATCCCGATCGTCCGAACCGGTCAGCGCGTGAGGGCGGGAGCCGCATCGAACACGATCAGCGGACGATCGCTGCCCGGCCGGAGGAGCACCTCGGCGTCGACCTGCCAGACGCGCGCGATGAGCTCCCGCGTCAGCACCTCCTGTGGGGAACCCGCCGCCTGCACGTGACCGTCGGCGATCACGACGACGCGATCGGCGAATGCCGCCGCGTGATTGAGATCGTGCAGAGCAGCCAGCACGGTCATGCCGTCGCGCGCGAGGGACGCGAGGAGGGCGAGTGCGTCCAGCTGCGCGCGGATGTCGAGGTGGTTCGTCGGCTCATCGCACAACAGCAGCGCCGGTCGCTGAGCGAGGGCCCGCGCGAGGTTCACCCGTTGGCGTTCGCCGCCGGACAGGGTCGCGGCATCGCGCTCCGCGAACTCGAGCGCCCCCGCGCGGACGAGAGCCGCATCGGTGGCGACGGCATCCGTCTGCGCCCCCTCGAACGACAGCCACCCGCGGTGGGGAAGCAGTCCGAGCCCGACGATGTCGCGCCCGGTCATCCCCTCGGCGGTCGACCACTCCTGCTCGACCAGGGCGACGCGCTGTGCGCGCTCCCGCCGCCGCATCGACGGCAGCGATGCGCCGTCGATCGCGAGGGTCTCGACCTCGCCCCGCAGGGTTCCGGCGATCAGCCGCAGCAGCGTGCTCTTGCCCGAGCCGTTGGGTCCGAGGAGAGCGGTCACCGAACCTCCGGGGGCGGTGATGTGCATGTCGTCGCAGAGGATCCGACCCCCGTGCGCGAATCGGATGCGTCGGGCATCGAGGCCGTCCTCACGCACTCCGGTCATGCGCGGCTCTTCCGCATACGCAGCATCAGCAGCGCGAACACGGGGCCGCCGATCAAAGCGGTGACGATCCCGACCGGGAGCTCGCGTGGCTCGAACACGGTGCGGGCGATGGTGTCGGCCCAGATGAGGAACACGGCGCCCGCGAGGAACGAGACCGGCAGCAGCGCGCGATGCCGGGCGCCGACGACCGCCCGAACCGCGTGCGGCAGGATCAGTCCGACGAAGCCGATCGACCCGCTCACCGCCACGAGCGCTCCGGTCAGCAGCGCCGTGCACACGAAGAGCAGCACGCGCAGCCGGGTCACCGGGATGCCGAGTGCCTCGGCCGCGGTGTCACCCAGTACGAGGGTGTCCAGTGGCCGGGCTGCAGCCAGCAGGGGGACGGCGCAGACCACCACGGCGACCCCGGCGAGGGCGGCGTCCGCCCAGTCGGCACCTCCGAGGGAGCCGAGCAGCCAGCTGAGGATCTCACGGTAGCTGTCGTTCGTCGCGCTCCAGAAGATCACGAGGCTGGTCAGTGCCGCGAGCACGGCCGACACGGCGAGACCGGCGAGGACCACGGCGGTGGCTCCTGCGGAACCGGCCGCGCGCGCGAGGCCCAACGTGAGTGTCAGGGCGAGCAGCGCACCCGCGAACGCGGCGAACGGCAGTGCCACCGCCGCACCGAGCACGATGACGATCACCGCGCCGGTCGAGGCGCCGGAGGACAGACCGAGCAGGTAGGGATCGGCGAGCGGGTTGCGGGTGAGGGCCTGCATCACGGCACCGCACAGGGCCAGGCCGCCTCCGACCGCCGCGGCCGTGAGAACGCGGGGTACTCGCCCCTCCCAGATGATCGCGTCGCGGAGCGGGGTGAGGCCTGTGGCCGCGCCGGTCAGGTGCGACCACACGCTCGCCGCGAGCTCGGCCGGGGCGACGTCGGCCGGCCCGATCGCGACCGCGGCGACCACCGATCCCGCCAGGGCGAGCAGCAGCACCGTGATCGCCGAGACGGTACGTCCCCGGGGGTGGGGGGCGGATGCCGCCGTGACAGGGAGCGCCGTGATCAGCGGAACCGTGACGCTCACTGCTCTCCGAGCTGCGTCACGATCGATTCCACGGCCGTCACGTTGCGGATGCCCGCCTCGGTCGCCGGGAAGTCGACCAGCACGTACCGCTCGTTCCGCACCGCGTCGAGCTGTGCGGTGACCGGGTTCGAGGTGAGCAGCGCGATCTTCGACGCGGCGGTGTTCCAGGCGGCGTCCACCAGCACGATCACGTCGGGGTCGGCCTCGGCGATCAGCTCCCACGAGCTCGACGTCCAGGTGTCGTGCACGTCGGCGAAGACGTTCTCGAGCCCGGCGGCCGACATGATCATCTCCGGCGCGCCGATGCCGGCGCCCACGAAGGGCTGGTCGGTGCCGGACGAGTACCAGAGCGCCGTGAGGCCACGGTCGTCGGGGGTGATCGCGTCGAGCTCTGCGCGCTGCTCGGCGATCAGCGCGCTCGCCGCCTCCGTCTCGCCGAGCAGTTGGCCGGCCTCCGCGAAGCCATCGAAGACCGTGTCGAACGTGAGCGGGTCGGGCATGTAGGCCGGAGCCTTGCAGGCCGCGGGGGCGACGTAGGTGGTGATGCCGAGATTCTGCAGGTCGGCTCGCTCACCGGCGCCGTCGACCGAGAAGTTCGACTCCCATCCGGCGAACACCAGGTCGGGCTCGAGGTCGAGCACGGCCTCCTTCGACGGCACCTTGTCGGAGACGACCGGGATGTCCTCGGCATCCGCCGCGAGATCGTCAGGCAGCGGGCCGTCGGAGAAGGCGGAGCCGATGATCCGATCCCCGGCGCCGAGGGCCAGCGCGAGTTCGAGAGTCGACGACTTCACGGTGAGGATGCGCTGCGGCGTGGCGCCGAGCGAGACCTCGGTGCCGCAGTTGTCGAGCACGATCGGCTCGGTGCTGGGGGTTTCGGCGTCGGGCGCTTCGGCCGATGACGCCGGCGCGCCGGCGCAGCCGCTGAGTCCGGCGGCGACGAGCAGGGCGAGGGCGGGGAGGGCGCCGAGGGCGCGGGCGGTGGCAGGCATGGTTCTCCGGGAGACGAGGACGGGAAGGGCGCAAGAGAGAGCACGTTCGCAGTCCAGGTCGGGACCACCGGCGTCGGCCAATCGGGTCGACGCGATGGGGTCATGGTAGTGCGGATACTGGATCCAAATCAATACTGGATTCTGGATCCAAAATCGACGAGGATGGAGAGCGCCCCACCGCAGCGGCGCACATCGCCGATCGCGACGCCGCGTTCAGCCGAGAGGAACCCATGCAGACCACACCCGTCTCGTACTTCAGCGAGGGTCAGCGCATCTCCGCCGTGTGGCGCACCCCCGATCATCAGGGTCCGTACCGCGCGATCGTTCAGGGCCCCGGTTGGCTCGGGCTGAAGGACGCCAAGCTCTACGTGCGCTACCACGAGGCGCTGGTCGATGCCGGCTTCGCCGTGCTCGTGATCGACTACCGCGGCTTCGGCGACTCCGAAGGCGACCGCGGATACCTCTCGCCGGCCTGGCAGCTGCAGGACCTGGTGAACGCCGTGACCTACCTCACCACCCGCGACGACGTGATCGCCGACGCGATCGGGGTCTTCGGCACCGGCGGCACCGGGGGCGGCAACGCCGTGCTCCTCGCCGACGCCGACCCGCGCATCAAGGCCGCGGTCAGCCAGGTGCCGGTCGCCGACGGCGAGGACTGGCTGCACCGCATGCGCAGCGAGTACGAGTGGCTCGACTTCCAGAAGTCCCTCAAAGAGGACCGCCGCCAGCGCGTCGCCACGGGGGAGGGGCGGATCGTGCACCCCCGTGAGGAGATCATGATCCCCACGGCCGAGCGTCGGGCGACGAAGATCAAGGCCGACGTCGACGACCGCATCCCGACAGCCGTGCCGCTCGCGTGCGCCGAGGGCATCATCGCGTACCGGCCGATCGACGCGGCCGGCCGCCTGACCACACCGCTGCTCGTGATCGGCGTCGAAGGCGACGCCACCACCCCGACCGACCACGCCGAGGCGCTTTACGAGGCGGCACGCGGACCGAAGCAGCTCATCATGCAGCGGCACACCACCCACTACGCCGCCTACGACGCGTACTGGGAGCAGACCACCCCGGTGATCGTGGGCTGGTTCGACCGGTACGTGCGCCCGGCGCACCTCATCCACCGGTCTTCGCCGTCGCCCGCGATCGGCGAATCCATCACCACCGAAACCGTGCAGACACAGTCCGACAGCAAAGAGGAGGTCGCGCGATGAGCGTGGATCTGAAGATCACCGGCGGCACCGTCGTCACCCCCGCAGGGCCGGTCCTGGCCGACCTGCTCGTCGCCGACGGCAAGGTCGCCGGCATGGTCGCGGCCGGTACCGACGTCGCGGCCGCGCGCACGATCGACGCCGCGGGCAAGCTCGTGCTTCCCGGCATGGTCGACGTGCACGTGCACACCCGCGAGCCCGGCTACGAGCACAAGGACGACATCTACACGACGAGCCTGCAGGCCGCGGCCGGTGGCGTCACCACGATGTTCGGGATGCCCAACCTCAAGCCGCCGACCACCGACGTCGCCACGTTGACCGACGTGTTCCACCGGTACGAGGAGTCGTCGATCGTCGACTGGAACCACAACCCCGCGCCGACGAAGTTCGATGAGATCGCCGGCATGAGCGAGATGGGCATCCGGGCGTACAAGATCTACATGGTCGTCGACACGGGCCGCGACTACCCGCACCCCTCCGGCACCGGCATCCACAACCACGGCCACCTGCTCGAGATCATGGATCACATCGCCCAGACCGGCAAGCGCTTCATCGTGCACCCGCACGACCAGGCGCTCATGGATTACATCGAGGGCGCCTACCTCGCCCGCGGTGAGAACACCCCCGAGGGCTACGCCTCCGCCTACGCCGCGCGCGAGGGTGTGATCTGGGACACGGCCATCGACGTCGTGCTGCGTCTCGCCGAGGCCTCCGGCTGTCCCGTGCACATCGCGCACATCCAGACCCGACGCTCGATCGAGGCCGTTCGGCGCGCCAAGCAGAACGGCATCGACGTGACCTGCGAGGTCAACCACTGGGCGCCGTTCCTGTCGACCTGGAACGACGTCGAGACCCTCGGCCCGTACGCGCTCAGCTACTGGGTGCCCGACGACAACCGCGCGGCCGTCTGGGAGGGCATGCGCGACGGCACGATCGACATCGCCGCCAGCGACCACGCCCCGCACACGCGCGAGGAGAAGGAGGTCGGGTGGACGCAGATGTGGAGCTCGCACACCGGCACCCCCGGCATCCAGTACTACTACGAGCTCATGCTCGACGCCGTGAACAAGGGCGAGCTCGACCTGCAGCGCGCGATCGACATGGTCGCCCACATCCCCGCAGCCAAGTTCGGCCTGGAGGGTGTGAAGGGGTCTCTCACGATCGGGGCGGATGCCGACATCGTCATCGCCGACCTGGCCGAGGAGTGGACCATCACCAACGACGGCGTGCTGTCGAAGATTGGCTGGACCCCCTACGACGGGCGCACCATCAGCGCCCGCATCCAGCGCACGCTCGTGCGCGGTGTCGACGTCTACGTCGGCGACGAGGTCGTCGGCGACCGCACATTCGGAAAGCTCGCCGCATCGGCGGAAGACAGGGCGGCGTTCGCCGCTGGAGAGGAACTGACATGAAATTCGGACTGCTGCTGCCGCACTTCGGCGAGGAGGCGAGCAAGGAGAAGCTCCTGGAGGGATCGAAGCTCGCCGAGAGCTTCGGATTCGACTCCGTCTGGGTGCGCGATCACCTGGTGTTCGAGCCGCACGGCGAGATGGAGAAGCCGAACCGCACGTTCTACGACGCGCTGACGACTCTCACTGCCATCGGTGCCGTCACCGACAAGATCGAGCTCGGCACCGGATCGCTCATCCCGTTCCGGCACCCGCTCGTCACCGCTCTCATGGCCGGCACGATGACCCAGCTGCTCGGCCCGCGCCTGATCCTCGGCTTCGGCGCCGGCACGTTCGACCACGAGTTCGACGCGATCGGCTGGGGCGACCTCGACCGCGTCGAGATGGTGCGCTCGAACGCCGAGATCCTGCGCCGCGTCTTCACCGAGAACGATGTCACCTACGACGACGGCATCTTCACATTCGAGAACGTCACGATCGAGCCCAAGCCCGTGGGGGGACGCATCCCGTTCTGGTACTGCGGCGCGACCCCGCGTTCGGCCCGTCTCGCGGCGGAGTTCGCCGACGGGTGGATGCCGGGACGCACGGGCCTGCTCACCATGGAGAAGCGCATCAAGACCATGCGCGAGATGACGGACGAGAACGGCCGCCCGATGCCGACCATCGCCGTCATCCCGCCCACGTCGATCGAGGACACCCGCGAAGAGGCGCTCAAGCACGTGAACATCCCGGGCCTTCTCGCCTGGGCGAACAAGGCCAAGTTCGCGGTGAAGCCGCCGTCCGGCAGCTTCGAGACCGTCGAAGACCTCGAAGGACAGCTCATCGTCGGCAGCCCCGACGAGGCGGTCGAGCAGATCAAGCGGTTCGAGGAGGTCGGCACCGAGCACCTGGTGTTCGACTTCCGCTTCAAGTTCGATCGGTTCTTCGAGCAGATCGAACTCCTCGGCACCGAGGTGCTTCCGAAGCTGCGATAAGTCGCGCACCGACGCGCGGCGATGAGACGAGAGGTCGACGATGACTGACGTGAACGACACCGCACGGGACTCGGCGGATCCGCTGATCTCGGTCACCGGGCTCTCGGTGAGCTATGACGTCGCGCGGACGGGAAAGAAGCTGATCGCCATCGAAGACGTCGACCTCGACGTGTTCGAAGGTGAGTTCATCACGGTGCTCGGCCCGTCGGGGTGCGGAAAGACGACGTTCATGAACGTCATCGCCGGCCTCGTCGCGCCGAGCACCGGGGCCGTCCTCGTCGATGGGAAGCAGGTCGACGGCCCTGGTCCCGACCGGGCCGTTGTCTTCCAGGACTACGCCCTGCTGCCCTGGCGCACCGTGTTCGACAACGTGAAGTTCGGACTCGAGATGCAGAAGGGCCTGCGCACCGCCGACTGGCGGGCGAAGGTGCAGGAGGCCATCGAGATGGTGGGGCTCGCGGGATTCGAGTCGTCGTACCCCCGTGAGCTCTCCGGCGGCATGCAGCAGCGCGTCGGGCTCGCCCGCGCGTTCGTCGCGGAACCGCGCATCCTGTTGATGGACGAGCCGCTCGGTGCCGTCGACGCCCTCACCCGCGAGGTGATGCGCGACGAGATCGAGAAGCTCATCGAGGCGACGGGCAAGACCGTCCTCTTCATCACGCACTCGATCGAGGAGGCCATCCTCCTCGGTGACCGCATCGTCGTCTTCAAGAGCCACCCCGGTGCGATCAAGGAGATCATCACGACCGGCATCCCGCGCCCGCGCTCGGAACGGTCGGTGCAGCACGATCCGCGCTTCCTCGAACTCCGCGACCACCTCTGGGAGGCGCTGGAGGGTGAGGCCACGGCAGCGGCGGTGTCGAAATGACCGCGCTGCTCGCCACCGGGCCGAACCTCGGCAGGGGTGGCCTCGCCGCCTGGCTCGCGGGGCTGAGCGCCCGGGGCAAGGCGGCGGTCATCGCGGTCGAGGTCGTCATGCTCCTCGTGCTCTGGCAGCTGGTCGTCGGGGTGTTCGGCTGGATCAGTCCGGTCTTCCTGCCGCCGCCTCTGGCCATCGCGCAGGGGTTCGGCGAGATCGTGGCGAACGGATCGCTCGCCGCCAACGCCGGCATCTCGGTGCAGGCGTGGCTGACCGGTTTCGCGCTCGCGGTGGTCGTCGGCATCCCGGTCGGGCTCCTGATGGGAACATCGCTTCCCGTCGACCGCGTGATCGGTCCGATCGCGTGGACGATCTACGCCACGCCGTCGATCGCCTATCAGCCGCTCGCGAAGGCGTGGTTCGGATTCGGCATCGGTCCGGTGATCTTCCTCGTGACGATCAGCGCGATCTTCCCGATCCTGCTCAACGTCGCCGCGGGCATGCGCACCACGAACCCGTCGATCATCCGCGCCGCCCGCGTGTACGGGGCGGGGCGGATGCGGCTGTATCGCTCGGTGTACCTGCCGTCGACGATCCCGTTCCTGTTCGCGGGGCTGCGGCAAGCGGTCGTCCTCGCCACGATCGGCATGGTCGTGGCCGAGCTCGCGGGCTCGTCGAGCGGCATGGGCGCGCTCATCATCCGCGCGTCGAACACGTATCAGACCGACCAGGCGTTCGCCGCGATCGCCGTCGTCGTGCTGTGGAGCGTGGGCATGACCCAGGTGGTCACGGCCATCGAACGCGGGGTCGCGCCGTGGACGAGGAAGGGCACGCGATGAGCGTCGTCTCGGCAACCGGAACCGTCCGCATCGTGCGACCGCGGCGGGTGGTGCGCTCCGGCGAGGGAAAGTGGACCCTGCTCCTGATCGGGGTGATCGCCGCAGTGCTGCTCTTGTGGGAGGCGGCGGTCAGCTGGTTCCACTGGATACCGGCGGCCTTCCTGCCCGCACCGACCGCGGTGGCCGCGGCGTTCGGCCAGCTCATGGTCGACCCCGAGTTCTGGAGCGCCTTCGCGTTCAGCGTCACCAACCTGCTGATCGGCCTCGCGATCGCGATCGTCGTCGGTGTGGTCGTGGGGCTCGCGGTCGGCTGGTCGCCGGTGCTGCGCTTCATGGTCGCCCCGTTCCTGTGGGTGCTGTACTCCACGCCCAAGGTCGCGCTCGCCCCGCTGTTCATCCTCGGCCTGGGCCTCGGCAGCGAGTCGAAGATCGCCCTCGTGATCCTGCTGGCGGTGTTCCCGATTCTGCTGAACACGATGGAGGGCGCGGTCACCGTGAACCCTTCGCTCGTCAACGCGGCCAGGGTGTACGGCGCGAAGGGGATCGGCCTCGGCTGGAAGGTGATCTTCCCCGCCACGCTGCCCTACATCCTCTCCGGCATCCAGCGCGGTGCGGCCCTCGGCTTCACGGGCGAGGTGCTCGGCGAGTTCCTCGGCGGCACCGGCGGCCTCGGTCACCTGCTCGAGTTCGCCGCATACCAATTCCGGATGGACGAGGCCATCGCGATGGTCGTGGTGATGGTCATCATCGCCAACCTCACGCTGCTGCTCATCTCGATCCTCCGGCGCCGGCTGGCGCCCTGGTACGACGAGCGCAAGATCGTCGGCTGACCGGCACCGACGCAGACTCCCGACGCCCCTCGACTCCCGACCCCCGTCTCATGCGCGACGGGGGTCGGGTCCGTTCGGCGGGCATTCACTCGCGATCGAGTGGTACGCTTTGTTGTACCACTAGGGAGGTGGAGGATGTCCGCGATCTCGGCTACCGAGGCCCGCAAGAGCCTGTTCGGCCTTATCCAGCAGGTGAACGATGACCATGCGCCCGTCGAGGTCGTCTCCCGACGTGGGAACGCCGTCATCATGTCGAAGGACGACTACGACGCCCTCACGGAGACGGCGTACCTGCTGCGAAACCCTGTGGGTGCAGAGCGACTTCTCTCGGCGATCGAGCGTGCGCGCCGCGGTGAGGCCGAGCAGCACGACCTGATCGACGAGTGACTCGGAGATTGGCCTTCGACCCCCATGGGTGGGAGGACTACACGTACTGGCAGGGCCAGGATCGCAAGACGCTGAGGCGGATCAACCAGCTCATCGCCGACGTTCTCCGTGATCCCTTCGAGGGCATCGGGAAACCGGAGCCGCTGAAGCACGTGCTCTCCGGGGCGTGGTCCCGCCGCATCGACCAGGCCAATCGCCTCGTCTACTACGTGAGCGACGAGCAGATCGTCATTCTCCAGGCTCGCGACCACTACTAGGACGCGGGCCGAAGGGCCGTCTAGTCGACTGCCGGCTGGGTGTGAAGTGGCATCGCTCTGTATCCCGCGGGAGTTGCGGGGCCTAAGCGAACACGCCAGCCGCCATACAAAGAGGCCCCACCGCCATGCGCAACGGTGGGGCCTTTCGTGCGAGTCAGCGACTCACGGGTAGGTCAGCGTGGCCGGTCCCTCGTTGTCGAGGCCCAGGAGCTCCTGCGCCTTGCGGAGGTAGACGAGCTGCTCGTCATCGAACTCCAGCGGTTCGAGCTTCTGCGTCTCGATGGTGGTGTCCCACGCCTCGCCGTCGAAGTACAGGTTCGGGCAGGCGAGGTGTCCGTCGAGGATCCAGACGCTGTCCGAATCACGCAGTTCCGCGACGTCGAAGTCGTTGGCCTCGTAGATGTCCAGCGCCTCCTCCGCGTTCTCGGGGAACTCGCCGGGCGCGGGCGCCGTCATGAAGTCGGTGCCCTTCAGCGTGGCCCGCAGGAACCGGACGAGGGTATTCGGATTCTCCTGCGCCCACTTCGTGCCGGCGATCTGCACGTCGTTCGCCCAGTTGCGCAGCGACTCGACCACGATGTTCGCGCCGTGAGCTTCGAGTGCTGCCCTGTCGTCGGCGTAGAACGGCTGCAGGCTGATCTTGTCGTTGACGAAGAACTCCGTCCACGACTCCGATCCGGGGCCCGGGTAGACGACCTCAGTGTCGACGGATGCGACGTCCCAGCCCTCCTCCTTCAACACCTGGGCGCGCTGGAACTCGGCCGGGTCGCCGGGAGTGCCGGCCAGCACGATCGACGTGCCGTCGAGGTCGTCGACGCTCTTCACGTCGGACTGCACCGCGAAGTCGAAGTTCTGCCGGCAGTAGTGGCCGGAGACCAGATCGATCTCGACACCGCCGCGGATGGCGTCGATCACGGTGCCGGTCGACTCGACGCCGATGTCGGCACTGCCGCTGGCGACGGCGGCCGTGACGTTGTCGGCGGTGATGACCTCGACGGTGAGGCCCTCGTCTTCGTAGTAGCCGAGGTCGGACGCCAGGACGAACATCGAGTACATCGTGATGTCGGGGAAGGGGATGGCCACCGTGATGCTGGTGTCCTCCGCGGCTCCGGGTTCGCCGTCGCCGAGGTCGACGGGTCCTTCCGGTGTCGGCGTCGGCGAGGCGCAGGCGGCGAGCAGCGTCAGTGCTGCTGCGCCCCCGACCGCGGCGATGCCGAGTCTGTTTCGTGTCGTGCGCATGACTCTCCATTCGGGCAAGTGCGTGCGACTCCTCCGTGGAGTGGGGCGCCTCACGCGGATTTTGGGATACGGTATCCAATTTGGAATCGGGTGTCCATGGTTTGCGGGATATCGTGCTCGAACAGGGTCTAGACGACCGTGATGAAAATTGGATACAGTATCCCAAACAGATTCCCGCGATGAAGAGGTGAAGATGCGTGCCGCCGTGCTGAGCCGTCATGACCTGGACGGGCTGACCGTCGCGGTCGCGGATGTCCCGGCACCCGGCGACGGCGAAGTGCTCGTGCGCGTGGAGACGGTCGGGGTGAATCAGCTCGACCTCAACGTCATCGCCGGTGTCGGCCCAGGAGCACGGGCGCAGCTGCCTCGCATCCTCGGGATCGACCCGGCCGGCGAGATCATCGCCATCGGAGCGGGTGTCGACCAGAAGCGGATCGGCCAGACCGTGGTGGTCAAACCCAACATCGCCTGCGGGCAGTGCGCTCATTGCCAGGCCGGAGACGAAGCCGATTGCCCGAACCAGACCGTCGTCGGCGTGCACCGCGACGGGGGAGCGGCCGAGTACGTCGTCGTCCCCTCCCGCAACGCGATCGACCGCCACGCCCTCGACGCGGCACAGGCGACCGCCGTCGTGCACAGCGCCTCCATCGTGATCAACGCCGTGCGCACGGTCGCGCTCGCCGCGGGCGACAGGGTGCTCGTCACCGGCGCGGGCGGAACGCTCGGACGCGCGGCCGTTGCCGTAGCCCTCGCTCGTGGGGCCCAGGTCGTCGCCGCGTCGCGCCGTACTCTCTCACCGCTCGGAGACGAGCAGCTCATCCAGGCTTCGGGAGCTCCCGCGCTGGCGGCGGCCCTCGACGGGGGAGAGGGGTTCGACGTCGTGCTCGATGTCTCCGGCCACGCTCCGACCCTGAGCGCCGGGATCTCGGCGTTGCGGTGGGGAGGTCGGGCCGTGTTCTGCGCGGCATCCGTCGACAGCGACCTGCGCATCGACGCCCGCGACTTCTACCTGCGTCGCAAGCGGCTGTCGGGTGTGGCCAGCGCACGCTACGACGATGTGGCCGAGGCTCTCGCGCTCGCCGCCGCCGGGGCCCTGCCCTCGCTCGTCGGCCGCCGCTACGCGCTGGACGACATCGCCACGGCGTATCGCGATTTCCCCCGCAAGGGCGACGGGAAGGTCGTCGTCGATGTGCGCTGACCGCCCTCGGTATCGAAGAGGAGACCAGAAGTGACGAATTCCGCATCACCCGGCGCGGGTGCGCTGGCCGGGATCCGCGTGGTCGAGCTGGGCCAGTACATCTCGGGTCCGTTCGCGGCCAAGCTGCTCGCCGACCTCGGCGCCGACGTCGTCAAGGTCGAGTCGCCCGAGGGGGACCCGATGCGCCGATGGGAGGGGCGGGCGACCATGAGTCCCCAGTTCGCCGCCTACAACCGGGGCAAGCGCGGGGTCGTGCTCGACCTCAAGAGCGCCGAGGGGCTCGCTGCGCTGTTCGGCCTGGTCGACGATGCCGACATCGTGCTGGACAACTTCCGCCCCGGTGTCGCCGAGCGGCTCGGGTTCGGCCCCGATGCGCTGCACGAGCGCAACCCGCGGGTGATCACGTGCTCGATCACCGGTTTCGGCCCCACCGGGCCGGCCGCGAAGCGCCCTGCCTACGACACCGTGATCTCGGCGACCGGCGGCATGTACAGCCAGGTGGTCCCGGCCTCCACGATCCGTCCGCTGGGGCCTGCGTTCTCCGATCTGCTGTCGGGGATGTCGGCCGTACAGGCCGTGCTCGCCGCCCTGCACGCCCGTGACGTCAACGGGGTGGGCGAGCATGTCGAGGTCACGATGGTGGGTGCCCTGCTCGACTTCCTCACCGAGTCCGCTTCGGCGTTCCTCGAGACCGGACAGGTCTCATCGCCCGACTCGCGTCCGCGCCGCGCGCAGGCCTACGCCTGCCGGGGGTCGGACGACAAGGCCTTTGTGATCCATATGTCGGTGCCGGAGAAGTTCTGGACCGGACTGCTCGACGTGCTCGAGCGGCCCGATCTCGCCGACGACCCGCGCTTCTCGACCCGGGAAGCGCGCGTGCGCAACTATGACGAGCTCGACGTGGTGGTCAAGGAGATCGCCGCCACCCGACCCCGGCAGTACTGGCTCGACCGGCTCGCCGCGCACGACATCCCGCACGGTCCGCTGAACACGATGGGCGACCTGTTCGACGATCCGCAGATCGCGAGCATGGGTCTGGTCGAGGAGATCGAGGGGCCTGATGGCGCGCTGCGCGTCCCGGTGCCCAGCATCCGGTTCCAGCGGTCCGGTCGACCCGAGCTGCGATACGCGCCGGCGCTCGGCGCCGACACCGAGGAGATCACGGGACTGCGGACCGAATCTGAATCCGAACCCGCACGAGCGAAGGAAGGGGCAGCCTGATGTCCGGTATCGACGACCTCGTCGCGATCGACGTCCACACCCACCCGCAGACCGAGGAGTTCATCGCGGCGATGGGCCAGCGGCACTCCCAGATGTCGGCGCACTTCGGGCGCGAGCGGCCGGTGGTGTCGTTCGCCGAGCAGGCCGATCAGTACCGCGACCGCAAGATGATGGCCGTGATCGTGAACTCCGACTCGGAGACCACGAGCGGAATCAAGGGTGCACCGAACGACCTCCTCGGCAAGGCGCAGCAGGATCACCCCGATGTGTTCCTCGCCTTCGCCGGCATCGACCCGTGGAAGGGCGAGGCCGCGGTCGCCGAGATCCGTCGGATGCACGCCGAGTACGGCATCAAGGGCGTCGGCGAACTCAACCCGTCGCGGCAGAAGTTCCTCGCCAACGACCGTCGCTTCTTCCCGATCTGGGAGACCTGCGCTGAACTCGGGCTCGTGGTGATGTTCCACTCCGGGTTCCCCGGCGCCGGTGCGGGTACTCCCGGTGGCGGCGGATATCGGCTCGAGAACGCCCGCCCTGTGCCGTACATCGACGACGTGGCTGCAGAGTTCCCCGAGCTGAACATCATCAGCGCGCACCCGGCATGGCCGTGGCACCTCGAGAACCTGGCGATGGTGTGGCACAAGTCGAACGTGTACCTCGACCTGTCGGGGTGGGCGCCGAAGTACCTGCCGCCCGAGGTGGTCCGCTACGCCGACTCGCTGATCTCCGACCGGGTGCTCTTCGGGTCGGATTGGCCCGTGATGACCGCCGACCGCTGGATGGCCGAGTTCGACGAGCTCGGGCTCAAGGAGGAATCGCGTCGGAAGATCCTGCTCGACAACGCACGCACGCTGTTCCGACTGTGAGCGCGAAGGAAGGAGCCGATCGTGGCTGAACTGGTGATGGCCGCAGCGACCCCGCACAACCCGCTGCTGTGGCGGGCGATGCG
>NZ_ATAO01000229.1 GCF_000455825.1 Microbacterium maritypicum MF109
AACTCTGGGCCCGTCGGGACCGGTCGCTGAAGCGTCGCATGTTTGCGCTCACAAGCCCCATGTGAGGACATCCACGGGCGATCCGGTGCACGCGGGGAGACGATCATGCACGGTGGGCGTGGATCTCGTCACCGACGCGGATCATGCCACCACCCTGGGGTCGGCCGTCGTCCGACGGCGCCCAGCCGGGCAGGAGCAGGCGTCCGAGGGTCGGCTCCTGCTGGGCGAAGGCGCTCGTGAGGGTGGTGAGCACCTTGGCATCCCGCACGCCCGTGTCCGGGTTCGCGTGGGTCGCGAGGCAGCGCACGATGGGGCCGGCGGCCTGGAAGGCGACGTCGCCGACGCGCACCTGGCCGGTCCACTCGAGCTCGCTCCAGGGAGAGGCGTCGTCGATCACCACGTTGGAGCGGAAGCGTCGGTCGTCGACGTTCGTCCCGAGGGCTTCCCCCAACGCGCGAACGCTGGCTCGGCCGTGAATCGAGACGTAGCCCCGCGGGCGGTCCTGGAAGCGCGATGTCTCCCCGTCACCGACGAGCACGAGCGGGAGGCGGCCGGGGCGTCGCAGCCGACGGCCCTCCGAGGTCGCGAGGACGAAGTCGGTGACGGCATCGGTCAGCTCGCGCCGTCCGCCGTCGTCGAGGGTCGCCTCGACGAGCACCGAGCCGGCGTGTTCGATGCGGATGCGTCGGGTCTCGTCGTCATAGCTCGTGCGCAGGGCGGCGAGCGCGGGAAAGTCCTGGAGGGCGAGCCCCTTGGCCTTGGGCCAGTAGTCGAAGCCGTCGCGGTCCTCCGGCTCGGCGGCATCCGCGAACCGGAAGGCGAGCACGCGATCGCCGGTGATCCGGCCGTCGGGCTGCACGGTCAGGGAGTCCAGACGCTC
>NZ_ATAO01000230.1 GCF_000455825.1 Microbacterium maritypicum MF109
GAGGATCACGAGCACCGCGAACACCAGGCCGAGCATTCCCTCGGTGGCGAGCGTCTCGATCGACTGCACGATGAACGGCGCCTGGTCGAAGATCACGGTGAAGGTCGCGTCCGGGAAGGCGTCGCCGATCGTGTCGAGCGCGGCGATCACGCCGTTGGACACCTCCACGGTGTTCGCCGCGGGGAGCTTGGTGATGGAGATCGACAGCGCATCCTTGCCGTCGACACGGGAGATGGAGG
>NZ_ATAO01000231.1 GCF_000455825.1 Microbacterium maritypicum MF109
TCGACGACGGCGACCAGCACCACGAACGCCTCGATCGTGCAGGCGATGTTCGCCTACGGAACGAATCTCGCCACGGCCGAGCAGAAGATCCAGCAGGCGATCAACCGCATCTCGTCGCAGCTGCCGGAGGATGTGACCCCTCAGGTGCTGTCGGTCTCCATCGACGACTTCCCGGTGATCCAGGTCGCCGTCACCGGATTCGAGGATGCCGACAACGCCCAGGCCCAGCTCGAATCGGTCGCGATCCCCGAACTCGAAGACGTCGACGGCGTCAACGCGGCCGAGATCGTGGGTGGCGTCGGGCAGCGCATCAGCATCACGCCCGACGTGGCGAAGCTCGCCGCTGCCGGCCAGAGCACCTCGGCGATCAACGACGCACTCGACCAGAACGGCACGCTGTTC
>NZ_ATAO01000232.1 GCF_000455825.1 Microbacterium maritypicum MF109
GTTCATGAGCGTCTGCCCGCGCTTGGTGAACACCTGGCTCGTGAACGGGCGGAGCGCGGCGGGCAGCTTGTCGAACAGCATCCCGCTGCGCTTCTCCTCCATCTCGGCCTGACTGAAGCGGAAGTACGGTTTGTACCGCTCGAAGAACGTGCCGTTCGACATCGCCTCGGTCATGCTCTCGCCCGAGATGCGGGCGATCTGCTCGATCGTTTCGCGGCTCTCGATCACCACGAATCGCCAGGGCTGGCTGTTCAGCTGCGACGGAGCGCGGCCCGCGGCTTCGAGGAGGATGCGCTGATGGTCCTCGGAGACAGGGTCGGGCAGGAATGCGCCGTTGGTGGTCTTGCGGCGGCGGATGGCATCGAGCAGTTCCATGCGTTTCACTTCCGGTCGGCGGCGGATCGCGAGAGCACCAGCCCTGCGACGATGAAGGGGGCGGCGGCGAGCGCGACCAGCGGATGCCGCCGGCTGTGCGTGCCGAGGTACGGGATGGCCGCGAGCGGCACGGCGGCGGGGAGCAGCCCGACCGCAGCGCGACGGCCACCCGTGCGCGGCCCCCGCGACCAGCCCGCCACGACGGCGACAGCCGAGGTCGCACATGTCGCGATGTAGAGCGCGTGGTGCAGCCAGCGGAAGCGGCTGGTGTCGACCAGGCGCGCGGCGACGGATGCGCCGAGTGCGCAGTTCACGGCGTAGGCCGTGGCCGCAGCGGCGAACAGCGGCGCGTTGTTCGCGCGCTCACGGCGGTGGACCATGGCATGACCCTACGCCCGCGCCTGGG
>NZ_ATAO01000233.1 GCF_000455825.1 Microbacterium maritypicum MF109
GTGCTGCCGTGGACGGGTTCGCTCGGGTTCTGGCACGCATGGGGTGCGGCGGCGCCGGAGGCACTGGCCAGAGCCGGAGCGCTGCTACGGCGTCGGGACTGGTCGGCCGCGGCGCTCTCGGACGCCGGACGCTTCACGCCGCAGGTGCTGGCTTCGGGCGGGCCCCACAACGCGTGGGCGCCGCTTCCCGCCGAGGCGCAGATCGCGTACGGCGCGCACGGCCGCGTGGCCGGCGCACTCCAGGCATCCACGGTCGGAGGGGAAGGCCTCCGCGTACTCGCCGGACTCGCCGCAGGATGGTTCTTCGGCGCGAACACGGCCGGCATCCCGGTGTACGACGCAACGACCGGGGTCACGTTCGATGGGGTCGAGACCGACGGACGGGTGAACCGCAACTCGGGCGCAGAGTCGACGATCCATGGCCTGTTGACGATGCAGCTGCTCGACGCGAACCGCGACGTGGCCGACCTGGCAACCTCGATCACCGGCCTCACGGCGAACACCGGTCCGCGCGTCATCGAGGCCGAGACCGCGCGACTCTCCCCCGGATGTGTGGTCGAGCGACCGGACGGCGGGGCATGGACGGGCGAGGGGAATCTGTCCGGCGGCGCATACG
>NZ_ATAO01000234.1 GCF_000455825.1 Microbacterium maritypicum MF109
GGAGGACACCGGTCCGGAACCGATCGAGAGCAGGATGCCGATGGCAGTGAGGGCGACGCCGATCGGCAATGCGGGCCCGCGGATCGGGGACCGCGGAGCCGCATGCTGAGCGTGCGGCAGGAAGGGCATTGATCCATCTTCTCATTCGAAGATATGTTGCAGAGTGTCTTGCGATATCTTCGTCTTTCTGTTCGAATGGTCGAATGAGGTGGCAGGGACAGAAGCTCGGAGAGACGGACGCGGCGGCGCTGCCCGGCCTCGAAGACCGCTCGAGTGTGCTGCGCTCGGTGAC
>NZ_ATAO01000235.1 GCF_000455825.1 Microbacterium maritypicum MF109
CGTGACCCAGGCCGACATCGATGCCGGGGGTGTCACGAACACCGCGACCGGTACGGGCACGCCGCCGACCGGAGAGCCTCCGGTGTCGCCCCCGTCGACCGTCGTCGTCCCGCCGGACCCGGTGCCCGGGATCACGGTCGTGAAATCGGCGAGCCCGAACACGCCGGACGCCTACCAGGTGGGCCAGGAGATCACCTATTCCTTCGTGGTCACGAACACCGGCAACGTCACCCTC
>NZ_ATAO01000236.1 GCF_000455825.1 Microbacterium maritypicum MF109
CACCCGCGCGCCGGTCACCGCTGCTCTGCGTCGGATGCGCACCGTCGCGAAGGCCGCGCGCGTGCGCTTCGGCGGGGCGATCATCGTGCTGCCCGACGACGACCTCGCCCAAGCCGTCACGCCGCTCGGCACGAGCCGCGGAGTTCCGGTCGTCGTGGTGCGACGCAGCGCTCTCGCGATGGTGCTGCGTCAGGGTGTGCCGCAGGCGCGGGCGATCGGGGGCAACGAGCTCTTCGACGTGCGCACCCGCCTGCAGCAGACCGTCCGCTTCGTCTGAGCCCGCGCTCGCCGAGCGTCGTCGCACCGCGGTCGTACCGTTGACTTCCGAAATCAAACCGGTTTACAC
>NZ_ATAO01000237.1 GCF_000455825.1 Microbacterium maritypicum MF109
CACCAGCACGGTGGGCAGTCCGAGGTCGTCTAGGAAGGGCACACGCCAGTCGTCGGTGCGCAGGTCGAGCAGGAGGGCGCCGTCGGCGCGGCCGTGGGTGAGCGTGCGGTAGGCCCGTTCCTCGGCGTCGCGGTCGGGGACGACCTGGAGCAGGAGTGCCGTCTCGGTCTCGGCGAGCACCGACTCGACGCCGGCGATGAAGGCCGGGAAGAAGGAGTCGTTCGCGATGACCTGGGGGTCGCGGGCCAGCACCACGGCGACCGCGTTGGCTCGACGGGTGGCGAGTGCCCGTGCGCTCTGGCTCGGCGCCCAGTTCAGCTTCTCGGCCGCTGCGAGGACCTTCGCCTTCGTC
>NZ_ATAO01000238.1 GCF_000455825.1 Microbacterium maritypicum MF109
GCCGGTGCGCAGGTCGGCTCCGCGTCGGCGCACGAACACTCCGGGCTTGGCCGGGGCGTGCAGCACCGTCACCTCGCCGAGGGAGTCGGCGAGACCGCCGGCCGTGTCCTCGAAGGGCACGATCACGTCGGCATCGGTGGGGGTGGGCGAGCCGGTCATGATGCGTGCGGCTTCGCCGACGCCGAGAGCAGGGTCGAGGGCGACTCCGGCGGGCAGGTCGGCGACCACGCGCAGGGTGACCGGATTCTCCTCGGACGCGTCGGCGACATCCGCACCTCGTACCGCGAAGCCGTCCATGGCGGAGTTGTCGAACAGGGGGATGTCGTGGGCGGCGGCTGCGGCAGCGGTGAGCGTGCGCCCCGCGGCAGCCGCCACCGGCCGTGTCTCGTGCTCGATGACGTGGACGGCATCGAGCACGCGCGCGAGCTGTTCCTCGACCGTGCGGCGGCCGGTCATGCGCGGGCCCCCGCGGTGGCCTCCGGGGTCGTGGCGGTTGCCGGGCGGATCACGATCTCGTGCTGCCGGGACGTGAGCGCATCGACCATCGCGAGTCGTCCGAGCAGCGGCTCGCCTGCGCCCGTCACGAGTTTGATCACCTCGCCGGCGAGCATCCCGCCGACCTGCACGCACAGGGCGCCGAGCACACCGACCTGGGCGCAGCTGGGGGGTTCGCCCTCGGTGCCGACCGGGAAGAGGTCGGCGAGCACGACCGGCTCTCCCGCGGGCGGGTCCGACCAGAAGACCGTGGCCTGCGCGTGCCACTCCTGCACAGCTCCCCACAC
>NZ_ATAO01000239.1 GCF_000455825.1 Microbacterium maritypicum MF109
GCAAAGATACCCTTGCAAAGATTTCTTTGCAAGGGTATCTTTGCAACTAGCCCCGGTTCTGTCGCAGGGTCAGGTGCAGGGCCCGTCGCAGGGTCAGTTGCAGGGTCAGTTGCAGGGTCAGTCGACGACAGCGCGTGCGGCGACGAAGGCCTCCACGCAGCGCTCGACCTGCTCGGGTGTGTGAGCCGCCGACAGCTGCACGCGGATCCGCGCCAGCCCGCGCGGCACGACGGGGAAGCTGAATGCGGTCACGTACACGCCGCGCTCCTGCATCTCCCTGGCGATCCTCGCCGTCTTCGCCGCATCGCCGAACATGACGGGCACGATGGGGTGCTCCCCGGGGAGCAGGTCGAATCCCTCGGCGGTCATGCGCTCGCGGAACAGGGAGGCATTGCGGCGCAGACGCGCACGAAGGTCGGCGGACCCCTCGACGAGATCGAGGGCGGTCAGGGTTCCGGCCACGATCGCGGGAGCGAGTGTGTTCGAGAACAGATAGGGACGAGAGCGCTGACGCAGCAGGGCCACGATCTCGGCGTGCGAGGCGACGTACCCGCCCGATGCACCGCCCAGCGCCTTGCCGAACGTCCCGGTGTAGATGTCGACGCGATCGGCGACCCCGCACAGCTCCGGCGTCCCCCGACCGTTCTCCCCCACGAAGCCGACGGCATGCGAGTCGTCGACGAAGACCAGTGCGTCATAGCGCTCGGCCAAGTCGCAGATCTCGGCGAGCGGCGCGATGTACCCATCCATCGAGAACACGCCGTCCGTCACGATCACCCGGAACCGGGCCTTTTCCGCCGCCTTCAGCTGCTCTTCGAGATCGCTCATGTCGCGGTTTCGATAGCGAAGCCTCTGCGCCTTCGAGAGCCGGATCCCGTCGATGATCGACGCATGGTTCAGCTCGTCCGAGATGATGGCGTCCTCGGCGGAGAAGAGCGTCTCGAACACGCCGCCATTCGCGTCGAAGCATGACGAGTACAGGATGGCTTCGTCCGTGCCGAGGAAGTCGGCGAGCCGACGCTCCAGCTCGAGGTGCTGCTCCTGGGTGCCGCAGATGAAGCGCACGCTCGCAAGCCCATAGCCCCATTCCTGCAAGGCCGTCGTCGCCGCGTCGAGGATGCGCGGGTCGTCGGCGAGCCCGAGGTAGTTGTTGGCGCAGAAGTTCAGCACCTCTGCGCCGTCGGCGGTGATCTCCGCGTTCTGGGGGCCGCGGATGCCGCGCTCATGCTTGGTGAGCCCGGCCTCCTCGATGCCCGCCAGCTCATCCGACACATGCTTCTGAAAAGTCCCGTACATCACAGCTCCGTCCAGTCGAGGATGATCTTGCCTGTTCCCGCCGACTCGGCCGCGGCGAATCCGTGTTCCCAGTCGCGAGCGGGGACCACCTCCGCGATCACGCGGCCGATGGCGTCCCGCAGGGAGGCGCTGGTCTGCAGCATCGCTCCCATCGCGTTCCACGTCTCGAACATCTCGCGCCCGTAGATGCCCTTGATCGTGAGCATGTGGGTGACGAGCTTGCCCCAGTCGATGCCGAATCCCGCGCTCGGCAGACCCAGCATCGCGATGCGACCGCCGTGGTTCATGTTGTCGATCATGGCGGGGAGGGCCGACGGCGCACCGCTCATCTCGAATCCGATGTCGAAGCCCTCCCGCATGCCGAGCGCCTGTTGCGCTTCGCGGATGTCGCGGACCGAGACGTCGACGACCTCGTCGGCGCCCATCCGGCGGGCCATCTCCAGACGCGGCGCGCTGACGTCCGTCGCCGTGATGAACCGTGCTCCCGCATGCCGGGCGACGGCGATCGCCATCAGCCCGATGGGTCCGCAGCCGGTGACGAGCACGTCCTCTCCGACGAGTGGGTAGGTGAGCGCTGTGTGCACGGCATTGCCCAGGGGATCGAAGATGGCCCCCAGCTCGGGGGTCACTTCCGAGTGATGGACCCAGACGTTCGCCGCGGGCAGCACGAGGTACTCCGCGAAGGCGCCGTCGCGCTGCAGACCGAGACCGATCGTGCGGATGCACATCTGGCGGCGACCCGCTCGACAGTTGCGACAGGTGCCGCAGACGATGTGTCCTTCGCCGGAGACCCGATCGCCGACGGCGATGTCGCGCACGCCAGGGCCGACCTCCACGACCTCCCCGTAGAACTCGTGGCCGGGGATCAGCGGTGCGGCGATCGCGGACGCCGCCCATTCGTCCCAGCGGAGGATGTGCAGATCGGTGCCGCAGATCCCCGTGCGCAGCACGCGGATGACGACGTCGTCAGTTCCGGCGGTCGGGTCGGGGCGCTCGACGAGCTCGAGTCCCGCACCGGCTGCGGCTTTGAACAGTGCCTTCATGATCTCGATCACACCGCACCTGACGTTGTAGAACAATCGGCATCGTCTGCACCGTCGATGTAGCGAGATCTACACTGTGGTCGTGGAACTCCATCAACTGCAGATCCTGAGGGAGCTCGGCGCCCTCGGCAGCGTGACCGCCGTGGCCGACGCGCTCAGAGTCACTCCGTCTGCGGTGTCCCAGCAACTCGCAGCCCTGCAGAGGGGTGTTCCGACACCGCTGACACGCCGGATCGGCCGGACCCTCGCCCTTACGCCCGCCGGTGAAGTGCTGGCGACGGCCGGCGCCGAGGCGATCGACGCGATGGCCGCAGCACGGCATGCCCTCGACGAGTTCGAGGGAGCCGCGACGGGAGTCGTGAGCATCAGCGGATTCCACAGCGTCGGGCAGGCCCTGTTCGGCGCGCTGGTGCGGGTACTGGCGTCCGCAGAGGATGCGCCGACGGTCCAGCTCACCGACGAGGATGTCGCGCAGAGCGAGTTCCCCGCGCTCACCGCCCGCTACGACCTCGTGCTCGCGCACCGCATGGAGCACTCCGACCCCTGGCCCACGCAAGGCGTGCGCAGTCTCACCCTCATACGTGAGCCCCTCGATGTCGCCGTCTCGATCTCCCACCCTCTCGCCGGCCGCGCCAGCCTCACTCCGGCCGACGTCGCAGGACAGAGATGGGTCACCAGTCGCATCGGCTACTCCCCCGACGATGTCCTTCGTGCGGTGTCGGCCGTCGCCCACCACCCTGTCGACATCCAGCACCGCATCAACGACTACGGCGCGGTGTCGGCGGTCGTGGCGGCAGGTGGGGTGATCGGAATGCTGCCGCGCTTCACCTCACGGAGCGTCGATGATCGCGAGATCGTGCGGATCCCGCTCGAGGGGGTGAGCACGCACCGGATGATCGATCTGCTCGCCCGCCCGGAGACCCTGCGTCGTCGATCGGTCCGCGTGGTGGTGGAAGCGCTGCGCGGAGTGATGACGCGCCTGAGCGAGGACGGTTCCTGAGCCTGGACAGCCGGGGTGGATAGGCTCGGAGGATGACCGACGCCACGAATCCGCTGCTGCAGCCGTCGACGCTCCCCTACGGCCTCCCGGACTACGGCGCGATCCGGCCCGAGCACTACCTCCCCGCGTTCCAGGCGGGTTTCGAGGAGCAGCGTCGCGAGATCGCGCGCATCACCATGGTGCGCTCGATGCCGACGTTCGAGAACACGCTTGAGGCGCTGGAACGATCCGGCGAGCTCCTCGACCGCGTGGCGCACACCTTCTATACCGTGAGTTCGGCCGATGCGACGCCCGAGATCCAGGCGATCGATGAGCAGCTGGCACCGCTCATGGCCGCGCATCAGGACGCGATCACGCTCGACGGCCAGCTCTACTGGCGGGTGCAGCACGTGTACGACCAGCGTGACTCCCTGGATCTCGACCCTGAGCAGCGCTACCTGGTGGAGCGCCACCACCGCGAGATGACCCACGCGGGTGCGGGTCTCGACGACGAGGCCAAGGCGCAGCTGACCGCACTGAACCAGAAGCTCTCGACGCTGACGAACACGTTCGAACGCAACCTCCTGAACGACACCAACGACCTCGCCGTGGTCTTCGACACCGCCGACGAGCTCGACGGGCTGAGCGCGGGAGAGCTGTCAGCCGCCGCGCGCGCGGCAGCGGACAGGGGCCTCGACGGCAGGTACCTGATCACCCTGCCGCTCTTCACCGGGCATCCTGCACTGGCACAGCTGCGCGTACGGGAGTCGAGGCGGCGCATCATGGCCGCCTCGCTCGCGCGCGGATCCCGGGACAATGCCAACGACAACCGAGGGGTGCTCCTCGAGATCGTGCGGTTGCGGGCGGAACGCGCCACACTGCTCGGCTACGACTCGCACGCCGCCTACATCACCGCCGACGAGACCGCTGGAACTCCGGATGCCGTCGAAGAGATGCTCCGTCGCCTCGCAGCCCCGTCCGCGCGCAACGCCCGTGCCGAGCACGCGGCCCTCCAGGCGATCGTCGACGAGACCGAGGCAGCACCCTTCCCGGTCGAGGCGCATGACTGGGCTTTCTACACCGAACGAGTGCGTACAGCCAGGTACGACATCGACTCCAGTGCGCTGCGCCCCTGGTTCGAGGCAGAGCGCGTCCTGCAGGAAGGTGTCTTCTTCGCGGCGACCCGACTCTACGGCGTCACCTTCTCCGAGCGAGACGACCTCGCCGCGTACCATCCCGGCGCACGCGTGTTCGAGGTGCGCGATGAGGACGGCACCGCGGTCGGCCTGTACGTGCTCGATCTGTACACCCGGGACTCGAAGCGTGGCGGCGCGTGGATGAACGCGATCGTGAGCCAATCGCGCCTGCGCGGCACGGCTCCCGTCGTCGTCAACAACCTGAACGTGCCGCTTCCGGGAGATGGCGAGCCGACGTTGCTGACTCTCGATGAGGTGACCACGCTGTTCCACGAGTTCGGGCATGCGCTGCACGGACTCTTCGCGACCGTGACCTACCCACACTTCGCCGGGACGAATGTGTTCCGCGACTTCGTGGAGTTCCCGAGCCAGGTCAACGAGATGTGGATCCTGTGGCCTGAGGTGCTCGACAACTACGCACGCCACCACGAGACCGGTGCGCCGCTCGACCCCGCGATCGTGGAGCGCCTGCGAGCGACCGAGACGTTCGACCAGGGGCATGCCACCAGCGAGTATCTGGCGGCGGCCTGGTTGGATCAGGCCTGGCATCGCCTCGGCACCGACGTGCAGGTCACCGACGTCGCCGCGTTCGAGGCTGCCGCATTGGCGGACATCGGCCTGGACGACTCGGCCGTCCCGACACGGTACTCGTCGACGTACTTCGCCCACGTCTTCTCCGGCGGGTACAGCGCGGGCTACTACTCGTACATCTGGAGCGAGGTGCTCGACGCCGACACGGTCGAGTGGTTCCGCACGAACGGCGGCCTCACCCGGGGCAACGGCGACCGGTTCCGTCGGCGTCTGCTCGGGGTGGGCGGCTCGAAGGATCCGCTCGACGCCTACCGCGACTTCCGTGGCCGCGATGCCGAGATCGAACCGCTCCTGAAGCGCCGTGGACTGGGCGACGGAGTCGTGAGACTCTGAGCGCATGAACGCATTCCCTGAGTCCCCATTCGGTCCCGCGGACCGCCTCGACCTCGACGCCGTCCCCCTCGCGGTGATCCGCCACAACGGCATCCGTCTGGCCGACATCCAGGAGGCATTCGACGCCGGCTACTCGGCGATCGCGCTCACCTTCGCCGGAGACGTGCTGGTCCCGACCGGCCCCGCGCTCGCGATCTATCACGGAGATCCGATGGACGTCTTCGACCTCGAACTCGGCTTCCCCGTGCAGACTCCCCCGGAGAACCCGATCCCCACGGCCAGCGGGCGCGTCATCGTCGCCTCAAGGCTGCCCGCGGGCCCTGCGGTCGCGACGACCCTGTTCGGCTCCTACGAGGAGCTCGGCGGCGCCTGGGGTGGTCTCGTCGAGCGTGCAGGCGCCCAGGGGCTCCGTCCCGGCGGCGTCTGGATCGAGATCTACGTGTCCGACCCGAGCACCACCCCGTCAGAGCTGCGCACCGATCTCGTCATGCCGACCGCCTGAGGTCATCAGACGTCTACGGGATCGGCGGGACGCATCGTCCGAGCTGCTCCATCGCTTTGTACCAGGTGAGCTGGTGGTAGCTCTGCGAGAGGCGGTCGCCGAGTCCGTCCAGTGACAGCACGTGCACGGCGATCGACTCGCTGTCGTCGAGCGACTGCTCCGCGATGCGCGTGCATCCGCGAGCGAGGAAGTGATGCACGCGGTTGGTGTGGTTGCCGAAGTTCGCCCACGTCGCACCGAGGTCGATGAGCTCATCTGCCACGAAGCCCGTCTCCTCCAGGAGTTCGCGGGCGGCCGCATCCTCCGGAGCCTCGCCAGGCTCTACTCCCCCGCCGATCGTGCCGAGCGCCACGACGCGGGCACCGTGCCGATATTCCTCCACCAGGATGGCATCGTCGTTCCGGTCGAGGGCGAGGACCGAGATCCAATCGCCGTACTCCAGCACGTAGTACGGGGCTATCGAGCGCCCGCTCACGTCTTCGCAGCTGTCCTCATGCAGTCGGATCCATCGGTCGGCGACGAGAGTCTTCCTCGCCACCGTCTTCCAGGGAACCGGCTCCGCGCTCATGCGCTCTTGCGCTTGCGCTCCATCACGATCGTCGGCGGTGCGCCTTCATCGACGGCTGCACGGGTGACGATGACCTTGGCGACGTCCTCCGCCGAGGGGATCTCGAACATGATGGGTCCGAGCACGTCCTCCAGGATCGCCCGGAGTCCACGGGCACCGGTCTTGCGTTCGACGGCCAGGTCGGCGATGGATCGCAGCGCATCTTCTTCGAACTCGAGCTGCACGCCGTCGATCTCGAACATGCGCTGGTACTGCTTCACCAGCGCATTGCGCGGCCCGGTGAGGATGTCGATCAATGCATCCTGGTCGAGCGGCGACACATTGGTGACGACCGGCAGACGCCCGATGAACTCGGGGATCAGCCCGAACTTGTGCAGGTCTTCCGGGAGCACCTCGCTGAACAGGTCGAGGTCCTTGCCCTTGTCGTGCAGCGGGGCACCGAAGCCGATGCCGTGCTTGCCGACGCGCGCCGACACGATGTCTTCGAGACCGGCGAAGGCCCCGGCGACGATGAACAGCACGTTGGACGTATCGATCTGCAGGAACTCCTGATGCGGGTGCTTGCGACCGCCCTGCGGAGGGACCGAGGCGACCGTGCCCTCGATGATCTTCAGGAGGGCCTGCTGCACGCCCTCGCCCGAGACGTCGCGGGTGATCGACGGGTTCTCGGCCTTGCGGGCGATCTTGTCGACCTCGTCGATGTAGATGATGCCCTGCTCGGCGCGCTTGACGTCGTAGTCCGCGGCCTGGATGAGCTTGAGGAGGATGTTCTCGACGTCTTCTCCGACGTAGCCGGCCTCGGTCAGCGCCGTGGCGTCGGCGACCGCGAAGGGGACGTTGAGACGCTTCGCGAGCGTCTGCGCGAGGTAGGTCTTGCCGCAGCCGGTCGGCCCGATGAGCAGGATGTTGCTCTTGGCGATCTCGACCTCTTCGGCCTTCTGCTCGGCCGTCTGCAGGGTGCCGTGTGCCCGCACCCGCTTGTAGTGGTTGTAGACGGCGACGGCGAGAGCGCGCTTGGCGGGCTCCTGCCCGACCACGTACTCCTCGAGGAAGGCGAAGATCTCACGCGGCTTCGGGAGCTCGAACTCGGCGACCCCGTCTGCGGACGACTCGGCCATCCGCTCTTCGATGATCTCGTTGCACAGCTCGACGCACTCGTCGCAGATGTACACGCCGGGGCCGGCGATGAGCTGCTGGACCTGCTTCTGACTCTTTCCGCAGAAAGAGCATTTGAACAGGTCAGCGCTTTCACCGATGCGGGCCATGCGCGTCCTCCTAGGGGGGATCAGAGATCGTTCTTCGAGCCTAACCTCTGCATACGACACCGGGCCGCATTGAGGGCATTCGACATCGGATCGCGAAACGATGAAGGGGCCGGGAGCCTTCAGCTGCCCGGTCGTGGGCGAAGGCTCCCGACCCCCTTCATGAGGTCGTCAGAACGGTCAGACCATGCTCTTGGTGTGCCAGACGGTCTTCACCTCGGTGAAGGCACCGATCCGCTCCGGCGAGGCGACGACGTCTCCCGGGGCGAGCACCCGCTTGAGCGTCTCCGCCGCGGCGATCTGCATGTCGACCCAGTCGAGAGCGCCGGCTCCGGCCAGGTCGAGAGCGTTCACGTCCTGGTGCGAAGCCAGCCACGGAGCGATCTCCGCGGGCGAACCCGTCAGCACGTTCACGACTCCGCCCGGGACGTCGCTGGTGGCGAGGACCTCGGCGAGGCTGATGGCCGAGAGCGGGTGCTGCTCGCTCGCGACGACCACAACCGTGTTCCCGGCGACCAGAGCCGGAGCCACGACCGACACCAGACCGAGCAGCGCCGAGTCCTGCGGGGCGACGATCGCCACGACACCGGTCGGCTCTGGCACGGAGATGTTGAAGTACGGCCCCGACACGGGGTTCGCGTTGCCCGCCACCTGTGCGTACTTGTCGCACCATCCGGCGTACCAGACCCAGAGGTCGATAGCTTCATCGACCTGCGAGGCCGCGGCCGCGGACGACACGCCCTCCTGAGCCGCGATCTCGTCGATGAACTGCGCGCGACGCCCCTCCAGCACCTCCGCGACGCGGTACAGGACCTGGCCGCGGTTGTAGGCGGTCGCACCGGACCAGCCCTTGACGGCGGATCGGGCGGCGACCACGGCGTCGCGGGCGTCCTTGCGGGAGCCCTTCGCGGCGTTCGCGAGGAAGGCCCCCTTCGGCGTGAGCACCTCGTACGTGCGGCCGGACTCGCTCCGCGGGAAGGCCCCGCCGATCGCCAGCTTGTACGTCTTCGGAACAGTCAGTCGCTTGCTCATGCTGCGGCTCCCTTGAGGTAGGCGGTGAGACCCTGGCGACCGCCCTCGCGGCCGAATCCGGACTCCTTGTACCCGCCGAACGGGCTCGACGGGTCGAAGCGGTTGAAGGTGTTGGCCCAGATCACGCCGGCACGCAGGCGGTCAGCCACAGCGAGGATGCGCGATCCCTTGTCGGACCAGATCCCGGCGGAGAGACCGTAGGGCGTGTTGTTCGCCTTCGCGATCGCCTCGGCGGGCGTGCGGAAGGTGAGCACCGAGAGCACCGGGCCGAAGACCTCGTCGCGGGCGATGCGATGCGATGCCTCGACACCGGTGAAGATGGTGGGTGCGAACCAGAAACCCTGCTCCGGAATGGCGCAGTCCGCGGTCCAGCGCTCGGCGCCCTCGGCCTCGCCGATGTCGCTGAGCTCGCGGATACGGGCCAGCTGCGCAGCGGAGTTGATCGCACCGATGTCGGTGTTCTTGTCGAGGGGGTCGCCCAGACGCAGGGTCGACAGACGCGTCTTGAGCCTGTCGACGACCTCGTCGTGGATCGACTCCTGCACGAGCAGACGACTGCCGGCGCAGCACACGTGACCCTGGTTGAAGAAGATCCCGTTCACGATGCCTTCGACCGCCTGGTCGATGGGGGCGTCGTCGAAGACGATGTTCGCAGCTTTCCCGCCGAGCTCCAGCGTCAGCTTCTTGTGGGTGCCTGCCACGGCCCGTGCGATGTCACGGCCGACACCGGTTGAACCGGTGAAGGCGACCTTGTCGACGTCGGGGTGGCGCACGAGGGTGGAACCGGTGGCTCCGGCACCCGTCACGATGTTCACGACACCCGCCGGCAGGTCGGCCTGCTGCAGGATCTCCGCGAAGATCAGCGCCGTGAGGGGCGTGGTCTCTGCGGGCTTGAGCACGACCGTGTTGCCCGCGGCGAGGGCGGGAGCGATCTTCCACGCCAGCATCAGCAGAGGGAAGTTCCAGGGGATGATCTGACCGGCGACGCCCAGCGCGCGGGGGTCGGCGCCGAGACCCGCATGGTCGAGCTTGTCCGCCCAGCCCGCGTAGTAGAAGAACCAGGAGGCGACGAGCGGCACGTCGACGTCACGGCTCTCCTTGATCGGCTTGCCGTTGTCGAGGCTCTCGGCGACGGCGAGCTCGCGAGCGCGCTCCTGCACGAGGCGGGCGATGCGGAAGAGGTACTTCCCACGGTCGCGACCGCTCATCTTCGACCAGGTCTTCTCGTAGGCACGACGGGCGGCGGCGACCGCGCGGTCGACATCCTCGTCGCTGGCCGAGGCGATCTCGGCGATGTGCTTCTCCGTCGCCGGCGAGATCGTGTGGAACGGGGTGCCGGAACCGTCGACGAACTCGCCGTCGATGAACAGGCCGTAGCTGTCCTTGAGGTTCAGGATCGCGGTGGACTCCGGTGCGGGAGCGTATTCCAGAAATGACATGTTCGTCTTCCCGTCAGTCGATCGTGACGTAGTCGGGGCCCGAGTAGTGGCCGGAGCTGAGCTTCTGACGCTGCAGGAGCACATCGTTGAGGAGGCTGGATGCGCCGAACCGGAAGAGGTGCGGCTGCAACCACTCCTCGCCCACCGTCTCGGCGACGGTCACCAGGTACTTCACCGCGTCCTTCGAGGAGCGGATGCCACCGGCCGGCTTCACGCCGATCTTCTCGCCGGTGCCGCGGTGCCAGTCACGCACGGTCTCCAGCATGAGAAGAGTCGTCGGAAGCGTCGCGGCGGGCTGCACCTTTCCGGTCGAGGTCTTGATGAAGTCCCCTCCCGCCAGGATGCCCAGCCACGAGGCGCGCTTGATGTTGTCGTAGGTGTTCAGCTCGCCGGTCTCCAGGATCACCTTGAGCGAGGCGTATGAACCGTCCTCGCGACGGCATGCTTCCTTGACCTGGGCGATCTGGTCGAACACGAGGCCGTAGCGGCCGGAGAGGAAAGCCCCACGGTCGATGACCATGTCGATCTCGTCGGCTCCGGCGGCGACCGCCTCAGCGGTGTCGGCGAGCTTGATCGCGAGAGACGAGCGCCCGCTCGGGAACGCCGTGGCCACCGCGGCGACGGAGATCATTCCGTCGTCGGGGTCGCCGTGCAGGCCGCCGAGCGCGACGACGGCGTCGCCGACCATGTCGCCATAGACGCAGACCGCGGCGACCCGTGGAGTCGAGGGGTCTGCGGCGTCGGGGGTCTTCGCCTTGGCGACGAGCGAGCGCACCTTGCCAGGGGTGTCCGCACCCTCGAGCGTCGTGAGGTCGATCAGCTTGATGATCGTGTCGAGGGCCCACGCCTTCGAGGTGGTCTTGATGGAGCGGGTGCCGAGCCCGGCAGCGCGCTGCTCGAGACCGACGGCATCCACACCGGGGAGTCCGTGCAGGAAACGTCGGAGGGTGGCGTCGTCGGGCTCTCCGCCCAGAACGTCCACCGCCGTCCTGCGGCTGAGTTCTTTGGTCGTCACTGTTCCTCCAACAATGCTCGTGCTGTGGTCTCATCGGTCACCAGAACGCCGCACAGGCCGCTGGTGACCACGGTTCGTGCGATGTCGTGCTTGGCGGGGCCCGCCGTGACGAAGATCGCGCGGGCGGCTCCGCGCAGACGATCGAGCGAGACGCCGACCGTTCGCGCATCGAGCTGCGAATCGACGATGTTCCCCTCGGCGTCGACGTAGCGGCCGAGAACGTCTCCGACGGCGCCGCGACGCGCGAGCTCTTCCACGTCCTCAGCGCTGAGGTAGCCGTTCTCGACGTGCGCGGATGAAGCGTCGCACGGCCCTGCGGTGAACAGGAATGCCTGCGCCTCCGCTGCTTCTTCGAGCACGGCAGCGACGGTGCGGTCGGACTCGATCGCCTGCTTCGTCTCCACACGCTCGAGGATGGCCGGGCTCGGCAGCAGCGAGACCTGGCCAGACGCGCGCTGAGCGATCGTGACAGCGAGGCCTGCCGCCCCGCCGGAGCGCCGATTCAGGCTCACTCCCCCGTTGAGCTGCACGACCGTCACGCCGTTCGCCCATCCATCCGGGAGCGCCTCGGCGACGGCGCGGAGCGTGCGCCCCCAGCTCACCCCGAGTGTGCGGGGCACCGGCCGCAGTGCGGTCAGGAAGTCGGCGGCGGCCTGCGCCACCCGCTCGAGCGTGCCGTCATCGCCTTCCGGGGCCGGCACGACGACGGCGTCCGTCAGTCCGAATCGGTCGACCAGAAGCCGCTCGAGGCCGAGCCTGCGGGCGCGGGGATGCACGATCTCGATGCGCACGATGCCGCGTTCGCGAGCCTGCGTCAGCAGGCGGCCGACCTTCCAGCGGGAGATCTTGAGGAGTCCGCCGATCTCGTCCTGGGTCTTGTCCTCGTCGTAGTACAGCTCGGCGACGCGAACCATGAGCAGATCTTCTTCCACGGCATCCTCCTTCCTCTCCCAGAGTAGGCCCTCATCAGCGTTCGCGCATCATGATGCTCATATGCGCAATCGAGCGTGGGGGCTCTGCACATCCGCCGGGCACGACGAAGGGCGCCCGTCGTGATGACGGACGCCCTTCGGGATCGATCGGGTCAGACGCGCTTGCGCGTCGTGAGGACCTGGTCGACGATGCCGTACTCCAGTGCCTGTGCGGCGGAGAGGATGTTGTCGCGATCGATGTCGCGGTTCACCTGCTCCGGCGTGCGCTTCGTGTGGCCGGCGAGGGTCTCCTCGAGCCAGGTCCGCATGCGGAGGATCTCCGCGGCCTGGATCTCGATGTCGGAGGCCTGGCCGTGGCCCGCCTCGCCCATCGCGGGCTGGTGGATCAGCACGCGGGCGTTCGGGAGCGCGAGGCGCTTGCCCGGCGCGCCGGCCGCGAGCAGCACGGCCGCAGCGGAGGCCGCCTGGCCGAGCACGACGGTCTGGATCTGCGGTGCGACGTACTGCATCGTGTCGTAGATCGCCGTCATCGCGGTGAACGAACCACCGGGCGAGTTGATGTACATGGTGATGTCGCGCTCGGCATCCTGGCTCTCCAGGACGAGGAGCTGCGCCATGACATCGTCGGCCGACGCGTCATCGACCTGCACGCCGAGGAAGATCACGCGGTCTTCGAACAGCTTGTTGTACGGGTCCTGGCGCTTGAATCCGTAGGCGGTGCGCTCCTCGAACTGCGGGAGCACGTAGCGGCTGGAAGGCAGGTCACCGGCTGAGCGGAAGGTGGGTGTGTACATGAGCGTCCTTTCGCTTTCCGTTACTCGGTGTCCTGGTCGGTTCCGCCGCCGCCGATGACGTCGGAGGCCGATTCGCGGATGTGGTCGACGAAGCCGTACTCGAGCGCTTCCTCGGCGGTGAACCAGCGGTCGCGGTCACCATCGGCGTTGATCTGCTCGACCGACTTGCCGGTCTGCGCCGCCGTGATCTCCGCGAGGCGGTTCTTCATCGACATGATGAGCTGCGCCTGGGTCTGGATGTCGCTCGACGTGCCGCCGAAGCCGCCGTGCGGCTGGTGCAGCAGCACCCGGGCGTTGGGCGTGATGTAGCGCTTGCCCTTGGTGCCGGCGGTCAGCAGCAGCTGACCCATCGATGCGGCCATTCCGATGCCGACCGTGACGATGTCGTTCGGCACGAACTGCATCGTGTCGTAGATCGCCATGCCCGCGGTGATCGAACCGCCGGGCGAGTTCACGTAGAGGTAGATGTCTCGCTCGGAGTCTTCTGCGGCGAGAAGAAGGATCTTCGCGCAGATCTCGTTCGCGTTCTCGTCGCGCACCTCCGACCCCAGCCAGATGATGCGGTCCTTCAGCAACCTGTCGAAGACGCTCGTTGCGAGGAGGGGTTCTGCAGCCATGTCAGCTCCTGATTCCGTGTTTCAGTGATTCGAATCTACCGGCGACAACGCGGCACCCAGGCCGTGTTCGCCGTCGGCATATCAGGTGTCGGCGTCCGCGATCTCGCGGGCATACGCCGTCATCGACCGGTGGTAGCGCGGCAGATGCGGGACCAGGGCGAGCAGCGCCACCGAGAGACCCTGCGCCGGTCGCCCCGCGCTTGCGAGGATGAGGGCGTGCACGCACGCGATGGCGTCACGGTAGGGACCGTCGGCCGACAGCTGCTCCTCGGCGCGGATCACGGCGAGGGCCTCGTCGTATTCGCCCAGATTCCGCAGCGAGCTCGCCATCTGGATCACGCATTGCGGGCGATGCTCAGCATCCAACCCCAATGCCAGCGCGCGCCGATACAGAACGATGGCTTCCGCGGGCCTTCCCGCGGAATCCCGCGCGCCCGCGCGTTCGAACTCGGCGCGGGCGTCACCTGCTCCGCGCTCGGCGGCGAGGGCGTCGATGCGGGCGATGGTGTCGTCACCGACCTCCTCACCCGTCGCGTCGTCCCACACCTCGTCGATGCGCTCATCCCACGTCTTCATGATTGCCCTCCCTGGATGGAAAAGAGGGCGGATGCCGCAGCACCCGCCCTCTTCACTGGATCGTGTCCGATCACTCGGCCTTGTCGGCCGCCTTCTTGGCCGGAGCCTTCTTGGCCGGAGCCTTCTCAGCCGGAGCCTTCTTGGCGGCGGGCTTCTTGGCAGCCGGCTTCTCGGCCTCGTCAGCGTCATCGGCCTTCTTGACCGGAGCCTTCTTGGCGGCGGGCTTCTTGGCCGGAGCCTTCTTGGCCGGCTTCTCCTCGGCGTCGGTGGACTCGGCGTCGGTGGACTCCGCCTCGTCGTCGGTGACGATGAAGTCGGACAGATCGACGGCCTTGCCATTGCTGTCGACGACCTTCACCTTGCCGAGCGCGATCGCGAGGGCCTTGTTGCGCGCGACCTCTCCGACGAGCGCCGGGAGCTGGTTCGAGGACTGCAGCGCCTCGACGAACTCCTGCGGAGCCATGCCGTACTGCGCAGCCGACTGGATGAGGTACTGGCTGAGCTCTTCCTGCGAGACCTGCACATCGGCCTGCTCGGCGATCGTGTCGAGGAGCACCTGCGTGCGGAACTGCTTCTCGCTCGCCTCGGTGACCTCGGCGCGGTGCACCTCGTCCTCGAGACGGCCTTCGCCTTCGAGGTGGTTGTGCACCTCGTCCTCGATGAGCTGCGGCGGAACGGGGATCTCGATCTGCTCGAGCAGCACCTCGACGAGCTTGTCGCGCGCGGCGGAACCCTGCGTGAAGACGCCCTGCTGAGCGACGCGCTCGGCCAGGCTCTCGCGGAGCTCGGCGATCGTGTCGAACTCGCTCGCGATCTGCGCGAAGTCGTCGTCGGCCTCGGGGAGCTCGCGCTCCTTGACGGCCTTGACGGTCACGGAGACCTCGGCCTCGGAGCCGGCGTGGTCGCCACCGACGAGAGCGGAGCGGAAGGTGGTGTCCTCACCGGCGGTGAGCGACTCGATCGCGTCGTCGATGCCCTCGAGCAGCTCGCCGGAGCCGATCTCGTAGGAGACGCCCTCGGCGCGGTCGATCTCGGCACCGTCGATCGTGGCGACGAGGTCGAGCTCGACGAAGTCGCCCTTGGCGGCCGGACGGTCGACCGGGACCAGCGTGCCGAAGCGCGCGCGCATGTTGTCGAGCTCGGCGTCGAGCGCGGCGTCATCGGCCTCGACGGCGTCGACCGTCACGGTGATGCCGTCGTAGGAGGGCAGCTCGATCTCGGGGCGGACATCCACCTCGATGTCGACGAGCAGGTCACCCGAGAAATCCTTCTCGTTCGGCCACTGCGTGATGTCGGCAGCCGGGCGACCGACGACGCGCAGCTTGTGCTCGACCGTCGCCTCGCGGAAGAACTTGTCCAGGCCCTCGTTGACGGCGTGCTCGATGACGGCGCCACGACCGATGCGCTGGTCGATGATCGGAGCCGGGACCTTGCCCTTGCGGAAGCCGGGGATCTGCACGTCCTGAGCGATGTGCTCGTACGCGTGAGCGATGCTGGGCTTGAGGTCTTCCGGGGTGACCGTGATGGTGAGCTTGACCCGGGTCGGGGTCAGCTTCTCGACGGTGCTGTTCGCCATGCTGGTGTGTTCTCCTTGTGATTTCCGCTTCGATTCGCGGCTGTAAGGTCCGTGGGGGCTGTGTCGGGGCGACAGGAGTTGAACCTGCGACCTCCCGCTCCCAAAGCGGGCGCTCTACCAAACTGAGCTACGCCCCGGGGAATCCGCACGCGGATTCAGCCCCACCGAGTCTAACGGACCGGAGCATGCGCCAGAGTCCGGTATAGTCGATGAGTCGGTACCGAACCTTTCCGAAGGTCCGGATCCGGGGCTGTAGCTTAGTGGTAAAGCCTTAGTCTTCCAAACTAATGATGCGGGTTCGATTCCCGTCAGCCCCTCCGCTCGAGAAGGCTCCCACCATCGGTGGGGGCCTTCTCGCATTCCCCGTGACCTTCTCCGGCTCGCGTCCGCCCGTCGAATACGCTGTCAGCATCGCTGCACGCAGTCTCCGACCGGAAGGCATCATCGAATGGGCACGACGTGACCGACCGGCCCCCTTTCCAGACCGCGACAGGCACGGCGCCGCTCCCGGGCGGGCACGTGCTGCCCGTCCTGCTCTCCGCCGGTCCCCCCACTGCTGCTTCATCGCCGCGACGGAAGAAGCACACGGGCGTGGTCCTCGGACTGCTCGGCGGAGCGGCCGTGATCGCAGGGCTGGCACTCGCTCAGGTGACGGCGAACCTCGGGTACGACAACGCGCTGTCGCGATACGGGAGCACCGCCGAGGCCACGTCGACCACGAAGACGCAGGTCCGTGAGGAGATCGCGGGCCTCCGTGCGGTCACCGGGGCGGCGGAACAGATCCTCGCCCGAGGAAACCAGCCGATCGCGGTGCCCGAGGAGGTCCAGGCGGGGCTCGCCTCAGCGCTCGCCGACGGCACCACCGCCGCCTCCGAGGCCGACGCCGTGGTCGCGACCGAGATCGCCGGGGTGGGCACGAAACCGGGCTGGTTCTGGGAACTGTTCGGCGCCACGTCGGAGCTGGAACAGCGACGGCACGATCTCGACGTGCTGTCCGATGAGCTCGCTGTCGCCTCCGCGGAGACGGCAGACACGCAGGAGGCTGTGGTGGAGAGTGGGTTGGCCGTGATCAACGCCGCCGGTGCGGCCGCTCCGGCGTTCGAGGCCGCGCACCTCTCCGCCCGCAACGAGGCCGTGATCGCCCTGCGCGACGCGGCCGCCGAAGCAATCGCCGCGACGATGGTGGATGAGGATGCGGCGACCGCCTACGTCTCCCTGCAGGACGCGGCCGCGCGGGTCGTCGCCACCGAGGGCGAGGAACTGGCGGAGAAGTCGGGCCCGCTGTTGAACGCGCGGCTCGAGATCGAGGCCTTCGCGCGGTCCCTCGCTCCCGGCGTGCTCCTCGACTTCGACTGGTCGCCGGTCGTGAGCGGGGCCGGCTACAACGGCAGCATGGGCGGGTACACCACCTGGTGGTGGGGAGAATCCGGGCGCGCGACGATCGAGCTCTCGAACTCGGTCGCGGAGCAGTGGCCCTCGACACGGAGCAAGGCGCTCGTCGCCCATGAGGTGGGGCACGCGATCAGCGTGAAGTGCCAGAGCATGTACGACTCGTCCACCCAGGACAGCATCGAGAAGTGGGCGACCGCGTGGGCCATCAGCATGGGCTACACCGACGACGCCAACGGGGTGTGGGCGTACGGCTATCCCCCGCAGAACTACATCGACGCCGCAGCGGGCTGCCGCTGAAGACGGTGTCAGGGTACGGAAGAAGCCGCCGCGATGACTCGCGGCGGCTTCTTCGATGGTCAGACCGAGGTCACTGGCCCCGGCGCTCGCGCAGCTGCGTGAGCGCGTCGTCCAGAAGCTGGACGGCTTCCTCGTCGGTACGACGCTCCTTCACGTAGGCGAGGTGCGTCTTGTACGGCTCCGCCTTCGCGAGCGCAGGAGGATTCTCCTTGTCGCGGCCGGCAGGAAGACCCGATTGCGGGTGATCGATCGTTTCCGGGATCTCCTCTTCGGGGAGACCGGCGGCGAAGTAGCGCACGGTCTCGTTGCCGAGACCGTCCCAGTACGAGACTGCGATGCGGTCGGCGTGATAACCGTGGTCCTGCTCGCCCATGGGGCCCGAGCCGACACGGGTGCCGCGGATCGCGTTTCCACCGGTAGCCATCAGATGACCTCGAATTTCGTGATGAGGCCCAGCGCGACGATGGAGACGAACCACGTCAGAGCCAGGACGACGGTGAAGCGGTTCAGGTTCCGCTCCGCGAGCCCGGAAGAGCCGACCGCTGAGGTCATGCCTCCACCGAACATGTCGGACAGGCCACCGCCGCGGCCTTTGTGCAAGAGGATGAGGAGGGTCAGCAGAACGCTGGTGATGCCCAGCACGACCTGCAGGACGAACTCGAGAATTGCCACGAGAAAGAGCCTTTCGCTGGGGCCGGAGCGCCCCCGTAACGGTCAAGTATACGGTGCAGCGGGGCCGAAGCCCCGCTGCACTCACACGCCGACGTGCTTCTCGAAGCGGATGATCGCGGCGAACTCGTCCACGACGAGGCTCGCCCCGCCGACCAGAGCGCCGTCCACATCGGGTTCGCGCATGAAGCTGGCGATGTTGCCCGACTTCACCGAGCCGCCGTAGAGGATGCGCGTGCGCGCAGCCGCTTCGTCGCCCAGGACCTTCGCGATGACGGCTCGCAGTGCGGCGCAGACATCCTGCGCCTGCTGCGGGGTCGCTGCCTGGCCGGAGCCGATCGCCCACACGGGCTCGTATGCCACGACGATGTCCGCCTTCGGCGAGACGCCCTCGAGCGCGGCCTCGAGCTGGGACACCGGGACCGCACTGGCGCCGAACTTCTCGAGGTCTCCCGCTGTCTCGCCGACGCAGATCACCGGGACGAGTCCGTGCTTGAGCGAGGCCTTCACCTTGGCAGCCACGATGTCGTCGCCCTCGGAGTGGTACTCACGGCGTTCGGAGTGACCGATGATGACGTACTTCGCGTCGAGCTTCGCCAAGAATGCCCCCGACACCTCACCGGTGTACGCACCGGAGTCGTGTGCCGAGACGTCCTGCGCTCCGAGCGCGAACGGGATCTTGTCCGCGTCGATGAGCGTCTGCACGCTGCGGATGTCCGTGAACGGCGGGAAGACCGCCACCTCGACCGATCCGTCTTCGTGCTTCGCGTCCTTCAACGTCCAGTGCAGCTTCTGCACGAACGCGACCGCCTGCAGGTGGTCGAGATTCATCTTCCAGTTTCCCGCGATCAGCGGGGTACGGGAGTTCACGCCCATCCGAGGACCTCCAGCCCAGGTAGTTTCTTGCCCTCGAGGAATTCGAGGCTCGCGCCGCCGCCGGTCGAGATGTGACCGAACTGGTCGTCGGAGAAGCCCAGCTGCCGCACGGCCGCCGCGGAGTCGCCACCGCCGACGACGCTGAGGCCGTCGACCTCGGTGAGCGCCTGCGCCACGGTCTTGGTACCCGCCGCGAACGCCGGGAACTCGAACACGCCCATCGGGCCGTTCCAGAACACGGTCTTCGACTCGCGGATGACCTCGGCGAAACGTGCCGCCGTCTCCGGGCCGATGTCGAGGCCGATGCCGGAGGCACCGAACGGCGTGGACTCGATCGCATCGGCTGCAGCGACTTCGTGCGCGGCATCGGCGCCGAAGGATGCGGCGACGACGACGTCGGTGGGGAGCACGAGCTCCACGCCACGCTCCGCCGCCTCCGCGATGTAGCCGCGAACGGTCTCGAGCTGGTCCTCTTCCAGGAGACTCGACGCCACGGCGTGACCCTGTGCCTTGAGGAAGGTGAACAGCATGCCGCCGCCGACGAGGATCTTGTCGACGCGCGGCAGCAGGTGCGAGATGACGCCGAGCTTGTCGCTGACCTTGGAGCCGCCGAGCACGACCGCGTACGGACGCTCGGGATTCTCGGTCAGACGGTCGAGCACGTCGAGTTCGGTCGCGATCAGCAGACCGGCCGCGGACGGGAGCAGCTCGGCGAGCTCGTAGACGCTCGCCTGCTTGCGGTGCACGACCCCGAACCCATCGGAGACCAGCACATCGCCGAGCTCCGCGAGTTCGGCTGCGAAAGCCGCACGGGTGGCGTCATCCTTCGAGGTCTCCCCCGGGTTGAACCGCAGGTTCTCGATGACGACGACTCCGCCGTCCTCGAGGGACTCCACGGCGTCCTTCGCCGACTCGCCGACCGTGTCGCGTGCGAACGCGACCGGGGCACCGAGCAGCTCGGACAGGCGCTGGGCCACCGGCTCCAGGCTGTACTTCGGGTCGGGCGCGCCGTCCGGCCGCCCGAGGTGAGAGCACACGACGACGCGGGCGCCCGCATTGATGAGTGCGTTGAGGGTCGGCAACGAGGCGCGGACACGGCCATCGTCCGTGATGATCCCGTCCCGCAGGGGGACGTTGAGATCACAACGGACGATGACGCGCTTGCCCTCGAGCGACCCCAGAGTGTCCAGGGTGCGCAGAGTCATGTGTCTGAGCTTAGAGGCGCTCGGCCACGTACTCGGTCAGGTCGACGAGACGGTTGGAGTAGCCCCACTCGTTGTCGTACCAGCTGGAGACCTTGATCAGGTTGCCACTCACGTTGGTGAGCGTCGAGTCGAAGATCGACGAGTGCGGGTTGTGCACGATGTCGCTCGAGACGATCGGGTCCTCGTTGTACTGGAGGTAGCCGGCGAGGCGACCCTCGGCAGCGGCCTTCTTGTACGCCTCGTTGACCTCGTCGACCGTCAGGTTCTCACGGTCGGTGATGAGGGTGAGGTCGACGATCGAGCCGGTCGGAACCGGAACGCGGTACGACGAGCCGCTGAGCTTGCCCTGGAGCTCCGGGAGCACCTCGCCGATGGCCTTGGCAGCACCGGTCGACGCCGGCGTGATGTTGATCGCGGCAGCACGTGCACGACGCAGGTCGCTGTGCGGGCCGTCCTGCAGGTTCTGGTCGGCGGTGTACGCGTGAGCCGTCATCATGAAGCCGCGGTCGATGCCGAACGCGTCGTTGAAGACCTGGGCGAGCGGCGCGAGGCAGTTCGTCGTGCAGGAGGCGTTGGAGATGATGTGATCGGTCTCCGGGTTGTACGTGTCCTCGTTCACGCCCATGACGAACGTGCCGTCGACACCGGTGCCCGGGGCCGAGATGAGGACCTTCTTCGCGCCGGCCTCGATGTGCTTCTTGGCGAGTTCAGCCTTGGTGAAGAAGCCGGTGGACTCGATGACGATGTCGACGCCCAGCTCACCCCAGGGGAGGTTGGCGGGGTCGCGCTCGGCGAACGCCTTGATCGTCTTGCCGTTGACGGTGATGCTCTCATCGTCGTAGCTGATCTCGGCGTCGAGGACGCCGCCCACCGAGTCGTACTTCAGCAGGTGCGCCAGGGTCTTGTTGTCGGTGAGGTCGTTGACGGCGACGATCTCAAGGTCCGCTCCCTGCGCGAGAGCCGCGCGGAAGTAGTTGCGTCCGATGCGGCCGAAGCCGTTGATACCGATCTTGACAGACACTCAGGTCTCCCTGTTTCTCGTGCACTGCACGCTGCTTTCCAGCACGCGTGGAGCGCGGGGTTTTTTGGCTGAGAGGGCGTCCCGACGAGCCGTGGCCCGTCGGGACGCGACCCGATTACGACAGTACCAGCAGGCCGTTCGTCTGCTTGCGGGCGACCTCGAGGCGCTGGGCGACGTTCTCCCAGTTCGCGATGTTCCACGCGGCCTTGACGTAGTCGGCCTTCACGTTGAGGTAGTCGAGGTAGAAGGCGTGCTCCCACATGTCGAGCTGGAACAGCGGGATCGTGCCCTGCGCGGTGTTCGACTGCTGGTCGAACAGCTGCTGGATGATCAGACGCGAGCCGATCGAATCCCAGCTGAGGACCGCCCACCCGGATCCCTGGATGCCGGTCGCCGCTGCCGTGAAGTGCGCCTGGAACTTCTCGAACGAGCCGAAGTACTCGTCGATCGCCGCCTTCAGCTCACCCTCGGGCTGACCGCCGCCGTTCGGCGACAGGTTCGTCCAGAAGATCGAGTGGTTGACGTGACCGCCGAGGTTGAAGGCGAGGTCCTTCTCGAGCTTGTTGACGTTCGCGAGGTTTCCGCTCTCGCGCGCCTCGGCGAGCTGGTCGAGTGCGGTGTTCGCACCCGTCACGTAGGCCTGGTGGTGCTTGTCGTGGTGCAGCTCCATGATCTTGCCGCTGATGTGCGGCTCCAGGGCTGCGAAGTCGTAGGGAAGGTCGGGGAGCGTGTAGGTCGCCATATCGCTTTCATCCAATCCGCGCCGCGCCGCGGCGCTTGCCGATCCTCCGCGCCGCCGATGTGCGGCGTAGAGCGGACGTGATTCATCCTACTGACGACAACGCGGCGGCGCCCCCGATCCTTCCGTCGTATGACGAAAGACCCGCCGTCCGGGTGCCGGTCGGCGGGTCTTGGTCGAGAGGCGGATCAGACGTCGAGTCCGACGGGGACCGCGGCTTCCGTTCCGGGGATGCCCTCCTGCTGCGCGCGCTTGTCGGCCATCGCGAGCAGACGGCGGATGCGGCCGGCGACGGCGTCCTTCGTCAGGGGCGGGTCGGCGTGGTGGCCGAGCTCGTCGAGGCTGGCGTCGCGGTGCGCCAGACGGAGTTCGCCGGCCACCTTGAGATGATCGGGGACTTCGTCGGCCAGGATCTCCAGTGCGCGCTCGACACGTGCGCACGCCGCGACAGCGGCCTGTGCGGAACGGCGGAGGTTCGCGTCGTCGAAGTTCACGAGACGGTTGACGCCGGCACGCACCTCACGGCGCTGGCGGAGCTCCTCCCACGCGATGGCGGTCTTCTGTGCACCCATCTCGTTGAGGATGGTGCGGATCGCCTCGCCCTCGCGCACGACCACGCGGGGCATCCCGCGCACCTCGCGCGCCTTGGCGGCGACTCCAAGGCGGTGCGCCGCACCGACGAGGGCCATCGCGGCCTCCGACGAGGGGCAGACGACCTCGAGCATGGCCGAGCGTCCGGGCTCGCTCAGGGATCCTGCGGCGAGGAAGGCACCGCGCCACAGTCCGGCGACCTCGGCCCGCGAGCCGGTGGTGAGCCTGTTGGGCAATCCGCGCACGGGGCGCCGACGCTGGTCGAGCAGCCCGGTCTGACGGGCGAGGGTCTCCCCCTGCGCGATCACGCGCACCGCCCAGCGTGCGCCGTCGTTCGCGGTGCTCGACTGGACCTGGGCGATCTCGGGTCGCACACCGTAGATCTCGGCGAGGTCACGAGCGACGCGGCGCGCAAGGGTCTCCGCGTCGACCTCGGCCTCCACGGCCACGCGACCGGCGATCGAATGCAGACCACCGGCGAACCGGAGGATGGCGGTCACTTCCGCGACTCGCACCGTCGGGGGTGCATTGCGGATGCTGACCAGCTCGGCCTTGACGTCGGTGGTTAGTGCCACGACACTCCTTCACGTTCACGCGCCGGATCGCGACGCAAACGTCCAGCTTACTCGGCCGGACGGCCCGCTACTCTCGGCCCAGGTCCCGGTGACGGACGTTCACGGCGACGCCCGGGATCGCGGCGAGGCGGCGCGACAGCTCCTCCGACATGGCGACGGAGCGGTGCTTTCCCCCCGTGCAGCCGATCGCGATCGTCGAGTGACTCTTGTTCTCGCGCTGATATCCCTCGAGCACCGGCACCAGCGCCGCGGAGTAGGCGTCCAGGAATTCCATCGCGCCATCCCGGGAGAGCACGTACTCGCGAACAGTCTCGTCCTGCCCCGTCAGACCCCGCAGCTCCTCGTTCCAGAACGGGTTCGGCAGGAATCGCATGTCCGCGACGATGTCGACATCCGTCGGCAGCCCGTACTTGAACCCGAAGCTGAGCAGCGTGACCCGGTGTCGCGCCTCCCCCTCCTCGGAGAAGATGTCGGAGACCTGGGTGGCGAGCTGGTGGATGTTGAGCGTCGACGTGTCGATCACCAGGTCGGCTGCTTCCCGGATCGGCGCGAGCCGGGCTCGCTCGATGCGGATGCCGTCGAGCAGGGTACCTTCGCCCTGCAGCGGGTGCGGTCTCCGCACGGACTCGAACCGACGCACCAGGACGTCGTCGGACGCGTCGAGGAAGAGCACGCGAACGGAACCGCGGGAGCGCAGTGCGCGCGCCACGCCGGGAAAGTCGTCGAAGAGGTTGCGTCCGCGCACATCGACGACCGCCGCGACCTTCGGCAGAGCAGTGCCGCCCATATCGGTCAGATCGAGCAGCGGACGCAGGATCTGCGGAGGCAGGTTGTCGACGACGTACCAGCCGAGATCCTCGAGTGCGTTCGCCACCGTCGTCCGACCTGCGCCGGACATTCCCGTGACGATGAGGAACTCGCCCTTCTCCCCGTCAGTCATTGCTCAGTGCTCCCTCTCCCCCTCGGCCTCCAGCCTAGCGAGTGGACAGGTGCGTGTGGATGTTCTGAGCGAGCACGGGACCGATTCCCTGGACTTCTTCGATCTGTTCCGGCTCGGCGGCGCGGAGAGCGGTCACCGAACCGAAGTGCTTGAGCAGCACCTTGATGCGGGAGGCCCCGAGTCCCGGTACCTCGGCGAGCACCGAGCCGATGTCGTTGCGCCGCCTTTTCCGCTGATGCGTGATCGCGAACCGGTGCGCCTCGTCGCGCAGGCGCTGCAGAAGGTACAGGGCTTCGCTCGTGCGGGGCAGGATCACGGGGAAGTCCTCGCCGGGGAGCCAGACCTCCTCGAGACGCTTGGCGATGCCGCAGACCGCGATCTCGGTGTGTCCGGCGTCGCGGAGCGCTCGGGCCGCGGCCTCCACCTGCGGCTGTCCCCCATCGACGAGGAGCAGCTGCGGCGGATAGGCGAATCGGGGCTTGCGTCGCACCGTCGCCTCCCCGACGTCTTCCGCCACGACCTCGTCGGTCGTCGGGTCGATGGCCTCGGGCTCTTCGGGACGATCGAGGTAGGCCAGACGGCGACGGAGCACCTGGTACATGGAATCGGTGTCGTCGGTCGTCTCGGCGATGTTGAACGACCGGTACTGGTCTTTACGGGGAAGCCCGTCTTCGAACACCACCATCGACGCGACGACATTCGTGCCACCGAGGTGGGAGATGTCGAAGCACTCGATGCGCAGCGGCGCTTCGTCCATGCCGAGCGCCTCCTGCAGGTCGGTCAGCGCCTGGGTTCGAGCGACATAGTCGGTCGTGCGTCGCGTCTTGTGCCGGATCAGTGCCTGCTGCGCGTTGAGCGTGGCGGTGCGCATGAGGTCGGCACGCTGGCCGCGCTGCGCGACCGCGATCTCGACCTTCTTGCCGCGGCGCTCACGCAGCCACACCTCGAGCTCCGCAGCGTCATCGGGCAGTGTCGGAACCAGAATCCGACGCGGAACGTCCTGCGCCTCTCCGTAGGCCCGCTGCAGCACCTGCTCGACGAGCTCGCCGCTGGAGATGTCGATCTCCTTCTCGATGGTCAGGGCGCGCACACCACGCACCCTGCCGCCACGGATCACGAAGTGCTGGACTGCGGCGGCGAGTTCGTCTTCCGCGATCCCGAACAGATCGGCGTCCTCGTCGCTGGGGAGGACCAGTGCGCTCTTGCCCAGCACGGCTTCGATCGCCGAGAGCTTGTCACGGTACTTGGCCGCTGCTTCATAGTCCATCGCCGCGGATGCCGCCAGCATCCGTTTCGTGAGCTCGCGGGTGAAACGCTCGTCGCCACCTGCCATGAAGGCGACGAAGTCGTCGACCATGGCACGGTGCTCCTCGATGCTCACGGTCATCGAGCAGGGGCCCCCGCACTTGCCGATCTGCCCGGGGAAGCACGGACGGCCTGTCTGCATGGCACGCCGGTAGCTGGAGTCGCTGCACGTGCGGATCGGGAAGGCCTTGATCATCAGGTCGATGGTCTCGTGCACCGCCCAGACCTTCGGGAACGGACCGAAGTACCGTGCGCCGGGGATCTTGCGGTTGCGGGTGACGATCACTCGGGGTGCTTCGTCCGCGAGGGTCACGGCCATGAACGGGTAGGACTTGTCGTCCTTGTAGCGCACGTTGAAGGGCGGATCGAACTCCTTGATCCACATGTATTCGAGCTGCAGCGAATCGACATCGGTGGGGACGACCGTCCACTCGACGGACGACGCGGTGGTGACCATACGACGGGTGCGCTCATGCAGCGTGCGCAGCGGTGCGAAGTAGTTCGACAGACGCTGACGCAGGTTCTTCGCCTTGCCCACGTAGAGCACCCGGCCGGCAGAGTCGCGGAAGCGGTACACGCCGGGGTCGGTGGGAATCTCCCCCGGCCTCGGCTTGTACGACAGCACATCGGCCATCAGCTGGCCTTCCGCGCGGAGCGCCCCTCACCCAGGATCTCGCCGAGGAACAGCCCGGTGTGGCTCGCCTCGACGCGGGCGATCTGCTCCGGGGTACCCGTGGCGACGATCTGGCCACCGCCGGAACCGCCTTCAGGTCCGAGGTCGATCACCCAGTCCGCCGACTTGATCACGTCGAGGTTGTGCTCGATGACGATCACCGTGTTGCCCTTGTCGACCAGGCCGTTGAGCACCTCGAGGAGCTTGCGGACGTCTTCGAAGTGCAGACCCGTGGTCGGCTCATCGAGCACGTAGATGCTGCGCCCGTTGCTGCGACGCTGGAGCTCGGTCGCCAGCTTGACGCGCTGCGCCTCGCCGCCGGAGAGCGTCGTCGCCGACTGGCCCAGCCGCACGTACCCGAGCCCGACGTCGACGAGCGTCTTCATGTAGCGGTGGATCGCCTGGATGGGCTCGAAGAAATCGGCTGCCTCCTCGATCGGCATCTCGAGCACTTCGGCGATGTTCTTGCCCTTGTAGTGCACGGCGAGCGTGTCGCGGTTGTAACGCTTGCCGTGGCAGACCTCGCAGTCGACGTACACGTCGGGCAGGAAGTTCATCTCGATCTTGATCGTGCCGTCACCGGAACATGCCTCGCATCGGCCGCCCTTGACGTTGAAACTGAATCGGCCGGGCTGGTATCCACGGACCTTCGCTTCCGGTGTCTCACTGAAAAGCGTGCGGATGCGGTCGAACACCCCCGTGTAGGTGGCCGGGTTCGATCGCGGGGTGCGGCCGATCGGTGCCTGATCGACGTGCACGACCTTGTCGAGGTTGTCGAGCCCGGTCACCCGCGTGTGCTTGCCGGGAACGGTGCGTGCACCGTTCAAGCGCGACGCCAGCACCTGGTAGAGGATGTCGTTGACGAGCGACGACTTGCCGGAGCCGCTGACCCCCGTGACCGCGGTCAGGACGCCGAGCGGGAAGTCGGCGGTGACGTTGCGGAGGTTGTTCGCACGGGCCCCGACCACACTGAGCATCCGCTTCTTGTCGATCTTCCGCCGCTTCGTCGGCATCGGGATCTCGCGGCGACCGGAGAGGTACTCCCCCGTCATCGATGCGCTGTCATTGAGCAGCGCCGAATACGGGCCCGAATGCACGACCTCGCCACCGTTGACTCCGGCACCGGGACCGATGTCGACGACCCAGTCCGCTGCCTCGATGGTCTCTTCATCGTGCTCCACCACAATCAGGGTGTTGCCGAGGTCGCGCAGGGTGAGCAGCGTCTCGATCAGGCGGCGGTTGTCGCGCTGGTGCAGTCCGATCGACGGTTCATCGAGCACGTAGAGCACGCCGGTCAGCCCCGAGCCGATCTGCGTCGCCAGCCGGATGCGCTGCGCCTCTCCACCGGAGAGGGAGCCCGCCGAACGACTGAGGTTCAGGTACGAGAGACCGACCTGCAGAAGGAAGTCGAGGCGGAGGCGGATCTCGCGGAGCACCTGGGCCGCGATCTTCGCTTCACGGTCGGTGAGGGTGAGGGTCTCCATGAAAGCGCGCGCGTCGGCGAGGCTCAGATGCGAGACCTCGGCGATGGAATGACCGTGCACCTGCACGGCCAGTACCTCGGGCTTGAGCCGGTTGCCATCGCACACCGGGCAGGGCACCTCGCGGAGGTACTCACCCCAGCGGTTGCGCTGGTTGTCGGACTCGGCTTGCAGGTACTGCCGCTCGATGTACGGAACCACACCCTCGAAACCGGAGGTGTATCGCATCTCGCGGCCGTAGCGGTTCTTCCACTTGACGGAGACCTTGTAGTTCTCGCCGCGCAGCACGGCGTTCTGCACGTCGGAGTGGAGTTCGCGCCAGGGGGTGTCCAAGGAGAAGTCGAGATCATTGGAAAGACCTTCGAGCAGACGCTCGTAGTACTGGAACAGGCCCTTTCCCTGAGTCGTCCACGGGATGATGACGCCCTCGCGGATCGAGAGGTCTTCGTCGCCGAGCATCAGATCGACGTCGACGGACATGCGCGTGCCGAGCCCCGAGCATGCAGGGCAGGCGCCGAACGGCGCATTGAACGAGAACGTGCGCGGTTCGATCTCGGTGAGAGTGAGGGCGTGCCCGTTCGGGCAGGCCAGCTTCTCGGAGAACGTCTGCCACGCGTCGTCGCCCTCGCCGTCGACGTAGTTGATCTGCACCACGCCGCCCGCGAGCCCGAGCGCGGTCTCGACTGAGTCGGTGACGCGCCCGAGGATGTCGTCGGACGCGACCAGACGGTCGACCACCACCGCGATGTCGTGCTTGTAGCTCTTCTTCAGCGTGGGCGGCTCGGCGAGCTGGATGAGGTCGCCGTCGACGATGGCCCTCGAGTATCCCTTGGCACCGAGCTCGCGGAACAGGTCGACGAACTCGCCCTTCTTCTGCGAGACGATCGGCGCGACGACCTGATAGCGCGTGCGCTCGGGGAGCTCCATCAACTGATCGGCGATCTGCTGCACCGTCTGACGCTGGATGCGTTCGCCGCATTCAGGACAGTGCGGAATACCGATACGCGCCCAGAGCAGGCGCATGTAGTCGTAGATCTCGGTGATCGTGCCGACGGTCGATCGCGGGTTCCGGTTGGTCGACTTCTGGTCGATCGAGACGGCAGGGCTGAGGCCCTCGATGAAATCGACGTCCGGTCGGTCGACCTGGCCGAGGAACTGGCGCGCGTACGCGCTCAGCGATTCGACGTAGCGACGCTGCCCCTCGGCGAAGATCGTGTCGAACGCGAGGCTGGACTTCCCCGATCCGGACAGGCCGGTGAACACGACGAGGGAGTCGCGGGGAATGTCGATGTCGACGTTCTTGAGGTTGTGGACGCGGGCACCGCGGACACTGAGTTTTCCGGAGGAGGCAACGGGGACGATGGGCACCGAACAAGTCTACGAGGGGCCACGGACATTGGCTCCGCGAGGACGCTCGGCGACCGATTCCTCTCCCGCCGATCGTGCCGGCCGCGGCACATCCGAGCTCCGGACGGCTCTCAGTGCCAGCCCGACACCGAGCACGAGCATCACTGCGGCGAGCGGGGCGAGCGCCGTGATCCCCTGCTCGACGTTCGACGGCGCCAGCAACCAGGCCGCGAGGACGACGGGCTGCGCCAGCAGCTGGATGACGCAGAAGCGCGACAGGCTCGGTCCCAGGACGGCGAGGGCGACACGCGAGGAGATCGGGATCACGAGGCTCAACGATGCGAGCACGTGGATCGCGTGGACGAGCAGGACGGCGAGGGCTGTGCGTCCCGGATCGGGTGGGGTCAGGAGGACTCCGAACACCAGGCACGCCGCCGCGAACCACGCCGCCAGGGACCGCGGGAGCACGACAGCGAGGACCGCGGCGATCACCGCCACGCCCTGCCACAACGGGAATGGAACGAGCACGACCGCCCCTGCCCACACCATCGCGACGAGCAGGAGCCGCACCGTGACGCCGGGCGCAGCCGCCCGCACCCGGAACGAACGGAGACCGCGTCTCACCGCCGCACCGTCCGCATCCGCTGCTGACGGAGCGCCGCGAGCCGCATCGCGACGTCGACGTCCTGATCCGTCCACGCGACGACCTCTACGCCGGCATGCCGGAGCTCGACGAGAATGTCCGCGCGTTCCGCGAGCAGGGTCCGGAGCGCGATGCGCTGCTCACGGCTGAGCCGGCTCTCGTCCGGAGCCGGGAGCACGTCGACGGCGACCACGGCGTGCCCCGCCGCCCGCCAACGGATGGCGAGCTGGGCGGCGACACCGTCGAAGAACGTGGAGAGCACGAAGACGATGGATCCCGCAGGCACGACCGGCGACCGGCGGTACCGGGAGTCCTCGTCACTCTGACCCGTCGCCGCGATCACGTCCCGCACCCGCGCGAGATGACGTGCACCTCCACCGGAGGGAAGGCTGAGACCTCCGGGCGACAGCGCGTGGTACGCCACCCGATCACCGACGCCGACCGCCGAAGTGGCGATGGACAGCGCGGCCTCCCGCGCGAGGTCCAGCGAGGTGACGCCTGCCCGGTCGGCATCGTCCGCTCCCCAGGCGGCGACGACGGTCCCGAGATCCTCCGCGGTGTCGACCGCGATCACCACCGAGGAATCGCTGAGGGTGGCAGTGCGTCGCACGAGCAGTTCACCCGGTCGGCGAGCGGCGCGCGCGGTCGCCCGCCAGTCGACGCGGCGCAGTTCGTCGCCGGGGGCGAACGGATGGATGTCACGGAAGTCTCCGCCCTGGCCGGGCCGCGATCCCTCATGGGCACCGTGCAGACCCCTCAATCGCGGCGCGACCGGGAGACGCCCGATCCGGACATGCCGCGGCGGTGTGTTCCACCGCAGTGCGACGCGAGGAGCAGCCTCGGTGACCCACGCGCCGTCGAGAGCGACCCCGCGCACGGTCACTCCGAGCAGCTCCAGAGGACCGGAGTGCTGCAGGCGGTTGCGCGACGTGAGGACGGAGCTCCCGACCTTCACGTCGGCGACCCCCGACCGCTGCTCCTCCTGATCGACCGCGATCTGGAGCCAGTCGCCGTCGAGGACCGCATCTGCCGCGGCGATGACCTCTGATGAGCCGTCCGAGCGCTCCGGACGTGCACGCAGCTCGATCGACAGCACATCGTCACCGGGCCGACGCAGCAGCATCCATGCCGTCGCGAGCGCGAGCGGAAGCCCGATGCCGATCACGTCGGGTCGCGAGAACACGAGCCCCACGGCAGCGAGGATCGTCGAGCCGGCGAGTCCGATCGCGATCACGGGCGTCCGACTCCAGTGCACGGGGGCACGTGCCGTGACACGGACCTGCTCGGTCATCGCACCGCGGCCACCGTCGGCGGCACCGGTGTAGTCTCGACCACCGTCGCCACGACGGACCGGGGATCCACTCCTTGCGCCCAGGCCTGCGGCGTCAGGGTCAGCCGGTGCGCGAGCACGGGTTCCGCGATGCGCTTGATGTCGTCCGGCCGCACGTAATCGCGACCGTCCAGGGCCGCGAGTGCGCGGCCGAGCAGGACGAGAGCCTGCGATCCGCGCGGCGAGGCGCCGACCGCGACATGCGTCGCATCCCGCGTCGACCTCGTGAGCTCCACGCAGTACCGGGCGACATCGGCATCGACGTGGATCCTCTCGACGGCTTCCTGGATCGCGAGGAGCCCCCGTTCGTCGATGACCGGATCGACGGACGCATCGGGGCTCTGTCGGCGTACGCGGTCGAGGATGATGCGCGTCTCATCGTCCGGCCCGGGGTAGCCGACGGCGAGCCGCACCATGAACCGGTCGAGCTGCGCCTCGGGAAGCGCGTACGTGCCCTCGTACTCGATCGGATTCGAGGTCGCGATCACGTGGAACGGACGCGGTAGGGCGAAGCTGTTGCCCTCGACCGTGACCTGATGCTCGGCCATCGCCTCCAACATCGCCGACTGGGTCTTGGGAGTGGTGCGGTTCACCTCATCGGCCAGGAGCAGGCCGGTGAAGATGGGGCCGGGTCGGAACACGAACTCACCGGAGGCCGGTGCATACACGTAGGAGCCGGTGACGTCGCCCGGGAGCATGTCCGGCGTGCACTGCAGGCGACGGAAACCGAGGCCGAGCGCGGACGCCAGGCTCCTCGCCGCGAGAGTCTTCCCCAACCCCGGAACGTCTTCGAAGAGCACGTGGCCACCCGCGAGGATCGCAGCGAGGGCGATCGTGAGGGGCTCGTCCATCCCGACGACGGCGCCGCGTACGCTGTCGAGCACTCGACGCCCCGTGGCGGCGATCTGCGTGGTCTCCTGGCTGCTCATCCGGTCTCCTCCGTGTCATTCGGGAATCGTTCGATCGCGTCGAGCACGATCTCGATGTCAGTGCTCCGCACTTCACGACCGTGCAGGGCGTCGCGCACTCCCCCGCCGAGCAGCGCGTCGATGCGCGCGTGATGCGTGGGATCGTCGAGGTCGAGTCCACGCAGGGCGAGTCGTCTTCTCAACACGCTCTGCACCCGGCGCACGACGACGTGCCCGGCGACTCCCGTGCGCGTGTTGATCGCCCAGGCCATGCGGGATACCTCCGAGCCGCGCGTCTTGCGGCTCGGCTTCTCGGGGGGCCAGACAGGCCCGACCTCGATGAACTCCTGTCGGCAGGCGCACACCCCCGCGATGGCGAGGATCATCCAGGCGAAGACGAACGGAACCGGAAAGCCCACCTGGCCGAGCAGGAGCAGGACGATCACAGCGACGGCGGCACCGACGCCCAGGACCAGGATCCGTCTCTTCATCGCCAGCCCTTCTGGATACCGCGGAGGCAGTCGGCGGCTCGGGCCCGATCGCGCTCGTCGGCGTCGTGCCCGCCGAAGCGCACCTGTTCGTAGAGGCCCAGCAGGGCGACGACATCGTCGGCGATCCCCGCACGTCGGCCGATGATGCGAACGGTGAACTCCGACGGCGTCTCGTTGACGCCGCGGCCGGCGCCGGCATCCGCCGCCGATTCCTCCAGGCCCACCCACGCCGCCACGATGCTGTCGCCGGGCAGAGTCCGACCGTCGATCGTCCTCAGCGCCTCCGCGATTCCACGCTGGATCGTCGCCTCGTCCGGTTCGACGTGGGCCGCGGGTGCGATGACGACCCGGGCATCGACCCGCGCTGCCTCGCGACGCGCGAGCGGACGGTCACGCCAGAGACCCACGAGGTAGCGGATCAGGAGTCGAAGACCGAGGTACACCATCGCGAGCACGACGGCGACGACGACCGCCGCGAGGACGTAGCCGATGATCGCGAGCAACGGCGAATCCTCAGGGGGATCCAACGGCGGTGGCGCGGTCTCCGTCGGCGCCGTCGGCAGGACGTCGTCACCTGCCCGTTCCTCGGTAGCGGTGAACCATCCTCCGAACTGCGGAAGGCCCTGTGCCGAGGCAGCGAACATGATCGTCGCGAAGAAGCCGGCTATCGCGATCAGCGGGAGCAGAAGCCCCCGCGGCCGGTCTGTCCCGGCACGCTCCCGCCCCGGGATCGAGGGCTCGGGGCGCGACATGCCTCCACCCTAGGGGGCTGCTCCCCCACCTCGTGGTCGTCGATTCCCGCGAGCCGTGAGCGCACGACGCGTCAGCCGAGGTCAGGACGACGCCCCGCGAAAGGTCCGAGACCGTCCCGAAGCGCCGCGATCTCGTCGACGCCCATGCCGACCGCCGCCATGACCTGGTGCGGAACGTCGACCGCCCGGTCACGCAACGCCGTTCCCGCCGGCGTGAGCGTGATCTCCAGGCGCCGCTCGTCCTCGCTGCTGCGCTGACGCACGACCAGCCCCTCCGTCTCCAGCCTCTTCACGAGCGGCGAAGCCGTCGCCGGCTCCATGGCGAGATCGATCGCCAGGTCGTTGAGAGTCCGCGGCGACCGCTCCCACAGTGCCAGCATGACGAGGTATTGGGGATGAGTCAGCCCCAGCGGCTCGAGGATGGGACGGTACAGGGCGACGACATTGCGCGCCGCGGTCACCAGGGCGAAGCAGAGCTGGTTCTCGAGCCGGAGCAGGTCATCGGATGCTGTCACAAGGGAGACTATACATCTGCACTAATAGTTAGTACACTAATGAACATGGCACAGGATTCCGATCGCCCGCCCCTCCGTACTCGCATCCGCGACGCCGGAGGGCTGTATTCCTGGGTGAACACGAACCTCATCCGGTTCGCGGGACCCGCATCCGTCGGCCCCTACGAGAAGACTCCGCCCCCGAGCGCCGCAGAGCGCGCCGAGCGCGCCTGCCCTCTATGCGGCGCACCGATGACGGAGCACGAGATCGACCGCACCGGGCCGAAGACCCTGGTGCACTGCCCGTAGCGGCCTCGACCTTGGCGACGGTCCCGCCCGTCGCGTCAGTTCTCCTCTGGAGCCTCGTTCGCCGAACCCGTCGACTCCCGAGCGACGTCGAGCCAGAACATGAGCGCGGTGTCGTCCTCGATGGCCCCGGCCGCCACGTCGAGCCAGCCGGAGCTCATCGTGCGCGCACCCATGACGGCCCGCGCTGCTCCGGGCTCCGTGAGCAGCGCGGCACCGTTCTCGTCATCGACGCGCACCAGAAGGACGCCACCCGGACGCGCGCCGACGAGGATGCGGCCGTCGTCGAGGAACGCCCTGGTACCGAACATCCGACGCTCTTCGATCTCGGTGTCCACGCCCAGCAACGCACGCACCCGATCGGCGAGTTCGTTCCCCGCAGCGTCCATCAGCCCGCCTCCTACGCGTGCCCGGCGCGCTCCATGGCACGGAGCTCTTTCTTGAGGTCCTGCACTTCGTCACGCAGGCGCCCGGCGAGCTCGAACTTCAACTCGGCCGCTGCCGCGAGCATCTGATCGGACAGATCCTGGATCGTGGCTTCGAGCTGCTGCGCCCCCTCGGCCGCGATACCCGTGCGGCGCAGGTTCGGCGTGGGCGACTTGCCCTTGCCGGTGGCGCGACCGCGACCGGACAACATCTCTGCCGTGTCGGCGCCCTCACGCGCCAGCACCTCGGTGATGTCGGCGATGCGCTTGCGGAGCGGCTGCGGGTCGATGCCGTGCTCTTTGTTGTACGCGACCTGCTTCTCGCGACGCCGGTCGGTCTCCTCGATCGCCTTCGTCATCGAGTCGGTCATCTTGTCGGCGTACATGTGCACCTCGCCGGACACGTTTCGGGCCGCACGACCGATGGTCTGGATCAGCGAGGTCCCCGAACGCAGGAACCCCTCCTTGTCGGCGTCGAGGATCGCGACGAGGGAGACCTCGGGAAGGTCGAGTCCCTCACGCAGGAGGTTGATGCCCACGAGGACGTCGTACACGCCGGCGCGCAGCTCGCTGAGCAGCTCGACGCGACGCAGGGTGTCGACGTCGGAGTGCAGATAGCGCACCCGCACCCCGTGCTCACCGAGGAAGTCGGTGAGCTCCTCCGCCATCTTCTTGGTGAGAGTCGTGACGAGGACGCGCTCGTCGCGCTCGACCCGTACCCTGATCTCCTCGAGCAGGTCGTCGATCTGCCCCTTCGACGGCTTCACCACGATCTCCGGGTCGACGAGACCGGTCGGGCGGATGATCTGCTCGACGATGCCATCGGCGATGCCCATCTCGTACTTGCCGGGAGTGGCGGACAGGTAGACGGTCTGACCGATGCGGTTCTTGAACTCGTCCCAGCGCAGCGGGCGGTTGTCCATGGCGCTCGGCAGCCGGAACCCGTGGTCGACGAGTGTGCGCTTGCGCGATGCATCACCCTCGTACATCGCACCGATCTGCGGGACGGTCACGTGCGACTCGTCGATCACCAGCAGGAAGTCGTCGGGGAAGAAGTCGAGCAGGGTGTGCGGCGGCTCGCCGGGCGCGCGTCCATCCATATGGCGCGAGTAGTTCTCGATGCCGGAGCAGAAGCCCAACTGCTGCAGCATCTCGAGGTCGAAAGTGGTGCGCATGCGCAGACGCTGCGCCTCGAGGAGCTTCCCCTGCCGCTCGAACTCGGCCAGGCGCTCTTCCAGCTCGGTCTCGATCGTGCCGATCGAACGCTGGATGACATCGGTGCCGGCCACGTAGTGCGAGGCGGGGAAGATCGGCACGGCGTCGAGCTTCTCGATGACCTCTCCTGTGAGCGGGTGGAGCGAATACAGAGCCTCGATCTCGTCGCCGAACAGCTCGATGCGGATCGCATGCTCTTCGTAGACGGGGATGATCTCGATGGTGTCGCCGCGCACCCGGAAGTTGCCTCGCGAGAAGTCGACGTCATTGCGGTTGTACTGCATCGCGATGAACTGGCGGATGAGGGCGTCACGGTCGTAGCGCTCCCCCACCTGAAGGGCGACCATGGCGCGCAGGTACTCTTCGGGAGCCCCGAGTCCGTAGATGCAGGACACGGTCGAGACGACGATGACGTCGCGGCGGCTCAGCAGCGAGTTCGTCGTGGAGTGGCGCAGTCGCTCGACCTCGGAGTTGATCGAGGAGTCCTTCTCGATGAAGGTGTCGGTCTGGGGCACGTAGGCCTCGGGCTGGTAGTAGTCGTAGTACGACACGAAGTACTCGACGGCGTTGTTCGGCATGAGCTCGCGGAACTCGTTCGCGAGCTGTGCGGCGAGCGTCTTGTTGTGTGCGAGAACGAGCGTCGGGCGCTGCACCTGCTCGACCAACCACGCCGTCGTCGCGGACTTTCCGGTACCGGTCGCGCCGAGCAGCACGACGTCGGTCTCTCCCGCGTTGATGCGCGCCGCCAGGTCGGCGATGGCCTTCGGCTGATCGCCCGCGGGCTCATACTCGCTGATGACCTCGAAAGGACGGACACTGCGCGTGGGTTGCATACCTCCAGCGTATGCCGCCCCTCCGACATCGAGGCCGTCAAGAGGGATCCACCCCGGTCTCATCCATGCGCACGGCGTCGCCCGCCGCGACAGCATGAGGAGTTTCTTTCAGGAAGACGACTGCCCTGTGGGTGCGCCGCGCAGAGCCGAGACGGCCGCGAGAGCAGCCACGCCGCACATCGCGACGATGACGGCGACGAACCAGCCCCAGTTCGCGGCGCCGAACACGAGGCCGAGCATCCACCCGAACAGGCTCGACCCGGCGTAGTAGGCGAAGTAGTACAGCGACGACGCCTGGGCCCGACTGGCGGGGCCTGCCGCGACCGGCGTCCATCCGGAGGCGACGGCATGGGCTCCGAAGAACCCGGCCGTGAAGAGCACGAGACCGCCCAGCACGATCGTCGCCACCGGCACGAGCAGCAGGCCGGCGCCCGCGGCCATCACAGCGATCGAGGCGAGCAGCACGGGGAAGCGCCCGACCCGCGAGGCGAGCGCCCCGGCCCAGGGAGACGAGACCGTGCCGGCCAGGTAGGCGAGGAAGAGCAGCGTGACCACCCAGGCGGGCAGCACGAACGGTTCGGCCGACAGATGGAAGCCGAGGTAGTTGTAGACCGCCACGAAAGCGCCCATCAGCAGGAATCCCTGCGCGTACAGCGCCCACTGCAAGGGCGAGCGCAACGGCGCACGCAGCTTCTCCAGGATGCCGGGCCCGCGATCGGCGCGCAGACGACCGGGGACGAACCCCCTGGCGCGCGGAGTGAGCCAGAGGAACAGCGCGGCGGCGACCGCGCACATCACGGCGACCGACAGGATGCCGGCGCGCCATCCGCCGACCTCCCCGACGATCCCCGACGCGATGCGGCCGAGCAGACCACCGACCGTGGTCCCGGCGATGTAGCTTCCCGCCGCAGCGGCGGCGTGGCGGGCCTCCACCTCCTCGCTGAGATAGGCGAGCGCCACAGCCGGCACCGCTCCCAGCGCCACCCCTTCCGCGAAACGCAGAACGAGAAGCATCCCGATCTCGCCGCTCAGCGGGGCGGTGAGACCGAACACCGTGGCTGTGAGCACGCCCGTGGCCATGGCGGGCACACGACCGATGCGATCAGCGACCACCGACCAGGGGATGACCGCGAGCGCGAGGCCGAGCGTCGCGGCAGACACGCTCAGGGCTGCCGTCGCCGGGGCGACCGCGAGATCGGAGGAGATCTGCGGCAGCACGGCCTGGGCCGAGTAGAGCTGTGCGAACGTCGCGATCCCCGCGAAGAACAGACCGACGATGAGACGCCGATACTCGCGGGAGCCCGGGGCGTGACCGGAGAAGGTCACCGTGCGCTGATCCGCTCCCAGAGGGAATCCGTCTGCGCGCGTGTGCGCTCGAGAGAGTCGGACGTGTCGATCACCACATCGGCGATCGCGAGACGTCTTTCGTCGGAGACCTGGGCGTCTATCCGGTCCTGCGCCGCGCGCTCGTCCATCCCGCGCAGCTCGACGAGTCGCTGCCGACGCACAGCGGCCGGGGCGTGCGCGACCACGATGAGGTCCCAGGGGTCGTCCACCCGTGCTTCGACAAGAAGGGGCACGTCGTAGACGACGACCGCGTCGGCATCGTCGGCGAAGGCCGCGTCGAAGCGGCGCTGCGACTCTTCGCGCACCGCCGGATGCACGATCGCGTTCAGCTGCGCGAGGAGGTCGGCGTCGCCGAAGACCTTCGCGCCGAGCGCCGCCCTGTCGAGAGAGCCGTCGGGCGCGATGACATCGGCACCGAAGGTCTCGGCGATCCGCACGAGCACAGGCGACCCGGGCGACTGCACGTCACGCACGATCTGATCGGCATCGACGACGATGGCGCCGTGCTCCGCCAGACGCCGGGCGATGGTCGACTTCCCGGAGGCGATGCCGCCGGTGAGCGCGATGAGGGGCATGCCGCCAGTCTAAGGTTCGCTGCGGCCGCTCCTCACCTCGCGAGCAGCTGACGGCGCGAGCTGATCACGCCCGTGTCGAAGCCCGCCAGATGCAGGCCGCCGTGGAACCGCGCGTGCTCGATCTTGATGCACCGGTCCATGACCACCGAGAGACCTGCACGTTCCGCGATGGCCGCCGCGTCCTCGTTCCAGGACCCCAGCTGCAGCCACAGCGTCTGGGCACCCACCTCGATCGCCTCCTGAGCGATGCCGGGAAGGTCATCATGCCGACGGAACACGTCCACGATGTCGGGTACCACGGGGAGGTCGCTCAGCGTCGCGTACACGGGCTGCCCCAGGATCCGGGTCTCTCGGGGGTTCACGAGGTAGACGTCATAGGCCGTGCTGGAGAGCAGGTATGTCGCCACGAAGTACGACGCACGCGCAGGATTGTTCGAGGCGCCGACGATCGCGATGGATGTCGCGCGTCGCAGCAGACCGAAGCGCTCTTGCTGGCTCGGCCCGATCCAGGTGCGCCCGGGGATGGTCGCCGTCGCGCCGGGCAGCGCGCAGGCCGCAGCATCCGTCACGGTGGGGAGCGCGCACGCATCGCCCGATGTCGTCGCGTTCATCGGTTCGTTCCTGTCGCCGTGGTGAGAGCCTGGTCGAGGTCCCAGATGATGTCGTCGGCGTCTTCCAGTCCGACCGATATGCGGATCAGATCTGCACGCACGCCTGCGGCGACGAGCTGCTCCTCGGTGAGTTGGCGATGTGTCGTCGACGCCGGGTGGATGACCAGGGTGCGGGCATCTCCGATGTTCGCGAGGTGGGAGGCCAGCTGCAGGTTCTCGATCAGCGTCTCCCCCGCCGCCCTCCCGTCTTCGGCCGCGACCCCGAAGGCGAACACCGAACCGGGCCCGAGGGGCAGGTACTTGGCCGCACGCTCATGATGCGGGTGTCCTTCGAGCCCTGCCCAGGTCACGTAGGCGACCCGCGGGTCGGAGGCGAGCCAGTCCGCGACGACCCGGGCGTTCGCGAGATGCGCGTCGATGCGCTGCGGAAGGGTCTCGATGCCCTGGAGCAGATTGAACGCCGACTGCGGACTGAGCGCGGGGCCGATGTCGCGCAGCTGTTCGGATCGGAGCTTGGTGAGGAAGCCGTACTCCCCGAAGTTGTCCCACCACTTGATGCCGCCGTACGAGTCGACGGGTTCGGTCATCTGCGGGAACTTGCCGTTGCCCCAGTCGAACGTGCCCTTCTCGATGACGACGCCGCCGAGCGTGGTGCCGTGTCCACCGAGGAACTTCGTCACGGAGTGGATGACGATGTCGGCGCCGTGCTCGAGGGGACGCGCGAGGTACGGGGTCGCCAGCGTCGCATCGACCACGAGCGGCACACCGGCCGCATGGGCGACGGCCGCCAGTCCTTCGACGTCGGCGATCTCTCCCGAGGGGTTGCCGATCATCTCGACGTAGACGACCTTCGTCTCCGGACGGATAGCGGCGGCGAAGTCGGCAGGATCGGTCGAGGCGACGAATGTGGTCTCCACACCGAAGCGGCGCAGCGTCACGTCCAGCTGAGTCACGGTGCCGCCGTACAACTGCGCAGCGGCGACGACGTGGTCACCCACGCCGACGAGGGCTGCGAACGTGATGAACTCCGCGCTCATCCCGGATGCGGTGGCGACGGCGCCGATCCCGCCTTCGAGTGACGCCAGACGCTCCTCGAGGGCCGCGACCGTGGGGTTGCCTATCCGGGAGTAGATGTTGCCGTACTTCTGCAGCGCGAAGAGGTTGCCGGCATCCGCCGCGTCGTCGAACACGAACGATGTCGTCTGATAGATCGGCACGGCCCGCGCGCCGGTCGAGGCGTCAGGGGTTCCGCCGGCGTGCAGGGCCCGAGTGCGGAACCCGAAGCGATGTTCTTCCGTCATGATGTCCTCAGTTCAGCGGTATCGAGAGTTCAGCGGTGTCGAGAGTTCAGCGGTGTCGAGAGTTCAGCGCTACCGAGCACGTTGGCGATGTCGTCGACGGCCCAGGGGTTCTGCAGCGAGGTCGTGTCTCCGAGCGGCTGGGCATCGCGACCTGCTCGGCGGTCCTGCTCGGCCTCCCACAGCTGCGCCAGGAGTCGCCGCATGATCTTGCCCGAGCGTGTCTTGGGGAGGTCCGGTACCACCACGATGTGCTTTGGCTTGGCGACAGGGCCGATCGACTGCGCGACCTGCGCACGCAGGTCGGTCGGCGTCACTTCTGCGCGGCCCGACGGTGTCACGAACGCGACGACGGCCTGCCCGGTGATCGGGTCGGACACGCCGGCGGAGCCGGCTTCACCGACGGTGGCATGCGCGACGAGAGCCGATTCGATCTCGATGGTGGAGAGCCGGTGTCCGGAGACGTTGACGACGTCGTCGAGTCGGCCGAGGATCCAGATGTACCCGTCGGCGTCTCGCGTCGCACCGTCTCCGGCGACGTAGAAGCCACCGAACTCGCCGTGACCGGCATACGCCGACCAGTAGGCGTCGCGGTAGCGCTTCGGGTCACCCCACACCGTGCGAGCCATCCCGGGCCACGGGCGGCGGACCACGAGCGTTCCGGAGCGGCCGGGTTCGACCTCGCGTCCGTCCTCGTCGACCACCGCGACGTCGATCCCCGGCAGGGGCACCGACGCCGAGCCCGGCTTGAGTCGTGTGACCCCGGGCAGCGGCGCGATCATCGCGGCGCCCGTCTCGGACTGCCACCACGTATCGATCACCGGAAGCTCGTCACGGCCGAAGTTGCGGCGGAACCACACCCAGGCTTCGGGGTTGATCGCCTCGCCGACCGTGCCGAGCAGGCGAAGGGTCGAGAGATCGTGCCTGGTGGGGAGCTGCGTGCCGAACCAGGTCATGAAGGTGCGGATGAGGGTGGGGGCCGTGTAGTACACAGTCACCCCGTATCGCTCGATGATCTCGAGATGGCGCTCCCGGTGCGGAGAATCCGGGGTCCCCTCGTAGATGACCTGGGTGAGACCGTTCGAGAGCGGTCCGTAGATCTCGTAGGTGTGCGCGGTGACCCAGGCGAGGTCTGCGGTGCACCAGTGCACGTCGTCGGGCTTCGCATCGAAGTGCGCCCAGTGCGCCCAGCTCGCCTGCGTGAGATAGCCGCCCGACGTGTGAACGAGGCCCTTCGGCTTCCCGGTGGTGCCGGAGGTGTAGATGATGAAGAGCGGATGCTCGGCATCGAACGGCTGCGCGTCGTGCACGGGCGACGCAGTATCGACGACGTCGTGCCACCAGACATCGCGCCCGTCCGTCCACGGCACGTCCTGGGCCGTGCGCCGGAGCACCAGCACGTGCTCGAGGGCGGGAAGACCGGAGGCGGCGACATCGGCCGTGGACTTGATCTCGGTGGCAGCGCCGCGTCGGTACTGCCCGTCGCTCGTGACCAGCAGCTTCGCACCGGTGTCTTCGAGGCGGAAGCGCACGGCTTCGGCGGAGAAGCCCCCGAAGACCAGCGAGTGCACGGCGCCGATCCGCGCGCAGGCCAGCGTGATCACGATCGTCTCGACGAGCACGGGAAGGTAGATCACGACACGGTCGCCCGCCTCGACGCCGAGCGCCACGAGGGCGTTGGCGGCGCGGCACACGCGCTGCCGCAGGTCGGAGTACGTCACCGCGACACGGTCGCCCGGCTCCCCCTCGAAGTGCAGGGCGATCTTGTCGCCTCGGCCGGACTCCACGTGCCGGTCGACGCAGTTGACGGCCACGTTGAGCGTGCCTCCGGTGAACCAGCGCGCCGCAGGCACCGCATCTCCGCTCGGCGGCTCCCACTCATGGGGTGTGTGCCAGGGCTCCGCCCAGTCGAGGCGTCGAGCCGCATCCTCCCAGAAGGCGATGGGGTCCGCCGCGGCGCGCGCGTACGCCTCCGCCGTCACGTTCGCGTGTGGGAAATGGTCCGACGGCTCGTAGACACGAGCCTCCTGCAATCGCACCTCGGTCACGCTCACACCCACCGACGGAGCAGGTACTTCTCCACCAGCACGAGAACGCCGTTGGTGATGGTGCCGAGCAGAGCCAACAGCACGATCGAGAGGAGGATGCGGTCCACTCGACCGCTGTTCTGAGAATCCGTGAGCAGGAAGCCGAGCCCCATGGACGAAGCGATGAGCTCAGCGGCGACCAGGAACAACCACGCCTGGGCCAGCGCGAGACGGAGGCCGGAGACGACGGACGGCACGACCGCGGGCAGCTGCACGATGCGGAACAACGACCATCCGCGCAGGCTGAACGAGCGTCCGGCCTCGACGAGCTGCGGGTCGACATGCCGGAGTGCGGAGGCGACCGTGGTGTAGACGGGGAAGAACGCCCCGATCGCGATGAGCGTGACCTTGGACTCCTCCCCGATCTGCATCCAGAGGATCAGCAGCGGCACCCAGGCCAGCGACGGCACGGCGCGGATGGCGGCGAGCGTCGGGCTCAGCAGCACGTCGCCGAGCCGGGACAGCCCCACCACTCCCGCCGCGGCGAGACCGATCAGGGAGCCGATCGCGAATCCGAGCAGCACGCGCTGCACGGAGATGGCGATGTGGGTCCAGAGCTGGCCGCTCTCCGCGAGCTCGACACCGGCCTGGAAGACCGAGGCGGGCGTGGGCAGGCGGTAGGGCGGGATGAGCCCGTTCGTCGTGACGACCTGCCAGACGATCAGGATGATCGCCGGGAGGAGGAGGCCGGCGACGATGCGAACGACCGGACGGTCCCAGGTGCGCCGGGCAGCGGCATCGGGCCGCCTGAAGTCGCCTTTCGCGAAGTCGAGCGCGTCCCGCGAGTCGGCGGGCACGATCACGCGCTGGTCGAGTTCACTCACTCGCCGTCGACCGCCTTTTCGGCGAAGGTCGCGTTCACGATCGAGGAGAGCGCCTTGTCGACGGAGTCCTTGCCGCCCTGCACGTCGCCGGACTCCACGAGCACGGGGGCGATCTTCTCGAGCACGGCGATCTGGTCGTCGCCGGGGACGCCGCTCACGTCGAGGTTCGAGCGCTCCTCGATCACGGTGGTGGCGACGCCGAGGTCGATGCCGGCGACCTCGGCCAGGAGCGCCGCAGTCTTGTCGGGGTTCTCCAGCGCCCACTCGCGTGCCTGCTCGTAGGCGTCGACGACCGCCTGCGCGAGGTCGGGGTGGTTCGTGATGAAGTCCTCGGTGGCGTTGAGGAAGCCGTACGTGTTGAAGTCGACGTTGCGGTAGATGAGCTTGTCACCCGACTCTGCCTCGGCCGCGGCCATGATCGGGTCGAGACCCGACCACGCGTCGACCGAACCGCCGTCGAGAGCCGCCCGGCCGTCGGCGTGCTGCAGGTTCTGCACCTCGACGTCCGAGAGCGACAGGCCGCCCTCTTCGAGCGCCTGCAGCAGGAAGAAGTAGGGATCGGTGCCCTTGGTGGCAGCCACGGAGGCGCCCTTCAGATCTTCGATCGACGTGATATCGCTGTCCGGTCCGACGACGATGGCCGCCCACTCCGGCTGCGAGAAGATGTCGATGACCTGGATGGGCGAGCCGTTGGCACGGGCAAGGAGCGCCGCGGATCCCGCGGTCGAGCCGACGTCGACCGAGCCGGAGCGCAGCAGTTCGTTGGCCTTGTTGGAGCCGGCGGACTGCACCCACTCGACGGCGACGTCATCGCCGAGGATATCTTCGAGGATGCCCTGGTCACGGATCACGAGGCTCAGCGGGTTGTATGTCGCGAAGTCGATCGACAACGTGTCGGACGACCACTCGGTGGTCCCGGAGGTGGGCTTCGTGTCGGTGGCCGCGGCGTTCTCTCCCGCGACGCAGCCGGTCGCGACGAGCATCATCGTCCCGGCGATCGCGATCGCGGGGATGATTCGGCGGGTGGTGATGCTCATCGGGTCTCCTCGGCGGTGCGGTGGTGGGTGTCGACGCCGAGGCCTTCGAGAAGGTCGGCGCGCAGGTCGGCGAGACCGCGATCGGCGCGGTCTCTGGGGCGGATGCCCGGAACGGTGATCGTGCGGGCGATGGAGGACTCGTCGCCGTCGGCCGCGCCCAGCGTGCGCAGCAGGAGGACACGGTCGGCGAGATAGAGGGCTTCTTCCACATCGTGCGTGACGAGGAGGATCGTGGTGGGCTCCGCGGAGTGGATCTTCAGCAGCAGATCGTGCATGCGCAGGCGCGTCAGCGCGTCGAGCGCTCCGAAAGGCTCGTCGAGCAGGAGCACGCCGGGGTTCCGGGCGAGAGCCCTGGCCAGGGATGCGCGCTGGGCCATGCCGCCGGACACCTCGCGCGGATGCTGATCCGTCGCATGATCGAGGCCGACCAGCTGCAGCAGCTCACGGACGCGTTCGCGGCCGAGGCGGCGTGCGGTGCCCCGCGGGAGGCCGAGTTCGACGTTCTGTGCGATCGTGCGCCACGGGAGCAGCCTCGGCTCCTGGAACGCCACGGCCGTGCGCTCATCCACGTCGGCGACGGGCGTGTCGTCGAGTCGGATGCCGCCTCGTGTCGGCGCGTCCAGACCTCCGACGAGGCGCAGCAGGGTCGACTTGCCGCAGCCGGAGGGCCCGACGACGGCGACGATCTCACCGGCGGCTATGTCGACGTCGACGCCCCGCAGCACGTCGCGGTGGCCGTGCGGCAGAGGAAACGATCGTTCGATGCCTTCGAGCCGAACGGCCTGTGCCGTACCCACCGCCGTCGGAGCGGCGGCGGTGCGCGGTGCGGGCAGCAGGGTGGTCATACGCCCATGCTGGCCGAGCGGATCGGTTGTCACGAATGCCGTCGTAATGTTGCGTCACGCGCGGGATTCCGCGGTGTGGATATGCGAAACGGGCCGCCACACCCGCCCGAAGGCGAGGTGACGACCCGTTCCCGAATGCTGCTTAAGCGTTGCCGCCCGAGAGCTTCTCGCGCAGAGCGGCGAGAGCCTCGTCGTCCGCGAGGGTGCCGGCGCCGGCAGCCTCGCTGGTGAAGGTCTGACCGCCGAAGTCGTCTCCGGCCGCAGCCTCGGCCTCGGCCGCCTTGACGACCTGAGCCTTGTGCGCCTCCCAGCGAGCCTGGGCTGCAGCGTACTCCTGCTCCCATGCCTCGCGCTGGGCGTCGAAGCCTTCCTTCCACGCACCGGTCTCGGCGTCGAAGCCCTCCGGGTACTTGTACTCGCCGTTCTCGTCGTACTCGGCGAGCATGCCGTACAGGGCCGGGTCGAACTCGGTGCCGTTGGGGTCGACCGACTCGTTGGCCTGCTTCAGCGACAGCGAGATGCGACGACGCTCGAGGTCGATGTCGATGACCTTGACGAAGACCTCTTCGCCGACCGACACGACCTGCTCAGCCAGCTCGACGTGCTTGCTGGAGAGCTCGGAGATGTGGACGAGGCCCTCGATGCCGTCTGCGACGCGGACGAACGCACCGAACGGGACGAGCTTGGTGACCTTACCCGGCGTGACCTGTCCGATCGCGTGGGTACGGGCGAAGACCTGCCACGGGTCCTCCTGCGTCGCCTTCAGCGACAGGGAGACGCGCTCGCGGTCGAGGTCGACCTCGAGGATCTCGACGGTGACCTCCTGGCCCACCTCGACGACCTCGGAGGCGTGCTCGATGTGCTTCCAGGACAGCTCGGAGACGTGCACGAGGCCGTCCACGCCACCCAGGTCGACGAACGCACCGAAGTTGACGATCGACGAGACGACACCCTTGCGGACCTGACCCTTGTGCAGGTTGTTCAGGAACGTGGTGCGCGACTCCGACTGCGTCTGCTCGAGCAGCGCACGGCGGCTCAGGACGACGTTGTTGCGGTTCTTGTCGAGCTCGAGGATCTTGGCTTCGATCTCCTGGCCGAGGTACGGCGTGAGGTCGCGGACGCGGCGCAGCTCGATGAGCGAAGCCGGCAGGAAGCCACGGAGGCCGATGTCGACGATGAGTCCACCCTTGACGACCTCGATGACCGTACCGGTGACGACGCCGTCGTTCTCCTTGATCTTCTCGACGTCTCCCCAGGCACGCTCGTACTGTGCGCGCTTCTTGGAGAGGATCAGACGGCCTTCCTTGTCCTCCTTCTGGAGAACGAGGGCCTCGACCAGATCGCCGACAGCGACGACCTCGTTGGGGTCGACGTCGTGCTTGATCGAGAGCTCGCGCGAGGGGATGACACCCTCGGTCTTGTAGCCGACATCGAGGAGGACCTCATCGCGGTCGATCTTGACGATCGTGCCTTCGATGATGTCGCCGTCGTTGAAGAACTTCAGGGTCTTCTCGACCGCGGCCAGGAAGTCCTCAGCAGATCCGATGTCGTTGATGGCGACCTGCTTGGTGGCCGGGGCGGTCGTTGCGGTAGTCATGTAGTGGGTTGTCCTTGTTGAATGGAGACTCGGGCTGGGAGGCAACGACCGCGCACGGCCGACTGCATGCTTCACAGCAGTTGGATTTTGGTTTTCTCGTCACGAGGGCACGCGCATGCACGCCACGAGTGACGGTTAAGGCTATCAGAAGTTCGGATACGGCAGGAGTCGGATTCCGATGGGCGCCGACCTGTGGATAACTCCCCCGGGCCCGACGCACTCCGGGCTACCGTGACGGGGTGATCTCGCCGACTCCTCCCCTCGCCATGTCCCGTCGCCTCGGCGCTCTCACGATGGTCGCGGTCGCCATAACGCTCGCGGGCTGCGCGCCGACTCCGGCTCCGACGCCCACGCCGACCGCAGCCTTCGCCTCGGAAGAAGAAGCCTTCGCCGCCGCGGAGGCGACGTACCGGGCCTACACGGACGCATTGAACTCAGTTGATCTCAGCAACCCGGACACTTTCGAGCCAGTGTTCGACCTAACCAGCGGCGATTTTGAAGCAGCGGACCGTCAGACTTTGTCCCAACTCCACGCCAAAGACTATGCGTTCACGGGCCAGATGGCGGTCGTCGGATTCGACGGAATCAGTGCCGAGGCACCATTCGAAGAGGTCGAAGCGGCGGTGTGCGTTGATGTGAGCGGCTCGGACGTTGTTGACCCATCCGGCAACCCAGTGACACCGACCGACCGCCCCGATCTAAACCAGCTCCGCGTCACGTTCATCGTGTCCGATGGACGCATGCTCGTCGATCGCGCGGATCGAGATGCTGATGTCGCATGCGCTGGATGAGATCGCTCCTGCTGCCCGTCGTGCTTTTGTCGCTAACCACCCGTAGCGATGGCGGCGGTGTCGGGGGAGCCGACGTTGCCGTAGGCAATGACAACAACACAAGCGTCGTCATCTCCGGCACCCAGACCCAGCCCTCTTCCGGCAGCCCGCACAACAACGCCCCGGGCGGAGGGTCCCCGTCCACCCCGACCTCTCTGGCTTTCCCGGTGCACGAGTTCGACTTCGATTCGTGTCTCGACGACTGGAACAGCTCCCGCAGCTGCTTTCGTGCCGCGGTCGACGAGGAACCGACGTCACCCCCGCCACCGGCGACGGATGAGCCCGCCGCCCCGGCGATCACGATCGACGATCTCGCACAATTCGCTCCCGATCCGGTCGCGAACGTCGGCGAGCCCGACAACGTCGGTGTGGCCGGGATGCCGACGAACTTCGTCGCGGCGGCGTCCGCGCACACGCGCTCGGGCACCCTTCTCGGCACCCCTCTCTCGGTGCGGTTCACACCTGTCGACTATGAGTTCGTGCACGGCGACGGCACCTCTGCGACATCGAGCACCGGCGGACAGACCTGGTCGGCGCTCGGTCAGGCCCCGTTCACCCCGACCGCGACGAGCCACGTCTATCGCGAGCGCGGCACCTACCAGGCGCATGTCACCGTCCGCTACGCCGCGGAGGTCGACCTCGGCGGCGGCTGGTTCCCGGTCGCCGGTCGACTCACGATCCCGGGCCCCGCACGGGAAATACGCATCTTCGAGGCCCACACCGCACTCGTGGCCTTCACCTGCGAACAGCGCCCATCGGCCCCAGGCTGCTGAGCGACATCGAAGAAGAGCTAGCGCGCGATGGTCACGACGACCGGGGCGCCGTCCGCATCGACGTATCCGTCGAGCGTCAGTTTCGCGTCCTGGTCGATGCCCACCGCCGTCACGAACGTGATCTGCGGAACCAGATCCATCGTGCAGACCTCGTTCGCGCTCTCCTCCAGCCGAACGATCGCCTCGTTCTCGCTGACGGCCTCGACGGCCCCGGAGGCAGGCATGCAGGTCGACGATCCCCAGGTGAGGACCGCGAGTTCATGCGCGTCGATCCATGCCGCCGCGGGTGTCTGCTCGGGCATCCGATCGGCCGGGATGATCTCTCCTGACACGAGTCCGGGAAGCGTCAGTTCCGTGGTCTCTCCCCCGGGATCCGTCACTGTCAGCTCGACAGGTCGCGAGGAGTCGAACGCCGCCGGCAGCCCGACGTACATCCCGTGAGCGGTCTGCACTGCCGCGCACACCTCATCCGTGCCGTCGACGAGAACGAGCTCGAGCGATTGGTCCCCCGCGACGATGTCCCCGATCTGCGGAGCGCACGCATCGCCCCATGTCTTCACGACGAACGACGTCGCATCCAGCCATGCCGCCTGCGGTGCGTGTGACGTGTCGGAGGTGTCCGGAGCGGACGTCGATTCCGGGACAGGAGAGGTCCCCGCCGACATGGCGCATCCACTCAGTGCCGCGGCGAGCACCACCCCGCCCAGGACGAGGGACGAGAACGTGCGAAGAGAAGCTGTCATACCCGTGAGTGTCGCAACCGCGCGGATCGTCTCACTCTCCGGCCCGCGACCACCGGCCCGTGTCGCACGCCCGTGCCAGACTGTGCTGGTGACCGATCGCCTCATGCTGCTCGACACCGCCAGCCTCTACTTCCGCGCCTTCTACGGCGTCCCCGACAAGGTGACGGCGCCCGACGGCGCTCCGATCAACGCGGCGCGCGGTCTGCTCGACATCATCGCGAAGCTCGTCACGCTCTACGAGCCCACCCATGTCATCGCCTGCTGGGATGACGACTGGCGCCCGCAATGGCGCGTCGATCTGATCCCCAGCTACAAGACGCACCGTGTCGTCGAGGTCGTCGAGGTCGGACCTGACATCGAAGAGGTCCCCGACCCCCTCGAAGCGCAGATCCCCCTCATCCGGGAGACGCTCGCCGCGATCGGGATCCCGATCATCGGGGTGGCGGAGCACGAGGCCGACGACGTCATCGGCACGCTCGCGACCGGAGCGACGATGCCGGTCGACATCGTCACCGGAGACCGCGATCTGTTCCAGCTCGTCGACGACTCCCGCGATGTGCGGGTCATCTACACCGCGCGCGGCATGAGCAATCTCGAGGTCGTGACCGATGCGACCGTGGTCGCGAAGTACGGGGTGCTCCCCTCGCAGTATGCCGACTTCGCCACCATGCGCGGCGACGCCTCAGACGGTCTTCCCGGTGTGGCCGGGGTCGGTGAGAAGACCGCCGCGACGCTGCTGCAGACCCACGCCGATCTCGAGGGCATCCGCGCGGCCGCCGAGGCCGGAGAGGGCATGAGCGCCGGGGTGCGGGCGAAGGTGCTGGCCGCATCCGCCTACCTCGATGTGGCCCCCACCGTGGTCGCGGTCGCCACGTCGCTTCCCATCACGACGCCCGATATCCCGTTGCGGGTGCTCGATCCCGCGGAGGTCGATGCGGCGACGGCTCTCGCCGAGAAGTGGAACCTCGGCGGCTCGATGACGCGCGCGGTGGCAGCGGTGTCGAAGGCCGCCCTCGCGTCCGGCTGACCCCCGTTCAACCGCAGCTGCACCTATTCCGCCCAGGCGAGAAGCCGGGAGAGTCCCCAGGTCGTCACGATCCGGGAGGCGGGAATCCCCGCGCGCTCGGCTCGCTCCGCGCCGTGATCCAGCAACGAGAGCTGACCGGGAGCATGCGCATCCGAGTCGATGGAGAACAGGCATCCGGCTTCGAGCGCGATAGCGATCAGTTCATCCGGCGGATCCTGACGCTCGGGGCGCGAGTTGATCTCGACCGCCACCCCGTTGTCCGCGCAGGCGGCGAAAACCGCAGCCGCGTCGAACGCCGACTCCGGGCGGGTCCCTCGTTCCCCCTGCACCAGGCGCCCGGTGCAGTGCCCGAGCACGTTCACCCTGGGGTGCGACACCGCGGCGATCATGCGTGCGGTCATCGGACGCGAGTCCATCCGCAACTTCGAATGCACCGATGCCACGACGATGTCCAGTTCGCGGAGCAGGGAGTCCTCCTGGTCGAGAGCGCCGTCCTCGAGGATGTCGACCTCGATGCCGGCGAGCAGGGTGAAACCGTCACCGGACTCCGCACGCACCAGGGGCATCTGCTCCCGAAGCCGCTCGGCCGAGAGCCCTCTGGCCACCCGAAGACGCGGCGAGTGATCCGTTATCGCCTGATACTCATGGCCCAACGCGCGAGCTGCCGCTGCCATGACAGAGATGGGAGTAGTGCCGTCGGACCAGTCGGTGTGAGCGTGCAGGTCGCCGCGCAGCTTCGTGCGCAGCAGCGAGACACGCTCAGGTTCGACGTCGCCACGCAGCTCGACGAGGTAGTCCGGCACCTGCCCGGCCTGCGCCTGACGGATCACCGCGAAGGTGGATTCTCCGATGCCCTTCGCCGCTCTCAGGCGGGTGGGATCGGCCCGGACGTCGTCCGGGAGATCCTGCAGGGTCGCGGCAGCCTGACGAAAAGCCTTCGCTCGGTACCGTGAGGCCCGCTCGCGCTCCAGAAGAGAGGCGATCTCCAGCAGGGCGTCGACGGGATCCACGGTCACTCCTTCGGGGCCGCCAGCTCGCGACTGACGGAGATCCACTGGTCGAGCTTGGCCAGGGCACGGCCGTCGTCGACCGCCGCCGATGCCTTGTCGTACCCCTCGCGCAGTCGTTCGAGGATCGGGCGCTGCACCTGCATGGCGTCCTGGGAGAGTTCGAACGCGACGATGCCCGCCGCCGCATTGAGCAGCACGATGTCGCGCACCGCCCCGGTCTCCCCCGCCAGCGTCCGTCGCAGCACCTCCGCGTTGTGCTGCGGCGATCCGCCGATCAGGTCGGCCAGGTCGGCGATCGGGATGTCGAGGTCACGGGGGTCGAGGTCGTGCTCGTGGATGTCCCCGCGGGTGACCTCCCAGATGCGGCTGTGGCCGGTCGTGGTGAGCTCGTCGAGTCCATCGTCGCCTCGGAACACCAGCGCGGTCGCGCCGCGGGTCCGGAAGACGCCGGTGATCAGCGGTACGCGCTCGATCTGCGCGACACCCACGGCGTTGGCTTCGGCGCGCGCGGGGTTGCACAGCGGCCCGAGCATGTTGAAGACGGTGGGAACCCCGAGCTCCGCGCGGACGGGTCCTGCGTGCTTGAAGCCGGGGTGGAACGCGCCCGCCCACGCGAAGGTGATCCCGGTGCGGTCGAGGATGGATGCGACGGCGGCGGGGTCGAGTGACAGTTCGAGGCCGAGAGCACCGAGCACGTCTGAGGAACCGGAAGCCGAACTCGCCGCACGGTTGCCGTGCTTGACGACGGGCACGCCGGTGGCGCCGATGATGATCGCCGCCGTGGTCGAGACGTTCACCGTGCCGACGCGGTCGCCGCCCGTCCCGACGATGTCGAGCACATCAGGAGAGACGGGAAGAGGGACCGCAGCCTCGAGGATCGCGTCGCGGAAGCCGACGATCTCGTCGATCGTCTCCCCCTTGGCACGAAGAGCGACGAGGAATCCTGCCAGCTGGGCCTCCGTGACGTTGCCCTGCATGATCTGCCGCATGGCCCACGTCGACTCCCACACGCTGAGATCGCGACGCTCCAGAAGAGAGGTGAGCACGTCGGACCAGGTCAGGGAATCAGCCATGTGTGCGATCCTATCGGCGCAGAGAAAACATGCAGATGCTTCCGAACACACGTGCACCCCACCCCCACCCCTTGTTTCCCGCGGATTCACCGGGTATTCGCAGTGTTTTCTTAGGGTCTCCTAAGTCGTCGACCGGCAACTCGAAGGTCGCCGGTGCAAGAATCACGCCCGCGGATCGGCCATAATGGAGGGGTGACGACCTCAGCGACGTATGCCCCGGCGGCGAGAACGATTAAGCGGCCCAACCCGGTAGCTGTCGGCACCATTGTGTGGCTCGGCAGTGAGGTGATGTTCTTCGCGGGACTCTTCGCGATCTACTTCACCCTCCGCAGCACCTCCCCGGAGCTGTGGGCGGCCCGGACCGAGCTGCTGAACGTCCCGTTCGCCGCAGTAAACACTGCGATCCTCGTACTCTCCTCGTTCACGTGCCAGATGGGCGTGTTCGCGGCAGAGGACCTGCAGCCCTACAAGATCGGCAAGGGACAGAAGAACGGCGCAGGACGCCGTCGCCTGTTCGGATGGGGAATGGTCGAGTGGTTCTTCCTCACCTTCGCCCTGGGCGCGATCTTCGTCTCCGGCCAGGTCTGGGAGTATGCCCAGCTCGTTGCTGAGGGCATGCCCATCAGCGCTGACTCGTACGCTTCCGCGTTCTACCTGACGACGGGCTTCCACGCCCTGCACGTCACCGGCGGACTGGTCGCGTTCCTGCTCGTCATCGGACGCGCATACGCCGTCAAGAACTTCCGGCACAAGGAGGCGACCTCCTCGATCGTGGTGTCCTACTACTGGCACTTCGTCGACGTCGTCTGGATCGTGCTGTTCCTCGTTATCTACTTCCTGAAATAAGAGCGGAGCTGATCCCCGAGATGGCACGAGAGAAGAAGCGCCGTTCCAGCGGTCGTCGCAGCCCTTTGGCGGCGGCCGCGCTCATCGGCGCAGGCCTCATGATCACCGGCGCCGTGTACGCCGGCGCGACCGCTGCGTTCGCCGCGACCGACACCCAGTCGGCGGCGACCTCGCAGTTGACCGTCGAGGACGGCAAGAAGCTGTTCACGGCCAACTGCGCCACCTGCCACGGTCTCGACCTGCAGGGAACCGCCAATGGCCCCAGCCTCTACGGCGTGGGTGAGCTGGCGACCGAGTTCCAGCTGTCGACCGGCCGCATGCCTCTGCAGATGCAGGGCCCCCAGGCGCCGCAGAAGGCCCCGCAGTTCACCGAGGACCAGATCCTCGCGATCTCGTCCTTCGTCCAGTCCGAGGCTCCCGGCCCGACGTTCCCGTCGGACCACATCCTCGACGGCAAGGGCGATGTCTCAAACGGTGCCGAGCTGTTCCGCGTCAACTGCGCGATGTGCCACAACGTGGCCGCCGCGGGTGGAGCGCTCACCGAGGGCAAGTACGCCCCCGGACTCAGCGAGACCAGCGCGCTGCACATGTATGCCGCCATGGTCACCGGCCCCCAGAACATGCCGGTCTTCGGCGACATGAACCTGTCCGACGAGGACAAGCGAGACATCATCTCGGCGCTGCTCTTCCAGCAGCAGTCCGTGCAGATCGGTGGCTTCTCGCTGGGCTCGCTCGGTCCGGTCTCCGAAGGCCTGTTCGTGTGGATCTTCGGTATCGGCGCGCTCGTCGCCGTCACCGTGTGGATCACGGCGAAGTCCAACTGACGCTTAATCATCGAAGAGGAACGTACGAGGAGCACCATGGCACACGACGACGACTCGCAGGCTCTTGACAGGGCCTACCAGCCCTCTCCGGGGCTGGGTGTCGCAGTCAGCGATCCCGTGCAGAACCCCGGGCTTCCGCCGCACCGCGAGCGGATGACCGATAAGGACCCGCGCGCCGAGAAAGCCGCTGTCCGCACTGTCTACACGCTGTTCTATCTCTCGCTCGCCGGCAGCATCTGGGCGGTCGCCGCCTACATGCTGTTCCCGATCGAGAGCGGCGCGCTCATCGACATCCGGCAGAACAACCTCTTCATCGGTCTCGGCATCGCGCTCGCGCTGCTGGCCCTCGGCATCGGTGCCATCCACTGGTCCAAGGCCCTCATGTCCGACAAGGAGTTCATCGAGCACCGCCACCCCACCCGTGGCAAGGACTCCACGCGCGAAGCGGCCATCAAGGCCTTCTCCGACGCGAATGAAGAGTCGGGCTTCGGCCGTCGCTCAATGATCCGAAACTCGCTTTTCGCCGCGATCGTCGCCTCGATCATCCCCGGCGTGACGCTGTTCCGTGGCCTGGCGCCGCACTCCACTCCGGAAGACCCCACCGCGGGCGACCCGGTCGTGCTGCTCAAGCACACCATGTGGGAAGAGGGTGCGCGCCTGGTGCGCGATCCCGACGGCACCCCGATCCGCGCGGCTGACGTCACCCTGGGTTCGGCGTTCCACGTGATCCCGGAGGAACTCGCCACCCTCAGCCACAGCGACGGCTACCTCGAAGAGAAGGCCAAGGCCATCGTGCTGATGATGCGCCTGCGCCCCGAGCAGCTGATCGAGGCCGAGGACCGCAAGGACTGGTCCTACGACGGCATCGTCGCGTACTCCAAGGTCTGCACGCACGTCGGATGCCCTGTGGCTCTGTACGAGCAGCAGACCCACCACCTGCTGTGCCCGTGCCACCAGTCGCAGTTCGACGTCACGGACCATGCAAAGGTCATCTTCGGCCCGGCGGCTCGTCCGCTGCCGCAGCTGCCCATCACCGTCGATGACGAGGGCTACCTGGTCGCACGCAGCGACTTCAAGGAACCCGTCGGCCCGAGCTTCTGGGAGCGCCATTGAGCACCGCAACGCTGTCCAAAGAGGACAAGGACACCAAAGCGCCCCTCGGCGGTCGCTTCGTCGGTGCCGCGTCGAACTACATCGATGAGCGCACCAGCCTCTCCGGCTTCGTCAAGGAGCTCGGACGCAAGATCTTCCCCGACCACTGGTCGTTCATGCTCGGCGAGATCGCGCTCTGGAGCTTCGTCGTGGTGTTCCTCTCCGGAACCTTCCTGACGTTCTTCTTCCAGGCGTCCATGGTCGAGACCCACTACACCGGCGCCTACGCTCCGATGCGGGGTATCGAGATGTCCGCGGCGCTCGAGTCGTCGCTGCACATCTCCTTCGATCTGCGCGGTGGACTCCTGGTCCGGCAGATCCACCACTGGGCCGCCCTCGTGTTCATCGCCGGCATCGGCGTGCACATGCTCCGCGTGTTCTTCACCGGTGCCTTCCGCAAGCCGCGTGAGCTCAACTGGGTGATCGGCTTCATCCTCTTCATCCTCGCGATGGCCGAGGGCTTCACCGGATACTCGCTTCCCGACGACCTGCTCTCGGGCAACGGCCTCCGCATCATCGACGGCATGATCAAGGGTCTCCCCCTGATCGGCACCTGGACCTCGTTCCTCCTCTTCGGTGGCGAGTTCCCGGGTACCGACATCGTCGGACGCCTGTACACGCTGCACATCCTGCTGCTGCCGATGCTCGTCATCGCGCTGATCGTGGTGCACCTGATGCTCATGATCATCAACAAGCACACGCAGTTCGCCGGCCCGGGCCGCACGAACGACAACGTCGTGGGCTACCCGATGATGCCGGTGTACATGTCCAAGATGGGCGGATACCTGTTCATCGTCTTCGGCACCATCGTGTTGATCGCGACGTTCTTCCAGATCAACCCGATCTGGAACTACGGTCCGTATGACCCGTCCCCTGTCTCTGCCGGCACCCAGCCCGACTGGTACATCGGCTTTGCCGACGGCGCCCTGCGTCTGGCACCGTCGAACTGGGACATCGTCTTCCTCGACCACACCTGGTCGTTCGGCATCATCGCCCCGGTTCTGGTCCTCGGCCTGTTCATCGTGGCGGTGGCGATCTACCCCTTCATCGAGGCGTGGGTCACCGGAGACAAGCGCGAGCACCACATCGCACAGCGCCCGCGCAACGCCGCGACGCGCACGGCGATCGGTGTGGCCGGCGTCATCTTCTACGCCGTCCTCTGGGCCGCGGCATCGTCCGACCTCATCGCGACGCACTTCATGCTCACGATGGAGGGCGTGATCCACACGCTGCAGGCCCTGCTCTTCCTCGGGCCGATCCTGGGTTACTTCGTCACGAAGCGCATCTGCATCGCGCTGCAGAAGAAGGACCGCGAGATCGTGCTGCACGGTTTCGAGTCCGGCCGCATCGTCCGCCTCCCCGGTGGCGAGTTCATCGAGGTGCACCAGCCGGTCGACAAGTACGACCGCTGGAAGCTGATCGACGTCGACACTTACGAGCCCCTCGTGGTGCGCCCCAATGACAAGGGCCGCATCCCGTGGACCGAGAACCTCCGTTCCTCGATCTCCCGTTGGTTCTTCGAGGACCGTCTCGCCCCGCTCACGCAGGCCGAGGTCGAGGCGGCGGATGCTCACCAGCACCACGTCACGGCTCACAACGACGAGACCGAGGCTGCAGAGATCCAGGGTGCCCACGAGCGCGCAGGATTCCCTGACGCCCCGCTCACGGTCGATGAGACCCACGTCGACGAGACGCCGAACACGCCGAGCACGGTCATCGCGACCGAGCCGGTGAAGAAGCCTCGCAAGAAGTCGGAGGATGGCGAGTAGTCGCCACTCCCCCACTGATGAAGGCCTCGTCCCTGCGGACGGGGCCTTCATCGTTAATCCCCTAATGAGAGGATCGATCCATGTCGTCCGTCGTCCAGCTGATCCGCGGCACCGCCCTCGCCGAAGTCCCCTACGCCTACGCCGCGACCGCACCGGCCGGCTCACGCCTGATCTTCCTCGCCGGCGCGTGCCCGCTGAACGACGATGGCACGACTGCTGCACCCGGTGACTACGCCGCTCAGGCGGCCAAGTGCGTAGAGACCCTCCAGGGGGCGCTCGAGATCGCCGGCGCGACCATCACCGACGTCATCAGCACGCGGGTACTCGTGGCCTCCTCATCGCAGGCCGACCTCGTCGCGGCCTGGGATGTCATCCATGCGGCTTTCGGCGCGCACGACGTGCCCAGCACGCTCCTGGGCGTGACGGTGCTCGGCTACGACGACCAGCTGGTCGAGATCGAAGCGATCGCGGCTGTCTCCGAATGAGCATCAACGTCGTCGTCCGCCCGGCCGCGCCCGACGATGACGCGGCAACGGAACAGATCGAAGTGGCCGCCGATGCCCTCCTCATCGAACGGTTCGGAGCCGTCGACTGGCCTCCCCCGACGCCCCCGCAGGAACGCGCGTCGATGCCGGGCTTCGTCCTCGTCGCCGAACACCACGACGGGACCACCACGACGCCGGTCGTTGTCGGCTTCGTGCACGTGCTGGAGCTCGACGGCCACGCGCATCTCGAGCAGCTCTCGGTGCTTCCCTCTTACGGACGCCAGGGTATCGGCCGTGAGCTCGTCACGGCCGCGCTCACGGAATCGCGCCACCGGGGTCATACCGAGATCACCCTTCGCACCTACATCGACGTGCCCTGGAACGCCCCCTTCTACACGTCCTGCGGCTTCGTCGTGAGCGAGCCGGACACCTCACTGCTCCGAGATCTGGTCCAGGTCGAATCCGCGCTGGGCCTCTTCGAGCACGGACCGCGCACGCAGATGACGGCTGTGCTCTGATTCACGGCTGTGCTCTGATTCACGGCTGTGCTCTGATTCACGGATGTGCTCTGATCCACGGATGTGCTCTGATCGGTAGCAGTACGTCGATCGTCGAACGCGCCACGACCGACGACGGCACCTCTGCCGCTGACCTCGCCGGGCCGCCCTGGCTGGCGTATACCCCCGGCTCCGGCATTGACCGCAATCCGTCGCTGAGCGACTGGATTCCGCCGGATGGTTCCCGCGTGTCTCCGTAGGCTGGAATCATGATCGATCGTGCCGAGTTCTACGCAGCCAAGTTGACCTATGAGACAGACCCCAGCGATGTGCACGCGGCGCTCAAGGCCGGCGAGAACATCGTCGTCGTCGACGTCCGCTCCGACGAGGCGTGGGCCCAGGGGCGGATCGCCGGTGCCGTGCACATGCACTACAGCGAGATCGCCTCGCGTGCTGCCACCGAGATCCCCGAGGGTGCGGACGTGGTCGTCTACTGCTGGAGCCCCGGCTGCAACGCCGGCGCCAAGGGCGCGCTCGAGTTCGCCCGCCTCGGATACGCCGTACGCGAGATGATCGGCGGTTTCGAGTACTGGGTCCGCGAGGGTTACGCGGTCGAAGACAGCGATGGCGTCCACCACCGCCCCGTGGATCCGTTGACCGGCATCGCACGCATTCGCGCCCACGCCTGATCACGGCCCCGGCGCACGAAGAAGGCCCCCGGATTCCTCCGGGGGCCTTCTTCCGTGCAGCTGGGTCAGCGGGCGAAGTTGCCGCGGTAGTACTCGTACACCCAGCCGACGATCGCGACGACGAAGATCGCGAGGCCGATCGGCAGGAGGAAGTGCCCGACCGCGAGCCCCACGACGAAGACTCCCGCCGAGGCAGCGAGGACGATGGGCCACCAGGACCACGGGCTGAACTCGCCGAGCTCCGGGTCACCGTCGTCGATGTCGGAGGTCAGGATGTCTTCGGGCAGCTCACCACGCTGCGCCTTGTGAGTGCGATCGAGATAGAACGCGATCATCGCTGCCATGAAGGCGGCGAAGAACAGGGCGACCGTACCGACCCACTCGATTCGCATCGCGAAGTTGTCGTTCGGTGTGGCCAGGATGTGCCAACCGGTGTAGACGACTCCGACGAGAGCGAAGAACGCCGTCAGGATCCACCAGAGAATGACGTTGTCGCGCATGACTTAGTGGGCCTCTCGCTCGCCGGGAGCCGTCGTGGCGAACTCCGCAGCCTCCGGGTGATTCAGGTCGAACGCAGGCCGCTCGCTGCGGATGCGCGGGATCGACGTGAAGTTGTGGCGCGGGGGCGGGCAGGACGTCGCCCACTCGAGCGATCCGCCGTAGCCCCACGGGTCGTTGACCGTGACCTTCGGCGCCTTGCGGGCGGTGATCCAGACGTTCAGGAAGAACGGCAGCATCGAAGCGCCCAGGATGATGGCACCGATCGTCGAGACCTGGTTCTGCCAGGTCCATCCGTCGGCCTCCGAGTAGTCGGCGTAACGACGCACCATGCCGTCGACGCCCAGCCAGTGCTGGATGAGGAAGGTCATGTGGAAACCGATGAACAGAAGCCAGAAGTGCACGTAGCCGAGACGCTCGTTCAGCATGCGTCCGGTCCACTTCGGCCACCAGAAGTAGAAGCCGGCGAACATGGCGAACACCACGGTTCCGAACACCACGTAGTGGAAGTGGGCGACCACGAAGTACGAGTCGGAGAGGGCGAAGTCCAGCGGCGGAGCCGCGAGGATGACACCGGTCAGACCACCGAAGACGAACGACACGAGGAACCCGAGAGCGAAGACCATCGGAGTCTCGAAGGTGACCGACCCTCGCCAGAGGGTACCGATCCAGTTGAAGATCTTCACACCCGTCGGCACGGCGATCAGCATCGTCATGAGCGCGAAGAACGGCAGCAGGACCGAGCCCGTCACATACATGTGGTGAGCCCACACCGCGACCGAGAGAGCAGCGATGGCGATCGTCGCGTAGACGAGGGTCTTGTATCCGAAGATCGGCTTGCGGCTGAAGACCGGGAAGATCTCGGAGACGATACCGAAGAACGGCAGCGCGATGATGTACACCTCGGGGTGACCGAAGAACCAGAACAGGTGCTGCCAGAGCAGAACGCCGCCGTTGGCCGGGTCGTAGATGTGAGCACCGAGGATGCGGTCGGCTGCCGCGGCGAAGATGGCTGCGGCAAGCACCGGGAACGCCATCAGGATCAGGAGGCTCGTGATGAGCGTGTTCCACGAGAAGATCGGCATGCGCCACATCGTCATGCCGGGGGCACGCATCGTGATGATCGTGGTGATGAAGTTGACGGCACCGAGGATCGTTCCGAATCCGGAGATGCCGAGACCCACCATCCAGAGGTTTCCACCCGCACCCGGCGAGAACGATGCCCCTGCCAACGGCTGATAGGCGAACCACCCGAAGGATGCCGCGCCCTGCGGGGTGAGGAAGCCGGCCACCGCGATCGTGGAGCCGAACAGGAAGAGCCAGAAGGCGAAGGCGTTCAGACGCGGGAAGGCGACGTCAGGGGCGCCGATCTGCAAGGGCAGGATCGCGTTGGCGAAGCCGGCGAACAGCGGCGTCGCGAACATCAGCAGCATGATCGTGCCGTGCATCGTGAACAGCTGGTTGTACTGCTCCTTGGTCGGGATGATCTGCATACCCGGCGCGAACAGCTCGGCACGGATGACGAGTGCCATCACACCGCCGAGGAGGAAGAACATCACCGACGCGATCAGGTACATGTACCCGATGGTCTTGTGGTCGGTGGAGGTGATCCACTTGACGACGATGTTGCCCTTCTGCTCGACGCGCGAGGAGCTCATGAGAGCGGCCTGGCGTGCGGGCAGAGTCTGGGGACGCGAGCGGGGAGACTCGTCGGTACGGGGAGCTTCTGTGGTCGACATGGCTTACTCCCCTCCTTCCTCGGTGTCGGTCTTCGGGGTGGTCCCCGGAAGGTTCGAGAGACGGTCGTAGGCGCCGGTGATGTCACCGGTGTTGCCTTGCTCCTCGAGCGACGCGAGGTAGGAGTCGTACTCGCTCTGCGAGACGACCTTCACGTTGAAGAGCATCATCGAGTGGTACTCACCGCAGAGCTCGGCGCACTTGCCGGCGTACTCGCCCTCACGGGTGGGGATGAACGACCAGGAGTTGTCCTTCCCGATGAACATGTCCTTCTTGTACAGGAAGTCGATGATCCAGAAGGAGTGGATGACGTCGCGCGACTGAAGGTTGATCGTGACCTTCTTGTCGACCGGCAGCACCAGTGTCGGCAGCTGCGCCTGATCGATGTTGCCGTCCTTGTCGGGCTGGGCCTGGATGCCCATGGTCCACACGGCGTCGGAGTTGTCCTTCTCGTCACCGTCGTACTGGAAGTCCCACGCCCACTGCTTCGCGATGGCGGTGATCTCGACGTCGGGCTCGTCCCACTTGGCCTCGATCTCCGTCTGATCGCGGGCGGTGAAGAAGAACATGCCCAGAACCAGGATGAGCGGCACGATCGTGTAGAAGATCTCGATCGGCATGTTGTAGCGCATCTGCACCGGGAGACCGGTCTGGCCCTTGCGACGGCGGTAGGCGATCGCCGCCCAAGCCATCAGGCCCCAGGTGATGATGCCGACGGCGAGAAGCACGATCCACGAGTTGACCCAGAGCGACGAGACACGCTCGGTCTGGTTGGTGGCCGCGGGTCCACCCTCCACGAAGCCCGGAAGAAAGCCGTTCAGCTCGGTGGGAGAGCATCCCGCCAGGGCCAAGGCTGCCGCAACTCCCACAGGGAGGGCGGCCCAACGAAGGCTGCGTTTCGAGGGCACGATGCACCTTTCAGATCGCGAACAGAGCACACCCAAGTCTAGGGCAACCTCACACCTGATTCATGCCATCCACGCAGGTTGTGGAACCAGAACGGCCGCCGTCACCGATGGTGACGGCGGCCGAGTCGGCAGAGCGAGGATCAGTGGAAGCTGTCGCCGCAGGCGCAGCTGCCCGCTGCATTGGGGTTGTCGATCGTGAACCCCTGCTCGGAGATCGTGTCCTTGAAGTCGATCGCCGCACCGTCGAGGTACGGGACGCTCATGTTGTCGATGATCACCTCGACGCCGTCGAAGTCGACCGTCTCGTCGCCCTCGAGATAGCGCTCGTCGAAGTACAGCTGGTAGATCAGGCCCGAGCATCCGCCCGGCTGCACGGCGACACGCAGACGCAGGTCGTCGCGGCCTTCCTGCTCGAGGAGGTTCTTCACCTTCGTGGCAGCAGCGTCGGTCAGGGTGACGCCGTGTGCGCGGGTGGTCTCTGGGGAGAGTGTGGTGTCGCTCATGTCGCTCCTTGTGACGGGCCGCAGATGCACGGCTTCTCGGATGATTCTACCGCCGCAGATGCTGTGAGGCTCAGAGTTCCGCCTCATTCATGCGGGCCAGCAGCAGCGCCTCGGTCGCGACCGCATGACGGAACGTTTCGAGGTGCAGCGACTCGTTCGGGCTGTGTGCCCGCGAATGGGGATCTTCGACACCGGTGACCAGGATCTGTGCGGCCGGGAACTCTCGCACCAGATCGGCGATGAAGGGGATCGATCCCCCCACGCCCAGATCGACCGGAGCGACTCCGTAGCCGTCACGCATGGCGTCGCGGGTCAGAGCGACCGCCCAGCCGCTCGTGTCCACCAGGAAGCCGTCGCCGAGATCGACATCCGAGAACGTGAGCTCTGCTCCGAACGGCGCATGCGCGCGAAGATGACCCTCGAGTGCGTCGTAGGCTTCCTGACCGGTCTGCCCGGGGGCGACGCGAGCGCTGATCACGACGGTCACCTCGGGGAGCAACGTGTTGGACGCCGCCGCGACGCTCGTGGCATCGATACCGATCACCGTGACCGACGGCTTGTTCCAGATGCGGCTGAGGATCGTCCCGTCACCGATCGGAGTGGTGCCGGGCAGAAGTCCGGCCTCATCGCGCAGAGTCGCCTCGGTGTAGTCCGGCGTCGGCGCATCGCGCTCCGTCATCCCCTCGACCGCCACCGAGCCGTCGGCGTTCCACAGCGTGGACAGCAGCGTGACGGTCGCCATCATCGCGTCGGGCACCGCGCCACCGAACATCCCGGAGTGCGAGGCGTGGTCCAGGGTGCGCACGCGCATCGTGAAGCGCGCGTTGCCGCGGAGGGAGACGGTGAGACCAGGAGTCACGGAATCCCAGTTGCCGGAATCGGCGACCACGATGGCATCAGCGCGGAGCGCATCCTTGTTGTCGGAGAGGAACTGGGCGAATGAACGGGATCCATACTCCTCTTCGCCCTCGATGAACATCGCGATACCGAGCTCGAGGTCATCGCCGAGCACCTCGCTCACCGCACGGATCGAGGCGATGTGCGACATGATCCCGGCCTTGTCGTCTGCCGCTCCACGCCCGTAGAGACGCCCGTCGCGTACGGTCGGCTCGAACGGCGGCGTCTCCCACAGGGCGTCATCCCCAGGAGGCTGCACGTCGTGGTGCGCATAGAGCAGGATGGTGGGCTTGCCGTTGCGTGCCGCGCGGGTGGCGAGGACGGCCGGCTGTCCCTGCTCCTCGGTGCCCGGGATCGCTGCGCGGAGCACGCGCACCTCGTCGAAGACCCCCGTGTCCGATGCCAGGGCCGCCACGGCATCCGCACTGCGTTGCAGCTGGGTCTGATCGAACGCGGGCCAGGCCATACCCGGAATGCGAACGAGGTGACCGAGATCCGACAGCGCTGCGGGGATTCCGGTCGCCACCGCCTCGAGGACGGCGGCATCGGACTCACGGGGAGGAACAGGAGAGGTCATGCGAGTAATCTTAAGGTGATCCCCCGCCGGCGAACCGAGGAACTCCGTGTCCACTACCCCTACCTCCCCTTCCACGAACGACGACGCCCCCGAGACGACTGCCGTCGGCAAGGGGCGCGCGACGCCGACCCGTGCGGAGCAAGAGGCAGCACGTCGCCGCCCCCTGGTCGCCAACACCAAGGAAGCGAAGGCGGCCGCGAAGGCGGACCTCAATGAACGTCGTGCCCGCGCCCAGGCCGGCATGGCCGCCGGCGAGGAGAAGTACCTCCCCGTCCGCGACAAGGGCCCGCAGCGCCGTTGGGCGCGCGACTACGTGGACGCCGGCTGGCACCCGGCCGAGTTCGTGATGGGAGTGATGGTGCTGGTCATCCTCGCCTCGCTCGTTCCGGCCAACACGGTCATCTCGTTCTACGCCTACATCGTCATGATGGGCTACCTCGTCATCGCCATCGGCGGCATGGTCCTGCTCGGCATGCGGGTCAAGCGCAAGGCCGCGGCGAAGTTCGGCAAGGATCGCCTCGAGCGCGGCCTCGGATGGTACGCCGCGATGCGCGCGCTCCAGATGCGCTTCATGCGTCTGCCGAAGCCGCAGGTCAAGCGCGGCCAGTACCCCGACTGAGCAGTCCCCTGTTGATCTCGCGGCCCCAGAACGGACCGCGGTACAGGAAAGCGGTGTAGCCCTGCACGAGGGTCGCCCCCGCATCGAGGCGCTCCTGCACGTCGGACGGCGTCTCCACTCCCCCGACGGCGATCACGCAGAAGTCGGAAGGAACCGCTTCGCGCACCACGCGGAGCACTTCGAGCGAGCGCTTCTTCAACGGCGCTCCGGACAGACCTCCCGCTCCGGCAGCCTCGACTGTGGCGGCATCCGTGAGCAGCCCGTCTCGGCTGATCGTGGTGTTGTGAGCGATGATTCCTGCGAGCCCCTCGGCTACCGCCATCTGCGCGATCGCCGTGATCTCCTCGTCAGAGAGGTCCGGTGCGATCTTGACGAGCAGCGGAGTGGCCCCGGCTGCCTCGCGCACGGCACGCAACAGCGGCGCGAGCGTTTCGACGGCCTGCAGTCCCCGAAGGCCCGGGGTGTTCGGAGACGACACGTTCACGGCCAGATAGTCGGCGAGCGGAGCCAGCCGCGCCGCCGAGGCCACGTAGTCGGCCGTCGCATCCTCGACCTCGACGACTCGGCTCTTGCCGATGTTGACGCCGATGATCGTGTCGGGAGCCCCGCGACGCAGGCGTGCGAGACGACGTGCCGCTGCATCCGCACCCGCGTTGTTGAAGCCCATCCGATTGATCACGGCACGGTCCGCGATGAGACGGAAGAGCCGCGGCTTCGGGTTGCCATCCTGCGGTATCGCGGTCACGGTGCCGACTTCCACGTGCCCGAAGCCGAGAGCCGCGAGTCCCCGCACACCCACCGCGTTCTTGTCGAAACCTGCGGCGACGCCGAACGGTGACGGGAACGTGAGACCGAGCGCTTCGACGCGCAGCGACGGGTCGGGACGGGTGATCGCACGCGTGGCCCACGAGAACGGGGGCACGCCGAGAACGCGGATCACCGCCATGCCGGCGTGGTGGGCGAACTCGGGATCGAAGCGCGAGAGGACAGCGCGGAAGAGCAGCGGATACATCCCTGCCAGATTACCGCTCCTCGGACTCCCTCTTCGTGTGGTCGGCACGCAGATCGGTGATCGCGGCCTCGAAGTCCTCGAGGGAGTCGAACGCCTGGTAGACGCTGGCGAAGCGCAGGAACGCGACCTCATCGAGTTCACGCAGCGGGCCGAGGATCGCGAGACCGATCTCGTTGGTGTCGAGCTGCGAGACACCGGTCTGGCGCACGGCCTCTTCCACGCGCTGTGCGAGCACGGCGAGGTCGCCCTCCGTGACCGGACGGCCCTGGCATGCCTTCCGCACGCCCGTGATGACCTTCTCGCGACTGAACGGCTCCATCACGCCGGAACGCTTGATCACGTTGAGGCTCGCGGTCTCGGTCGTCGTGAAACGGCCACCGCACTCCGGGCACTGTCGACGGCGCCTGATCGAGAGCCCGTCGTCGCTGGTGCGTGAATCGATGACGCGGGAGTCGGGGTGTCGACAGAAGGGGCAGTGCATCTGACCGATCCTACGCGGTGAAACGGGCCTCGATCGCTTCACCGTGTGCGGGGAGCACCTCGGTGTCGGCGAGGGCGACAACTCCGGCACGCACGGCAGCCAGCGCAGCCCTGTCGTAAGAGATGACCTGCTGCGGACGGAGGAACGTGTACGACCCGAGACCCGGGGCGTAACGCGCCTGTCCCCCGGTCGGCAGCACGTGGTTGCTGCCCGCCATGTAGTCTCCGAGGCTGACCGGCGTCTGGTCGCCGACGAACACGGCACCGGCACTGGTGAAGTCGGCGGCGGCATCCTCGGCGTCGACGAGGTGCAGCTCGAGGTGCTCCGGCGCGTAGGCGTTGCTGAACGCCGTGGCCATGGCCCTGTCATCCACGAGGACGATCGCGGACTGCGGTCCCGAGAGAGCGGCGGCGACACGCTCACTGTGGCGGGTTCTCGCAGCCATGCGCTCCACCTCGACGGCGACCTGTTCGGCGAGCTCGGCCGCATCGGTGACCAGCACCGCGGACGCCTGCTCGTCGTGCTCAGCCTGGCTCACGAGATCGGCGGCGATGAGTCGCGGATCCGCGTGGGAATCCGCGACGACGAGGATCTCGGTCGCCCCGGCCTCCGAGTCCGTGCCGACCACACCGGCGACCGCGCGCTTCGCGGACGCGACGTAGTTGTTGCCGGGACCGGAGACGACATCGACGGGATCGAGATCCAGTGACGGCACACCGTAGGCCAGGGCGCCGATCGCTCCGGCACCGCCCATCGCGTATACCTCCGTCACTCCCAGCAGAGCCGCCGCCGCGAGGATGGTCGGGTGAATCCGCCCGCCCTGATCCGACTGCGGCGGCGATGCCAACGCGATCTGCTCGACCCCGGCGATCTGCGCGGGCACGACGTTCATGATCACGCTGGACGGGTAGACGGCCTTGCCGCCGGGGATGTAGACCCCCACGCGGTGCACCGGCTGCCACCGCTGCGTGATGACGGCCCCGTCCCCGATCCGGGTGACCTGTGTTGCCGGAACCTGCGCGGCGGAGGCCAGACGCACTCGGCGGATCGCCTCCTCGAGCGCGCCTCTGACCTCGGGGGCGAGTTCAGCCAGCGCTGCGGTGATGTGTTCGGCGGGCACTCGTACGGCGTGATCCGTGACGGCGTCGAATCGTTCGGCCTGCTCGCGAAGAGCGTCCTCGCCACGGTCGCGCACGTCCTCGACGATCCGCGCAGCGGTATCGAGCGCTTCGGCACGCGCCTGGGTGGCCCGGGGTACCGCGGCGAGCATGCCTGCGGGCGAGAGCTCGCGCCCTCGCAGGTCTATGGTGCGCATTTCAGCCCTTCGTGATGTCGGAGATGTCGTGGAGGTAGCCGATCCGTCCGTCGTCATGTCGCACGACGAACGCACCCCCACGATCTTCGATCACCAGTGCCCACGCGCTCGGGCCGATGCGGAACAGCGGTTCACCACGCTCGTCGTGGACATCGCGCTCCGAGGGAGCGAGGATCCAGAACGGTTGAGCGGCGGGGGCCGCCTCGCGAGGGTTGGTCGCTTCGAGGTCGGCGTCGGAGACGCCCTCCAACACCAGCGGCGCCGGCTCTTCCGCAACGACGTCGGTCTCATACGTCGCCGCCGTCTCCAGAAGCGACTCGATGCTCCCGGTGTCCGAGACGATCTCGGGTTCCTGACCGCGCGAACGACGCGAGTAGGCGGGCACATACTCCTCATCCGAGGACTCCTGCTCGGTACCGATGCCGCCGCCCGAGGCGTGGGCAGTGAGGGGCACCTGCTCGGCGAGGTCGAATCGGGCGATCTCGTCGGTCGCCTGCCTCCCGGAGGGCTCGACATCGAGCGGGACCACGAGCGCTGGCGTCGCACCATCGACGATGACATCTGTCCGGCCGTCGGCCTGCGCCTCTGCCCCCTCGAGGGATGCGGACGAGTCGGACCCCGCAGGCGATGCCTCGGCCGACTCGCCGGACGGTTCTTCCGCTGCCGGCGCAGGCTCAGGACGCGGCCGCGCGATGACCGGACGCACCGGATTCGCGTTGCGGTGCGCGAGAGTCACCAGGCGACCGTGGAAGTCTTCCTTCAGCCCCGGGATGATCGGAGCGAACACGGTGAGGACGACGAGGGCCAGAGAGGTGATCACCAGGGCCACCCCGTTCCACGGAAGGCTCCACGTGCCTCCGGAGACGAGTGCAGAGATCGCGAGCCACAGGCTGCCGGCCCAGACCACCGCTGACACGGAGAACGCGACCGAGGCGAACTGATCGATGCCCAGCGAACCGACCCTGCGGATGCCGTCGGGCGAGAAGCGGCGCAGCACGAGAAGGAAGACGGCGACAGTCGGGAGCGCGATCGGGAGTATCCATTGGATGCCGACGCCCCACAGCGAGAGGTCGCCGATCAGCGGGAAGAAGGAGAAGACGAAGGACAGCAACCAGACGCCCACGATCAGCAGCTCACGCAGTGTGAAGCCGAGGATGCCGAACTCCGGCGTGACCTCTTCGTCGTAGAGGACGCCGTCATCGTCGCCGAAGACGATGTCCTCGGTGTCCGATTCGGGGAGATCCGTGCTCATGCGTGGTCCTTTCGTCACAGGGCTCGACGGGTGGATTCGTCGTGCTGCCGACGGCTCACGATCCTACCCGCTCACCCCAGACAGGTGGGTCCGAGCAGTGATTTGAGGTCACCGAACAGGTCTGCGGACACCTTGACCGGCATGGGCACCTCGAACACCTTCGCGGTGCCCCCGCGATGCACCCGAAGCAGCACTTCGGTGTCGCCGTTGTGCCGTCGCAGCACCTCTGCGAGCTCCATCATCACCCGCTCTGTCGCGCGCTGCTCGGCGAGGACGAGGGCCAAGGGACCCGCCGCGTCGAAGGACCCCACATCCGGGGCGAAAGCCGACTGCGCGTGCAGGTTGAGTCCGTCATCGCGCCGGGACACGCGCCCGCGGACTGCGAGAATCGCATCCTGCTGCAGCGTGTGCTGGAACTCGGTGTAGGTCTTTCCCATGAACATCACGGTGACCTCACCGTTGAAATCCTCGACGGTGATCATGCCGTAGGGATTTCCGCTCGCCTTGGCGACGCGGTGTTGCACGCTGGTGACGAGCCCGGCCACCGTCACCTGGTCGCCGTCCTGCAGGTCTTCGGAGTTGTTGAGGTCGTGGATCGAGATCGATGCATGCTTCGCGAGAGGCACCTCGAGCCCGGCCAAGGGGTGGTCGGACACGTAGAGACCGAGCATCTCGCGTTCGAAAGCGAGCTTGTCCTTCTTGATCCACTCGGGGCGGGCGGGGACCTTGGCGGGAGCGACCTCGTCCATGCCGTCGTAGAGGCTGTCGAAGTCGAACCCGATGGCGCCCTGTGCCTCGTTGCGCTTGCGATCGACGGCGGCCTCCACCGCGTCTTCATGCACCTCCATGAGCGCTCGACGGGAGTCGCCCATCGAGTCGAAGGCGCCGGCCTTGATCAGCGACTCGACCGTGCGCTTGTTCGAGACGTGCAGCGGAACCTTCTCGAGGAAATGGTGGAACGAGGTGAAGCGCTCGTCCTTGCGGGCCTGCACGATCCCCTCGACGACGTTGCTGCCCACGTTGCGGACGGCGCCGAGGCCGAAGCGGATGTCGTCGCCGACGGCCGCGAAGAAGTTGATCGAGTCGGAGACATCGGGCGGAAGGACCTTGATGCCCATGCGGCGGCACTCATTCAGGTAGAGCGCCATCTTGTCCTTGGAGTCGCCGACGCTGGTGAGCAGCGCCGCCATGTACTCGGCGGGATAGTGCGCCTTGAGGTATGCGGTCCAATACGAGACGAGACCGTATGCGGCGGAGTGGGCTTTGTTGAAGGCGTAGTCCGAGAAGGGCAGCAGGATGTCCCACAGCGCCTTGATGGCCGCCTCGCCGAATCCGCGCTCGGTCATGCCGCCCGCGAAGCCCTCGTACTGCTTGTCGAGCTCGGACTTCTTCTTCTTGCCCATCGCTCGACGCAGGATGTCTGCCTGTCCGAGGCTGAACCCCGCGACTGCCTGGGCGATGGCCATGACCTGCTCCTGGTAGATGATGAGCCCGTAGGACTCCTCCAGGATCTCGGCGAGCGGCGCCTCCAGCTCGGGGTGGATCGGCGTGATCTCCTGCACCCCGTTCTTGCGCAGCGCATAGTTCGTGTGCGAGTTGGCTCCCATGGGACCCGGCCGATACAGGGCGATGAGGGCCGAGATGTCACCGAAGTTGTCGGGCTTCATCAGACGCATGAGCGAACGCAGCGGCGGGCTGTCGAGCTGGAAGACGCCCAGGGTGTCGCCGCGCGCGAGCAGCTGGTACACGCCGGGGTCGTCGAGACCGAGATGTTCGAGGTCGAGCTCTTCGCCACGGTTCGTGCGGATGTTGTCGAGCGCATCCGAGATGATCGTGAGGTTCCGGAGCCCCAGGAAGTCCATCTTGATCAGACCGAGGGACTCGCACGACGGGTAGTCGAACTGCGTGACGATCTGCCCGTCCTGCTCGCGGCGCATGATCGGAATGATGTCGAGGAGCGGATCGGACGACATGATCACGCCGGCGGCGTGCACGCCCCACTGGCGCTTCAGCCCTTCGAGACCCAGCGCGCGGTCGAAGACCGTCTTCGCCTCGGGATCCGTCTCGATCAGGGTCCTGAACTCGCTCGCCTCCTTGTACCTCGGGTGAGCAGAGTCGAACATGCCGTCAAGGGGCATGTCCTTGCCCATCACGGGCGGCGGCATCGCCTTGGTGAGGCGCTCCCCCATGCTGAACGGGAAGCCGAGCACTCGACCGGCGTCCTTCAGCGCCTGCTTGGACTTGATCGTTCCGTACGTGACGATCTGCGCGACGCGCTCGGATCCGTACTTCTCCGTGACGTAGTCGATGACCTCGCCGCGGCGCCGGTCATCGAAGTCGACGTCGAAGTCGGGCATGGAGACACGGTCGGGGTTGAGGAAGCGCTCGAAGATGAGTCCGTGCTCGAGCGGGTCGAGGTCGGTGATCTTCATCGCGTACGCGACCATCGAGCCGGCACCCGAGCCACGGCCGGGGCCCACGCGGATGCCGTTGTCCTTGGCCCAGTTGATGAAGTCGGCGACGACGAGGAAGTATCCCGGGAAGCCCATCTGCAGGATGATGCCGGTCTCGTACTCGGCCTGCTTGCGCACCTTGTCGGGGATGCCGCCGGGATATCGGTAGTGCAGGCCGGCCTCCACCTCCTTGATGAGCCAGCTGTCCTCGGTCTCGCCGTCGGGCACAGGGAAGCGCGGCATGTAGTTGGCCGAGGTGTTGAACTCGACCTCGCAGCGCTCGGCGATCAGCAGCGTGTTGTCGCAGGCCTCGGGGTGGTCGCGGAACAGTTGGCGCATCTCGGCCGCGGTCTTGATGTAGTACCCGTCGCCGTCGAACTTGAACCGGTTCGGGTCGTCCATCGTCGATCCCGACTGCACGCACAGGAGCGCCTCGTGCGCGTCGGCCTCGTGCTGATGCGTGTAGTGCGAGTCGTTGGTGGCGACCAGCGGGATGTTCAGGTCCTTCGAGAGACGGAGGAGATCGGTCATCACGCGCCGCTCGATCGACAGACCGTGGTCCATGATCTCGGCGAAGTAGTTCTCCTTGCCGAACAGGTCCTGGAACTCGGCCGCGGCCGCGCGCGCAGCGTCGTACTGTCCGAGACGCAGGCGCGTCTGGATCTCGCCTGACGGGCATCCGGTGGTCGCGATCAGTCCTTTGGAATAGGTCTGCAGCAGCTCGCGGTCCATGCGCGGCTTGAAGTAGTAGCCCTCCATGCTCGACCGGGAGCTGAGCCGGAACAGGTTGTGCATGCCCTCGGTGCTCTGACTCCACATGGTCATGTGGGTGTACGCACCGGAACCCGAGACGTCGTCGCTCTTCTGATCGGGCGAGCCCCACTGCACGCGCGTCTTGTCACTGCGGTGCGTGCCGGGAGTGACATAGGCCTCGAGCCCGATGATCGGCTTGACACCCGCGGCATTGGCCGCCTTGTAGAACTCGAAAGCCGCGAAAGTGTTGCCGTGATCGGTCACCGCGATGGCCGGCATCTTGTAGTCGGCGGCCGCCTGGGTCATCGCGTTGATCTTCGCCGCTCCGTCGAGCATCGAGTACTCGCTGTGCACGTGCAGGTGGACGAAGGAGTCGGATGCCATGCCTCCGATTCTACGGCGGGGCCCCGACACCGGAGGCCGGTGTCGGGGCCCGGAGGGCACTATCCGAAACCGCTACGGGGCAGAGTCGACGATCGACACGGAGTACGTCATGCGTATGTCGGGCACGGTCTGAGGGACCACATCCCCCGGACCGGCATCGACGCGATCCGAACGCAGCGTGCACTCGGTGGCCCACCCCGCCTCGGCATCGATCGAGACCGTGTCGGTGCGGCGATCTGTGTTCCCGTACCTGATTCGGTAGGTCGTTCTCGTACCTGATTCGGTAGGTCTCGACGCCGTTCGCCGTCGATGCAGGGACACCGGCGAGGTCAAGCGCGTGCTGAACGGAGTGCCGGAGATCTGCAGGCGCGACGTTGCTGCCACGGAGTCCGGACCCGGATTCGCCGCTGCCCCGACTGCGGGGTCGTACCCGGGAACGGCTCTGTGACCGTCGTCCCCGACGTCGTGCTGGGCCTCGGGGCCGGTGTCTATCGCGGCGTCGGAAGCGCGGTTTCCTGCGGCACTGCCTCGACCTGCGGGCTCGGCGCGTCCATCTGGCTGATCAGCACGACACCCGCGGTCGCCGCGCCCACTCCGGCCATGGCGCCCGGCGATCACGAACATCGGGCGACGGGTTGTCCGCCTCCGCTCCACGCTCGTGTCTGCATCGATACCGGTGAGAAGCAGCGCTCTTCGAAAGTGGTCACGGCAGAGTATCGACCACGCTCATCTCGAAGGTCATCCGGGAGTCGGGGACGTCGCCCGGGATCACCCCCTCGCCTACAGACGTGGTGTCCGTGGTCTCCACCACGATTCCCGTCGCCATGTCGATCGTCAACGTGAACCGCCGAAGCGATGTCTCCGTGCTCTCAGAGGAGCCGAGATGCGAGTCGAAGGTGACCGTGCGTCGTCCGTTCTGTTCGGCTCCCACCGTCGAGCCCGGGAGCAGACTGAGCGCCCGATACATCGCAGCACGCATCTCCGGGTCGCCGACGTTGTGCGACAGCAGTCCGATGATGAGCCACCCGACCTTCCCATCGGCCCATCCCTGCTCGTCGGCGCCCAAGTACTCGTGAATCCACGCGATCATCGTGGCCGGGTCACGCGGCAACGATTCAAAGAACCAGAGCACATCCTCGGCACCGCCCTCGGGGAGCCGTGGCGCATCTGACGGGAACAGGCCGACCGCTGGCCCGTAGGACTGCAACGCCTCATCCTGCTGTGCAAGACCTTGCACCTGGTCGCCGTAGACCCCACCTGCGACGGGAGCTCCCCACTCCTGATACCACTGCGAGCGAAGGTTCGCCGGCGCGTAGTCGGCACCGCTGCGGCTGATGACCCATCCACTCGATGCTTCCGCGCGCGATGCACCGTAGCCGGGCTGCCCTGCGTCGCCGAGGTCGGCGTCGAACACGCCCAGGGTCTGCGACGTCCACGCCCGCCGCAGATACTGGCCGGGCGCGAGCACCGGTGGCGTGAAGCCCGCTGTCGCGTTCGCTGCCCCCAGGAGCGCCTCCGGGCCCGTCATCGGTGAGACCGCGGGTGACGGCATCGGAGTAGGCACGAGCACCGGCCCCGGCACGCGGGTCGGCACCGCCTCAACAGTCGGCACGGGCGTCGGGGCCGTGATGTTGCTCACCACGAGCACTCCGGCGGTGACGGCAGCTGCCGCGCCGACGGCGCCCGCGGCGATCAACCATGGCCGCCGCGCCGCCCGTGAACGCGCAGGAGAGCGTTCATTCTGGATCTCCATCAGAAGGAGGGCACGCGCCGCAGTGAGATTGTCATCCGCCCCCTCGATCTCGGGCCTGGTCTGCTGAACCTTCTCAAACACGTCCAAGGGTCTCTCCCTTCTTCTGCTGCTGCTCGAATGCCTGGATCCTCCGGGTGGAGTCCAACCGTCTGCGGACGCGATTCAGCCGCGATCGCACGGTGCCGACGGGAACGCCGAGTGCCGCCGCGACCTCGTCGTAGCTCATCCCCTGCCAGGCATAGAGCAGGAGGGCCTCGCGATCTCTCGGCGCGAGCGCCGCGATGCGCGTCTTCAGCGTCTCGACCTCGCGCTCGGCATCGACGCGGGACATCGCATCCTCCAGGTCTCCGAGCGTCGAGTGCTCTTGCCGGGAGATGGATGCCGCGAACGACTTCCACTGCTTCGCCTCCAGCGCGCGGTGGCGACGGATCAGGCGCGAGGCGATGCCGAGAAGCCAGGGCATCGCCGATTCGATGTCCGTGTCGAAATCGGCTCGGCGGCGGAACGCGACGAGGAATGTCTCGCTCAGGACGTCCTCGGCAGCATGCCGGCCGAGGCGATACGTCGCGAACGCGTTGACCGCGCGCGCATGTCTGTCGAAGAGCTCGGCGAACGCCGCCGGCTGCTGGAGAGATCGCTGGATGATCTCGCTGTCTGTGGTCACGCTATGTATTGGCCGTGCGCCGTCGAGCGGTTCACGCTTTCTTTGACGACTTCTGCGATGTGCCCAGATCGAGCCGCATCAACACCCGAGGGAATCCATCCAGGACAGAACCGGTGTCTGCCGCCTTCACGAACCCCGCGCTCTCGAATAACGACCGCGTGCCGACGTACGCCATGGTGAGATTGACCTTCTCGCCGCCGTTGTCGACCGGATACCCCTCGATGGCGGGCGCGCCGCGCTCCATCGCGTAGGCCACTGCTCCCTCGATCAGCGCATGGGAGATGCCCTGCTTCCGGTAGCCGGGGCGCACGCGGAAGCACCACAACGACCACACGTCGAGATCGTCGACGTGTGGGATCAGCCGATTCCGCGCGAAACTGGTGCCGCGACGCGGATGCAGCGCCGCCCATCCCAACGGTTCGTCGTCGAGGTACGCGATCACGCCAGGAGGTGGATCCTGGTGGCACAGTTCCCGGACCCGATCGGAACGCTCCTGCCCTTTCAGCGCCACGTTCTCTTTGCTGCCGATGCGGTAACTCAGGCAGAAGCAGACGTTCGACGTCGGTTTCCTCGGCCCGACGAGTATCGAGACGTCGTCGAACTCCGTCGCGGGGCGAACCTCGATGGTCATGGGCCCAGTGTCGCGCACATCACCGACATCGTCGTGGCGTGGCGCGGACTACTCTCCGCGCAGCACGTCCAGTGCGTGCCGGAAGTCCTCGGGATACGGGGACTCGAACGTCACCCAGTCCCCCGTCGTCGGGTGCGCGAAGGCGAGCTGATGCGCGTGCAGCCACTGGCGGGTGAGCCCCAGCCGCGCGGACATCGTCGGGTCTGCTCCGTAGAGCGGGTCGCCGACACAGGGGTGGCGGTGCGCAGCCATGTGCACGCGGATCTGATGCGTGCGGCCCGTCTCGAGGTGGATCTCGAGCAGCGACGCGCCAGGAAACGCCTCGAGCGTCTCATAGTGCGTGACAGACGGCTTCCCGTCGGGCACGACGGCAAACTTCCAGGAGTGGTTGGGGTGACGCCCGATCGGCGCATCGATGGTCCCGGCAAGCGGATCGGGGTGACCTTGGACGACGGCGTGATAGATCTTCTCGACGGTACGGTCCTTGAAGGCCTGCTTCAGGACCGTGTAGGCGTGCTCGGACTTCGCCACGACCATCAGGCCGCTGGTGCCGACGTCGAGTCGGTGCACGACGCCCTGACGTTCCGGAGCGCCGCTGGTCGCCACGCGGAAGCCCGCAGCGGCGAGGGCGCCGACGACCGTCGGGCCCTCCCAGCCGACCGATGGATGGGCGGCGACCCCCGTCGGCTTGTCCACCACGATGATGTCATCGTCGTCGTACACGATGCCGAGCTCCGGCACGGCGAGGGGAACGATCTTCGGCGCCTCTTTCGGCTGCCATTCGACATCGAGCCAGCCGCCCGCGCGCAGACGGTCGGACTTGTCGAGTGTCACGCCGTCGAGTCGTACTCCCCCTGCGGCGGCGACGTCAGCAGCGAAGGTGCGGGAGAACCCCATCAGCTTCGCCAAGGCTGCGTCGACGCGGGTACCGTCCAAACCGTCCGGAACCGGCAGGGACCGCGATTCCACGGTCAACGTCCTTCCGATGCGGGAGCCGCATCCTCCGAGGGAGAATCGTCATCGGTCGAACGCACCGGCACGGGAGCATCGGCGTCGAGCATGTCGTCATCCGTGTCGGTCGCCAGGACAGCCGCCGTCGCGGCGGCTTCGGCTTCTTCCTCGGTCTCGACGATCTCGTGATCGCGTTCGCGCGTACCGTCGAAGCGCAGGCCGAAGACCACGAGCAACGCGACCGAGATCATCCCGGTCACGATGAAGATGTCGGCGACGTTGAAGATCGCCGGCATCATCCACGGCATCGAGATCATGTCGACGACGTGCCCCACCGGAAAACCGGGCTCACGAAACAGACGATCACTGAGGTTGCCGAGGACTCCGCCGAGGAGACAGCCGAGCACGACCGCCCACAGGCGGGACTTGAGCCCGAACGCCTTCCAGACGATCACGCACGCCACGACCGCGAGGGCGATCGTGAAGATCCAGGTGACCTCGGATCCCAGGGAGAACGCCGCCCCGGGGTTGCGAACGTAGTACAGCTGAAGGAACTCCCCCAGGACCGGAACCGGCTCCTGGTAGGGGAGGTTCTCGATCGTGAGGTACTTCACAAACTGATCGGCGGCCAGTACGAGCGCTGCGAGAATCGCAACGACCGCACCGGCCGCCGACCGACGAAGGGGACGGCGTCCTGACAAGAGGGCGCCTTACAGACCGATCGCGGAAACGGGTGTCGAGTCCGTGGAGGTCGACTTCTCGTCGAGCTCGCGGAGCTGACCCTCGATGTAGCCGCGCAGCTGCGAGCGGTAGTCGCGCTCGAAGTTGCGGAGTTCGGTGATACGAGCCTCGAGAGTGTTGCGCTCGCGCTCGAGTCGTGCGGACTCCTCGCGCTGCTTGGCCTCGGCCTCGGTGCGGATGCGGGCGACCTCGGTCTCGGCCTCCGCGATGAGCGCGTTCCGCTTCGCCTCGCCCTCGGCGACATGCTCGTCGTGCAGACGCTGTGCGAGTTCGATGATGCCAGCGGTCGCGGTCGCGGAACCGGTCGGAGCGGGCTCCGCCGGGACCTCGGCCACGGGGGCGGGAGCCTCGACAGCGGCGGGCGCGGCGGCTTCAGGAGCAGCACCGGACTCGTACGCGGCCAGCTTGGCCTTCAGCTCCACGTTCTCCTCGAGAGCCTTGCGCCACTCGATGACGATCTCGTCGAGGAAGTCGTCCACCTCGTCCGGGTCGAAGCCGTCCTTGAAGCGGACGTGCTGGAACTGCTTGGTGACGACGTCATCCGGGGTAAGTGCCATGGGTGGCTCCTCTTTCGATGAGTTCGATTGCCAGTATCGATGTATGGCGTGGTCGTGATGTGGCGCGAACCCGGGGCGCGCACCTGGGTGCCAGCATAGCCCCCGAGCATTGGCGCCGCGATGTCACGACACCCAGAGTGGGAGAAGTCGCAGCCACCGGATCAGGGGACACGCCGGGATTTCAGCGGATGAACAGCCCGACGACGTTCATCAGAATCAGGACGATCAGCAGAGTCAGCGCGAAGCCGAAGTCGAGCGAGAGCGAGCCGATCCGCAGTGGCGGG
>NZ_ATAO01000240.1 GCF_000455825.1 Microbacterium maritypicum MF109
GGATCAGCAGGGCATCGAGGCGCACATCGCCGCGACTCGTGCAGCGCACCGTCACCGCCGCCTCCGGCAGATCGCCACCGAGGAGCTCAGGCACGAGCATCCCGTCGGCCTCGGTGAGGCCGCGGTCTCCGGTCGAACCGGCCGCGGTGCGGGTCTTCCACAGTCGGCGGCGTCCGCGGAGGACCTCCCACTCGGCCTCGCCCGCATCTGCCGCCTGTCGCCACACGACACCGTGCAGGATGCCGCCGGACTCGGTGACGTCGAACTCGACCCACTCACCGCGGGGGATGCGCACGTATGCGCCGCCGGACAGAT
>NZ_ATAO01000241.1 GCF_000455825.1 Microbacterium maritypicum MF109
CACCGGATGAGGCTCAGAACTGGCTCTCCGCCCAGTCGGCCGCGGCCGGCGACACCTGGTTCAGCACCGCCGGCGACGAGTGGAAGGTCGACGCCGAGGGCGCAGGCTCCGAGCGCGTCGCCGCGTTCTGGCAGGGCCTGCTCGACGGCAAGCAGACGTTGGCGACCGAGCGCTGGGGTGAGGGCTTCACCGCCGCGCTCAACGACGGCAGCCTCATCGGCCACGTCGGAGCCGCGTGGGAGGCCGGGTTCCTCCTCGATTCGCTCGACGGCACACCGGCCGAGGGGCAGTGGCGTGTCGCCCAGCTTCCCGACTTCGGCGCGGGTGCCATGAGCGGCCCTGACGGCGGTTCCGGCGTCTCGGTGATGAAGGGCTGCGAGTACCCCGCCGAAGCGATGGAGTTCAACGACTGGTTCAACACGCAGGTCGACGACCTCGCATCGCAGGGCCTCGTCGTCGCCGCCAAGGGCGACGTGGAGACCCCCGAGAAGATGCTCCGCCAGTTCGGCGGTCAGGATGTGCTCGCCGAATTGAGCACGGCCACCGAGAGTCTGAACCCCGACTTCCCCTACGCACCGGGCTTCTCGACGCTGTCGAAGATGAACGAGACCGCCGCTGCGGCCGTCGCCGGCACGGCATCGGTGGCCGACATCTTCACCACCGCGCAGGACACCGCCGTCTCCTCCCTGAAGGACCTCGGCCTCCCGGTCGCAGAGTGAGTCGACGAGAAGGCATCATCGGATGATCGACGGCGGAGTGCACGCGCAATCGTGCACTCCGCCGTCGTCTTGACCTCGAGAGGCGACACCATGGTCACAGTGACCGAAACGCGAGGTGCGGCACCGGCGCCGACATCGCGCATCCCCGCGGATCCCACCCGCCGGCGCCGGTTCGGGACCCGACGCGAAGGTCTCACCGGATGGCTGTTCATGGCACCGTTCGCGGTGCTGTTCGTGCTGGTCTTCCTGGTGCCGATCATCGTGTCGATCCGCTCGTCGTTCTTCGCGCAGGTGCCGTCAGGAGACGGACTCTACGGCGGCGGCGAACTCGTCGACACGTTCGTCGGTCTCGAGAACTTCGTCACCGCCGCGACCAACGGCGCGTTCTGGACGGGCATGGGTCGCGTCGTCCT
>NZ_ATAO01000242.1 GCF_000455825.1 Microbacterium maritypicum MF109
CTCCTGCACGGCGCGGATGACATCGCGTGCGAGTCCCTCGGCCTCGAGCTCCGGGGTCGTCCTGGTGTCGAGCAGCACGAAGCCACCGGTCGGGACGATGGCCAGGGCCTCCCCCTCCGGGCGGCCGGTCGTCTCGAGCACGAGCTCGTACTCCGACGGCTCGAGGACGATGCCACCTGCCGTCACGACACCGGAGACCTCACTCCAGTCACCGGAGCGCGCCGCCTGGATCGCCTTCTGCACGTCCTTGCCGAGGCGCGGACCCGCCGCACGGGCGTTGAGGCTCAAGCGGTGCGCGATGCCGTACTCCGCCGCCGTGTCATCGGCGAGCGTGACGAGCTCCACCGACTTCACGTTGAGCTCCTCACGGAGGATGTCCTCGAACTGTCCGAGCGA
>NZ_ATAO01000243.1 GCF_000455825.1 Microbacterium maritypicum MF109
CCCTCTACACCGTGCTCGAGACGCTCACCCGTGTGGCGGCGCCTCTCGTGCCGCTCGTCAGCGAGCGCGTGTGGCAGGGCCTGACCGGCGGTCGCAGCGTGCACCTGACCGACTGGCCGGACGACACGCAGTTCCCGGCAGCGGACGAGATCCGTGACGCGATGGACGCGGTGCGCGAGCTGTCGAGCGTCGGCAACGCGCTGCGCAAGAAGGAGAAGCTGCGCGTGCGCCTGCCCCTCGCACGCTTCACGGTGGTCTCACCGCTCGCGGCGTCGCTCGGACAGTTCGAGGAC
>NZ_ATAO01000244.1 GCF_000455825.1 Microbacterium maritypicum MF109
CCTTCAAGGAGTTCGCGATCGCCACGTTCGGCGAATACGACAAGATCGCCCTGCTCGCCGGCCTCGGACTGGCCGTGGTGATCGCCTCGGCGATCGCCGGCATCCTGCAGTTCGTGCGGCCGCCGCTCGGCGTGATCGCTCTCGTGATCGCGGGTGCACTCTCGACCGCGGCGATCGTGACCCGGGCCGCCGTCGCTCCGCTCGCCTTC
>NZ_ATAO01000245.1 GCF_000455825.1 Microbacterium maritypicum MF109
GCCCACGACCAGTGCGGATGCCCCGGCGAGCGCGGCGAGGACGAAGAAGCGGCGGCGGTCGATTCCGGGGCGGACGGACTCTCCTTCGTCGTCGGCACGGACGATCTCGTCTCCAGCGGTCGACGTGTCGCTCTTCCGTTCGCTCTCGACGCCGACGACGGAATCCCTCCATCCGCGCAGGCGACGGCACAGGAGCACGAGGACCA
>NZ_ATAO01000246.1 GCF_000455825.1 Microbacterium maritypicum MF109
ACGACCACCTCTCCGCCCACCTGTCTCCGGCGCTGACCAGCGTCTCATCCGACCCCGCGGCCCGAGGCCGCGCCGCCGCCCGCCTCCTGCGGGCAGACATCCTTGGGGCGCAGCCGCGCACCGAGATCGTCGACTGCAACGTCGTGCACTTCCGGGAGAGCACCAGCTAGTAGACATCCGTATCACCGCAGCATCACCACCGCA
>NZ_ATAO01000247.1 GCF_000455825.1 Microbacterium maritypicum MF109
GGGTGACCACGACACGGGAGGCCGATGCGTGGGAGCGGACGTTCGCGAGGGCCGACTGCGCCGTCCGCAGCAGGGCCACCTCGGCATCGATGCCGAGCGACGGCAGGTCGTCGTCGGCGTGCAGAGCGGCCTCGATCCCGGTCTCCTCGGTGAGGCGCTCCAGCATCCGGGCGAGGGCGTCGCCGAGCGCCGTCGACTCCAGCTCCGCCGGCGCCAGGGCGTTCACGATGCGCCGAGCATCCGCCATCCCCTCCGCAGCCAGGGCGCCGATCTGCTCGAGAGCGCGCGTGCGCTGCGACGGATCGTCGACCTCCAGGGCCGAACGCGCGAGCATCCCGATCGACGACACGCTCTGCGCGACGGTGTCGTGGAT
>NZ_ATAO01000248.1 GCF_000455825.1 Microbacterium maritypicum MF109
CTGCGCGACGGTGTCGTGGATGTCGCGCGACACCCGGGTGCGCTCGGCCGTCGCCCCCGACTCGCGCTGGGTGCGGGCGAGCTCGTCCTGCAAAGCTGCCATCTCCTCCTGGGTCGCAACCAGCGAGGCGATCAGCCGACGGCGCTCGCGCCCGTCGCGGACGAGCTCGAGGTACCCGCGCGAGATCCCCAGCGCGAAGACGCCGCCCACGAGGGGACCGATCACGTTCGCATAGGTCGTGGTGCCGGT
>NZ_ATAO01000249.1 GCF_000455825.1 Microbacterium maritypicum MF109
CCGCGGCGGACGGTGTGCCGCTGCCGTGGGTCCTCGCTCTCTCGCTCGTCTTCCTCGGCTGGTACGGCGGCGGTCTGCTGCTCGGCGAACGCACCGCCGACCGTCGCCTCGCGACCTGGTGGCTGCTCGGGCTGACCCTCATCTGGCTCGGCGCGGTCGTGGTCTCGCCGGAGTTCGTGTGGCTCGCCTTCCCGCTGTGGCTGCTCGCCGGATTCGTGATGCGCCTGCGGTGGGCGCTGCTGCTCAGCGTCGTGGTCCTCGCCGTGGTGGTGACCGCTCCGCTGCTGCACACCGGCACCACGACCTATGCG
>NZ_ATAO01000250.1 GCF_000455825.1 Microbacterium maritypicum MF109
CCGGTCGCACTTCGTGCCGTCTGAAACGGGATCGGACGGCACGAAGTGCGACCGGAAGGGTCAGGTGGAGAGCACTCCCGGTCCGTCGCGCAGTTCGAACACGAGCTGGGTCTCGGTGCCGCGCACGACGGGGTGCACCGTGATGTGCTCGAGAACGATGTCGCGCAGGGCCGTCGCATCCTGCACGGCCACATGCACGAGGAAGTCGTCGACGCCGGCGACGTGGAACACCTGAAGGACGCGCGGGATGTCGACCAGGGCATCGAAGAGGGCCGTCACCTTGTCTCCTGTGTGGTTCGCCAGGCGCACCTTGATGATCGCCTGCAGCGGGAAACCCAGAGCGGCCCCGTCGACGCGGATGCGCGTGTCGCGGATCACTCCGCGCTCGCGCAGCGCCCGCACCCGATGTGCGCAGGTCGACTCGGCGAGGCCGAGGCGATGTGCGAGCGCCTTGTTCGTCGTCTCGGCGTCGCGGCTGAGGACCGCGAGCAGCTCGAGGTCGGTCTCGTCGAGTTGTGCTTTCGCCAACGGGGGGCCTCCTTGCCCTTCGGATCCTGCACAGAATAGCGTTCAGCGTCGAATTCCTGGCGGCTTCTGTCGAGTTCCTGCGGTTTCATCGTGATTCCGGCAACGTGGAGTCATGACTGCACCGCTGCATCCCGACACCGTCGCCGTCCACGGCGGCCGCTCCGACCTCGAGGGGCTCGGGGTCCACGCGCTGCCGATCGATCTGTCGACCACGAACCCGCTCCCGGACATCGAGCGCGGCGGCGACTCGTACGAGGCCATGGCGACGGGAGGGCGTCCTCCGGCGGACGGCAGCATGGTCTACGCGCGACTGTGGAACCCCACGGTCGCCCGCTTCGAGGAGGCACTCGCCGAGCTCGAGCACGCCGAGGCCGCGGTCGCCTTCGCCTCGGGCATGGCCGCGATGACGGCCGTGATCCTGGCGCACACGGGAGCGACCGGGGCGCGCCACGTCGTCGCGGTGCGTCCGCTCTACGGGGGGACCGACCATCTGCTCGGCTCCGGCCTGCTCGGCGTCGAGACCACCTACTGTCGCCCCGATGAGGTCGCGGCGGCCGTGCGCCCCGACACCGGCCTCGTCGTGGTGGAGACCCCGGCGAACCCCACCCTCGACATCGCCGACATCGCCGACGTCGTGCGCCAGGCCGGCACGGTACCGGTCGTCGTCGACAACACGTTCGCGACCCCCGTGCTGCAGAATCCGATCGACCTCGGGGCGGCGATGTCTCTGCACAGCGCCACCAAGTACCTGGGCGGGCACGGCGATGTGATCGCCGGCGTCGTCGCGTGCAGCGAGGAGACGGCGGAGGCTCTGCGCCGCGTGCGGGCGGTGACGGGAGGGCTGCTGCATCCCCTCGGGGCCTATCTGCTGCACCGCGGTCTCACGACCCTCCCCGTGCGGGTGCGGCACCAGCAGGAGAGTGCGCGGCGGATCGTGCAGTGGCTCATCGATCGCCCCGAGGTCGCCGAGGTGTTCTACCCGGGACTCGACGGCGACCCGCGCGGCATCCTGGAACGGCAGATGCGCGGTACCGGCGCGATGATCGCGATGCGCATGCGCGGGGGTTTCGCCGCGGCCTCTGCGGTCACCACCGCGACCGCACTGTTCACGCACGCGGTGTCGCTCGGCGGAGTGGACTCGCTGATCCAGCATCCGGCGGCGCTCACGCATCGGCCTGTCCCTCCCGAAGCGCGTCCGGCAGCCGACGTGCTGCGTCTGTCGATCGGCTTGGAGGATGTCGACGACCTCATCGCCGACCTCGCCCAGGCGTTCGCCGGCGTTCCGGCCTTCGAGGTCGACGCGCCCCTCTCCGACCGGGTCACCTCCTCGCGCGCGGCACACCGGGGGGCAGTTCGCGCCTGAGGAGGTGGCTCGGCGTTCCTGTGGCGGATCAGAGGGAGGGGAGTCGGATCGTGCCGGTGGCGATGCGCTCGGTCGGCATCCGGTCGCGGTCGTAGGTGATCTCCGTGTAGCCGTGCGGGGTCGGCACCCCATCGTCGTCGAGGCTGACGAACACGATCTTCTCGATCGTGAGGATGCGCTTGCGCGTGATCATGTTCCTGGCCACCGCGCGCATGGTGAGCGACGTCGTGCCGAAGTGCGTGGCCTGCAGGCCGATCTCGATCAGATCGCCCTGCACGGCCGAGGCCTCGAAGTTGATCTCCGAGATGTGCTTGGTGACGGCACGGTAGTTGCCGAGCTGGACGATCGCATAGATCGCCGCTTCTTCATCGATCCACTTCAGCAGGCTGCCGCCGAACAATGAGCCGTTCGCGTTGAGGTCCTCCGGACGGACCCACTTGCGCGTGCGGAAATTGAGTCCGTCCTCCGACCACTGCCACGCCGGTGCCTTCTGCTTCGCCATGGGCACGAGGCTAGGCGGGTCGTGAGTCCGCGATGTTACGGCCCCTTTTCGCGCAGGGCACAGGGGCCTGGCACCCCCGTTTGTGCACTAGCCACAAGAAACTGAGTTTCATCGGTGCTGAGACTTGGTTTCGAGCGGCAAATCCGGGGGTCGCGAGTCGGGGTGCCCATACAGTCGCCGGTGGCAACGACGCCACTGACCCCGGGAGTCCTCAATGACGAGTACCACGCCCCACTCGCACGGAATCGGCATGCGCATCGCCGTGATCGTGCTCAGCCTGCTGCTGGCCGCGATGGTGATCCTGTTCTTCGCGACGACGAGCAAGATCGCCGCCGGTGCCTCCGAGCTCGCCGACGGAACGACGTCCGCGAAAGACGGATCGGCCGACCTCGCTGCCGGTGCCGCAGACCTCTCGGCCGGTGCGTCGCAGCTCGCCACGGGGACAGGTGTCCTCTCCGCGGGCGCGGCCAGCGCGCAGGAGGGCTCCCAGAAGCTGAGCGACGGGGCCACGACGGCGGCGAGCGGTGCCATGAGCCTGGCCGACGGCGCGAGCAGCCTCGCCGCCGGCGCATCGACCGCGGCAGCCGGTGCCGGCAAGGTCAGCGGGGGAGCCCAGAGCGCGCTCGCCGGGGCTCAGGAGCTCTCGACGAAGATGGCGCAGGCGGATGCCGGGGCGCAGACGCTGGCAGCGGGAGTGTCGACCCTGGCCGCCGGAGTCAACGGAGCGCACGCGTACGCCGGGCAGGTACTGGCGGGTGCGAGCGCGCTCAGCGGCACGCTCGGCACGAAGGTCGACGCGAACGTGATCGCTCTCGCGCAGCCCGAAGCGAAGAGCCTCCTGCAGGGAGTGGCCGCTGCGGCGCCAGGGCATTCGCAGCAGCTCGCCGATGCTCTCGCCGGGATGCTCGCCGCCGACCCGAAGAACCCGCAGCTCCAGGCGCTCGCCGGCCTGGCTGCCGGCGTCGATCAAGAGGTCGATGCGATGGCTCCCGTGGCGGCCAAGGGGTCCGACCTCGCCCAGGGGCTCGTCGCCGCCGCCGGCGGGTCGGCGAAGGTCACGGCCGGGGTCAACGGCCTCATCAACGGCGACGTCGCGAACAAGTGGCCGGGCACCGTGGCGCTGGTCGCTCCCCAGGGGGCGCCGGCCCTCGTCGCGGGCGCGCAGTCCCTGCACTCCGGCACGTCGCAGCTCTCGGCCGGCGCCGCCACGCTGGCCGCCGGGCTGCAGACGCTCTCCACCGGGGCCTCCTCCCTCTCCTCCGGCACGGCGAACCTCAGCGCGGGCGCAACCCGCCTGAACGACGGCGCCAGCACGCTCGCCACCGGCGTCGGTGCGCTGCAGGCCGGTGCCGGCGACCTCAACATCGGCATCGAGAAGCTCTCCGCCGGCGCGGCGACGGTCGCGGACGGCTCCGGCGATCTCGCGGACGGCGGCGACAAGCTCGAGGCCGGGGCCGCCGACCTCGCCGCGGGGAACGGGTTGATCGCCGACGGCTCCGACACCCTCGCCACCGCCACCGCGGGGGCCGCGCCCTCGATGCTGCCGTGGATCCTCGGCATCGCCCTGGCCGGGCTGATCGCGATCGGCTTCTGGGTCGGTCACCGCATCTCCCACCGCCGCTCGCTGGCCCTCGCCGCCTGATCCGCGTCCGCTCACCCCACCCGCCTCCATCCCCACCCGAGGGCCTGGGCGGATGCCTCCCCACCGGCATCCGCCCAGGAACTCGCATCTGCCCGCATCCGCGCGCATCTGCCCGCATCCGCTCGCATCCGCTCGCATCCGCTCGCATCTGCCCGCATCCGCTCACGGCAGAGCCGCCCAGGGCAGAATCCGCTCCGCACGCCCGCGGGGCGACAGAGGCTGGGGGCATGAGCGAAGACAACCCCATCCCGCAGTTCGGTCCCGAAGCCCGGCGCGCACTGTTCCACGAGCGGGTGCTCGTGCTCGACGGTGCTCTCGACGACGACAACGGCACGCTGCTGATGACCCAGCTGCTCGCGCTGTCGGCCGAGGACCCCGTCGCCGACATCGCGCTGTGGATCCACTCGCCCGGCGGCTCCGTGCCGTCGATGCTGGCCATCCGCGACATCATGCGGCTGATCCCCAACGACGTCGCCACCCTCGCCCTCGGACTCGCCTGCAGCGCCGGACAGTTCCTGCTTTCCGCCGGCACCCCCGGCAAGAGGCGGGCGCTGCCGCACGCACGCATCCTGATGCATCAGGGTTCCGCGGGCATCGGCGGATCCGCGGGCGAGCTCGAGACGCAGGCCGACGACCTGCGGCATATGCGCGACACCGTGCTCGGCCTCATCTCCGACGACACGGGCCAGCCCATCGCGCGCATCTTCGAGGATTCCCTTCACGACCGCTGGTACACCGCGGTGCAGGCGCAGGACTACGGCTTCATCGACGGCATCGTGGCCTCGATCGCTGAAGTGATGCCGCGACGACGTGCGCGCGTCGGACTGGGGGCGGACGCATGAGCGGCTACACCATCCCGAACGTCATCGCGCAGCATCCCCGAGGCGAGCGCATCATGGACGTCTATTCGCACCTGCTCGCGGAGCGGGTCATCTACCTCGGCACGGGCATCGATGCGGGGGTCGCGAACGCCCTCATCGCGCAGCTGCTGCATCTCGACGCGGACAGCCCCGAATCCGGCATCCAGTTCTACATCAACAGCGAGGGCGGCGATCCGGGCGCAGCGCTCGCGATCTACGACACCATGCAGCACATCCGTCCCGGCGTCGCGACCACCTGCGTCGGGCAGGCCATCGGACCGGCAGCACTCCTCGTCGCTGCCGGAGAACCGGGGGAGCGAGCCGCTCTCGCCCACGCGCGCATCGTGCTGCACCAGCCGGCCGGACAGTCCCGGGGTGCGATCCCCGACCTGATCCTCGCGGCCGACGAGGTGGTGCGGGTGCGCTCCGACATGGAGGAGATCCTGGCCAGGCACAGCGGCCGGACGGTCGCGGAGCTCCGGGTCGACACCGATCGCGACCGGGTGTTCACCGCCGCCGCCGCCCTCGACTACGGGCTGGTCGACACGGTGCTGGGAGCGCGGAGCTGATCTGCAGTCCGGGCTCGCGGACGGATGCATGAGCGGCGGACGATTGCATGACCGATGCGGTGCCTGTGGTCATGCATCCGTCCGTCGATCATGCAGATGACGGCTCCGGGATCACGCGGCGAGGGCGAACGCGCCACGCGAAGGGGCCGTCGATCGCAGGCTGTCGGCAACGTCGCTCGTCAGCTCGACGAGGCTCGTGTCGAGGGCTCCGGCGATCGCGGCGATCATCTCGCTCGACGGCTCCTTCAATCCACGCTCGACCTCGGAGAGGTACTGCGGCGAGACACCGGCCTTGTCGGCGGTCTCGGAGAGGGTCTCCTCGCGGTCGTGACGTCGGCGGCGCAGCTGGTCACCCAGCAGGTGTCGCCACAGGGGCTCGGGATCGCTCGGGCGGGGGCGTTCGGAGCGAGGGGTGCGCGGGAATGCGAGGATGTCGGCCATGCCTCACGATAATCCGCGGCATCCGGCGGCTTCGAGCGGTTCTGCTCAGAGCAGAACCGTGGTTCAGGAGTCTGCGCGCCCCGAGGTGTGATCGGGAGTGGGAGTGGGAGCGGGCTCGGGCTCCGCGGCGACAGATGCGGCCGCATCCGTCGCCGCCCAGCTGGCGAGCATCCGCAGCTTGTCCGCCGACGCCGTGCCCGGCTCGGCGGTATAGGTCGACAGGTGGAGTCCCGGGTCGGCCGGCAGTTCGAACGCCTCGTAGGTCAGCTCCATCTCTCCGACGATCGGATGCGCGATGCGCTTCACGCCCGTGCGGTGGAAGCGCACGTTGTGGGCGGCCCAGAGGGTGCGGAACCGCTCGCTCCGCGTCGAGAGCTCGCCGACGAGATCGGTGAGCTTCCGATCGAACGGATTGCGGCCGGCCTCACCGCGCATCGCCGCGACGAGCTCCTGCGTGTTGCGGTCCCACTCCGGGTAGAACTCCTGCGCCGCCGGATCGAGGAACGCGAAGCGGGCGCTGTTGGGCTGCGGCTGCGCGAACACCGGCGCGTAGAGGGCACGGCCCAGGGCGTTCGCGGCCAGGTAGTCGAAGTAGTTGTTGCGCACGATCGCCGGCGCCTCGGTCATGGCATCGAGCAGGCGGAGGATGCTCGCACGCAGCTCCGTGGCCTTCTTCCGCGGCGTGCGTGCGACCGGCGAGGCGTTCGCGGTGCGGGCGAGGTCGAACAGGTGCGCGGTCTCGGCCTCGTCCAGCTGGAGCGCGCGGGCGAGGGCGTCGAGCACGCTGTCGGACGCGCCGGACAGGTCGCCGCGCTCGAGCCGCGTGTAGTAGTCCACGCTGACACCCGCGAGGAGCGAGACCTCCTCGCGGCGCAGGCCCGGTACGCGGCGGTTGCCCCCGAATGCGGGGAGGCCTGCCTGATCGGGGGTGATGCGTGCGCGCCTCGTGGAGAGGAACTCGCGCACCTCGCTGCGGGTGTCCATGCCTTCGACGGTACGCGCTCAGCGACCGTGGAGGGAGGTACTGGCGGTACCGGTGACCGATCCGCGACGCCTCACAGTGCCGCGGTCACCCCGGGCAGCAGCTTGCCGAGGATCGCCCCCAACTGTTCGCGCTCCTGTGCGGTGAGCGGATCGAGCACGAGCTCCCGCACCTGCTCGACGTGCACGGGGGCGGCCGTGCGCAGCATCTCCCGTCCGGCCGGAGTCAGTGCGGCCGAGAGGGTGCGCTTGTCGGACCCGCACGAGGTGCGGGTGACCCAGCCGCGTTCCTCGAGAGAATCCAGAGCGTGGCTCAGGCGGGATCGGCTGAGGCCGGCGATGCGGGCGAGCTCGGTCATGGTGACGGCGCTCTCACCCTGACCTGCCAGGGTGACGAGGATCGCGTATCGGGCGTGGTTGAGCCCGACCTCTTCCTTCAGCGTGCGATCGAGCACCTGCGGCAGCAGCTGGACGAACCGGATGACGGGGAGCCAGGTCTCCATCTCGGTGTCGTCGAGGCGACGCGGATGCTGCTGCTCCGCCGTCATGCTGTCCTCCTGGGTGTCACTCGGGTATCCCGCGGGTGTCACGCTGCCGACAGGTCGAGCGTGTGCGCCGTGTGGTCGCGCTTCGCCTGCAGGTAGCGGGTGTTCGCTTCGGACAGGTGCACCTCGGTGCGCACGCGTTCGGTGACGCGGATGCCGAGCGCTTCGAGCTGCACGGCCTTGTCGGGGTTGTTGCTCAGCAGGCGGATGCCGTCGACGCCCAGCGCGTTCAGCATCTGGGCGGCCACCGTGTAGTCGCGCTCATCTTCGCCGTGGCCCAGGGCGACGTTCGCCTCGTACGTGTCGAGGCCCGCGTCCTGCAACGCGTAGGCGTCGAGCTTGGCGTACAGGCCGATGCCCCGGCCCTCCTGGCGGAGGTAGAGCAGGAACCCGCCTTCGTCGGCGATGCGCTCGACGGCTTCGCGCAGCTGGGGGCCGCAGTCGCAGCGCTCGGAGCCGAACACGTCGCCGGTGAGGCATTCGCTGTGCGGACGGACGAGCGGTGCGTCCCCGCCGTCTATCGCGCGTTCGAGTGCGGCGCGCCAGTCGCCGAGCCCGAGCAGCAGGTGCTCGCGGCCGTCGACGAGGCCGTCGAAGGTGACCACGTCGGCGGTCGTGGAGAAGCCGTCGCCGAAGCGCAGCGGCACGCGGACGCGAGTGCGTTCCGTGGCGACCGGAGCGACGGTTGAAGTTTCAATCATGTCGGGTGCAACGCGGCGTTCGGCGGACTATTCCCGGATCCCAGGATTTCGGAGGGGCTCCGTCAGAACCTCCCATCCGCGAGGGATTCGGTGTGGACTGGAGTCCACGCGACAGAAGGAGCAACACGAATGCGCGGAGTAGTCATGCACGCCCCCGGAGACGTCCGGGTCGAAGAGCGCGAGAAGCCCACCATCTCCCGGCCGACCGATGCGGTGATCCGCATCGCCGCGACCTGCATCTGCGGCTCGGACCTGTGGCCCTACCGCGGTGCCAACGACGTCGACCACGCGCCGATGGGGCACGAGTATGTCGGCGTGGTCGAGGAGATCGGCACCGAAGTGCAGACGCTGCGGGTCGGCGACTTCGTCGTCGGATCCTTCATGGCGTCGGACAACACGTGCGAGATCTGTCAGGCGGGGTACCAGTCCCGCTGCGTGCACGTGGTGCCGATGGGGCGCTACGGCACGCAGGCCGAGTACTCGCTCGTCCCGCACGCCGACGGCACGCTGGTCGTCACGCCCGGCCGGCCCGACGCCGATCTGATCCCCTCACTGCTCGCCGCGTCCGACGTCCTCGGCACGGGATGGTTCGCAGCCGTGGCCGCCGAGGTCGGACCGGGGAAGACCGTCGCCGTGGTCGGCGACGGCGCGGTCGGGCTCCTCGGGATCCTCGCCGCACGGGAGCTCGGTGCCGAGCGCATCATCGCGATGAGCCGGCACGCCGATCGGCAGGCGCTGGCGCGCGAGTTCGGCGCGACCGACATCGTCTCCGAACGCGGGGATGAGGGAGTGGCCCGCATCAAGGAACTCACGAACGGTCTCGGTGCGCATTCGGTGATCGAGGCCGTCGGCACCCAGGAGTCGATGATGCAGGCGATCCGCTCCACCCGCCCCGGTGGCCACGTCGGCTTCGTCGGCGTCTCTCACGACGTGGCGCTGCCCGGCGAGGAGCTGTTCTACTCCGGCGTGCACCTGCACGGCGGACCCGCGCCCGTGCGCCGCTTCCTCCCCGAGCTGATCCAGCTCATCTGGGACCGGAAGATCGACCCGGGCAAGGTGTTCGACCTCACCCTTCCGCTCGAAGAAGCCGCCGAGGGCTATCGGGCCATGGACGAGCGCCGCGCCACGAAGGTGCTGCTCACGGTGTGACCTCGCGGCGGGCGGAGATCTCCGTGTCGGGCGGAGATTCGACAGGAGATTCTCCGCCCATGGCGTGGTTCTCCTCCCGAGCCTGCGGCGATGTGTGTGGCTGTGCCCTGCGCCGCACGATCCTCAACTCGCTCGCGAGGATGCCGAGCACGACGAGCGCTCCGCCCACGAGCGCGGTGGCGGGCAGGCGTTCACCGGCGATGCGTCCGATGACTCCTGCCCACACCGGTTCCCCGGCGTAGATGATGGTCGCGCGGGTGGGGGAGACCGACTTCTGGGCCCAGTTCATCGTCAACTGGATCAGGCAGCTCGCCGCTCCCAGGCCGACCGCACAGCCGACCCAGATCCACGAGAACTCCGGCACGCCTTCGCCGACCACCGGCATCGTGAGCAGTCCCAGCACTCCCGCGGTGAGCAGCTGCACCACGGTGATGCGTCCGAGGTCGATCTTCCCGGCGAAGAGGCTGATCAGGATGATCTCGGCGGCGATCGGCAGCGTGCTGATCATGGTCGCGATCTCGCCCGCGCCGAGAGTCAGCGCGAAGGCATCGGGGCCGGCGATGAACAGCAGCCCGACGAAGGCCAGACCCGCCCCGACGAACGCCATGGCGGGCGGGCGCTTGCGGAACACGGCCCACTGCGCCAGCGGCACCAGCGGCACGTACATCGCGGTGATGAAGGCCGAGGTGCTGCTGTCGATGGTCTGCAGCCCCAGCGTCTGGAGGCCGTAGCCGAGGTAGATCATCACCCCGATCGCGACGCCCGCGCCGACATCGCGCCAGCGGATGCCGCGCAGCACGCGTCGGAAGATCACGACGCTGATCAGTCCCGCGATGAGGAACCGGATGCCGACGAAGAACCAGGGTCCGGAGTGCTCGATCGCCCAATGCACGAGCAGGAACGTGCCGCCCCAGACGGCGGTGATCGCGATGAGCGCGGCTTCCTGCGGTCGGAACCGCATCCAGCGGAGACGAGAGGGCATCGTTGGCCCTTTCTCGACGTTGCCGGATCGAGCCTAGTGCGCCGGACCCGTCGCTCGGATCGTGACGGAAGAAGACGATGGCGCACCGGACGCCGCCGCCGACTCGGTAGCCTCGCAGCATGAGCGACTTCGTGAGTGCCGTCGAACTGAACGACCTGCTGACCCGGGGTGCACCGGTGCGCGTGATCGACGTGCGGTGGCGCCTGGATCGTCCGGAGGCCGGGCACGACGACTACCTCACCGGGCACATCCCGGGCGCCGTGTTCGCCGCGCTCGACACCGAGCTCTCCACCCATGGCGAGCCGTCGGAGGGACGGCACCCGTTGCCGTCGACGGCCACCCTCCAGGACGCGGCGCGTCGGTGGGGCGTGCGTGCGGGCGACACGGTGGTCGCCTACGACGACTTCAAGGGGATCGCGGCCGCCCGTGCCTGGTGGCTGCTGCGTCAGGCCGGCGTCGATGTGCGGGTGCTCGCCGGCGGCATCCGCGGGTGGAAGGATGAGGGCTTCGCCGTCGCGACCGATGATGTGGCGCCGGATCGTGGCGATGTCGTCCTCACGGAGATCGGTGCGGATGCGCTGACGATCGACGAGGCCGCCGCGTTCCCGGCATCCGGTGTCCTGGTGGATGTGCGGGCCCCCGAACGCTACCGCGGCGAGACCGAGCCGCTCGATCCCGCGGCAGGACACATCCCCGGCGCACGCAACCTGCCCACCCTGCTGCATCTGGACGCCACAGGCCGCATCCTCGACCGGGAGACCGTGCTGGCGAACTTCGCCGAGATCGGCGTCACGCCGGGCACGGCCGTCGCGGCATACTGCGGTTCCGGCGTGACGGCCGCGCACACCGCCCTGGTCCTGCATGAGGTCGGCATCGAGGCGAAGGTCTTCCCCGGGTCGTGGAGCCAGTGGTCGAACACCCCTGGCCGGCCGGTCGCGACCGGAGATCAGCCTGGCTGATCCTCCCGGGGGCCATAGCCCCAGTGCAGTCCGAGGGCGCCGGGGCCGAAAGCCCGGCGCACCAGATGCACCGACGTTCCCCGGGGCGGCGGCAGCGGCGTCATGATGACGCCGTCCGGTGTCTCGAGGTGCTCCTCGCACCAGTCAGGGATCGCGTCTGGATGGAAGCGTGTCCACACCAGCAGCTCTCTGGCCTTCTGCGCCAGGGCGTGGCCGGTGTCGCGCGTCGCGGGGTAGTCGGGCGGGTACTCCACCGACCACTCCACCATCGCCGTCTCCGGCGCGGTCAGCGGCACATCGAGCTCGAACAGCACCCCGTGCACCTCGCCGTCGGGGTGGGAATAGCGCGCGGCGATCCGGCCCCCTGCCACCGCCTTCAGCAGAGGTGCGGGGGTGCGCACCCCGCGGGTGATCTCGAGGAAGGGGATCGCCGTGATCGTGCCGACCGTGGACTGCACGATGCTGCGCGTGATGCTGAATGCGACGTTGCCGTCCGCGCCGACATCGGTCACCGAATGCGTCGTGAGCTCGCGGGAGGTGTCGGGGTAGGAGGCGCCGAGCGCGCGGAAGGCGTCGATCACCGCCAACTCGAGCTCTTCCTCGTCGATCGGGAACTGGTTGGGTCCGAGCGGACCTGTGCGGTTCGTCGATCGGAGCAGTCTGCTCAGCGCCCCCGTGTCGAGTCCGAGGAGTTCCTCGATGTCGCTGAGCGCGGCGAGCGACTGCGCCCCCTCCGGCCGTCGCGCGCCGGATCGCCAGTAGCTCAGCGTGGCCATCGACACGCGGTTCCCGCGCGCCTTGAGCTGACGCTGCAGCCACGACAGCGTCACCGGCTTCGCGTTTATCGCGTCGCGCAGGGCGTTCGCGAAGTCATCGGGTTCGGCTCTGCGCGCGTCATCTTCGAAACTCATCACAGATCCCCTCCGGTATGTGAAGATCAGCGCCTTAGAGTGAGCATACGACCGCACGCGCGTACCTCAGGGGACCGGGTGGGCATGTGGGGTCACTTGGCCGTCTTCGCAGGCAGGGTGCCCGACCCTGCGATCACCGGCCTGACGCAGTGATGCCCCCCTTGCTGCGTATGTCGTGAAGCCCGGCAATCGATCTGGGGAGATCAGCCGGGCTTCACGAATCCTCCCTCCGCAGGGCTCCCGGCGTTGCGGCTCCGCCGCCCCGCGTAGACTGGGAGCAACACCCCGGAGGACTCTGGACCGTCATGTCTGCCCCTGCTCGCGCATTCACCATGCGCCACGTGCAATTGCTGCGCGCCCTGTTCGCCGCAGTCGCTGCACTGATGATCACGTTCTCGTCTGATCACTCCGCCGCCGTCGGCCTGTCCGTGTTCAGCGGCTTCGTCTTCATCACCGCTCTCGTCCAGGTGCTCGCCGCCTGGCTGGTGCTCCCCGCCGGCTCACGCTGGTCGTACGTCCTGCTCGCCGCGGTCGGCGTCGTCGCCGGCATGGTGAGCGGAATCCCGGTGTGGCGTTCCGACGACCTGTTCTTCATCATCGTCTCCTCCTGGGCCATCGTCAGCGGCGGCATCGAGCTGCTCGCCGGCATCCGCTCCCGGCGCACCGGCGGCATGCTGTCGCGCGATGCGATCACCGTCGGGGGCCTGGGTGTTCTGCTCGGCGTGGCCCTGCTGCTGATCCCGGCCGGGTTCCTGCAGGAGTACACGATCGACAAGGCCGGCACGTTCGTCCTCTCCGGGATCATCCTCGGCGTCGGCATGTTCGGCGGCTATGCGGCGATCGTCGCGGTCTTCCTCGGCATCGCCGGCCTCACGCCGAAGCAGGTCGATGCCGTCGCCACGGTGTCCGAATCGAACGACAGCGCCGCCCCCGCGGAGCATGGAGGAGAGCGATGAGCGACGAGAAGCCCACCCGCCGGGACATTCTGCGGCCCCTGCACCTGCTCCTCATCGCGCTCGGCTGCGGCGTCTTCGCCATGGTCGTCACCCTGGTCTCGACCGGAGCCTTCACCGCACGCGTGAACGCGTCGATCGCCGACGGCACCTACGACGGGCTGACCCCGATCGCGCTGGGGCTCGTCGTCGGCGGTGGGGCGTTCATCGTGACGCTGCTGATCCTGGCGATGCTCATCCTCGCCGTCGATCCGTCCGACGTCACCAAGACGATCGATCGTCCGGTGCTGTACGACCCGGAGCCCGACGGGGAGAGCCCTGACTCCGAGGCTTCCGGCCGCCCGGCGTCCTCCTGACGCGCTCCGCAGGAGCGGTAGATCTGCTCGTCGACGGGACCCTCTAACATCCGATTAAAGAGCGCGTCAGGCGTTCTGAATTGCGCGGATCTCGGGTACTTTCGGCGTACCCTCTGGACAATCGTCTCTAGACATCCGATGTCTCGTGTCGGACACTGACTTCTGACGCGCCCCGCATCCACGACCGGTTGCGAGACCGCACGGCCCCAGATGATCAACGATGCTCCGGAGGTTTGCTGTGATGATGGACCCCATTTCCCGCCGACAGGCGCTGCAGGTGGGCGGCCTCGCCCTCCTCGCCCCGCTCGTCCCTCAATTCCTGGCCGCTCGGCCTGCGGCTGCGAACGCATTCTCGGTGGACGCCGCTCTGCGCGCCGTCCCCGCCGGTGCGATCCCGCGTCCGCAGCTCTCGCCGTACGCCCTCTGGTACGCGACCCCGGCGACGAGCTGGGAGACGCAGGCGCTCCCCATCGGCAACGCGCGCCTCGGCGCGAAGTTGTTCGGGAACCCGGACGCCGAAGTGATCCAGTTCAGCGAGCAGAGCCTGTGGGGCGGCGTCAACGACTATGACAACGCGCTCGCCGGCCAGCCCGACGGAGCGTACGACACCAGCGTCACCGGTTTCGGTTCGTTCCGCGACTTCGGCGAGGTGACCGTCGCGTTCGGCGCACGCACCGTCGTGAGCTCGCCGGGAGGCCCGTACGAGGTATCGGGTGGCGAGAGCGTCGAGAAGACCTTCGACGGGAATCCGGCCACGAAGTGGTGTCTGATCGCGCCGCCCGCCGAGGTGATCTGGCAGGCCGATCTCGCGGAGCCGGTCGCCGTCTCCTCCTACGCGCTCACGAGCGCGAACGACGTCCCCGCCCGCGATCCGCAGGACTGGCGGTTCGAAGGGTCTGCCGATGGAGCGGCCTGGGTCGCGCTCGACACGCGGGCTGAAGCGCCGTTCCCGCAGCGGCTCCAGACCAAGAGCTTCTCGTTCGCGAACACGACGGCGTACGCGCACTACCGCTTCGTCTTCACGCCGAAGGCGGGGGTCAGTCACTTCCAGGTCGCCGAGGTCGCGCTCGGCGGGGTCGACCTCGCACAGGGGAGCGCCGTCTACGTGTCGTCGCCCAGCGGCCACGCCGACTCCCTCGTCGGCACCGTGGACGCCGACCCCGCGACCGTCTGGGCGGTTCCGTCGACCGGGCCAGGGGCGGTCTGGCAGGTCGAGCTCAGCGCCAAGCTCGCCCTGAACGGCTACGTGCTCACGAGTGCTCCCGACGCGCCGGAACAGGATCCGCGGGACTGGACGGTCTCCGGCTCGGACGACGGGCTCGGCTGGAAGACGCTCGACACGCGCACCGGGGAGACGTTCCCGGAGCGCGGCACCGGGCGGGTCTTCTCATTCGCGAACACCACCGCCTACACGATGTACCGCATCTCGTTCTCCGCACCCGGCGCGCTCCGTCTCGGCGGCATCGCCTTCACCGGCGGTGGCTTCAGCACCGCCGGAGCCCGCGCCGTCGTCGATTACCGACGTGCGCTCGACATCGCGGACGGCACCCACAGCACCCACTTCGCCACCGCACAGGGCACGGTGCTGCGTGAGGCGTTCGCCAGTCGGGATGCCGACGTGATCGCGGTGCGGTTCACCGCCGACCGCCCCGGTGCGCTCACCGCTCTCATCACCCTGGTCTCGAAGCAGGACGGCGTCGCGACGACAGTCGACGCGGGCGGCCGCCGAATGGGCTTCGCCGGAACCATGGCCAACAACCTCACGCACGCGGCCGCGGTGCGCATCGCGGAGACCGACGGAGAGGTGGTCGCCGCCGAGGGCGGACTGCGCGTCTCCGGCGCCGCGAGCATCACCCTGCTGCTCGACGCCCGCACCGACTACCGCCTGAGCGCCGCACACGGATGGCGCGGTGCGGCGCCGCAGCCGGCGATCGAGAAGGCCCTGAACGCGGCGGCCTCCCGCTCGTGGAAGAGCCTCCGCTCGGCGCACACCGCGCAGGTCTCCGAGCTCATGCAGCGCGCGAAGGTCGAATGGGGGGTCACCGACGGCGCCGTGATGGCGATGCCCACCGACCGTCGACTGCTCCGCTACGGCACGGGCGAGGCCGACCCGACGCTGGAGCAGACGCTCTACGCCTACGGGCGCTATCTGCTCCTCAGCTCGTCGAAGCCCGGCGGGCTGCCCGCCAACCTCCAGGGACTGTGGAACAACAGCAATCAGCCGGCGTGGGCCAGCGACTACCACACGAACATCAACATCCAGATGAACTACTGGGGGGCCGAGACCGCCGACCTCCCGGAGTCGCACGAGGCCCTCGCGACCTTCATCCGTGAGGTGGCCGTGCCTAGCAGAATCGCCACGCGGAACGCGTTCGGCGCCGACGTGCGCGGGTGGACCGCCCGCACCTCGCAGAGCATCTTCGGCGGCAACGCGTGGGAGTGGAACACGATCGCCAGCGCCTGGTATGCGCAGCACCTCTACGAGCACTGGGCGTTCACGCAGGACAAGAAGTACCTGCGCGATCTGGCCTACCCGCTGATCAAGGAGATCTGCCAGTTCTGGGAGGACCAGCTCAAAGAGCTCCCCGACGGCACCCTGGTCGCACCGATGGGCTGGTCTCCCGAGCACGGCCCGCGCGAAGACGGGGTGATGCACGATCAGCAGATCATCTGGGACCTCTTCCAGAACTACCTCGAGTGCGCGAAGGCCCTCGGCGTCGACAAGAAGTACCAGGGGACGATCGCCGACATGCAGCAGCGCCTGGCCCCGAACAAGATCGGCCGCTGGGGGCAGCTCCAGGAGTGGCAGACCGACCGCGACGACCCGAACGACATCCATCGGCACACCTCGCACCTGTTCGCCGTGTACCCGGGGCGCCAGATCACCCCGGATACTCCGGAGCTCTCGGCGGCGGCACTGGTCTCACTCAAGGCGCGTTGCGGAGAGAAGGAGGGCGTGCCGTTCACCGCTGCCACGGTCTCGGGCGACAGCCGCCGTTCCTGGACCTGGCCGTGGCGCGCGGGACTCTTCGCGCGCCTGGGCGACGCCGAGCGGGCAGGCATCATGGTGCGCGGCCTGCTCACGTACAACATCCTGCAGAACCTGTGGGCGAACCATCCGCCGTTCCAGCTCGACGGCAACTACGGCATCGTCGGCGCGATCGCGGAGATGCTCGTGCAGAGTCATGGCGACGTCATCCGGCTGCTGCCCGCCGTCCCCGCGGACTGGGCGGTGAGCGGATCGTTCGCCGGGCTCCGCGCACGGGGCGGATACCGCGTGGACTGCACGTGGCGGGACGGGAAGGTCGTCGCCTACGACGTCGTCGCCGATCGGGCACCGAACATGAGCAACGTGATCGTGGTCGTGAACGGAGAACGTCGCAAGGTGAAGCCGGGCAACCCGAAGAACGGCAAGCCCATGCGCGACCTCGGCCCGGCGCACTGACCCCGGCGGCACCGACGTCGGAGGGCGACGTCGGTGCCGCCATCCCGCATGAATCCGGAATACCGCTGCGGTGGATCGGCTTGTCCCTGTAGTGACTGCCTCCGTCGACCGCGCCTCCATCGGACTCCGGTCGGAGCGGGGCCCCATTCTCGGTGCGCTCATGCTGGCCACCGGCCTGATCGCGATCGACGCCACGATCCTCGCGACCGCCGTGCCCAGCATCGTCCGCGACCTCGGCAGTTACCAGCAGTTCCCGTGGCTGTTCTCGGTGTACCTCCTGGCACAGGCCGTGAGCGTCCCCATCTACTCCCGCTTCGCGGACACCGTCGGACGCAAGCCGATCATCCTGCTCGGCATCGCCCTGTTCCTGCTCGGCTCCATCCTCTGCGGATTCGCGTGGAGCATGCCGGCGCTGATCGTGTTCCGCATCATCCAGGGCATCGGCGCCGGTGCCGTCGCACCGATGTCGATGACCATCGTCGGCGACATCTACACCGTCGCCGAACGTGCCAAGGTGCAGGGATACGTCGCGAGCGTCTGGGCGATCTCGTCGGTCGTCGGCCCGGCGCTCGGGGGGATCTTCGCGCAGTTCGACGCCTGGCGGTGGATCTTCTGGATCAACATCCCGCTCTGTCTGATCGCCGGATGGATGCTGCTGCGCAACTACAAGGAGCAGAAGCAGACCCAGAAGCACAGCATCGATTACGGGGGAGCGGTGCTGCTCACGATCGGGCTGACCGCGCTCATCCTCGGCATGCTCGAGGGCGGGAACGCCTGGGCGTGGCTGTCGGTGCAGAGCGCCCTCTGCTTCGGCCTGGGAGTGATCGCGCTGATCGCCTTCGGGTTCGTCGAGCGCCGCGTCGCCGAGCCGATCGTCGACCTGCGCCTCGCGGGTCGACGGCTCATCCTCACCACCACGATCGTGTCGCTCGGTGTCGGCGCACTGATGCTCGGTGTCACCAGCTTCGCTCCGGCCTACCTCGAAGGGTCCACCGGCATCGCCCCGTTGCTCTCCGGTCTCGCGGTCGCCGCTCTGACCCTCGGCTGGCCGCTCGCCGCCGCGAACGCGGGACGCCTGTACCTGCGCATCGGCTTCCGCCGCACCACGTTGATCGGCATGAGCATCACGACGGTCGCCGCCATCGCCCTGGCCTCGGTCGCCTCGTGGCCGAATCCGTTCGTGATCGCCGGCATCGCGTTCCTCTTCGGCTTCGGGCTCGGATGGAGTGCGGCGCCGACGCTGATCGCTGCGCAGGCCTCGGTCGGCTGGGGCGAGCGCGGGGCGGTGACGGGCATGAACGCGTTCGCGCGCTCGGCCGGGAGCGCTGTCGGCGTGGCCGTGTTCGGGGCGATCTCCAATGCCGTGATCGCGCAGGGCGTCGGTCCCGACGATCCCGGCACGATCATCCATGCGTCGGTGTGGGTGTTCGTCGCGGTCGCCGTGACCGCGGTGCTCACCCTGCTCGCCGCCGCCTTCATGCCGAAGGACAGTGTCGAGGAGCACTCCGGAGAGTCAGCCCCCTAGCCCGCGTGCCTTCCTGCCCGCGTGCACTCGTCGATCGTGACGGCGACTGGGGGAGGAGTCAGGCTCAGCCTCGCGGCTACTGCGCGAGCTTCTCTGCGATACCCGTGTACGTCGCCGGGGTCAGCGCGAGCAGGCGCTGCTTGGCGGCGTCGCCGATCTCGAGACCCTGCACGAACTCGGCGAGGTCGGCCGCGCCCACCCTGTGGCCGCGCGTCAGCTCCTTGAGGAGTGCGTACGGATCGGTGATCGTGGAGCGTCCGGCGACGACCTCGGCGCGGATGACGGTCTGGATGGCCTCGGCCAGCACCTCCCAGTTCACGTCGAGGTCGGCGAGCAGCACGTCGCGCGACAGCGAGATCGCGTTCAGGCCGCGGCGCAGGTTGTCGAGCGCGAGCAGCGAGTGCCCGAAAGCCACGCCGATGTTGCGCTGCGTGGTCGAGTCGGTCAGGTCGCGCTGCAGGCGGCTGGTGACCAGCGTCTGGCCGAGCGATGCGAGCAGGGCGCCCGAGATCTCGAGGTTCGCCTCGGCGTTCTCGAACCGGATCGGGTTGATCTTGTGCGGCATCGTCGACGAACCGGTGGCCCCGGCGACCGGGATCTGCGCGAAGTAGCCGAGCGAGATGTAGGTCCAGATATCGGTGGCGAGGTTGTGCAGGATGCCGCCGGCGTGACGCACGCGGTCGTACAGCTCGACCTGCCAGTCGTGCGACTCGATCTGGGTGGTGAGGATGTTGAAGCCGAGCCCCAGGCCCTCGATGTACTCGCGGGCGATGGTCGGCCAGTCGGCGTCGGGGTCTGCGGCCAGGTGCGCAGACCAGGTGCCGGTCGCGCCGGAGAACTTGGCCAGGTAGTCGGAGGCGGCGATCTGACCGCGCACCCGCTCGAGGCGCCAGGCGAACACCGCGAGCTCCTTGCCCATCGTCGAGGGCGTCGCGGGCTGGCCGTGCGTGCGCGAGAGCATCGCGGCGTCGGCGTGCTCGACGGCGAGCTCGCGGAGCTTCGCGATCACGGTGTCGAGGGCCGGGAGCCAGACCTCCTCGACAGCGCGCTTCACGGTGAGGGCGTAGGAGGCGGAGTTGATGTCTTCACTCGTGGCCGCGAAGTGCGTGAGTTCGGCGATGCCGTCGAGTCCGAGCGTCGAGAGTCGATCGCGCACGAGGTACTCGATCGCCTTCACGTCGTGCTGGGTGACGGCTTCCTTCTCGGCGAGCCAGTCGATCTCGGCCTGACCGAAGTCGCGGTAGAGGGCGCGCAAGCGCTCCTTGTCCGACTCCGGCAGCGGCGAGGTCTCGAACAGCGAGCGGTCGGTGAGGGCGATCAGCCACTCGACCTCGACCTCGACGCGCGCCCGGTTCAGGCCGGCCTCGGACAGGAAGTCGGCGAGACCGGTGACGGCGCCGCGGTAGCGACCGTCGAGCGGGCTCAGGGGCTGCGGCGGGAGCGAAGGCTGGAAAGTCAGGGGAGTCCTCCTGATCGGGCCCCTCAGATGCGGGGCGTGCGGGGGAGACGCAGAGCGGGTTCGAGCTGGCGGAACAGGCCCCGAGTCGCCGCCTCAATCATACCGAGCACGGAATCGAACATCTCCGCGCCCGCGTAGTAGGGGTCGGGCACGTCATGGGTCGTGGCGTTCGGGTCGAAGGCGAGCAGCAGGGTGACCTTCCCCTCCTCGTCCTCGTCGTGCGCCCATTCCCGCAGGATGCGCTCGTGCGTGCGATCGAGGGCCACGACGAGGTCGTTGTCCGCGAAGGCCGCGGCGGTGAACTGGCGGGCGCGGTGCTGGGAGCCGTCGTAACCGCGACGGGCCAGGGAATCGATCGTGCGGTGGTCGGCGCGCTCGCCGAGATGCCAGTCGCCTGTTCCGGCGCTGCGCGAGAGGATGCGCGGGCCGAGTCCCTGCCGCTCGGCGAGGTCGCGGAAGACGACCTCGGCCATGGGAGAGCGGCAGATGTTCCCCGTGCAGACGAAGATCACGCGGAAGGGATCCGGGGATGTCACACCTACATTCTGCCCGGCCGCGGGCCTCCTGCACAGCGCGCACCGCCTCGCGCGATCCTCTGCACACCCTGACCGGGCATCCATCTCTCCACCGTTCGCGGCGATCGGGCAGGGCGAGAAGCCCGTGATCCCGGAAGCTGGGGCCATGTACTCGTTCGTCAACATCCTCGATGTCGGCTCCGCGCACCTCGGCGACCTGCTTCTCGCCTCCCAGGAGATCGGAGAGGCGATCTCCACGCTCGAAGAATCCGGGGCGACTCTGGTCGCGCTCACCGATCGCTCCGACTGGCAGTCCGAGGGGTTCCGCGCGCTGAACGCGTTGCTCGAACGGCTGCGCGACGACACCGGAGTCGAGATCGGACACCTCACGGTGCGGAGATGGGAACTCGGCGGGGCGGTATGAGCGGCGGAATGAGGGCGGCGGAATGAGCATGGTCGCAGGCAGGGAACCGTCGGCGGATGGCGGGGGATTGAGCATCGATCACGGCGGGGCGATCGCCGTCGACACCGAGCAGCTGCGCGATCTCGGGGCACGGATGCGATCGGTGGCGTCGGAGTACGAACACGCACGCGCCGCGGTCCGCCGGGCACACGCGCTCATCTCCTCGGCGCCGGAGACCGGTTCGGGAGTCGATGTCGGTGCACTGCAACGGAGTGTCGAGCGGATCGATGAACTGTGCGTCGAGATCGAGAACGCCTGCACGGGAACCCTGGTGATGGCTGACGCGTTCGAGGTGGTCGAGCTGCGCGCGCAGGCGGAGGCGCTCGCCCTCACCGATGCCGCGGCGGCGAGCGCCGTGCAGGCGCGCGCCGACCGGCTCGTCGCCGATGACGAACGGATCGGGACCATGGCCGAGTGGCTGGTGGCCGGCTGGAAGGAGCGGCGATTCGAGGGACTGGGCGAGCAGTACGACCTGGCGGGGGCGCTCCCGCCGCTGTTCCTCGCCGGGGCGATGGTGGGCGTCGCATCCGGGCTCGGCACGGTCCGGCCGGGGATGACGCTGGCGGGGAAGGCCGATCCCGTGCAGGTGATGCCCGTGAAGACGTCGGCTCCGAATGCGCCTGCCGGCCTCGCTGCGGCATTCCGTCGCATACCGGGAGCGGCCTCGCAGGTCGCGGTCGAGAAATACACGATGGTCGGTGGGGCGACCCGGTATGTGGCCTACGTCGCCGGGACTCAGGAGTCCCTGCCGTGGCGGTCGGGGAAGTCCGAGCCGTGGGACATGAAGTCGAACATCGAGCTCTATCAGGGCCGCGCATCGGCGTCGTATCAGGCCACGGTCGACGCGTTGGGCGCGGCGGGGGCGAGGCCGGGGGATCAGGTCGACGTGGTCGCGCATTCGCAGGGCGGGATGATCGCCGCCCATCTCGCAATGGAGAGCGATTTCGAGGTGTCGATGCAGCTGACCGCGGGGAGCCCGACCGAACCGACGCTCGGAGAGGATCAGACCCTGATCCAGCTCCGCCACACCGACGACGTCGTCTCGGCGCTCGCCGCCGGGGGCTCCGCGGCCGGCACGGGATCCCCCGACAGCTTCACGGCCTCGCGCGAAGGGGATCCGCACGACGGGATGCAGGACCTGACGCTGCAGACCCACCATCTCGAGACCTACATCGAGACAGCGGAGATGGTGGATGCGTCGGGCGATCCCCGCGCCGAGGCTCTCGACGAGTACTGGGACGAGCTCGGCCAGGCGGTCGAGGTCGAGCGGACCGAGTACCGCGCCGAGCGAAAGGGGTGATGACCGACTTCGAGATCAGCCGGCTGCTTTTCGAGCGGCTGGAGGAGCGCGCTTTCTCAGTCGCGGCGGCTCTTGCTCTGCGGGCGCAGGATGAAGCCGAAGATGCCGTTGATGATCGAGATGATGAGCGCGGCCACCACGCCCCACCAGAAGTCGCCGACCGTCAGGCCCCAGCCGAAGCCACTCGTGATCCAGGCCGTCAGCCACAGCAGGAAGCCGTTGATCAGGAAGCCGATCAGACCGAACGTGATGATGTAGAGCGGGAACGCGACGATCTTCACCACGGTGCCGATGATCGTGTTCACGAGGGCGAAGATCGCGGCCACCGCGAGCAGGGTCAGCACCAGCTGCAGCGTCTCGCCGGGCGGGAAAGCGGTGATCACGACCTGCAGAGCGGGGATGAGCGTGACGACCCAGAGGGCGAAGGCGTTGACGACGACGCGGATGATGAAGCGCATAGTCCGACCAGTGTCCCACGGACGCCCGCGAGATGTCAGCGCGCCGTGTCTTCCCGGATATGGGCGGCAATGACCTGCGCGATCTGCTTCAAGTCCAACCGACTCTGTGCGACGTCGAGGACGAGGTCGAATGCCTCGTCGTTCGTGAACGTCGGCTCGTAGCCGTTGAGTCGGATGAAGATGAAGGTGAGGTAGAGCGAGACGCGCTCGTTGCCATCGAACAGCGCGTGGTTCTGAGCTACCGAACTGTCAGCGCGGCGGCCTTCGCTTCGAATGTCGGGTACGCGTCGGCGCCGAGCATCCCTGCGGATGGTCGAGCGAGCGCGGAGAAGAGCAGTCCTTCGTCGCGGACGTGCAGGCCGAGCTTCGCGATCAGGGCGAGGGCCTGTTCCGGCTCGACGTACTCGATCGCCATCGCTCAGGCGTCTTCGAGGCGCTTGAGCGTGTCGGCGTAGCGCTCGGTGATCTCGTCCGCGATGGAGAGCACGCGATCCGTCTTCGACTCGCTGTTCGCGAAGCGCGTCGCCGCCTCGATGATCACCGCGTGCTTCGAGGTGTGCCGGGCGCGCGCGATCGCCTCGAGCTGAGCATCGAGTTCTTCCGGAAGTCGCACCGTCATCGCCATACCAGAATGGTACGACCGCGAATCGGTCGTCGACAGGGGAGAAGCCGCCGGGGAAGAGCCTGCTGCCCTCGTAGACTCGACCTCGTGACCGAGCCGATCCTGCCCCGCATCCGTCCCGCCATCGCCGCTCTCGCGCCGTACCGTCAGGGCAAGCAGGCAGGGCCCGATGCGTTCAAGCTGTCGAGCAACGAGAACCCCTTCGATCCGCTGCCCTCGGTGCTCGAAGCCCTGCAGAGCACGACGCCGATCAACCGCTACCCGGATGCCACCGCCGGCCGCCTGCGCGCGCGTCTCGGAGCCCGTTACGGGGTCGAGCCCGACCAGGTGCACGTCGCTTCCGGCAGCGTGTCGATCCTGCACCAGCTGATCCTCGCGACCGCTTCGGTCGGCGATGAGGTCATCTACGCCTGGCGTTCCTTCGAGGCGTACCCGAGCCTGCCGCTCGTGGCGGGCGCGACCGGGGTGCAGGTTCCGCTCACCGCCGATTCCCGCCACGACCTCGACGCGATGGCGGACGCCGTGACCGATCGCACGCGCGCGATCATCCTGTGCACGCCCAACAACCCGACCGGTCCGATCATCACGTCGGCCGAGTTCACCGCCTTCGTCGAGCGCGTCCCGAACGATGTCCTGATCATCCTCGACGAGGCGTACGCCGAGTTCGTCACGGCGCCCGACGCGGTCGACGGTCTCGCCGAGCGCGTGTTCGAGCAGCACCCGAACGTCGTGGTGCTGCGCACCTTCTCGAAGGCCTACGGCCTCGCCGGCCTCCGCGTCGGCTACGCGATCGGCCACGAGAAGGTGCTCGACGCCGCGCGCACCACCGGCATCCCCCTCTCGGTCACGTCCGCCGCCGAGAACGCCGCGATCGCGAGCCTCGACGCCGAGCCCGAGCTGTTGGAGCGTGTCGCCGTGATCGTCGAGCGACGCGCCCGCCTGGTCGAGGGCCTCCGCTCACAGGGCTGGGACGTCCCCGACTCCCAGTCCAACTTCGTCTGGCTGCCCGCAGGAGAGCGCACCGACGAGGTCGCTGCGGCCTTCGTCGAGAACGACCTCATCGTCCGGCCGTTCTCGGGGGACGGCATCCGCATCTCGGTGGGCGAGGAGGGCTCCATCGCCCGCGTGCTCGAGGTGGCCGCTTCGGTCCGCTGAGCCGTCGCCGCACCGGCCCGGGGCGGTTTTCCGCGGTTTTCTCCGGGTTCCGGGCAGTTACAAGGGCGTCCTAGGTATGCGTGACGACGCATGCGGGCGCGGGTAGCGTGAGAGCGTGACCACCTCCGAGACACCCCTTGTGAGCGTTCTGGACGAGACCGGACGGTACGCCCCGTCGGCCGCCGCAGAACGGTACCTTCCCCTGATCGAAGCGATCGGCGACGCCGAACTCGAGCAGTTCTACCGGGACATGGTCGTCATCCGCGCGATCGACACCCAGGCGACGAACCTGCAGAGGCAGGGGCAGCTCGCGCTGTGGCCGCCGAGCCGGGGGCAGGAGGCGGCGCAGGTCGGCTCCGGTCGTGCGGCCCGTGCGCAGGACACGATCTTCCCCTCGTACCGCGAGCACGCGGTGACCCGCATCCGCGGCGTCGACCCGGTCGACATCATCAAGCTGATGCGCGGTGTCTCGCACGGCGGGTGGGACCCCACCGACCCCAAGAACGGCAATACCCGGCTGTACACCCTCGTGCTCGGGTCGCAGGTGCTGCACGCGGCCGGCTACGGGATGGGTCTCGCGTTCGACGGCCGCACCGGTACAGGCGACCCGGACCGCGACGAAGCGGTCATCGTCTACTACGGCGACGGTGCGTCCAGCCAGGGAGACGTGCACGAGGCGATGGTCTTCGCCGCGAGCTACCAGGCGCCGACCGTCTTCTTCCTCCAGAACAACCACTGGGCGATCTCCGTGCCCGTCTCCACGCAGTCGCGTGTGCCGCTGGTGCAGCGCAGCGCGGGCTACGGCATCCCGAGCGTCCGGGTCGACGGCAACGACGTGCTCGCCAGCTATGCGGTCTCGCGCACGGCTCTCGACGAGGCCCGTGCCGGCAAAGGTCCGCAGGCGATCGAGGCCGTCACCTACCGGCTCGGCGCGCACACCACCAGCGACGACCCGACGAAGTACCGCGGCAGCGACGAGGAGCAGTACTGGGCCGGTCGCGACCCCATCGTCCGGATGCGCGCGTTCCTCGAAGGACGCGGTGCCTCGGCGCAGCTCTTCGACGACGTCGAGGCCGAGGCGGCGGATGCCGCGGAGGATCTGCGCGCCCGCACGGTCGAGCTGGGGCCGCCCAGCCCGGACAAGATGTTCGACCACGTGTACAGCGAGCCGCATCCGCTGATCGACCAGCAGAAGGCCTGGCGCGCGCAGTACGAGGCGTCGTTCGAAGACGCGTCGCTCGAAGGAGGAGCCCGGTGACTCTCGAGACGATGCCGCTCAGCAAGGCGTTGAACGCGGGTATGCGCAAGGCGATGGAGAACGATCCGAAGGTCCTGCTCATGGGCGAGGACATCGGCAAGCTCGGCGGCGTCTTCCGTGTGACGGAGCACTTGCAGCGCGACTTCGGCGACCGCCGGGTGCTCGACACTCCGCTGGCCGAGTCGGGCATCGTCGGGACCGCGATCGGCATGGCGATGGTCGGTTTCCGTCCGGTCATCGAGATCCAGTTCGACGGTTTCGTGTTCCCTGCGTTCGACCAGATCACCACCCAGCTCGCGAAGCTCACCAACCGGCACGAGGGCGCCATCAGCATGCCCATCGTGATCCGCATCCCCTACGGTGGACACATCGGCGCGGTCGAACACCACCAGGAGAGCCCCGAGGCGTACTTCGCGCACACCCCGGGCCTGCGCGTGGTCTCGCCGTCGACGCCGAACGACGCGTACTGGATGATCCAGGAGGCGATCGCCTCGAACGACCCGGTGATCTTCATGGAGCCGAAGAGCCGCTACTGGCAGAAGGGCGAGGTCGAGCTCGACGCCTCCGCCGTTCCGCTGCACTCCTCGCGGGTCGTGCGCACGGGCAGTGACGTGACCCTCGTCGGACACGGCGCGATGGTCACCACGCTCCTGCAGGCCGCGGCGCTCGCCGAAGCCGAGGGCACGAGCTGCGAGGTCGTCGACGTGCGCTCGCTGTCGCCGGTCGACTACGAGCCCATCCTCGACTCGGTGCGCAAGACCGGGCGCATGGTCTACGCGCAGGAGGCCCAGGGGTTCGGAAGCATCGGCGGTGAGATCGCGGCGACCGTCATGGAGCGGGCGTTCTACGCACTCGAGGCTCCGGTGCTGCGCGTCTCCGGCTACGACACCCCGTTCCCGCCCGCGAAGCTCGAAGGCGCGTACCTCCCGGATGCCGACCGCATCCTCGAGGCCGTCGATCGCTCACTCGCCTACTGACATCCCCGCTCGGCCGAAAGGACTCGTCATGAGCACGCAGAACTTCACCCTCCCCGACGTCGGGGAAGGCCTGACCGAGGCCGAGATCGTGGCCTGGAAGGTCGCCCCCGGCGACACGGTCGCGATCAACGACGTGCTCTGCGAGATCGAGACGGCCAAGTCGCTCGTCGAGCTGCCGTCGCCGCACGCGGGTGTGGTGGGCGAGCTGCTGGTCGAGGAGGGAGCGACGGTCGAGGTCGGCACGCCCATCATCACCTTCGTGACCGAGCCTGCGGCGGGTGCAACGGCCGCTCCCGTTGCCGTGGCTCCCGCCGCAGAAGAGGGCGGCGGATCGGTGCTGGTCGGCTACGGCACGGGAGGCGGCGCCACTTCGCGTCGCAAGCGCCCGGCCGAGCGTCCGGTGCGCTCGTCGGTGGGCGTGATCGCGAAGCCGCCGATCCGCAAACTCGCGCGCGACCTCGGCGTCGACCTCACCACGGTCGCAGCGACCGGCGCCGACGGCGAGGTCACCCGGGACGACGTCATGAAGCACGCGTCGCAGGCGAGCGTCTTCCGCAACATCGAGACTCCCGAGTGGGGAGCCGTGCGCGAGGAGACCGTGCCCGCACCGCAGGCTGCACCGGCAGGGCTCGCACGTGGACTCACTCCGACCCAGCCTTCGGCCGCCGGCGACGACCGCACCGAGTCGATCCCGGTCAAGGGTGTGCGCAAGGCCACGTCTTCGGCGATGGTGCAGAGCGCGTACTCGGCCCCGCATGTGACGGTGTGGAAGGAGATCGACGCCAGCCGCACGATGGAGCTCGTGAAGCGTCTGAAGGCCTCGCCCGATTACGCCGATATCCGCGTCTCGCCGCTGCTGATCATGGCTCGCGCCGTGATCTGGGCCGCCCGTCGCACGCCGATGGTGAACGCGGCCTGGATCGAGACCGAAGCCGGTGCGGAGATCGCCGTGCGCCACTACGTGAACCTCGGGATCGCCGCCGCCACCCCGCGCGGCCTGCTGGTGCCGAACATCAAGGACGCGCAGGACCTCGGCATGAAGGACCTGGCGCGGGCTCTGAACCGTCTGACGCTCACGGCGCGCGAGGGCAAGACTCCGCCGGTCGATCAGCAGGGCGGCACGATCACGATCACGAACATCGGTGTGTTCGGGATGGATGCCGGGACGCCGATCATCAACCCCGGCGAGGCGGGCATCGTGGCGATGGGCACCATCAGTCAGAAACCGTGGGTCGTCGACGGCGAGGTGCGTCCTCGTTGGGTGACCACGGTCGCAGGCTCCTTCGACCACCGCGTGATCGACGGCGACGGCATGAGCCGCTTCATCGCCGACGTCGCCTCCGTGCTCGAGGAGCCCGCGCTGCTCGTGGACTGACGGAATACAGTCTCTCGGCGGTGCGTTGCCGATCCCTAATGCCGGATTCCGATCTCGTCGGACTCGTCCGCACGCCACAGATCGGAGCAATGCATGAATTCTGAGAACACGGCGGATGGGGTCCCTGCGACGCGTCTCGCCGACGTGGTGGAAATCCTCCACGGACGGGCGGTATCGGATCCGTACCGGTGGCTCGAAGAGCCTGACTCCGCTGAAACCGCGGCATGGGTGCGTAGCCAGAACGACTTCACGGAGTCTCAGTTGTCAGCACTCCCCGAGCGCCAATGGTTCCAGCGCGTGCTCTCCGATGTTCTTTCGGCTCCCCGGTCCGGCGCGCCACGGAAGGCGGGCGGTCGATATCTCGTCTCCCGGAACGACGGCGCCCAGAACCAAGATGTGTGGTGGCAGGGAGCGACGCTGCATGAGCTTGCCACGGGAGGGGGGAGCGTTCTCCTCGACCCCAACCGATGGTCCGACGACGGTACGACCGCAGTCCTCGACGTCGAGGTGAGCAAGGACGGACGGACCCTGGCTGCCGTCGTCAGCGAAGGAGGAAGCGACTGGAGTGAGTATCGCCTGTTCGACGTCGAGACGGGGGACCCGGTCGCCGATGATGCGATCCAGTCGAAGGGCATGCCGCCGGCCTGGCTTCCCGACAGCGCTTCGTACGTCTATGCGGCGCCCGTGCGGGACGCGACGATGACCGGAACCGAGACCGGTGCGACCGGGCGCTGGAGATTGCTCCACCACCGCGTGGGAACTCCGGAGTCGTCCGACCGCGTGCTCCTGGACCACCCCGAAGAACCTGGGGCTCTCTACCTCTACTCCGTCTCGCACGATGGTCGTTGGCTCGTCGTCGACCTTCGAATCGGCACTGCGCTGTCGAATCGACTCTGGGTCTTCCCCCTCGAGACGCAGGAGGACCGAACGTCCGTGGGTGAACCTCTGCGCGTGATCGACGAGGACGAGGCGGCATTCGACTTCGTACGAATGGCCGGAGAACGGCTGCTGTGTCGGACGGATCTGCATGCGGAGCGCGGGCGGATCGTCAGTATCGACCTCGCCTCCTTCCGCCAGACGGGGGTGGCCGACGTCACCGAGGTGATTCCCGCGGGCGAAGGCACCCTGACGTTCGCTTTGGCAGCAGGTGACGAACTGCTGTTGGTGCGGCTGTCGAACGCGGTTCCCCGGATCGAGAGGTACAGCCTCGCGGGCGAACGGCGGGGTGTGGTCGATGCTCCGGCCGGAGAGCCGATCGAGGGCCGATGGTGGGCGTCGCCGGACGATGAGGAGTACTTCGTCGCCTGGACGACCCCGACCCGCCCGTCGTTCGCCCTTCGAGCCACCACAGGGACGAATCGTCTCGAGCCGATCCCCGGCCTCTCCGTGAGCAGCGGAGCGGACGGCGCGGAGGATGCCGATATCACGCAGGCATGGGCGACGAGCAAGGACGGCACCAGGGTTCCGTACTTCGTCGTGCGCCCGGCGGGGCAGGAGGATGTCGGACCTCGACCGACGATGCTCTGGGGATACGGCGGCTTCGGGGTCGTCATCGGCACCGATTACTACCCCGCGCTTGCCGGGTGGCTGGCTGCCGGGGGTACCGTCGCCATCGCGAACCTGCGCGGGGGAGGGGAGTTCGGTCGCGAGTGGTACGACGGAGGGCGGCGTGCGCACAAACAGAACGTGTTCGACGACTACATCGCCGTCGGTGAGCATCTGCTCGCGACGGGAGTGACCGGACCCGATCAGCTGGTCCTTCATGGGGCGAGCAACGGCGGCCTTCTGGTCGGGGCGGTCATCACCCAGCGCCCGGATCTCGCTGCCGTCGCGCTCCCCAACGTCGGTGTCATGGACCTGCTTCGGTTCCACCTCTTCACGTTTGGCGCCGCATGGATCTCGGACTACGGCGACCCGGACGAACTCGAGGACTTCGAGATCGCGATCGCCTACTCGCCAGTGCACAACGTGAAGCCGGCCGCCTATCCGGCGACGATGGTGACGACGGGTGACCACGACGACCGGGTCGTTCCCCTGCACAGTTACAAGTTCGCCGCAGCCCTGCAACGGGCCCAGCGCGGCGAAGCACCGATTCTGGCCAGGATCGAGACGAACAGCGGACACGGCGCAGGCAAGGGTCGAACCAAACTCATCGCCGAGCTGGCCGACATGCTCGCTTTCGCGGCACGCCACAGCGGATTGGACGTGCTCGGGCGCGACAAGGCTTCGGGAGCATCGGCCTGACCTCATGGACGAGCGTGGTGGCGGAGCGTCGCCGGATCCCGCGTCAGGCGCTCGCGCGGAGGCGCTCCTCCGCCAACCGTGGCACCGCGTGCTCCCTCGCCGCCTTCCGGGCGGTCGCCACGGCTCCCCGTGACACGACTTCGGCCCCGAGCGTCGACGCGAGGATCTCCGGCGCCGGCAGGTGCAGCTCTTCGGGGAGGATGCGACGGGCTGCGGTCAGCACGGGCTCGATGCTCTCGGCGACCGCTCCGCACACGATGACGCGCGCCGGGTCGTACATGCTGCCGAGCACGCCGACGATGCGGGCGACGGTGGCCCCGACGCGCGAGGTGACCAGCGCGGCGTCCGGATCGCCTGAGGCCGCGAGGGTCAGCACCAGACGGGGGTCGATGCGGTCGGCCTCGACGAGCCGGCCGACGGTGCTGTCGCCGGCGATCTCCCCGGAATCCACGGCTGCACGCACCTGATCCTGCACGGCGTAGCGGAGCCCGAACGCCGAACCCACACCCACGATGTGGTCGAAGACGACGCCCTCGCCGACACCGCCGTGCGCACCGTGCAGCACATGGCCGTCGACCACCACGCCGCCGCCGAACCGTTCGCTCGCGAGCAGCGCCACGTAGTCGCGGCATCCGATCGCCGCGCCCTCAGCGCCCTCGGCGATGGCGGCGAGTTGCGCGTCGTTCTTGATCTGCACGACCGGGGCCCAGTCGCTCAGTGCCTCGGCGAGTCCAGGGTTGGTCCGTTCCCAGAAGCCGTCCGGGTGAGGTGGGGAGATGCCGTCGCGGTTCACGGGCGCCGCGACGCCGACGCACAGCGCGAGCACCTGGTCGCGCGTCACCTCGGCCTCGGCGAGCGCATCGTCCAGGCGCTCCAGTATCGCCGTGCGCCGCTCGGGCGCCGTCTGCCCCGGCTCGAACTCCACGCGGTGATGCACGAGGGTCCGATCGAGGGGGTCGGCCACGGTCACGGCGAGGTGGGTGTCTCCCGCGTCGACACCGATCACGACCCCGAGATCGGGGGCGAGGACGAAGCGACGCGAGGGGCGGCCGGAGCGGTAGGTGCCCGCGGCGCGGGCGTTCGGCAGCTCGCGCAGCACCTCGGCCCCGACCAGCGTGTCGATGGCGTCGATCGCGGTGGAACGGGTCAGGGAGGTGCCGGCCATCGCCTCGGTCGCGGTGAACTCGCCGGCGGTCCAGGCGAAGTCGAGGACGGCACCGACGCTCGCGCGTCCGGTTCCCAGGTCTGCGGAGACTTCTGTCATGGCCCTTGACCTCCCTGTCCTCCAATGAGAGAGTACCGTTCGATAGAGTAAATTCGCTCACTAGATTTAGTGCAGGAATTTATATGACGGAAGGACGACGGTGTCTGAGAGACGAACACGCGCGGTGCGAGCGGCGGCCGCGGCCCTGGGGGTCACCCTGGTCGGCACAGCCCTCGCGGGTTGCGCCGCCGACACGGGAGCGGAGACCATCCGCTTCACCTTCAGCAAGCGCGAGGCGATCGAGTTCATGACCGCCCTCGTCGCCGAGTACAACTCCTCGCAGAGCGACGTGAAGGTCGAGATCGACACCTCGGGCGTCGATGTCGTCTCGGCGAGTTTCGTGCGGGGCAACCCGCCCGACATCATGCTCGCCAACTACAACTACGAGATCGCCCGGTTCGTGCAGCGCTGCGCGCTCACCGATCTCGCAGGCACCGACGCCGCCGCGGGCATCCGCGACGACCTGCAGCCGCTGATGGACCAGTACGGGTCCTGTGAGGGCCGCACCAGCGCCCTCCCGTACTCGGTGATGGCCGCGTCCGTCATCTACAACAAGGAGATCTTCCAGGCGCAGGGCCTCGAGGTCCCGCAGACCTGGGACGAGCTGCTCGCGGTGTGCGACCAGCTCAAGGCCGCCGGCATCGATCCGTTCTACGGCACGTTCAAGGACGACTGGACCGTGGGCCAGGGGTGGTACGACTACACCGCGGGCGGCTCGGTGGACGTGATCGATTTCTTCGATGCCCTCGCCGATGAGGGCGCGGACGTCGGTCCCGACTCCGCGGTCTCGTTCTCGAAGGACTTCGCCGAGCCGATGGACAAGATGATGCAGCTCGCGAACGACTACACCAACGCGGATGCGCCGAGCCGCGGCTACGGCGACGGCAACCTCGCTTTCGGCAAGGGCGAGGCCGCGATGTACCTGCAGGGCCCGTGGGCCTTCAGCGAGATCGCGAAGACCGCACCCGACCTGCAGCTGGGCACCTTCCCGCTGCCGATGACCGACGACCCGGCCGACCTCGGCGTGCGCGTCAACATGGACCTGGCCGCGATGATCCCCGAGGGTTCTCGCCATCAGGAGGCCGCCCGCGACTTCCTCGAGTTCCTCTACGAGCCGCAGAACATCGAGGAGTACAACGCCTCGCAGCTCGGCTTCACCCCGACGAAGGGTGCTCCCGCCCCCGACGACCCCCGCATCGAGGGAATGGTCGAGTACTACGACAACGGGCAGATCTACCAGGGCCCGTCGGTGCTCGTGCCCAAGACGCTTCCGATCATGAACTACGCGCAGGCGATGGTGCTCGGCGCCTCTCCGACCTCCATCCTGCGCACGATGGACGCGGACTGGGCCCGCATCGCCTTCCGCGCGCCGATCCCGTCGACGAAGGACGCCGCGTCCGCTTCCGGCGCCCCATCCGCTTCCGGCGAGACAGAGGAGTCCGCGCCATGAGCACCACCACCCCCACCACGCCCGGTGACAGCACGACCCTCATCGTCACCGGCGGCGACCGGAAGCTCCGGCGGCACACGCGTCGCGTGGAGCCGATCTACTACCTGTTCCTGCTGCCGACGCTGGTGCTCTTCACGCTCGCGATCACGGTTCCGGGAGTCATCGGCATCTTCTTCAGCTTCACCGACTCGATCGGCATCGGGGAGTGGAGCTTCAACGGACTGACGAACTACATCGCGCTGTTCAGCGATCCGTCGATCCTGCAGAGCTACCTGTTCACCTTCGGGTTCTCGATCGCTACGGTGATCGTCGTCAACGTGGTCGCGTTCCTGCTGGCGGTCGGGCTCACCTCGCGCATCCGCTTCAAGACGGGCCTGCGCACGATCTTCGTGATCCCGATGGTGATCTCGGGCATCATCATCGCCTACGTCTTCAACTTCCTGTTCTCGAACTCGATCCCCGCGGCTGGCGCGGCGGCCGGCATCCCGTGGCTCGAGACGAGCCTGCTCGCCAACCCCGACCTCGCCTGGATCGCCATCGTCATCGTCACCGCCTGGCAGGCCGTGCCCGGCACCCTGCTGATCTACATCGCCGGCCTTCTCTCGGTTCCCGGCGAGGTGTACGAGGCGGCGAGCATCGATGGCGCCAGCAAGGCGCAGCAGCTCACCCGCATCACGCTCCCGCTCGTCGCGGGCTATGTGGTGATCAACGTGATCCTCGGATTCAAGGGGTTCCTGAACGCCTACGACATCATCGTCGGCCTCACCAACGGAGGCCCCGGAACCTCCACCCGCAGCGTCGCGATGACGATCATCGCGGGCTTCAACGGCGGCGACTACGCCTATCAGATGGCCAACGCGACCATCTTCTTCATCGTCGCCGTGCTCATCTCCCTCCTCCAGCTGTCGCTGACGCGCGGAAGGAACGCACTCTGATGTCGACGCAGACACTCACCACTGTCCCCACCTCGGGCAAGAAGCCGCGCGTGCGCATGGAGCGCGTCAACTGGTCGGGCACGATCATCCTGATCCTGTGCGCCGTGACCGTGCTCCTGCCGCTGTACGTGACTATCTCGATGGCGCTCAAGACCACGGGTCAGGCGGTCGACGGCAATGCCTTCTCGCTGCCGGCCCCGTTCAGCGTCGACGGTTTCGTCGAGGCGTGGACGCTGACGAAGTTCCCCGTCGGTGCGGGCATCTCGCTGCTGGTCACCGCCGGCACCGTGATCGCGACGATCGTGCTGGCGGCCTTCGCCTCCTACGCCATCGTGCGCAACTGGGACCGTCGGCTGTTCCGCTACTCGTTCTTCTACCTGCTCGCGGCGATGTTCATCCCGTTCCCGGTCGTGGCCCTGCCGCAGATCCAGCTCACCGGACGCGTCGGGCTCGACAACCCGTTCGGCGTGATCATCCTCGCGACCATGTTCCAGTTGAGCTTCAGCGTGCTGCTGTTCACCGCGTTCCTGCGCTCGATACCGATCGAGCTCGAGGAGAGCGCGCGCATCGACGGAGCCACGACCTGGCAGACGTTCTGGAAGCTCATCTTCCCGCTGCTCGCCCCGATGAGTGCGACGGTCGGCATCTTCGCCTTCCTCTACGCCTGGAACGACTTCATGATGCCGTCGCTCATCATCGCCGATCCGGCGCTGCAGACGCTGCCGGTGCGGCAGAACCTGTTCCAGAACCAGTTCAGCAACAACTACAACGTCGCCTTCGCCTCGTACCTCATGGCGATGGCGCCCGCGATCGTGGCCTACCTGTTCACGCAGCGGTGGGTCATGGAGGGCGTCACCCAGGGCGCCGTCAAGGGCTGACCGCCGCACCGCTCGAACCGCCCGAGCCGCTCGAAGCCACCGAAGCCACCGAACCACCGGAAACACAGAAGGAGTCCTCCCCTCATGACCGACGCGCTTCTCGCCGAGACCCGCACCGCCGAAGACGCCGCGTGGTGGCGTCAGGCCGCCGTCTACCAGATCTACCCGCGCAGCTTCGCCGACGCGAACGGCGACGGCATCGGTGACATCCCGGGCATCGTCTCCCGGGCCGACTACCTGCAGGGCCTCGGTATCGATGCGGTCTGGCTCAGCCCGTTCTATCCGTCCGCGCTCGCCGACGGCGGATACGACGTCGCCGACTACCGTGACGTCGACCCGCGGCTGGGCTCCCTCGCCGACTTCGACGACATGGTCGAGGCGCTGCACTCCCGCGGCATCCGCGTGATCGTCGACATCGTCCCGAACCACTCGTCCGACCAGCACGAGTGGTTCCAGGAGGCGCTCGCTGCGGGGCGCGGCTCGGCGGCGCGCGACCGCTACATCTTCCGCGAGGGCACCGGACCCGACGGCTCCGAGCCGCCGACCGACTGGGACTCGGTGTTCGGCGGCAGTGCCTGGGAGCGCGTGGAAGACGGGCAGTGGTATCTGCACAACTTCGCCGTGGAGCAGCCCGACCTGAACTGGGACCACCCCGAGGTGCGCGCCGACTTCCTGAAGACGCTGCGCTTCTGGTCGGACCGCGGTGTCGACGGATTCCGCATCGACGTCGCCCACATGCTCACGAAGGACCTCAGCGAACCGCTGCCCTCGCGTGCCGAGCTCGACGCGATGGACCGCACCTCGGGCACGCACCCGATGGTCGACCGTGACGACGTGCACGAGATCTACGCCGAGTGGCGTGCGGTGTTCGACGAGTACGACCCGCCGCGCACCGCCGTCGCCGAGGCCTGGGTGGAGACGCCGGAGCGCCGGGCGAAGTACGCGTCGGCCGAGGGGCTCGGGCAGGCGTTCAACTTCGATCTGCTGGTCGCCGACTTCGACGCCGCGCAGTTCCGCAGCATCATCGCCGACAACCTGCAGCAGGCGGCGGCGACCGGATCGTCGACCACCTGGGTGCTGTCGAACCATGACGTCACCCGCCATGCCACCCGCTACGGGCTCCCGGCACTGAACGGCCGTCCGGTCAAGCAGGGCACCGAGTGGGTGAAGGCCGGCGGTCCGGCGGACGCACTCGACCGTGAGGGCGGGCTCCGCCGGGCGCACGCGGCCACCCTGCTGCTGCTCGGCCTGCCTGGCAGCACCTATCTCTATCAGGGGGAGGAGCTCGGTCTCCACGAGGTCGCGCAGATCACGCCGGAGCAGCGTCAGGACCCGGGCTTCTTCCGTGGCGCGGAGTTCGACGGCCTCGGTCGGGACGGATGCCGCGTGCCGCTGCCGTGGACCGCTGCGGGATCCTCGTACGGATTTGGGGCCGCAGGCGCGCACCTTCCGCAGCCGGAGTGGTTCGCGCAGTATGCGGTCGACGTCGAGGCGGCGGACCCGTCGTCGACGCTCTCGCTGTACCGGGAGGCCCTGCGCCTGCGGCACCTGCTGCAGACCGGCGAGACCCTGGAGTGGATCGAGACCGGCCGCGACGATGTGCTGCGCTTCGCCCGCCCGAACGGCTGGCAGGTGGTGTCGAACTTCGGCGCCGAGCCCGTCGACCTCGGTGCGGATGCCGCCGACGTCGTGCTCGCGAGTGCTCTGCTCGAGGGCTCGACGCTTCCCGGCGAGGCCACGGTCTGGATCGCGCCGGCCGAGCTGCGCGCCTGAGCTCCCGCAGCTGCGAAAAAAGAGATGATCCGCGTCACGCGCGGGGTGTTGATCACAGACACCCCGCGTGAACGTCGAATCGTCTCCGTTTTGGCGGGCGGGCAGGCAGGCAGGCAGCGGGGCGGGCAGGCAGGGCGAAGGATTTGATAATGGTTCTCATTAGCGTTTAGAGTGAGGGCATGAAGAAGCCCGTCGTCGCCCTCGCCCTCGCATCCGTCGCCGCTCTCACGCTGGCCGGATGCTCCACCCCCTCGGCGGGGGAGGGCGACGACGGCACCATCACGGTCGTGGCGAGCACCAACGTCTACGGCGACATCGCGGCGACGATCGGCGGAGACCGCGTCGACGTGCAGTCGATCATCACCTCCGCCTCGCAGGACCCGCACTCCTACGAAGCCAGCGCCCGCGACCGGCTGACCGTGCAGAAGGCCGACCTCGTGATCGAGAACGGCGGCGGCTACGACGCCTTCATCGACACGCTGCTGCAGGACGCGAAGGACCCGCATGTGGTCACAGCCGTCGAGTACTCGCACGACTTCCCCGGGAACGAGGGTCACGACGAGGCGGGCCACGACCACGCCGACGAGTCGGCGAGCGCTGCCCCCGAGGAGAGCGACGCGCCCGAGGGCGAGGCGCACGATCACGCCGACGACGAGGCCGGGCACGAGGGCCACGACCACATCGAGGGCTTCAACGAGCACGTCTGGTTCGATCCGCACACGATGATCCACGTCGTGGATGCCATCGCCGATGAGCTGACCGAGCTCGACCCCGACGGAGCGAAGGAGTTCGCCGCGAACGCGGCCACTCTCACGGCCGACCTCGAAGGCTTCGAGACCGAGTTGGCGACCCTCAAGACGGAGGCGCCCGACGTCGACGTCTTCATCACCGAGCCGCTGCCCGGCTACCTCGCTGCAGCCGCCGGATTCACCGATGTCACCCCCGACGGATTCGCCGAGTCGGTCGAAGAGGGCACCGACGTCGCCCCGGCCGTGCTGCTGCAGGCGCTCGACGTGATCGGCAGCGGTCAGGTGACGGCACTGCTGACCAACGCGCAGACCGGCGGGTCCGAGACGCAGCGCGTCGAAACCGCGGCGAAGGACGCCGGCATCCCCATCGTCGCCTTCACGGAGCTGCTCGAGGACGGATCGTCGTACTCTGAGTGGATGAGTGACGCGATCCAGAGCCTCGCCGCCGCCGTCAAGTCGTGAGCGGCGCCGCACAGCGCGGGAATCCGGTCCTCGAGATCTCCGACGCGTCGCTGCAGCGCGGTGATCGCGAACTCTGGTCAGGCCTCGACCTCACGGTCGAGCCGGGGGAGTTCATCGCGGTGCTCGGCCCCTCCGGATCGGGCAAGACCACCCTGCTGCGGAGCATCCTGGGCCTGCAACCGCTGTCTTCGGGCACGATCCGCGTCGCGGGTGAGCCCGTGCACCGCGGTAACTCCCGTATCGGGTACATCCCGCAGCAGCGCTCGCTCGCCCCCGACACGAGCATGCGAGCCCGCGACCTCGTCGCCCTGGGCGTGCAGGGGAGCCGCTTCGGCTTCCCGATCCCGCACCGTGGCGACCGCGCCAAGGTCGACCACCTGCTCGAGGCGGTCGGCGCCTCGCACTTCGCCGATCGCCGGGTCGGACTGCTCTCGGGCGGCGAGCAGCAGCGGTTGCGGGTCGGTCAGGCCCTCGCCGACGAGCCGGCCCTGCTGCTGTGCGACGAGCCGCTGTCGAACCTCGACCTCGCGAACCAGGTCGCCGTGACCGACATCATCGATCGTCAGCGCCGTGAGCGCGAGGCGGCGGTGTTGTTCGTCACCCATGACATCAACCCGATCCTCGGCCGGGTCGACCGCATCCTCTACATCGCCGGCGGACGGTTCCTGCTCGGAACCCCCGACGAGGTGCTGCAGACGCGCGTGCTCACCGACCTCTACGGCACTCCGGTGTTCGTGCTCCGCGCGGGCGACCGGCTGGTGGTCGTGGGCGTGCCGGACGCCGAGCCCCACCACGACCACGGCGACCACGAGCACGGACACCACGACCACGGACACCACGAGCACGGAGGAGCGGCATGAGCGTCGCACTGGGCATGGTGCCGCTGGTCGATTGGAGCGACGTCTTCTCGTTCCAGGACTACGGCGAGCTCGTCACCCTGCTCGCGAACTCGATCATCGCCGGCGCGGTGCTCGGCATCGTCGGCGGACTCATCGGCGTCTTCGTGATGCAGCGCGACCTGGCTTTCGCGGTGCACGGCGTGAGCGAGCTGTCATTCGCGGGAGCGGCTGCCGCCCTGCTCTTCGGCGGCAGCGTCGTAGCCGGGTCTCTCGGCGGAGCGCTCGTCGCCGCCATCCTGATCGGGGTCCTCGGGGCCAAGGCCAGGGACCGCAACTCCATCGTGGGTGTGCTCATGCCGTTCGGCCTGGGCCTCGGCATCCTGTTCCTCTCGCTCTACGACGGCCGCAGCGCCAACCGCTTCAGCCTGCTCACCGGCCAGATCGTTTCGGTCTCGAGCCCCGACCTCGGCTGGCTGATCGGTATCAGCATGGTCGTGCTGATCGGTCTGCTGGTGATGTGGAACCCGCTGCGGTTCGACTCGCTCGACCCGGAATCGGCCGCGGCCCGCGGCGTGCCGACCCGTGCCGTCAGCCTGCTGTTCATGGTGCTGCTCGGCCTGATCGTCGCGGTGAGCGTGCACATCATCGGGGCCCTCCTGGTGATGGCGCTGCTGGTCACCCCCGCGGCCGCCGCGATGCGCGTCACCGCAGGCCCCATCGCCGTGCCGTTGCTGGCCGCGCTGTTCGGCTTCGTGTCCGCGGTCGGCGGCATCCTGCTGGCCCTCGCCGGCACGCTCCCGGTGAGCCCGTACATCACGACCCTGTCGTTCACGATCTACGTGGTGTGCTGGATCGTGCAGAAGGCGCGGGCCCGAGTGCGCCGTGTGCGTGCCTGAGATCCTCTCCCAGCCCTCGCCAACCCCCGCGGCCTAGACTCTTCGTATGGCTCAGCGGAACACCTGGCAGCGCGAACGTGTGCGCGAAGCACTCGCCGACGCGCGCGGATTCGTGAGCGCGCAGAGCCTGCACGCCGCGCTGCGCGACGACAACACCGGCATCGGCCTCGCCACCGTCTACCGTGCGCTGGCCGGACTCGCCGCCTCCGGAGACGCCGACTCGCTGCAGAGTCCCGAGGGTGAGGCGCTGTACCGCGCCTGCACCACGCAGGGCCACCATCACCACCTCATCTGCCGATCCTGCGGTCTGACCGTCGAGATCGAGGCCAAGGACGTCGAGCAGTGGGCGCACCGCACCGCGGCACTGCACGGCTTCACCGAGGCCGCCCACGTGGTCGACATCTTCGGGCTGTGCACCCCGTGTGCGAACAAGCGCGACGCCGAGAGGGCCGCGTCCGCGTGAGCTCCTCGGCAGCAACGGCGACCCGTCACGGCCACTCCCATCGCCCGGCGCCCTCGCCGCGATCGGCATGGATCGGCGTCGGCCTGGGCGCTGCCATCATCGCCGCGCTCTTCCTGATCGATGCCTTCCTGCCGACGCTGTTCCCCGCCTCGCTGCCCACCCGCGCGCAGGACGGTCTCACCCTCGCGCTGAGTGTGCTCATCGAAGCCCTGCCGTTCGTGATCCTCGGCGTGCTGCTCTCGATCGTGGTGCAGGTGTGGCTCCCGGCCGATGCGATCCACCGCTGGCTGCCGAAGCGCGCGTGGGCCCGCCGTGCGGTGCTGTCGCTGTTGGGCATGCTGATCCCGGTGTGCGAGTGCGGCAACGTGCCCTTCGCCCGTGGCCTCATGATGCGCGGCCTCGCGCCGGCCGAAGCGATGACGTTCCTCATCGCCGCGCCGATCGTGAACCCGATCGTGATCCTCACCACGCACGCCGCTTTCGGCTGGGACGGTGGGATCCTCGTCGCCCGGCTCGTGGGCGGCTACCTCATCGCGAACCTCATCGGCTGGATCTACAGCCGCCACCCCGACCCGGACGGCATGCTCACCCAGCGCTTCGTCGACACCTGCGAGCTGGTCACCCACGAACCGGGCACGCCGGTGCGCCGCAGTCTCACCCAGTTCCTGATCGAGCTGCGCGCCGTCATGCCTGCACTCGTGATCGGCTCGGCGCTCGCCGGGGCCGTGCAGGTACTGATCCCGCGCGAGTGGCTGCTCGCGATCGGGTCGAACCCGGTGCTGTCGATCGTCGCCATGATGGCGCTCGCGATGACGGTGGCCATCTGCTCGAACGTCGATGCGTTCTTCGCGCTCTCGTTCGCCTCGACGTTCTCGTCCGGCGCCCTCGTCGCCTTCCTGCTCGTCGGTCCACTCGTCGACATCAAGATGCTGGCGCTCATGCGCACCACGTTCACCGCGCGCACGCTCGTCGGGATCGTCGGCATCGTGCTCGCCTCGGCTTTCGCGATCGGTATCGGGGTGAACGTCCTTGTCTGAGCAGACGGCGCGGTCCGAGCAGACCGCCACCCGCATACGTGCACTCGGCACCCGCTGGCTGGGTGTGGGGCTCGCGACCGTCATCTCGGTCGTCACCCTCGGCCTCGGTCTCACGGGGCGTCTCAACCTCTACATCAGCCCGGAGTCGGTGTGGTTCGCCTGCACCGCCGCGGTCGTGACTCTGGCCGGAGCGATCTGGTCGTGCACCCTCCCGTTGGGGGAGGAGAGCGACCACGGCCACGACCACGGGCCTGTGCCCGCTCCCGCAGTCCACGGTGATCACGACGGTGCGGATCACGACGGTGCGGATCACGACGGTGCTGATCACGATGGTGCCCCGGCCTCCTCTCGCCGCGCGCTCGCCGGAGTCGCGGCCGTCGCCGGCGGAGTCATCGCCTCGGGTGTCGTCGTGGCGGGTCTCGTCCTGCCGCCGGCCTCCCTGTCGGTCGAGCTCGCGATGTCGCGCGCGGGAGAGCAGAGCGCATTGTTCGCCGGCGCGGACTCGGTCGCTCTCGGCGTGGCCGACACGTCGACGTTCGGCGTCGGCGACTGGGCGAGTGTCTTCACGGCGGCGACGAACACGGCCGCCTACGACGGCGCCGCGGTGAAGCTCACGGGCTTCGTGACGCCGGGCGCGTCGGGAGACGACGGTGTGAACCTGACCCGTCTGGTCATCACGCATTGCGTGATCGATGCGCAGACCGCCGTTCTGCCCGTCGATGTGAAGCCCGACGAGTACGCGACCGGCCAATGGGTCGAGATCACCGGCACCGTGCGCGCGGATGCCGACGGCAAGCTCCGCATCGAGCCGACCGATGTCGTCGCGATCGATGAGCCGGGAGACCCCTATGAGTACTGACGACGAGCGCCCAGAGGTGCCCGCCGTCCCGCGCACCCGCGCGGAGATGCGTGCAGCGCGAGAAGCTGCCGAAGCGGCGGAGGCCGAGCGGATCGACCGCGCGGTGGCGTCTGCCGACCATGTCGCACCGCCCGCCGACCAGCCCACCCCGGCCGATCGGCCGGGCGATCAGCAACCTGCCGGTGCAGACGAAGCGGCTGCGCGCGAGGCGGCTGCGCGTGAAGCCGCTGCTCGTGAAGCCGCGGTCCGTGAGGCAGGTGACCGTGAGGTCGCGGAGCAGGAGGCCGCCGCCCGCAAGATGGCCGCCTTCGAGGCTGCGGCGCGCGAGGATGCGGAGGCGACCGCTCTTCCGCCCGTCCCCCTCGCGACCGAACCCGTGTTCGTCGGCGCCGCACCGGAACCCGTCGTCGAGAGCGCGGTGGCCGGTGCAGCGGCCGGTGCGGCGGCACAGGACGCGACAGCGGACCCGTATGCGCCGCCGATCCCCCGCGCCGCCGCCGAGCGCCGGGTCCCGCCCCCGCCGGGGAGCCGACGCCGGTTCGTGCTCACGGTTGCCGCGGTCCTCGGGGTGCTCGTCGTCGTCGGGACGGGGTTGGGCATCGCCAGCCTCCTTCAGGGCCCGCGCATCAGCGATGTGCAGGTCGATGCGGCACAGGCGATCGAATCGTCCGGCAGCCGCGTGATCCTCACTGCGAACCAGGCACTCGCCGACATCGACCCGGCGCAGGTCACGGTCGAGCCGGAGGTGCCCTTCACGGTGGATGCCTCGGGGCGCGGCGTGGGCGTGCGATTCACGGTCCCGCTCGACGACTCGACCGAGTACACGGTCCGTGTCGCCGATGTGGTCGGTGCCGGCGGTGGCCCGAAGACGACGCTGACCACGAGCTTCACGACGCCGCCGTCGAACATCTTCCTGCTGCGTCGCGATGTCGCGGGCAAGGACAAGATCTTCCTCACCGACCTCAGCGGCGAGAAGGCCGTCCCGGTCTTCGAGCACGACAAGATCAACGACTTCCGCGCGACCTCCACGCAGCTCGTGGTGTCGGTCGAGGAGGACGACGGGTCCCGCCTGCTCGTGATGGACCGCGACGGCAAGAACCAGCGCGAGCTCACTCTTCCCGGTGAGGGATACGTGGGCGCGATCCAGGTCTCCGAACGCGGCGGCCTCGTCGGCTACAGCTACTCCGACAAGGAGCTCAGCGACACCGAGGGGCGTGCGAGCGTGCTGGTCACCCAGTCGCTGAGCGGCGATGACGACCCGCAGATCATCGAGGTCGCCGGCGCCGAGGCGAGCGTCTTCGTCTGGCAGTTCGTGCCCGACAGCGCAGCCGTGCTGTTCATCGACTTCGACGGAGCCCTCTCGCTCGTCGACCGTTCGACCGACACGGGTGTGCAGTCCCTCGGCCTCGCGGCCACCATCCAGGGGATCTCCCGCGGCACCTACACGGCGATCGTCGAACGGCTCGACGGCGCCGTGGTCGAACTCAACCTCGCAGACGGGTCGGAGCAGCCGCTCGCGGCATCCGATCCCGACTACGGGACGGCGAGCTCGATCACGCCGTATCCCGGTGGCACGTTGCGCCACGTGATCGCTCGCGACGACGAGGGGCTGCCGATCGGACAGGTGGTCGTGCGCGTCAACGACGACGGCGCGGCGACCCCGCTGGTCGAGGTCGGATCCACGGACTCGATCCTGCAGGCCTGCGCGTCGCCGAGCGGCCAGTACGCCGCCGTCGTCGTCGCTCCCGACCTGGCGAACAACGCCTACGACGGGATGCTGCTGCCGCTGCCCGAGAACGTCGAGACCCACCTGATCGACATGGCTTCCGGCAAGGAGATCGTCGCCCTCACCGGCTTCGACGCCTCGTGGTGCCAGACGGCTCCGCGCTTCTGAGATGACGGACGGTTCCGACCTCCTCCGCGGCGTCGACCTGCCGCACGAAAGCCTGCGCCGTGCCGTCCGTGCAGACCTGAGCGCCTCTGCGGTCGACGTCGCACCGCGCCTGCTCGGAGGCGAGCTGCGCACGGTCGTCGCGATCGGGAGCGACTCCGTTCCCGTCGAGGTGCGGTTGCGCATCACGGAGGTCGAGGCGTACCACGGGCAGGGCACGGGCGAGATCCCCGATCCGGGTTCTCATGCGCGCATGGGGCGCACGGCCCGCAACTCCACGATGTGGGGCGAGCCGGGTCACCTGTACGTGTACCTGAGCCACGGCATCCACTCGTGCGTGAACGTCGTGTGCGGCCCTGAAGGGCAGGGCGACGGCGTGCTGCTCCGGGCGGGCGAGATCGTGAGCGGCACGGAGGCGGCGGCCCTCCGACGTGGCGTCGCGCTTCCCCTTCGGCGCACGACGCTGCGGGACCTCGCCCGCGGGCCGGGTCGTCTCGGACAGGCGGTGGGATTGCGGCATCCCGTGCACGACGGGATCGACGCGATCACGGGTGGGGAGCGTCGCGGAGCACGAGCCGAGCTGTGGCTGGGTCCGCAGCGGGACGACGTGGCCAGCGGTCCGCGCGTCGGTGTCGCCGGCGTCGCCGGGACCGCGGCTTTCCCGTGGCGCTTCTGGATCGACGCGGACCCGACGGTGTCGCCGTTCCGATGGGGCAGGGGCGCGGCCGAGGCTGCTGCCGAACTCGCTTCGGGGGAGCCGGGATCGACCGGGTCGGCGCCCGTGCTAAACTGACTCTTTGTCTGCGCACACTCCTGTGCGCAGTTCGCGTGCTTCCCCTTCTGCGGCCGAGAGATCGGCGGGTCGTGGTTGCGTGCAGACAAGGGATCTTGGGTGGGGCCGTCCGGCCTCACGGTATAGAAGGAGTCACATCATGGCAGCAGTGTGCCAGGTGACCGGAGCTGTTCCCGGCTTCGGACACAATGTCTCGCACTCGCACCGCCGGACGAAGCGCCGCTTCGACCCGAACGTGCAGAAGAAGACGTATTTCGTTCCCTCGCTCGGTCGTAAGATCACGCTCAACGTGTCCGCCAAGGGCATCAAGGTGATCGACGTCCGTGGCATCGAGAACGTGGTCAAGGACCTCCAGGCGAAGGGTGTGAAGCTCTAATGGCCAAGAAGGCTCAGGACGTACGTCCGATCATCAAGCTGCGTTCGACGGCAGGTACGGGATACACGTACGTGACCAAGAAGAACCGCCGCAACACCCCCGACCGCCTCGTGCTCAAGAAGTACGACCCGGTCATCCGTCAGCACGTCGAATTCCGAGAGGAGCGTTGATCAATGGCTAAGAAGAGCAAGATCGCTCGCAACGAGCAGCGCAAGGTCATCGTCGAGCGTTACGCCGAGCGTCGCGCCGAGCTGAAGAAGACCCTGGTCGACCCGAACGCCACCGACGAGGCCCGCGAGGCCGCACGCGTCGGCCTGCAGAAGCTGCCGCGCAACGCGTCGCCGGCTCGCGTGCGTTCGCGCGACGTCATCGACGGCCGCCCCCGTGGTGTCCTCACGAAGTTCGGCATCTCGCGTGTCCGCTTCCGTGACATGGCGCACCGTGGCGAGCTGCCCGGCGTGACCAAGTCGAGCTGGTAAGTCTCAGCAGACAGCCGAAAGGGGCGAGGATCTTCGGATCCTCGCCCCTTTCGCGTCTCCACCCTCACGTTCGCTCCGCGCCTCTGTCTCCTCTGTCTCCTGTCTCCTGTCTCCTGTCACCTCTGTCTCGTGAAGCGCCACGCGAAGGGCGGACTTCTCGCTGATAGGCGGACTTCGGTGATGGGGTTCGCCGCCCATCACGAGGAAGTCCGCCCGAAGACTGCCCCTGCACAGCGAGTAGCCACTGCTAAGGAGTGAACAGAGGGCGGATCTGTGGCGCTGCGGGGCCGTCGAGGCGCGGCAGGCTCGAGGCATGGATGTCGTGCGCGCCCTCACAGCCAGGAACGGGATCGCGCGGGTCGTCACCATGCGCCGAGCGGGGGTCACCGAGCACGCGCTGCGGCAAGCGGTGCGCGCAGGGGCGGTGGTCTCGGTGTGCCGGGGGTGGGTGGGGCTCCCCGGTGCGGACCCGATGCTCGTCGCGGCGGCGAAGCGAGGAGTCGTGCTCAGTTGCGTCACCGTTGCCGCGCGGAAGGATCTGTGGGTGACGGCCGTATCGCGACCGCACCTGGCGGCACCCCCGAAGTCCGGTCACGCGAAGGATGCTCGTGGGGTCGTGCACTGGAGCCGGCCGATCTTCCCTCGAGATCCGGATCTGCTCGAGGACTCGATCGAGAACGCGCTCGTGCTCGTGGCGCGCTGTCAGCCATATGAAGATGCGCTCGCGACCTGGGAGTCCGCGATGCGGGCAGGGGCCGTGGACCCCGACGTGCTCGAACGGGCACCCCTGCCGCCGGCGGCGAGGCGGCTCCTGGGCGACGCCCGTCCCTTCGCCGACGCGGGGACGGAGACCATCTTCCGCACGCGGATGGCATGGCTGGACCTGCCGATCACGCCGCAGGTCTGGATCATCGGGCACCGAGTGGACTTCTTGATCGGCGAACGACTCGTCGTGCAGATCGACGGTGGGCATCATGTCGGACCCCAACGCACGAGCGATATCGCGCACGACGTCGAGCTGATGCTCCGCGGCTATCACGTGATCCGCATCGGCTACGACCAGCTCATGAACCACTGGGCGGACGTGCAGAGCCTGATCCTGGCTGCGATCGCTCAGCGCCTCCATCTCGCGCGCTGATCCTCGCACCTCTGCACACCGCGACGGGCGGAGAACTCCCCGTCGGGCGGAACCACTCAGGAACATCCTCCGCCCATCGGCGAGGACTCCTCCCCACGGGGGGGGCATGGGGGTGTGGGGGACGGGGAGGACCGCGTCGCGCCGGCTTTCGCGCGCACGTCCAGCGCCGTGATCAAGGCGCACCGGCCCCGTTGAGGGCCTTGGTTTCTGTGACTGGAGTGACAAAAGTGACGCGACACGCCCAGTAATTGCCCAAAACCCGCGAAATGACGCGGAAATGAGGGTGGTGGTTGGTACATTCGAGGCGGTCGCTAGACCAGGAGCACCCGCTCCGATACCCACAACGATGCGACGGGATCTCGTCGCTGGAGGATGACATGGCTGACAAGTCCATCACCAAGACCGAGCTCGTCGCGAGCATCGCAAGCGCCACGGGCCAGAGCCAGGCCACCGTCTCCGGTGTCCTCGACTCGCTGTTCGCCACGGTCTCCGACGCTGTTGCCAAGGGCAGCAAGGTCTCCATCCCGGGCTGGATCTCCTTCGAGCAGGTCGACACCGCTGCTCGCACGGGCCGCAACCCGCAGACCGGCGCCGAGATCAAGATCCCGGCCGGCAAGCGCGTCAAGGTGACCGCTGGTTCCAAGCTCAAGGCTGCCGTCAAGTAATTCGACCGCACCTCTTCGAAGGCCGCTCCCGTTCCGACGGGAGCGGCCTTCGTGCTTTCTCACCGCCGGTCGCGCCTAGGCTGGAGGGGTGAGTTCCCGCAGCGAGTCGACGAGTCGGATTTCGGCGTATCGAATCGCGGGAATCGTCATCCTCCTGCTCGCCGCGATGGCAGCCCTCGTGCTGGCGCTGCTCGTCGGCGGAGGCGCCAAGCCGCCGCTCCTGCAGGATCCGGGGCCGTTCGTGCTCTGGGGCACGCCGATCGCCAAGCTCGTCATGAACATCTCGGGCGCGGTCATGCTCGGCTCGCTCGTGCTCGCGCTGTTCGGACTGCGCGCGGGGGACCGATCATTCGACGCCGCCCTGAACATCGCCTCGGTGGGAGCGGCCGTGTTCACGGTTTCCGCGGGTCTCGCCGGCTTTCTCGCCTTCATGGCCGCCTTCAACCCGAAGCTCAGCATCGAACGCGAGTTCGGCACGCAGCTCGGTCGATTCCTGCTGGAGCTGCCGCTGGGGCAGTCCTGGCTCATCACCACCATCTTCGGTGCGATCATCACGGTGCTGGCGTTCGCGTGGCGTTCGTGGACACCCACACTGATCACGGCCCTCCTCGCCGCCGCATCCTTCCTCCCGCTCGCGACTCAGGGCCATGCCGGCGACCTCGCCGGGCACAACATGGCCGTCAACTCGATCCTGTTGCACACGATCGGCGCCGCCGTCTGGCTCGGCGGTCTCCTGCTCCTGGTCCTGTTGCGCGGACGAGCCGATGTCGACACCGCGCAACTCGTCGGGCGCTATTCGTCGCTCGCGATCGCCGCTTTCGCCGTGGTCGCCGTGTCGGGCGTCACCCGGTCCATCGTCGCCGTCGGCAGCTGGGATGCGCTGTGGGCGACGCCCTACGGCTGGATCGTGCTGGCCAAGGTCGTACTCCTGGGGGGAATGGGGCTGCTGGGGGCCTGGTACCGCGCCCGCCTGATCCCCAAGCTCTCCGGTCAGCGCGCGGCCGGCTGGTTCTGGCTCCTCGTGCTGTGCGAGGTCGCGTTGATGGGTCTCGCCTCGGGTGCTGCCGCCGCACTCGCACGCACACCTCCCCCCACCGGGGAGGTCGCCGCGTTCGCCCAGACCCCCGCGCAGATCCTCACCGGCTCGACGCTGCCGCCGGAACTGACGATCGAGCGCTGGTTCACCGCCTGGGACTTCGACGTGCTCTGGCTCGTCGCCGCCGGCTTCGGACTGTTCCTCTACCTGGCAGGAGTGCGGCGACTGCGACTGCGCGGCGACCGCTGGCCGATCCATCGCACCGTGTTCTGGGTGCTCGGCATGCTGATGCTCGTCTGGGTGACCAGCGGGCCGCTCAACGCCTACCAGGAATACCTCTTCAGCATCCACATGATGGGCCACATGATGCTGTCGATGGCGATCCCGCTGCTGATGGTGTCCGGTGCCCCCATCACCCTCGCCCTGCGTGCGATCCACAAACGCGACGACGGCACCCGAGGCGGTCGCGAGTGGATCATGTGGGCCGTGCACTCGCCCTTCGCCCGCGTCGTGACGCACCCGTTCGTGGCGGCGGCGATCTTCATCCTGTCGCTCTGGGCGTTCTACTTCACCGACCTCGTGCGCTGGTCGATGTACGAGCACCTCGGCCATGAGTGGATGATCATCCACTTCCTGATCTCGGGCTACCTCTTCGTGATGAGCCTGATCGGCGCCGACCCGGTGCCCTACCGTCTGCCCTACCCCGGTCGTCTGATCACCCTGATCGCCGTGATGGCGATGCACGCCTTCTTCGGCATCGCGATCATGATGCAGGAGGGCCTCATGGTGGCCGACTGGTTCGGATCGATGGGCCGTGACTGGGGCGTGGACCCGCTGCAGGATCAGTACGTGGGTGGCGGCATCGCCTGGTCGATCGGCGAGATCCCTACGCTCATCCTCGCGATCACGGTCGCGATCCAGTGGAGTCGCAGCGACACCAAGCTGCAGCGCCGCGCGGACCGGCACGCCGATCGCACGGGAGACGCCGAGCTCGAGGAGTACAACGCCAAGCTGGCTGCCCTCGCCGAGCGCGACAAGCGGGAGCAGCGCGCAGGCCGCTGAGGCCGGCTCGCTCGGGCGTCAGCCGACGGGCTGCTCTCCGGGGGAGCCGATCCTGATCGACGCGGTGCCGTCGGGAAGGATCGCGATCGTTCCCGTGAGCTGGAAGGGGACGTCTTCCGACAGCGGCTGGGTCTTGCCGTCGAACAGCGACTTGATGTCGACGTCGACGTGAGCGACCGCATCCGTCGTCGGGATCTGCCACTGCCCGCCGTCGGGGGTGACCGTGACCCGTGGCTGGGTCGCGATCGACCACTTCGGAGCCGAGGCGAGGCGGTTCGTGACCCGCAGGCCGAACGGGCAGGCCGTCGGCTGCAGCACCTCCTGCGTCGTGCACTCGGTGAGGAAAGCCTCGACGCGCTCCTGCACCACGTCGATGAACTCGTCGGTCGGCTCGGTCTGCACATCGAGCGGCGTGACGGCGAGGGGGGTGTCGGCGAGGACTCCGTGGCCGGAGGCCGTCGATATGGGGGTGTCCACCGTGATCGCATACAGTCCGGGGGTGAACACCAGCAGCGGCAGCGGGTCGAGGGGGACGGCATCGGCGCCGTCGATCGACACCTGACGCCGATCGACCTCGAACCCGTTCACGGCGAACTTGTCCGCACCGCGAACCGTGAGATCCACGACGGCCAGGGGGCTCGTCGTGAAACGCCAATGGGGGGTGACTCCCGCCCATCCGTCCTGTTCGATCAGGAACGTACTGGTCCCGGGGTGGCCGCTCGCCTGGTAGCTGACGGTGACGGCGGTGCCGCCGTCTGCGGGCTTCTCCGACGTCACTGTCACGTCGGTCAGCGGCGCGAGCGCGGCGCGGCGGAGCATCGCCTCCGATGCCGCGGGGTCGATGCCCGCGGCATCGAGTGTCTCGCGGTCGATCGCGACCCCGGGAACACGCAGCGCGTCAGCGGCGCGACCGGAGGAGAGCAGGTCGAGGTAGCGGACCACGAACGCCGACGGCCCGTAGAACTGCTGATACAGCGTGACGCCGCCGGCTCCGAGTGCGGCGACGAGCATCATGCCGACGACAGCGAGCATCGCCAGGTCGACCCCCAGGCGCGCGCGCCGGGGCGCGCTCGCACGTGCCCGGTCCATGGCGTCAGTCTAGGAGGGCGTCCTGGGGGGACGCCGAGCGTCGGCGGGCGTGCGCGGATGCCGGGCCGTAGCATGGACGAGCGCCCTGTCCGCCCGCTGCCCCTGTGAGAACCGTGTCCCTTCCCGCCCTGTCCGAGGAGCAGCAAGAGCTGTTCCGCCTCATCGAGGACACCGGCGAGCACGTCTTCATCACCGGTCGAGCCGGGACCGGCAAGTCGACCCTCCTGCAGCATTTCGCGTGGAACACGAAGAAGCAGATCGCCATCTGCGCGCCCACGGGCGTGGCGGCGCTCAACGTCGAGGGGCAGACGATCCACTCGCTGTTCCGCCTGCCGATCGGTCTGATCGGGGACGCCGACATCGATCAGAACGACGCGACCCGTCGCATCCTGAACGCCATCGAGACGCTCGTGATCGATGAGATCTCGATGGTCAACGCGGATCTGATGGATGCGATCGACCGCTCCCTGCGCCAGGCGCGGGGGCGCAGGGGCGAGCCGTTCGGCGGCGTGCAGGTCGTCATGTTCGGAGACCCCTACCAGCTGGCGCCCGTGCCGCCCCGCGGCGATGAGGCCCGCTACGTGCAGGACCACTACCGCTCGTTCTGGTTCTTCGATGCGAAGGTGTGGGCAGGGACCGGCGGCGGTACCGGCGAGTCCGATCAGGACGGACTCTTCGCGGTCGACTCGCGGGCCGAACTGCACGTGCGCGAACTCGTGCAGATCCACCGCCAGTCCGACGACGGGTTCAAGGCCATGCTGAACGCCGTGCGCTACGGACGGGTCACCGCCGAGATTGCCGGGGTGCTGAACGCCCAGGGAGCGCGGACGCCACCGGACCCGGAGCCGGGGGAGGTGCCGATGATCACGCTCGCGACCCGCAACGACATCGTGAACAACATCAACAGTCGTCACCTGGCCGCATTGCCGGGCAAGGAGCAGACCGCACGTGCCGAGGTGAGCGGAGACTTCGGGCGGGGCGAGGCCGCGCTCCCCGCCGAGTCGGAGCTGAAGCTGAAGGTCGGAGCGCAGGTCATGTTCCTGCGCAACGACACCGCGATGTCGGGGGAGCCGCCGCGGTGGGTCAACGGCACCATCGGGACGGTCGTACGCATCCTCGGCAGCGCTGTGCGTGTCGACATCGACGGCGAGGAGGTCGACGTCGAACCGGCCGTGTGGGAACGGTTCCGATACGCGTACGACCAGAACACCAAGAAGCTCTCCCGTGACGTGGTCGCGGAGTTCACCCAGTTCCCGTTGCGCTTGGCGTGGGCGGTCACGATCCACAAGTCGCAGGGCAAGACCTACGAGCGGGCGATCATCGACCTCGGCTCCGGGGCGTTCGCACCGGGGCAGACCTACGTCGCGCTCAGTCGACTGACCTCGCTCGACGGGCTCTACCTGTCGCGTGCGCTGCGACCCCGTGACATCCGGGTCGACGAAGACGTGCGCCGGTTCATGCGCGACGCCTGGCTCGCGGCATCGACCCCGGAGCTGCCGAAGAGCTGAAGGCCCGGCCCTGGCTCAGGCTCCGGCTCTCCAGCGGCTCAGGCGGCGGCGCGTGCGCGGTCGAGGTCTTCGAACAGCTCGGTGTTGAAACGGTAGGCGAGGAGCACCTCGTCGATCACGCGCTCGCGCTCGGCATCGTCCCAGGGAGCGGCGTCGAGCTGCTCGCGGTACACGTCCTTGAAGGCGGCCGGATCCGCGATGTCGTCGAACAGGTAGAAGCCGATGCCGTTGGTCTCGAAGCCGAAGCGGCGTGCCATCACGCGTCCGATGAAGATGCCTCCGGAGAGGTCGCCGAGGTAGCGGGTGTAGTGGTGGGCGACGAAACCGCCGGCCCACGTGGCGCCCACCTGACGGATGCGGTCGACGTAACGCTGCGTGGTGGGCAGCGCGACGATCCGCTCACGCCAGTCGGCACCGAGCAGGAACTCGAGGTCGGCTTCGAGCGCGGGCAGGCGCGTGAGCTTGTCGGTGATGAAGACCGAGGCGACCGGATCCTGGCGCATGCGCTCGCCGGCGCCCTCGAGGGCCTCGTAGATGAAGTAGTGCTGTGCGACGAGCGAGATATAGTCCTCGCGCGATCCCTCGCCCTTCAGGAGGTCGGACATGAAGCCGGCGGTCTCGCTGCGGGAGTGCGATCCGGACGAACGCTCGCGCAGGGCGGCGGAGAAGGAGAGGATCTCGGGCATGAGGCCAGTGTAAGGGTTACCTAACCCCGGAGGGAAGCCGGATCCGTCAGGCGTGCGGGCGAGGTTCGACGCCGAGCCGGGCGCAGGCGGCGTCATACAGCGCCACGACCTCACGGCGCACCGAGGGACGGTCGTCGATCGGGCCGCCGGGCCACGGCACGCGCAACTCGGTGACGGCGCCGTCGCGCGTGATCTCCCACAGCCCGCCGTCCCCGTCGAAGCCGGTCATGATCGATGCGGTGATCTCCGCATCCGACGGCTCCGCGAACGCCCGGGCGATGAGGATGTTGTCATCGGTGTGGTCGCCGTTCATGTGGCGGAGGACGGCGGTGATCACGTCGGCATCGAAGGTGTGGGGCATGACGACAACCTTATGCGGGGCTCGACGTCTGCTCCGGGGCCGACTTTCAGCATCGGCGCTCTAGACTCGGGAGACACGTCTTCGGGGGTTCTTTCCATGCAGCTTCTCTCGTCGCGCCGGTGGCGCGCCGCAACGGCCACGGCGGCCGTGCTCGCTCTCGTTCTCACCGGATGCTCTTCCGAGGAGTCCTTCTCGTACACGCCCCCCGCTCAGGTCGACGGGGCGCTCCCCGATGACACGGTCGCCGCGATGCAGGCCGCCGTCGACAACGCACTCGTCGCGTCGGGTGCGTCGGGCGCGATCGTCGGTGTCTGGGCGCCGTGGAGCGGGAGCTGGGTCGCCGGCATCGGCACGCAGGACCGCGAGGGCGGAGCCGAGGTGTCGACCGACATGTCCTTCCGCATCGCCGATGTGACCCGTCTGATGACCTGCGACGTGCTCTATGCCCTCGCCGACCGCGATGTGGTCGAACTCGATGCGAACGTCGCGGACTACGTCTCGGGTGTCGCCGACATGCGAGACGAGGGCATCACCCTCCTCGACCTCTGCAACGGCACCAGTGGGGCGGGATCCTCCGAGGGAACCGTCAAGTCGGCGTGGCTGAACACCCCCGACCGGGTCTGGTCTCCTCTGGAGCTGGCCGGTTTCGGCCTGGCGCGTGAGCGCGTCGCCCCGCACACCACCTTCCGCGACTCGGATGCCGGCTACCTCCTGCTGGGGCTGGCCCTCGAACGCGCCTCGGGGATGACCGCCTCCGAGCTGATCGCCGAGTACGTCACCGAGCCCCTCGGGCTCCCGGACACCTCACTGCCGAGCCCGACCCCTGCGCCGCCGGGAACCGGAGCGGTACTGAACGGTCATTTCCTCAACGCCGTCGAAGGCGGGTTCGACTGCGCCGCCCCCGTCGACATCACGAAGCTGTCGTCCAGCTCGGGCTTCACCGACTCCGGTGTCGTGTCGACCATCACCGACCTGGGGCGCTACGCACAGGCGGAGGCGCAGCAGGCGCTGCGCACCAAGGAGAAGCCGGACCGCTTCGGTGAGCCGCTCCCGGCTGCCGACGGAGCCGAGTCCTGGTTCCAGGCCACGGGTGGTGCCTACCTCGTGGGATCGATGATCGGTCAGCACGGCTGGACGCCCGGATACGCGACGGCGGCGTACTCCGACCCTGCCACCGGGTTCACCGTGGCCGTCGTGCTCAACGACTCGACGGCCGGGGCGCAGTTCGCCCAGCAGCTCTCGTGGGAACTCGCCGCCATCGCCTCCAAAGCCCCGGCCGCTGCGGGGCAGACCGCGCCCGAGTTCGGCCTTCCGTTCACGGCCGAGCAGTACCACCAGGCGATCGCCGATACCGCGATCCCCTGCGTGGCCCCGCCCGCCGCGCAGTGATCCCGCTCTGACCGACAGGAACGCGAAGGGGCGACGATGGCGATCATCGACAATGCGATCTACGTGGATGGCGTCCGCACCGAGAATCCGGTGACCCTCAGCGAGACCTTCGAGCGCATGCGGGAGCGCGGCGGCATGGGGTGGATCGGGCTCTATCGGCCGAGCGAGGAGGAGATCCGCGCGGTCGCGGACGAGTTCGGCATCCATGCGCTCGTCGTGGAGGACGCCCTCTCCGGTCACCAGCGCGCCAAGCTCGAGCGCTACGGCGAGGTGCTGTTCATGGTGCTGAGGCCGGCGCGTTATCTCGACGACGTCGAGGAGGTCGAGTTCGGCGAGGTGCACGTGCTCGTCGGCCCCGACTTCGTCGTGACGATCAGGCATGCGGAGTCACCGGACCTCGCGCGCGTCCGCCGACGGCTGGAGGCCGACCCCGCCCTCCTCGCCCGTGGTCCCGAGGCCGTGATGTACGCGATCCTCGATGAGGTCGTCGACGAGTACACGCCCGTCCTCGCCGGGCTCGAGAACGACATCGACGAGATCGAGAGCCAGCTGTTCGAGGAGAACACCGACGCCACCCAGCGCATCTACGACCTGGGGCGGGAGGTCATCGACTTCCAGCGGGCCACGCAGCCGCTGTCGGGCATGCTGGAGGCCCTGCTGCGCGGGTCGGACAAGTACCAGGTGACCGAAGAGCTGCAGCGGTATCTCCGCGACGTGCTGGATCACACCCTGCGCGTCAGTGACCGCGCCACGACGTTCCGCACCGTCCTCGACAACGCGCTCACCGTCGAGTCGACGATCGTCGCGCGTCGCCAGAACGAGGAGATGCGGCGGATGACGGAGCTCAGCATCCGTCAGAACGACGAGGTCAAGAAGATCTCGGGATGGGCGGCGATCCTGTTCGCCCCGACGCTCGTCGGCACGATCTACGGCATGAACTTCGATCACATGCCCGAGCTGCACTGGCTTCTCGGTTACCCGATGGCGGTCGGGATGATGATCGCGCTGGGCTTCGGGCTCTACGCGGCCTTCAAGCGCAAGGGCTGGCTCTAGAGCCGGGCCGCGCGTCAGTCCTCGGAATCGGCCTCGGAATCGGCCTCGGGCATCCCGGGACCGGGCCCCGGACGCACCGGTGCCCCCGGCGCGATGTCGATGCGGGTGTTGCCGTCGTGCTCACTGACCTCGACGCGGGGTGCGGCGTCGGCCTCGGTGGCGTCCGGTGCGGACGTCAGCTGATCGTGCCGCTTCTCCGCGCTCGTCATCTCGTCGGCGGACGTGTGCTCAGGCGTGCTCATGGTTCTCCTTCTGGTCGTGGACGGGCTCGCCGTCGGGGCGGGCGTTCTTCTTCTCCGAATGCTTCCTGCCCCAGCGCGCCAGCACGTACAGCGCGCCTCCGACGGCGAGCAGTATCGCGCCGAACAGCCAGACGGCCGGTCGCTGCTGGGTGAGGAGCAGGATGCAGGAGCCGACGCCGAGCACGGGGACGAAGGTCCACACGCGGAAGTGATCGTTGTCGACGCGGTCGCGACGCAGTACCAGCACGGACACGTTGACGCTGAGGAAGACGACGAGGAGGAGCAGGACCACCGTCTCGGCGAGCGTCGCCAGATCGCCGACGAGCGTCAGCCCCATCGCCACGAGGGTGGTGGTGAGGATCGCGACCCAGGGGGTCTTCCGCTTCGGGAGCACGCGGCCGAGGGCGGCGGGCAGCAGGCCCTGCTCGGCCATGCCGTAGGTGAGACGGCTGACCATGATCATCGTCAGCAGTGCGCCGTTGGCGACCGCGACGAGCGCGATGAGGCTGAACAGCCAGGAGGGGATGCTGACGCCGGTGGCCTCGACCACGGCGAGCAGGGGACCGCTCGACTCCTGCAGTTCTGCGGCTGGGAGGGCGATCGAGCTCGCCAGACCGACGAGCACGTAGACCGCTCCGGCCGTGAACAGGGCGCCGAAGAGGGCACGAGGGTACGTCCGGCGCGGATCCTTCACCTCTTCGATCATGTTCGCAGACGTCTCGAACCCGACGAACGAGTAGTAGGCGATGACGGCACCGGACAGCACTGCGACGGCGACGCTCGTCCCTTCCGGCGCCTCCGCGACACGGGAGACGTCGCCGCCTCCGCCGCCCACGAAGACCGCGACCACGGCGATCACGATGACCAGGCCGCTCAGCTCGATCGCGGTCATCACGAGGTTCGCGCCCATGGATTCGCGGATGCCGCGGGCGTTCAGGAGGCCGACCAGGGCGAGGAAGGCGATCGCGACCGGGATCGTCGGCAGATCCAGGAACGTGCCCAGGTAGTCGCCCGCGAACGCGATGGCGAGGCCGGCCGCACTCGTGACTCCTGCGGCGAGCATGCTGAATCCCACCAGGAACGACACCAGCGGACTGTGGAATGCGCGCTCCGCGAAGACGGCGGCTCCTCCGGCGCGCGGATACTTCGTGACGAGTTCCGCATAGGAACCTGCCGTGAGCATGGCGAGCAGCAGCGCCAGGAGCAGAGGCGCCCACAGCATCCCGCCCACCTTCTCGGAGAGCACCCCCATCAGGGCGTAGATGCCTGCGCCCAGCACGTCCCCGAGGATGAACGCGAACAGGAGGGGACCGGTGATCGCCCTCCGCAGCCGGGTCGAGGTCTCGGCGGCGGGCGCGGTCTCCGTGGTCATCCTCGAACGGTACGGGGAAGGGCGAAGAGCGGCCATGGGGTTGACATCGCTCGCCCCCGCCATTGCCCCGAGATCGGTATCCGTGATTCCATCGGGGCATCGTGAGCACACACAGCGTCTTCAATCAGGCCCCGCCGCGCGTCGATATCGACGAGTACGGGGCGAACATCGCGCTGACCGAGGCGGTGCGGCTGCACGGCGCGGAGTGGGCGGACGAGGCGTTGCGGGGCATCGGTCGTCGCGTCGGGTCGGCGGGCTTCCAAGACGACGCCCGGCGGGCGAACCGGAACGAGCCCGTGCTGCGCACGCACGACCGCTGGGGCGAGCGCATCGACGAGGTCGAGTACGACCCCGCCTATCACCGGGTCATCGGCGCAGCCGTCGCCGACGGGGCGCACACCGCCGCATTCGCGGACCCCCGTCCGGGGGCCGGCGCCGCTCGCGCCGCCACGTTCATGCTCTACGCGCAGGTCGAGCCCGGTCATGCCTGTCCGGTGTCGATGACGCATTCGGCCGTTCCCGTGATCGCCGCGCATCCGCGCCTCGCGGAGGAGTGGATGCCCCGGCTGCTGTCGCGTTCGTACGAGCCCGGCCTGCGCCTCGGAAAGCCCGGCGCCCTGTTCGGCATGGCCATGACCGAGAAGCAGGGCGGGTCCGATGTGCGGGCGAACACCACGTCCGCCGTGCCGCAGGGCGACGGGCGCTATGCGCTGACCGGCCACAAGTGGTTCTGCTCCGCACCGATGTCGGATGCCTTCCTGGTGCTCGCGCAGGCGCCGGGTGGGCTGTCGTGCTTCCTGCTGCCGCGGCTGCTCGACGACGGCACGCGCAATCGGCTCCGTTTCCAGAGGCTCAAGGACAAGCTGGGCAACCGGTCGAACGCCTCGAGCGAGGTGGAGTACGAGCAGGCCGAGGCGACCCTCGTGGGGGAGGAGGGGCGCGGCGTGCGCACCATCATCGACATGGTCACCCGCACGCGGCTCGACTCGATGCTCGGCTCGCTGGCCGGGATGCGTCAGGGGGTCGCCGAGGCCGCCTGGCACGTGCGGCATCGATCGGCGTTCGGGCGCACCCTCATCGATCAGCCCGCGATGACGGCCGTGATCGCCGACCTGCAGCTCGAGGTCGAGGCGGGGACGGCGGTCGCGATGCGGCTCGCCCGTGCGTACGACGATGACGCTTCGGCGCAGGATCGGGCATTCCGCCGGCTGGCGACGGCGGTCATGAAGTACTGGGTGTGCAAGCGCGCGCCCGGCCACGCCGCCGAGGCGCTCGAGTGCCTCGGGGGCAACGGCATCACGACGGACTGGCCCCTCGAGATGCGGTACCGCGAGCAGCCGGTGATGGCGATCTGGGAGGGCTCGGGTAACGTGATCGTGCTCGACGTGCTGCGGGCGCTCGCCCGAGAACCCGAATCGCTCGAGGCCTTCGACGCCGAGGTGTCGGCGGTGCGGGGTGTGGACTCCCGGTTCGACGCCCATCTGGACCGCACGAGGCGTCTGGTGGCAGAGGCGGCGGCGGATCCGATGCCGGACGCCTCGGCGCGCAGGCTCGTCGAGGCCCTCGCGCTGACCCTGTCGGCGGCACAGCTGCTGCGCGCGGCGCCCGCCGTGGTCGCCGACGGGTTCATCGCCGCCCGCATCGACGGCGGTTCCGGCCTGTTCGGTGCGCTGCCCCGAGGCGTGGACAGCGCCGCGATCGCCGCTCGCGCGTAGTTCAGCGAATTCACAGAAAGCCCGCGCGGCTCCCGATATTCCGGTCGGCGCAGCGATAGCGTCGGTGCCGCAAGAGGGGTGCGTCGACCGGAGTGAGCGGCCAAACGAGCCTCCTCTCCCACGAATCCCCAAGACAAAGGGCTCTCTCATGACTGGTACGGCACGCAAGGCGCTCGCAGAAGCGATCGCCACCTTCCTCTTCGTCCTCGCGATCATCGCGGCGGTCAACAGCGGCAGCCCGCTGACCCCGCTCGCGATCGGCTTCACCCTGATGGTGCTCGTGTACTCGACGGGTCACATCTCGGGTGCACACCTGAACCCGGCCGTCTCGGTCGGTGTGTTCCTGCGCGGCGGCCTCAGCGTCGTCGACTTCATCGCCTACCTCATCGCCCAGTTCGTCGGTGGTGCCGTGGCCGCGCTCGTCGCGCTCGCCGTGTGGCCCGCCGGGGACAAGGCCATGGTCATCGAAGTCGGGCCGGCGTTCCTCGTCGAGGCCCTCTTCACGCTGATCCTGGTGTGGGTCGTGCTCAACACCGCCACCTCGAAGGACACCGCGGGCAACTCCTTCTACGGTCTCGCGATCGGTGCGACCGTCTTCGTCGGTGCGGCCACGGTCGGATCGATCTCGGGCGGCGGCTTCAACCCGGCCGTCGCGCTCGGCCTCTCGGTCAGCGGTCACTTCGCGTGGAGCTCGCTGTGGCTGTACATCGTCGCCCCGGTCGTCGGCGCCGTGATCGCCGCGATCCTGTTCCGCGTGCTCAACACGGACGACGCCAAGAAGATCGCCGCCGCGGAGTAACCCGCTGCGGGAACGAAGCGCCGCATCCTCGTCGGAGGGTGCGGCGCTTCTGCGTGCGGCGATCGTCGCCGGGTGCACATGTCGGGAGAACGCACGGAGGTCGACAAGAAGAGTGTCGAATCGTCCTGCATCCGTGAATCCGTCCGACGGATGACCGAGTGTCGGGTCAGCCGGCCGGGACCGAGGCGACGGCGGTCGGACCCGTGCCCGACGACACCGCATCGCGCGACAGTGCATCACGAGACAGTACATCACGCGACACTGCATCGCGAGACAGTGCATCGCGAGACAGAGCGCTGCGGGCACGGGCCGCCGCCACGACCATCACGACGAGCGCGATGCCGGTGAGGATCGCCCCCATCCAGATCGGCGAGGTGTAGCCGAGCCCTGCCGAGATGCCCATTCCGCCCGCCCACGCACCGAGCGCGTTGCCGATGTTGAAGGCGCCGATGTTGGCGCCGGAGGCGAGGGTGGGCGCTCCGCCGGCGTACTGCATGACGCGGCTCTGCAGCCCGGGGACCGTGCCGAACCCGAACCCGCCCATCAGGAACAGGGCGATGATCGTGGCGATGCCCGACGGCGCGGCGACCGAGAACAGGGCGAGCACCATCACGAGGGCGGCGATGAAGATGACCAGGGTGCGGTCGATCGCACGGTCGGCGAGTCGTCCGCCCAGCCAGTTGCCGAGCACGAGGCCGGCGCCGAAGAGCACGAGCAGCCACGGCACGGTCGAGGTCGCGAAGCCGCTCACCTCGGTGAGCGTGTAGGCGATGTAGGTGAAGGCTCCGAACATCCCGCCGAACGCGAGGATCGTGACGATGAGCGAGAACCACACCTGACCGGAGCGGAAGGCGGACAGTTCGCTGCGCAGGCTGACGTGTGCGGTCGGCCGCGGGAGACGGGGGACCAGCAGCGCGATGCCGACGAAGGCCAGCACGCCGATGCCGGAGATCGCCCAGAACGTCGAGCGCCAGCCCAGCTCCTGGCCGAGGAAGGTGCCGAACGGCACGCCGAAGACGTTCGCGGCGGTGAGGCCGGTGAACATGATGGCGATGGCGCCCGCCTTCTTCTCGGGGGCGACGAGGCCGGCCGCGACGACGGAGCCGATGCCGAAGAACGCCCCGTGGCAGAGGGCGGCGATGATGCGGCCGAGCATGGCGATGCCGTAGTCGTCGGCGAGTGCGGTGAGAACGTTCCCGATGATGAACAGCACGATGAGGCCGAGCAGCACGGGCTTCTTGGGCAGACGGGTCGCCGCGGCGGTGAGTACGAGCGCACCGACCACGACGGCCAGCGCGTAGCCGGAGATGAGCCAGCCGGCGGCGGACTCGGTGACGCCGAAGTCCTGGGCGACCTCGGGCAGCAGGCCCATGATGACGAACTCGGTGAGTCCGATGCCGAACGCCCCGATGGCGAGGGCGATCAGTCCTAGAGGCATGACGATTCTCCTGGTACATTGGTGGGGATACTTGCAGACGCGGCATATTGCGCACCGAAGGACAATGATTGCACACGCAAGTATCCAGCGCAAGCAACTATCTCGGAGGGTGGCCATGGGTATCGGTGACGACGCGGTCGAGGTGCGCGCGCAGGGGTGGCGGACGCTCGCCGCCCTGCACGGCCTGATCGAGACGGCCCTCGAGCGCAGCCTGGCCGACGCCGCCTCGCTCTCGGTGGTCGAGTACACGGTGCTGGATGCGCTCGACCGTCAAGACGGATGGCATATGCGCATGCAGCAGCTCGCCCGAGCCGCGGCCCTGAGTCCCAGCGCCACGACACGCCTGGTCAACCGCCTGGAAGACCGCGGACTCCTCACGCGGATCCTCTGCGCCGACGATCGTCGGGGCATCTACACCGAGCTCACCCCCGCAGGGCGTGAGCTCTACGAGCGGGCTCGACCCATCCACGACGCCGCCCTCGAGCAGGTGCTCGAAGACGCCGCGGCGCAGCCGGAACTCGCCCCCGTCGTCGACGCGCTGCACGGCGTCGCGCTGCCGGCGCTCGCCGCGGGCTGATCGAGACGCATGCACGGCTCCGCTGCGCCCTCCTCCCGCACCCTCCTCGTCGGCTCCGGCAAGATCGCCGCGCGCCTGGCGCCACAGTTCCTCGAAAACGGCGAGGTGTACGCGCTGCGTCGAAGCGACAGTCCTCCTCCTGCGGGTGCGATCGGGATCCGCGCCGACCTGGCGGCGCCGCTCGCCGCGCGGCTTCCCGTGGTCGACCGCATGCTCGTCACGCTCCCACCCGGTGACACCCCCGCCGCCTATCGCACCGCGCTGACGCATCTCGCCGCCGCCCTGCCGGCGATCCCCGCGCGCACGGTGTTCGTGTCGTCGACCGGGGTCTTCGACGGTTCGGGGTCGGCGCGGCCGATCACCGAGCGGGATCAGCCCGGGCCTACGAGCATGCGCTCGCGAGGGCTTCTCGACGGGGAGCGGGCAGCGGTCGAGATCTTCGACGCGACGATCGTGCGGCCGGCGGGAATCTACGGACCCGGACGCGAGTACCTTCTGCGCACGGTGCGCGCGGGGGTGGCGGTGGAACATGCGCGACGTACAAACCGCATCCACGAGACCGACCTCGTCCGCACGCTCGAGATGCTGCTGCGGATGCCGGAGCCGCCACGACTCCTGCACGCCGTGGACGAGAGCCCTGCTCCGCTCGGCGACGTCGTCACGTTCATCGCACGCGAGCTGGGGGTCGAGGTGCCGCCGGATATCGCCTCGGCGGAACCGGGCGGGTTCGTCTATGACGGCACCCTCCTGCGGTCCATGCTCGGCCGCCTCGACTACCCCACCTATCGAGAGGGTTACGTCGCGATGATCGCCGGCTCGGCCGCGTAGCCTGGGGCCATGACGATCACAGCCGCACGCACCGCCATCGACGTCGTCGACTGGCGGCGTCGGGTCTTCGCCCTGTACGACGCCGTTCGGATCGCCGACTCCCCGGAAGAAGCGCACGAGCTCTGGCGGATCGAGCGGGACGATCTGATGCTCCGCCATCCCGCCACCCCGCTGCTGTCGGAGGATCGGGCGCTGTTCGAAGGACTCCCGATCGCCTCGTACGATCCGCAGTGGCGATTCGAACTGCCTGTCCTCGCCGCCGATGAGGGAGGCTTCGAGTTCGCGACCGGCACCGACGGCATCGTTCCGTTCGAGCGCGTCGGTCGGGTCGAGATCCCCGACGCCGGGTCGCTCGACGTCTGGCGGCTGAAGTCCTACGGCGGCGGTCTCTTCATCCCGCTGCGCGACGCGCTCGCCGGTCGTCCCGGCGGAACCTACGGCGGCGGGCGCTACCTGATCGACACGATCAAGGGTGCCGACCTGGGGTCGGATGCGGACGGCGGCACGATCGTGCTCGACTTCAACTTCGCCTACAACCCTTCGTGCGCGTACGACCCGGCGTGGGCCTGCCCGCTCGCGCAGCCGGGCAACGTGCTCCCGGTGCCGGTCCCTGTGGGCGAGATGTACGGAACTCCGTCCTCCTGAACGTCCCTTTCCGCAGGCCGCTGCGCGGGATCCGCACTTCTTTGTGACGTTTCGGCCCTTCCGCACGTCCTATCTCCGAGCGAGCGTTTCGCTCCCGGCGGGAGTCTCATACGGGACCCGCGACCGGTCTTCAGATCGAGATGGGACACCTCATGGCAAACCAGGACCAGACCACCCCCGCTCCGGCAGAGAAGGAGCTCGCCCAGGCCGCACCGAAGGCCGCCACCGGCGCATCGCGCGTCGACCGGTCGAGCGGATTCTCCGCATCGCGCGTCCCCACGGACGCCAATGCCGCGGGCAAGACCACCATCGCCGACGGCGTGGTCGCCAAGGTCGCCGGCATCGCCGCACGTGAGGTCGCCGGCGTCTACGCGCTCGGCGGCGGCGGCGCACGTGCCTTCGGTGCGATCCGCGACGTGATCAACGCCACCGACCTCGCCCAGGGCGTCAAGGTCGAGGTGGGCGACACGCAGGCCGCCGCCGACCTGACCATCGTGGTCGAGTACCCGGCGCCGATCCAGGACGTCGCGAACAACGTCCGTGCCGCTGTCGCGGGCGCGATCAGCCGCCTGGTCGGCCTCGAGGTCGTCGAGGTCAACGTCGAGGTCAACGACGTGCACGTGCCCGGCGACGACAGCGACGAGAGCGAAGAGTCGCGAGTCTCATGAGTGCCACAACGGTCGGTGCCCTGATCGGCGCTCTCCTCGCTCTCGCCGCTCTGCTGTTCGGCTTCTGGGGATTCCTCCTCATGGCCGTCTTCGCGGGCATCGGCGCGCTCGTGGGTCGGATCGCGTCCGGCAAGCTCGACGTCCGCGGTCTCGCGGACGTCTTCACCGGGCGGCGCACCTCCTGATGCGCGCCGACCAGCACATCGCCGGCGGCGCTCCCTCGGGAGCCGCCGCCGGCGGGGCCGCCGTCCGCGGACGCGTCGAGGTGAAGGATCGCGTCTACCGCACCGTCACCGAGAAGGCGTCTGCGACGTTGATCGGGGTGCCTCGCAGCGACGTGAAGGTCGATGTCGCCGAGCACCCGCGGGGGATCAGCGTGCGGATCGCCACGCCTCTTCCCGTTCCCCGCCTGGACGACACGGCCGCGATCGCGCAGACCGTGCCCGTCCTCGAACGTGCGCGGGATCTGCAGGAGCAGCTGCAGCAGAGCCTGAGCACGATCCTCGGACGCAACGTCATCCGCATCAATCTCACCGTCACCGGTGCCACCATCCCGGAAAGGAGACGAGTGCAATGAGCACCCCGGTTCTGCGCCGTGTCATTCGACGCGAGACGCACTCGCCGCGCACCGTCGCGATGTTCGTCGCGGTCATCCTGCTCATCCTCGCCCTCGCGTACATCGGGCTCGAGATCGTGCTGAGCCTCGCCGCGCAGCCCGCACTCCTGGTCGGTCCCGCGGCGGCGGGAGGCTGGCTCATCGGGTTGCCCACCGCACAGCCCGCCGGGCTCGTGATCGCCGGCAGTGTGGTGCTCGCCCTCATCGGGCTGACCTTCGTGGTACTGGCCATCACGCCGGGGCGACTGTCCAAGCACGTGCTGGATGCCGGCGGACGCGCGGTGGTCGTCGACAACGGCGTGATCGCCAGCGCGTTGGCTCAGCACCTCGCGGAGGAGACGGGTCTCACGCGCGACAGCATCACCGTCGGTGTCGGACACCGCACCGTCGACGTGACCGTGCGCCCGGGAATCGGCGTGCCACTTGACGCATCCGACGTGCGGGCAGCCGCCGAGGCGGAGCTGCAGTCGTATCGGCTGACCGACAGGGTTCGCACGCGGGTGCGCATCGAGCGCCCCACCGAGAAGGAAGACGAGCTGTGAACAACACCAACCGTGCGTTGAATCGCACCCTGCTCCTGATCATCGGGCTGCTGTTCCTCGCGCTCGGCGCCCTCGGCATCGCCATCATGAGCTGGCCGACGCTGTCCGACATCTGGACAGCAGGCGGCAAGGATGCGCGGTCCTGGCTGGACCAGGCGATCGCCGCGACGGCCATCGCGGGAGGAGCACTGTCGTGGATCGGCATCGGCGCGGTCGTCGCGATCGTGGTCGTGATCGTGCTGCTGATCCTCGCGCTCACGAGCATCGCCGGACGACGTTCGAAGACCGTGCTCCGGTCGACGGGAGCGCAGAACCCGCTGGGGCGTGTGACGGTCAACGAGTCGTTCGTCTCGGACGCGGTGAAGAACTCCCTCACGACGCGCGACGAGGTCCTCTCGGCGCAGGTGACGGCCAACGATGTGCGTCGCAGCCCGGTGCTGCACGTCTCCGTGACGCCGCGTCAGAACACCGACCCGCGGGAGCTCGTCGACTATGTCGACCGTCTGCTCGCCAACCTCGCTGTCCTCACCGGACGCGACACCGCGACGTTCGTCTCGATCCACACGAGCCTCCGGGCCCGGCTCGCGCACGACCAGCGCCGTCTCTCCTGAGAAAGCAGGCATCATGCGCAACAAGATCCTCCTCATCGTCGGCGTCGCCTTCGTCGCCTACATCTTCGGCAGTCGCGCGGCGACGGTGCAGATCAACAAGGGCGAGTCGGTCCGGCACCAGCTGGTGCGGCTGTGGAACGACCCCCGGGCGCGGAAGCGGCGCAAGAAGGCCGCCGAGAAGGCGTCGAAGAAGGCACGCAAGGCCCTCCGTCGCTGACGTGCGGCTGGTCGGCGTCGGTCAGACCGGGCGGGCCGTCGAATCCCGCACGACGAGCTCCGGCTGGAACACCACCCGCTCGCGATCGGACCGCCCGCCGGCCTCTCGCAGCATCAGATCGACGGCCGTGTATCCGATGAGTTCCGCGGGCTGACGGATCGACGAGAGTGGGACGACGGCCGCGGCTGCGAAGTCGATGTCGTCGTAGCCGATGAGCGCGATCTCGTCCGGCACCCGGATGCTGCCCCGCATCATGAGCGCCTGCAGGACCCCCATGGCGAGCAGGTCGTTCGCAGCGAAGATGGCGTCGGGCCGGTCCTCCGGAGCCCGCGCGCTGAGGGTCTCTCCGGCGGCGCGGCCGGCGAGCACGCTCAGCGAGTCGGTCAGGATGACCTCGAGGGAGACCTCCGCCTCGTTCGCCGCCTTGCTGGCACCCTCGAGACGGTCGACCACCTGGCGGATGCCCATCGGCCCGCCGACGAAAGCGATGCGGCGCCGCCCCTGGGCAGCGAGGTGCTGCACGGCGAGGTAGCCGCCGCCCACGTCGTCGACCGAGACCGACGAGAAGCTCTCATCGGCGACCTCACGGTCGACGAGCACCACGGTCGTCCCGCGATCGCGGAGACGGCGGAGACGCGGGAGGTCGTCGGCGAGAGGGGAGATGAGCAGCCCGGCGATGCGCTGCTCCTCGAACAGGTCGATGTAGGCGCGTTCGCGTTCGACCTTCTCGTCGCTGTTGCCGAGGGTCACCGTCATCCGGGCCTCGGCGGCGCGTTCCTCCGCGCCGCGGGCGATATCGGTGAAGAACGGGTTGCGCACATCGAGCACCACGAGGCCGATCGAGCGGCTCTGGCCGGCCCGGAGCTGCCGGGCCGCATCGTTGCGCACGAACCCGAGCTTCTCGATGGCGGCCGTGACACGTTCCACCGTGGCGGGAGAGACCTTGTCCGGATGGTTCAGGACGTTCGAGACGGTCCCGACAGACACGGATGCGGCGAGAGCGACATCTCGAACACTGACGACCACGACGTATTCCTTTCCGCGGGATCCGCGAAACCTCTCCCTGAAACGTACCACTGCTCATTCCGTGACTTGACAGCAGCCCACCCAGGGTCGTAATTTACAGATGCTCCACCTTTTAAAACGATTCAATCCGCAGGGATGATCCTGCAGTTTAGGTCCGATCAATGACGATTCCCTCTGGGGCTCCCGGTGCTCCACCGGCGCTCGAGCTCCGCGACATCCGAAAGTCGTTCGGTGCGGTGGTCGCTCTCCGTTCCGGGACGCTGTCGGTCGACGGCGGTTCCATCCACGCTCTGGTCGGCGAGAACGGGGCGGGCAAGTCGACCCTCGTGAAGATCGTCGCCGGCCTGTACCAGCGCGACGAAGGGATCTTCCGGTTCCACGGCGAAGACGTGGACTTCACCTCGACCGCACAGTCCAAGAGCGCGGGCGTCGCCGTGATCTACCAGGAGCCGACGCTCTTCCCCGACCTCTCGGTCACCGAGAACATCTTCATGGGCCGCCAGCCCACGGGGCGCTTCGGACGGATCGATCGCAAGGCCATGCGGCACGAGGTCGAGCGCCTGTTCACCCGGCTCGGCGTGACCATCGACCCCGACCGTCCGGCGGAGGGCCTCTCGATCGCCGATCAGCAGGTCATCGAGATCGCGAAGGCCGTCTCGCTCGACGCGAGCCTTCTCGTCATGGACGAGCCCACCGCCGCGCTGTCCGGCGTCGAGGTCGAGCGCCTGTTCACGATCGCCCGCAGCCTCCGCGACGAGGGCCGCGCGCTCATCTTCATCTCGCACCGCTTCGACGAGGTCTTCGCCCTCTGCGACACCGTCACCGTCATGCGCGACGGCGCCTACATCGCCACCAGTGCGATCGCCGACACCTCGGTCGAGGAGATCGTGCACCAGATGGTCGGTCGAGAGGTGACCGAACTGTTCCCCAAGCAGGAGACCACGGTCGGCGCTCCGCTGCTCGAGGTGGAGAACCTCACCAGCCCCGGTGTCTTCCACGACATCTCGTTCACCGTGCGCGCGGGCGAGATCGTGGGCCTCGCCGGTCTCGTCGGAGCCGGCCGCAGCGAAGTCGCGCGTGCCGTGTTCGGGGTCGACCCCTATCGCGAGGGCGCCGTCACGATGCAGGGCGCGCGCATCCCGCGCAACCGCCCCACCGATGCCATGCGGGCCGGTCTCGCGCTCGTTCCCGAAGACCGCCGCAAGCAGGGACTCGTGATCGAATCGGGCGTCGGCGGCAACATCACCCTCTCGATCCGCCGCCAGCTCGCGAAGCTGGGCTTCCTCACCACCGGGATCGAGAACCGCGCCGCCCGGGAATGGGCCACCCGGCTCGAGGTCAAGACGCACGCCCTCGACACGGTCGCCGCGACGCTCTCCGGCGGCAACCAGCAGAAGGTCGTCCTCGCCAAGTGGCTCGCCACGCAGCCGAAGGTCCTCATCATCGACGAGCCGACCCGAGGTATCGACGTCGGCACCAAGTCCGAGGTGCACCGCCTGCTCTCCGAGCTCGCCGGGCAGGGCATGGGAATCCTCATGATCTCGTCCGAACTGCCGGAGGTGCTCGGCATGGCCGACCGCGTCCTCGTCATGCGCGAGGGGCGGATCACCGCAGAGATCGCCCGCTCGGAGGCCACTTCCGAGAACGTCATGTACGCCGCGACGCACGCATCGGAGCTCTCCTCGTGACCACCGCCATCCCCGTCTCCTCGATGACGAAGAGGTTCGCAGCCCTCGGCAGGGCGCGAGAGTTCGGCATCCTCCTCGCCCTGGCGCTCGTGATCATCGCCGCCACGACGAACAACTCCAACTTCCTGTTCAGCCCCGACGGCTGGCGCGACCTGCTCCTCACGCCGTCGATCCTCGTGCTCGTCGCCGTCGGACAGGCCATCGTCCTCATCACCCGCAACGTCGACCTCTCGGTCGGCTCGGTCATGGGGCTCACCGCCTACCTCACCGGTCGCCTGTTCATCGACGTCCCCGGCATCCCGATCATGATCGTGGTGGTGGCCGCCGTCGTGTTCGGAGCCCTCCTCGGACTCATCAACGGGGCGCTGGTCGCCTTCGCCAAAGTGCCCGCCATGGTGATCACCCTCGGCACGCTCTACGCCTACCGCGGCATCAACGTGCTGTGGACCGGCAGCGACCGGGTGAACGCCTCCGACATGCCGAAGGACTTCCTCGCCCTCGGCACCGGGCAGCTCATCGGCATCCCGATCCTCACGATCGTCGCACTCATCGTGCTCGCCGCAGCCGCCTGGTACATGAAGAACACCCGTGGCGGCCGCGAGTACTACGCGATCGGATCCGATCCCACGGCCGCGGAGCTCTACGGCCTCCGCGTCACGCGCCGCGTGCTGACCGCCTTCGTCGTCTCCGGTGCGCTCGCCGGTCTCGCCGGGGTGTTCTACGCCGCCCGCTACGGCACCATCAACTCGCAGGCCGGAGCCGGGTGGGAGCTCGACGCGGTGGGCGCGGCCGTGATCGGCGGCGTCGCGATCACCGGCGGCATCGGCTCGGTCTGGGGGGCGGCGATCGGTGCGGTGCTGCTGCTCACGATCAACCGGGCCCTTCCCATCCTCGGCATCCCCGACTTCTGGCAGCGCGCCGTCGTCGGCCTCCTGATCATCGGCGCGATCGTGCTCGACCGTGTCCTCGCCGTCCGCCAGAAACGACGGCTCATCGAAGCGAGGGACAAGTCATGACCGCCGCGACCGCGACCGCGACCACCCGGGTGATCCGCGACTTCGACAAGCCGCTCTGGCGGCGTGTGCTCCTCACGAGGGAGATGGCGATCGTCGCCCTGCTCGTCCTCGTCGTCATCGCCTCCGCGAGCACGGTGCGCGGCTTCGGTCAGCCGATCACGCTCACCTACCTGCTCCTCGACATCGCCCCGATCCTCCTGATCGCCCTGCCGATGACGCTCGTCATGATCACCGGCGAGATCGACCTGTCGGTCGGCAGCATGGTGGGGCTCTCCAGCGTCGTCACCGGAGCGCTCGTGCAGGGCGGGATCCCCTTCGAGGTCGCCGCGCTCGCCGCGCTGCTCGTCGGTCTGGTCGGCGGTGCCTTCAACGGGTTCCTCGTGACCGTCGTCGGCCTGCCCTCGCTCGCGGTGACCATCGGAACCCTCGCGCTGTTCCGCGGCCTCGCGGTCGGCCTGCTCGGCACCGCGGCGGTCACGGAGTTCCCCGAGTTCTGGACCGACCTCGCCAAGGCGAAGCTCGCCGGCACGACGATCCCCGTGGTCATGATCCCCTTCCTGCTCCTGCTGGTGGGCTTCATCCTCCTGCTGCACTACACCCCGTTCGGGCGTGGTGTGTACGCGATCGGACTGTCGAAGGACGCCGCCAGGTTCTCGGGCGTGCACGTGGAGCGGACGAAGTTCATCCTCTTCGTGCTCTCCGGAGTGGTCGCCGCGTTCGCCGGGGTGTTCTACACGCTCCGCTACGGCAGCGCGCGAGGTGACAACGCCACCGGCCTCGAGCTGCAGGTGATCGCCGCTGTCGTCCTCGGCGGGGTCTCGGTGTTCGGCGGGCGGGGAAAGCTCTACGGCGTCGTCGCCGCGGCCCTGCTCATCGGCTCACTCGCCAGCGCGCTGCGACTGATGAACGTGACCTCCGACGTGATCAACATCATCACCGGCGCCCTGCTGATCGTCTCGGTGGTCGCCGCCAGCTTCCTCGCCTGGCTGCAGAAGGCTCGGCGCAGACCAGGACGTTCGACCACCGGCGCCGCACCCACAGCTTCATGACGCCGACGCCGCAATAGCGGCACCCCTCACGAAAGGAACAGAACAATGATGTTTGCACGCAAGCGTGTGACCGCGTTCGCCGCCATCGCGGTGGCCGCAGCGGTCGCCCTGTCCGGATGCGCGAGCACCGGCAGCGGAGACGGCGGCGACGGCGGCGGAGACGGCAACCTCGCCATCACCTTCCTGCCCAAGAACCTCGGAAACCCCTACTTCGACACGTCGAGCAAGGGCGGCAAGGCGGCCGTCGAGGAGTTCGGCGGCACGTTCGCCGAGGTCGGGCCGGCCGAAGCCACCCCCGATGCGCAGGTCAGCTACATCAACACGGCCACGCAGCAGGGCGTCGGAGCACTCGTCGTCTCGGCGAACGATCCGAAGGCGATCTGCGACGCGCTGAACGAAGCGCGCGACGCCGGCGTGAAGGTCGTCACCTTCGACTCCGACACCAACCCGGAATGCCGCGACGTCTTCATCAACCAGGCGGACTCCGAGGGCATCGCGAAGGTGCAGGTCGACCAGATCGCCGAGCAGATCGGCGGCGCCGGAGAGATCGCCATCCTCTCGGCCTCGGCCAACGCGACCAACCAGAACGCCTGGATCGACCTGATGAAGGAATACCTCGCCAGCGATTACCCCGACATCACGCTCGTCGAGACCGTCTACGGCGACGACGACGACCAGACGTCGTTCGACAAGACCGCGGCCCTGCTGCAGACCCACCCTGACCTCAAGGGCATCATCTCGCCCACGACGGTCGGCATCGCGGCAGCCGCCCGCTACCTGTCGACCTCGGACTACAAGGGCAAGGTCGCGCTCACCGGGCTCGGCACCCCGAACCAGATGCGGGAATACGTCGAGGACGGCACCGTCACGTCGTTCGCGCTGTGGAACCCGGAAGACCTCGGCTACCTCGCGGCCTTCGCGGCGCAGGCGCTCATCGAGGGCGACATCACGGGCAAGAAGGGCGACACCTTCACCGCCGGTGACCTCGGCGAGTACACGGTCGGAGACGACGGCGTCGTGCTGCTCGGCGACCCGTTCGTGTTCAACGCCGACAACATCGGCGAGTTCGACTTCTGATGGACACCGGGCGCCCGGCCGGCACAGTGGTCGGCCGGGCGCTCGCAGAAAGGCCCTCATGACCCGCGTATGCGTCAAGCTCCAGGTGCGACCGGAGCTCCTGGACGAGTACCGCGAGCGTCACGCGCCCGTGTGGCCGGAGATGCTCGCCGAGATCGCGGCGGCCGGACGCCGCAACTACTCGCTGTTCCTCGCTCCCGACGGTGAGCTCATCGGCTACTACGAGACCGATGACGACGCCGCGGCCCAGGCGTATCTCGCCGCGTCGCCCGTCGCCGCGCGCTGGGAGGCCGAGATGAGTCGCTTCTTCGTCGGCCTCGACGGCCGACCGGACCAGGCCGCCCCCACACTTCCCGAGGTGTTCCACCTCGAAGACCAGCTCTCCTCCTCCGGTCTCCAGAACGAAAGCAGTGCATCGTGAGCATCCTCACCCCCTCGAACCTCGCCATCCTCGAGAAGCAGGGCATCGAGCTCCCCAGCTGGGCCTTCGGCAACTCCGGCACGCGTTTCAAGGTGTTCGGCACCCCCGGCACCCCGCGGGATCCGTGGGAGAAGATCGCCGACGCCGCCCAGGTCAACCGCTACACGGCACTCGCTCCCGCGGTGGCGCTGCACATCCCGTGGGACGTGGTGGACTCGTACTCCGATCTGCGCACGCACGCCGAGGATCACGGAGTCACCCTCGGCACGGTCAACTCCAACACGTTCCAGGACGACGACTACAAGTTCGGCGCCCTCACGCACGAGGACGCCGCGATCCGGCGGAAGGCGATCGACCACCACCTGGCCTGCATCGACGTGATGGATGCGACCGGCAGCCGCGACCTCAAGATCTGGCTGGCCGAGGGGTCGAACTATCCCGGCCAGGCCGACATGCGCGGGCGCCAGGACCGCCTGCAGGATTCGCTGCAGAAGATCTACGACCGCCTCGGCGACGACCAGCGCCTCGTGCTCGAGTACAAGTTCTTCGAGCCGGCGTTCTATCACACCGACGTCCCGGACTGGGGCACCTCGTACGCGCAGGTCAGCGCGCTCGGCGACAAGGCGATGGTGTGCCTCGACACGGGCCACCACGCCCCGGGCACGAACATCGAGTTCATCGTGATGCAGCTGCTGCGCCTCGGCAAGCTCGGCTCGTTCGACTTCAACTCGCGCTTCTACGCCGACGACGACCTGATCGTGGGCGCGGCCGACCCGTTCCAGCTGTTCCGCATCCTGTTCGAGGTGATCCGCGGTGGCGGCCTGAACAACCCCGACGTGGCGTTCATGCTCGACCAGTGCCACAACGTCGAGGACAAGATCCCCGGCCAGATCCGCTCGGTGCTCAACGTGCAGGAGATGACGGCGCGTGCGCTGCTCGTCGACCGTGACGCGCTCGCCGTTGCCCAGAGGTCGGGCGACGTGCTCGCCGCGAACGCCCTCTTCATGGATGCCTTCTACACCGACGTGCGGCCCGCCCTGGCCGAATGGCGGGAGTCGCGCGGTCTCGCCGCCGATCCGATGGCCGCCTATCTCGCCTCCGGCTACCAGGAGCGGATCGCCGCCGAGCGGGTGGGCGGAGTGCAGGCCGGCTGGGGCGCCTGACCGCAGGTCCTCTGCAGAGCAGTACGCCGCCCGGCTCAGACGTGGGCGGCGTACTGCTCTCGGATGATCGGACGGTGGTCGACCGCGAACGACCGCGCCTCGCCGTCTGCCCAGGACGGGCGCTCGTCCGTGAGGGCCCAGGCCGCCTGCACCGCCGCCCCTCGGGCGACGGCCTCGTCGATGCCCGGCACCACGATCGGCACATCGAACACCTGAGCCGCGATCTGCGAGACGGCGGGATTGCGCGCGGCCCCACCGATGAGCAGGATGCGGGTGGCCGGCACGCCGCACCGACGGATCGCGTCGAGGCCGTCGGCCAGACCGCACAGAAGACCCTCCACCGCAGCGCGCGCCAGCGTCTCGCGTCGGGTCGAGGCGAGCGACATGCCGAACAACGTGGCCGTGGCATCCGGGCGGTTCGGGGTGCGCTCCCCTTCGAAGTAGGGCTGCAGGACCAGGCCGTCCGCTCCGGGTTCGGCGGCCAGCGCCAGGAGGGCGAGTGCGTCGTGATCGACGCCGAGCAGCCCGGCGACCGTATCGAGCACCCGGGCCGCGTTGAGGGTCGCGACGAGCGGGAGATGATTCCCGCTTCCGTCGGCGAAGCCGGCGACGGTTCCGGTGGGGTCGGCGAGGGGCCGATCCGCGACCGCGAAGACCGTGCCGCTCGTGCCGATCGAGATCATCGCGTCGCCCGGTCGGGCACCGAGTCCCAGCGCACCACCGGCGTTGTCGCCCAGACCGGCTCCGACCGCGGTGCCTCCGGGCATGACGCCCATCCGCTCGGCGGGCCCGAGGACGCGGGGGAGGATCGGGACGCGACCGAACGCACGCTCGAGCAGGTCGAGGTCGTAGGCGCCTGTGGAGGCGCTCCAGTACGCAGTGCCGCTCGCGTCGGAGCGGTCGGTGGCGAGGGCGTCGAGGGCGGGACCGAGCGCGGACGCACCGACGGGCCCGTACCCGCGCAGTCGCCAGGAGAGCCAGTCGTGGGGCAGGGCGACCGCAGCGACTCTGGTTGCGTTCGCGGGCTCGTGATCACGCAGCCACCGCAGCTTGGCTCCGGTGAACGACGCCACGGGCACGACTCCGACCCGACGCGCATACTCCTGCGCGCCGACCTCCGCCACGAGCGCCGCCGCGGCGTCCGCACTGCGCACGTCGTTCCAGAGCAGCGCGTCGCGGACGACGTGCCCCTGTGCGTCGAGTGCCACGAGCCCGTGCTGCTGCGCGGCGATCGAGATCGCGGCCACGTCGTCCAGACCGCCGGCGTCGACGATCGCGTGCTGCAGGGCCGACCACCACGCCTCGGGAGCGACCTCCGTGCCGGGCGGATGCGATGCCCGTCCGGTGCGCACCACCTCCCCGGTCGCGAGTTCGTGCACGGTCACCTTGCAACTCTGCGTGGACGAATCCACGCCGGCGACGTACGTCGACGGCATCTGCCTCTCCCTCATCCGTGAACGACCCGAGCCGCGAAGACGCCGAAGCATCCTCGCGGCTCGGGTGCGGCCGTCACTCCGACTGGCCGGTGAGACCCTCGTAAGCGATGTTGCCGCTCTTGAGGTTCTTGTTGGTCATCTCGCTGAGGTTCTTCAGGAACGCGTCGCGCTCGGTGACCACGTGGCCGATCGCCTCGTCGACGTTGTCCTTCGTGATCGCGGGCATCAGGTAGACCGGGTTCTCCTTGACGTCCTCTCCGCGCACGATGGCCGCGGCGTAGGCCACGCCGGCCGACAGCTCGACCGTGCCGTTCTGCAGCGAGGTGCCGATGAAGTCGCCGTTCTTCACGGCTTCGAGCCCGTCGGCGATGCCGTCGATGCCGACGATCGGCACATCCGTCATCCCGGCTTCCTTGAGCGCCTGCAGAGCACCGAGCCCCATGTCGTCGTTCTGGGCGATCACGCCGTCGATGTCGTCGCCGAAGGCCGAGATCCAGTTGCTGACCTTGTTGACGGCCTCGTCGCGCTTCCAGTTCGCGGTGTCCTTGGCGAGCACCTTCACGTCGGGGTTCTCGGCGAGCACGTTGTCGATGCCCTTGCCGCGGTTGATCTCACCCGAGCCTCCGAGCGGACCCTGCAGGATGATGACGTTGCCCTTTCCGCCGAGGGCTTCCATCATCATCTGCGCCTCCTGCTCGCCCGCGGCCACGTCGTCGGGCTGCACCGAACCGGTGAGGTCTTCGCTGTTGAGCGAGGCGTTGACGTCGAAGAAGGGGATGTCGGCGGCCTTCGCGGCGGCGATCTGCGGCTGCAGCGAGTCGGCCTGCACCGGGATGACCACGATCGCGTCGACACCGGCGGTGACGTACTGGTCGACCTGGCTCGCCTGGGTGTTGACGTCGAGCCCTGCGGAGTTCCACAGGATCTCGATGTTGTTCTCCTCGGCGTAGCGCTCGATGCCCTCCTTGCCCTCGGTGACGAACGACGACATGTCGTAGACGCTCACACCGATGGTGATGCGCTCCTGGCCGCTGTCGTCTCCGCTGCCGGTATTCGCGTTCGGGTCGCCCGCGCCGCATCCGGCGAGCATCAGCGCGGCGACGGAGGTGACGGCGAAAGCCGCGGCGATGCGGCTCTTCTTGGTGAACATGGGATTCCTCTCGTTGGATGGTGCGATGAAGCAGGGTTCTTCGTCGTGATCGGTCAGCGGCTTCGTCGTCGGGTCGCCCACACGTCCACGGCGACCGCCGCGACGATGAGCACCCCCTTGATGACCTTCTGCCAGTAGGCGGGCACGGTCAGGATGTCGAGGCCGTTGTTGAGGGTCTGGATGAGGAGCAGTCCGAGGGCGGTCCCCCAGATCGAGCCGCGGCCGCCGAGCAGGCTCGCGCCGCCGATCACGACCGCCGCGATCGCGTCGAGCTCGTAGCCGACGCCGAGGTTCGGAGCGCCGAGCGTGACACGGCTGGCGAGCATGACGCCCGAGATGCCGGCGAGCATGCCGGAGATGGCATACACGCTGAAGATGGTGCGTCCGACGTTGATGCCCGCGATGCCAGCGGCGATCGGGTTGCCGCCGATCGCGTAGACCCGCATACCCCAGGCGGTGCGGCGCATGATGATCGCGAGTCCCAGGATGCCGACGATCATCAGGATGACCGGCAGGGTGAGCCCGCCGAACTGGGCATTGGCGATGCGGGAGAAGTCGGCCGGCAGACCGGTGATGGGGGCGCCGTTGCCCGCGACGTAGGCGACACCGGACGCGAGGGTGAGCATGCCGAGCGTCGCGATGAAGGGTGGCACCTTGATCACCGACACCACGAAGCCGTTGATGGCCCCGGCGATGAACCCCACCACGACTCCGGCGACGATCGCGAGCCAGATCTGATCCGGGAACGCCTTCGCGGTGAGGCTGCCGAACACGGCCGCTGCGGCGATCACGCTGCCGACCGAGAGGTCGATGCCGCCGGTGAGGATCACGAGCGTCTGCCCGAGGGCGATCAGGGCGAACGGTGCCGCCGCGACCAGGATCGTCTGCAGGTTGTCGACCGTGCCGAAGCGCGCGCTGCGGTAGAGGAAGAAGGCGATGATGAGCACCATCACGATCACCATCGCGTAGCGGATCGCGAGGTCGCCGAACCAGGTCGGGCTGAAGCGCTTCACTTCCGACTCGGGCACGAAGGTCGGCGCGGCGGTGCGGGTGTCGGTCATTGGTCGTCCTTTGCGGAAGGTGCGTCGGAGATGTCGAGTCCGCTCGCGAGTCGGAAGATGCGGTCCTGCACGTCGGGTTGCTGGAGGGCGGTGCGGTCGAGCTCCGCCACCACGCCGCCGTCCTTGAGCACGAGAGCGCGGTGCGACAGGGCGAGGATCTCCGGCATGTCGCTCGACGCCATCACCACGGCCATGCCCGAGGCGGCGAGGTCGGTGATGATGCGGTAGATCTCGCTGCGGGCGCCGATGTCGACGCCGCGGGTGGGTTCGTCGAGCAGCAGCACCTTCACCTCGCCGGTGAGCCAGCGCGCGAGCACCACCTTCTGCTGGTTGCCGCCCGAGAGCGTCTCCATCAGCTGCCCGAGACCACGGCTGCGCAGGCGCACGGAGCTCATCACCTCGGAGACGGCGTCCACGCGGCTGCGGCCCTTGAGCCATCCGGCGACCGAGAACTGGTTCATGCGCGGCAGGGTCGCGTTGGCGAGGATGTCCATGCTGAGCACGGCTCCCGCGCCCTTGCGGTCCTCAGGGACCAAGGCCATGCCGGCGGTGATCGCGTCGGCGGGGCGTCCGCGACGCACGCGAGCGCCTCCGACGGCGATCTCACCCGCAGTCGCGGAGCGCACGCCGAACAGCGCCTCGATCAGCTCGGTGCGTCCGGCGCCGACGAGCCCCGCGAGCCCCACGATCTCACCGCGGCGCACCTGCAGGTCAACCGGCTGCGGGGCCGGTGTGTACTCGAGCCCGCGCACCGAGAGGGCGATGTCGTCGGAAGCCGGCGGCAGGTCGGGGAACAGGTCTTCGAGCTCGCGGCCGATCATCGCGGTCACGATGTCGTCGTCGCTGAGTTCTGAGAGCGGTGCATCCGCGACGAGGCCGCCGTCGCGGAGCACCACGACCCGGTCGGCGATCGCGCGGATCTCCTCCATCTTGTGCGTCGTGAAGAGGATCGCGACGCCGCGGTCGCGCAGCATGCGCATGCTCTCGATCAGGCGGGCGACCTCGCGCTCGGCGATCGCGCTGGTCGGTTCGTCCAGCAGCAGCACCCGCGCGCCGGTGCTGGTCGCCTTGACGATCTCGACGATCTGCCGCAGTCCCACCGGCAGCGATCCCATCCGGGCTCCGGGATCGATGTCGACGCCGAACTCGGCGAGCATCTGCCGGGCCTCCCTGGCCATGCGGCGGCGGTCGACCAGCCCGAACCGGTTGCGCAGCTCCCGCCCCACGAAGATGTTCTCGTACACCGTGGTGTCGAGGATCGAGGCCAGTTCCTGCGGCACGATGGCGATGCCGCGCTGGTGGGCGTCGCGCGCGGATCCCGCGGTGAGCTCCTCGCCGCGCACGAGCACACGACCGGCATCGGCCTTCATCTGGCCCGAGGCGATCTTCATGAGCGTCGACTTGCCGGCACCGTTCTCGCCAGCGAGCGCCGTCACGGTGCCCGGCACGAGGTGCAGCCCCACGCCCTTGAGCACGGGCACTCCGCCGAACGCCTTGCGGATGTCGACGCACGCGAGCATGTCGGGCTGCTCGTCGAGGGTGATGTTCCCCGTGCGCTCGAGGTCGGTCATGATTCCCTCGCGTGCTCGCGGTCAGGACGCACGATGCTCTTGAGGGTCGAGGGGTGCGAGGCGGAATCGAGAGCCTCGCGCACCTCGGCGAGGCCGAACGACCCGGTGACCAGCGCATCGAGGTCGACGGCGCCGGACGCGACCAGCTCGATCGCCGTGGGCCAGGTGTTCGCGTAGCGGAAGATGCCGGTGACGATCAGCTCGCGGTTCTGGATCGTGGAGACGGGGAGGGCGATCTCGTCGGCGCCCATGCCGACGAGCACGGCGATGCCGCCGGGCTTCAATGCCGAGATGCCCTGCTTCACGGCGACGGGGGATCCCGAGGCGTCGACGAAGGCGTCGTATCCCGAGCCGAGCGGTCCGGCCGCCGGGTCGACGGCGGCGGTCGCGCCGAACCGGAGGGCGACCTCGCGACGCTCGGCCATCGGGTCGCTGATCACGATCTCGGTGGCACCGAATGCGCGTGCGGTCTGCGCGGTGACGATGCCGATGGGCCCCGCCCCGGTGATGAGCACGCGGCTCCCGGGTCGCACACCGGCCTTCTGCACGGCCGCGATGGCGACGGACAGCGGCTCCATGAGCGCTGCGGCGTCGTCGCTCACGGAATCGGGAACGGTGTAGGCGAAGTCGCCCTGGATCGCGACGTACTCCGCGAAGGCGCCGTCGATCGGCGGGGTGGCGTAGAACTCGATCCGTGGGCAGAGGTTGTAGCGCCCGCTGCGGCAGAACTCGCACACCCGGCAGGGGTGCTGCGGTTCGATCGAGACGCGCTCGCCGACGCGGGCGTCGTCGATGTCGGCCCCGACCGCGACGATCGTGCCGCCGGCTTCGTGGCCGAGGACGAGCGGCTCCTCCACGACGAAGTCGCCGATGCGCCCCTCGTGGAAGTAGTGGACGTCGGAGCCGCAGATGCCGACCGCGTTCACCCGCACGATCACCTGATCGGCGGACGGGATCGGCACGGGGCGGGTCTCCACCGTGAGCTCGCCGGCGCGCACCAGCACGCTCGCACGCATGGTCGTGGGCAGTTCAGTGCGCTTCATCGGGCTCCTCGTGGTGCGGGTGCAATCGTGGGGTCGTGATTGCTCGACCGACATTAGCCATGCGTGACGGATGAGACAACTGGCCGCTCATATGAGCGCAGAAGGAGAAACCGGGATATGCTGAACCGACCTGACACGACGCGAGACGAAGAGGCGACATGGGACCCGATGAACTGGTGCGGATCTCGCACGTCGCGCGCCGGCACTACCTGGACGGGCGGACGAAGATCGAGATCGCCGACGAACTCGGCCTTTCCCGTTTCAAGATCGCGCGGATGCTGGAGGATGCGCTCGAGCAGGGGCTGGTGAAGATCACGATCGAGGCACCGGACTCCCTCGATCTCGACCTGTCCATGCAGCTGCGCGCCCGCTTCGGGCTGACGCGCGCTCTCGCGGTGATCACTCCCGGCACCACGCCCGACCTCATTCAGGATCGGCTCGGGCGCGCAGCTGCCGACCTGCTCAGCGAGATCGTCACCGAGGGCGACGTGCTGGGGCTCACGGCCGGACGCACCCTGACCGCGATGGCCGGACACCTGCGCACCTTGGCGACGTGCGAGGTGGTGCAGCTCGCCGGCGTCGCCGCCCCCACGCCCGAGAACGGCGTCGAGGTGATCCGCCAGGTGAGCCGCATCTCGGGGGGACGCTCCCGCGCGATCTTCGCCCCGTTGCTGGTCGAGACCGCCGCCACCGCCTCGGCCCTGCGTCGCGAGCCCGGCATCATGGAGACCTTCCGCCGCTTCGACTCGGTGACCAAGGCCGTCGTCGCGATCGGTTCCTGGAGCCCGCCCGACTCGCAGCTGTACGACAATGCCGGGCGCGCGGGCGCGCTCGACGAGCTGCTCGCGGCGGGGGTGAAGGCCGAGATCTGCGCGACGCTCATCGACGAGAACGGTGCCGTCGTGGGGTCGGTGGCCGAGCGGTCTCTCGCGGTATCCACCGAGCAGCTGCGCCGCATCCCCGAGGTGATCGCCGTCGCGGGAGGCCCCTCGAAGACGGGTGCCGTCGCCGCCGCCCTGCGGTCAGGGATCGTCGATTCCCTGGTGACCGATGCCGCTCTCGCCCGGCGCCTGCTCGAGACCTCGGCCTGAGCGGGACCGACCAGCCCGCTCAGCGGCGGACGGGCTCGTAGCGCCGCAGCTCGGTGGAGGCGCGCACCACGCGGCGCAGATCGCCGAGACCTCCGTGCACCGCGCCGTGCGCGCGGGCCTGCACCAGGATGTTGCCCATCGACGTGGCCTCCGACGGCCCCGCGACCACGGCGCGCCCCGAGCGGTCGGCGACGGCCTGCGCCAGGATCGACGACTCGGAGCCGCCGCCGACCAGGTGGATCACCCGCACGTCCACACCCGAGAGCGCCGCTGCTTCGTCGACCTGTCGGGCCACGAACGCCCCGAGACTCTCCAGCACCAGCCGCACCACGGAGGCGCGGTCGGTGGGCATGCGTCCGCCGGCCTCCGCGACGAGTTCCGCGATGCGCGCGGTCATCTGCCCGGGGCGCAGCAGGCGAGGGTCTCCGGTGTCGATCGGCACCCGGGTGCCCGGGGCGGTGTCGGCACGGGCCAGCAGCTCGCGACGGGCGGCGGTGCTGCGTGCTCCCCAGCCGTCGAGCCCCCATTCCCGCATGCACTCGTTGATGATCCAGAGCCCGGCGGCGATCCGGAGGAACCGCACGGTGCCGTCGAGGCCGAGCTCGTTCGTGAAACCCGCCTCGCGGGCCCGGTCGCTCGTGATGAGGCGATCGACCTCGACACCCGTGAGGATCCACGTGCCGCACGACACGAAGGCGAAGTCCTCGTCGCGCGCGGGGACGGCGATCACGGCGCTGGCGGTGTCGTGCGAGGCGACGGCGGTGATGTCGGTGGCATCCCCGGGCGCCAGGATGCCGCCAGCCACACGCCCGGTCACGGTGCCGGGCGCGACGATCTCGGGGAAGATCCGCGCCGGCAGGCCCAGCGCGTCGATCCGGCCGGCATCCCAGCCGGCACCGCGGGGGAGGGCGAGGCCGGTGCTGGAGACGTTCGTCGCCTCGGCGACCTCTTCGGCGCCGAGCCAGTGCGCGAGCAGATCGGGCATCAGCAGCATCCGCTGCACGGTGTCGAGACGCCCGGCCTCCCGGTCGGCCATCAGCTGGTAGATCGTCATGATCGGGAGGGCGGTGACCCCGGTGTCTCGAAAGGCATCGGCGGCGGGGAGGATCGCGTCGACGAGGGGGAAGCTGCGGTCGGTGCGGGCATCGCGCTGGTGGAAGGGAGCATCGAGCAGGCCGTCGTAGGCGAGCAGCCCGTAGTCTCCCGACCAGGCGTCCACGCCGACACTGGCGAAGGCGGGTCCCTCGCGGCGAAGCGCCGCGAGACCGGCGACCGCGTCGCGGTACAGCCGCTGGGCATCCCACCGCAGTCCGAGCTCGTCCGTGAACGCGCGGTTGCGGAACCGGTGCACCCCGTCGATCCGCAGCCGATCCCCGTCGACGGTCGCGCTCACGACGCGACCGCTGGACCCTCCGAGGTCGACGGCGGCAGCTCGGAAGCTCGCCGAGCCGAGGGGCAGTTCGGGCATGTCCCTCAGCCTAGGGTCCGGGCTTCCCGTCCGGCGGCCTCTCACACGCTGGTGTAACCACCGTCGATGAGGATGCTCTGCCCGATGACGTAGCTCGACCGCTCGCTCGCGAGGTAGACCAGGAGGTCGCCGAGCTCTTCGGGCTCCCCCATCCGCCCGGCGGGGATGCGCCGCACCCACTCGTCGGCCATCTCGGGGTTCTCCGCCACGAAGTCCCTGGTCATGTCGCTGGCGAAGTATCCCGGGGCGATCGCGTTGACGCGGATGCCGTGCGGCCACCACTCGATCGCCGCGCTCTTGGTGAACATCGACACCGCGGCTTTCGACGTGTTGTAGACCGCTTGGGTCTGCGGGATGTTCACCGCGAACGCCGACATCGACGACACGTTGACCACGCTGGCCGGGTTTCCTCGTGCGGCCTCGACGTGCCGGCGCGCGAACTCACGGCTCGTGACGAAGGTGCCGGTGACGTTGACGTCGAGCACCCGCCGCCAGTCCGCTGGCGTGGTGTCGAGGAGGGGCGTGCCCAGCGTGATGCCCGCGCTGTTGACGAGCACGTCGGCCACGCCCAACTGCGCGGCGACGGCGTCGAAGGCAGCCGCGACGGAGGCGTCGGAGGTGACGTCGACGCTGACGCCGATGCCACGCCGCCCCGTCTCGGACTGCAGGGCGTCGGCGGCATCGGCGACGGTGTCGAGGCGGTCGAGGAGGGCGACATCGGCGCCGGCGGTCGCCAGTGCCTCGGCCATGGCGTAACCGAGGCCCCGCGCCCCGCCCGTGACGACGGCGATGCGGCCGAGAAGAGGTTCCGTGGTGTTTCCGAGCATGAGCAGAGCCTAGCGGCGGCGCTCACCTCACGACACCAGCCGCTCATATGAGCGCACAGAGCGAGGGTCGATGATCGGGGGATCGGCCCCGGCGTGCACACCGGATAGATTCCTCCCATGGCTCTTTCCGGCAATCTCGAGGCGCAACGACGTCGAGACGAACTCGTCGAACTCGCGAACGGCCCGCAGGGCGTGATGATCGAGGCCGCTGCCGAACTGTTCGCGGTGTCGTCGATGACGATCCGACGCGACCTGCTCGAGCTGGAGGCGGAGGGCCGAGTACGTCGGGTGCGAGGTGGGGCGACCGCCGCCCCCAGAGCGCGCCCGTTCGATGCGCGCCGGGCCATCAGGGCGAGCGCGAAGAAGGCGATCGCCGAGAAGGCGCTGCGACTCGTCCCGTCTCATGGCAGCATCGCGCTCGACGCGTCGTCGACCGTCAACATGCTCGCCTCGGCGATCGGTCCGCGCGCCGGGCTCACGGCGTACACGAACTCCTTCGAGTCGTTCCAGGTGCTTCATCCGCTCGACGGCGTGACGGCGGTGATCTCCGGTGGCACCGCGGAGCCCACCACGGGCAGTCTCGTCGGCCCGATCGCCCGCCGGAGCATGCGTTCGGTCTACTTCGACACCTTCTTCTCCTCGGCCGACGCGCTCGACGGCGCCGACGGCACGTCCGAGGTCTCGGTGGACGAAGCCGAGCTGAAGCAGGCGATGGCCTCGAACGCCGGCACCACGGTGGTGTGCATCGACTCCAGCAAGCTCGGGCGCCGGTCGGTGGCCCGCGCGCTCGAGCGCGACGAGATCTCGGTGCTGATCACCGAGCTCGATCCCGGCGACGAGCGGTTGGATGCCTTCCGGGATATCGCCGACATCCTCTGAATCTCCCGGACGCCCTCGCCAGACACCCTTTCTCCAGGACGTCAGTTCGTGTTATCTTTCACAAGAAGTAACAGCACGAGTGCACACGGTCGTGTGCATCGCCCCTGTCTTGGAGAGTCATGACCAACGCCACCGCCGCCGCTCTGATCGCCCGGTCGAACCGCCTCGGCGCCGACCCGAAGAACACCAACTACGCCGGAGGGAACACCTCGGCCAAGGGCACCGAGACCGATCCCGTCACGGGCCAGCCGGTCGAGCTGATGTGGGTCAAGGGCTCTGGCGGCGACCTCGGCACCCTGACCGAGAGCGGTCTCGCCGTGCTGCGCCTCGACCGCATGCGCGCGCTCGTCGACGTGTACCCCGGACTCGACCGCGAAGACGAGATGGTCGCCGCCTTCGACTACTGCCTGCACGGCAAGGGGGGTGCCGCCCCGTCGATCGACACCGCCATGCACGGCCTGGTCGACGCCGCGCACGTCGACCACCTGCATCCCGATTCGGGCATCGCGATCGCCACCGCGGCCGACGGTGAGGCGCTGACGACGAAGATCTTCGGCGACAAGGTGGTCTGGGTGCCGTGGCGTCGTCCCGGCTTCCAGCTCGGACTCGACATCGCCGAGATCAAGAAGCAGAATCCTCAGGCGATCGGCTGCATCCTCGGCGGGCACGGCATCACCGCCTGGGCCGACACGTCGGAGGAGGCCGAGGCGAACTCCCTCTGGATCATCGACACCGCCGCCGCCTACATCGCCGAGCACGGCAAGGCCGACCCGTTCGGCGGCGTCCGCTCGGGCTTCGAGGCCCTCCCCGCGCCCGAGCGCCGTGAGCGCGCTGCGGCCCTCGCCGGCACCATCCGGGGCATCGCCTCGACCGACAAGCCGATGGTCGGACACTTCACCGACGCCGACGTCGTCCTCGACTTCCTGGCGTCGGAACAGGCGCCCGCCCTCGCCGCGCTCGGCACCAGCTGCCCCGACCACTTCCTGCGCACCAAGGTGAAGCCGCTGATCCTCGACCTGCCGGCCACGGCGTCTGCCGAGGAGCAGATCGCGCGCCTGCACGAGCTGCACGAGCAGTACCGCACCGACTACCAGGCGTACTACGACGCGCACGCGACGGCCACGTCTCCTGCCATCCGCGGTGCCGACCCGCTCATCGTGCTGATCCCCGGTGTCGGCATGTTCTCCTACGGTGCGAACAAGCAGACCGCCCGCGTCGCCGGCGAGTTCTACGTCAACGCGATCAACGTGATGCGTGGCGCCGAGGCCCTGTCGACCTATTCGCCGATCTCCGACGCCGAGAAGTTCGACATCGAGTACTGGGTGCTGGAGGAGGCCAAGCTGCAGCGCATGCCGAAGCCGAAGTCGCACCAGGGCCGTATCGCCTTCGTCACCGGCGCCGCATCCGGCATCGGCAAGGCCATCGCGACCCGCCTCGCGGCCGAGGGCGCCTGTGTCGTCGTCGCCGACCTCGACGCCTCGAAGGCGCAGGCCGCTGCCGCCGAGCTCGGCAACACCGATGTCGCGATCGGCATCGCGGCAAACGTCGCCGACGCCGAGGCCGTGCAGGCCGCCCTGAACGAGGCGGTGCTCGCGTTCGGCGGCGTCGACCTCGTGGTCAACAACGCCGGCCTCTCGCTGTCGAAGCCGCTGCTCGAGACCACCGAGAAGGACTGGGATCTGCAGCACGACGTGATGGCCAAGGGGTCGTTCCTCGTGTCGAAGGCCGCCGCCCGCGTGCTCATCGATCAGAAGCTCGGCGGCGACATCATCTACATCTCGTCCAAGAACTCGGTCTTCGCCGGCCCCAACAACATCGCCTACTCCGCCACCAAGGCCGACCAGGCGCACCAGGTGCGGCTGCTCGCGGTCGAGCTCGGCGAGTACGGTATCCGTGTGAACGGCATCAACCCCGACGGCGTGGTCCGCGGCTCCGGCATCTTCGCCTCGGGCTGGGGCGCGAACCGTGCCGCGACCTACGGCGTCGCCGAAGAAGACCTCGGTCAGTACTACGCGAACCGCACGATCCTCAAGCGCGAGGTCGTGCCCGAGAACGTCGCGGACGCGGTCTACGTGCTGACCGGTCCCGAGCTCAGCCGCACCACGGGTCTGCACATCCCCGTCGACTCCGGCGTCGCCGCGGCGTTCCTGCGATGAGCGTGCGCGCGGTCGCGGCCGTCGATCTCGGGGCGACCAGCGGCCGTGTGATGATCGGGCGGATCGGGGAGGGGAGGCTCGAGCTCGAGCTCGTGGCGCGCTTCCCCAATGGCCCTGTCGAGCGCGACGACGGTCTGCACTGGGACTTCTCGGCCCTGTACGAGCACGTCGTGGCGGGTCTGACTGAGGCGGTACGGCGCGAACCGGCGATCGAGAGCATCGGGATCGATTCCTGGGCCGTCGACTACGGGCTGTTCGCGGACGGCGCTCTTCTCGCCGAGCCGTTCCACTACCGCGATTCCCGCACCGCCCGGGGCGTCGCAGAGGTGCACGACATCGTTCCGTTCGCCGATCTCTACGCCCGCGACGGACTGCAGTTCCTGCCTTTCAACACCCTGTACCAGTACCGGGTCGACGAGCGGATCGCTGACGCCGACGTGGCGCTGCTCATCCCCGACCTGATCGCGTTCCTGCTCACGGGCGTCAGCGCGGCGGAGCGGACGAATGCCTCCACGACGGGGTTGCTCGGAGTGGACGACGGGGAGTGGGACAGCGATCTCGCATCGCGCATCGGCATCCCGTCGCGCATCCTCCCTCCGCTCATCGACCCCGGCGCGGTGATCGGGTCGCTGCGTCCGGATCTCGCCGCCCGGATCGGCGCCGACCTCCCAGTGATCGCGGTCGGTTCGCACGACACCGCCTCGGCAGTGGTCGCCGTGCCGATGACGTCGCCTTCCGCCGCGTACATCTCGTGCGGCACGTGGGGTCTCGTCGGACTGGAGCTGACCGAACCCGTGCTGACGGACGCCGCGCGCGAGGCGAACTTCACCCACGAGCTCGGCGTCGATGGTCGATACCGTTTTCTGCACAACGTCACCGGTCTGTGGCTGCTGAGCGAGAGTGTGCGGGCGTGGGAGGGGGAGGACGGCGCGTCGATCGATCTGGCGGAGCTGCTCGCTGCGGCAGCCGCGGTCCCGGATGGGGTGCCGCTGTTCGATGCGAACGATCCTTCGCTCAGCGCGCCCGGCGACATGCCCGCCCGCATCGCCGCGCTGATCCAGGCGGACGGGGCATCTGCGCCGACGAGCCGTGCGGCGTTCGCGCGCAGCATCGTGGAGAGCATCGCGGCGGCCTTCGCCGCGACCGTGCGGACGGCATCCGCCCTCTCGGGCCGCGAGGTCGACGTGATCCACCTCGTCGGGGGCGGCTCGCTCAACGCGCTCCTCTGCCAGGCCACCGCCGATCGCTCCGGGCTCCCGGTGCTGGCCGGTCCCGTCGAGGCGACCGCTCTCGGCAACGTGCTCGTGCAGGCGCGTGCCCTGGGCGCTGCTGCTGCCGACCTGGAGGGGCTGCGCGCGCTCGTCGCGGCGACACACCCGGTGCGCCGATTCGATCCGCGAGGCTGACGCGACGTCGGGAACGCGGCCGCGGCTCAGAGCACGCGCGTGTTCGGCAGCGAGCTCACGGTCGGTCGGGCGTAGGCGCGGCGCCGGGCGGAGATGTCGGTCGGTCGTGCGGCACGCGGAACGCTCCGCTCCACGGCGATCACCTCGAACTCCTGGATCTGTGCGGGGCGCACCGGGGTGAGGTGGATCATGCAGATCAGCTCGCCGCGTTCGGCGGGGATCGACCAGGTGATGTCTGCCGGGGTCGCCGCGGAGACGACCTCGGGCGCGCCGCGGTCGCGGAGCAGCGGGCCCACCTGGGCGATGAGCTCGTCGATCGCAGCTCGGCGCTGGGGGAGCGGGCGGTCGAAGTCGATGTTGTCGGCGAAGATCGCGGCGGCCGTACCGTCGTCCCAGGAGCGGATCAGCTCGTCGGCGGCGGACATCAGCCGATGCGTCTCCGGCCACGGCTGCACGGTGCGGGCGGGGGTGTCGTGGAAGGCGAGGGCGCGGAACAGGGCGTCCTCCGACAGGGCGACCGGGTTGCTCCGGTGGCTGTTGGTGAACACGACGACGCCCTTCCCGGATCCCGCGTGCCACACCATGTTCAGGATGAATCCCGGAAGTCCGCCGCTGTGCGTGACGATGCGTCCGCGGTGCAGGTCTTCGTGCACGAAGAGTCCGAGCGCGTAGCCCCCGGTGACGAACTTCCAGGTGCCTTCGGGGCGTGCCTGGAGCGACGGGATGTCGACCTGATGGATGCGCTGCAGTTCGCGCCGTGACGCCCGGCTGACGACGGCATCGTCACTGCCCGCGGGTGTCGACGCGGGCTGTGTGGCGGCGGCGAGGAAGCGCACCCAGATGCTGAGGTCGTTGATCGTCGACTGCATGCCGCCGGCTGCGGCCATGGCATCGGACACGGCGGGAGGGAACCCCACCCAGTCGCCGTCGGTGTTCAGCGAGTAGCCGACCGCTCGGCGGAATCCCTCTTCCGGTGCGCGGTTGTCGAACCAGGTGCTGTTCATCCCGAGCGGATGCAGGATCTCGTCGGTGACCCAGTCCTCCACGCGTCGGCTCACGGCTTTGCCTACGGCGAGACCGGCCATCGTGAAGCCGATGTTCGAGTACTCGAAGGCGCTTCCCGGATGGGTGCTGTAGTTGAAGCCGGGTCTGATCCGTTCGACCAGCTCCGCCTCGGAGAGGCCCAGGAACGGGTCGACCCACGAGTTGTCCTCGGTGAGTCCGCCGCCCATGCTGAGCAGCTGCCGCAGCGTCGGGGCGGCAGCCGGTTCGTCACCCACCGTGCCGTGCCACTCCGGATAGAAGTCGGTGATGGGGGCTTCCAGGTCGAGGAGCCCGCGGTCTCGGGCGAGCAGGGCGCCGAGTGCGACGAAGCTCTTGGTCATCGAGGCGATCGGGAAGACCGTGTCGGCGTCAGGGGCGGTGCCGTCGTCGTCGGCGGTCCCGAACCCCCGGGTGTGCTCCAGTCCGTCGGTGCCGACGAGTCCGTACACGAGCCCCGGCGACTGACCCGCAGCCGTGTACTGACCGAAGAACGCGTCGAGCTGGTCGACGAGCGGCGCGACCAGGGTTTCGCTGGACATGGAGACTCCTTTGTTCGGGCGTGCTCTCGCGGCGGGTGCTCTCAAGCAGAACGCCGGTTCGTCTCCACACTCTCGTGCCGGGCGGTCGAAGTCATGTCCGCGGGCACCGAGTGTCGGGGCCCGATGTGTGCGGGGAGACGAAGTCGGTAGCCTTCGAGCGTGGGATTCTCACCGCTCGGGCTGATCGTGAGCATCGTCGTGCTCGCTCCCAATCTCCTGCTGATGTGGTTCCCTCCGCGCGGGCGGAACGTGCTCGTGCGCGTGCCGCGGCCCCTCGAAGGCGTCGAACGGGCGGGGCAGGCGCTGTGCCTCGTCGTGCCGGTGATCACGGTCCCCGGCGCGATCATCTGGTGGTGGGTGCTTCCTGCCGCTGTCGCGCTGGCGACCTACGACGTGCTGTGGTGTCGGTACATCGTCGAGGGCCGCGAGCAGACTCTGCTCTACGCCTCGCTCTGGCGCGTTCCGGTGCCGATGGCGGTCATGCCGGTGGTCGTGTTCCTCTGCGCTGCGGGGTGGCTGAGCAATCCATGGATCGCGCTCGCCGCGGTCGTCCTCGCTGCCGGTCACATCCCCGTCGCGCTCCTCACCCGTCGCGCGATCCGGTCTACGCCGCCGTCTCCTGCACCGCGCCCCGCGTGAGCTTCGGGATCAACACCGGCGTGTTCTCGCGGTAGGCGATGTAGTCGGCGCGATCGCCCCACTTCTTCTCGGCGCGCGCTTCCAGCAGCGGGATGCCGCTGACCCGGGTGAGCAGCAGGATCACGAACAGCGGCGAGAGCAGCGCGATCCACTGCCACCCGACGAGCACGGGGGCGGCGGTGAGGAACACGCCCACCCAGATCACGATCTCGCCGAAGTAGTTCGGGTGGCGCGACCGCGACCACAGTCCCGTGCGGATGAACTCGTCCCGGTTGCGCGGGTCTGCACGGAATGCCGACTTCTGCGCGTCGGCGACGATCTCGACCACCATGCCGAGAACCCACACGACGATCCCGACGACGGTCAGCCATCCGATGGGTGCGCGGGTGGCGGAGTCCGCACTGATCGTGATCCATGCCGCGGCCGCGGTCAGCGACACCCACGCGCCCTGGATGATCCACACCTGCAGGAACCGCAATGGGGAGCCCTTGATCTGGTCGAAGCGTCCGTCCGAGCCGGCCTTGTGCACGCGCAGGGCCAGGAAGGATCCGAGGCGCACCGCCCACAGCATCACCATCCCCGCGAGGATCCAGCTGCGCGCGTCGGGCTGTGGCGCCAGCAGGACCAGCGCCGCAGAGATCGCGAAGAAGGTAAGGCTGCCGGTGAGGTCGAAGAATCGCTCGGTCTGCAGGAGCATCGCCGGGATGAACGCGATGACCTGGATCGCGAACGCGGCGGCGACGGCCAAGGCGAACAGTGGGATGCCGCCGATCGTCGCGCCGTTCTGGCTGCCGGCGACCGCGACGAGCGTGCCGATCACGAGGGCCGCGAGGATCGCGATGACCGAGGAGCGGGATGACTTGGCGTCGGAGGGCGTGGGGGAGGACATGGTGTGCTTTCTGTTTCTCAGAGGTACAGGTCTTCGACGGTGACGGCCGCGCGATCCAGCACGACGCTCCGCTTGAGCTTCATGGTGGGTGTGACGAGCCCGCGGTCGTCGAGGTCGGCGAAGACCACGCTGAACCGGCGCACCTGCTCGCTACGCGCCACGAGTGCGTTGGCGGCGTCGACGGCGCGCTGCAGGTGAGCGTGCAGGGCCGCGTCGTCCACCGTGCGGATGTCGGTCGGGCTGGTCGTGCTGGTCGACGGGATGCGGCTGCCCTGCGCTTCGGCCCAGGCGCCGGCCTGTTCCGGGTCGAGCACGAGCAGCGCCGAGAGGTACGGCTTCCCCTCGCCGACCATCACCGCATGCGAGACGAGTGGATGAGCTTCGACCGCGCTCTCCCAGCGGGTCGGCACGATCGTCTTGCCGTTCGAGGTCACGATCACGTCTTTGAGTCGCCCTTCGAGGATCAGCCGGCCCTGCGCATCGAGACGACCGAGGTCGCCGGTGCGGAAGAAGCCGTCGACGAAGGCGCCGTCGTCGTGAGCCGGGTTGCGGTAGCCGTCGAACACGCCGATGCCGCGAGCGAGCACCTCGCCCTCGTCGCTGATGCGCACCGTGAGTCCGGGGAGGGGCGCGCCGACGCTGCCCGAGGCGATACGCCCCGGCAGGTTGCCGGTGAGCGGTGCAGTGGTCTCGGTGAGGCCGTAGCCCTCGATCACGGGGACCCCGATGCCGCGGAAGAAGAGCGAGAGGTCGGTGTCGAGGGCCGCTCCGCCCGAGAGGATGTAGCCGACGCGCCCGCCCATCACGGCACGCAGACGCCGGTAGAAGAGGGCGTCGAAGAGGCGGTGACGCACGTGGAGGCCGCGGTCCCTCGCGACGCGTCTGCCGGCATCGACCCGCTCGGCGCGGCGACCCCAGGCGATCGCCGTCGACTCGGCCTTCGCCCAGACTCCCGCCAGTCCTTTGTCGGCGGCCTTGCCCGCGGCGGCCGCCTGGATCTTCTGCAGCACTCGCGGCACGACGACCAGGAACGTCGGGCGCAGCGCGTCGAGGGTGGCGACGACCGTCGAGGGGTCGGAGAGGTGCGCGATGCGCATGCCGCTGGCCAGGCAGATCAGCTGGAGTCCGCGTGCCAGCACGTGGGCGAGCGGGAGGAAGATGACGGTGTTGCCGTCTTCGTTCACGATCTCGCTGTACGCCGCGGCGATGTTCAGCACCTGACCGAGGAAGTTCCGATGGGTGAGGACCACGCCCTTGGGCTCGCCCGTGGTGCCCGAGGTGTAGACGATCGTCGCGGGGTCGTCCTGAGTGGCGGTCGTCCTGCGGGCCTCGAGCTCCTCATCGGTGACGCCGCTGCCGCTCGCGACCAGCGCGGTGAGGGCGGCGGATGTCCCGGCATCCATCGTCCAGGCCCCGATCGTGTCGGAGTCCGACACCGCCAGTGCGTCCTGCAGGAGTGCCGCGTGCTCGGCGGTGCCGCCGATCGCCAGGCGCACACCGGCATCGGCGACGATGGCATCCACCTGCGATGGCGACGACGTGTCGTAGATCGGCACGACGACGGCGCCGGCGAACCAGGCGGCGAGGTCGGCGACGGCCCATTCGTAGCGCGTCGGCGCCATGATCGCGATCGGGTCGCCCGCCCGGATGCCCTGGGCCATGAAGCCCTTCGCCAGCACGCGCACCTCGGCTTCGAAGGCGCGCGTCGTGATCGGCCGCCACGACCCGGAGCGCGCGTCCTCGACCTCGAAGGCGACGTGATCCGGAGCCGAGGCGGCGCGCGCCACGAGCAGGTCGGTGACGTTGCGGTAGCCGTCGAGCGCGGCGAGTGGCGGTGTCGTCGATTCGATCATCGGGCCTTCTCTCGGTCGTGCATACGGTGCGGAGGGCGCACGAATATCGCCCATCGACCGTTGTTCGGAACCGATGGTGATTCGGATGGGATGATCTGAAGGCTCGCGTCGGAGGACAGCGCGGTGCGGAGGACAGCGTGGTGCGGAAGACAACGTGGTGCGGAAGACAGCATGTCGTCAGAACTGTGCGCAGTGCGTCCGCATCCGTGCCCCCGCGCGGAGAGGGCGAGATCATCCTCGACTTCGACGCGGAGGGTCATCTCCTCGGTAGCGAAGTCCTTCGCGCATCGAGACTCCTTCGAGCCAAGACCTCGATCGTTCCGCCCGTCACCGAGGGCCGGTCGGCCTTGACCATCGAAGGTCGCCTTCCCAAAAAACTGTGTCAATCGATATTGTCGCAGTATGGAGGCGGAAGAAGCGCTTAGTTCGTACATGGAGGAACTGCGCCGTGTGGGGCGCCGGCCGAGCACGATACGTGGCTATGAGACAGACCTAAGGGTCTTGGTCAGAATTGCCGCCGAGCACGGAGGCGGGATCGATGGTGACGTGGTGAGCGAGTATCTGGCCTGGCCGACGGCTCAAGCCATCGCCACACGTGCACGGCGACTGTCCGCTTTGCGAGGGCTTCTCCGCGATTGCGGGCGAGCGGACCTCCTGCCTCCTCATGGAGGCCGCGAACGGGCGCGCGCCGAAGAGCCGCCGCGTCGCTCCTCCCGGAACCTCAGGACGGAGATCGATGCCGTGTTCGCAGCGATGCCTCACTATGCAGACCGAGACCAGTTGGTGTTCGGATTGCTTGCTCACCTCGGACTCCGGCCTGGTGAAGTGTTAGCTCTGCAGGTGCAGGACTTTGAGGAAGCATCCGCATCCCTTTACGTGACAGGGTGGGGCGGCAAACGCAGGCGTGTGCTCGTGGACAATCGAGACGTTCTGCTGAGGCTGACCAATCACTTGCGCTTTCTGGCAGTGTCCTCGGGCCCCCTATTCACCGCGTCGGGCCGTGACACGCCGTTGCGCTACCAATCAGTTCAGCATCGGTGGGCGCAGTACTGCGCCACGGCGGGGGTTGACGTTCACCTCACCGATCTCCGGCGCGCGCACGTTGCCGATCTGGTAGCGGGCGGCGTGCCGGAAGCCGTGATCCGTGACCGAATCGGCCAAAGCACGGGGTCGCTTCACAGCGACTTCGTCTCATTCTCGAGCGAAGACAGTGACGCGCAAATCCGTGAATGGCATAAGCGTCGCAACGGCCAGGTCACCGGTGAACACACACCCCACAGCTCTGAGCGGAACGCCGGATGACCACGGGGTTCCGCACGCTCGGTAAGCCGTTCACCACGTTCCTCGTCGCAGAAACTGTCAGTGCGGCAGGCACGATGGTCGCTGTCGTTGCGCTGCCGCTGATCGCGATCGAGCAGCTGCAGGCGTCCGCATTCGTCGTCGGACTGCTCGAAGCGCTCCAGTGGTTGCCTGCTGCGATCCTCGGCCTCCTTCTGGGCGCCCTGGTCGATCGAAGCCAGCAACGCTGCCGCATGATCCTCGTAACGGCGAACTTTGGTCGGGTGGCGAGCCTCAGCGCCGTCCCTGTGGCAGCGCAGCTCGAGCTGCTGACGCTCCCCGTGCTGTTGGCGCTTGCCTTCACGACGGGAGTGTTCACCGCGATGTCCCAATCAGCCTTCACGCCGTATCTGCGCCAGGTTGTTCCGTCGAACGACTATGCATCGGCGACGGGGTCGATGCAGGCGGGGCGCTCGGCGGCCCGGGTAGTAGGGCCGGCCGTTGGTGGTCTCCTGGTCGCGCTGATCGGCGCCTCCAACACGCTGTTCATCACCGCGGGTTGCTTTCTCATCTGCGCTGTGGCGCTCCTGACGATCGTCGGTCAGGCCGCTCCGCCGCCGCCACCCCGACGGCGACTCACGATTGAGATCGGCGAGGGGTTGGGAGCCCTGCGCTCAAGCCGAATTCTGATGTGGATCACTATGGGCGCCGCGACCGCCAACCTGCTTCTCTCCGCCAGCGGTGCACTAGATATCCTGTACCTCTCGCGAGACCTTGGTGTCGCTTCGGACACCATCGGATTCGTCCTTACCGCGGGCGGTGTCGGCGGGCTGACTGCGGCGCTCGTCAGTGGGAGACTCATCAGCCGCTATGGGCTCGGCAAGGTGGCGACCTTTGCGTTCGTCTTCACCGCTCCCTCGTCGTTGCTGTTGCCTGCGACGCAATCGGGCTCGTCCGTCGCGCTGTTCGCTGTCGGTGTGTTCACGGTGAGCTTCGGAATCGCGCTCGGCGGCGTGGCGCTCATGACGCTCCGGCTACATTTCACGCCGCCGCATCTCCAGGGGAGAGTCAGCTCCGTCTCTCAAGTGTTGAACGCTGCGACGATCCCGGTCGGAGCCGTCTTGGGCGGTGCGATGGCCGAGCTCCTGGGCACACGCAGCGCGTTGGTCGTGCTCGCCGTCGGATACATAGCGTTTGCGATCGTGTTCGTCTGTAGCCCTATACGAACTGTCGTGCCGGTGCCGAATCCTGGTCAGGTCGAGAATCCAGCGTCTTCGGCTACCAAGGGAACGGACTGAGTGCACGTCTCTGGCACGGAACACGCCAAAGGCGCCACGGAGTCGCGAGAATGTGGCGGTCGAAAGCACCGCGAAACGGGGGATAGCTGTGTGGAGGGGCTGACGGGAATCGAACCCGCGCTGTCTGCTTGGGAAGCAGAAGTTCTACCATTGAACTACAGCCCCGTACCCGCCCGAGAGCAGGTGAGGGCAAGCCTACCTGTGTCTCGGGCGTTGGCCAAAGCCCGGCTCAGAGTCGCGTGTCGACCAGGCGCTGCCGCTGTCGCCCGAGCGCTTCGATGCCGATCTCGACGACGTCCCCGGAGCGGAGGTATGGGTAGCGGCCCGACAGCGCGACGCCCTGTGGCGTGCCCGTATTGATCAAGTCGCCCGGTTCGAGCACGAGGTACTGCGACAAGTGGTGCACGATCTGCGCCACGGTGAAGATCATGTCTGCGGTGTTCGAGTCCTGACGGGGTTCGCCGTTCACGGTCGACCAGAGTCGCAGTGCCTGCGGGTCGACCTCGTCTGCGGGCACGAGAGCCGGGCCGAGCGGATTGAAGGTCTCCGCGTTCTTTCCCTTCGACCACTGCCCGCCGGACTGCTCGACCTGGAACGCGCGTTCGGAGACATCGTGCGAGACGACGTATCCGGCCACGTGTGCGAGTGCCTGTTCCGGGCTCTCGAGGTATCGCGCCCGGGTGCCGATCACCACACCGAGTTCCACCTCCCAGTCCACCTTCTCCGCGCCGGGCGGAATCATCACGTCGTCGAATGCTCCGATGATCGTGTTGGGGTGCTTGTGGAAGAGGATCGGCACGACAGGCGGAGCATCGCCCGACTCGGCCGCATGAGCGGCATAGTTCTGCCCGATGCACAGCACCGCCATCGGACGGGCGATCGGTGGGCCGACCCGCAGCGCCGCAGCACCGTCGAGTTCGGGGAGAGCGCCGGCAGCGAGGGCTTCACGGGTACGGGCTATCCCGTCGCGAGCGAGGAAGGCGCCATCGATGTCTACAGTAAGGACGGTGAGATCGTGGACGCGGCCGTCCTGGCGCACGGCGGGTCGTTCGGCGCCGGCCGCCCCGAGTCGGAGGAATTCCATGTGTCGTGTCTCCAGGTTCAGTGTGTGTAGGGGCGGTGCTTGTCGATCGTGTCGGAGAGCTCGACACCGAAGCCGGGAGTCTCCGGAACCTTGAGCCGGCCCTTCACCGGAACGGGCTCGCCGACGAGCATCGGAGAGAACATCGGGACGATCTCCTCGGCGGTCGGATGCATCATGAGGAACTCGGCGAATGGGCTGTTCGTCCGCGTCACGACGAAGTGGTACGAGTACACGGATGAGCCGTGTGGAACGACCATGGTGCCGTGGGCGTCGGCGAGGGCGGAGATCTTCAGTAGCTCGGTGATGCCGCCGCACCATCCCACGTCGGGCTGGATCAGATCGACGCCGGTCTCGAGCAGCTGTCGGAACCCCCAGCGAGTGGCCTCGTGTTCGCCGGTCGTGATCAACATCGACGCCGGTGCCCGCTTGCGCAGTTCTGCGTATCCCCAATAGTCGTCGGGGATGAGCGCCTCCTCGATCCATTTGAGGCCGTAGTCGGCAGCGGCATGGGCGAGGCGCGTCGCGTAGTCGACGTCGAGCGACATCCAGCAGTCGTACATCAGCCAGAAGTCATCGCCGACCCTCTCCCGCATCTCGGCCAGCAGAGCGATGTTCTTCCGCATCCCTTCCTCGCCCTCGGCAGGGCCGTGGTGGAGCGGCATCTTCCCACCGATGAACCCGAGCTCCTTCGCACGATCGGGGCGCGCGCCCGTGGCGTAGAACTGGAGCTCGTCGCGCACCGAGCCACCCAGCAACTCGAACACCGGAACCTGCCGTACCCGGCCCAGCAGGTCGTAGAGGGCGAGATCGACGCCGCTGATCGCGTTCAGGACCACGCCTCGACGCCCGTAATACAAGGTCGACTTGTACATCTGATCCCAGATGCGTTCGATGTCGGTGATCTTCCGACCCTCGAGGAATCGAGCGAGGTGTTTCTCCACGATGAATGCGCCGATCTCGCCCGCGGTCGTCACAGAGAACCCGACCGTGCCGTCGCTGGCCTCGATCTCTACCACCAGGGTGCCCAGCACGTTGAGCCCGAAACTCTGGCGCGACTGCCGATACTCCGGGTAGACGCTCATGGGAGTCGCGATGTGATCGTCGATCCAGTGGTCGGCTTCTTGGTCGTGGTAGTCCGCCCCACCGCCGCGGACGGTGTAGGCGCGGACCTCGCGGATGGTGGGAGTGCCGGTCATCGTGTCGTTTCCTCTCGGTCGAACCGGACAAGGACCTTGCCCGGGGTGCCGTCGCCCGCTGCGAGGGCGGTGAAGGCGTCGTCGGCGGCGGAGACGTCGATCTCGCGGCTGATCAGCGCTCGATAGACCTCCGGTTCGGCGCCGATGATCTCGGTGGCGTCGGTGAAGTCATCTGATCCATACGTGAAGCTGCCGATGAGCGATCTCTCCTCGGTGCTGACGAGAAAAGCGTCGATGCTCACCTGCGGGGCGCCCATCCCGACCAGGCAGATCGGCGCTCCGAGGGTCGTGCTGGTCAACGCGTCACGCAGCGTAGGAGTGATTCCCACCGCGTCCAGAGCAGCATCGACGAGGCCTCCACGCGCCCGGAGCTGGTCGGCGATCGGACCATCAGCGGGATCTATGGTCTCGGCCCCGAGGTGCTGGACGAGCTCGCGGCGAGCGGCGTCCATCTCGCTCACGAACACCGTCCCCGCGCCCGCATCACGCAGCGCGATCACGATCGATTGCCCGATCGGGCCGCCGCCGATAACGAGCACCCGGCCGAGGCGTCCGGCAGGGAGGCGGCGCACGGCATGCACGGCCACGGCGAGCGGCTCGATCAGTGCGCCCAGTTCGATCGGCAGACCATCGGGCAGTGCGACCACGTTGCGTCCGGGCACGACGACGTAGTCCGCGAACGCAGCGGGGACGTCCCGCGCCACCCCGATGACGTGCTTGCCGGGATGGTGCTGCTCGCGCCCGGCGAAGGCAGCCGCATCCGCGGCCGGAACGACGACCGGATTGAAGGTCACCGGGGTGCCCTCGGCGAGACCGTCCACCTCCGCCCCGGTGGCGGCGATCGTCCCGCTGGACTCGTGCCCCATCACCTGGCCGGGAAAGCGTCGGCCATTCTCTCCGGTGTACCCGTGGACGTCGGATCCGCAGATCCCGGTCGCCACCACGCGGATGAGCACTTCGTCGGGGCCCGGGGTCGGGATCGGGGCTTCGTGGACCTCGAGGCGTCCGATCTCGGTGAGGATGAGCTCGCGCATGAGGGTGTCTCCTTTTCTGCCGGACGCGGTCAGCGTGGGCGGGCTGTGGTGGTTGTGGTGAGTCCGATGCCGTCCGTCTCGCGAACGGCGGGGCTCACGACCCGGCTCAGGGCGATGAGGGCGGCGCCGGACAACGCGATGATGGCCAAGATGATGAGTCCTGCGTTGTCGCCGAAAGTGGCGTCGGCCCAGTTCTTGAGAATCGGCGCGAGGAAGCCGCCGAGACTGCCGAGCGAGTTGATGAGCGCGATGCCGCTCGCCGCGGCAGCTCCGAGGAGGAACGAGGTCGGCAGCGTCCAGAACACCGGCTGCACCGAGATGAATCCCGCGGCGCCGACGCTCAGAGCCGCCAGCGCGATGAGCGGATCCTGGATCACGGCGGACAGGACGATCCCGACCCCCGCGGCGGCGAGTGCGCACGTCGCGATGAGGCGACGCTGGCCGGTGCTGTCCGCGAGCCGGGAGAGCATGAAGGTGACGATGAGCGCGAACGTCCATGGCACGGCTGTCAGCAGGCCCACCTCGAGGCCGACGGGTTTGCCGACGATCGTGGCGATCTGAGTGGGCAGGTAGAAGGTCACGCCGTAGACGCTCATCTGGATCGTCAGGTAGATCGCGGCGAAGTAGAGCACGATCGGGTTCCCGAGCGCGCGCAGAGCGCCCCGTGGCGAGTGGTTCTCCTTGGCGGAATCCTCTGCCTCGAGGGCGGCCAGCAGGCTCGAGCGCTCGCTTTCACGCAGCCACTTCGCGTCCTTCGGGCCGTTATCGAGGTAGAAGAAGGCGACGACGCCGACGAGCACGGTGAGGATGCCGGTCACCAGGAACATCAGCTGCCAGCCGTGGATGCCGACCTTGTCGTCCAGGTCGAGCAGCATGCCGGACAGCGGTCCACCGAAGATGAACGCGAGAGGTGCGCCGAAGTAGAAGAGTCCATTGACGCGCGCGCGGAACTGCAGCGGTACCCAATACGTGAGGAACAGGATGACACCGGGGAAGAACCCGGCCTCGGTGATGCCGAGGAGAACCCGCAGCCCGTAGAAGATCCACTCGTTCGTGGCGAACACCATCAATGAGGACACGATGCCCCAGGAGATCATGATGCGAGCGAGCCAGATCTTGGCTCCGACCTTGCGCATGATGAGGTTCGACGGCACCTCGAAGAGGGCATAGCCGAGGAAGAAGATGCCGGCGCCGAGGGCGTAGGCGGCATCCGAGATCCCGGTATCGGCTTGCCAGGCCGCCTTGGCGAATCCGAGGTTGGCTCGGTCGAGGAAGGCGAGGATGTACATCAGGAGCAGGATCGGGATCAGCCGGAGCGTGACCTTGCGGACGATGGCGGCCAGTTCGGGCCGCACGGAGGACGGGGTGGACATCAGGGCATCTCCATTGACGAGGGAATCCATCTCGTTCACGTATATGAACGAGATGTCTCAGACCTGAACGCGCGATAGTGTGGCACACGTTCGCGTCGGACACAACGCAGCCATCGAGGGAGATATGACGGACACCGCGCAGGCCCCCCTTGCCGTGAAATCCGCCGGTCGGGCTCTGGAGATCATCGAGCACCTTGCGACGACCGAGGGTCAGACCTTCCCTGCGCTCCTCGCTGAACTGGGATTGCCGCGGTCGAGCGCGCATGGGCTGCTCCGCACGCTGGTCGCCGCGGGGTGGGTCGAATACGACGTGTCGAGCAAGCGGTACTCGCTGGGGCTCAAGGCCTGGCAGATCGGGCAGCGATACGACGGGCACAGTCTGCTTCTCGAATCGGGGCCAGCGCTCATGCGTGCGCTCACCGACGAGACGGGAGAAACCGTGCAGATGGCGCGGCTGGACGGCGTGGAGAACGTCTATATCGCGATCAGTCCTTCGCCGAACCCCATGCGCCTGGCGTCGAGTGTGGGCATGCGCCTCCATGCGCACGCAACCGGCATCGGGAAGGCTCTGCTGAGCACGCTCGGCGACGACGACGTGATCCACCGCCTGCATCAGGTCGCGATCCCGCGGCTCACGGCCCGGACGATCACCGACCCCGACGACATCCTCGCCGTCATCGAGAAAGGGCGTGATGTGGGCTACTTCGTGGATGATGAGGAGTTCATCGAGGGCTGCAGATGCGTGGCGATGCCGCTGACGTGGCCCGAGGAGACGGGCGTCGCCGCTGCGGTGAGCATCACGATGCCGACCAGTCGCACTGACGAACGATGGCCGCACTCGATGGTGGAACCTCTTCGACGTACCGTGCTGCGCATTCGAACCGGGATGCGCCTCCACGGTCTCGCTCCCGGCAACTAGGCTGAACCCGTGCTTCTCAGCGACCGCGACATCAAGGCAGAACTCGCATCCGGCCGCATCGGCCTCGAACCGCGCGAAGACGGGATGATCCAGCCGTCGAGCATCGACGTGCGCTTGGACCGGTACTTCCGGCTGTTCGACAACCACAAGTATCCGTTCATCGATCCTTCGGTCGACCAGCCGGAGCTCACGCGCCTGATCGAGGTCGACCCCGACGAGCCGTTCATCCTGCACCCCGGCGAGTTCGCGCTCGGGGCGACGTTCGAGCAGGTCACGCTGCCCGACGACATCGCGGCACGTCTCGAGGGCAAGTCGTCCCTCGGGCGCCTCGGGCTCATCACCCACTCGACCGCGGGGTTCATCGACCCGGGGTTCACCGGGCACGTCACGCTCGAACTCGCGAACGTCGCGACCCTTCCCATCAAGCTGTGGCCGGGGATGAAGATCGGCCAGCTCTGCTTCTTCCGCCTCACCTCGCCCGCTGAGAACCCGTACGGCTCCGGCCCCTACGGAAACCGGTACCAGGGTCAGCGCGGACCGACCGCCTCCCGGTCGTTCCAGAACTTCCATCGGACGGATGTCGGCACGACCGACATCGGAGCAGTCGGAGGCTGAGATGAGCGATGTCAGCGGCACACCCCCGGAAGAGCCGGTCGTCCCGGACGAGCCGGGCGCCCTCCCGGACGAGCCGCTGATCCCGCCCGCCGACGTCGTCATCCCGCCGCCCCCACCCGAGATCCCGATCCCGGAGGGTCTGCTGACCCCGCCACCCGCGGACATCCCCTCCGACGTATCCGCGTCCGACGCGGTGATCCCGCCGCCTCCGCCCGCGACGCGTCGTGGTTCCGACCGTCCGCGTCCGACTCCGGCCATCCTCGAGGGGGAGCCGCCCGCCGCGGTCGCCGACGACTGGGCGCTGCCCTCCGTCGCCCCGGAGGTTCCGACATCGGGCGGCTACCGCGTGCTCACTGTCGTGATCTTCGCCTTCCTGTTCTTGCTCTTCGTCGCCGCGATCATCGTGGGCGTATACCTGCTGAACACCACGACCTTCCCATTCGCGGGCGCAGACGTCGCCGGTGTCGATCTCGCGGCATCGATCTCGTTCGCGTCGATCGCGTAGGCGTCGCCTGAGGTTCAGGCCCGCTTCGGCAGCTGCCGGCGCCGGAGGGCCGCCGACGCCACGGCGACCAGAGTGCCCACAGCCACGCCGATCACGGTCTCGATCGCGCGGTCCTGCAGCAGCATGTCGACCGGTGTCGGCGCGGCGAGGTGCACCATGAGCAGTGCGAGCGGGGTGATGAACACCATCGCGATGCCGTAGTTGCGGCCGACGAACAGTTCGGCGGCGGCCTGCAGCACGACCACGAGGGCGATGACGGCGAGCGGCGGCAGGTCGATGGCGAGGATGCCTGCTGCGACCAGGACGCCGAGCAGGGTGCCGACGAGGCGCTGGATGCCGCGGATCACCCGGGCATTCAGCTGCGGCCCGCTGACCGCGGCGACCGCGCCGACGGCCGCCCAGTACCAGTGCGAATCCATGATCAGCAGACCGGCGAAGCCCGCACCCACGATCGCGATGCCGACCGACACCGCCATCTCCCCGGCGATGGGACCGACAGGCTGCCGGGCTTTCAGCGCCACATCCGCGGTGCTGCGCGTGAAGATGCCGACCAGCGCGGTGATGGCCAGCCCGAACAGCACGCTCGGCCCGCCGACCACGAGCACGTCGCCGAACGAGGCGGCGGTGGCCGGGATCGTGGCGCACGCCCCGACCGCGAACACCGGGAACAGCGGCCCCGGCGGATGCCACCGCATCGTGTAGGCGAGCAGGGTGACGGCGGAGGCGATGACCGCGACGACGAGGATGCTGACCGCGGCGGGAGCGGTGAGCACCGACAGCGCGGTACCGATGAGCATCGAGGCGAGGATCACACCACCCGCGCTGGCCTGCATCCGAATGCGATCACGGAACACGTCGTGGCGCCCGTAGAGCGCGGCGAAGGCCCCGAAGCTCGCGTAGATGCTCAGGTCGAGGCGTCCCAGCATCCACAGCACGAGCAGCGGCACCGCCACACTGACCGCGGCGCGCAGCGCCACCCGGTGGTCACCGCGGTGCGGTTCGACGCGCAGAACGCCGGTCCACACTCTTCCCCGGGAATCCGCCACCGATCCAGCCTACGTCGCCCTCGGAATCCTTCGACGCGGTCAGGGGGTATGCGCCCGTGACAAGGGCGACGACCGCATCGAGCGTGGCATCCGCCGACAGCACCCGCGTGTGGCCGAGACCCTCGGTGCGGACGAGGCGCGAGCGGTCGCCGTGGACATCGTGCAACCGGAGGGAATCGTGGTCGGGCATGCGCCGGTCGTCACGGTCGTGCACGACGAGGAGTGCGGTGCCGGCAGGGAGCGGATGACGGGCGGCGTCATAGCGCGCTGACACCTCGGACCGATCCATGCCGAGCCTCCGACGGAACCGCTCGGAGAGGCGCGCCGTCGTGGCGTCGTCGAGGCGGAGGTCGTCGGCGAACCGGGCGACGAAGGCGTCGGGACTCGCGGCTCCGGCGATCGCGACGACCGCCGGAGTGGGAACGGTCGACCGCGCGATGGTCAGTGCGGCCAAGGCGCCGAGCGAGTGTCCGATGATCGCGTCGAACGGTCCGTGGTCGGTCTGCAGCTGCTCGGCGGCATCGATCCAGTCCCGGATGTCGGTGCCCCGCCCGGGCGAGGCGCCGTGGGCCGGGGCGTCGAACGCGATGACACGGAACCCTTCGGCGACGAGCTCTCGCACGAGCGGTGCGAACTGCGAGGCCCGCCCGCGCCATCCGTGCAGGAGCAGGAGGGTTCGTGGCCCGGCGCCCCATTCGTACGTGGCGACGTCGACGCCGCGCACGGTGATTCCTCCGCGGCGCGCGTCGGCGTGGGTGGGGGCATCCGCCTCGCGCACCGCCATCCGCGGAGTCGTCGTGAAGAACAGGCGGTAGGCGATGTCGCCCGCGATCCGGGGCGAGACCGCGGCGGCGGTATGGATGCTGCGGGCGAGCAGCGCGGGAACGGACGGCATGAGAGCTCCTTCGCCAGAACAATACGAACGATCATACGTATATTAGGCGAACGATCGTTCGTATACTAGGCGGATGGTGGAGAGTGCGGTCGTGGACGGGCGGAGAGCCCGCGGTGATGCGTCGCGACGTATCGTGCTGCAGAGCGCGACCGACCTCGCGTCGGTCGAGGGCCTCGACGGGCTGACGATCGGCCGCCTCGCCGAAGCCTCGGGGTCGAGCAAGAGCAGCATCGCCACACTCTTTCAGAGCAAAGAGGGACTGCAGCTGGCGACGGTCGCCGCTGCCCGCGAGATCTTCACGGCCCGGATCGTCGAGCCGGCGCGCGCATACCCCCGCGGGGTGCACCGACTCGCCGCGCTGCTGCGCAACTCGCTGACGTACTCGAAGGACCGTGTCTTCACCGGCGGGTGCTTCTTCGCCGCGACCGCCGCCGACGTCGACTCGAAATCCGGACCGGTGAGCGATGCCGTACGCGCGGCGCTGGTCGACTGGTACGGCTATGTCGAGGCGCAGCTGCGTCACGCGGCGGACGCGGGCGAGGTCGACTCCGACCCCGAGGTGCTCGCGTTCGAGCTGGTCGCCCTGAACGAAGAGGCCAACTCGCGCTCACTGCTGTTGGACGACGCGCGACCGTATGCGCTCGCCGCCGCGGCGATGCGTGCCCGGCTGCGCGCGGCGGGTGCCGACGAGTCGGCCATCGCTCTGCTCGAGCTCTGAGGACGCGAAACGCCCCACCCGATGGGTCGGGTGAGGCGCTTCGCGGACGTTCTTCTCGCGGTCAGGCGTCGCGACCGCGGGTGAAGCCCGCGTCGAATCCGCGCTCGAACGCGTGCTGAGCGATGCGCTCCGCACGGTGCGGACCGTGTCCGCGGTGTCCGCGGTGTCCGTGGTCGCCGTGGTCGCCGTGACCCGGGTGTCCGTGTCCGCGACCGCGGTGACCGGCGCCGGGCTCGCCGTGGCGGCATCCGTGCTCGGCATCCGCATCCGCGCCGAAGCCGTGTCCGGGGCCGAATCCGCGCCCGAACGGGCGTCCGAATCCGCGCGGGAAACCGCGTCCGTGGCGCGGGCCGCCGAAGCCGTGTCGGCGTTCGCGGGGGAGAGGGGTCTCCTCGTCCCATCCGAATGCGCGGGCGATCTTCTCGAGCGACGCCAGCGTGGTGGCCATCTCCTCGGGGGAGACGGCATCGCTGACCTTCGCGCGGATCTCGTCGACGATGGCGCCGAGGCGTTCCTTCGCTGCGCGGCCGTCGTCGGTGAGCGTCCAGCCGTCTCCCTCGGGGGAGACCCAGCCGCGCTCGACGAGTCGGTGCATCTTGTGGCCGCTCAGCGGACGGTCGGATGCGACCGTGCCGTCGACGATGTTGAGGAGGCGCCAGTCGCGACGACTCGCATGCTCGCTGTCGAAGGCGGTGGCGAACTCGGCCGCCATGAGGCGGTCGGCGGCCTTCAGCCAGTAGCCGAAGGGGCGGTCGGTGTTCTCGGGGCCCTGTGCGGGCCCGTTCTGTGATTCAGAGGTGTTCATGGGAAGTCCTTTTTGTCGGTGAGTTCGATGTCAGTGTGCATGTGTATGTCACAGTGCATGTACATGTAGTGTGACATGAACTCTCAATGCATGTCAAGTCGCATGTAAAATCGAACGGTGACCACCGAATCGAACGACGCCGAATCGAACGACGCCGCACCGGATCCCGCCGAAGCCATCGCGCAGGCGTTGTCCCGCCTGCGTGGTCGGCGACCCGGCGAGCGGGGCCCCGGGGGAAGAGGAGTGGACCGCGGTCGCGGTCACGGCGGCCCCCACGGCTGGCACGGCGGCCCGCACGGTGACCGTGACGGTGGGCACGACGGCGACGATCCCCACGACCACTTCGCGCATCACCGCGGCCACCCGGGGATGCCTCCGTGGATGGCCGACCCCTCCGGCCGGCTCGGCGGCCCGGCCCGCATGCGCATGCTGGAGGCGCTGGCCGCGGCATCCGCCCCGCTGAGCGTGAGCGACCTCGGCGCCGCGATCGGGGTTGACCAGCCGCGAGCCTCACGGCTGGTGCAACAGGGTGTGGAGCGAGGGTTCGTGCGCCGCGAGGCCGACCCCGACGACGCACGTCGCACGCGCATCGCCCTGACCGACGAGGGCCGACGTCTCGCCCGCGGCATGCGGGGGGAGCGTCGCGAGATGCTGACGACCGCGCTCACCTCGTTCACCGACGACGAGCGCATCGAGCTCGCCCGACTGCTGAACAAGCTCGCCGACAACTGGCAGCGCTGAGCGCAGGGCTCGGCCTGCGCTGCGGGGTCTGCCTAAGCCGAAGCGAACTCCGCCGACGGCTCGTCGTCGACCGACAGCGACAGCACAGCGGTCTCGACGGCTTCGTGCTCCTCGATCCGCTGTTCCAGATCACGCAGTCGCCGCGCCACATCGTGCTCACGCGCATCGCCGGCCAGGTCGACCTCGGCGACGATGAAGAGGCGGTTCGGCCCCACGTATTCGATGTGCAGGTAGGTCACCCGCTCGATCTGCGGCAGGCCGAGCAGCGCCTTCCCCACACGCGCCCTCAGCTCGGGTGCGGCCGTCGCGCCCACGAGGAACGCGATGTTCCGGCGGATGAGGATGATCGCCACCACGCCGAGGAGCACACCGACCAGGATCGAGCCGATGGCATCCCAGGCGGCGACGCCGGTGATCTGGTGCAGGAGGATGGCGCCTCCTGCCAGGACCAGGCCGATGAGCGCCGCCGAATCCTCGAAGAACACGGCTCGCAGCGTGGTGTCGCTCGTCTCCAACACGAAGTCCCAGGTCGACGAACCGCGCTCCTTCGCGAGTCGGCGGGACTTCACCATCGCCTGGGTGAACGACGCACCCTCGAGCATGAACGAGATCCCCAGCACGATGTAGGCCACCATCGGGCTCTCCACCGGACCGGTGTCGGAGAGCTCCTGGATGCCGTGCATGATCGACACGATCGATCCGGCCGTGAAGATCCCGAACGCGGCGATCAACGACCATACGAACGCGTTGCGCCCGTAGCCGAGCGGATGCCGCGCATCCTTCGCCTTCGCCCCACGGCGGTCGGCGATGAGGAGGAACACCTCGTTCCCCGCGTCCGCCCATGAGTGCGCCGCCTCGGCGACCATCGATGCCGACGAGGTGATGATCGCGGCGACGGTCTTCGCCACCGCGACGAGGATGTTGGCGAGGAAGGCGAGGAACACGGTCACGCGGTCAGGCTACTCCCGCCGCGCGACACGGGTCGTCAGCGCGGCGCTTTCACCGGCAGCAGGAGCAGGAAGCCCGCGATCAGGACGATCACGATGCCGAGGATGCCGAACGCCGTCTGGGCGGTGAGCACGATCAGGAGCGTCCACGCGCCGGAGGCCATCCAGCTCGCGGCCCGACCGGTCGTGGCGTACAGCCCGAAGATCTCACCCTCGCGTCCGGCCGGGGTGACCCTCGCGAGGAAGGAGCGGGCGGAGGCCTGTGCGGGACCGACGAAGGCGCAGAGGATGAGTCCGCCGATCCAGAAGACGATGGTCCCGCCGTCGCGCAGGAAGAACACGCCGAGACCGGCGACCACCATCGAGCCGAGCGACAGCAGGATGATCCGCTTGGGGCCGAACCGGTCGTCGAAGCGTCCGGCGATGATCGTGGAGATGCCCGCGATGAGGTTGGCGGCGATGCCGAAGATCACGATGTCGAGGAAGGCGAAGTGGAAGACCGTCGACCCGATCACGGCGCCGAACGCGAAGACGCCGCCCAACCCATCGCGGAACACGGCGCTCGCGAGCAGGAACCAGAACGTCGGCCGCGTCTCGGGGGAGCGGTAGAGGCCGATGACGTCCTTGACCAGCAGGCCGTAGGAGGCGAAGAAGCCGACCTTGCGCTCGGGGCGGCCGAGGGAGGGCTCCGGCACGTTCAAGAAGATCGGGATGCTGAACACGATCGCCCAGACCGCGCAGCCGACCGCGATGATGCGGAACGGCAGTCCGCCGTCGGAGGGGAGGCCGAACCAGTCCATCATGTAGAAGACGATCACGATGACCAGGGCGATGATGCCGCCGAGGTAGCCGAACCCCCAGCCGAGTCCCGAGATGCGCCCCACGGTCTTGGGGTTCGCGATGCCGATCAGCATGGCATTCGAGTTGACCGCCGCGATCTCGCCGAACACCGAGCCGGCCGAGATCAGTGCCACGCCGAGCCAGAAGAGCGTGGGGGTGGGCTCGACGAACCAGAGCCCGAACATGCACAGGATGAGCGCGCCCGTGCCTATGCCGAGCCAGAGCTTCTGCCGTCCCGCCGCGTCGGCGCGCTGACCGAGCACCGGTGCGAGGAGCAGGATCGCGAAGGCCGCGATGGTGGAGCCGAGTCCCAGGCCTGAGGTGAGATCGGCGATGGCCGCCTCGTGCGCCCGGCTGTTCGGGTCGAGGGCGGCGACGTCGGCGGGGAGGAATGCGTCGGTCGTCAGGTACAGCGCCGTGAAGATGAACGTCAGGATGACGGTGTTGAAGGGCTGCGTCGCCCAATCCCACAGCGCCCAGGAGTAGACCTGCTTCTTCGGTGCCGGCGTCTCGCCGCGCAAGTCGAGGCCGACGACGGCCACGGCGCCGCTGTTCGCGGTCGCCACGGGCTCGGGCAAGGCGCCGTGCCCCTCGGTTTCGCTCATTCTCGAAGTCTGGCGGTCCCCGGTGAACGCCCGGTGACGGCGCGCCGTACTGATATTCCGGGGTCACGCTCGTTCCGGTCGCAGCTCCTGCCGCGCGAACGCGCCGGAGGCGGCAGCAACTGCGACCGGAACGGAGGGACGGTGGGGGATGCGACTCAGTCCGTGCGGAGAGGGCGCAACGTGCGGGCGTAGTCCTCCTTGAGCACGGCGAGGTGCAGCCAGGCCTCGATGCGTGTGACTCCCGGCAGCGCGCGCAGACGCTCCAGACTGGCGTACAGGGCTCCGGCCGATGGCTCGACGAGCGTGGCCACGGCGTCGAAACGGCCGAGGGTGCGCGCGGCGAAATCCACACCGCGCCCGCGTCGCAGCTCGTCGATCACGGCTTCGTCGTCGTCGCCGAGCGTCATGCCGACGCCCATCGACAGCTGCCGGTGCGCGAGCCCGCGAGCCTCCACCGCGCTGATCTTGATCACCCCGGCGTCGATCATCCGCTGCACCCTTGTCGCGACGGCCGAGGGGGAGAGGCGCACCTCGTCGCCCAGCGCGCGGAAGCTCTTGCGCCCATCGGCCTGCAGCTGTTCGATCAGCGCCTCGTCGATCGTGTCGAGCGTGACCCCGCCGTGGTACTCCGAGACGAAGAAGCCCTTGATCACGGTCGAGTAGATGATCGTGCTGATATCGAGGACGCCGTCGATCGCGCGGATCAGGGCCAACAGGTCGTGCAGCTCCGACATCGAGCCGACGCGCACCTCGGTGACCACGTCGTGCGCCCCGCCCACCGCCGACACCAGCACGGTCTCGCTCATGTCGCGCAGGTGCTCGGCCACGAGTTCGACCGACCCGTCGGTGCGGATCGACACGTGGGCGAGCACGTGCTGGCCGAGGAAGACCGGGTCGACGGCGGCCACGACCCGCACGGTGCGGTCGGCGAGCATCGTGCGCAGCCGGGCGGCGACCGCGGCCCGGGACTGCCCGAGCCGTTGCGCGAGCGAGAGGATGCTGGCGCGGCCGTCTTCCTGCAGTGCGCGGATGAGTTCGGCGTCGAAATCCATGGTTCCGCTCATTTCGTCAGTTTCCCGCGATCGCACGCTTCGTCGTGCGCAAGTTCAGTGTAGGAGGCAGGCTTGCCATCGGGAAGGCGTGCATTGTGCGGATGCGCGATCATATATCCAGTGAATCCCCGTTATCGCTGGAGTTCTGCCCTTGCTGGCAGCGCTGCACGTCCGTAGCATCCTTCGCTATCCGACATCTTCCGCAAAGGAGCGGGCACCCCCCATGACCACTACCCCCACCAGCGGCACCCACAGCCGGGCGCGCCGCGCCGGCATCGCCGCCTTCGTCGGTACCACCATCGAGTGGTACGACTTCTACGTCTACGCGACCGCCGCGGCGCTCGTCTTCGGTCCGCTGTTCTTCCCGAGCGGCGACCGACTGGCCGAGACCGCAGCAGCCTTCGCGACCTTCGCTGTCGCCTTCCTCGTCCGCCCGCTCGGTGGCATCATCTTCGGGCACATCGGCGACAAGCTCGGCCGGCGCACGTCGCTCGTGATCACGCTGCTGATGATGGGCGCGGCCACGGTGCTCGTGGGCTGCCTGCCCACGTACGAGAACATCGGCATCCTCGCCCCGATCCTCCTCATCCTGCTCCGTGCGGTGCAGGGCCTCGCCGTCGGCGGCGAGTGGGGCGGGGCGGTGCTCATGAGCGTCGAGCACGCCCCCGAGAAGTCCAAGACCTTCTACGGCGGCTTCACGCAGCTCGGCAACCCGGCCGGTGCCCTTCTCGCCTCGGGCATCTTCGCGATCATGACCCGCATGGGCGACGACTTCATCATCAACGGAGGCTGGCGCATCCCGTTCCTGCTGTCGATCGTGCTGGTCGGCGTCGGCTTCTGGGTGCGCTACCGCGTCGAGGAGACGCCGGTCTTCGAGGCGAAGGTCGAGGGACGCAAGCAGTCGATGCCGCTGGCCTTCGCCCTGCGCACCAACTGGCGTCCGATCCTGCTCGGCATCGGCATCCTGCCGACCTCGACCGGCGGCTACTACCTGGCCACCACCTTCGCCACGGCCTACGCCACCGGCGACACGGTCGCGATCAGTGAACAGGTCATCCTCGACGCCATGACGATCGCCTCCTTCGTGGAGTTCGTCGTGACCCTCCCCGTCGCCTGGCTGGGCGACAAGTGGGGCCGCAAGAACGTCATGTACATCGGCCTGATCACCTCGGTGCTCACGTTCGTGCCGTTCCTGCTGATCCTGCCCGGACGCATCGAGCCGCTCATCTTCCTGTTCGCCTCGTTGGTGCGCATCGCGATGAGCGCGACCTATGCGCCGATCGCCGCACTGCTCTCGCAGATGTTCCGTCCGCAGGCCCGCTACACCTCGATCGCGCTGTCGTACGGCGTGGGCGCGGCTGTCTGGGCCGGCTTCTCGCCCTGGTTCGCGACGCAGCTCATCGCCTGGACCGGCAGCATCTGGTCGGTGATCGCGATGTTCATCGGCATGGCGCTCATCGCCGGGATCTGCACGCGGCTCGCGCCGCAGCACTCCGACGAGGCACCCGTGACGGCGTCCTTCACCGCACGCACGGACACGACGGCGAACCGCCTGCCCTGACGGCGCACCGACCCCGACGACGTCCCCTCCCGCACGCCACGACCGCGAACAGGTTCCCCATGAGAAAGCTCACCCCCTTCGACCGCTCGGCCCAGACGGCACCCGTCCTGCTGACCGCGCACGCGATCCACACGGCGGATGTCGCGGCCTCCACCGCCACGGCGATGCTGACCGATCGCGGGCGGATCCTCGCGATCGGCACCCTCGCCGACTGCGAGGCCGCGGCCGAGCGGGGTGGGCTCTCTCCGGAGCGCATCGACCTCGGCGACGGGGTCGTGGTCCCCGGCTTCGTCGACGCCCACGCGCATCCGCTCATGTTCGGGCAGATGATGAGCTGGGTCGACTGCGGGCCCGAGAAGGCAGGCAGCATCCCCGAGATCGTGGCCCTGCTGAAGGCCGCGGCTGCCGACCTGCCCGCGGGGCGCCCGGTGCGCGGCTACGGCTACGAGCAGCGCAACCTCGCCGAGAAGCGGCATCCCACCCGCTTCGAGCTCGACGAGGTCGCCGCCGACCGCGAGGTGTACCTCATGAACGCCTCCGGCCACGGTGGGGTCGTGAACTCGCACACCCTCACGATCAACGGCGTCGACCGCGACACCCCGAACCCCGACGGCGGTGAGTTCTTCCGCGATGCCGAGGGCGAGCTGACCGGCGAGCTGTCGGATGCCGCGTGCAACATCCTCACCGGAGTGCACGGCGTGAAGATCGGCCACCACGGTCCGAACTTCCACCTCGCCGACGAGCCCGAGGAGCACCTGCGCCAGCTGGATGCCGCGACCCAGCGGTTCCTCGCCGGCGGGGTCACCTCGATCGGCGACGCCCAGGTCACGCGCCGCGAGTTCGACATGTACCTGCGACTCGCCGAGGCCGGGCGCCTGGAGCTGCGGGTGTCGATGTACCTGCTCTCGCACCTGCTCGACGAGGCGCTCGAGATGGGGCTCGTCGGGCAGTTCGGCAACGCGCACCTGAGCTTCGCCGGCATCAAGTTCTATGCCGACGGCACGCTCGGTGGCTGGACCGCGTACTTCCCCGACGGCTACGTCGGCGACCCGTGCCGTACCGGGCAGCTCTACCACGAGCCCGCCGAGTACGCGGGGCTCATCAGCAAAGCGCACGCCGCGGGGCTGCAGACCGCCACGCACGCCCAGTCGCCTACCGCGATCGAGATGGTCGTGTCGGCGATCGAGGCCGCGCTCGCCGAGCATCCGGATGCCGACGCCCGCCACCGCATCGAGCACTGCGGCCTGCCCACGCCCGAGCAGATCGAGCGGATGGCCCTCTCCGGAATCCGTCCGGTCAACCAGACCCAGCACTACTTCAACTGGGGTGAGGGCGTGGAAGAGGCCATCGGCACCCCGGGCGAGCGCTTCAACCCGCTGGGAGAGTTCGAGCGGGCGGGTGTGCCGTTCACCATCTCGTCGGATGCTCCGGTCGCCGAGCCGATCCCGCTCGAAGCCATCCAGACCGCCGTCACCCGCGTCACCCGCCGCGGACACAAGCTCGGGCCGGACGACCTGCGGGTCTCCGCGCTCGCGGCCCTGCGCGCACACACGATCGAGGGTGCCGTATCGATCGGGCGCGAAGACGACCTGGGTTCGCTCGAAATCGGCAAGTACGCCGATTTCGTGGTGCTCTCCGGCGACCCGCTGGTCGTGCCGGCCGAGGAGATCTCGGCGATCACGGTGCGCGAGACCTGGGTCGACGGCACGCGTCGTCACCGAGTGTGAGGATGACACGATGAGCACCGACACCACGACGGCAGGGCAGTACGCCGACACCGCAGGGCGAGCCGTGCTGGAGACGATCCGCGCCTACGGCGTGACCGCGATCTTCGGCATCCCCGGCACCCACAACCTCGAGCTCTACCGGCCGCTCGCCGACCTCGGCATCCGCGCGGTCACGAACCGCCACGAGCAGGGGTCGGGCTACGGGGCCGACGGTTGGGCGCAGCAGACCGGCCTCCCCGGCGTCGTCATCACGACCTCGGGCCCCGGACTGCAGAACGCCATGAGTGCGATCGGCACGGCGTTCTGCGAATCACGGCCGCTCATCGTCCTCTCACCGGGGGTGCCCCTCGGTGCGGAGTTCGCCGACGTGGGCACCCTGCACGAGACGAAGGACGCCACGGCCATGGTCGGCGCGATCGCCGAGTGGTCTCGTCGCGTGACGAGCGCCGCCGAGGCGGTCGAGGCCGTCCATGATGCGTTCGCACTGTTCCGCACCGGTCGTCCCCGTCCTGTGCACATCGAGATCCCGCTCGACGTGCTGGAGGCTCCGGCCGACGTCTCCGCCGAGGCGCGGCGACCGCGCCCGGTGCCGACCCGGGTCTCCGGGGAGCCGACCGCGCTCGCCGAGGCGGCCCGTCTCCTGGCCGCCGCGAAGACGCCCGTGATCGTCGCCGGTGGGGGAGCGGTGGATGCCGCGCACGAGGTCACGACCTTCGCCGAGCGACTCGGTGCCCCGGTGCTGACCACGCTGAACGGCAAGGGTGTGGTCGATGAACGGCACGCGCTCTCGCTCGGTTCGAACCTGCGGCTCGCCGCGGCCCGTGCGGTCGCGGAAGACGCCGACGTGCTGCTCGTGGTCGGCTCGAAACTCGGTGAGGCCGAGCTGTGGGCGCCGCGACTCGAAGCCCGTGGAACCGTGATCCGCATCGACATCTCACCGGCGCAGCGCGACAAGAACCTCGCCGCGACCGTCGGGATCACGGGCGATGCGGCCGCCGTCCTGGAGGCGCTGCTGCCGTCCCTCTCCGCCGAGACCCGCGCGCCGCGCGACCTCACGGCCGAACGTGCGGCGATCGACGTCGAGATGCGGGAGACCGCACCCGAGACGGTCGCCCTCGCCGAGATCATCGCCGACGCCCTGCCCGACGACGCGGTCGTCGCGGGCGACTCGTCCCAGATCGTCTACATGGCGCTGGGCAGCGTGCTGCGGGCGGCCCATCCCCACTCCCTGCTCTACACCCCCACCTACGCGACCCTCGGCTACGGCCTGCCCGCGGCGATCGGCGCACGGGTCGCGCAGACCGAGCACCCGGTCGTGACCGTGATCGGCGACGGCGCCCTGATGTTCTGCGTGAACGAGCTGGTCACCGCGGTCGAGCAGCGCCTCGATGTCACGGTCGTGTGCGTCGACAACGGCGGGTATGCCGAGATCCGGCAGAACGAGGTCGATCGCGGCATGGCCCCGATCGGCGTCGACCTGGTGCAGCCGGACTGGGCGGCGCTCGCGACGGCCTTCGGAGCGACCGGCCGCCGCGTGGAACGGCGCGACGACATCGCGTCGAGCATCCGCGCCGCGATCACCGCCGGGGGCGTGCAGCTGGTGCACATCCCGCAGCATGCCCTCTGAGCCCCACTGACCCTCCAGATCACCCCGACGAACAGGAACGAGCAATGACCGAGAACGTGGGCCCCATCGACGCGTCCGTGAACCCCCGCTACTCCGGCATCGCGACCTTCGCGCGCCTGCCGCGCATCGAAGACGTGCCCCGTGCCGACATCGCGGTCGTCGGCATCCCCTTCGACTCCGGCGTCAGCTACCGGCCGGGCACGCGGTTCGGTCCTTCGCACGTGCGCGAGTCGTCGCGCCTGCTGCGGCCGTACAACCCCGCGCAGGATGTGTCGCCGTTCGCCATCGCGCAGGTCGTGGATGCCGGTGACATCCCGGTCAACCCGTTCGATCTGACCGAGGCCGTGACCGAGGTCGAGCGTGCGGCGCTGGCCCTCGGCGAGCAGGTGCAGCGTATCGTCACGATCGGCGGCGATCACACGGTGGCGCTGCCACTGTTGAGGGCGGTCGCCGCGAAGCACGGTCCGGTCGCGGTCCTGCATTTCGACGCCCACCTCGACACGTGGGACACCTACTTCGGGGCTCCCATCACGCACGGCACCCCCTTCCGCCGGGCGAGCGAGGAGGGACTGATCGACCTCACCGCCAGCTGCCACGTCGGCACCCGCGGCCCCCTGTACTCGAAGCAGGACCTCGAGGACGACGAGCGCCTGGGCTTCTCGATCGTGTCGAGCGAGTACATCGAGGAGCACGGGGTCGAGGCCGGCATCGCCCGCATCCTGCAGCGCATCGGCGACAAGCCGCTGTACGTGTCGATCGACATCGACGTGCTCGACCCCGCTCACGCACCCGGTACCGGCACCCCGGAGGCCGGTGGGCTCACCAGTCGCGAGCTGCTGCGGATCCTGCGCGCTCTGAAATCGCAGAACATCGTCGGGGCGGACGTGGTCGAGGTCTCGCCCGCCTACGATCACGCGCAGATGACCGGCATCGCCGCGAGCCACGTGGTCTACGAGCTCGTGACGCTGCTGGCCGCCCGCCTCGCCGCCTGACGTCGCAGCTCCTGCCGCTCGCATCCGTCCCGCCGGTTCCGGCCGCGCCGCACGCGGCCCGCCGGTTCCGGTCGCAGTTCCTGCCGCGCCGCACGCGTCCCGCTGGTTCCGGTCGCAGTTCCTGCCGCGCCGCACGCCGCCGGGCGGCAACAACTGCGACCGGAACCTCCCGGATGCGGAACCTCCCGGATGCGGAACCTCCCGGATGCGGAACCTCCCGGATGCGGAACCTCCCGGATGCGACACCTCCCGGAGGCGACACCTCACGTGTACGACGCGGCGAGCATCTCGGCGAACAGCTCCTCGGGGTCGCACTCCACCCGGCGGCGGGTGAACCAGTCGCAGATGTTCACGCAGTCGCGGTGCAGCAGGTCGAGCCCCTGCGGGTTCGCGATGATGTCGACGATCTGCGGCAGGTCGATCACGCGCACCCGCCCGTCGTGCACGAGCAGGTTGTAGGCCGAGAGGTCGCCGTGGGCGAAGCCGGCTGCGGCGAAGATCCGCATCAGGTCGACCACCTGCGCGTAGTAGCCCTGCAGCTCGGCGCGGTCGGCGCGCACCTGGGCCAGGCGGGGCGCGGCCGTGCCGTCGGCGTCGCCGAGGAACTCCATCAGTACCTCGGTGCCGTTCACCTGCACGGGATAGGGCACCGGGGCGCCGAGCTCCCACATGCGGCAGAGGGCCTCGAACTCGGCGAAGGACCACTGCGCGGCGGCCACCTCGCGACCGTGGTCGGACTTCTTGGCGAGGGCCCGTGCATCACGGGTGTTCCGTGTGCTGCGGCCCTCGGTGTAGACGGATGACCGGTGGAAGCTGCGGTGTTCTGCGCTGCGGTAGCGCTTCGCCGCGAGCAGCGTGTGCTGCGAGGGATCGCCCGGCACCGCGCGTTCGAGCAGGAACACGTCGGCCTCCTTGCCGGTCTTGAGGATGCCGCGCTCGGTGTCGAGTGCGCCCGCCGAGGTCACGACCCATGCGGGCCACGGCTCGGGGCCGCGTTCGGAGGGGGTGATCGCCGGCCACGTGGACCAGCGCTGGCCCTCGCCAGGATCGACGTCGGCGAAGGAGAGCTCGGTTTCGAGGGCGTCAAAGGCGGCGGGATCGAACGTGGTGGGATCGAACGCGGTGGAATCGAGCGGGGATGCGTCGAAGGACGCGGCTTCCGAGGAAGCGAAGAGATCAGACACGATGTGGCTCCGGGAGCAGGAGGCCACACCACGATCAGGAGCGGGCGGCCTCGAAGGGAAGATGGTCGGCGGAGAGCGCGACAAAGACGGTGTTCATGTCCTCGGCTCCTTCCGCTCGGGCTTCCCGGGCTCGTCCCGGTGCGTCGTCGAGCCTAGGGCGTTCGCGGCGGGCTTGTCCAGACCCGCGGACGTTCGCCCCGTCGGTAGTTCCGTCGAGGGTTCGGCCCGACGCGCCCGGACGAATGGTCGGGTGCCGCGGACGACCGGTCGGGCGACGCCGTCCCGATCCTGCGAACGTGGAACCATGACCACGACCGCCCCCGTTCCCACCCTGCCGTCCTCCGCAGCGTCCCGTATCCGCTACGGCGGGCTCATCGTGCTGATGCTGATGGGCTTCCTGCTGGTCACGGCCGAGTTCCTGCCCAACGGCGTGCTCACCGAGATGGCCGACGGGCTCGGGGTCACCCCGGGTCAAGCCGGACAGACCGTGACCGTGACCGCGCTGGTCGGACTCGTGGTCGCGCCGACTGTCGGACTCATCTTCCCGCGCCTCGACCGTCGGTCGCTGCTGGTATGGATGGCGCTCGCCGCCGCGGTGTCGAACCTCATCGTGGCGATCTCGCCGAATCTGATCATCGTGCTGCTGGCGCGCTTCCTGCTCGGGGCGGCGATCAGCGCGTTCTGGGCGATGTCGATCACGGTCGCCGCACGTCTCGCGGGACCGGCGAACCTCGGCCGCGGTGTGATGTTCACCTCGGCCGGCGTCTCGCTGGCGACCGTGGCCGGCGTACCGCTGGGCGTCATGCTGAGCGAGCTCGTCGACTGGCGAATGGTCTTCGCCATCGCGGGTGTGCTGATGGTCGTGCTCGCGGTCGTCCTGCGGTTCGCGCTGCCGTCGGTGCCGGCGGAACGGGCATCGAGCCTGCGTCTGCTCGTCGACACCCTGCGCCGTCCCGGCATCGGTCTCGGCATGGTCGGGCACGTGCTCGTCGTGCTCGGGCACTTCCTCGCCTACACATACGTGCGTCTCGCGCTGGAGCGCATCCCGGAGGTCGACGCCTCGACCATCGTCGTGCTGCTCGCGCTGTTCGGCGTCGGCGGACTGCTCGGCAACATCACGATCGGCCTCGTCATCGACCGCACGTTCGCCTTCTTCGCGGTGTTCGCGCCGCTGGTGATCGCAGTGTCCGTCATCTCGATGATCCTGTTCTCGGGGTCGGTCATCGGCGTCGGCATCGTCGTGCTGGTGTGGGGCTTCTTCTTCTCGTCCTGGCTGATCGTCGCCAACACCTGGGTCGGGCACCGCATGCCCGATCGGCTCGAAGCCGGCGGCAGCCTCGTCGTGGTGGGCTTCCAGGGGGCGATCACGCTCGCGGCCGGCATCGGCGGACTGCTCGTCGACACGCTGAACGTCGAACTGGTCTACGTGATCGGCGCCATCTCGCTGCTCGCGGGCGCGGTGCTCTTCGGCGCCTCGAACCGCGTCAGCAGCAGGGGCTGAGAGGGTTCGGGATCTTTCAGCCGGGGATCTTTCAGGCGGGGACAGGAGTGCGGTTCGCGAGCCGCCAGGCGGAGGGGGTCTGTCCGGTGCGGCGTCGGAACGCCCGACTGAACCCTTCATCCGAGGCGTAGCCGAGTTCGCGGGAGACATCCGAGACGCTCCGCCCCGCGTCGAGCATCCGCTTGGCTGCGTCGACGCGAACTTCGGTCACGTAGTCGGCGGGCGAGCGACCGACGGCGCTGCGGAACCGTTCGGCGAACGTGGAGCGCGACATGGCTCCGATGCCGGCGAGGCGCTCGACAGTCCAGTCGCGGCCGGGCTCCTCGCGGATGGCGTCGACGACCCGGTCGAGGAAGGGGTCGTTCGACAGCGACGGCCAGCCCGACGGTGCGCAGCCGTTCGCAGCCCAGGCGCGGATGACCGACAGCAGCACCGTCGTCGCCATCATGCGGCAGATGATGGGATCGCCCTGGCGGGCGGGCTTCAGGGTGTGGTCGATCACGCCCATGTTCAGGGCGAGGGCCGCGGCGGCCGGCTCCACTGTGTCGAACCCGGTGACGGTGAGGAAGGGCGGCAGCAGTGCGGGCAGCGGCGACGCCGCATCCGCGAGTTCGATATCGGCGATCATGAGGCTCGTGGTGCTCGCGGCCTCGAGGACGAACGCTGAGCGGCCGATGGTCAGGAAGGCGTCGCCCGCGACCAGCACGTCATGCCGGTTCTCCGGGGTGGAGGGGCGCGTCTTCGAGTCCGGGTCGACGTCGAGTCGGCAGCCGTCGCCGAGCGGAGGGTGCCCCAGGACTCCGCCCTCCACGACGTAGACCAGCGTGATGGCACCGGCAGGGATCGGCAGCAGCGCTCCCGCAGCGAGAGAGGTGCGCCGGCCGATGCCGACGCGGAGGTCGACGGCGCCGAGCACGTTCGAGAGCGCGTCCGCATCCACTGTCACCATGCCTTCGGCAACATCGCGAGGCGGTGAGCTATTCCACTGCCGGCGGGATCAACCGTTCGATTGATTCGAACGATATGTCCGGCGGATACGGTGGAGGGACCCCACCCGAGGAGTACCGTGTTCCGCACACCCGACCGTCTGTTCCGAGTTCTCGCGATCGCGGAGGCGATCACCTGGACGATCCTGATCGCCGCGATCATCGCCCGCGCCGTCGGCGCTCCGGGGATCGTGGTGACCGTGGGCGGTGGCATCCACGGGTTCGTGTTCCTGTCGTACGCGGCGACGGCGATCCTGGTCGCATTGAACCAGCGCTGGCACGTCGGCGTCGGCGTGCTCGCCGTGGCCAGTGCCATCGTCCCCTACGCGACGATCCCGATGGAGATCTGGCTGCATCGCACCGGTCGACTCACCGGCGACTGGCGCCTCGATGCGACGGACGACCCGCGGGATCGCCGCTGGTACGACCGACTGATGCGCTGGTTCCTGCAGCGGCCATGGGTGCTCGCGCTGTTGCTGGTCGTCGGCATCGTCGCGCTGTACGTCATCCTGCTGCTGATCGGCCCTCCGGGCGGCAAGTGAGTCCGTGCGGTCGCGCCGCCGCTGCGCTCAGGGAGTGACGACGACCGCGTTCTCCTCGTTGATCGCGGCCATCGTCGCCTCCGCATCCGCGGCGGTGCAGTCCACGATCACCGACAAGCCCACTCCGGTCTGAGTGAATGCGCGTGCGGCCATGAGCCAGGTGCGGCTGCCGTCCACGCCCACCACCTGGCGCATCTCGACGCCCCCGCTCCCACCGGCCATATAGCTGAACTCGCCGGTGGTCGCGAGCGCGGTGACCTCGCTGGTCGGAGTCTGCAGCAGCACACCGAGGATCGCATCGGATGACGCGCTGTCGTCCCCGGCGACCACGGGCACGTCGGTCGTGTACCCCTGCCAGAACCGTGCTGTGCAGGTGCCGTCGACCGTGCCGTAGGTCCAGCCGCCGTTGCCGTCGTCGGGTGAGACCGTCTTCCACCCGTCGTCGGCCATGAGCCCGTCGCCCCATTCGATGTAGGTGTCGTCGGCGAGATCGAGGCCTTCGGCGAAGGTCAGGGTCGAACCGGGCGCCTCGTCGACGGGTGCATCGGTCTCCGTGCTCGGCGAGATGGCGTCGGACGGCGATGTCGCGGGGATCTGCGCGTACAGGCATCCGCTCAGCGAGAGCACTCCCGTGACAGCGATCGCGGTGGCGGCCAGGCGCAGGGGGATGGAGGAGGTGCGCGTCATGCGGGCCAGCCTAGCCCTGCGCCCTGCGCCCTGCGCCCTGCGCCCGTCCTCGACTCCCGTGCCGTCCTCGACTCCCGCTCAGTGGGCGGTGGCGATGCCGATCGAGTCGTGCACGATCACCGCGGCGACCCGAGCGCCGGCCCCTGCCGCCACGATCAGCTGCTGCGGACCCGGTGCCGCGGCATCCCCTGCGGCATAGAGTCCCGGCACGTCGGTGCGACCGGAGCGGTCGGTGAGCAGGTGCCCGGCATCGTCCGTCGCCGGGATGATCCCGTCGAGGAAAGCCAGCGTGACGTCCCACTCGGGGCGCACGAAACCGCCGTCGACGCCGACCGCGGTGCCGTCGGCGAGGCGGATGGCTTCGAGCTGGCCTCGGTCGCCCACGAGCTCGGCGATGGGAGCCCGATGCACGGAGATCCCGACGGCTGCGAGGGCAGCCTCCTCGTCCGGTGTCACGGAGTCTGCGCCGTGGGTGAAGACGGCGAGGTTCTCGGTCCAACGGCCGATGAGTCGCGCGCGATCCGCGAGGTCCGCGGTCTCGCCGATGAGGGCGAGTCGGCGTCCCTGCAGCTCCCACGCATCGCAGGCGGCGCAGCTGAACAGACTCATGCCGTAGTAGCCGCGCAGGTTCGGGACATCCGGGAGCGTCTCGCGCAGACCGGTGGCCAGCAGCGTCGTGCGGGCGGTCACGGTCGCCTCGGTCTCGCGCCGTCCGATGTCCGCCGCGAACCCGCCGGCCGCGGGGCGGAGAGCGGCCACGCGGGTCCGTGATCTCACCTCGACGTTCGGGTAGGCCGCGAGCTCTGCCCTGGCGAGGCGACGCAGTTCTTGAGGCGGGATGCCGTCGCGGGTCAGGAATCCGTGCGATCGCAGCGTGGCCGCGTTGCGGGGACGATCGGCGTCGATCACGAGCACGCGCGCGAGGGCGCGGCCGAGGTTGAGCGCAGCGGAGAGGCCGGCGGGTCCGCCACCCACGATGAGCACGTCGTAGTCGGCGGGCTCGTCCGCTCTCGGTGTGAGTGATGTCATCCGCGTGGTCCTTCCGAGAAAGGGGCGGATCCATCGCTCGGCGTCTGCCGAGGCGACGCCGCCGGGCGGCCGGTAAGGCGCGCCTTACTTTCATCCTGCCACTGTTCGGCTGACCGGGTCGGTGCCCTCCGGCCCGACCTACCCGCGCCGCACGGGCTGCTGCAGTTCGGTGACCCAGTCGGACTGGTCTTCCGAGACGGCGCGCACGTACAGCTCGCGGCAGGGGGCGTCGTGGACCAGACCGCGGGCGAAGATCTCGGTGTGGATCGCCTGCCAGCTCTCGGCGATGCGATCCATCGAGCCGAGGTGGATGCCGCACACGGCGCCCGCCGCCGCCGGGAGCTCGATGATCTCGAACCCATCCTGTGCGGGGCCGGTGTAGGCGTATCCGGCGATGACCTGCAGGCCGTCGTCGAGCGTCTCGTACTCGGCGATCGGGGTGGACAGGGAGTGCTGGTCGCCGATGATCTCCGCCACCGCGTCGAACGCGGGTCCGACCACCCCCGCGACCGCCGGCTGATCGGCGACGATCGTGCGGATGGCCGCGAGGCGGACGGCGGGGAGGGGCTTGTCGACGATCTCGATCTGAGACATGTGATTCTCTCTTTCGATGAGGTGGAGGCGCCTCTCCACGTCGACGAGTCTCTCCGCGGCGATCCGATGCTCCTGCTCGACCTCTGCGCGACGGATCCGCAGCAGGGCGGCGATGCGCTCGGCATCGACACCCCGTTCGAGGATCGTCGAGATGTCGTCGAGCCCGAAACCCAGCTGGCGCAGGGCGACGATCCGATGCAGCCGTTCCAGCTGCGAGGGATCGTAGGAGCGGTAGCCGCTGAACTCGTCCACATGGGCGGGCACGAGCAGGCCGGCGGTGTCCCAATGCCGGAGCATCCGATGGGTCACCTGGCCGACCTGCGCGAAGGCTCCGATGGACAACATGTCTCAGTTCTCCCGTCTGCCACTGTGTCAGGGTCAAGTATCGCGTCAGGGGAGGGGCGGGCGCGGATGCGGTCTCTCCTGACGCCGCATTCTCCGGCTCCGGACCGCATTCCGATATATCGTTTTCAGCCGCTGATCTGGGCCTTTGAATGTCGGTGGTCCCTGGTTCAGTGAAGGCATGACGGCACTGGCGGATGCGACTCTCGAGCAGGTGGGGGCGCTCGCCGCGCTCACCGAGATGCTCGTCGAGGTCGAGCGCACGATCAGCAGTCTGCAGGCCGCGCGCGACGGCATCCTCGCAGTGGGCTCGCGGCTCGCGCTCGACGTCGCCGCGCAGGCGGAGCATCCCGATCATGGGGAGATGACGGCGCGCACCGTGGCCGCGGAGTTCGCCGCTGCCCTGCGCGTGAGCGACCGCACGGTGCAGCGCCGCATGGCGGATGCGGCGTGGGTCGTGGAGCGCTTCCCGCTGGTCTGGGAAGCGCAGGGCGCCGGGCGCATCAGTGCTGCGCACGCCCGGGCCGTGTGCGAGGCGGGCGAGCACCTCGACGACCCGATGAGTCGCGATGCCTACGCGACGCAGATGATCGCCTTCGCCGAGACCGAGGCTCCGGCGCGAGTGGGCCGGATGGCACGGCGGGTGGCCGAGCGGTTCCAGGCGCGATCGATGGCGGAGCGGCACCTCGACGCGAGGGAGAAGAGGGCCGTGTGGGTGAAAGACGTCGGGGATGGGATGACGCAGCTCGGCCTGCTCGGTCCATCGGCGCTCGTCCACGGCGTCTTCCAGCGGCTCACGCAGATGGCCACAGCCGTTCGCGAGCTCGAATCCCCGGAGGTCGACGCTCACGAGCCCGAGTCTCCGGAGCCGGACCGGCGCTCCATCGCGCAACGCCGCGCCGATCTCGCCCTCGACCTGCTCCTCACGGGCGCTCCGGCCGGCCACGACGCGCACGAGGGGCTTCTCGCGGCGATCCGCGGAACGGTGTCGGTCACCGTTCCCGTCACGACGCTGATCGGAGATGATGCGACGCCGGCCGAGCTCAACGGCCGCACCCCGATCGATCCCGCGACCGCCCGCCGTCTCGCCGGTGCGGCATCCGGGTGGGACCGGATCCTCACGCACCCGATCTCCGGAGCGCTCCTCGCAGTCGACCGCTATCGTCCCGGTGCGGAGCTGAGGCGACATCTGAGCGCCAGGGACCAGCGATGCCGATTCCCCGCGTGCGGGCACGCATCCGCCGATTGCGACATCGACCACCATCGCGATGCCGCGCTGGGGGGCTCCACCGACGAGTCGAACCTCGGCCACCTGTGCCGACGCCACCACGTGCTCAAACATCACTCGCCGTGGGCGGTCGAGTCTCTGGGGGCGGGGCTCTATGCCTGGACGAGCCCGACCGGCAAGGTCTACATCGACCGGCCACCGCCGCAGAACACGGTCACCTTCGTCGACGACCCGGTCGTGCCCCCGTTCTGAGCGAGGGGTGCCACCGGCGGGAACGTGCACGGGAGGGCCTCGGTTTAAAGTTGAGCCCGTTCATATCAAGTTCATTTGACACTCGAGCGACCTCTCGTTACACTTGAGTCATCGCGACTCAGGTTTTCCTGATCGCCGCAGATTTCCGAACCACAACGAACTTCCAACAAAGGAGAGAACACATGGCACGTGCTGTCGGTATCGACCTCGGAACCACCAACTCCGTCGTCAGCGTCCTCGAGGGTGGCGAGCCCAAGGTCATCGCCAACGCCGAGGGCTTCCGCACGACCCCCTCGGTCGTGGCCTTCACCAAGGACGGGGAGGTGCTCGTCGGTGAGACCGCGAAGCGCCAGGCCGTCACCAACGTCGACCGGACGATCGCTTCCGTCAAGCGCCACATGGGCACCGACTGGAGCTTCGACGTCGACGGCAAGAAGTGGACGCCGCAGGAGATCTCCGCGCGCATCCTCATGAAGCTCAAGCGCGACGCCGAGGCGTACCTGGGCGACACGGTGACCGACGCGGTCATCACCGTCCCCGCGTACTTCAACGACGCCGAGCGTCAGGCCACCAAGGAGGCCGGCGAGATCTCGGGCCTCAACGTCCTGCGCATCATCAACGAGCCGACCGCGGCCGCGCTGGCCTACGGCCTCGACAAGGGCAAGGAAGACGAGCTCATCCTGGTCTTCGACCTGGGTGGCGGAACGTTCGACGTCTCGCTGCTCGAAGTGGGCAAGGACGACGACTTCTCCACGATCCAGGTGCGCGCCACCGCCGGCGACAACCGCCTCGGTGGAGACGACTGGGACCAGCGTCTCGTCGACTACCTGATCAAGCAGTTCAAGGAGACCACGGGCGTCGACGTCTCGGGTGACAAGATCGCCCTGCAGCGCCTCAAGGAGGCCGCGGAGCAGGCGAAGAAGGAACTCTCCTCCTCCACGTCGACCAGCATCAACCTGCCGTACCTGTCGCTGACCGACTCCGGCCCGGTGTCGCTGTCCGAGACCATCACCCGCGCGAAGTTCGAGGACCTCACGAAGGACCTGCTCGACCGCACCAAGAAGCCGTTCGAGGACGTCATCCGCGAAGCCGGCATCAAGGTGTCCGAGATCGACCACATCGTGCTCGTGGGTGGATCGACGCGTATGCCTGCGGTCGCCGAGCTCGTCAAGCGCGAGACCGGCAAGGACGCGAACAAGGGCGTCAACCCGGACGAGGTCGTCGCCGTCGGCGCGGCTCTCCAGGCCGGTGTCCTCAAGGGTGAGCGCAAGGACGTTCTCCTCATCGACGTCACCCCGCTGAGCCTCGGCATCGAGACCAAGGGCGGCATGATGACCAAGCTCATCGAGCGCAACACGGCCATCCCGACCAAGCGCAGCGAGACCTTCACCACGGCAGACGACAACCAGCCGTCCGTCGCGATCCAGGTCTTCCAGGGAGAGCGTGACTTCACGCGCGACAACAAGCCGCTCGGCACGTTCGAGCTGACGGGTATCGCACCGGCGCCCCGTGGCATCCCGCAGATCGAGGTCACCTTCGACATCGACGCCAACGGCATCGTGCACGTGTCCGCCAAGGACAAGGGCACGGGTACCGAGAAGTCGATCGTCATCTCCGGCGGCTCGTCGCTGTCGAAGGAAGACATCGAGCGCATGGTGCGCGAGGCTGAGGAGCACGCAGCGGAGGACAAGGCGCGCCGTGAGGCCGCCGAGGTCCGCAACCAGGCCGAGACCCTCGCGTACTCGATCGACAAGCTGATCACCGAGAACGACGACAAGCTGCCCGAAGACGTGAAGACCGAGGTCAAGGCCGACGTCGACGCGCTCAAGACGGCGCTGGCCGGCGAAGACGACGAGGCTGTGAAGACCGCGTTCGACAAGCTCAACCAGTCGCAGTCCAAGCTCGGCGAGGCCATCTACGCCTCCTCGCAGGCGGATGCCGCTGCCGGCGCTTCGGCTGATGGCGAGGCCCCGACCGGTGACGCTCCCTCCTCCGATGAGGACGTCATCGATGCCGAGGTCGTCGACGATGAGGACGAGAAGAAGTAATCATGACGGACAAGAACTTCGACGAGAACCAGTTTCCTGAGTCCGCCGAAGGTCGCAGCGAGGGGTCGGATGCTCAGGCATCCGGCCCCGCGCCGCACCACCAGGACTCCCGTGAAGCGGCAGCCGCCGAGGGGTCGGACGAGACCCCCGTCGACGGTGCGCCGGACGACCTCACGGTCGACGACATCCTCGGCGCCACGCAGACCGGCGAGGCCGCGGCGGAAGACGCCGTGCTCGCCGACCTCGAATCCACACTGCTGAACGACCTCAAGCGCCTCCAGGCCGAGTACGCCAACTACCGTCGCCGCACCGAGGAGCAGCGCCAGGTCGAGAGCGAGCGCGCGAAGGGCGAGGCCGCCAAGGGTCTCATCCCCGTGCTCGACGACCTCGACCGCGCCGCCCAGCACGGCGATCTCGTGGAGGGGACTCCCTTCGCCGTGATCGCCGACAAGGTGCGGCTGGTCGTGGAGCGTCTCGGAGTGGTCGCGTACGGCGAGAAGGGCGAGGAATTCGACCCCCAGCGTCACGAGGCCATCTTCCAGCAGCCGACTCCCGGCGCCGAGAAGACCACCGTGCTGGAGGTCGTCGAGGTGGGCTACCGCCTCGGTGATGTCGAGCTGCGCCCCGCGAAGGTCGTCGTCGCCGTCCCGGAAGGGTAGGTGATCGATGGCCAGCCAGGATTGGTTCGACAAGGACTTCTACAAGACCCTCGGGGTCTCCAAGGACGTCAGCGATGCGGACCTGAAGAAGACGTATCGCAAGCTCGCGCGCAAGTATCACCCGGACTCCAATCAGGGTGATGCCAAGGCCGAGGCGAAGTTCAAGGAGATCAGCGAGGCCTACTCGGTGCTCTCCGACGCCGAACAGCGCAAGGAATACGACGAGATCCGCGCCATGGGCTCCGGCGCCCGCTTCACGGCGGGCGGCCAGGGCGCAGGCGGCTTCGAAGACGTGTTCAGCCGTTTCGGACAGCAGGGCCGCGGGCAGACCGCCGACTTCGAGGACATCTTCGCGATGTTCAACCAGGGGCAGGGCGCGAGCTTCGGCAACGGTCGCTTCGGCCAGCCGAGCGGCGGTTACCGCGGCTTCGGTGGTCCGCAGCGCGGTGCCGACGTCACGGCCCGCACCACGCTCGACTTCATCACCGCCGTGCAGGGCGAGACCATCTCGCTGCAGGGTGAAGACGGCAAGCCGTTCAAGGTGAAGATCCCTGCGGGTGTCGCCGACGGCCAGAAGATCCGTCTGCGAGGGCGCGGTCGTCCCTCGCCCGATGGCGGAGAGAGCGGCGACATCGTGGTGCAGATCGCGGTGCGCCCGCATCCGGTCTTCACCCGCGACGGTCTCAACCTGCGAGTCGTCGTCCCGGTGACGTTCACCGAGGCCACTCTCGGGGCGACCATCGAGGTGCCCACCCTCGGCGGCGACGTGGTGAAACTCCGCGTCGCACCCGGCACCCCCTCCGGGCGGGTGCTGCGGGTCAAGGGCCGCGGTGTCACCACCTCGAAGGGCACGGGCGACCTGCTCGCCGAGCTTCAGGTCGCGGTGCCCACGCACCTCGATGAGGCCGCACGCGAAGCGCTGGAGAAGTTCCAGGAACTCGAGCCCACGGAGAACCCGCGGGCCGAGCTGATGGCGAAGGCGCGGCGATGACCGGTCGTCGAAGCGGACACCGGGGGCGGAGGCGTTCATGATGAATGCCGACACCCCGGTGTTCGCGATCGCCGCCGCCGCCGAACTCTCCGGCCTCCATCCGCAGACCCTGCGGCAGTACGACCGCATCGGCCTCGTCGTCCCCGGGCGCACCTCGGGGGGCTCGCGCCGCTACTCGACACGCAACATCGAGCAGTTGCGCGAGGTCGCTCAGCTCTCCTCCGAAGGGGTGAGCCTTCCCGCGATCGCTCGTCTGCTCGACCTGGAAGACGAGAACAGGGCGCTGCGTAATCGCATCACCGTGCTCGAGAGCGCGCTGCGCACCGAGCGCGAGAGCCGTCCGGGCGTGCGCGTGTTCGCCGCCGGGTCCGCGGGCGTCGTGCCCATGCCGACCGGTCGCCGCCTTCGGCGCTCGACCGAGGTCGTGCTCTGGGACCCGCGCGGGAGCGCCTAGGTCACTGGCGATGGGTGGTGTGTATCCTGTCAACAGTTAACAGGAGGTCACCATGACGCAGACCGTCACGCGCGGAGAATCCCTCGGCGCCCAGGTGGCGCGGGTGCTCCGCCAGCGCATCGTGCGCGGCGAACTCGCCCCGGGCGCGCGCATCACCGAAGAAGCGCTCGCCGAGGAGTTCTCGGTCAGTCGGGGACCGGTGCGCGATGCCCTGACGCAGCTGAGCTTCGAGAAGCTCGTCGAGGTGCAACGTCCGCGTGGGGTCTACATCGTCGGACTCACCCGCGACGACGTCGATCAGCTGTACAGCCTGCGGGGCGCTCTCGAGCAGCTCGCCCTCTCTCGAGCGATGCGCGTCGACGACGACGAGCGCTGGGAGGCCATTTCCGCCGCCGTCGCGCGGATGGCCGAAGCCGCCGATGCCGGAGACCACGCGGCGTTCGTCACCGCCGACCTCGAGTTCCACTCGCAGATCTACGCGCTCGCCGATCACCCGCGCCTCGAGGGGGCGTGGAACCAGTACCTGCCGACGTTCACGGCGCTGCTCGAGGTCACGATCAACCATGACGAGGATCTCCATGAGTCGTCAGACGATCATGTGAAGCTGCTCGAGGTCATGCGCACCGGTACCCAGGAAGCTGCTGCCGAGGTGTTGAGCGCCCACCTCGACGGTGCACGCGAGCGCATGCTGCACGAGGTGGGCGGACGCTGACCGTCAGATCGACGGATCGTTCGGATGCGCCTGCAGCCGACGCACCAGCCCCCAGGTGTTGCCGCGGGCTGTCGCCGAATGGCTGAACTCGTCGAGAGCGGCCTGCGCCAGAGCAAGACCGCGTCCGTTCTCGCTCGCCTGCTCGGGCATCACGACGCCGTCCCAGTCGATCGTCGCCGGTTCCGCCGAGTCGACGACCTCAGCGTGCAGCGCACCGTCGGAAGCGCGCACATCCACGCTCATCGTCACGTCGATGCCCCGGCTGTGCTGTGCGATGTTGGTCGCGACTTCGCTGAGCGCGAGCGTGAAGAGGGTGCGGTCTTCGGCGGGGATGCCGGGCGCGCGTATCCAGAGCCGGTCGAGCTCATCCAGGACGCGGTCGACGAGGGCGAGTTCTGCCCGCCCGTCGATGTGGAAGCCCGGCGGTTCAGCTGCCATCGAACGCCGATTCCGGCGTGGGGTAGTCGCGAAGCACGCGATCGAGGTTGGTGAGGTGCAGGACCGTCTTCACTGCGTCGGGCACGGCGGCGATCCGCAGGTCTCCGCCTGCGACCCGGGCGCTCTTGAGGCCTCCGACGAGGGCGCCGAGTCCGGAGGAATCGACGAATTCCGTGCCACGCAGATCGATCGCGATGCGGGGCTGTCCTGCGGTGACGAGGTCGCTCACCGCGTTTCGCAGCAGCGGCGCGCCCGAAGCGGTCAGCCGCCCCGTGATCGCGATCACGGCATAGCCGTCCCTGTTCTCAGTGCTGACGTTCATTCGACTCCTTCTCGAGGGCGCGGGCGGCCGGTCCGCGGTAGCGGGCGGCCTGGATGATGACGCTGAGCACGACCAGGTCGTACAGCACCCAAGCCGTGTTCACGATCGTGCCGGTGCCGTCGGCGGTTCCGATGATCACGCGGGTGATGCCGATGATGAGGGCGATCGCGAGCATCGCCATCGCGGTGATCTGGGGCCAGATCTGCCCCCAGGGGATGCCGCGGGGGTCGCGGCCGTCCTTCCGCGTGACGGCGAAGGAAAGCGGGCGGCCGAGTGCGACGTTGGCGAATGCCGTCCAGCAGGCACGGATCCATACCGGGAACAATGCGAGCGAGTACTGCTGCCCCCTCCAGGTGCGCACGCCCTTCGCGACCACGAGGAACAGCGCCTGATTCACGAGGAAGTACGGCAGGAAGCGGGCGAAGAAATCCAACGACCAGGCGGTGACCGGAAGCACCCCCCACACCAGGTAGACGACCGGGGCCACGAGATAGACGATCGCGGCGAATCCCGACAGGTACGTCCACATCGTGGAGAAGTACATCAGCCGCTGTCCGGCCGAGAGGCCCCGTTTGACGAGCGGGTTGTCCCGCAGCATCACCTGCAGAGTGCCCTGCGCCCAGCGCAGTCGCTGCGTCAGCATCGTGCGGAGGTCTTCGGGAGCGAGACCGTGCGCCAGGATCTCGTGGTGGTACACGCTCTTCCAGCCGAGGGCGTGCAGCTGCATGGCCGTGGCCATGTCCTCGGTGACCGAGATCGTCGCGAGGGGGAGGATGGGCTGTGCCTCGTCGCCGCGGTCCAACCGCAACGCGTCCAGCAGACCCCGCACAGCGGCGACGGCGGTGACCGGGGAGAGGTCGGAGGCGGCGAGGGCATCGAGGCCGGCCTCGTCGACGATCACCGCGCCCAGCTCGGCGTCCTGCTGCAGCGGAAGGGCGCCTATCTCCGCCAGGTCAGCCCTGATGCCGTCCATATCGTGCGCGATGAGGATGCGTGAGGCATGGTCGACCGACTCGCGCACCCGCGCGGCGACATCGGCGACCGATTCTCCGGCCGCGAGTTCCTTCCGTCCGCGGCTAATCGCGATGCGCAGCGCCGACAGCTCCGTCGCCAGGGCGGAATCCGCTGCGGTCTGCGCCTCCCGCGCGATCAGGGTCTCGGCGGCCTTGAGTGCCCGGGAGGCCGAGTCGGTGACGTCGCGCACATACCCCACGATCCCGAGTCGCATCAGGGCTTCGCGTCGCAGCACGGCGTTCGAGCCGCAGAAGAAGGCGGCGTTCCATCCGTCCTTGCCCTGCTGGATCGGACCGTAGAACAGCGGCGCCTGGCTGCCCAGCGGATCGGCGTCATCGACGTTCACGAACCACTGCGGCGTCTGCACGAGGGCGACCTCCTCGTCGTCCGCGAAGTATCCGAGCGTGCGATGGAGGATCAGTGGATCGGGAACCTGATCGGCGTCGAGGATGAGGAGGAACTCGCCGTCGGTCTGGAACAATGCGCTGTTCAGGTTGCCGGCCTTGGCATGCCGCGGCTTTCCCGTCCACTCCTCCGAGCGCGTGAGGTAGCCGACCCCCGCCGCTCGGGCTTCGGCCTCCAACTCGGGGCGCGAGCCGTCGTCGAGGATCCAGGTCGAGTGGGGGTAGGCGATGTTCTTCGCCGCGCGGGCGGTGGTCATCACCAGAGCCACCGGTTCGTCGTACGTCGTGATGAACACGTCGACTGTCCCCTGCGGCGGCGAGACGGGGGCCGGCCGCTCGCGTGCGCGCCACATCGTGAGGCAGAACAGGAACGTGTCGATCAGGCTGTAGGTCTCGGCGATCACGAGGGGCACGGCGATCCACCACGCCGACCAGTTGACCGATTCGAGCCAGCGCCATGCCACGTAGTTGACACCCAGCAGCACGGAGAGCAGGGCGAGGATGCGGATCGCCGCGAACCGGGCGGTCATGCGTCCCTCCGCACCACCACGACGGTGATGTCGTCCGTCGCACGATCGTCGGCGGCGAGTCGCAGCGCCTCGCGCACCGCACCCTCCGGGCCGAGCGCTCGGAGCACGCGCTGCACATGGGCGAAGGGATCGTCGGCGTCGAGCACATCCAGCAGTCCGTCGCTGCAGCAGATGAACGTGTCGCCGGGTTCGAGCCTCGTGGTCATCGGGACGCGGGCATCGACGACGCCCATGCCCATCCCGAGCGGGAGGTTCTTGGAGCGCAGGTGCGTCCAGGAACCGTCGGCCCGGATCACGAAGGCGAGGTTGTGCCCGGCGTCGATCACGTCGAGATCGCCGCTCTCGGGTCGCAGCTCGGCGACCATGGCGGTGACGAACATCGCCGTGTCGGCGAGGTCCTCTTCGAGCAGACGATCGACGTCGGCCACGGAGACGGCGAGCGAGCGCTCGGGCGCCGTCCGCAACGACGCTCGCACGGTCGCGGCGACGAGTGCGGGGCCGGTGCCCTTGCCCATCGCGTCGGCCACCGTGATGCGCAGCGCCCCTCCGTGCGTCGAGAAGTCGTAGTAGTCGCCCGCGAGCATGCCGCGCGGGGCGGCACCCGCAGCGATCGTGTAACCATCGAGCTCGGGGTTCGAGCGTGGTCGCAGCGCGCGCTGGAGAACAGCCGCGTGGTCGATGTCCTGGTCCTGGGCGAGCTCGGTCTGCACCCAGAACGCCAGGTCGCGCAGCAGGTCGCGCTGCGCTTCGGTGAAGGTGTGGGGCTCGGTGTCGAGCACGCACAGGGTGCCGACGGGCTCGCCGCCGGGCGCGTGCAGCGGGTGGCCGGCATAGAAACGCAGGTGCGGGTCCCCGGTGACGAACGGGTTGTCGGCGAAGACATCGGTGATGAGGGCATCTTCGACCACCACGGTCGCGTCCTGCGACACCGTGTAGTCGCAGAAGGAGTCCTGCCGGGGGGCTTCGTTCCCGCCCAGCCCGATCTGCGCCTTGCGCCATTGCCGATCACGGTCGATCAGCGAGACGCTGACCATCGGCACGCCGAACATCTCCTTCGCCAGCCGCGCCACCCGGTCCACGCGCTCGTCCGGTGGTGTGTCAAGGATCCCCAGTTCCTCGAGCGCTGCCTGTCGCCGTCGCTCGTCGAACATGTGCTCCGCCCCTCCTACGGTCGCCTTCGGCCATCCTAGAAGGAACGCATCGCCGGCGGGACGCCATTCGCGCATCCGCCAGTGTTGACTGTTAACAGTCAACACTGCTACGGTCGGGGAGTCGACAACAGGGTCGACCCACGTAGAGGAGCAAAGATGCCCCGCAAGCGCATCACCCGGGCGGCCGCCGCGATCGCCGCCCTCGCAGCCACCGCTCTCATCGTCTCGGCCTGCACCAAGGTCGAGGAGGGCGAGGAAGCCGGATCGGCGTTCCCCGAGAACGACATCCGACTCATCATCCAGGCCAACCCCGGCGGAGGGTCCGACCTCTCGTCGCGCGCGCTGGCCACCGAGCTGGAGAAGATCCTCGGCGTCAGCGTCATCCCGGAGAACATGCCCGGTGCCGCCGGAGCGCTGGCCATGGAGTACGTGGGCGCGCAGGATCCCGACGGGTATGTCATCGGATTCGCGCCGGTCGAGATCGCGATGCTCAACACCACGCAGAGTGCGAACGTGCTGCCGGACGACTTCGACCTGCTCGGCCAGATCATGCTCGCCCCCGGCGTGGTCACTGTCGGCGCGAACAGCGGTATCGAGACGCTGGAAGACCTCGTCTCTCAGGCGAAGGCGGGTGCCGTGACGGTCGCTAACTCCGGCGCCGGCTCCATCTGGGAGGCCGCCACCATCGGGCTCGGCGACGCGACGGACGCCGACTTCACCCCGGTGCCGTACGACGGAGGAGCGACAGCCGTCGCAGCAGCGGCATCGGGTGAGACCGTCGCCGCCGTCTCCGGCCTCGGCGAAGCCCTGGCGCAGGGTGAGGCCGTGCGCATCCTGGCTGTCATGAACGACGTGCGCCACCCCGACGCGGAAGACGTCGAGACGGTCGAAGAGGCCATCGGCGAAGACGTGATCTTCGGTGGCTGGGGCGGCATCTACGCACCCAAGGGTCTCCCTGACGACGTCAAGACCACGCTCGAAGCCGCCGTGAAGGAAGCCGTCGAGTCCGACAGCTACCAGAAGTTCCAGGCCGATGCCGGAAACCTGGTCGTGTACCGCGACTCCGCCGAGTGGACCACCTTCGTCGACGAGCAGTTCGACCTCTTCAAGGACCTCCTGGGCTGAGAAGACCGGATCGCCGATGCTGCGGGGCCGGGCTCATCACCGGCCCCGCAGCACCCACCCTCACTTCTCGGATCAGGAAAGGAGCACCATGTCGACCTCCGCATCGGACGGGTCTGCAACGCACGCCTCCGTTGCCGCCACGGACGACGGGTACCAGGGCGCCTCCGCCTCGCGTCCCCTCGAGATCGTGTTCGCGGTCGTCGCCCTCGGGTTCACCGCCGGCTACCTCTTCCTCGCAACGCAGGTCCCGCTGCGCCGCGAGGCCGCCCCCGGGCAGATCGACGCCCGCTTCTGGCCCCTCGTCATCGGGGTCACCGGCGTCGTCATCGCCATCGCGCTGCTCGCGGTCGCGATCACCCGTCCGGCCCCCACCCGTGAAGACCTCGAGCGCATCCAGCCAGGAGGCTACCTGCGCGTGATCGCCACCCTCGCGATCACCGGCACCTTCATCGCGCTGTGGTCGCTGGGTTCGGTCATCCTGTTCGGCTACCGCATCGAGGTCTTCCCGATCGCCGCCGCTCTGCTGATGGCCGCCCTCATGCTCCTCTACGGCCACCGCCGCTGGCTGAGCCTCGTCATCTACTCCGTCTCCGTCACGGCGTTCGTCTACGTCGTGTTCGGGATGCTCCTGAGGATCCCCCTGTGAACGCGCTCATGGAGGGGCTGAACTCGCTCCTCGACATCTCGATCCTGCTCTACATGCTCGTCGGCCTCGTGCTCGGGTTCATGGTCGGAGCGTTCCCCGGCATCACCGCGACCATGGCCGTCGCCCTCGCCGCCGGCTTCACGATGACCCTCGAGCCCGTGCAGGGTCTCGCCGTGCTGCTGACGATCTACGTCGCGGCGAACTTCGGCGACCGGGTGCCGTCCATCCTGATCAACACCCCGGGCACGCCCGCGTCCATCGCCACCACCCTCGACGGGTATCCGATGGCGAAGCAGGGAAGGGCGGGGCTCGCGCTCACCGTCTCGGCGATCGTCTCGGCGGTCGGCATCCTCGCCTCACTCGTGCTCTTCGCGGTCGCCGCCGTGCCGATCGCCAGCTTCGCCCGCGACTACTTCAAGTCGCCCGAGCTGTTCGCGCTCGTGGTCTTCGGCATCGCGATCATGATCGGCATCTCGTCGAAGTCGATGCTCAAGGGCATTCTCGCCGGACTCTTCGGCCTCATGCTCGGCAGCGTCGGCACGTACGCGGCCACCGCCGACCAGCGCTTCACCTTCGGGGTGCTCGAACTCGTCGAGGGCGTCAACTTCATCGCCGTGATCATCGGACTCTTCGGCATCGCCGAGCTGTTCGACCAGCTGCTCACGCATCGGAAGTCGGCCGTGCGCCCGATCTCGAGTCTCGGCCGCTGGTGGCCGAACCGCGCCGAACTGAAGCAGAGCGGGCGCGCGACCGCGGTCGGCGGCGCCGTCGGACTCGGTGTCGGGCTCATCCCCGCGGCCGGTGGGGACATCGCCGGACTCATCGGATGGGAGCGGGCACGCAAGGCGTCGAAGCACCCCGAGATGTTCGGCAAGGGATCGATCGAGGGTGTCGCCGCCTCCGACACCGCCTCCAGCGCCACCCTCGGCGGCTCCCTCACGACGACCATGGCCCTCGGCATCCCCGGTGACTCGGTGATGGCCGTGATGATCGGCTCGATGATCATCTGGGGCATCACCCCCGGTCCCACACTCTTCACCAACCGCCCCGACCTGGTCGTCTCGATCGTGGGCATCATGCTGATCGCGACGATCCTCTCCCTCGCGCTCAGCCTGGTGCGCATGAAGGGCATGGTGAAGCTGCTCGACGTGCCGCAGCCGTATCTGTGGAGCGGCATCCTGATCTTCTGCATCATCGGCACCTACGCCACCTCGAACAGCCTCTCGACGGTCGTGACGATGCTCGTCTTCGGTGTGATCGGAGTGCTGCTCAAGCGCATGCAGGTGCCGGCCGGTCCGGTCGTGCTCGGCCTCCTGCTCGGACCGCTCGCCGAGGAGAACCTCGCCCGCACGCTGGCGATCCTCCCCACGCGTCCGTTCTTCGAGGTGGTCAGCCCCATCGCGCTCGTGCTGCTCGCCCTGGCCGTGCTCTCGATCGTGATGCCGGCCATCCGCGCCGCCCGGAGGCCCCGTGCCGAGCGCGCCTCGCTCGCGGACTCGATCCTGCACGACGACAGCATCCAGCAGATCGAGAAGGCACACGACGAGCTCGCCGCCCAGCCCGATCTGCTCACCTCCACCGTCCGCAACGTCGACACCTCAGGGCGTCATGCCCGCAAGACCCGCAAGAACTCCGAGGAGACCGAGAAGTGACCCGCTATGACATCCTGACCGCCGTGCCCACCGCGTTCCACCGCGACGGCACCCTCGACATCGAGGGCTCGCGTGCGATCTTCCGGTTCGTCGCCGATTCGGGGAACGAGGGAGCGTTCGTGCTCGGCACGACGGGCGAGTTCCCCGCCGTGGACGCCGACGAGTTCGCGGCCATCGTGGAAGCGGCGTTGGCCGAGCTGCAAGAGCGCATGCGCGTGGTCGTGCACGTCGGTCGCCCCAGCACCTTCGAGGCCGTGCGGCTGACCCGTATCGCCCGCCGACTGGGCGCGACCGAGTTCGCCGCGCTGACGCCGTACTACCTGCAGGCCACGGACGACGCGATCTTCGAGTACTACCGCGCGGTGTCGGAGGCCGTCGGGGACGGGCGGCTGTACGTGTACATCTACCCGGCCCGCAGCGGCAACCCGGTGTCGCCGGAGCTCCTCGCGCGTCTCGCACGACTGCCCAACGTCGTGGGCGCCAAGATCAGCGAACTCTCCCTCGACGACATCGCCGCCTACCGTACCGTCGTGCCCGCCGACTTCGACCTCTACACCGGCGCCGACCGCGACCTGATCGCGGCCGTCGAGGTGGGGGCGCAGGGCGTCGTGTCCGGGGTATCGTCCGTCACGCCGAAGCCGTTCCGCGCCCTCGCCGACGCCGCGCGGTCCGGGGACGCGGCGGCCATCGTCGCTGCGCAGGCCGCGGTCGACGATGTGGTCGCGCTCATCGGTGGCGACATGGCCCGCATGAAGGAGGCGTACCGCGTGCTCGACGTGGTCGACACGCACTGCCGCATGGCGATCGCCGAGCCGAGTGCCGCCGAGCGCACCGCCGTCGCCGAGGTGGTGGCCGCGCACCGGTGACACGTCACAGGTGACACGGTCACAGGAGATGGAAATGTCGTCTTCCTAGCGTGGAACCAGGGAACGACCCTGCTCCGCGCCTGGCGCGCGGGTGTCCTGCCACGAAGGAAGAACTCCTCATGACGAACACCACAGCCCCCTCCGCCGCACCCTCGCTGGGACTCCTGGTCCTCCGCGTGGTCGTCGGCGCGATCTTCGCCGCACACGGCGCGCAGAAGATCTTCGAGTTCACGCTCCCCGGAACGATCGGCAGCTTCGCAGGCATGGGGATTCCGCTCCCGGAGATCGCCGGCCCTGTCGTCGCCTTCGTCGAGCTCATCGGCGGCATCCTGTTGATCCTCGGCCTCTTCACCCGTCCTGTCGGTATCCTGCTGGCCATCGACATGATCGTCGCGCTCATCGCCGTGCACCTTCCCGCGGGCCTCTGGGTCGGCGAGGGCGGCTACGAGTTCGTCGCCGTCCTCGGTGCGGCAGCTCTCGCCCTCGCGCTCACAGGCGCCGGGCGTTTCTCCCTGGACGGTGCGTTCCTGCGGGGACGCGCACCGGCCTGGCTGAGCTGAAGAACCTCCGCATCACGACGGATGCCGCGGCCCGAGGGGTCGCGGCATCCGTCGTCTGTGCGGGGTGTGTTGCGGAAGGGAAACCCGCATTCCGCGTCGTTGCGGCCTCCACGCGCACCTCCGCTTTCGTTTTCGACGACAAAGGTATGCGAAAACACAAAAAAGAAAAGACTTTCACTGAGGTTCCCCGTATTCCTGGCGTCAAATACGCAAATAAACCTAAACTGAGCGCATTCGGCATCTCGCCGAGGACTTTTACAGCGAAGTAAGGGGATTGCAGATGAAGCTCAAGAGGAGCCTGGCGGGAGTGGCCACGGTCATCACCGCCCTCGGAGTCACCGCCTGCGCCGGCGGCGCAGCGCCGGACGCGTCGGGAAACGCCTCCAGCGACACCATCACGTTCCGCTCGTGGAGCCCGATCGAGCAGACGACCCGTCAGATGATCGAGGCCTTCCAAGCGGAGAACGACGGATCGAAGATCGACGCGACGATCTTCAACTACCCGGAGTACCTCGTCGACCTGCAGAGCCGTGCCAGCTCGAACACGATGCCCGACGTGCTCGGCCTGCAGCCCGGAGCGCTCACCCAGCAGTACCGCGAGAACCTGATGCCTCTGCAGGACTGCGCCGCCGAGACCTGGGGTGACGACTGGCAGAGCAAGTTCTACCCGATCGGCATCGAACAGGCCCGAATGGGCAACCCCGAGGGCGACGACAACTTCTACTCGCTCCCCATCCTCACCCAGACGGTCAACCTCTGGGCCAACTCCGAGATCTTCGACGACGCCGGTCTGAGTGTGCCGAAGACCTGGGACGAGCTCGTGCAGACCACGAAGGACCTGAGCGGTGGCGACGCCGCCCCGTTCCTCCTGCCCGCGAAGGACTCCTGGCTGCGCAACGTCGTCTTCCTGCAGATCGCCAACAACGTCTCGCCCGGAACCGTCTATGAGGCAGAGGCCGGTTCCGTGCAATGGACAGACCCGGCCATCGTGAAGGCGTTCGAGTACTGGGGCAAGCTGTTCTCCGACGGCATCGCCCAGGACGGTGCGATCGGCCTCGACGCCTACCCGTCGGCGGTGAACCAGTTCGAGGCGGGCAACGCCGCCATGATCCCCCTCGGTGCCTGGTGGATCCAGCAGTCCGACCCGACCAAGTCCGACATCCCGCCGCTGTCGGAGGGCATGTCCGGGTACGAGCCGTTCCTGTTCCCGACCATCCCCGGCGGTGCCGCCGAGCCGCAGTTCGTCGGCGGCATCGACGTGAGCCTGGGCATCTCGAAGAACACGGCCAACCCCGACCTCGCCTGCAAGGTGCTCACCGACTTCATCGCCGGCTCCGCCGCGCAGAAGCTCGTCAACACCATGAACGATGTCCCCGCCGTCACCGGTCTCGCTCCGGAGAAGTTCACGAGCGAGAAGCAGGAGCAGATCTGGAACCTGTTCGTCGACGAGTGGCTCCCGCAGGTGAAGTACTCGCGCTACTTCGAGTCGCCCAAGCTCGACCAGGCCGTGGCCGATGCGCTCGCCGCCATCGCGACCGGTGACGCCACTCCGCAGGAGGCAGCGGAATCCGTCCAGGCCGTCCAGGACACCCTGTAGCTCAGGAACCTGTGGCAGCAGTGGAGTTCGTGCAGGGTCCGGGACCTCTTCCCCGGACCCTGCGCCGAGAGGAGCGCGCATGAAGATCCTGACGAGAGAGCGGCTGGTCGGCCTGGCCTTCCTGGCACCGACCCTCATCCTGTTCGCCGTATTCGTCGTGTACCCGATCGTGTACAACGTGCAGGCGAGCACGCTCGACTGGGACGGTGTCAACGTCGGCACGGCAGTCGGCATCGGCAACTACCTGGAGCTGTTCCAGGATCCGACGTTCCTCATCACGCTGCGCAACTCGGCGTTCTGGATCGTGCTGACGATCGTCCCCCAGGGCGTGATCGGCTTCCTCCTCGCCGTCGCCCTCAACCAGGGGCTCCGCGGCAGCACGATCTACCGGGCGATCTTCTTCATCCCCGCGATCCTCTCGCCGGTCGTGGTCGGGATCGTGTGGCAGCGCATCCTCGACCCTTTCAACGGCGTGCTCACCGCCATCGGCAAGGCCACAGGGCTCACCTTCCTCGGCGGCAACTACCTGGCCGATCCGCAGACGGCGATCTTCGCGGTGATCTTCGTGAACGTCTGGATGTGGACCGGGTTCTCGATGCTGTTCTACCTCGCGGGGCTGCAGCTGATCGATCCCAGCCTCGTGGAGGCGGCGCGCATCGACGGCGCCAACGGTTTCCAGACCATGGTGCGGATCACGTTCCCCCTGCTGAAGACCACCACACTGTCGCTCGTGCTCCTCGGGATCATCGGTTCGCTCAAGACCTTCGAGCTCGTCTACGTGCTCACGCAGGGCGGACCCAACCACGCGTCGGAGATGCTGCCCACCTTCGCGTTCCTGGAGGCGTTCCAGCTGCAGAACGTCGGGTACGCCTCGGCCATCAGCGTCGTGCTGCTCGTCGTCGCCGTCGTGAGCTCGCTCTCGATGGTGCGGGTGTTCGGCGCCGGATTCATCACAGGAGACGAGAAATGACCGCGACGAGCGAGACCCGCACCCTGATCGTCCCGAAGGACACCGTCGGCCGTCACCGCCACGGTGCTCCCGGACGCCGCGTCGGCTGGCTGCACTTCGTGCTCGTGCCGCTCGCCGTGCTCTGGCTCGTACCGATCATCATGGTCGTCGGGCTCTCGATGATGCCGCCGAACAACCCCGGCACGCAGTTCTTCGGGCTGTTCCCCGCGGAATTCAGCGTCAAGAACTACCTCACGATCTGGGACCAGAACCCGATCCTGTTGCACCTGCTCAACAGCCTCCTCATCACGGTGCCTTCGGTGCTGCTGGTCTGTCTGCTCGGATCGATGACCGCGTTCGCCCTGGCCCGACTGCGGGTTCCGCTGAAGGCCCTGATCTTCGGGGTGCTGATCCTCGCGCTGATCCTCCCGATGTCGAGCATCGTGGTCGCGACGTTCCGCATCCTGCAGTCGATGCAGCTGTACAACAACCTCCTCGGGCTCGTCCTGGTGTACAGCGCACTCGGCCTGCCGTTCGCGGTCATCATCATCCGCACCTCCTACCTCGCGATCCCGCTCGAGACCTACGAGGCCGCACGACTCGACGGGGCGAACAGCTGGCAGATCTTCTGGCGCATCTACCTGCCGCTCGGCAAGCCCGCCCTCGCCGTGGTCGCGGTGTGGCAGACGATGATGAGCTGGAACGACTTCCTGCTGCCGCTCGTCACGCTCGGCGACAACGAGCTCAAGCCGCTCACCCTCGTGCCGCTCGCCTACCGCGGCATGTACCTGTCACAGCCGGGGGCACTGTTCGCGATCCTGGTGCTGATCTCCATCCCGGTCGTGCTGCTGTTCGTCTTCATCCAGAAGTACCTGGTGAACGGCCTGTCGGGAGCGATCAAATGAGCGTCATCGGCCTCGATCTCGGAACCAGTGGCGTGCGGGCCGTCGCCTTCGCCGCAGACGGACGGACGCTCGGTGGGGCGTCGGCACCGCTGATGCTGCGGCGCGACGGTCGCGGGCGCGTCGAGCTCGATGCCGAGGAGATCATCGTCGCCGCCGAGAGCGTGGTGCGCGCAGCGGCGGCGGAGGCAGAGCAACTCGGCGACGCGGTGCAGGCGATCGGCTTCAGCGTGCTCGGCGAGGCCGTCGTACCTGTCGACGGGGCCGGCGTACCGCTCGCTCCGGTGGCGGTGAGCATGGACACGCGCGGCATCGAACACGCCGCCGTGCTGGGTGCGCGGCTCGGAGACGGCCGCTTCACCGCGATCACCGGACAGCCGTTGCACGGGATGTTCTCGGTCTTCAAGATCATGGCCGGCGATGATGTCTGGTCTGCGGCCGCGGGTTACCGCTGCATCGGGGATCTGGTCGCCGAGCGGTGGAGCGGTGTCGCTGCCATCGACCTCGGTCAGGCCGCGCGTACCGGCATCCTCGACGTCGATCGAGGCGAATGGAGCAGCGAGATCCTCGAAGCCGTGGCCGCCTCCGCCCCGTGGGTGCGGGAAGACCGGCTCCCGGTCCCCGTGGCATCGGGAACCGTGATCGCCGGCGTCCACGACCAGGCGGCTGCCGTGCTCGGCGTCGCACCCGGCACGCGCCTGGTTGCCGGCACGCACGACCAGGCGGCTGCCTTCCTCGGCGCCGGTGGAGAGGCGGGAGTGCGGTCCGTGATCGCGCTCGGGTCGAGCGACTGCCTCTCCGTCGCCACCCGCGAACGCCCGCGTGGACTCGAGTCGACCGGCTTCGCCAGCTACCGACTCGATGACGAGACATGGATCACCCTCGCCGGAACCGCCGCAGGCGGATGGGCGCTGGAATGGCTGGCGACCCTCCTGGGCCGTGACGTCGGCGATGTGTTCGGCGCGCTCGCCGAGGATCCGCCCTCTCTCCTCGTGCTGCCGTACCTCGCCGGCTCCGGCACCCTCGACAACGACCCCTCCGCGCGCGGAACGATCCACGGCCTCACGCTCGACACGACCGTGCCGCAACTGGCGCGAGCCGTCGTGGAGGCCGCAGGCTTCGAGTTCCACAAGATCATCGCGGCCCTGGACCGCCACGGGGTCCGCGTCGATGACCTCCAGGTCACCGGCGCAGGTTCCGAGAACGCCGAGGCGCTCTCCGCCCGTGCCGCCGCGGCCGGGACGCGACTCACGCCGGTCGCCCGTGACGCATCCGCCCGTGGGGCGGCGATGCTCGCACTCCGCGGTCTCGGCGCCGATTCCTCGGATCTCCTCGTCGCCCCCGACCCCGCGGCTGCGGCCGAGCCCGACCCCGCATCGGGCGAGTGGTACGCCGCGCAGCGAGCCGCCTACGCCGCCCTCTACGACGTGACCCGCGGCATCGCGCCGCACCTGGCCCGGCCATCGTGGCCGACCCAGAACCCGCCCCACCAGAAGGAGAACACGAAATGACCGAGACGACGCTCCAGCTCGACTTCGACATCGACGCCGCGCGCGAGGAGATCCTCGACTACTGCCTGCGTTCGATGGAGTACGGACTCAACTTCAACACGCAGGGCAACATCAGCATCCGCGTTCCCGGCGTCGAGGACCGGTTCCTGATCACGCCGACCGACCTCGAGTACGACAAGATGAGCGCCGATGACATCGTGCTCGTCAACGGCGACAGCGAGGTGATCGACGGACGGCTCGGGCCGTCGAGCGAGGTCACCGTGCACATGGCCGTCTACCGGCGTCGACCCGACGTGAACGCGATCGTGCACTCCGAGCCGGTGTTCTCCAACGTCTGGGGCGTCGTGGGGTCGCCGATCCTCGGGACGCTGGTGAACATGGTGATCTACACCAAGGGCGACGTGCCGATCATGCCGTTCGAGCTCAGCAACAACACCGAATTCGGCGAGCACATGTGCGACGCGATGGGCGACCTCAACGCGGTGGTGTGGGCGAACCACGGCCTGCTCACGGTCGGGCCGAACCTGCGTGACGCGTTCAAGACCAGTGTCGCGGTGGAGTCGGCGGCCAAGGTGCAGGCCTACGCCCGCGCGCTCACCGACACCCCGATCGTGCTCGACTACGACACGCTCGGCATCACCGAGTCGCTCTGAGGATCACGGATGGCACTGCAGACTCTGCGTACCGCGCTCGCCGACGCCGACGCGGGCGGCTACGCCGTCGGCGCCTTCAACGTGTCGAGCATCGATCAGGCGATCGCGGTGCTCGATGCCGCCGAGACGGAGCGTTCGCCCGTGATCGTGCAGGCGATCGCGGGGATGTCCGCCTACGACGACGAATCGCGCTGGTGGCACCGCCTGAGGGGTCTGGTCGCCGAATACGAGCATGTCCCCGCAGTGCTGCATCTCGATCACGGGCGCACCCATGACGACTGCGCGCGTGCCATGGACCACGGCTTCACCAGCGTGATGATCGACGCGAGCAGAGCGAGCGGCACCGATGAACCCGCCTCCTTCGCCGACAACGTGGCGCTCACGCGCCGGGTGGTCGAGGCGGCCGTGCCCTTCGGTGTGAGCGTCGAGGGCGAGCTCGGCACGATCGGCGGGGCGGAGGCGGGTGTCACCGGGGTGCTCGAGGAGATCGTGTTCGCCGACCCCGATCAGGCCGTCGAGTTCGTGGAACAGACCGGGGTGGACGCGCTCGCGGTGGCAGTGGGCACGAGTCACGGCTCGGTCAAGTTCACTGACGAGGCCGGAGGCCAACGGCTGCGGCTCGGCCTCATCTCGGAGATCAGAGGACGTCTGCCGGACACCTTCCTGGTGCTGCACGGTTCCTCGTCGGTGCCCGCCGAGGCGGTCGCCAGGATCAACGCACACGGCGGTGACGTGCGGCCCTCGTACGGGATCTCGCCTGAGCAGAAGGCGGAGGGGATCGCCGCAGGCATCCGCAAGATCAACCAGGGTACCGACTCCCACCTGGCCTGGAGTGCCGCGCTGCGCACATTCCTGCAGGAGAACCCCGCGGTGGTCGAGCCCAGCGAGCAGCTGCGCCCCGCGATGGGCGCATTCCGGGCGATGGTCACGCAGCGCATGCGTGAGTTCGGCTCCTCGGGTCGCGCCTGAGGCGCCGGCCCCGCGGGTGAGGCGTGACGAGCTGGATCTCGCAGGTCAGGCGAGCTCGATCGCGAGTCCGGCCTCTCGAAGCGTCTCCAGCTCGGCCGGAGGCGCTTCGACGCCGGTGATCAGCACGTCGACGCGCGCGAGCGGAGCCACCTGGATCACCTGACTCTTGCCGATCTTCGAGCTGTCGGCGACCACGATGGCCCGCGCCGCCGAGTCGAGGTAGCGCCTCTTCATGGTGACCTCGGGGAGGCTGGAGTTCGTGAACCCCCGCTCCGACACCCCGTTGCAGCCGATGAAGCAGATGTCGCTGTGCACGGACCCGATGAACATGTCGCCCATCGGGTCGATGAGCGAGCGCTGCTTGTAGTTCACGGTGCCGCCGGTGACGACGACGGTGATCTGGTGCGGCTCCGCGACGCCGAGCTCGAGCGCGATCGTGAGGGAGTTGGTGAACACCACGACGCCGCGCAGATCCTCCCGGGCTCGCAGGGCGCGGGCGATCGCGAGCGTCGTCGTCCCGGCATCGAGCAGGATCGCCATCTCGCTCTCGACCAGCGCGGCCGCAGCATTGCCGATGCGTCGCTTCTCGGTGACGGCGCGCGTGAGGGCCCGCTCGTAGTCCGGGGAGTGGGCGGTGGACTTGATGCCCGAGATCGCTCCGCCGTGAACGCGCTGGATGACGTTCTCCTCGGCGAGGAGGTCGAGGTCGCTGCGCACCGTGACCTCGGACACGCTGAGGGTGCGGCTCAGCTCCTGCACGCGGGCGAAGCCCTGACGCTCGATGATCGATACGATCTGCTCGCGCCGCACCGTTGCGGGGACCGTCTGCGACCACTCTGGCATCCCCTCAGCGTACTCGGGACGGCGGAGCAGCCGACGGGTGCGCCGCCGGCGCCGCGCGATACTGTTGCACCTGTTGCACCACCCGGCTGCCGCATCATCCGGGCGTTGTCGGCGGGCGAGCCGGGGCAGCAGCAGTCGGCGGGAAGCAGAGGAGCGCATGGCAACGATCTACGACGTCGCCGCGCTCGCCGGCGTCTCGCCCGCGACGGTCTCGCGCGTCTTCAACGGCACGAGCGTGTCGGACGAGAAGGTCGCCGCCGTCCGTGCGGCCGCCGCGACGCTCGACTTCACGCCCAATCGGGCCGCCCGCTCGCTGCGTCGACAGAGTTCCGAGGTCATCGCCCTCGTGATCCCCGACATCGAGAACCCGTACTTCACCGAGATGGCGAGAGGGGTCGAGGATGTCGCCTCGGAGGCCGGGTACTCCGTCGTGCTCTGCAATTCCGATGCGCAGGTGGAGAAGGAGGCCACGTACCTCCGCATCGCGATCGCCGAGAACATGTCCGGCGTGATCATCGCGACCGCTGATGAGCACTCCGACCTCGACAGCCTCCTCGCCACCGGCCGGCCGGTCGTGGCCGTCGACCGCAGCACGACCTACGACATCGACGGCGTGGTGATGGCCAATCGGGCGGCAGGCACATCGGCGACGCGGAGTCTGATCGATGCCGGGCACCGTCGCATCGCCTATATCGGAGGGCCCGCGCACATCGACACCGCCGCCGAGCGCGCTGCGGGATGGCGTTCCGCGCTCGCCGCGGCATATCCCGATCTCGCCCTCGACGGCCTCGAGCGCTTCGCGACGTTCCGCGTCGACGGCGGGCGTGCCGCGATGGAGGAACTGCTCGCCCTCCCGGAACCTCCGGATGCGGTGGTGGCCGGCAACAATCTGATCGGTGTCGGAGCGATCCAGGTGCTCACGGAGCACGGACTCACCCCGCCGGACGTGGGTGTCGCCGTGATCGGCTCGCTGCCGTTCACGACGCTCTCGCCGAGTGTCGTGACCGTGGTGCGCCTTCCGGCGCGGCACATGGGTGTGACCGCGGCGCGGATGCTGCTCGAACGGATCAAGGGTGACACCCAGCCGGCGCGCACGGTCGTGCTGCGCAACGAGCTTCAGCCCGCGAGCGCCGTGCGGAGCTGAGCGGGCGGTCGGGCCGGCTACTGCGAGCGCCAGAACCGCGTCGCGAGGTTCGCCACCTCTTTGTCGAGGCTGTCGACCTTGTGCTCCAGGGCGTCGATGCGGCCGGTGAGCCGGCCCTCGAGACTCTCCAGCCGCCCGCTCAGATCGCCGCGCAGGCCACCGATCTCGCCCCGCAGCTCGCCGCGCAGGCCACCGACCTCGGCGCGGATCACCCGGCTGAACTGCATCGTCATGAGGGTCATGCCGCCGAGCATCATGGTCGTGAACACGCCGATCAGCGTCCATACCTGCGGGTCGTCCAAGCGCATGCCTCCAGTCTGATTCGGGGTGCCCAGAATGTCACGGTATTCCGGTGCTGGTCAGCCAGAAAGCTGCGGTCGGTGGGCGCACCACCCTTCGGCGTGAGTGGTGCAGGACGACTCGCGCCTTGCGTCATGAAATCGATTTCGCGTACAGTGGCGATTAAGCCCGGACTCCGTCGTCCGGGCACGAGGAGGACTCCATGCGCTGCACCCTCGGGGTGGACATCGGCACGTCCAGCAGCAAGGGCGTGCTGGTGGATGCCGGCGGTGGAATCCTGGCATCGGCGACCAGGGCGCACGATGTCGATCGTCCGCGCACGGGCTGGGTCGAGATGGACGCCGCGATCTGGTGGGACGAGTTCGTCGCGATCTCGGGGGAGTTGCTCGCCGCAGTCCCGGACGCCGAGATCGCCGGCGTGGGCGTCAGCGGAATGGGCCCCTGCATCCTCCTCGCCGACGAGCATGACGTCCCGGTGCGCCCGGCGATCCTGTACGGCGTCGACACCCGTTCGACCGTGCAGATCGAGCGCCTCACCCGGGAGCTGGGCGTCGACGACATCACTCGCATCGGCGGGTCGACGCTGACCTCGCAGGCGGGCGGACCGAAGATCGCCTGGGTCGCCGACGAGGAGCCCGCGGCGTGGGAACGGGCGCGGCGGCTGTACATGCCCGCGACGTGGCTCGTGCGCAAGCTCACCGCCGCCTACGTGCTCGATCACCAGTCCGCCAGTCAGGTGTCCCCCCTCTATGACATCGAAGGCGAATGCTGGCACGGCCCCTGGTGGGACCGATACGCGGCGCATGTCGAGCAGCCGACTCTGCAGTGGGCGGGAGATGTCGCCGGCGAAGTCACGGCCGAGGCATCGGCGCTCACCGGAATCCCCGCAGGCACTCCCGTGATCACGGGCACGATCGACGCCTGGACCGAGGCCGTCAGCGTCGGCGCGCACGAGGTCGGCGACCTGATGCTGATGTACGGCACCACGATGTTCATGGTCTTCACGAACGGTGCCGAGACGCTGCGGACGCCATCGATGTGGACCACGGCCGGTGCTTTCGCCGGCACCCGCAACCTCGCCGGCGGCCTCTCGACCTCGGGCGCGCTGACGGCCTGGCTCGTGGGGCTGACCAGCGCCGACTATCCCGAGCTGCTCGCCGAAGCCGAGACCTCGGGGGCCGGAGCGCGGGGCCTCCTCGTCCTGCCCTACTTCGCGGGCGAACGCACGCCGATCCAGGACCCGGACGCCCGGGGCGTGATCGCGGGACTCACGCTCGACCACACCCGCGGTGACCTCTACCGGGCCGCGCTCGAGGCCACGGCTCTCGGGGTGCGCCACAACGTCGAGACCATGCGCGCGGCGGGTGCGGACATCCTCCGCATCGTCGCGGTCGGCGGCGGCACCCAGGGGCGCTTGTGGTTGCAGATCGTGTCCGATGTCACCGGACTCGTGCAGGAGGTGCCCGCGACCACGATCGGGGCGAGCTACGGGGCGGCATTCCTCGCCGCGACCGCGACGGCCGCACCGGACGGGACTCCGGTCATCGCCGACTGGAACCCGATCTCCGAGCGCATCCACCCCGACGAGGCGGTGCGCCCGCTCTACGACGCCCTCTTCGACCGCTACGTGCGGCTGTACGAGGGGTCGAAGCCCGTCGTCCACGAACTCGCCGCTGCCCAGCGCGGCACGCCCGCGACCATCGACAACCCGACCCCCACCGCCCCGGAGGCATCATGACCACCTACACCCTGCCGACGCCGGCGACCCGTCCGGCCACCGCGCCGAAGACGGCATACATCATCACGTCCGGAGACCTGCGCGAGTCGGCGAACGTCGCCGGCTGGCCGACGCAGGTCGAGCTGGAGAGCGGCGTGACCGGTGTGCTGAACGCGCTCGGCTGGGAAGTCATCCGCCCGTTCGGCGTCGACCCCGAGACCGGCCATGGCTTCATCTCGAGCCAGCGGATGGGACTCGAGGTGTTCAAGAGCATTCCCGTCGATGCTCCCCTCGTCGTCGCCATCGCCAACTGGCAGTACTCCCACCACGTGCTCGCCGGTCTGCGGTCGCATGAGGGGCCGATCCTCACCGTCGCGAACTTCGCGGGGGACTGGCCAGGACTCGTCGGGCTGCTCGGGCTGAACGCGGGTCTGACCAAGATGGACAAGCCCTATGCGACGACGTGGTCGGTCGACTTCACCGATCAGTGGTTCACCGACGGCATCAGGGAATGGACCGAGACCGGTGCCATCGCCCACGACGCCTCGCACGTGCGCGCACTGCCCGCACTGCCGGAGAGCCCCGAGAAGCAGCTGGGTGAGGCGCTCGCGGCCGAGCTGCGCGCAGAGAAGGCGATCATCGGCGTCTTCGACGAAGGATGCATGGGCATGTACAACGCGATCTTCGACGACGAGCTGCTCAACGGGACCGGCATCTACAAGGAGCGGCTGTCGCAGTCGGCGCTGTACGCCGAGATGCTGAACGTCACCGAGGACGAGGCGGATGCCGCCTACGACTGGCTGATCGATGCGGGCATGACGTTCCGCTACGGCGACGACGCCGTCACCGAGCTCACGCGCGAACAGGTGCAGTGGCAGCTGAAGATGTACATCGCCGCGCTCCGCATCGCCGACGACTTCGGACTCGATGCGGTCGGCATCCAGTACCAGCAGGGGCTCAAGGACCTGGTGCCGGCGTCGGACCTGGCCGAGGGCATCCTGAACTCGACCGAGCGGCCGCCCGTCACCTCGCGCGACGGCTCACGCGTGCTGCACGAGGGGCGCGCGTTCCCGCACTTCAACGAAGCCGACGAGGGGGTCGCGGTCGACGCGCTCGTGACCGACCGGGTGTGGCGCGCGATGGGTCTCGTGCCCGACAACACCCTGCACGACGTGCGCTGGGGTGAGGACTACGACGGGCAGTTCGTCTGGGTCTACGAGATCTCCGGCTCGGTGCCCGCCTCGCACCTGGGCGGGTGGCAGAACGCCGAGGGCTGGCGCCAGGGCCACGTGTTCTTCCCGGCCGGCGGTGCGACCATCAACGGCGTCTCGAAGCCGGGTGAGATCGTGCTGTCGCGGGTGTTCATCGCCGAGGGGATCCTGCAGGCCGACATCTTCCGCGCCTCGGTCGTCGAGCTTCCTGCCGAGGAGACGCAGCGGCGCAAGGACGCCACCAACCCGGAATGGCCGATCGCGCACGTGGTGCTGCACGGCATCTCGCGTGACCAGTTCATGGCCCGCCACAAGGCCAACCATGCCCAGCTGGTCTACGCCCCGGATGCCGAGACGGCCGACAAGGCCTTGATCGCGAAGGCCGCGATGTTCGCCGGTATGGGCATCAAGGTCAACCTGGTGGGAGACGTGGCGGTCTGATCGGCTCGGGAGCTACTGCGATCGCCAGAAACGCGTCGCGAGATTCGTCAGCTCCGTGTCGAGGTCGCCGAGCGTCGATTCGATGCGTCCGAGTCGACCGTCGATGCCGTCGATGCCGTCGATGCGAGCCGAGAGGATGCCTTCGACGCGATCGATGCGAGCGGTGAGCGAGCCCTCGACGCGATCGACCTCGACGCGGATGATGCGGCTCAGCTGTGTCGTCATGAGCGTCATGCCGCCGAGCATGACGGCGGCGAACACGCCGATCAGCGTCCATACCTGTGGGTCGGTCAAGCGCATGCCTCCAGTGTGAGTCGGAGCGGCCAGGTTGTCACGGTATTTCGGTGTCCGTGAGTCACGTGCCCAGTCGTTGTGGGGAGGTCGCCTCCTGCGGCTCCGGTGCAGGAGGAGAGAATCATCCACTTCATCGACTTCTTCACCTCCATCCACTTAAGCGATATAGTCGGCCGCAGGTCGCACCGAAGCGGCCTGATCTCGATATCGATGATGAAGGAGACGATCAGCCATGACTCAGTCGCACATCAGGATTCACCGTTTCCGAAAGGGCCTCGCGGCACTCGCGGGCTTGGCGTTCGCAGCGGTCGGCGCCGCCGCGGCCTCGCCTGCCGTCGCCGAGAGCTCGGCGATCGACCCGCAGGTGGTGGCATACGTCGAGGTGAACTCGAACGATTTAGCGAATGTCGCCGACTACACCCTGGCGGATTCGGGCACGCCCGCCGTCGACATGGCGATCATCTTCGCCGCCAACATCAACTACGACGGCGAGAAGGCATACCTGCACTTCAACGACCGCGTCACCGCGACGCTCGACGATGCCGAGAACCAGATCCGCCCTGTCCAGGCGCGCGGCACCAAGGTGCTGCTCTCCGTGCTCGGCAACCACCAGGGGGCGGGATTCGCGAACTTCACCTCGTACGAAGAAGCCGATGCCTTCGCCGCCCAACTCGCCGACGCGGTGACGACCTACGGGCTCGACGGCATCGACTTCGATGACGAGTACGCGCAGTACGGAGTCGACGGCACGCCGCAGCCCAACGCGCAGTCGTTCGGATGGCTGGCGACGGCTCTCCGCGATCGCCTGGGCCCTGACAAGATCATCAGCCTGTACGCGATCGGCGAGACGTACACCGTGACCGACTTCAGCCTGTTCGACGTCGCGGGCGTGATCGACTACGCCTGGAACCCGTACTACCCCACGTACAACGCGCCGACCATCCCGGGCTTCGGGGACAAGACCCGCCTCGGGGCTGCGGCGATCGACCTCGCGAACGTGAGCTCGTCGACGGCCACGGACTTCGCCGAGCGCACGGTGGCCGACGGGTACGGCGTGTACGTCGCGTACAACCTCACCGCGACGGACCAGTCCGCGCTGCTGTCCGGGATCACGCAGCAGCTCAAGGGAGAGGCGACGCAGTACACGGCTGCGCCGTGATCCGGCCACGTGCCGCGAGCCGGCCACGTGCCGTCTCGAGTGCTCAGTCCAGATCGAACACCTCGAGCTGACGGATCGTGACCTCGGCCTCCGCACGCACGCGGAGCGCCGGGGTCACGACCCGGTCGGTGAGCGTGAACGGCGTCGTGCGATCGCGAAGCAGAGCCTCCTGATGCGTCGTCGTCACGGGAGTCCAGTTCTCGTCCGCTCCCAGGATCTCCCAGCACAGTGCAGACGAGTTCGAGGCGGCCGTCGTCGTCACACTGAGGTCGCTGACGCCGCGCGGCTCGGGGAACCGCCACCCGACCCATTCCCCGGCGCGGAGGGTGACGCCGGGATCCCCCGCCGGATCCCCGTCGTCGAAGACGCGCTCGGGGTGCGCGAGCGCCACGGAGGAGATGACCTCGCCCCCGGTCGAAGTCAGGTCCGCGCGCCAGGGTTCGGGGGTGTCGCGCGGAGTCGGCTCGCCGGTCTCGAGCGCGCACACGGGGTCGTCGCCGAAGACCAGGTCGAGCACGACGTCGCCGGCGAGAGCGTCGATCGGCAGCGTGGCCGACGCCATGGGAGCCCCGTCGAGTCGCGCCTCCTGCAGCACGTGGGCCGAGGGGGAGGAGCGTCGGGACCGGATGCGCAGGGTCGAGCCGTCGCCGCGATCCACGCGGATGTCGTCGAAGAGCGGTGATCCGATCCGCAGATGTCCGGAGGCGAGCTCGAGCGGGTACAGCCCGAGCGCCGCCCACAGCCACCACGCGCTCATCTCGCCGTTGTCCTCGTCGCCGGGGAAACCCTGGCCGATGTGCCCGCCGGCGAACAGCCGTCCGGCGAGCTCGTTCACGAGGGGCGCCGACCGCCACGGGCGATCGCTGAACGCGTACATGAAGGGGATGTGGTGAGCGGGCTGGTTCGAGATCGCGCACATCCCGGAACGCAGCGCCCTCGCCTCGCGTTGCTCGTGGATGACGGTGCCGTACGCGCCGCCGAACCGTTCGTCCGCGGTCTCCGGCTCCGCGAAGAGGGCGTCGAGGTGGCGGCCGAAGCCCGCTGGACCCCCGTAGAGCTCGGCGATGCCTGCTCCGTCGTGCACAGCCCCGACCGACATGCCCCAGGCATTCGTCTCGACGTTGTCTCCGCCCCAGGATCGCGGATCGAATCCGGGGGTGCGCGCACCGCTGTCGTCCCTTCCCCGGAAGAACCCCGTGCCCTCGTCGAACAGTGTGCGATACGACCGGGATCGATTCGCGAAGTACCGGGCGAAGGATCGATAGCGTGCTGATTCCGATCCGGAATCGACGTCGGAAGCCCGCTGCGCGGCGAAGCGGCCGAGTGCGGCATCGCTCACCGCGTTCTCGATGCTCCAGCTCATGCCCTCCGGTACGTCCGAGGAGATGTACCCCGTGAATCGTCCCCTCGCGATGCCCTTGCGCCCGCGGCGTGCGTCCGGCCCCGGCTCGCACGCGTTCCGCCACCCGCTCTCGAATGCGCCGACCCAGTCGAACTCCACGCCCCAGCGGGCCGCGTCGGCGAAGATCTGGTCGCTTGAGGTGCCGACCATGCTGTCGACGTACCCCGGCGCGCTCCATCTCGCCATCCACCCTCCGCGGCGATACTGCTCGAGCTGGCCGTCGAGCAGCGTCCCGGCGAGCCCCGGATCGAGCAGGGCGAGCGCCGGCCATTCCGTGCGATAGGTGTCCCAGTACCCGTTGTTCACGACGAGCTTCCCGTCGACGGCCGGTGCCTCCTCGCCGGAGGGGTGTCGTGCGGCGAACACATCGGCGAACCGCCAGGCGGGCGTCTCCGGGGTGCCCACGTTCTCGGCCGCGCTGTTGGGGTACAGGTGCATGCGGTGCAACGCCCCGGCGATCCGGGAGCGATGCTCTTCGTCGGCGAGCGTGCGATAGGGAAGGTCGGCGTCGGGCAGCGGCGGGATCGTCACGCGCGACAGCAGCCGATTCCACGAGGCGGCGCCGGCGTCGCGCAGTTCCTCGTAGGCGACCGAGGGCGGTGCCTCGGTCTGCAGAGCATGCCGGGCCTGCGCCACGGAGAGGAAGGAGAGGCCGATCCGCACTTCGAGCGACCCACGTCCACCGACGGAGCCGGCGACCGCACCGCGTCCGTCGTCATCGAGCGGGCCCTGCGCGAGCGCCGGACCGTCCCCATTAGCGTCATCGCCGGGATGCCGCACCGCTCCCGCGAAGTAGCACCGGGGCGCATTCCCCCACTCCTCGGATCCCTCCGGGATCCACCCCTCGAATCCTCCGGCGTCCGTCCAGGCGAGGTGGCCGTCGTCGGTGAGCTGGTCGATGACGAAGCCGACCGGGGCATCGGGGTCTGCGCTGTGCACGCGGAAGACGGCCCCGTGCGCGGTCGCGGTCATCTCGACGCGCAGGCCGTCGCCGAGCTCCGCCGCGTACTCGTGCGGTCGCGCGCGCTCGGAACCGTGAGTGATCCAGCGGCGGCGGCCGGCGCGGTGCGAGGTGGGCGTGCCGAGGAACGGCATCAGCTGCAGCACGGAACGATCGCCGATCCAGGGGCTCGGCTGATGGGAGAACTGCAGGGCTTCGAGACGACGCCCCTGCGGGTCGTCGTGCACGAAGGGGCGGTAGGGCCAGCGGGAGTCCTCCGCATCGGTCGACGGCGTGACGAACGTGAATCCGTGGGGGAGGGCGACCGCCGGGATGGTGTTGCCGCGCGAGAACCGCGGGCCGGAGTGCGAGCCGCGTCGGGTGTCGACGCGTTCGACGGGGGCGACGTCGGCCGGCGTCGGCGTCTTCTGCTCGACCTCGACCTGCACGTAGCCCGTGCATCGGGCGGGGAGGTCCGCGGCGTGGGGAAGCGAAACGGTGCCGAGCACGAGCTCGACCACACCGCGGCGGCCCGCCGAAGGGGCGAGCGAGACGGTGTCGGCGTTCCACTGCTCGGGCAGGCTCCATCGGGCGTCGAACTGTGCGTGCGCCGTGACAGGGAAGTCGTAGCGGTCGCGCACGGCGGCGACATCGCTCAGTCGCGTGCCGTCGGCGAGGCGCACGTCGACCGTCACGGCGAGGGCCGCGTGCGGGGCCAGGGTTGCATCGGGACCGTCGGCGTAGAACGCCCAGTGCAGCACGGTGTCCGGGGTGATCTCGAGATCGTCGAACCCCGGGACGTCGATCCGCTGCTCGCCGGCGGAGGGGTCGAACACGAAGGCGTGCACCGGGCTCGACAGCACACCCGATCGGGGACGGGACGACGGGGGATCTGCCGGCCCGTCCGCCGGCGTGAGATGCACGGCGCTCACCCCTTGATCGCGCCCTCCTGCACGCCCTTGAAGAAGAACCGCTGCGTGAACGAGAACATGATGACGATCGGCACGAGAGCGATCATGGTGCCGGCCGCGATCAGGCGCGGGTCGACCGAGAAGCTGCTGTTCAGGTAGGCCATCCCGACCGTCAGCGTGTACTTCGACGGGTCGGACAGCACGATCAGCGGCCAGAGGTAGTCGTCCCAGGCGCCGATGAAGGCGAAGATCGCGACCACCGAGACCATGCCGCGGATGTTCGGCCACACGATGTGCCGGATGCGCTGCCAGGTCGTCGCACCGTCGACGGTCGCCGCATCCAGCACGTCCTTCGGGATCATGCGGCAGGCGGTGGCGATCAACAGCACGTTCATCGCGCTGATCGCGCCGGGGAGGAAGACGCCCCAGAGGGTGTCGGCCAGGCCCAGGGCGCGGATCGTGAGGAAGTTGCTCGTCACCGTGACCTCGCCGGGGAAGAGCAGCGTCGAGAGCAGGATCCCCATGACGATCCACTTGCCACGGAACCGCATGCAGCCCAGCGCGTAGCCCGCGAAGGTGGCCAGGACCACGTTGCTGAGGACCGTGCCGACCGAGACGAGCAGCGAGTGCCAGGCGTACAGGTACACCGGGACGATGTCGGCGACCCTGGTGTAGTTCTGCAGGGTCGGCTCGCGCGGGATGAGCTCGGGCGGGAAGGAGTAGATGTTCTCCTGGGCGCCCTTGAACGAGGTCGACAACTGCCAGAGGAACGGTCCGATGACGATCACGAGGACGAAGAGGAGGAGCGCGTATCGGCCGATCAGCCCGCCGAGGGTCGGCTTGCTGAAGTCGCCGGAGCCGCGGCGGCGGAACATGCGCTCGCGGGTCGGTGCAGCCGGCTCCTCGGAGGCGCGGACGTCTTCCGCTGAACGGGGTGGCGTGAGCGTGCTCATGCGGAGACCTTCGCCTTCTTCTCGCGATTCATGACGGCGATCGCGACGAGCGGGATGAGGGTGAGCAGGAACAGCGCCACGCTGATGGCGGAGGCGTACCCGATGTTCCCGTTGAGGCCGGATCCCACCTGACGGATGAGCATCACGAGCGACATGTCGTATCCCCCGGGACCGCCCGTGCTCTTGGACAGCACGTCGAGCTCGGCGAAGACCCTCATCGCCGACACGGCGATGAGCACCGAGATGAGCAGCATCGCGCCGCGCACGGAGGGGATGGTGACGGACAGGAACCGGCGGAACGAGCCGGCGCCGTCGAGCATCGCGGCCTCGTGCAGCTCCTTGCCGACGTTCCCGAGCGCCGCGAGGTACACGACCATGTAGTAGCCCAGGCCCTTCCAGACCGTGAGCAGGATCGCGCAGCCGAGCAGCAGCCACCGGTCGACGAGGAACGCCATCGGCTTGTCGATCAGCCCGAGGAACTCGAGCGTCTGGTTGATGATGCCACGGCTGTCGAACAGCCAGGTCCAGATGAGGGCGACCACGACCACCGAGGCGATCACGGGGAAGTAGAACGTGGTGCGGAAGAACGAGATGCCGGGGAGCTTCTTCTGCACGAGCAGCGCCAGCAGCAGCGGGAGGATCGTGAGCAGCGGCACGCACACGACCACGTAGATGAGGCACGTCGTCAGGGCGTTCCAGAACATCTCGTCGCCGAACATGCGCTCGTAGTTCGCCCCGCCCACGAACTCGGGGTTCCGCAGCGGCCGGGCATCGGTGAAGCTGAGGAAGACCGTGTTCAGGAAGGGCCAGAGCGCGAACACCAGCACCCAGGCGACGGCGGGCCCGAGGAGCAGCCAGGGTGTGAACCACCGATGGGTTCTCATCGTCTTCCTGCCGGCCCGGATGCCGGTGTTCGCACGCATGGCTTACTTGTCCACGCGGTTGGCGTTGGCGTACTCGACGATCTTGTCGAGCTGGGCCTTGGAGTCCGCCTCGCCGTTGACGGCGAGGGCGATCTGCTGGGTCATGTAGGTGGCCATGTCGGAGGTCCACTGGAACGGCAGCGCCTTGGCGTCCTTCATCGCGCCGAAGACGGTATCGATCGCCGAGAGCTGCTTCTCGTCGGTGACGGTGGAGGCGATGTTGTCGACGACCTCGTCGCCGCCTTCGGCGGTGCCGGGGGCGGTGCCGACGGCGAGCGACGAGAAGGCCACCTGGTTCTCCTGGTTCGTCGCGAACTCCGCGAATGCGAGTGCGGCTTCCTTGTTGTCGGAGTCGGCCGAGACGTTGAGGCCCTGCACGTACAGGGGCGCGATGCCGAGCCGCGGCGTGGCCACCGTGCTCGCGAGCAGTGCCGGTGCGTCCTTCTGCAGATCGGTCGTGAAACCGGTGCCGCCGGTCGTGAAGGCGACCTTCTCCTGGATGTACGCCTCCGCATTCCCGCCGTAGTCGCCGGTCAACGCCTCGGCGGGCATCGCGCCCGCCGCGTACGCGTCGGCGTACTTGTCGATGATCGCGGCGGCCTCGTCGGTGTTGAAGTCGAACTCTCCCTTGTCGTTGATGACCTCCATGCCGGCGGCAGTGAACGTGTCGAGGGCCGGGATGGAGGAGAGGAGCTGCACCTTTCCGCCGGACTCCGTCGCCACGTCCTTCGCGAGCGTGAGGAGTTCGTCGACGGTGGTCGGGAGGTTCTCCTGGGTGACGCCGAAGGGAGCGAGCTGGGCGAGGTTCCACCAGGACGCGTCGCTGGAGAGGTACCACGGCAGCCCGTAGGTGCCTTCCATGCCGGGGTACTGGCTGTAGGCCTCCCAGGCGCCGGTGTTGTAGCCCGACTTCAGGTCGGGATCGGCGGTCTCCAGGTCGACCAGCTTGCCCGCCGCCACCAGCGGGTAGGCGATGTCGGGCGGGAGGTTCAGCACGTCCGGAAGAGTGTCGGCGTTCGCCTGGCTCAGGATCTTGTCCTGGTAGCCGTCGCCCGGCTGGTCGAGCCACTCGACGGTGACGTCGGGGTGCTCCTTCTCGAAGGCATCGATCAGGTCTTCGAAATAGGGAGTGAACTTCTCGTTCTTGAGCGACCATGTCTGGAACTGGATCGTGCCGCTGAGCTCGCCCGAGGTGTCGATGGGGCCCGAGGCGCCGGAAGAGCCCCCGCCTCCCGTGCAACTCGTCAGCGCCAGAACGCCGATGCTGAATGCTGCCAGAGCGACAATGCGTGTGGGAACTTTCATCGTGCTTCTTCCTCGAGGCGGGCGAATCCGCGTGACGTCCGGATCAGCGGCCTGCGCACACCGGGGACTACAACGCTTTAGCAGATGAAACCATCCGATCCCCTCCCTGTCAAGACGGTCCGTCGACGGAATACCGGTGACCGGCATCGCAGGGTGGATCACCTGTTGCTCAAGCGTTATAGTGGTGCGAAATCCGCCCTCTCCGAAGGGCATGTCCGAAAGGCCTGACACATGATGCAGCGCGGCGCCCTCGATGCTCCTCTGAGGTTCGGGGCGAACTACACGCCGTCGAAGAACTGGATGCACTCCTGGCTCGACTTCACCCCCGACGACGTGCGCCGCGACTTCTCGGCCCTCGCGGAGCTCGGCCTCGACCATGTCCGGGTCTTCCCGCTGTGGACCGTGCTGCAGCCGAACCGCACTCTCATCCGCGAGAAGGCGATCGACGATGTGCGCGCCGTCGTCGACATCGCCGGCGAGTTCGGCATGGACGCCAGTATCGACGTGGTCCAGGGGCACCTGTCGAGCTTCGACTTCGTGCCGTCGTGGTTGTACACGTGGCACGACAAGAACATGTTCACCGATCCACGGGCGCTCGAAGGTCAGGTCGCGCTCGTCGACCGGCTCGCCCGGGGTCTGCGCGACGCTCCGAACTTCCTCGGGCTGACGCTCGGCAACGAGACGAACCAGTTCTCCGCGCACACGCATCCCTCTCCCTGGCCGGTCACGCAGGACGAGGCCGGCGGCTGGATCTCGGCCCTGCTGCAGGCGGCGGAGACCGCGGCGCCCGGGCTCCCGCACGTCCACAGCGAGTACGACGCCGTCTGGTACATGGACGGTCACGGCTTCACCCCGGCGCATGCCTCGCGGCTGGGGGCGATGACCACGATCCACTCCTGGATCTTCAACGGCACCGCGCAGCGCTACGGTGGCCGTTCCGTCGCTTCCGATCGCCATGCCGAGTACCTGATCGAGCTCTCCCGCGCCTTCGCGACCGACCCCGACCGCGTCGTATGGCTGCAGGAGGTCGGGGCGCCCTCGAACTGCCTCGCCGATGACGAGATGCCGGATTTCCTGGAGGCGACGGTGCGCTCCGCCGTGCGCACCGAGAATCTGTGGGGCATCACGTGGTGGTGCTCGCATGACGTGAGCCGTGACCTCGGCGACTTCCCCGAGTTGGAGTACACCCTCGGTCTGATCGGTCAGGACGGTGCAGCGAAGCCCATCGGCCGCCGGCTCGCCGAGATCATCCCCGAGCTGCGGCAACGGGTCGCGGCGCCCGCGAGAGACACCGCGATCGTCGTGGACGTCGACGAGCGCGAGGTTCCCGTGAGCCGGGCGGCGCTGAGCCCCGGCGGAGCGGTGTTCCAGGCCTGGGTCGACGCGTGTGCCGCCGGCCTCGATCCCGCACTGATCACGTCCCGTGACGCGCTCGATCCCACTGCGCTCGATGCGCGGGGGATCCGCCGACTCATCCGTCCCGATGCATCGGCCGATGTCGTCGACCCCTACGGATCGGTCAACACCGTCGTTCCGAGCTGAGGGCGGCTCACCCGAGGCGGGAGGGCGGGGCCGTGCTCTCGCGCGCGGTGAGCACGGGTGTCGGACCCTCGACGCTGGGCAGGTTGGCTCCCGCCTCGATCTGCTGCAGCAGGAGAGTGGCGGCGCGTTCGCCGAGCTCGAAGGTGTCGCGCGTCATCGCCGTGATCGAGGGGTTGATCAGACCGGCGATCACCGAGTCGTCGAACGAGGCGAGCGAGACGTCGCGCGGAACCGCGCGTCCCATCTCCTGCGCGACGCGCAGGCCGGCGACGGCCATCACGTCGTTGTCGTAGACGATCGCCGTCGGTCGCTGCCGGCCCGACAGCAGCGCCCGCGTCACGGCGGAGGCGCGGGCGGGCGAGAAGTCGGTCGTGATGACCTCGCCCTCGAGGCCGTCGACGGTCATGCGCTCGAGCACCTCGGCGCGCAGTCGCGTGTGCTCGAGTTCGGCCGGACCGGCCACGTAGGCGATGCGGGCGTGGCCGAGGGCGGCGAGGTAGGAGAAGAGGGTCTCGGCGACCGTGTCGTCGCCGATCCAGACGCTCGGCACCGAGCCTTCGGGGGAGGGCTCGGACCCGATCATGACGGCGCGCGCGTCGAGGGCCTCGATGCGTCCGATGCGCGGGTCGTCGTCGCGGGGGTCGATGAAGATGAAGCCGTCGACCTGGTTGGAGGAGCGCCACTGGCGGTGCACCTCCATCTCCTCCGCGATGTCGGCGACCAGTCGCAACTGCAGGCTCACCTTGCTCTCCGACAGCCGCGACTCGATGCCCGCGATCAGGTCGGTGAAGAAGGCCTCGGAGCCGAGGGAGCGGGCGGGGCGGGCGAGGGCGAATCCGACCGTGTTCGCGCGGGCCCCGACGAGTGCCCGCGCCGCGGAGCTCGGCTGCCAGCCGTTCTCCTCGACGATCGTGAGGATGCGATGCCTGGTCTCGTCGCTCACGCCGGGGCGGCCGTTCAGCGCGAACGACACCGCACCGGGGGAGACCCCCGCCATGCGCGCGATATCGGCGATCGTCACGCGTTTCGCCGGGCTCATAGTCCCTCACCCTACTTGATCGGTTTAGCCTCGGGAAAGAAGCGCCGACGTGCCTTAGACTCTTCGACTAGATCGCTTTAGTACACCAGATAGCATCAGTCGCAGCGCATCACCAGCAGACCCGAATCAGCCCTCACCGTCGAGCCCGGAGATCCCCCCATGCATGACGACACGTCGCTCGCCGAGGTGGGCACTCGTCTGCAGTCGGCAAGAGGTGAGGAGATCGCGCGATGGCTGGCGATCCCGCAGCCGACGACCCTCGCGCTCAGGGTCGGGGCCTGGCGCCCGTCATCCGTACGGGTCATCGCCGAGGAGCCCGAGTACGCGCGGGAGGCGGAACGGCTGTCGGGCGAGCTCGCAGCCCTCGGCATCCCGAGCGGCGAGGCCGCGGTGATTCGGCTGCGGCGCGGGGACGCCGACGGCGACGGCGACACGGCCGGCGACAGCGAGTCGTTCGAGATCGACGTCGACGCCGACATCGACGTGCGGGCGGCCGGAGCCGCCGGAGCGTTCCGGGCGACGCGACAGCTGCTGCACAACCTGCGCGCGCAGGGGCGGGTGCCGAAGGGGCGGGTGTCATCGGTCCCTGTGGTGGCGGAACGGGGCTTCCACCTCGACGCCGCCCGCCGCTACTTTGCTGCCTCGTGGATCATCGCACTGCTGCACGCGCTCGCCGACGTCGGGATCACGACGTTCCAGTGGCACGTCTCCGACAACGAGGGTTTCCGCATCGGGTCGACAGCCTTCCCCGAGATCGTCTCCCCCGCGCACGTCACCCGCGTGGAGGCAGCGGCCGTGGCGGACGCGGCCGCTGACCTGCACATCGACCTCGTGCCCTCGCTCGACATGCCAGGGCACCTCCGCCACGCCCTCTCCGTGCACCCGGAGCATCGGCTGCCGGCAGCTGGCGGACCGTGCACCGACCATGCGCTCGACATCACCCGTGCCGAGTCCATCGACTTCGCGTCGGCGCTGATCGACGACGTCGCCGCCGTGTTCCCGCACAGCACGAACTGGCACCTCGGCGGAGACGAGTTCGTCGACTTCGCCCGCATCGACGAGTACCCCGCGCTCGCAGAAGCGGCACGAGAGCGGCATGGGCCATCCGGCACCGGTTTCGACCTGCTGACGGGTTTCGTGAACGAGATCGCCGTGCATCTCCGTGCGAAGGGGCTCGCCCCCCGGGTCTGGAACGACGGGATGCTGCGTAGTGGAGAAGTCGTCCTCGATCACGACATCGTGCTGACCTGGTGGACGAACTGGCATGCGCAGATGCCGTCCCTCGGGGTGGGCATCGAAGCCGGCAATCCGCTGGTGAACTTCCACGATGCGCTGTTCTACTACGTCCTCGGAGAGAAGGCGGGCTACCTCTACCCGACGAGCGAGCGCATCTGGGAAGCCGACTGGCATCCCGGGCTGTTTCCGTCTCTTCCTGGCGGGGCGCGGCAGGAGATCCGGCCGCCCTATCCGCAGCGGCTCCTCGGAGCGTCGTTCTCGGTCTGGTCGGACGATGCCGCAGCGCAGACGCCGGTCGAGGTCGCAGACGGCATCCGTCGACCACTTCGCGCCATGGCCGAGCGCGCCTGGAACGGAGGGAGCTCGCTCTCGCACGACGACTTCTGCGCGATCGATGCGGCGATCGGTGTCCCGACTGCCGTCACCACGACCGCATCCACCAGCCACACGACCGCCACCAGCCACACGACCGCCACCACCCACCTTCGAGCCCGGAGATCCACCCATGCATGACGACACCTCGCTCACCGTCGGCCGCGTCAAGCGCGTACTCGAAGAGCGCATCCGCCCGGCGATCCACTCGGCCTCCGTGCCGTTGGACGTCGAGATCCACGAGCTGCCCGGCGAGCCGATCGCGCCCGCGGAGGGACTCGCCCTCGACTACGCGCCCGGCGCTGTCGGCGCTCCCTGGGGTCCCGCGTGGGGCACCACGTGGTTCAAGCTCACCGGTCTGGTGCCGTCCGAATGGGCGGGGCGGCGTGTCGAAGCTCTCATCGACCTCGGCTTCGACGTGAACATGACCGGTTTCCAATGCGAGGCCCTGGCCTATCGCCCGGGTGGCGCGGACGGCGACCCGATTCCCGTGAAGAGCATCAATCCGCGCAACCAGTGGGTTCCGATCGCCGAGACGGCTGCGGGAGATGAGCCCGTCGAGCTGTACCTCGAGGCCGCGTCCAACCCGGTGCTCCTCGACTACCACCCCTTCCTGCCCACGCAGGAGGGCGACATCCTCACCTCCTCGAAGGAGCCGCTCTACCGCGCGCGGCGGATGGACCTGGCCGTGTTCGAGCAGGAGGTCTTCGACCTGTCCCTCGACCTCGAGGTGCTGTTCGAGCTGCAGGCCGAGCTGCCGGCGACGTCGCCCCGCCGCATGCGCATCCTGCAGGCCATGGACGATGCCCTCGACGTGCTCGATCTGCAGCACATCGTGCAGACCGCTCCCGACGCCCGCGCCCGCCTCGCCGAGGTGCTGGCCGCTCGGGCCGAGGCGAGTGCGCACCGCATCTCGGCCGTCGGGCACGCGCACATCGACTCGGCCTGGCTGTGGCCGGTGCGCGAGACGATCCGAAAGGTCGCACGCACGACCTCGTCGATGACGACGCTCATCGACGAGCAGCCCGAGTTCCAGTACGGCATGTCCAGCGCGCAGCAGTACGCCTGGATCAAGGAGCACCGCCCCGAGGTGTGGGAGCGGGTCAAGGCCGCTGTCGCCTCCGGGCGATTCCTGCCGCTGGGCGGCATGTGGGTCGAGTCCGACACCGTGATGCCGACCGGCGAATCGCTCGTGCGGCAGTTCTCGCACGGGCAGCGGTTCTTCGAGCGCGAGTTCGGCATCCGCTCGAAGGGGGTCTGGCTGCCGGACAGCTTCGGCTACTCGCCCGCCCTGCCGCAGCTGATGCGCCGTGCCGGTTTCGAGTGGTTCTTCACGCAGAAGATCTCGTGGAACCAGCAGAACGTCTTCCCGCACCACTCGTTCCTCTGGGAGGGCATCGACGGCTCGCAGGTGTTCACGCACTTCCCATCGATGGACACGTACAACTCGCAGCTGAGCGGCATGGAGGTGGCGAAGGCGTCGCGCCAGTTCAAGGAGAACCGCCTCAGTTCGCGGTCGATCGCTCCGGTCGGCTGGGGCGACGGCGGCGGTGGCACCACCCGGGAGATGACAGGCAAGGCCGAGCGCCTGCGCGACCTCGAGGGCAGTGCGCAGGTGGTGTGGGAGCACCCGGACGTCTTCTTCGACGCGGCGAAGGCGGAGCTGCCGAATCCGGCCGTGTGGGTCGGCGAACTGTACCTCGAGCTGCACCGCGGCACGCTCACCAGCCAGCACGCCACGAAGGCGCTGCACCGTTGGGCCGAGCACGCGCTGATCGAGGCCGAGCTGTGGGCCGCGACCGATGCCGTGCGCACCGGCGCCGACTACCCGCAGGCCGAGTTCGACCGGTTGTGGCAGGCCGTGCTGCTGCACGAGTTCCACGACATCCTGCCCGGCACCTCGATCGCGTGGGTGCACCGCGAGGCCGTCGCGGTGCTGTCGGATGTGCTGTCGGACGCGCGCGACATCGCCGATGCCGCCCGCCGCTCGCTCGCCGGCGACGGTGATCGCGCACTGCGCTTCGAGCCGACGTCCGTCGGGTATGCCACGAAGGGCGGCCGCGCGCTCGGGGCGGCGTTCGTCGCCGAGCCCACGGCAGCACCGGTGTCGCTCACGGAAGAGAATGGCGGCTGGCGCCTGGAGAACGAGCTCGTGTCGGTGCTCGTCTCGGCCGAGGGACTCATCGTCTCGGCGGTCGACAAGGCCTCCGGGCGTGACGCCGTCGCGCCGGGTAAGGCCGCGAACCTGTTCCAGCTGCACCAGGACTTCCCGAACATGTGGGACGCGTGGGACATCGATCGGTACTACCGCAACAGCGTCGACGACCTCACCGGGGTCTCGTCGATCGAGGCCTCGGTCGTGAACGGCGTCGCGCAGATCGTGGTCGTCCGTGCGTTCTCGGAGTCGACGATCACCCAGACGATGCTCCTCGCTCCGGATTCGCGCACCGTGCTGCTGCGCAACGAGGTCGACTGGCACGAGACCGAGAAGCTGCTCAAGCTCGCCTTCCCGCTCGACATCCAGGCCGCGCACACCGAGGCCGAGACCCAGTTCGGGTTCCAGTCGCGCGTGACGCACACCAACACCAGCTGGGAGGCCGCGAAGTTCGAGACGTCGATGCACCGTTTCGTGCTCGTGCGCGAGCAGGACTTCGGCGCCGCCCTCGTGAACGACTCGATCTACGGCTACGACACGTCGCGCGAGGTCTCGGACGATGCCGTGACCACGACGGTGCGGCTCTCGTTGCTGCGGGCGCCGCGGTTCCCCGACCCCGACACCGACCACGGCGTCCACGAGATCGAGGTCGGCTTCGTGATCGGCGCGGATGCCGCGATCGCCACGGCCGAGGGCATCCGGATCAACACCCTCCCGTCGATCGTGCGCGGTGAGCGGGAGGTAGAACCGCTCGTCTCCGTGCAGGGCGAGGGGATCGTCGTGTCGGCCGTCAAGCTGGCGGACGACGGCTCGGGTGATGTGATCGTGCGTGTGTACGAGGCGCTCGGCCGTCGCGCGGTCGGTGAGCTGTCGGTCGGGTTCGCACACCGAGACGTGCGCGAGGTGAGCCTGATCGAGGACGACATCGAGGAGGCGCGGATCGGTGGCGAGCTGCGGCTGCGCCCGTTCGAGGTGCGGACGCTGCGCATCGTGCGCTGAGTGAAGTGTGATCAGGCGCACGCGCGGGATCAGGCGGAATGTCCGCGGAAGGGCCTGATCTCGCGTGCCTGCCGGTTGTGGCGACCGGTGCCCGGGAGGACGATGGCGAGATGGTGAGCATCGAGGATGTGCGCGCGTTCGCCCTCGCCCTTCCCGGCGCCGAGGAGTCGGTGAGCGGTCACACGGGTGAGGCTGCCTGGCGGCTGAAGAGCGGACAGTTCGCGTGGCTCCGCGGCCCGAGCGCGACCGACCTGCGGGAGCTGGCGGAGCTCGGACGTGAGTGGCCGGCGGGAACGGTGCTCGCGGTGCGCGTCGCCGACCTCGAGGAGAAGGAGGCGCTGCTCGCCGCAGAACCCGACGTGCTCTTCACCATCCCCCACTTCGACGGATACCCCGGATTGCTCGTGCGTCTCGACGCCGTCGACCGCGCCCGGATCGAGGAAATCATCACCGACGCCTGGCTGGTGCGGGCGCCCTCCCGCGTCGCGAAGAAGTGGCTCGCGGAGCGCGGGCTGGAATGAGAGAGGCGCGGACGTGGACGTCGGCCAGGCGGCGCGGTCCTCGCTCGCGGCGCTCCCTCGCGATCAAAGCCCCGTCGAGCTCGCTGGATCGGAACCATGTCCGGCCGCGGGCGTCCCCGGCGATCCGCTGCGAGACGAGATGGTCTCTAACCGGGGGCGCTTCCACGAAGTATCCGACGGGAGCCAGATTCCTGAGCAGCAGTCGGCGAATGGAAGGCCCGAACCGCACGGGCAATCTTCCTGATCCTCGATCGGTCGATCGGGGACCATGTCTCCCGACGAGAGTGTGTCGTCGTTCTCATCGATCCACTCATTCATGCCGGTACGCCAATACGTGTCCATGCCGAGGTGCCAGGCGGCGGATTCACCCAGGACCTGTGCGGTGTCCTCGATCCACCGCGCCGCAGGTCCCAGGAACGCCGTGAAATGCCACCCGGCCAGAACGATATGTGAGAGGCAACCCCCGAATCCCCGGAACTGGACGATGTTGGCCTGTGCCCGTGGGTTGACATCCGGTATGACCGTGTTGGCGAGCCGATAGCCCTCCACGGCGAGTCGGCTCGCAGGGTAGACGTCGGACACGATCATCTTCACCAGCTCATTGGTCTCGCCGCGTGAGAGCGAGTTTCGGGAGTAGAGCGTCGCTGGTGAGAGATGTGCCTTCAAGACGATCCCCGCAAGCGCCCTCTTCACAAGCGTCGTGTCGACACCAGCCAAAAGGACGTCGCCGTCGGACGGCGACGCCGTGACAGAGATGGATGTGAGCGCTGGGGTTGTGCCGCTGGTCAGGGTGGAGAGGTAGCGCTCGGCATCTCCCAACCGCTGGTCACACTCCCGGCAGAACAGGTAGCTCTTGATGAAGTCCTGTCGTTTCGTGACGACGCCGCGAGAGTTGTAGACGCCGAGCAGCCCGCCTTCGTTCTTCGCCCAGCGGGCTGCCCACTTCGGCGTGACGTGCCCCAGGACCAACGGCTTGACCGTTCGGCACAGTCCGCATGGCTGTACGACTTCAGCTCTGAGGTCACTCCCGACGATGAGCGACGAGCGAGGCCCTTCGATGATGGCCTCGCGGCTTTGCGTGGGGCGAATCGCACCAGACACGGCTCTCCGCTGTCTCTGCTCCCGTCTCCTCGATGCATTTCCCACGTCGGCAATGTTTCCATAGCATCGACGTGGCAGTGATGCGCTAGAACGGGAGCATGACTTCAGACGTGACGGGGATCGGCGGTCTCTTCTTCCGCAGCAGGGATCCGGAGGCACGGGCCACGTGGTATCAGCAGCATCTCGGCATCAGCGCCGGTCACACCGGCACCTGGCAGCAGGACGCGGGGATGACCGTCTTCGCGCCGTTCCCCGCCGACAGCGACTACTTCGCCGCCGACCAGCAGTTCATGCTGAACCTGCGCGTCACCGACATCGAACAGCTCGCCGTGAGGCTGGAATCCGAGGGCATCCCGGTGGAGCGCCGAGACGAGTGGAACACCGAGGAGTACGGGACGTTCGCCCGCATCCACGATCCCGAAGGTCTCGCGATCGAGCTGTGGCAACCACCGGCGGAATCGTCTTGAACCGAGCCACCTCCGCGCTCAGGCCGGATCGAGGCGCAGCACGTCGGGCGATTCGCCGCCGGTGAGGTCGTCCGCGATGCGGAGGCTGCGCGCCAGATCGTCGAGCGCGCCGATCAGCGTGCCGAACCGTTCCTTGTCGCTGCACACCGCTGTCAGGGTCACCAGGTGGGTCCCGGTGTCCCAGGTGTACGTCGCGAACGGCGGCGACGCCGGCGCCGGCGGCATCGGTACCAGCAGCTTCTCGCCCACGCCGAGCCGGGTGGGGAACGACTCCGTGTCGTCGTAGTCCATCGGCATCGAGGCCCGCGCGATGCGCACATCCGGCGTCAGGACCTGTGCGGTCGCCATCGCCACGACAAGCTCCGGCTCGGCCTTCCACGTCCACACCAGCACGCGTCCGTCTGCCCGCTTCATGAGCATCGGCGCCGCCTGGCTCATCGCCCACGCGCCGAACTTCGAGCCCGGCCGCTCCGTCGCCCCCACGGCCGCATTGACCTGACCGAGCAGCATCCGGATCGCGGCCTTGCGGTGGCGGCGGCCCTTCCAGCCGAGCGAGTCCGTCACGGGAATCCACAGCTGGGGATCGGCGTCGGCAGTCAGTCGCATGGCTCCACGGTATCGGCTGCACCTGAGGGATGCCCGGTACGCCTCGGCCGCGCGAACAGGGCCCTCGGGTAGAGTGGCCAGCGCCCGACCAGGGCTTTCCCTTGGCCGCCACATCGTAAGGCAGCATGTCTGTGACCTCCTCCGACGATCCGATCGATCCGTCGAGCGGCCCCGCCGCCGAACCCGCGCCCCGACCATTGAAGATCGTGATCGGCTGCGACACGTTCGCGCCCGACATCAACGGCGCCGCCCGGTTCGCCGAGCGTCTCGCCGCCGGCCTCGTGCAGCGTGGCCACGACGTGCATGTCGTCGCCCCCAACCAGGCCTATCGCCGTGCGCAGCCGCACACCGAGGTGATCGAGGGCGAGCCGATGACGCTGCACCGTCTGCCGTCGTTGCGCTGGGCGCCGCACGACTGGCTGCGCTTCGTGTGGCCGTGGCGCTCGAAGCACTACGCCCGCAAGGTCCTCGACCATGTGCAGCCCGACGTCGTGCACATCCAGTCGCACATCGTGATCGGCCGCGGTCTCGCGTACATCGCGCACGAGCGCGGGATCCCGGTCATCGCCACGAACCACGTCATGGCCGAGAACATCCTCGACCACACGACCATGCCGAAGTTCATCGACGACCTGGTCCTCAAGTTCGCCTGGGCCGATGCGAAGCGCACCTTCGACATGACCCGCGCGATCACCACTCCCACCCGTCGCGCCGCCGACTTCCTCGAGAAGACCGTCGAGGTGAAGGGTGTGATCCCGGTCAGCTGCGGCATCGACCGCACGCAGTACACGCCGGTGATCGCCCCGCGCGACGAGAACCGGATCATCTTCGTCGGCAGGCTCACCGCCGAGAAGCAGGTCGAGGTCATCCTCAAGGCGATGACGAAACTCGACCCGGCACTGGAGACGACGTTCGACATCGTGGGCGGCGGCGATCAGCGCAAGCAGCTGGAGCACCTGACCGCGCAGCTCGGACTCGCCGACCGTGTGACCTTCCACGGACGGACGAGCGATGAAGAGCTCCGCGCCCTGCTGTCGCGCGCGAGCCTGTTCGTGATCGCCTCGATCGCCGAGCTGCAGTCCATCGCGACGATGGAGGCCATGGCCTCGGCTCTGCCGATCGTCGCCGCGGACGCCGTCGCCCTTCCGCACCTCGTGCACCACGGTGAGAACGGATACCTGTTCGAGCCGGGGAACGTCGATGCGCTCGCCGCGCGCCTCACCGACGTGCTCACGGCGGAGCCCGCGGAATACCAGCGGATGCAGCAGGCATCGCTCGACGGCGTCGCCATCCACGACATCAACCGCACCCTCGACACCTTCGAGGCGCTGTATCGCGACGAGCCGCTGCCGGAGTAGCACGCATGCACGGTACCCCCATCCGATCACGCCGCGGTGACGCGCCGGCGGCGGAGTAGCACGCATGCACATCGTCTTCTTCGGCGACCAGCACCTCGACTCGCTCGGCGGTGCGCAGGTGTCGATGCGGCTCCAGCGGGAGTTCCTCGAGCGTGCCGGTCACATCGTCACGGTGGTCGCCCCGAAGATGCACGGGTCGCGCCATTCATCCGGCTCGCACGGCGGCGCGTACATCGACCTGCCGTCGATGCCGATCACGACGGATCGCGAGTACGCGATGAGCTGGCCGGGGCGTGGGAGCGACCGCTTCCTCGACAAAGCCATGACCCATCGTCCCGCGGTGGATCTGGTGCACGTGCAGGCCGACTTCTGGGGCGCGTTCATCGGGCACCGTTACGCGCAGCGCCACGGCATCCCGGTCGTGCACACCATGCACAACCGCGTCGACGTCGGCATCGCCGCCGTCACCCCGCTGCACGGGCCGGTGCTGGCGGCGCTGAACATCTGGCGCCGGATCGCGATGCGCGGCATCGGAGTCCCCGTGCCCGGCACCGACGGCTGGGCGTTCCTGCGAGGACTCGCCGCCGGAGCATCCGCCGTCACCGCGCCCTCGACGCACTTCGCCCGCCGCCTCGAACAGCACGGTGTCTTCCCGCACGTGGACGTGATCTGGAACGGCATCGACGACGACCTCCGCGCGCAGACGCTCAACGCCGGGCCCGCAGACCGCACGCCGGGACGCCCGCGCTTCGTGTGGCTCGGCCGGATGAGCCCCGAGAAGCGACTGCTCCCGTTCCTGGAAGCGTTCATCGCCTCCGGCATCGATGCGGATCTCGAGATCATCGGCGGCGGAGCGCAGCGTTCCGCGGCAGAGAAGATCGTGCGCGGGCGTGGGGGCATCCGATTCGCCGGCCGGTTGACCTACCCGCAGACGCTGGCGCGGATCGCCGCGGCCGATGCCCTCGTGCAGACGTCGATCGGCTTCGAGACCCAGGGCATGACCCCGTTCGAGGCGGCGACGCTCGGAACCCCGTCGGTGATCTGCGACCCCGACATCGCGGCGGAGCTCGGCGGCGGACTCTGGGCCGTTCCGGATGCCGAGGAGTCGGCGAGCGGACGAGACCTCGAAGCCCAGCGCACGGCAGCACTCGCCGAGACGCTGCGGCAGGCCGCATCCGATATCGCCGCGGGCACCGCACCCGCCCCGCTCCCCGAAGTGGCCGAAGCCTTCCGGCAGTCGTCGCGCACGGCGGCGATGGTCGAGGTCTACCGGAGGGTTCGCGCCGACAGCTGAACCGGCGCTGGCTCAGAGGTAGGCCCTGGCTCAGAGGTAGGCGCCGTCTCAGAGGTACTGGTACAGGGCGATCGTCAGTCCGGTGACGGCGATCCCGATGGCACCGGCCCCCGCGATGCCGACGGCGATGCCCGTGAGCAGCCGATTCGTGGGCCGGCGCACCGCGATCAACCCCAGCACGAGGGCGACGACGTAGGCGAAGAAGCTGAGGATTCCGATGCCGTTGTCGAACGCGAGCATGAACGCGAATCCGCCATCACCGCCGTAGACGAACGGCCGGGCGACGGAGCTGAACAGGTTGACCGCGAGAGTGGCCACCGCGATCACGAACGCCGCGACCGCGAGCGGGTTGCCGGTGCGGGCCTGCGCCGGGGGTATCGCCTGGCCGGGGAACGCGGGATGCGCCGGTGCGTACGCCTGCCATCCGGGAGTGGGCGCCGGATACGCCGTCGGAGACGACGGTGGATAGGGCGCCGAGGAAGCCGTCGAGGAGGGAGGTGAGCCGTCGGGCGCGGGTGCAGGAGACGGAGGCGGCGGGGTCGAGCGCTGCGGCGTGGCCGGATACTGCGCTGCGGCCGGATACTGCGGTGCGGCGGGCAGATGCGCGGTCGGGACGGGAGGCTGCTGAGGCTCGCTCATGACGACGAGCGTAGCCGCCGCTGCGAGGATCGGCGGCAGGCGATCAGCGATAGACGTGCCCGGACTCGGCCTGGTGGCCGACGTCGCGGCCGGCGACGCGCGTCCAATCGGTGGGGGTGCGTCGGTAGCCGTCCCGGCGCAGTTCGATGACGGTGGCGACGGTCGCCCACGCAGCGAGGAGGAGGAGTGCGATGAGGAGTACCATGGCAGAAACGCTACGTTCGATGTTGAACAGCCACGAGTGGCAGAATAGACTATGAACGTCGGAAAACTGCCAACAGGAGTGAGTATGAAGACGGTCGCCTGCGTCATCCAGGACGGGTTCGCGCCCTTCGAATTCGGCGTGGCCTGCGAGGCATTCGGCCTCGACCGCGCCGACGACGGCGTGCCGAACTTCGACTTCCGCATCGTCGCTCCCCGTGCCGGTGTCGTGACCTCGAAGATCGGCTTCTCGGTCAACGTCGAGCACGATCTGACCTTCGCCTACGACGCCGACCTCGTCGTGTTCTGCCCGCTCCCTCGGGAGAGGTGGGGCGACATCGATCCGCTCCTGCTCGACCTCGCCCGTCACGCGGTGGCACGCGACGCCTGGGTGATGAGCGTGTGCAGCGGGTCGTTCATCCTCGCCGCCGCAGGAGTGCTCGACGGTCGGCGCGCCACCACGCACTGGATGTACGCGCACGTCATGGCCGACATGTACCCGCAGATCGACATCGACCCCGACGTGCTGTTCGTGCAGGACGGCAAGATCATCACGAGCGCGGGCACGGCCGCCGGGATCGACGCGTGCCTGCACCTGCTGCGGCAGGAGGTGGGAGCGGAGCTCACCAACCGCATCGCCCGCCGCATGGTCGTGCCGCCGCAGCGCGACGGCGGGCAGGCGCAGTTCATCGATCGCCCGATCCCCGTGGTTCCGACCGACTCGCTCGCGGCCGTCGCCGACTGGGCGGTCGAGCACCTGCGTGACGACCTCGGCGTCGATCAGCTGGCGGCAAAGGCCCTGATGTCACCGCGCACCTTCGCCCGTCGGTTCAAGGCCGAGTACGGCGCGACACCCGCGGCCTGGTTGGCGCGTCAGCGCATCATCCATGCGCAGCGGATGCTGGAGCGCACCGACCTGCCGCTCGAGCACATCGCCGACGAATGCGGGTTCGGCTCGGCGGCCGTGCTGCGGCAGAACTTCGCCCGGGTGCTCGGCCTCACCCCCACGGCCTATCGCGCGCGGTTCTCCTGTGCCGAGGATTCGGCGGTTCCCGCGGCCTGAGCGACATCGGCTCCTCGGCCGGTCCGCTACTCAGTCCAGTGGGCCGGCGAGGGGAGCGTGACGTCGTTCACCTCGACGCCGCCGGGGGTCACCGTGGCGATGCAGTACAGCAGCGACTGCGTGGGGTAGCCATGCGGACGGTTGTCGCGGATGATCGCCCGGTCATCCTCCGCGGGCAGCGCGGTCGAGGAGGCGAGCAGAGCGGTCCACTCCGTGGTCCAGTCGTCGCTGTCCGCCGTCGGTCCCAGGGCGCGGAACTCCGGCAGCCAGGCCTCGATGCGCGGGGTCGTCGCGTCGTCGAGGTCGTCATGCGCGATCATGTGCGTGCCGGGATCGATGGTCGTCTCGCGCAGCTCGACACCGTCCCACGACAGCACCCGTGCACCCTCGGGGCGCACCTCGAGCAGGTTGAAGCCGTGCATGGCCAGCGGGGCGACGGGGGAGCGGCCCCTCACCGACTCCAGCGCGAGAGCGCCACGAGAGACGGCGCGCGCATCGGGAAGGCCGCCCACGTCGGCGCGGTTCAGCAGCACGGCGAGCCGACGTTCGGCGGGGTTCGCGGCGAGCCAGGCGCCACCGGCGCGGCGATCGCGGATCCCGACCACGCCGGGGTAGTCCTCCGGCCACCAGGCTCCGAGCGAGTCCCATGCGCGTAGCGGGTCTTCATCGCGGACCGCGAGAAGACGTGCGGATCCGGCATTCTCGACATCGATCACGACCGTGCACACGGACCCCAGTCTAGGTCGGGGATGAGGTGTCGGCCCATGGCGGCGGATGCTGGGGCAGAATCGAGACGTGAACATCGTCGTCGGAGTCACGGGCGGCATCGCCGCGTACAAGACGGTGCACCTCGTGCGCCTGCTCACGAAGGGTGGGCACGACGTGACCGTGGTGCCCACCGAGGATGCGTTGCGCTTCGTGGGATTGCCCACATGGGAGGCGATCAGTCGGCACCCGGTCACCACGAGCGTGCACGAGGATGTGGCGAAGGTGCGGCACGTGGCTCTCGGTCAAGCCGCCGAGCTGGTGATCGTGGCACCCGCGACCGCGAACTCCCTCGCGAAGATCACCGCGGGCCTCGCCGACGACCTGCTGGGCACCACGCTGCTCGCCACCGAGGCCCCGGTGCTGCTCGCTCCGGCGATGCACGCGGAGATGTGGCGGAATCGCGCGACACAGGCGAACATCGCCACGCTGCGTGAGCGCGGCGTCCACATCGTCGGCCCGGCCGACGGAGAGCTCGCCGGCGGTGACAGTGGACCCGGCCGCATGTCGGAGCCGGAGGACATCTTCGCCGCGGCGCAGGCGCTGCTGGCCCCCGGTGACCTCGCCGGGGTGCGGGTCGTGGTGTCGGCCGGCGGCACGCGGGAGCCGATCGACCCCGTGCGCTTCCTGGGCAACCGCTCCAGCGGTCGGCAAGGCGCGGCTCTCGCGGCCGAAGCCGCCGCGCGCGGCGCCGAGGTCACCCTGGTCTCGGCCAACATCTCGGGCGATGTGCTCGCCGAGGTGCGGCATCCGTCGATCCGCATCGTGCCGGTCGGCGCGGCGGCGGAGCTCTCCGCGGCGATGAAGCGGGAATCCGCCGACGCCGACGTGGTCGTCATGGCCGCGGCGGTCGCGGACTACCGCCCGGTCGAGGTGTCGGAACGCAAGCTCACCAAGGAGGGCGGCGGGATTCCGGCCATCGAGCTGGTCGAGAACGAGGACATCGTCGCGGCACTCGCCTCGTCACGCCGACCGGGGCAGTTCGTCGTCGGTTTCGCCGCGGAGACCCCGGAGGACGAAGCCGAACTGCTCGCCCGCGCGCGCGGCAAGCAGCGGCGCAAGGGCGTCGACCTGCTGGTGGTGAACGAGGTCGGCTGGGAGCGCGGGTTCGAGTCCGCCGAGAACGCGGTGCACATCCTCGGGCCGGGTGGTGTCGACGCCGGGGTGGCATCGGGGTCCAAGCGCGCCGTCGCGGCGGCGATCTGGGATGCCGTCCGGCGCGAGCGCTGAGCGCAGGATCGGCGACGGCGGGCGGGGGAACGGACTGGAGGAGAATCTCGGCGAGTGCTAAACTTGAGTCAACACAACTCAACTTTGATCCCGCCTCCCGATCCGGCAGGCGGGAGACGACCAGAAGGAGCATCTCCAAGGAGGAGCGCATGACCACCCCGCAGACCGGCAACCAGAACCAAGAGCAGCAGTCCGCCCTCGAGCAGTTCGGCATCAACCTGACCGACCGCGCCCGCGAGGGCAAGCTCGACCCCGTGATCGGACGAGACAGCGAGATCCGTCGCGTCAGTCAGGTGCTCACCCGCCGCACGAAGAACAACCCCGTGCTGATCGGTGAGCCGGGCGTCGGCAAGACCGCCGTCGTCGAAGGACTCGCCCAGCGCATCGTCGCGGGCGATGTCGCCGAGTCCCTCAAGGACAAGGAGCTGGTCACCCTCGACATCTCCGCCCTCGTGGCCGGCGCGATGTACCGCGGGCAGTTCGAGGAGCGGCTGAAGCAGGTGCTCAAGGAGATCACCGAGTCCGACGGACAGGTCATCACGTTCATCGACGAGCTGCACGTGCTGATGGGTGCCGGCGGTGGCGAGGGGTCGGTCGCGGCCTCCAACATGCTCAAGCCCATGCTGGCCCGCGGTGAACTGCGCCTGATCGGCGCGACCACTCTCAACGAGTATCGCGAGTTCATCGAGAAGGACGCCGCCCTCGAGCGCCGCTTCCAGCAGGTCTACGTCGGAGAGCCCTCGGTCGAGGACACGATCGCGATCCTCCGCGGACTCAAGGGCCGCTACGAGGCCCACCACGGGGTCACGATCTCCGACAGCGCCCTCGTCGCCGCCGCCGCACTCTCGAGCCGCTATCTTCCCGCGCGCCAGCTTCCCGACAAGGCGATCGACCTGATCGACGAGTCGATGTCGCGGCTGAAGATGGAGATCGACTCGTCTCCGGTCGAGATCGATCAGCTCAAGCGCCAGGTCGACCGCATGAAGCTCGAAGAGCTCGCGCTCAAGCGGGAGAAGGACGCCGCCTCCAAGGAGCGTCTGAGTGCCCTGCGCGAGCAACTCGTCGGCATGGAGAAGCAGCTCGCCGAGCTCGAGGCCCGGTGGGCGCGAGAGCGGCAGGGGCTGAACCGGGTCGGTGAGCTGAAGAAGCAGCTCGACGACGCGATCACCCAGCGTGACCTCGCCATGCGCAACGCCGACTACACGAAGGCCTCGAAGCTGGAGTACGAGACCATCAAGCGTCTGGAGCGCGACATCGCCGAGGCCGAGCAGGCCGAGGCCGCGACGCCGGCGGAACCCCGCATGGTCAACGAACAGGTCACCGACGAGGACATCGCCGCCGTGATCGCCGCGTGGACGGGTATCCCTGTCGGGCGTCTGCTGCAGGGTGAGAGCGAGAAGCTGCTGCACCTGGAGCAGGAGCTCGGCAAGCGCCTGATCGGTCAGAAGGACGCCGTGAAGGCCGTATCGGATGCCGTGCGCCGTTCGCGTGCGGGTATCAGCGACCCCGGTCGGCCGACCGGATCGTTCCTGTTCCTCGGCCCCACCGGTGTCGGAAAGACCGAGCTGGCCAAGGCGCTGGCCGAGTTCCTCTTCGACGACGAGCACGCCATGGTGCGCATCGACATGTCGGAGTACGGCGAGAAGCACTCGGTCTCGCGACTCGTCGGTGCCCCTCCCGGATACATCGGATACGAGCAGGGCGGTCAGCTGACCGAGGCCGTGCGACGTCGCCCGTACAGCGTGATCCTGCTCGACGAGGTCGAGAAGGCGCACCCCGAGGTGTTCGACGTGCTGCTGCAGGTGCTCGACGACGGTCGCCTGACCGACGGTCAGGGGCGCACGGTCGACTTCTCGAATGTGATCCTGATCCTCACGTCGAACCTGGGATCGCCGATCCTCATCGACCCGGTGCTCGCACCCGATGAGAAGCGCGATCAGGTCATGGCCCTGGTGCGGCAGGCATTCCGTCCGGAATTCCTGAACCGACTCGACGACATCGTGATGTTCTCGGCCCTGAGCGAGGACGACCTCGCCCAGATCGTGGAGCTCTCGGTCGACCAGCTGCACGACCGGCTGCGCGACCGTCGCCTCACACTCGCCGTCACCCCCGATGCGCGGGCCTGGCTCGCCGAGCGCGGGTACGACCCCATGTTCGGTGCGCGACCGCTGCGCCGCCTCATCCAGAGCGAGGTGCAGAACAAGCTCGCCACCGCGCTGCTCTCGGGCAACGTGCACGACGGCGACACCGTGCGGGTCGACGTGGCCGCCGACGGGGCGGGCCTCGTGCTCACCTCGACGACGCCCGACCCCGAGCCGGAGGAAGACGACGTGATCGAGGCCGAACTGCTCGAGGACTGAGCTGCTCGAGGACTGAGCTGGTCGAGGACTGAGCTGCTCAAGGGCTGAGCTGAGACGCACAGCAGAGGGGCTCGTGGATGATCCACGGGCCCCTCTGCTGTCTGATGCGCCCTGCTTCAGGGATGCGGGCGAGACGCTGCCGCGAGCGCCCGACCGGTGAGGGAGTCGTCGTCGCCCGAGATCTCTGCCGGAGTGCCGGTGAAGATCAGCTGACCGCCATCGGAACCGGCACCCGGACCGATGTCGACGACGTGGTCGGCGCGGGCGACCACGCGCAGATTGTGCTCGACCACGACCAGCGTCGCCCCCTCGTCGAGCAGATCGTCGAAGAGGGCGTTGACGGTGTCGACGTCGGTCGGATGCAGTCCTGAGGTCGGCTCGTCGAGGATGATGCGGTCGGCGCGATCGCGTTGCGGTTCGCTGAGGTGCCGGGCCAGCAGCAGCCGTTGCTTCTCGCCGCCGGAGAGGGTGTCGAGCGAGCGTCCGACCGGGATGTAGCTCAGGCCGGTGCGCTGCACCCAGTCCAGCGCGTCGACCACGTCCGGGTGGTCGGAGAAGAGCGCGCTGACCTCGGCCGGCGTCGACGCCAGCACGTCGGCGATCGAGGAGCCGTCGACCTGCACGCCGAGCGCGGTCTCATTGAAACGCAGCCCTCCGCAGGCATCGCACGGGAGGGAGACGTCGTCGAGGAATGCGAGCTCGGTCGTGATGTGTCCACGGCCGCGGCAGGTGGGGCACGCCCCACGGGAGTTGAAGCTGAACCAGGAGGCATCGAGCCCTGAGGAGCGTGCGAACACCTCGCGCACCGTGTCGGCGATACGCAGCATGCTCAGCGTCGTCGACCGCGCTCCGCCCCGCAGCGGGTCCTGCCCGACGACCGTGAACTCCGGGTGCTGGCGCGGCAGCTCGGCGGTCGCGAAGGAACTCTTGCCCGACCCCGCGACCCCTGTGACGGCGGTGAGCACGCCGAGCGGGATGTCGACGTCGAACCCGCGGAGGTTGTGCGCGCGCGCATTCCGCACGGCGACGCGGCCCGAGGGAGTCCGCGTCGTCGCACGGATCGTCAGCGGCTCGGCGAGCACACGCCCCGTGAGGGTGTCGGCGGCGCGGAGCGCTGCGGGGGTGCCCTCGAACTGCACGATGCCGCCGCCGGAGCCCGCCCCCGGCCCGAGGTCGACGACGTGATCGGCGACCGCGATCACCTGCGGATGATGCTCGACGACGAGGATGGTGTTGCCGGCGTCGCGCAGCCGCTGCAGCAGGGCCACCAGCCGCTGGATGTCGGCGGGGTGCAATCCGGTGCTGGGCTCGTCGAACACGTAGGTGACGTCGGTGAGGGCGCTGCCGAGGTGTCGCACGATCTTGACGCGCTGAGCCTCACCGCCGGACAACGTGGCCGATTCGCGGTCGAGCGTGAGGTAGCCGAGGCCCACCGAGAGCAGGGCATCGAGCACGTGGCGGACACCGTCGACGGCCGGGGCGACGCGGGGATCGTCGAACTCGCCGAGCAGGGCATGCAGGTCGGACACAGGCATGCGCATCCAGTCCACGATCGAGCGTCCGTCGATCAGGCTCTCCCGCGCTGCCGCGTTCACCCGCGCACCGTGGCAGTCCGGGCATGTGTGATGTGTCACGAGCCGGTCGAGCTCCTCGCGCACCGAGGCCGACATCTTCACCGGGCGCTGCTTCAGGAACACATCGCGCATGCGCGTGATCACCCCGTCGAACCGGGCGCTCTGCGGGAACCGCGGATCGGGGTCGTCGAGCTTGAGCTTGTCGGCGTAGAGGAACTGGTCCATCTCCTCGGCCGTGTAGTCCTTGAGCGGCTTCTGGCGGTCGAACAGTCCGCAGTACGCGAAGCGCTTCCACCGGTACACCCCGGGGCGGAACAGGCTGAACCGGACCGGTCCCTCGTCGATGTTCTTCTCGGGGTCGATAAGCGCGTCGATGTCGATGTCGTACACCGTGCCGAGGCCTTCGCAGGTCGGGCACATGCCGGACGGGTCGTTGAACGAGTAGGCGGGGGAGTAGCCGGCGGAGGGCTCGCCGACGCGTGAGAAGACCAGGCGCACCAGCGATGCCAGGTCGGTCGCGGTCGCCACGGTCGAGCGTGCGTTGCCCGTGAACCGGCGCTGGTCGATCAGGACCGTGAAGGTCAGCCCGTCCATGGCCTGCACGTCGGGTGCGGGCATCTGCGGCAGCCGGGCACGGATGAAGGTCGAATAGGAGTCGTTGACGAGTCGCTGCGCCTCGGCGGCGATCGTGTCGAGCACGAGGGACGACTTGCCCGAACCCGAGACGCCGGTGAAGACGGTCAGCAGCTTCTTGGGAACGTCGACGGAGACGTCGCGGAGATTGTTCGTCCGCGCGCCGGTGATGCGGAGGAGGTCCATCCGCACACGCTAACGGGGCCCCCGGACAATCCGGAGGCCCCGTCGGTGCAGAGGTGTCGAGAGCGCGGAGGTCAGGCGCTGAGGATGACCGTCTCGGCGATCGGGCGACGTACGCGCGGAGCGACCTCGCGCTCCTGCAGCACCTCGGGCAGAGCCTCGATGTCGCCGAACTCGCCGACGGCGAAGACCGTGAAGGGCACGAAGCGCTCCTCGAGGTCGGCGAACTCGCGGACGACCTCGGGATCGAAGCCGCTCATCTGGTGCACGACCAGGCCGTCGTGGTGTGCCTGCACCGAGAAGTGCGCGACCGCCTGGCCGAGGTCGTAGAGGGCATGCGTGATCGGGGTGCCGTCGGCCGTGGCCGTCTCGGCGATCGCGACGACGAGAACGGCCGCGTTGCCCGCCCAGGCCTGGTTGAAGCCCATCAGGGCGTCGACGACCTGCGCGTGCAGCGCGGTGCCGCGACGGGCGACGATGAAGCGCCAGGGCTGCGTGTTGTTGGCGGACGGCGTCCAGCGGGCGGCCTCGAGAGCGGTGGCGAGCTTGGCCTCGTCGATCGAGCTCTGCGCGTCGAAGGCGCGGGGGCTCCAGCGGCCGGCGAGGACGTCGAGGACGGGGTGCTCGGTCGGTGCGGTGCGGTCGATGACGGGAGTGCTCACAGAAGTGCCTTTCGGAAGGAGGGGATCGGACTCCTTCGTCCGGGTACACGGGTGCCAACAGATGCATGTGCATGCATATTCCCGGGGATTCCTCCGTGTCGGCGCCGGACGGCGTCCGGTCGGACAGCGAGGTCGTGCATTCAGACCGGGAGATTGTGCGACGCCGCGTCGGCCAGCGCACTGCGCACCGCGCGGATCGAGGGGGCATCGGCCGACACCCGCCGTGCCGAGGAGAAGATCTCGCGCCGCGGTTCGTGGGGGAGGGGTGCCAGATCGACGGTCGGGGTGTCGCCCGCCCAGACGAGCTCCGGCAGCAATCCGACGGCGAGCCCGGCATGGATCAGCCGCACGTGCGCGGTGAGGTCGGCGATCTCGAAGCGCACGTCGGGCTCGAACCCCGCGGTGCGGCAGAGCTGCTCGGCCCAGGCGCGGGAGGCGGTGCCGGCGGGTTCGAGCACCCAGGGCTCCTCGCGCGTCGACCAGAGCTCGGCGAGCGCATCCGCATGCCGTGGTGCTCCGGGCCGTCGGGCGAGCGCGATCGCATCGTGCGCGAGCATCACCCGGTCGAGGTCGGCGTGGATCGGTCGGGTGTGCCCCGGGTACTGCTCGGCGAGGATCAGGTCGAAGTCGCGGCTGGACACCCCGACCAGCCCGGTCTCCGGATCGCACTCGGTGACCTCGACGCGCAGGGCCGGATGTCGGTCCTTAAGAGCCTCGAGAGCCCGCGGGAGCAGGGAGTGCGCCGTCGACTGGAACACCGCGATGCCCACGGTCCCGGTCACCTCGGTGAGCGATTCGGCCACGGCGACCTCGGCGTGCTCGAGCTGATCGAGGATGCCGATGGCCTCGGCGACGAGCACGTTCCCCTGGGGCGTGAACTGCACTCCACGCCCCACGCGTCGCAGCAGCGGCACACCCACATCCCGCTCCAGGGCGCTCAGCTGCTGCGACACCGAGGCCTTGCTGTACGAGAGGGCGTCGGCCACTGCCGACAGCGTTCCGCGGCGCGAGAGCTCCACGAGCATCCGCAGTCTGTTGACGTCCAGCACAGTGGTCCCTTGCTCTGCGGATATTGTTCAGCTTGAGTGAACAGAATCCACGCAAATCGGTTGATAGACGGAGTCTACCGAGCGGCAGGACAATGAACCAGCCCGCACACGAAATCCCGGTGTGCGCTCTCTTGGAAGGTCCCACCGATGCCTGTCGCCGCCGACACCACCACCCCCCGTACCGAAGACGTCGCCGCCCTGGTGAAGCGCTGGCTCGTCGAGAGCGAGACCCACCCCGTCGAGCCCGCCGCCCAGCGCCTGTCCGAAGTGCTCAAGGACCCGAACGGACTCGCGTTCACGGTCGGCTTCGTCGACGGCGTGATGCGTCCGGAAGACCTGCGCGTCGCCGGCCGCAAGCTCGCCGAGCTGAGCGACATCACCCCGTCGTTGCTGCCCGGCTACCTGCGCGCCGCGATCAAGACGGGCGGCTTCTGGGCGCCGAAGCTCCCCGGCGTGGTCGTGCCGATCTCGCGTCGCGTGCTGCGCGCCATGGTCGGGCACCTCGTGCTCGACGCCACGCCCTCCAAGCTCGGCCCCGCGATCGCGAAGCTGCGCAAGAGTGGCAACCGGCTCAACCTCAACCTGCTCGGCGAGGCCGTGCTCGGCGAGCGCGAAGCGGGACACCGCTTGCAGGGCACCCGCGACTTCCTCGCCCGCGACGACGTCGACTACGTGTCGATCAAGGTCTCCAGCGTCGTGAGCCAGCTGTCGATGTGGTCGTTCGACGAGGCCGTGGCCGATGTCGTCGAGAAGCTGACCCCGCTCTACGAGCTCGCCGCGAAGGCCGAGGCGAAGGGCAAGGCCAAGTTCATCAACCTCGACATGGAGGAGTACCGCGACCTCGACCTGACGATCGCGGCCTTCACGAGCATCCTCGACCAGCCGGGGCTCGAGAACCTCGAAGCCGGCATCGTGCTGCAGGCTTACCTGCCCGACGCCCTCGGTGCCATGCAGCACCTGCAGGAGTGGGCCGCCGCCCGCCGTGCCAAGGGCGGAGCGCCGATCAAGGTGCGCGTCGTCAAGGGCGCGAACCTGGCGATGGAAGAGGTCGACGCGGCGATCCACGGCTGGCCGCTCGCCACCTACGGCACCAAGCAGGACTCCGACACCAACTACAAGCGGGTGCTCGACTGGGCCATGACCCCGGAGCGACTGGACGCCGTGCGCATCGGCATCGCCGGCCACAACCTGTTCGACATCGCCTACACCTGGCTGCTCGCCCAGGCGCGTGGGGTCGCCGACCCGTCCGGCGCCGATCCGCTCGTCGAGTACGAGATGCTGCTGGGCATGGCGACCGGGCAGGCCGAGGCCGTCCGCAAGGACGTCGGCCGCCTGCTGCTGTACACGCCGGTCGTGAACCCGGCCGAGTTCGACGTCGCGATCGCGTACCTGGTGCGCCGCCTCGAAGAGAACGCCAGCCCCGAGAACTTCATGTCGGCCGTGTTCGAGCTGGCTTCGAACCCGACGCTGCTCACCCGCGAGCGGGAGCGCTTCGAGCGCTCGCTGGCCGCGCTCGCGACCGATGAGGCGGGATTCGTCCCCGGTCCCCACCGCGTGCAGGACCGTACGGTTCTGGATTCCGACGCCGAGGCGCCCTCCGGAACCACCACCGGCTTCGAGAACCAGGCCGACACCGATCCGGCCATCGCCGCGAACCGCGCATGGGGCCGCGAGATCCTGAGCCGCTCGGTGGGCTCGACGCTCGGCCTCGACACCATCGCGATCGCCAAGGTCGAGACGGATGCCGAGCTCGACGGCATCTTCTCCGCAGCGACCGCCGCCGCCGAGAAGTGGGCAGCGCTCCCTGCCGCTGATCGCGCTGCCGTGCTGCATCGCGCGGGAGACGAGCTCGCCGCGCGCCGTGGTCAGCTCATCGAGATCATGGCCCACGAGGCGGGCAAGACCATCGCCGAGGCCGACCCCGAGATCAGCGAGGCCATCGACTTCGCGCACTACTACGCCGAGCGCGCGAAGGACCTCGAGACCGTCTCTGGCGCCGACTTCGTGCCGTCGAAGGTCACCGTGGTCACCCCTCCGTGGAACTTCCCCGTCGCCATCCCCGCGGGTGGGGTGCTCGCGGGTCTGGCCTCGGGTTCGGCCGTCATCATCAAACCCGCGAAGCTCACGCAGCGCTGCGGCGCGGTGATGGTCGAGGCGCTGTGGGCCGCCGGTGTGCCGCGCGACCTGCTCGCGCTCGTCGACCTCGCTTCGCGCGACCTCGGTACGCGCCTCGTGGCCGGTCCTGCGGTGGATCGCGTGATCCTCACGGGGGCGTACGAGACCGCGCAGCTGTTCCGCTCGTTCCGCGCCGACCTGCCGCTGCTCGCCGAGACCAGCGGCAAGAACGCGATCATCGTGACGCCCTCGGCAGACCTCGACCTGGCGGCCGCCGACGTGGCTCGCAGCGCGTTCGGCCACGCGGGGCAGAAGTGCTCCGCAGCGTCGCTGGCGATCCTCGTCGGATCCGTCGCCGACTCGAAGCGATTCGAGCGTCAGCTGGTGGATGCCGTGACCTCGATGCGCGTCGGCCTGCCCGATGACCCCGCCACCCAGATGGGCCCGATCATCGAGCCGGCGAACGGCAAGCTGCTCACCGCGCTCACGAAGCTCGAGAAGGGCGAGCGCTGGCTGGTCGAGCCGCGCAAGCTCGACGACGAGGGAAAGCAGTGGACGCCCGGTGTGAAGACCGGCGTGCGCGAGGGCTCGTACTTCCACCTCACCGAGTTCTTCGGGCCGGTGCTCGGCATCATGCACGCGAAGGACCTGGACGAGGCGCTGCGCCTGCAGAACGCTGTCGACTACGGCCTGACCGCCGGCATCCACTCGCTCGACTCCGACGAGGTCGCCACCTGGCTCGACCGTGTCGAGGCGGGCAACCTGTACGTGAACCGCGGCATCACCGGCGCGATCGTGCAGCGTCAGCCGTTCGGTGGCTGGAAGCGCTCGGCCGTCGGAGCGGGCGCCAAGGCCGGAGGCCCGAACTACCTCTTCGGTCTCGGCGAGTGGACCCCGGCCGAGCTTCCGGCCGCCGCCCCGAGCGCGGCCGTCGTGCCCGCGGTCGGCGCACTGCTGGACGCGACTGCCTCCGAGGTCGACACGGCCGAGGCCGAGTGGCTGCACCGCGCCGCCGCATCCGACGAGCGCGCCTGGGTCGACGAGTTCGGCGCGGTGAGCGACAAGTCCGGGCTCGGGGTCGAGCGCAACCTCTTCCGCTACCGTCCGGTCGCGGTCGACGTGCGCATCGGCGAGAGCGCGCCGCTGGTCGACGGTGTCCGCGTGCTCGCGGCCGCCCTGCGCAGCGGCAGCCCGTTCACGGTGTCGGCACCGGCCCTGCCCGCACGCATCGAGAAGGCGCTGCGTGCGCACGGTGTGACCGTGAAGCACGAGTCGGACGCGGCGTGGACCAAGCGCTACGCCAAGGCGGCGAACTCGTGGCACCGCGTACGGCTGGTCGGCGGCGACGCCGCGGCCCTGCATGAGGCGCTCGACGGAAGCCCCGATGTGGCGGTCTGGTCGCACGCCGTGACCGGTGCCGGCCGAGTGGAGATGCTGCCGTTCCTGCACGAGCAGGCCGTATCGATCACGAACCACCGCTTCGGCAACCCGACCACCCTCGCCGACGGCGTGATCTGACCCGGGCTCGCTCCCGGAAGCGAAAACGGAGACGATCGATGCGGCCGTCCGCGTGTCATGTGCCGACACGCGGACGACGAGCATGATCGTCTCCGTTTTCGCACCCTTGCACGGGCGGGCGGGTGGCGGGTGGCTGGGTACGCAGCCTCAGCCGCGCAGCGCCTCGGAGAGCTTGACCCGGGATCCCATGCGCAGCAGCGAGTTCTCGTAGATCTTGGCGCCGATGACGATCGCCGCGACGCAGCTGAGGAGCAGGATCACCAGGCTCAGCAGCGGCTCCCACCACTGGGCCTCGCCGACGAACAGGCGCATCGGCATGCCGACAGGCGCCGAGAACGGCACGTACGACATGATCGTCAGCACCAGCGGGTTGTCGTTGAAGACGATGACCAGGATGTACGGGGCCATGATCAGCATCGTGATCGGGGTGGTCGTCGAACCGATGTCCTCCTGGCGGGAGACCATCGAGGCCGCAGCCGCGAACATCGCCGCCAGCAGGATGAAGCCGAACAGGAAGAACACCGCGAACCAGATGATCGGCGCCCCGAGCGTCGTGAGCACCTCGCGCTGACCTGTGACGATCAACCCGATCGTGGCCACGGCCGCCAGGGCGAGGATCTGCCCCATCGCCAGCACCGTGTTGCCGATCACCTTGCCCGCGAGCAGTGTGCGCGCCGGGATGGCCGACAGCAGCACCTCGACCACGCGGGTCTGCTTCTCCTCGACGACGCTCTGTGCGATCGTGCCGCCGAACGTCGCCGCTGCCATCATGAACACCAGACCGAAGGCGATCGCGATGAAGTACCGCAGCAGCGGGTTGGTGGTCGCCGGTTCCAGGATCACTTCCTCGGGAGTGATCGACAGGGCCGCGACGAGCGAGCCCGGCGCCTCCTGCAGCGCGACGATCGTGTAGCCCGAGGGGCCATCGCCCGGGAGCACCGCAGCGTCGACCTTGTCGTCGCGCACGAGCTGTTCGGCTGCAGCCTGGTCGGCGACCGTGGTGACCTCGACGTTCGGGATGGAGGAGACGGCGGAGGCGGTCTCCGCGGTCGCTGCGACCGGCATCGCATCGGTGTTCTTGCTCGCGAAACCACCGAGGATGATACCGGCGAGCGCGAGCACCAGCAGGATGCCGGTCGAGATCAGGAACGCCTTGCTGCGCAGCTTCGATCCGATCTCGCGTTCGGCGACGAGCCAGATGCCGTTCGAGGCGCGGACGGGGGTGGGGGCGCTCACTGGATGACCTCCTTGAAGATCTGGGCGAGGGACGGATGCTTGGGGGCGAAGCTGGCGACGTCGCCACGCTGCACGGCCGACTGCAGCACGCGCTGCGCCGTTTCGGGGCCGTCCGCGTCGAACAGCGCGTACCCGCCCTCGAAGTCGACGACCGTGACGCCGGGCTCGGCGCGCAGCCATCCGGCGTCGCCGGCCGAGACGAGCTCGTACCGGTCGCGGGCATGCTCGGCGCGCAGCGTGTCTCGGGAACCGGCCGCGCGGATCGTGCCGCCCGCGAGGATGACGAGGTCGTCGCACAGGCGCTCGACAACGTCGAGCTGGTGGGAGGAGAACAAGATGGATGCGCCCTTGGCGGCACTGGCCTGCAGGACTCCCGCGACCACGTCGACCGCGAGCGGGTCGAGGCCCGAGAACGGCTCGTCGAGGATGAGAACCTCGGGGTCGTGCACGAGCGACGCGGCGATCTGCGCGCGCTGCTGGTTGCCGAGCGAGAGCGACTCGATGGTGTCGTTCAGCCGCTCGCCGAGCCCGAGCTCCGTGAGCAGGGCGGTCGCGCGCTCCGTGGCCTCCTGCTTGCCGAAGCCGTGCAGGCGGGCGAGGTAGACGATCTGCTCAAGCACCTTCATCTTCGGGTAGAGGCCGCGCTCCTCGGGCATGTAGCCGAAGCGGCGGCGGTCGGCGGTCGTCAGCGGAGCGCCGTCCAGGTCGACACGGCCGCCGTCCGACGACAGCAGCCCCAGCACGATCCGCATGGTGGTGGTCTTGCCGGCGCCGTTGCCGCCGACGAAGCCCGTCAGCCGCCCGGGGGCGACCGTGAAGGACACGTCATCGAGCACGCGCCGAGAGCCGTAGCTCTTGGTGATGCCGGAGAGTTCGAGCATTCCTGTGGTCATGCCTTCACGTTACGGAGCGCGCCCGACTGCGGCATCCCCCGCACGGCGGACTCTGCGGGATCACCCGTGCGGGGGAGAGTGCACGGGATCTCGCCGAGTGCACGGGATCTCGCCGAATGCACGGG
>NZ_ATAO01000251.1 GCF_000455825.1 Microbacterium maritypicum MF109
CGAACGCGCACGGCTCTCAGTTGACCCGGATGAGTGAACGCTGCCAGCCCGACGAACCGTTCGGTGCGATCGGCGCACGCTCCTGGATCTGCAGATCGCCGTTCTTGTTGATCGCACGCACGGCGACGTAGTGCGTGCCGGGCGTGGCATCCCACTCCATGAACCACTGCACCCAGGTGTCGTCGTTGATCGGGGTCGACAGCGTCGCCGGCATCCAGTCCCCGTCGTCGATGCTGACCTCCACGCGCTCGATACCGACCGACTGCGCCCAGGCGACTCCGGCGATCGGGATCTTCCCGGCGTCGACCGCCTCGCCGATCTTGGGGGTGTCGACGCGCGAGGCGAACTTGATCGGGGCCTCCGCGCTGTAGCCCCGGGGAGTCCAGTACGCCTCGTCCTGGGCGAAGGTGGTGACCTTGAGCTCGGTGAGCCACTTGGTCGCCGACACGTATCCGTAGAGGCCGGGCACGACCATCCGCACCGGGAATCCG
>NZ_ATAO01000252.1 GCF_000455825.1 Microbacterium maritypicum MF109
GACCTGGCCGTGCCCTACCTCGTGCACATGGGAACGCAGGAGCAGAAGGAGAAGTGGCTGCCCCGCATGGCCACGGGTGAGGTGCTCGGCGCACTCGCCATGACCGACCCGGGTGCGGGTTCGGATCTGCGTGGCATCAAGACCAACGCCAAGAAGGTCGACGGCGGCTACATCCTCAACGGCGCGAAGACGTTCATCTCCTCGGGCACGACGGCCGACGTGGTCGTCACGTTCGTCAAGACCGGTGAGGGCAACCGTCCCGACGCGTTCAGCCTGCTGCTCGTGGAGAAGGGCATGGAGGGC
>NZ_ATAO01000253.1 GCF_000455825.1 Microbacterium maritypicum MF109
GCGTACAACCCGATCGAGCACGTGAAGAGCCGGCTGAAGTCGCCGGACAGCATCGTGGAGAAGATCGCCCGCAAGGGCATCGACGAACCCGACTTCGACCGCATCCGCGCGGAGATCACCGACATCGCCGGTGTGCGCGTGACCTGCAGCTTCGTCGCCGACGTCTACCGCCTGTTCGATCTGCTCACCGCGCAGGACGACGTCACGGTGCGCACGGTGAAGGACTACATCGCGCAGCCGAAGGCCAACGGCTACAAGAGCCTGCACGCGATCATCGAGGTGCCCGTCTTCCTGTCGACCGGTGCGCTCTCGGTACCGGTCGAGGTGCAGTTCCGCACGATAGCGATGGACTTCTGGGCCAGTCTGGAGCACAAGATCTACTAC
>NZ_ATAO01000254.1 GCF_000455825.1 Microbacterium maritypicum MF109
AGCGTCAGATGTGTATAAGAGACGAAGGTGGGGATGACGTCAAATCATCATGCCCCTTATGTCTTGGGCTTCACGCATGCTACAATGGCCGGTACAAAGGGCTGCAATACCGCGAGGTGGAGCGAATCCCAAAAAGCCGGTCCCAGTTCGGATTGAGGTCTGCAACTCGACCTCATGAAGTCGGAGTCGCTAGTAATCGCAGATCAGCAACGCTGCGGTGAATACGTTCCCGGGTCTTGTACACACCGCCCGTCAAGTCATGAAAGTCGGTAACACCTGAAGCCGGTGGCCTAACCCTTGTGGAGGGAGCCGTCGAAGGTGGGATCGGTAATTAGGACTAAGTCGTAACAAGGTAGCCGTACCGGAAGGTGCGGCTGGATCACCTCCTTTCTAAGGAGCATCTGACACTTTCGGGTGTCCAGAACCCAGATCGAGAACGTTCGTTTCTCGCTGGGAGCTCATGGGTGGAACATTTGACATGGTGCGAAGGATGTTGTTCTTCTCCAGTACGCCACTTCGGTGGTTGGAACGGGGAGGGTGATGGATGTCGCACCTGCACGCTGTTGGGTCCTGAGGGACCGGATGCGGATCTTTCGGGATCTGGTCTGAACCTCTGGGCCTCTTTCTGTTTCCCCCGTGTGGGGTTGTGGATAGGGGCACCGCCCGTACTTTGAGAACTACACAGTGGACGCGAGCATCTTGCAGCTGGCTTCGGTCAGTTGCACAAGATGATCTTAAAGATCATTAGTCAATTTCAGATTCCATCTTCGGATGGGGTCGAGTTTTTGATTCAAACTCATGTGATTTCAAGTCTTTAAGAGCAAACGGTGGATGCCTTGGCATCTGGAGCCGAAGAAGGACGTAGCAATCTGCGATAAGCCTCGGGGAACTGATAAGCAAGTTTTGATCCGAGGGTGTCCGAATGGGGAAACCCCGCTGGGCGGCGTGCCGACCTAGTGACTCCCGCCTGAATATATAGGGCGGGTAGAGGGAACGTGGGGAAGTGAAACATCTCAGTACCCACAGGAAGAGAAAGCAACCGCGATTCCGTTAGTAGTGGCGAGCGAAACCGGAACAGGCTAAACCTAGCGTGTGTGATAGCCGGCAGGCGTTGCACGTTGGGGGTTGTGGGACTTTTCAGTCATCTCTGCCGAGGTGGCGGCGTTACAAGAAGGTATAGACGAACGGTCTTGAAAGGCCGGTCATAGAGGGTGCCAACCCCGTAGTCGAAATGCCTCTCTTGGCGCGAAGAGTATCCCAAGTAGCACGGGGCCCGTGAAATCCCGTGTGAATCTGTCAGGACCACCTGATAAGCCTAAATACTCCCAGATGACCGATAGCGGACAAGTACCTGTCTCTTATACA
>NZ_ATAO01000255.1 GCF_000455825.1 Microbacterium maritypicum MF109
GGCGATGACCTCTTCCATGACGATCGTGCGGAAGCGGTAGTCCTGCAGCATCCCGGCGCCACCGAACTCCTCGGGGACCGACAGGCCGATCAGACCCGCTTCGCCGGCGGCGCGCATGGTCCCCCGGTCGATCTCACCGGCGGCATCCCACCGCTCGATCGCTTCGCCTGTCACGTGGCGCTTGACGAAGTCCTTGACCAGGTCCCGGAA
>NZ_ATAO01000256.1 GCF_000455825.1 Microbacterium maritypicum MF109
CCTCACCGTGCTGGAACGGGTTCATCGTTCCCGGATCGACGTTCAGGTACGGGTCGAGCTTCTGCATCACGACGCGCAGACCGCGGGCCGTGAGGAGGTTTCCGAGGCTGGCTGCCGTCAGCCCCTTGCCCAAAGACGAAACGACACCACCAGTCACGAAGATGTGCTTGGTCGTGTCGTTCTTGGGTCCCGCAGAAGAAGAGTTCATCACGGGCTTCGATCCTATCAGGAGGTGGGGACGCGGAGGCTGAGAAGTTCGCGGGCGTGGGTCAGGGCGGCGTCGGAATCGGCGAGTCCTGACAGCAGACGAGCCATCTCGGCTTCCCGTTCCTCCCCTTCCAGACGGCGCACGCTGGAGGCCGTGACCGCACCATCATTGGCCTTCACGACCGACAGATGGTTGTTCGCGAAGGCCGCGACCTGCGCGAGGTGCGTCACCGCGATCACCTGCGACTTCTCGGCGAGTCGGGCGAGTCGCCGACCGACCTCGATCGCCGCGGCTCCGCCGATGCCGGCGTCGACCTCGTCGAAGACGAACGTCGGAACCGGATCGGTCGCGGCGATCACCACTTCGATCGCCAGCATCACTCGCGACAGCTCTCCGCCGGAGGCCCCCTTCGAGACCGAGCGCGGCTCGGCTCCCGGATGGGGGGCGAGGAGGATCGCGACGTCGTCCCGGCCGTGGGCGCTCTCGGCGCCCTCGGAGACCGAGACCTCGAGGCGCGCGTCCGGCATCGCGAGCGCACGCAGTTCTTCCGTCACGGCAGCACCGAGACGAGAAGCCGCCTCAGCGCGCGCCGCCGTCAGCGCCTCGGCGTGGGCGTCGAGTTCGACCCGTGCCGCATCACGCTCGGCGATCAGTCGTTCGATCCGATCGCCGTCGTCATCGAGTTCGGCCAACCGAGCAGATCCGGTCTGCCAGACGGTCAGCGCCTCGTCGAGCGAGCCGTGTGCACGGATCAGGGTGCCCAGCGCAGCGCGGCGTTCCTCGACAGCGGCGAGCTCGTGCGGACCCGTCTCGTCGAGATCGGCGAGATAGGCGGAGAGAAGGCCTGCGGTGTCGGCGATCCGATAGCCGATGTCGGCGAGGCTCTCGCTGATCTCGGTCAACTTCACGTCGGCAGCGCGTTCGAGTACTCGACGCGCCTCCGCGACGAGAGCCGAGGCATCAGGTTCGCCCTCTTCGCTCGAGAGCGCGCCGTGCGCGAGCGAGGCCGCGAGACGCAGCTCCTCGGCGTTCGCGAGACGCTCGGCACGCGCGGTGAGCTCCTGGTCCTCCCCCGGCTCCGGAGCCGTCGCCTCGATCAGCGCGAGGGCTTCTCGCAGCCGCGACGCCTCTTCAGCGCGACGTTCACGGTTCTCGGTGATCTCGGATATCTCGGCGTCGAGTGTCCGCCAGCGTGCGAAGGCCCGGGCGTATTCGTCTACGGCCTCAGCGATCGGGGCCCCACCGAAACGATCGAGCGCATCACGCTGCGCGACGGCCGAACGCAGTCGCAGCTGCTCGGACTGGCCGTGCACGACCACGAGCTCGTCCGCGAGCGAGGAGAGCACACCCGCGGGGGCCGCGCGCCCACCGACACTGGCACGGCTGCGCCCTTCCGAACTGAGCGTGCGAGACACGTAGAGTTCCGCGCTGCCAGCACCGACAGGCTCCAGCTCGCCACCGGCCTCGGCGACGATCTCGGCGACGGTTCCGCTCTCGGGGACGATCCAGACGCCCGCGACCGATGCCTGCGCCGCGCCCGCACGCACGGCTCCGGAGTCGGCACGCTGGCCCAGCAGCAGTCCGAGCCCGGTGACGACCATGGTCTTTCCGGCGCCGGTCTCGCCGGTGATGGCGGTGAATCCGGGACCCAGCGGCAGCACGGCATCGGCGATGACGCCGAGCCCCTGCATCCGCATCTCCTCGATCATGACGTCTCCTCGATCATGACGTCTCCTCGATCATGACGTCTCCTCGATCATGACGTCGCCCCCGGCGCCTGTCCGCGCCACCCTTCGACGGGAAGCTGGAACTTGCGCACGAGTCGGTCGGTGAATGCCGTGGGGTGCAGGCGAGCCAGCCGCACGGGACGCGAAGAGCGGCGCACCACCACGCGTGCGCCCGGCGGCAGGTCGTGCGAGCGGCGGCCATCGCACCAGAGGATGCCCGAGCCGTCCGTGCGTTCGAGCATCTCGATCGCCACCGAGGCATCGGGGCTCACCACGAGCGGCTTGGCGAACAGGGCATGCGCCGACAGCGGCACCACCGCGATCGCCTCGACACTCGGCCAGATCACCGGTCCCCCGGCGGAGAAGTTGTAGGCCGTCGAGCCGGTCGGGGTGGAGATCACCATGCCGTCGCATCCGAAACTCGACAACGGCCGGCCGTCGATCTCGAGAACGATCTCGATCATCCGCTCACGACTGGCCTTCTCGACCGTGGCCTCGTTGAGGGCCCACGTCTCATAGACGACCGTGCCGTCGACATCCTTCACACGCACGGACAGGGCGAGCCGTTCCTCGACCTCGTAGTCGCGGTCGATCACACGACGTACGGCTTTGTCCATGTCGTCGCGGTCGATCTCCGCGAGGAAGCCGACGTGCCCCATGTTGATGCCGAGCACCGGAGCCCCGCTGTCGCGTACGAGTTCCGCTGCGCGCAGAATCGTCCCATCCCCACCCAGCACGATCGCCAGTTCGAGGTCGGCCGGATCGACGGAGATGCCGAGTACGGCGATGTCGGCGAAGAAAGGATCCACGGCCACGAGGGCCTCGTGATCGTCGGCGGCCAGGGCCGGTCGCGCTCCGGCCTCCCGAAGCGCGTCGACCACCCGCCGGGCGGCGTCGACGGTGTCCACACGGCCCGCGTGAGCGACGACCAGGATGCTGCGCTCGTTCATCGTCCTCCTGCCAGTCGGTTGATGCTGTCCAGCCATTCTGTCGGATTGCTGCCTCGACCCGGTGCGAGGTGCACGAGATACTCGGCGTTGCCGTGGGTTCCGAGGATCGGGGAGGGAAGGATGCCGAGCATCCCCAACCCCGCGTCCCAGGCGCTCCACACGATGCGAGCCACGGCATCGGCGCGTGTTGCGGGGTCGGTGACCAGTCCCCCACGGACGGCGGTGCGTCCGACCTCGAACTGCGGCTTCACGAGAAGCAGGACGTCGGACTCCGATGGGACCACCGCGGCGACGGCCGGCAACACGAGTTCGAGAGAGATGAACGAGAGGTCACCCACGACCAGATCGGGGGCTGCGACCTCGCCCGTCGCCTCGGCGAGATTCTCCCGTGTCATGTATCGGACGTTGTAGCCCTCGACGGAGACGACTCCGGGATCGGCGGCGATCGACGCGGCGAGTTGTCCATGCCCGACGTCGACCGCGAGCACCTCACGTGCTCCCCGCTCACGGAGCACCTGGGTGAAACCGCCGGTGGATGCGCCCATGTCGAGTGCCAGCCGCCCCTCGACCGGTATCGCGAAGCCGTCGAGGCCCGCGATGAGCTTGTGCGCGGCACGTCCGACGTAGTGGTCTGCACCGGCGATGGTGATCTCCGCCGCATCGTCGACCGCAGTGGAGGCCTTCACGACAGGTCGCCCGTCGACGCTGACGAGGCCCTCCGAGATGAGAGTGGCCGCGTGGGTGCGCGAACGGGCGAGTCCTCGGGCGGCGAGGGCAGCGTCGAGTCGCGTCATCGGGATCCCGAGGTCTCCCGCTGCTCGAGCTTCGCGCCGCTCTCGAGGCGACGGGAGAGCTCGTCGTGGAGGGCCGAATACGCGTCGGCCCTCGCCGGCAGCGGCTGCCCCTCGATCAGACGCAGTCGACTCCACAGGCCATCGGTCGGCGCGCTCGTCGTCTCATCGGTCACGGTTCTACTGTACGCGGCCCGTCCGACGCGGAAGGGCGCCACGCGAGCACCGTCAGGGACGGTGGAACGGGTCGTCGTAGAGGCGCTCCGGAACCCTCAGCACGAACACGGGGGTGCCGGATGCCCAGATGGCGGCGGCTCCCGCGCGCAGCAGGTCGATCTGCTCACCGGAATCCGCCACGATCTCGACGTCGGCGCCCGAAACCCGCACCGCCGCACCGTTCACGCGGAAGACGCCGTCCTGCTCGGTCACCTCGGGATACGGGGCATGCAGTTCGCGCAGGTCGCCGAGGATGTAGGTGGGACGCGAGCCCTCCGGGGCGGCCAGCACATGCTTCGGGCGGTCAATGCCGGTGAGCACCAGGACCGAGTCGATGCCGACCCTGCTCGCCCCCATGATGTCGGTGTCGAGACGGTCCCCGATGAAGAGGGCCTTCTTCGCGCCGAAGCGTGCAAGGGCCTCCTGGAAGATCGGCTCCTCCGGCTTCCCCGCGACGGTGGCGAGCCTGCCGATCGCCGTGTGCACGGCGGAGACGAGCGTCCCGTTGCCGGGCGCCACTCCCCGCTCACGGGGGATCGTCCAGTCGGTGTTGGTGGCGATCCACGGGATGCCGCCTTCGTCCTCGGGAAGCTTGAGAGCGAAGGCCGCCTCAGCGAGATCCGTCCACGCGACCTCCGGAGCGAACCCCTGCACGACGGCGCTCGGCGCATCCTCCGCGCTCCGCGTGACTGTGTACCCGGCTTTCTGCACCTCGTCGACGAGGCCGTCACCGCCGATGACCAGGATCGTTGCCGGGGCGGGCACGATCTGAGCCATCAGCCTCATCGCCGCCTGCGGGCTCGTGACCACGTCGGATGCCTGGACGCGCAGCCCGAGACTGCTCAGGTGCGCTGCGACCGAGGCATCCGTGCGTGCCGCGTTGTTCGTGATGTAGCCGAGTCGAGCCGACTTCGCCGCCTCGTTGAGGCTGTCCACCGCGTAGGGCAGGGCCCCGGGGCCGGCGTACACCACACCGTCGAGGTCGGCGAGAACCGTATCGACTCCGTCAAGCGGAGTGCGAGGCGATCGCTTCCGAGAGAACAGCGCCACTACGCCTCCGGTTCCGACTCGTCGTCCTCGCCGAGGAGCTCGCGCACCTCGTCGTCGACGGTCGGTTCCTCAGCGACGAGCGCGGCTTCGTCGACGTCGGCAGGCGCATCGGACGCTGGCTCTTCCCGATCCGCGTCATCGGCCTCCAGGGGCGTATCCGCCGCGGAATCATTGTCATCCTCGTCGGGGAACTCTCCCTCGATGAGGCTGTCTTCGATGAAGATCTCCTCGTCGCCGGCCTCATCGACCCCTAGCGCCTCAGCGGCGACTTCGGCGCGGTGCGCCCAGAACTCCGCCTCCTCGGTGCGCCCGAGGTCTTCGAGCACGGCAGCGCGGGCGGCGAACAGCGCCGGGCTCCATTCGAAGGCCCGATCGGGATCGAGCTCCGGGATCTCCAGCTCGCCGAGTGCGAGTTCGAGATCGCCCTGGTCGAGACGGGCACCAGACATCGCGATCGCAAGCGCGACCCGGACCGGAGTCTCGAGCGCAGAACGATCGACGGCGCGTCCGGTCTCGAGCGCACGATCGGAGCGACCGATTCCGCGCTCGCTGTCGACCATCAGAGCGATCTGATCGTCCTTGCCGGAGATACGACGGTAGGTCCGCAGTTCGCGGAGCGCCAGGGCGAAGTCTTCCGTGGCGTAGGCGGTGATGCCGAGGGTCTCACGGACGATCGCGATGCGTCCAGCGCGGCGCGATGCGGCCAGCGCGTGCTCGTGGGCGAGCGCCGGGTCCTCGTCGATGAGACGAGAGGCCATCGCCAGGTGACGGGCGACGTGTTCGGCGTTCTCCTTGCTCAGCGTCTTGAGCTCATTACGCGCTGCGCCGTTGAGGTCGCGAGCCGTGACGTCGTCGGGGATCTGCGGCTCATCGAACCGCGGACGCTCGTTCGTCGCCTGAGCCGGACGCTCTCGCCCCGCTCCCCCGCGCTGCGGGAATGAACGTGAACGATCGCGGTCGCCGCCTTCGCGACGCGGGGCGCCACCGTCACGGTTGTAGCCGCCACCTTCACGACGGGGAGCTGCGCCGTCACGGCGCGGGGCACCCCCGTCACGGTTATACCCGCCACCCTCACGACGGGGAGCTGCGCCGTCGCGACGCGGGGCGCCACCGTCACGGTTGTACCCGCCCTCGCGACGGGGAGCTGCGCCGTCACGGTTGTACCCGCCCTCACGACGCGGGGCACCACCATCACGGTTGTA
>NZ_ATAO01000257.1 GCF_000455825.1 Microbacterium maritypicum MF109
CAGCGGCTGACCGACGCCGACGACGGCACGGAAGATCGAGCTCAGCCCGCTCTGGCTGCCGGAGATGATCAGAGCGTCCCTGGCCGAGGCGGGTGTACTGCCGACGGGGGCTGCGGATGCGAGCTCACCGGCGAACCAGGCCTGAAGTTCGGGAAGACCTGCCGCGGGCGAGCGGATCAGGGCCGCATCTGATCGGGCCGCCCGCACGAGCGCCTGCCGCACGAGCCGCTGGGGCAGCAGGTCGACGGCGGGGTAGCCCGAGTGCAGTCCGATCGCATCCGGGGCGACGGTGCGCTGCGTGGACGACAAGCGCAGAAGGCCCGTGGGCGGCGTACCGAGAGCTGCCGTCTGCCAGCCGTAGTCGGCCGTGCGTGCGGCGGGCGCGGCACGCACGAAGGTGCCGGCGCCAGGACGGGACTCGACCAGTCCGAGCCGCACGAGCTGCTGCATCGCCTTCTGCACGGTCACCGGACTGGCCCCGTACTCCGCCATCAGTGCACGGTTCGAGGGCACCCGTGCAC
>NZ_ATAO01000258.1 GCF_000455825.1 Microbacterium maritypicum MF109
CGACGGCACCGTGGCTGGCGGGGGTCGTGGTCATCGCGAACGAGGTGAGCAGCGGGAACCCGGCTACCACCCCACCGGCGACGATCGCGAGGCGGCCCCACTGTGTCATCGTCGGGGGGCGCTGGCGGGTCGCGGCCAGGGCGATTCCCGCGAGGAGCGCGGCGACGACCGCGCGCCCGGAGCCGATGAACAACGGCGAGAGCCCGCCGATCGCGATGCGCGTGAAAGGGAGGGTGAAGGAGAAGGCGAGGACGCCGAGAATCCCCCACCGGAGGCCCGCACGTGCCGATAGCACTGTCGATCGCGTCGCGATA
>NZ_ATAO01000259.1 GCF_000455825.1 Microbacterium maritypicum MF109
GTCCCAGTGTGGCCGGTCACCCTCTCAGGCCGGCTACCCGTCGACGCCTTGGTGAGCCATTACCTCACCAACAAGCTGATAGGCCGCGAGCCCATCCCCAACCGAAATTCTTTCCAGACGCAGACCATGCGGTCACGTCACATATCCAGTATTAGACGCCGTTTCCAGCGCTTATCCCAGAGTCAGGGGCAGGTTGCTCACGTGTTACTCACCCGTTCGCCACTGATCCCACAGAGCAAGCTCCGTGTTCACCGTTCGACTTGCATGTGTTAAGCACCTGTCTCTTATACA
>NZ_ATAO01000260.1 GCF_000455825.1 Microbacterium maritypicum MF109
GGTAAGATAGAGAAGTTGCCCTTCGGGCCTGGCTGTGATGGCTGGGTCGTGGGAGCATCCGATCCTTGAGAACTCAACAGCGTGCACTTGTCAAATGCCAAATTATCCTCGTCTCCACTTCGGTGGGGGTGAGAATTCCTTTGGATCAAAGACCAACCTCCTTCCGGGGGGTTGGCAATGGATGAAGTCAGCAATGAATTTTGTCTCTTTGGTCAGCATCAAACTCGCTGCGTCACCGTTTTCCCGGTGGGGTATGCATTTCTTTTTTACGGAGAGTTTGATCCTGGCTCAGGATGAACGCTGGCGGCGTGCTTAACACATGC